>NZ_CP166775.1:4800000-6818602 GCF_059695575.1 Pseudomonas sp. LBUM1678
ACCCGGCGTTTTTTTGTGTCCGTATTTTGAGGTTACTGGCTCAGCTTGGCGGCATGCCGCTGGTGACGCTCCATGTAGCGCTCCACGTAGGAACACGAAGGAATGACGGTGTAGCCCATTTCCTCGGCGTACTCCAGCGCCTTCTCGGTCAAGGCTGCCGCAATGCCGCGACCACGCAATGCGTTGGGCACGAACGTGCGATAGATATCCAGGGTCTGTTTCCCCAGATCCATATAGGTCAGGTAGGCACGATGACCGTCCACACTGGTCTCGAACTGATGACCAGCCTGGTCATGGTGGATGGACAACGCCTCGCTCATCACTACTCCTCGCGGGTCTTGAATTCTGACCCCTACCTTACCGATGTTTTTCCGGCGAAGGAACATCTACGCCACCCCGTGCCTGAATGGACACCGAGAAGAGCTGCACCGATCTCGCGCAACCTGACACGTATCAAATAGTAGGCACCATTGGCAAAAATGCTCAAGGTACGCTCGTCATCGCGCGCAGGTGGCGGGTGCTGCTCCGGGTTACGCAGGGACGGCTCGACCGAAGGTATCCGCGGGTCGATAGCCTGAACATTGCCGGATGTTGAGACTTAAGACGAACGCGCGCTCTTAAAGTCACCATCAAGATGGTTAAAGATTATGAGAGCCACGGCGCAAAATCCGAACAAAAGTATGGACGAATCCATATAGACAGACTTTAGCCAAGATTGAGAAAAACAGCGCTGAGTGCGCGGAACTTTTTTTCGCCGGCTCGCTCAGCTCGGGCCTCCCAGCTGGATATTTTTTAAACAATGCAGTTAAAAGTTGCTCGAAAAAGAATCAACGCCTACAATTTTTTTTGCTTCTTGCTACACGTCAGTTTACTTACTAGAAGTAATGGGTAGTATGTACGCCGGCTATTTCCTCACTCTGAGGAGACAGCTAACTTAATAGAAAGTCCTTGAAGGGGAACACGATGAACAACGTTCTGAAATTCTCTGCTCTGGCTCTGGCCGCAGTTCTGGCTACCGGTTGCAGCAGCGTATCGAAAGAAACCGAAGCACGTCTGACTGCTACTGAAGACGCAGCAGCTCGCTCCCAGGCTCGTGCAGACGAAGCTTACCGTAAAGCTGATGAAGCTCTGGCTGCTGCTCAAAAAGCACAACAGACTGCTGACGAAGCTAACGAGCGTGCTCTGCGCATGCTGGACAAAGCTAGCCGCAAGTAATAATCCCTCGGGATTGTTATCAAGCCGACCCATTTATGGGTCGGCTTTTTTATTGCCTGATGTTTCCTGTCGGCAACAAAAAACCCGCCGACGCGGCCTGCGTCGGCGGGTTCTTTTCAAGCGTTACTGCAGCGGGTCGATCGGTGCACTCGTCACCATCGGCGCCGAGGAGTTCGGCACTCCGATTTCCACCGGCAGGCCATCTTCAGCGGCCACCACGTCGCGGACCACATCCCAGTTCATGCGCAGGTTATTGGTGATGTCCTCACGCTTGAGCATCGCGTTGATCACCGCCGTGTGCTTGTCGACCACAGAAGGGTTGCCCTTGTCGTCCAGCGGTGTGTGCGCTTCCAGATAGACCTTGCCACCACTGACGCCGAATTTGTACGGATCGCTGAGAATGCGTACCGACGTACCGACCGGCACCATGCCCGCCATTTCCAGCACGTTGTTGTTGAACATACGGAAGCAGCCGTGGCTGGTGCGCATGCCGATGCCGAACTTCTTGTTCGAACCGTGGATCAGGTAGCCCGGTGTGCCCAAGGTGAACTTGAACGGCCCCAGAGGGTTATCCGGGCCTGCCGGTACGACGTTCGGCAGCGGATCGCCATCAGCGGCGTGCTCGGCCTTGATCGACGCTGGAGGGGTCCACGTCGGGTTCGGCGTCTTGGCGGTGATACTGGTGTGGGCAATCGGCGAACCCCAGCCTTCACGACCAATACCCAGCGGGAAGGTGTAGACCACGTTCCGGCCTTTCGGGAAGTAGTAGAGGCGGTATTCAGCCAGGTTGATGACGATGCCTTCACGCGGGCCCGGCGGCAGGATGAAGCGCGTCGGCAGGACGATCTCGGTACCAGCGCCCGGCAACCATGGGTCCACGCCAGGGTTGGCCGCGACCATTTCCGTGTAGCCCAGATCGTAGGTGGTGCCGAGGTCGGCGAAGGTGTCTTCGTACTTGGCCTTGATCACTTGCACCTGACCGATGATGTCTTCACCGGGTGGTGGCAGGGGCAGCTCCAATGCGGCTACGGGGCCCGCCACACAAAGGGCGGCAAGAGACAGGCAGCGGGTGACGGCAGGAAAACGCGGCAACATCCGGAAAATCCTTCGCATGATCGACAAGGGTATAAAAACGCGATTGTACACCGGCATCCGGAATTTCGGGGAGTTGGCCGATAGCAAGCTATCTTTGACGCTTTACAGCTCGAACCGCAACTCTGGCCAGATCGGCGAGGTGCCACGTTTTTGCGATTCCAGGATGGCCCGGCACAGCGAACAAAGGCGCTGGTCCTGGAACACCCGGCGGTCGACACTCGACCAGCGCGGTTGCGCGGGCAACAGACTGCCGCACAAGGTTCGATCGGCCGAGCCGCCCAGCTCCAGCTGACGGGTCACCAGATGCACCCGCACTTCCTGGCAGGCGAACAGATCCAGCTGCTCGTCAGGCTCGATCAGTTGGTAGGCAAAAAGGGACCAGGCGGGACGCGGCATCGGGGGCTCCAAATCGGGGGCGCCACCTTAGCCGAAACACCGCCGCTAGAAAAGCGTCAAAGCAGCGGTTTCAGTGTCGGCCAGACATTTTCCAGCAACTTGTCCTGAGCCCCGGCAGCCGGGTGCAATCCGTCGGCCTGCATCAGGTCAGGATGACCGCCCACGCCGTCGAGAAAAAACGGCACCAGCGGGATTTTTTTCTCGTCGGCCAGCGCGCTGTAGACCTTCGCAAAGGCCTCGGTGTAACGAACGCCATAGTTGGGTGGCAACTGCATGCCGAGCAAAAGCACCTTGGCGCCACTGTCCCTGGAGCTGTCGATCATCGACGCAAGGTTTTGTTGCAAATTAGCCGGGGGCATTCCGCGCAGGCCGTCGTTGCCACCCAACTCGAGGATCACCAGCTCAGGCTTATGCTCTGCAAGCAGCGCGGGCAGGCGCGCCTGGCCTCCGGCGCTGGTGTCGCCGCTGATGGAGGCGTTCACCACTTTATCGTCGAAACCTTCGCGCTTGAGCCGTTGTTCAAGCAACGAGACCCACCCCAAGCGGGTATCCAGGCCGAAACCGGCGCTGATACTATCGCCAACGATCAGGACTGTACCCGCCGCTGCGTTCTGGGCCATGCACATCAAGGCCAGGCCAGCACTCAAAAACCACACTCGCATCGGATTCTCCATGGGCGCAAGCATTCTCACCGCGAAGAACCTCAGCAAAGTGGTCCCCAGCGCGGAAGGTGAACTGACTATCCTGCACGAACTCAGCCTGGAACTGAACAAGGGCGACAGCCTGGCCATCGTTGGCGCCTCCGGTTCCGGCAAATCCACCCTCCTTGGCCTGCTCGCCGGCCTCGACCTGCCGAGCAGCGGTGAAGTCACCCTCGCCGGCCAGGGCCTGAGCAATCTCGACGAAGACCAGCGTGCGCGCATTCGCGCCGAACATGTCGGTTTTGTGTTTCAGTCCTTTCAACTGCTGGACAGCCTCAACGCGCTGGAAAACGTCATGTTGCCGCTGGAACTCGACGGCCGCAAAGACGCCCGTGAGCGTGCCACGCAATTGCTCCAGCGGGTTGGTCTGGGCCAGCGCCTGACCCATTCACCGCGCCAGCTTTCCGGTGGCGAGCAGCAGCGCGTGGCGATTGCCCGAGCGTTTGCCGCCGAACCCGATGTGCTGTTCGCCGACGAACCCACCGGCAACCTCGACAGCCACACCGGCGAGCGCATCAGTGACCTGTTGTTCGAACTCAACCAGGAACGCGGCACGACCCTGGTGCTGGTGACCCACGACGAACGCCTGGCACATCGCTGCCGGCGCCTGATCCGCCTTGAAGCCGGCCTGCTGGTCGCCCCTCTGGAGCCTTGATGGCACGCCTGCCGCTGTTGCGCCTGTTCAGTCTTGCCATCCGCCAACTCCTGCGCGACGCCCGTGCCGGTGAGCTGCGCGTGTTGTTCTTCGCCCTGGTGGTGGCCGTGGCGGCGAGTACCGCCATCGGTTATTTCGGTGCCCGCCTGAACGGCGCCATGATGCTGCGCGCCACCGAGTTTCTCGGCGCCGACCTTCTGCTTGAGGGCAGCTCTCCCGCTCGGCCCGAACAGATCAAAAGCGGCACGGAACTGGGACTCGAACACGCTCAAGTGGTGGAATTCTCCAGTGTCATTGCCACTGACAACGGCATTCAGCTGTCCAGCATCAAGGCGGCCGACGACGTTTATCCGCTGCGTGGCGAACTGAAAAGCGCCCCGGCGCCCTTCGCCCCGGAAGAAGCCGGTGGCGGTCCGAAACCCGGCGAAGCCTGGGTCGAAGCGCGACTGCTGACCGCGCTCGATTTGAAGATCGGCGACAGCATCGATGTCGGCCTGCGCACCCTGAAGCTGGCGCGCGTCCTGACCTACGAACCGGACCGTGCCGGCAATTTCTACAGCCTCACGCCGCGGGTGCTGATCAACCTCAACGACCTCGCCGCGACCGGCGTGGTGCAACCGGGCAGCCGGGTCAGTTACCGCGAACTCTGGCGCGGCAAAGCCGAAGCGCTGGAAACCTATCGCCAATTGATCAAACCCGGCCTGGCCGCCAACCAGCGCATACAGGATGCGCGCGACGGCAATCGGCAGATCGGCGGCGCGCTGGGCAAGGCCGAGCGTTACTTGAACATGGCCAGTCTGGTGGCGGTTCTGCTGTCCGGCGTGGCCGTGGCGCTGTCGGCGACGCGCTTCGCTACCCGCCGCTTCGATGCCAGTGCCTTGCTGCGCTGCCTGGGTCTGTCGCGCCGGGAAACCATGGTGCTGTTCAGTTTGCAACTGACGGTACTCGGCCTGCTCGCCAGCCTCGGTGGCGCCCTCCTCGGCTGGCTCGCACAGCTTGGATTGTTCGCATTGCTGCATGATTTGTTGCCGACCGATGTGCCACCGGGCGGTCTGTTTCCTGCCATCGCCGGGATCGGTACCGGACTGGTGGCCTTGGCCGGTTTTGCCCTGCCGCCGCTGGTTGCACTCGGTCGAGTGCCGCCGTTGCGGGTTCTGCGTCGAGACATGCTGCCGATTCCTTCCAGCACCTGGATGGTCTATGGCGCCGCCTTGGGTGCCCTCGGCCTGATCATGTGGCGCCTGAGCCTCGATCTGGTGTTGACCTTCGCCCTGCTCGGCGGTGGCGTGATTGCAGCGGTGATCCTCGGTGGCCTGCTGTTGCTGCTGCTCAAAAGCCTGCGCCGGATGCTGGCACGCGCCTCATTGCCGTGGCGCCTCGGGCTGGGCCAACTGCTGCGTCATCCTTTAGCGGCAGCGGGACAAGCCCTGGCTTTCGGTCTGATCCTGTTGTCCATGGCGTTGATTGCATTGCTGCGCGGCGAGTTGCTGGATACCTGGCAGAACCAGTTGCCGAAAAACGCGCCAAACTATTTCGCCCTGAACATCTTGCCCGCCGACAAGCAGGCATTCACTGATCGCCTGATCGAACTGTCAGCCCAATCGGCGCCGCTGTACCCGGTAGTGCCCGGACGCCTGATCAGCATCAACGGCGAGCCGGTGCAGGAAATCGTCAGCAAGGATTCAGCGGGTGATCGAGCCATCCAGCGCGACCTGAGCCTGACCTGGGCGGCGGACCTGCCGACGGGCAACAAACTCACGGCGGGCAACTGGTGGGGCGAACAGCCACCCGACGACGTTCCTGGCGTGTCGGTGGAAGGCAAGGTCGCCGAAAGCCTGAAGCTCAAGCTCGGCGATCACATGGTGTTTACCGTTGGCGGGGTCAATCGCGAAGCGAAAGTCACCAGCCTGCGGGAGATCAACTGGGACAACTTCCAGCCGAACTTCTTCATGATCTTCCAGCCCGGCACGTTGAAGGATTTGCCGGCGACCTACCTGACCAGTTTCTATCTGGCAGCGGGTCACGATCAGCAGATTGTCGACCTGTCCCGGGCCTTCCCGGCGGTGACCATTCTGCAAGTCGAAGCCTTGCTGGAGCAGCTGCGCAGCATCCTCGCCCAGGTCACCCTGGCGGTGGAGTATGTGCTGCTGTTTGTACTGGCGGCGGGCATGGCCGTGTTGTTCTCAGGCTTGCAGGCAACCCTCGATGAGCGCATTCGCCAAGGCGCGCTGTTGCGAGCGCTGGGGGCCGAACGGCAGTTGCTGGTCAAGGCACGGCGGATAGAGTTCGGTTTGCTTGGCGCGGTTAGCGGGTTGTTGGCGGCACTCGGTTCGGAACTGGTCAGCCTGGTGCTTTACAGCTACGCCTTCGACCTGCCGTGGCATCCGCATCCGTGGCTGCTGGTGTTGCCGCTGATTGGCGCGGTGCTGATTGGCGGCGCCGGTGTGTTCGGTACCCGTCGCGCGTTGAACGCCAGCCCCCTGACAGTGTTGCGCGAGGGTTGATAGACTCAACGCCTTTCCATCACAAGAAGTTGCCATGAGCCGTTATCGCCCTCCCCGCACCGCTGGCACCGCGCTGATCACCCCCGAAGGTGAAGCGCGGATGCGGGCCGAGTTTCATGAGCTCTGGCATGTCCGTCGGCCTCAGGTGACGCAATCGGTCAGCGAGGCGGCTGCACAAGGTGATCGCTCGGAAAACGCTGAGTACACCTACGGCAAAAAGATGCTGCGCGAGATCGACAGTCGCGTGCGCTTTCTCACCAAGCGGCTCGAAGCACTGAAGGTTGTCAGCGAGAAGCCCAGCGACCCGAACAAGGTCTACTTCGGCGCCTGGGTCACCATCGAAGATGAAGACGGCAAAGAGTCACGCTACCGCATCGTCGGGCCGGATGAGCTGGACTTGAAACTGGGCCTGATCAGCATCGACTCGCCGCTCGCCCGTGCGCTCATCGGCAAGGCGCTGGACGCCGAGGTTAGGGTCCAGACACCGACCGGTGAGCAGTGCGTGTACATCGTGGCGATCGAGTATCTCTAAAGCCTCAGCGGCGCGTAATCAAACCTTGCCGGGCGACCCGCGTCAGTTGCCTGATCACTTCTGGCGCCTCTTCGACGCTGGGCGATTGAATGACGGCCAGATCGAAGCTGTCGCTGGCAAAGCGCGCCAGCGATTCACCGTCTTCGACAAACTGGATCAGGAACGCTGCGGGCCCGCCAGTGCGACGTGGCCAGCCATCGAGATAACGCAGGAGCGTGGGCTGATGTTTTCCGCCAAGCAGGATTTTTGGATTGCGCTGGGTGAGGTGTGCCGTGATCGGCGCTGGGCGTACAACGGGGCTTAGTGCATTCATCGAGTCGTGTCTCTGCCTCAAAAGTCTGCATGGCAGGTGAGAGGCAACACCGAACCAGCGCTTTAGCGGTATTTCGAAGCCTGTTTCAAGCTTCTATCGGCAACTGGATGAGTCACCTGGCGCCCCGCAAGTAGCTGTTTAAATCGGCGCATGAGCAGCATCCTAGAGAAGCTGACCGGACAGTGTCAAGAATGACGCGCAACAAAAAAGGCCCGCGCAATGCGGGCCTTTTCGTTGAGCCAGAGCGGTCAGTCAGCGATTGCGCGGTCTACCGACAGTTTGCCGGCACCCTCGATCAGTACCGCGATGCTGCCGCCGAGCAAGGCCAGGGCGAATTCATAACCGTTGTTGGCCATGAACAGACCGTGGCTGATGTGCACGGTGAAAATGGCGACCAGCGAGATAAAGGTCAGCCCCAGTGCCGCCGGGCGTGCAAGCAAACCGATGATCAGTGCCAGACCGCCGAAGAACTCGGTACCACCGGCCAGGATCGCCATCAGGTGACCCGGTGCCAGACCCAGGCTTTCCATATACTGCGCGGTGCCGGCAATGCCGTAGCCGCCGAACATGCCAAAGAGTTTCTGCGCGCCGTGAGCGGCGAAGATGATGCCGACGAAGATTCGCAGAACGGTCAAGCCGTAGCCAGCGCGGGTAAACAGTACCTTGTTGATCAGTGAGCTCATGCTGTGTCATCCATTGTGATTGTGTGTTGGTTGGCCGCTATATTAATCGATAAAACCAATGTTAAAAGCGCAATAATTGCGACATAACAATCAGTTTAGCCGATCATTTCCGTGAGGCAACTTTCTGTCCCTGAGGCTCCAACGACTCCCGCTCACGATCGAACGCCAGGTAATACTTGTTCACGCTATTCACATAGCTGACGGCGCCCATGCCCACCTGTTCCATGGCAATGCGCTCGACCTGGAAGAACCACTGATTGGGATTCAGGCCACGTCGCCGGGCTTCGGCGCGCATGCCCTGAACCCGTTCCGGTCCCATGTTGTAAGCCGCCAGCACGAACGCCATTCGCTCGCGCTCATTGAGTTTGGGGCTTGCGAAGAACTTGCGACGGATCATCGCCAGGTACTTGGCACCGGCCTGAACATTGGCGTCGAGGTTCTGAATGTTGCTGACCCCCACCCGTTGGGCCGCGGACGGCGTGATCTGCATCAGGCCGGTGGGGCCGCTGCCGCTGCGGGCGTTGGGTTGAAGGGCCGACTCCTTAAAGGCCAGCGCCGCCAGGTTGAGCCAGTCCATGCCTTGGGCTTCAGCGTGCTTTTGCAGCACCGGGCGAAGTTTTTCCAGACGCTGCCGATCAGCCTTGGCCAACGGATAGTGCACTTGATACAGACGTCGATAGATGCGCAGGAACGCCGCATCCTGGTCCGACGGTTTCTTGTAGGTCGTCAGGAAACGATCGATGCTTGCGCGCAGCATCGATGCGTCACGGCGCACGAACCAGAATTCTTCACCCGGGTCGCTGATCGCCACCTGCTTGTCGAAGCGCAACTTGGGCAGGATCTTGCCCCAGCGTTCGGCAATCGGTTGCTCGACAATAGTCAGGTGAAAAATCCCGCCCTGCACCATTTCCAGAACATCTTCAACCGCCAGACTGGGATCGACCCATTCGATTTTCACCGGCGCCAGTTTGTGCAGGGCGAGCTTTGAATTGATCTGACTGACCGCGTCCCCGGCAGCACTACCAGTGGGCAGCGCCAGGGTTTTACCCGAGAGTTGTTCGACTCGGGTGTAACGACGTTCACCTTTGATCCCCACCAGCACCAACGGGATATTGCTGGCAATCGGTTCGCTGCTGCTGACGGCGTAGCCCGGTTGCAAATCGAGCAACTCCCCCGGCGCGACCAGGTCACCCTCCCCGCGCTGCAAGGCACCGAGCAGTTGATCCTTGGCTTTGGGAATGATCTTGAGGGTGATTTCCTGACCGTCACGGGCGTGACCGTTGAGGTATTGCTCGAAGGCGCGCAGGCGGTGGTATTCGACGCCGATGGCCTGGCCCTGGACTTCGCCGGAGCTGTTGCGGCTCTGGTTGACCAGCACCCGCAACACTCGACTGCTGCGAATCTCCGTCAGGTCACGGACCTTGGCCGCCGGCACGGCCTGCAGCGGGCCGGCCAGACGCGCAACCGCCGGCATCGGCAGCAGCAACGAACAGCACAGCAGAAGCAAAATCGAGGGACGTGTCATCCACTCTCCGGAAAGAATACTGGGCCGATCTCAAGAATTTTCATGAAATCGAACGACAGAAACAGAGCGCCTTGAGCGCTGACAAGGTGCGAAAGACTGGCACAGTGATGGCACCTTGGCCACCCCGGCGTGTCTCGCGGCATCAAGAGACAGCTTTAACACGTTGTAGTTCTTGGCTTTTCTTATAAATCTACAGCTCTGATATGCTTTCCGGCCTTTGGTCCGAGGTAGCACCATGCAACTCATCGATATCGGCGTCAACCTGACCAACCCCAGTTTTGGTGATAAACACCAGGCCGTACTCGATCGCGCGTATGCCGCGGGGGTCTGCCAATTGGTCCTGACCGGCACCAGTGTCGAGGGCAGCGAACAGGCACTGGAACTGTGCCGGGAGCTGGACGAAACGGCTCAGCGGCTGTTCGCCACCGCGGGCATTCACCCTCATTCGGCCAGCGACTGGAACGCCGACAGCGCCCGTCAACTGCGCAGTTTGCTCAAGGAACCCAACGTGGTAGCCGTGGGTGAATGCGGTCTGGATTTCAATCGCGATTTCTCGCCGCGCCCACAACAGGAAAAAGTCCTCGAAGAGCACTTGGCAATGGCAGTCGACCTGCAATTGCCGGTGTTCCTCCACGAGCGCGATGCCAGTCAGCGACTGCTGGAAATCCTCCGCGATTACCGTGATCAGCTGCCGGCCGCAGTGGTGCATTGCTTCACCGGGGAAAAGAAGGCGCTGTTCAGTTACCTCGATCTGGATTTGCACATCGGCATCACCGGCTGGATCTGCGACGAGCGCCGGGGCACGCACTTGCATCCGCTGGTGAAGGAAATCAAGCGTGGGCGTTTGATGCTGGAGAGCGATGCGCCGTATCTGCTGCCGCGCAGCTTGCGACCCAAGCCGAAGAACGGTCGCAACGAACCGGCGTATTTGACGGAAGTGTTGCGGGAAGTGGCGTTGCATCGGGGTGAGACCGAAGAGGACCTGGCCGCTCACACCACTGCCTGCGCACGCGCGTTTTACAGCCTGCCCTCAATTCCCCGGTAAACAAATTCCCCCATGTGGGAGCGAGCTTGCTCGCGATAGCGTCGGCACATACAACATTGATGTGATTGACAGGACGCCATCGCGAGCGAGCTCGCTCCCACAGGGGATTTGTGATGCTCATTGATCCATATCAAGTTCAGAATCCCTGCATAGCGGCACAATGCTGGCACCTTGCCAATGCTGTTTCCGCTATCAGAGAAGACCTCCATGGGTGCCTGGCTTAGCAACATCTCGCTGAAATACAAATTCTGGGCGGTCAATGCGGTCGCCTTCATTACCACGCTCATGCTGGTGTTGTACGCCGTGCAACTCGAGCAACAGGCCCGCAGCCATGCCTCTCAAGCATCGGCTCAGGCGCAGGCACGTTTGCTCAACGCCTGGCCGGTCGGGCAACCGCTGCCCAAGGCCGATCATCTGCTGACGTTCAGTCGCGGGCAGGCGCCGTTGCTCAACGAGCAGCCGGTGCTGGAACTGGCCGATGCCAATGGCTGGGTCGAGATCAACGTCATGCCGCTGTTCGGCGACAACCCGTTGATGGGCGCCGAGGTGTTTTCTCGCCCTGACGGTCAGCAGGTCGCGGTGGTGGCCTACGGTCCGAGCCTGAGCCAGGTGTTCGGCGAACGCTTTGCCAGCTACGCGGTGGCAGTGTTCATCCTGATGCTGGCGATGCTTGGCGCTTCGCAGCTGTTGATCCGATTCCTGCTGAGTCAGCTCAACACCTTGAAAGACGTGATGCTCCACGTCGAGAAAACCGGCGACCTGTCAGCCCGTGTGCCGCTGGCCTGCAAGGACGAGGTCGGGCAGATGGCCAATGCCTTCAATGCGATGCAGGCCGGTTACCAGCGAGTGGTCAACACCGTCGCCAGCACCGCCCGGCAACTGGATGTCGGCGCGGCGCGGCTGGCTTCAAGCATGAACGAGGTGCGTCATGGCATGCTCGGCCAGCAAAGCGAAACCGATCAGGCGGCCACGGCGATCAACGAAATGACCGCCACCGTCTATCACATCGCCCAGCACGCCGGCGCCACCCGCGACCTCTCGCAAACCGCCGACACCTTGGCCGGCAGCGGGCAGGAAGTGGTCAGTCGGGTGCAGAAATCCATTACCGGGTTGTCCAGCGGCGTGCAGCAGACGGCCGAGATGATTCAGCGCCTCGCCGAGGACAGTCAGAAAATCAACGGCGTGGTCGGCGTGATTCACAGCATTGCCGAGCAGACCAATCTGCTGGCGCTGAACGCAGCGATTGAAGCGGCCCGTGCTGGCGAAATGGGCCGTGGCTTTGCGGTGGTCGCCGATGAAGTGCGCAACCTGGCCAAGCGTGTCCAGACGTCCACCGACGAGATCACCCTCATGGTGTCCGCGCTGCAGGCCGGGACCCGGGACGCGGTGGATTTCATGCAGGAAAGCTCGTTCAAGGCTGACGACTGCGTCCAACAGGCCCAGGAGGCTGGCGTCGCATTGGCGCAAATCACCAGCGCAGTGGCGCAGATGCGCGAAAGCAATACGCAGATTGCGGTGGCGGCCGAGCAGCAGAGTCAGGTCGCGGAAGAAATGAATCGGGCGGTGGTGAGTATTCGGGATGTGACCGAAAACACCGTGCAGCAGACGGTGGATTCGGCGACCACCAGCAATGAACTGGCGGCGCTAGCTGGAGAATTGAACAAGGCTATAGGGCAGCTCAAGCTTTGAGGGCCTCTTCGCGAGCAGGCTCCCACAGAGATCTTACGTGAACACAAATCCACTGTGGGAGCGAGCCTGCTCGCGATAGCGTCAGCCCGGGTCAACATCAATCCTGACCATGACCGCTATCACTTCGATAGCCAACCTCGATTCGCCGCCCGCCCTCGCCCCGCCTATTCTTCAACCATGTGTTCAACATGGATCGAGGATCAGCATCATGGGCAAACGTCACCCCAACCTTCCCGCCTGGCAATGGCGCGCCTACCCGGGCAATCACCAGCACCCGACCAATCTGGTGTTGCACCTGATTGCCGTGCCGCTGTTCATCGTGGCGTTTCTGTTGATTGTTTCCGGGGTGTTCGGCCTGAACTTCGCGAACTTCGCCATCGGTGTCATTGGCGTGATCGCCGCGCTGGGCTTGCAACGCCACGGCCATAGCCTGGAGGCGCAAGCCTCCGAGCCGTTCAGTGATCGCAAAGATGCGCTATCGCGCTTGCTGGTCGAGCAGTTCCTGACCTTCCCACGGTTTTTCCTGAGCGGCGGCTGGTGGCGCGCCTGGCGTGAGCGCCACCGTCGTCACTGATCAGGCGAAAATCGTTACCGTCTGCCGGCTCATGGCGATCAACTGACCGTCCGCGCTCCACAGCTTCGCGGCCGCATGGCCGTAGCCGTCGGCGCCGTGCTCGATTTCAACCAGGTATTTGCACCAGTCCAGCGTGCTCAATTCCAGCAGTGGCTGGACGAATTCGATGGTCCAGGTCAGCGTGCTGCCCATCGCCGGTTTGTTCAGGTGCGGCAACAGGGCCGGTGGCCAGGCGTCCACCAGCGCCAGGATATGCGACTCGCTGACCGCCTCTTCCTTCACATCCCCGCGCAAACGCACCCAGCCGCCCATCTCGCGGGATTTATTGCCGGTGAACGGCAGACCGCCGACACTCCAGCGCATCGCCAGATGCCGCATGAATTCCGGGAGTACGCCTTTGATGTACGGCAGTTCCTGACAGTCGTCCCAATGTTTCATTTCAGGCGCAGGCTCGGCCGCGACCGCGACTTCGGAAGGCCGCGAGGCACCGAAGCTGCCTTGGATCAACGTCACCACCTGCCCCTTCTGCATTGCCCGGCCCAGCACCTGGCTGACGGCTTTGCCTTCGCGCAACACATCGACTTCAAAACTGACCGGCACTTCAGGTTCGACCGGCCCGACAAAGGTGATCGCCAGCGAACGCACCGGCCGATCCGCCGGGACTTTTGCGCGCATGGCTTCGCATTGCAACGCGGCCACCAGGCCACCGAAACTGGCACGCCCCTGAGCCCACTCTGCCGGGATAGACAACTCCAGCGGCTGGCTGCGGACGGCGTCGAGCAGATCGGAAAAGCGCATGGAAACCTCGGTGCGGAAAAAGGATGGAGGGATGTTAACCAGCCAACGGACACAGCACAGCGCTTATTCCGGCCAAAAGCACTGACAGATGAGCCGCACTGGGTTCAGGCTCAACACAAACCCCCTGTAGGAGCGAGCCTGCTCGCGAAAGCGGTCTGTCAGCCAGCCTTGATGCCGACTGAGACACCGCTTTCGCGAGCAGGCTCGCTCCTACATTTGATCGGGTGGGTTCAGGATTTGAAGCAGGCGTTGCTGAGTTTGTCGAGGACGCGGTCGGCGCGTTCTTCGGCCTTAGCCATGGTGGTTTTCCAGACCACGACGCAAGGCTGCAAATCGGCTTCCTCTTCGGCCCTGACCAGCCATTGCCAGCAGTCGTGCCAGTCGCCCAAGGCACCTTGCGCAGACTTCAATCGCGGCATCGCCGCCTTGGGCAAGCGATCAAGTTCGGGATAGGCTTCGATGCCATAGCGCACGCGCTTGATCAGCAACCGCAAGCGATGGCGATCGTGGGCAGGATCGTGCAGCGCCTGATCGAGCTTCTTCCATTGTTTGGCGAGGCGTTTTTCGATGCGTTTGCGCAGGCCCTTGAGCAAGCCCTGACGCTGGGAAGCGCGGAGGAAACGCGGAAAGGCGTCGAGGATCATCAGTAACTGCGTGACCTCGGTGCTGGTCGCGACCGCCGGATAAGCCGCAGCCATCAGCGCCATGCGCCGTTGCGCCGCCTCCGGTTGATCGTGGTTGAGCAAGTATGCCGCCAGCACCTCGCGATCACGCAATGGCGTGGTCAGCTCTCCCACCCGGGACGCCGCCGCTTCCAGTTGCTCGACGCCGGGAAGACCACGCAATGGTCGCAACAGACTGCGCAAACGGCGAACCGTGGTGCGCAGGTCGTGCAACGCTTCCGGGTCAGTGCGCGCACTCAGGCGTGCCTGGCAAGCCAGCAAACGAACTTCCAGGCCCAGAACTTGAGCCACCAACCGATCAACCAAGGCAGACATTGCTTGCTCCCTGAATCGAATTTCCCCTAATCCCTACATCATGCCTCAACGGCCCGCGCGTGACTCACGAATATAGAAGCGCGCCTTCTCGGCCTTCTTGGTGCAGCCTTCGAAGCCTTCGAATTGCTGTTGGGTCTTGGCCGCCGTCAACAGCGACAGGGCTTTGGAGTAGCTGACGTTGCCGGCAAAACCCTCGGCCTTGGCCAGATCCAGTTCATGCCACGCGGCATCGAGGTTGCTACCGCAGCTGTCACGATAAGCGGTTTTGCCGGCACAACCGGCGAGCGCCAGGGCAATCAAAGGCACACAGATCCAGGCTTTCATCAATCACACCTCAAAAATAGAAAAACAGTCGTGCAGGTAAGACGGTCTGGCACGTGAAAAGTGCCTTGGCCCCACCGCGCAAACTTCAAGCGCTCGCGAGAATACCCATGTGCCGCCATGGAGTGTCGAAAAAACGACGCTCTCGGCCCGTCGAACGACCTTGGCGATTGAAGCGCGCCCCTTGATGGGTGCATTGTTGAACCTTGTCAGACGAGGGCGATTCATGAAAAAGCGTGTCGCGCTGGTGTTGGGCTCGGGTGGAGCCCGGGGTTATGCCCATATCGGTGTCATTGAAGAAATCGAACGGCGCGGCTACGACATCGCCTGCATCGCGGGATGCTCGATGGGCGCCGTGGTCGGCGGGATCTACGCCGCGGGTAAACTCGACGATTATCGCGACTGGATCGAAAGCCTGGACTACCTCGACGTGTTGCGTCTGGTGGACGTCAGTTTTCGCCTGGGCGCGATTCGCGGGGAGAAGGTGTTCGGGCAGATCCGCAAGATCGTCGGCGAGATCAACATCGAAGACCTGCGCATCCCCTACACCGCCGTGGCCACCGACCTGACCAACCAGCAGGAAATCTGGTTTCAGGAAGGCTGCCTGCACCAGGCCATGCGTGCCTCGGCAGCGATTCCCAGCCTGTTCACGCCGGTGATGCAGGGCAATCGCATGCTGGTGGACGGCGGCATCCTCAACCCTTTACCGATCGTGCCCGTGGTGTCGAGCCATTGCGACCTGATCATCGCGGTCAACCTCAACTCCACCAACCAGCGTCACTATCAACTGCCGGTGATTCAGCGTCCGCCTGCGTTCAAGAGCCGGTTCGACAGCCTGATCAATTCGCTGGGTTCGAAACTGCCGTTCCGCCGCAAACAGGCAGAACAATTGCTGCTGCTGGAAAAAGAAGCGTTGATGGCAGAAGCGGCCGCCATCAACCCCTGGATCGAATCCGCCGAACCCGAAGCCCAGCAACCGGCGGCCGCCCCGGAGCGCGAACGCGAAGGCGCGCCAAAGTCCGCCACCGGTTCTTTCATCATCGACAACGTGGGACCGGCGTCGTTGCTGGACCTGATCAACCAGAGTTTCGAGGTGATGCAGACGTCATTGGCGCAGTACAAGATCGCCGGTTATCCGCCGGATATCCTGATCAACGTGCCGAAACGAGTGTGCCGGTTTTTCGAGTTTTACAAGGCGCCGGAGTTGATCGCGCTGGGGCGGGAGATTGCGCGGGATACGCTGGATCGGTATGAGAGTGAGCGGGATTCCTGACGTTCTCGAGTGAACAAAAAGGCCCCATCGCGAGCAGGCTCGCTCCCACATTTGATCTTTGGTGGACACACATTTTGTGTTCACAGGAGATCCAATGTGGGAGCGAGCCTGCTCGCGATGAGGCCGGGTCATTCAATACAAAAACTAGAGACTAACCTCACTCAACAACCGATACCCAACCCCCGCTTCGGTGACGATAAACCGCGGCTGAGTCGGATCATCCGCCAGTTTCTGCCGCAAATGCCCCACCACAATCCGCAAATAATGGCTGTCTTCGGTATGGGTCGGCCCCCAAATATCTTTCAGCAGTTGCTGCTGCGTGATGACCCGCCCGGGATGCCGCGCCAGTTGCGCCAACACCGCATACTCCTTGCGAGTCAACGCGACTTCGGTGCCATCGAGTAACACCCGGCGATAGGCCAGGTCCACGGTCAACGGGCCGAACGTCAACGCCGCTTGCTGCGCCTCGCCAACGGGTGCCTGACGCAACAAGGCCCGCACCCGGGCAAGGAATTCCTGAATACCGAACGGCTTGGTCACGTAGTCGTTGGCACCGCCATCGAGCGCTTCAACCTTTTGCCCTTCGCTGGCACGTACCGAGAGCACCAGCACCGGCACCGTCGACCATTCGCGAAACTCGCGCAACACTTGCTGGCCGTCCATGTCCGGCAGGCCGAGGTCGAGCACCAGCAAGTCGGGTTTGTTCAACGCAGCCTGGGCCAGGCCTTCGTTGCCGGTGCCGGCCTCCAGCACTTTGTAGCCCTGGGAAGCGAGGCTGATGCGCAGGAATTTGCGGATCTGCGGTTCATCGTCGATGACCAAAATGGTCGCGGTCTGGCTCATGGTTTCCGGTCGCGGCATGGAGATGTCCAAAGGGTATCAGGCTTCACTTTCAACGCTCACTTTCAGCCCTCATTTTCAATGTCTGGCTGCGCCTGCAATGGCAAGTGCAGCGTGATGCAGGTGCCGCGCCCTTCGATGCCGTCGGCGACGCTGATCCGACCGCCATGTGCGCCGACCATGCCCTGACAAATCGCCAGCCCCAGTCCGGTGCCCTGCCCGCCCCGATCACCGCGCGCAGCGGTGTAAAACATGTCGAAAATCTTCGCCCGCTCTTCCTCAGGAATCCCTGGTCCCTCGTCGCTGACCGAGAAGAACAGCTCGCTGTCATCGGCTCCGGCGCGTAATTGCAGACGGCCGTGAGGCGGCGAAAACCGCGCGGCGTTCTCCAGCACGTTGACCAGCGCCTGCTCGATCAGCGCGGCATGCACATACAGCAGCGGCAATTCCGGCGGCACTTCAGTGCTGACCTGCAACGGCGCCAGTACCGCGCGCAGTCGGTTGAGTGAACTGCCGACGATGTCGGCCGGCGACACCCAGTCCCGCGCCAGCTTCAACGCACCGTGACCGAGGCGGGTCATGTCCAGCAGGTTTTGAATGTAACGGTCGAGACGCTCGGCTTCATCGCGGGTGCCTTCGAGCAGTTCAAGTCGATCCTCCTGCGGGATGGCTTCACCGAGGGCCAACAGGCTGTCGATGCTGCCGCGCATGGAGGTCAGCGGCGTGCGTAAATCGTGGGACACGGATGCCAGCAAGGCACTGCGCAACTGCTCGGTTTCGCCGTGCAGGCGCGCCGCTTCGAGGTCTTCAGCCAGCTGCGCACGCGCCAGTGCCTGAGCCAGCGGCTGACTCAACGCCGTCAATAAACGCCGACGCTGGCCGCTCAAGGTCTGGCCTTCTTTGGCACAGACGCCGAGCAGCGCCAACGGTCCGTCCTCCACCGACAACGGCCACCACCACCAGCGCCCGAACGGCAGCGTGCCAGTGCCCGCGCCCGCCGGCTGGTCGTGTTGCCAGGCCCAATCGGCGGCAGCGCGCTCGGCTTCGGAAAATTCCAGCGGGCCACCGGTTTCGACCTTCCACCCTGCCGGGCCGTCGCGATTGAGCAGGCACAGCTGCAATTCGCTCCAGCCGTTGAGGTGCTGCGCCGCAGCGCTGATCACGGCCTGGCGATCAGTGGCGGCGGTCAGTTTGCGCGACAGGTCGAGCAGTTCGGTGGTCTCTTCCTGAGTGTCGCGCAACGCCTGCAATTGCCGCCGTTGCCGCGCCGCCAGGTTACCGGTGAGGGCCGCCATCAGCAGGAAGAACAGCAAGGTCAACACGTCTTCTTCGCGTTGGATGCTTAAAGAGAAAGTCGGCGGAATGAACAAAAAGTCATAGGTCAGAAACGATAGCGCCGCACAGGCCAGCGCCGGGCCGAGGCTGCTGCGCACCGCCACCAGCAACACCGCGGCGAGGAACACCAGCGAAATGTTCGGCAGCGGCAAAACACTCGCCACTGCCCAGGCCAAAGCACTGGCCAAAACCGTTGCCACCAGGGCTAACGCGTAATCGAACCACACCAGCGACTGCGCCGAGCGCTGGCGCGGCTGATGCTGTTCGTGATCGCTGTCGAGGACGTTGATTTCCAGCCCACGCGCATCGCGCAGCAAGCGTGAAGCCAGACCTCCACCGAACAAGCGCCGACGCAGACGATTGCGGGACTGACCGACCAATACCAGACTGGCGCGGCGTTCAGCGGCGTGCTGGATCAGCGTCTTGGCGACTTCGCCAGCGCGCAGTAAAACCACTTCGCCGCCAAGACGTTCGGCCAGTTGCTGGGCACTTTGCAGGCGCAGGCGCGATTGCTCGTCGCGCACGCTGCCGTTGTCCACGTGCACCAGGCTCCACGGCAGATGCCGCCGCTGGGCAACGCGGCTGGCGTGACGCACCAGACGCTCGGCCTGAGCATCGCCATCGACGCCGACCAGCAAACGACCGCGTACGGCAGGTGCCGCTTGACCGAGCTGGCGATAACCCTGGGCCAGGTCATTGTCGACTTGAGCGGCGGCGGTTTGCATCGCGAGTTCGCGCAGGGCAGTGAGGTTGGTCTGGGTGAAGAAAGCATCGATGGCCGCCCGCGCCTGCTCCGGCACGTAGACCTTGCCGTCGCGCAGACGCTCAAGCAGTTCGCGTGGCGGCAGGTCGATCAGCAGCAGTTCGTAGGCTTCTTGCAGCACCCAGTCCGGCAGGGTTTCGCGAACCTGGACGCCGGTGATTCCGCGCACTTGATCGTTGAGGCTTTCGAGGTGCTGGACGTTGACCGTGGTGAATACGTCGATGCCGGCGGCCAGCAGTTCCTGGATGTCTTGCCAGCGCTTGGTATGACGGCTGCCGGGGGCATTGCTGTGGGCCAGTTCGTCCACCAGCACCAGTTTCGGTTGGGCCGCGAGGAGGCCGTCGAGGTCCATTTCTTCGAGCATCACGCCACGGTATTCCGAACGCACCAAAGGCTGTTGCGGCAAGCCGCCGAGCAACGCTTCGGTTTCGGCGCGGCCGTGGGTTTCGACCACGCCGGCGATGACTTTCACGCCCTGGCGCAATTGGGTGTGGGCTGCTTGCAGCATGGCGTAGGTCTTGCCGACACCGGGTGCGGCGCCGAGGAAAACCTTGAGCCGGCCACGGCCATCGCGGGGCAGGTCTGCTAACAGCGCGTCGGCGCGGCCGGAGTCACTCATGCTTCAAGCTCACTTTATTCAGATGTTGATGTGGTGATTGTTCTGTCGCCATCGCTAGCAGGCTAGCTCCCACAGGGGAATGCCGACTTCCTGTGGGAGCCAGCCTGCTGGCGATTGGCGACACCACCGATCTACAGGTTTTCCAGCGCCGCATTCAACGCCAACACATTAACTACCGGAGGGCCCACCAATGGCTGCTCGATGTGCGCATCCATCAATTGCTGGAGGGTCGCCACCGGCACATTACGCGCTGCCGCAACACGCGCCAGTTGATAGGCAATCGCCGCCGGTGGCAAGTGCGGATCAAGCCCGCTGCCGGAGGTGGTCACCATCGCCAAGGGCACTGGCCCCTGTCCCGGCACCAGCAGTTTGTTGGCATCGTCAATCACGCGAGTCGCGAGCGCCGGGTTGCTCGGCGAAAGGTTGCTGGCGCTGCTCGACACGGTGGCAAACGCGCCGGCGGACGGCCGTGGGTGGAACCAGGCATCACCGACGAAATCCTGGGCAATCAGCGACGAGCCACGGACCTTGCCGTCGGCGTCGCGCACCAGGCTGCCATTGGCTTGATCCGGGAACGCGACCTGGGCGACGCCGGTGACGACCAAGGGGTAAGCGACGCCGGTGATCAGGGTCATCAGCACGAGCAGGCTCAGGGCCGGACGTATCATTGTGGACATTTCAAAATCCTCGAATTCGGTGAACATTCATCACTGTGAAGGCAAACACATCACCTGTGGCGAGGGAGCTTGCTCCCGTTCGGCTGCGAAGCAGTCGTCAACCCGGCAAATGCGGTATGTCTGAACAAATGCGGTGGCTGGGAGGGGGCCGCTTCGCAGCCCAGCGGGAGCAAGCTCCCTCGCCACAAAAAGCAGCTCCCCTGCGCTTCTCAATCACTAAACCAGATGCAACGCCGTGAGCAGCATGTCGATCGCCTTGATCCCCACAAACGGCACCAGAATCCCGCCTAACCCATAGATCAGCAGATTGCGTCGCAACAACGCCGCCGCACTGGCCGCCTGCACTCGCACACCACGCAGCGCCAAAGGAATCAGCACCACAATGATCAAAGCGTTGAACACAATCGCCGACAGAATCGCGCTCTGCGGACTGCTCAGGTGCATGACGTTCAGCACGCCCAATTGCGGGTAGATCGAGGCAAACAACGCCGGCAGGATGGCGAAGTACTTGGCCACGTCGTTGGCGATGGAGAACGTCGTCAACGTACCGCGGGTCACCAGCAATTCCTTGCCGATTTGCACCACGTCCAGCAGTTTGGTCGGGTCGCTGTCGAGGTCGACCATGTTCGCCGCCTCGCGCGCTGCTTGCGTACCGTCGTTCATCGCCATGCCGACGTCAGCCTGGGCCAGGGCCGGGGCGTCGTTGGCGCCGTCGCCGCACATGGCAACCAGGCGACCGTCGTTCTGTTCGTGGCGAATGCGCGCCAGTTTTTTCTCTGGCGTGGCTTCGGCCAGCACGTCATCGACGCCCGCTTCGGCGGCAATGGCCGCAGCGGTCAGCGGGTTGTCGCCGGTCACCATGACCGTGCGGATCCCCAGTTTGCGCAGCTCGGCGAAACGCTCGCGGATGCCGGGCTTGACCACGTCCTTGAGGTGGATCGCACCAAGCAATTTACCCTCGGCGCAGACCAGCAACGGCGTGCCGCCGCTCTGCGCAATCTTGTCGATTTCCCGGGACAGGGCCGGGGCCAGATCGGCGCGTTTCAGACCGACGAAAGCCAGCAGCGAATCCACCGCGCCTTTGCGGTACACGCGGCCTTGATAGTCGACACCGGACAAGCGGGTTTCGGCGCTGAACGGCACAGCGGTCAACACCTCAGCGGAAGGCTCAGGTTGCGGATGAATCCCACGCAGGTATTCGACGATGGACTTGCCTTCGGCGGTGTCGTCGGCCAGCGAAGCGAACAACGCACCTTCGGCCAACTCCTTTGCGGTCACGCCGGGCGCTGCATAAACAGCGGTGCAGCGACGGTTACCGAAGGTGATGGTGCCGGTCTTGTCCAGCAGCAGGACGTGGACGTCCCCCGCCGCTTCCACGGCGCGACCGGATTTGGCGATCACGTTCAGGCGCACCAGACGGTCCATGCCGGCGATACCGATGGCGGACAACAAACCGCCAATGGTGGTCGGAATCAGCGTGACCAGTAACGCCACCAGGAACACCAGCGGCAGGCTGCCGTTGGCGAAGTGGGCGAACGGTTGCAGGGTGACGACCACCAGCAGGAAGATCAGGGTCAGGCCGATCAGCAGGATGTCGAGCGCGACTTCGTTCGGGGTCTTCTGACGCTTGGCGCCTTCGACCAGCGCGATCATGCGGTCCAGTGTCGACTCGCCCGGGTTGGCGGTGATGCGCACCAACAGCCAGTCAGAGACCAGGCGGGTGTTGCCGGTGACGGCCGAACGGTCGCCCCCGGATTCGCGAATCACTGGTGCGGATTCACCGGTAATCGCCGCTTCGTTGACGGCAGCGATACCTTCGATCACCTCGCCGTCGCCAGGGATCATTTCCCCGGCTTCAACGCGCACTACATCGCCTTTACGCAGGCTGGTAGCGGGCACCACCTGAAACACGCCGTTGCTGGTTTTGCGTCGGGCGCTCAAGCCTTCGCTGCCGGCCTTGAGGCTGTCGGCGCGGGCCTTGCCGCGACCTTCGGCCAGGGCTTCGGCAAAGTTGGCGAAGAGCACGGTGAACCACAACCACAGCGCGATTTGTGCAGCGACGAAGGTCGGCACGGCGCTGTCGGGAATGAAGCACAGCACGGTGGTCAGGACAGCGGTCAGTTCGACCACCAGCATCACCGGCGCACGCTGCAATTGCCGTGGGTCGAGCTTGACGAAGGCTTGCACCAGCGCCGGACGCCAGAGGGCCGAGATCGCAGTTTTGGGTTGTTCCGGCGCCTTGACGGTGGCGGTTTTAGTTACGGGCATATTCATCATCTAGTCCTCAGAATCCCATGCTCAGGTGTTCAGCAATCGGACCCAGTGCCAACGTCGGCAAGAAGGTCAGTCCACCCACCAACAAAATGGTCACGGTCAGCAACGTCACGAACAGCGGACCATGGGTC
This sequence comes from Pseudomonas sp. LBUM1678, assembly GCF_059695575.1. Taxonomy (NCBI): domain Bacteria; kingdom Pseudomonadati; phylum Pseudomonadota; class Gammaproteobacteria; order Pseudomonadales; family Pseudomonadaceae; genus Pseudomonas; species Pseudomonas sp. LBUM1678. Next base: position 4,822,957 of record NZ_CP166775.1, read on the forward strand.
GGGAAGCTGTTCTGGCCGATCGGTGCGGTTTTCTTCATTGCCAGGCTGCCGGCCAACGCCAGTACCGGGAGGATGTAACCGAAGCGACCGATCAACATGCCAAGACCGAGCATCAGGTTGTGGAACGCGGTGTTGGCACCGAAGCCGCCGAACGCCGAACCGTTGTTGGCACTGGCCGAGGTGTAGGCGTAGAGCAACTGACTGAAACCGTGGGCACCGGGGTTACTCACCGCCGCAACCGGACCAGGCAGGCTCGCGGCAATCGCACCGAGCACCAACACGCCGACCGGCATCACCAGCAAGGTCACTACCAGTAACTGGACTTCCTTGGCTTGCAGTTTTTTGCCGAGATATTCCGGGGTGCGGCCGATCATCAGGCCGGCGAGGAACACGGCGATCAACACGTTCAACAACATGCCGTAGAGCCCGGCACCGACGCCGCCGAAGATCACTTCGCCGACCATCATGTTGACCAGCGCGACCATGCCACTCAGCGGGTTAAGGCTGTCGTGCATGCCGTTGACCGAACCGTTGGACGCCGCGGTGGTGGTCACCGACCACAGCACTGTGGCGGTGGTGCCGAACCGCGCTTCCTTGCCTTCCAGCGGCGCGGTCTGTTCGACGGCTACGTTGTTCAGGGTCGGGTTGGGTTGGTACTCGGCCCACAGCGAGGTCGCGCCGCCGATCAGGAACAGCGCCAGCATGCAGGCGATGATCGCGCGGCTTTGACGCAGGTCCTTCACGTAGTGGCCGAAGGTGAACACCAGCGCCACCGGGATGAGAATGATCGAGCCAACTTCAAACAGATTGCTCCACGCCGTCGGGTTCTCAAACGGGTGTGCCGAGTTGACGCCGAAGAAGCCACCACCGTTGGTGCCCAGTTGCTTGATCGCAATCTGGCTGGCGGCCGGGCCCAGTGGAATCACCTGATCGACGCCTTGCAGGGTCACGGCATTCACGTAGTGCGCGAAGGTTTGCGGCACGCCCTGCCAGACCAGGTACAGCGCCAGCAGCAGGCACAGCGGCAACAGGCCGTAGAGGGTGGCGCGGGTCATGTCGACCCAGAAGTTGCCGAGGGTCTTGCTCGACTTGCGGCCGATCCCGCGACACAGGGCAACCAACACGGCGAGGCCGGTGGCGGCGCTGACAAAGTTCTGCACGGTGAGGCCGACCATCTGGCTCAGGTAGCTCAGGGATGCTTCACCGCTGTAGGCCTGCCAGTTGGTGTTGGTCATGAAACTGATGGCGGTGTTGAACGCCAGCGTCCACTCCTGGCCCGGAAGGTTTTGCGGGTTCAGAGGCAAGTGGTCCTGGAACAACAGGATCACGAACAACAGCAAAAAGCCCGCGAGGTTGAAGGCGAGCAAGGCCAGGGTGTACTTCTGCCAGCTCTGTTCGGCCTGCGGATCAACGCCGGCCACCCGATAACAGCCACGCTCCACAGGCCCCAGGATCGGAGTCAGCCAGGTGCGCTGACCTTCCATTACCTTGTAGTAGAACCGCCCAAGGAACGGTGCCGGGATCAGCACCAAGGCAAAGAAGGCCAGGATCAGCCAATAGTCATAACTGTGCATAGCCGCTCCTAGTTCCGGTCCGCGCGCAACAGCGCAACCAACAGATAAATGAACAGCCCCACTGCGAGTAGCAGTGACACCCCGTCCAGAACGCTCATGGAAGTTCTCCGTGTTACGGCGTATTGCCGCGTGTGGAGTCATTGTCGGCAGGGAGGCTGTAAAGGAACGAGACCGAGGGGGTTGGCTGGGCATAAAGAACGCGTAAAGAGTGGGTTTATGCCGGCGTTACAGCGGTGTCTGGGCGGGCCCCATCGCTAGCAGGCTAGCTCCCGCAGAAGTCTGATGTTGTTTGGGCCACCGCCGTCCAATGTGGGAGCGAGCCTGCTCGCGATGGCGGCAGAACGGACAACCCTGCCCTCAACTGGCGCACAAAAATGCATGCATCCAGCAGCAAACATCCCCGATACGACGCCTTTTTACGCTTTACGACTGCCATCACAACACTGGCACGCCCACTGCAAACGCCCTCCCCCGAAGCTGTCCAAACCGTTCAGGGAGCAAACGCATGAACACACAACTCAAACCCACGCTGGGCACGTTGCACTTGTGGGGCATCGCGGTCGGGCTGGTGATTTCCGGTGAATACTTCGGCTGGAGTTACGGCTGGGGTGTCGCGGGCACACTCGGGTTTCTGGTGACCTCCTTCATGGTCGCCACGATGTACACCTGCTTCATTTTCAGTTTCACCGAGCTGACCACCGCGATTCCCCATGCCGGCGGCCCCTTTGCCTACAGCCGCCGCGCCTTTGGCGAGAAAGGCGGATTGATCGCCGGGCTGGCGACGCTGATCGAATTCGTCTTCGCCCCGCCGGCGATTGCACTGGCAATCGGTGCGTACTTGAATGTGCAATTCCCCGCCCTCGACCCGAAACACGCAGCGGTCGGCGCCTACATCGTGTTCATGGGTCTGAACATTCTCGGAGTGAAACTGGCCGCGACCTTCGAGTTGATTGTCTGCGTATTGGCCGTGGCGGAACTGCTGGTGTTCATGGGCGTGGTCGCCCCGGCATTCAGCTTCAGTAACTTCGCGCTCAATGGCTGGGCCGGTTCCGATGTGTTCGGGGCGCCGGCGATTGCCGGGATGTTCGCAGCGATTCCTTTCGCCATTTGGTTCTTCCTGGCCATCGAAGGTGCAGCCATGGCCGCCGAAGAGGCCAAAGACCCGAAACGCACAATCCCCAAGGCCTACATCAGCGGCATTCTGACCCTGGTATTGCTGGCCATGGGCGTGATGTTCTTTGCCGGCGGCGTCGGTGACTGGCGCACCCTGTCGAACATCAACGACCCGCTGCCACAAGCCATGAAAACCGTGGTCGGCGAAAGCTCGGGCTGGTTGCACATGCTGGTATGGATTGGCCTGTTCGGCCTGGTGGCGAGTTTCCACGGGATCATCCTCGGGTACTCGCGGCAGTTTTTCGCCCTCGCCCGCGCCGGTTACTTGCCGGCGTCCCTGGCCAAACTCTCGCGTTTCCAGACCCCGCACCGGGCCATCATCGCTGGCGGTGTCATTGGTATCGCAGCGATCTACAGCGACGGTTTGATCAACCTCGGCGGCATGACGCTGACCGCGGCAATGATCACCATGGCGGTGTTCGGCGCGATCGTGATGTACATCATGAGCATGCTCAGCCTGTTCAAGTTGCGCAAAACCGAACCGAACCTGGAGCGCACCTTCCGCGCGCCGTGCTACCCGTTGGTGCCGTTGATTGCGCTGATACTGGCGGTGGTGTGCCTGGTGGCGATGGCCTGGTTCAACACGTTGATCGGGTTGATCTTCCTTGGCTTCATGGCGGTGGGTTTCGTGTACTTCATGCTCACGGCGCAATTGCGTGCCGATGCACCGGCGGATGCGATGTTGACCGGACTCTAAATGGCCTCAGGTGTTACCGACAGATCAGGCATAGAATGGAACCACTGCGAAACGAAATCGCTCAAAGTGGTATGCACGATCGATTGGCGAAACCCGTCAATCGGCCTGCCCTCAAGGAGAGCCCTATGCCCTGGTATGCCTGGTTGATTCTGGTCGTTGCAATCGGCTCGATCGTTGGTGGTTTGATGATGCTGCGTGACACCGCCAACAAGGTCGACCTCACCGAAGAGCAACGTAAACGCGTCGCTGAACGCAACGCGGAAGCGGACGCCAAGGATGCGCAGGACCGCTGAAAAATAAACCCTGTCATTCCTGATGAATGACAGGGTTTTGCGTCTCTACCTTTCCCAATCCGCCTTGGCGATCTGCAAGCCATGCAGCCCTTTATACGCTGCACGTTCCGGCTGGCTCCAGCCCTTGAGCAACGAATCCTCCAACCGATAAATCTCCACCCCCAGCGGGCGACAGACGCTCAGCGGATCCTGCGCATCCGGCCCCCACATGGCCAGCGACAGATCACCACCCGGACAGGTCGACAGCGCACACAGCAAATCAATCTCGGCAAAGAACTCCAGGTAATCGCCCTTCTGCGCCGGACACGCTTTCATGAAGTACATGTCGTCATGGTTCAGGCCCGTGCACTGGAAAATGTTCAGCACGTCGTGCACGTCAAATTCGGTCAGGCCATGGGGCAACACGGCGCGCGTCAGGTTCGAGTGGCAGTGATGATGGAAGTCCTCACCCGTGAGCATTTTGTTCACATAGGGATCGCAGCGAGTGCCGAGCAAATCGTGCAAACGACCGCCATGTTCGTCGATGCCGTAACCGGCCAGGCTATCGTCGGTGATGGTCACCAGCGGCCGTAAGAAAGGCAAGTTCGACCAGAGCCGATCGTGGGTGCTGACATGCGCGCCCTGCAGCTGCCGCGTCCGCGCCGCCCACAGCCGCTCGCGAGGGTCGTTGGCATTCCAGACGTTGAAGTCGCCGACCTGCGGGCCGACCGGCGTGGTCACGCGGAACACGTGCCCGGCCGGCACGTTCCAGGCCCGACCGGTGCGGATCGGCACTTCGAACTGCTCGATCAGCGTCCGACCCTCCTTCGCGTCGCGGATCCGTTCGTAGAAGGCTTTGTCCACCTGCAAGGCCGAGCCTTTGCTGACTTGATAGGCCGCCGGATAGTCTTTGTACATGGCAAGAATCCTCGATCAGTGACGGGAAATCGGTGCAAGCATCTGCAACAGAAGGTGTTCGGAATCGTCCAGATAAAGGCTCATGGCGTCCTCGGCCGCGGTTTTGTCGCCCTCGGCCAGCAGGTCATGGATCTGCCGGTCGCGAGCCAGCCAGGGCGCCTGAAAACGTGATTCATCGGGAGCGGTGCAGAACGCCAGACGCAGTTGCGCAACAACGTTGGTGAAAAACTCATCGAACAATGGGCTGCTCAGTAACCCGACGATGTGTTGATGAAACGCCAGGCTGTGGGTGCCGACAGCGCGCCAGTCCTCGCGCTCCCGGGCCAGCTCGGTGGCCTCCAGCGCCTCGAGCATCCGCTCGGACTGGTCATCGCGAAGTGGCTGGCTCACGCTGATGGCCTGCAACTCCAGGGTGCGACGAACCTTGAACAGATCCCGCACATCATCAACGCCCAGCCGGCGTACCATCACGCCCTTGTTGCGCACGTAACGGGTCAGACCATCCTGCCCCAGGCGGTGCAACGCTTCGCGAATGGTATTGCGAGAGGCGTTGTAGGCAGACACCAGATCGTTTTCCACCAACGCCATGCCAGGCAATAGGCGACCGCCAATGATGTCGGCGCGTATCTCCAATGTGATGTGGTCGGCCAGGGACAGTTCACTGTTCATGCTCATCGCCTCGTGATTGTTCAACAATCGTTAACTGACAAGTAATCACTATTCGTGCCAGTTCATTCGGCGCGGCACGACGACAATGGACGCATCTGCATGCTTTTTAGAAGTAGAAGTACAGTCACCATCCCATTTTCATTGGTTAAGATGGCGCATTGTTGCGGAGATTCCAGATGCGTTACTCGCAGGACCATAAAGCCCAGACACATCAACGCATCATCAAGGAAGCCTCAGCGCGATTTCGCCGCGACGGTATCGGCGCGACCGGCTTGCAACCCCTGATGAAAGCATTGGGCTTGACCCACGGCGGTTTCTACTCGCATTTCAAGTCCAAGGACGAACTGGTGGAAAAGGCTTTGCAAGCCGCAGGTGATCAGGTCGATGTGATTTGCGCCGAGCTCTTCGCGCAGGATCGTCCGCTGGAGGCGTTCATCGACGCCTATTTGTCCGAGTGGCACCAGACTTCACCGGATGAGGGTTGCCCGCTGCCGACCATGTCATCGGAACTGGGCCTGCGTGGGCAGCCCAGTCCGACCTCTGATGTGGTGCTCAATGCAAGGCTTGAACAAGTGCAAGGCACGCTTGAAGGCGAAGATGCCGCCGACCGCAGCATCTTCATTATGTCCGCCCTGGTCGGGGCGTTGCTGCTATCGCGCAGTGTCGAGAACCCAGAGTTGGCCCAGCGGATCCTCGACGTGACACGCGAGTTTCTCAAACAGCCCCAGGACTAATCCTGCCAGCGCTTGAACAGCACACTGGCATTGACCCCGCCAAACCCGAAGCCATTGGACAGTGCGTACTCGATCTCCATCGGCCGCGCCTGACCGTGGACGATGTCTACACCTTGCGCCGCCGGATCCGGATTTTCGAAATTGAGTGTAGGTGGCACCACCTGATCGCGGATTGCCAACAGCGTGAAGATCGCCTCAATCCCGCCCGCCGCACCCAGCAAATGTCCGGTGGCGGACTTGGTCGACGTCACCGCGATCTTGTTGTCCGTACCGAACAATGACTTGATGGCGGCCAACTCGCCCAGGTCCCCGACCGGGGTCGAAGTTGCGTGAGCGTTGAGATGCTGCACCTGTGCGGCAGAAATGCCCGCCTGGGCCAGTGCCAGCGACATCGCCCGGCGCGCACCGCTGCCATCTTCGGGGCCGGCAGTCAGGTGATAGGCATCGGCACTGGTGCCGTATCCGACCAGCTCGGCCAAGGGTTGGGCGCCACGGGCAAGAGCATGCTCCAGTGATTCGATCACCAGAAGACCCGCCCCCTCGCCCATCACAAAGCCATCACGGCCACTGTCGAACGGCCGTGAGGCGCGCTCCGGTGTTTCGTTGTAACCGCTGGACAAGGCTCGCGCTGCTGCGAACCCGGCCAGACTGACCCGATCGATCGCAGCCTCCGCGCCACCGCACACGGCAATATCCGCCTCACCGCAACGAATCAGCCGTGCGGCGTCGCCGATCGCCTGGACCCCAGCCGCGCACGCCGTCACCGGAGCACCCAACGGGCCTTTGAAACCATGCTGGATCGACACATGACCGGCCGCGAGGTTGACCAGAAACGAAGGAATGGTGAATGGCGACAAACGTCGCGGGCCGCGGGTGTCCGTGGTCCGGACCGCATCGGCGATCGCACCGAAGCCACCCACGCCCGAGCCGATAATCGTCGCGGTGCGTTCCTGGGTCTTGGCGTCCAGCGCTTGCCAACCGGCCTGCTCAAGCGCCTGGCGCGCGGCCTCCATGGCAAACATAATGAAGCGGTCCATCTTCTTCTGCTCTTTGGGCGGCGTCGCCCGATCCGGGTCAAAACCCGCTTCAGGATCTTCCGCCACGCTGAGCACTGCGCCACCGACCTTGGCCGGCAGATCGGCGACCACTTCGTCAGGCAAATTACGCAACCCGGAGCGCCCGGCCAACAGACGCCTCCAGACCGCCTCAACTCCGCTGCCCAACGGAGACACCAGGCCCATGCCCGTTACAACCACTCGACGATCATTCATACCGCTATTACCTCAAGCCGATTGAAGGCGCCTCACTTGTAACGCGTGGCGGCCGTACTTCTGGAAAGATTCGGCGCCATGACCAGGCGCGCTTTTACAAAGTCGTCCCACTCGGAAGCGTTCGGCAACGATGGAATGGTGATCAGCTCACCCTGGTCCAGACCGGACAGCGCCGCATCGACCATTTCACCTGCTTCCATCACCATTTCTGCGGGAATCTGGGAAGCGTCGATACCGGAGCGTTCCCAAATTTCGGTGCGTGTTACGCCCGGCAACACCGCCTGGACCTTCACCCCGGTACCGTCCAGTTCCGCGTTCAACGACTGCGTCAGACTTAACACATAAGCCTTGCTGGCACTGTAAGTCGCGTTGAATCGCTCAGGAAACAACGCCACCACCGAGGCGATGTTGATGATCGAACCCCGACCCGCCTTGGCGAAACTGGCAGCCGCTGCCGATGCCAGACGTGTGACGGTAGTGACGTTCAGCTGAATCAGTTTTTCCATCTGCTCCATGTCGGAATTCGCCAACAGACCATCGGCGGCAACACCGGCGTTGTTCAGTAGCAGGCTGATACTCGAATCACTGCGCAGACGCTGCTCAATCTTCAGAACATCGTCTTTTTGTGTCAGGTCAGCCTTGAGTACTTCGACCTGAACACCATGTTCGACGCGTAACTTGCTCGCCGCTGCCTGCAACCGCTCCTCGTCGCGAGCGACCAGCAACAGATCAAAACCTCGGGCCGCCAACCGCTCAGCGTAGATGGCGCCGATTCCGGAAGAGGCTCCGGTGACGAGGGCGGTTCCTTGGGTCTGGACTGAATTCATGAGCGTGCTCCTGTGAGGATGCGCTTGGAAGATAAATATCTGAGCGCTTCGGCGGATTGAGAAATTATTATAGGCATAATCCAAAGGCAATATGATAGTCGTAATTTTTTATAGACCGATGGAAGGCCCGTCACCGCTCCTTACGCCAAAATGCAAAAAGGCCGGTCAATGACCGGCCTCTTGGGCGTTGATATAAAGCTTAGTTCACTTCCAGCTTCTCGCGGTTCTTATCCAGAATCGCCTTGCCTATCCCCTTCACTTCCAGCAGCTCGTCTACGGACGAAAAAGGTCCATTACTGTCACGATAAGCAACAATCGCTTTGGCCTTTGCCTCCCCTATACCGGATAGCTCACGCTGAAGGGTAGGTGCATCAGCTCCATTGAGATCGACTTTGCCAGGCTGGGCCTTGGGTGCAACTTCCAGAACCAAAGGTGCACTGCCAGCATCAGGTTTTGCCGCAGGCGCGGCAATAGCGGCAATAGAGGCGCTGGTGAGCAGGGCAAAAACCAGAGAGTAGAAATAGCCAGTACGCATAATTGAAGCTCCATGACATCGATTGAGAAAGCAGCTTTTCCGAAGCTGCTCTCCAAACTTAGGCGATGTGGTGAAGCTGTCAAAAGTGTGTCTGTTGCAGGATGTGAAACAATCAGGGGTCGAGGCGTCGTTGTTGGTAGATCCAGTCGACGATCTCGCCATCGGGGCTGTAACCGCTGACGGTTTCGCGCAAGAGCTGACGGACCCGACTGTAATCGTCATGATCGACAGCAATCAGCAACTCCGTCAAACGGCCCTTGAGTACATCCCAGGGCAAATGATCTTCGTTGGCGCTCATGATCATTGGATGTTGCGTCGCGCCCACGTTGTCGCCAATCAGCAACTCCTCGTAAAGCTTCTCGCCGGGACGCAGACCGGTGAATTCGATGGAGATGTCGCCTTGCAAATTCTTATCCGAACGAACGCTCAAACCCGACAGGTGAATCATCTTCTCTGCCAGCTCGACAATCTTCACCGGTTCGCCCATGTCCAGAACGAACACATCACCGCCCTGCCCCATGGAACCCGCCTGGATCACCAGTTGCGCGGCTTCGGGGATGGTCATGAAATAACGAGTGATTTTCGGGTGGGTGACCGTCAACGGGCCACCGGATTTGATCTGGCGGTGAAACAGCGGGATCACTGAACCGGAAGACCCCAGCACATTGCCAAAGCGCACCATGGTGAACCGGGTCTTGTTGACCCGGGATACATTGGCCTTGTCGCCGAACAGCACTGGGGCGATTTCTCGACTGAGGGCTTGTAGGGTCAACTCGGCCAACCGCTTGGTGCTGCCCATGACATTCGTGGGGCGAACAGCCTTGTCGGTGGAGATCAACACAAAGTTGGACACGCCGGATTGCAACGCAGCCTGAGCGGTATTGAGCGTGCCAATGACGTTGTTAAGCACGCCTTCGGCAATGTTGTGCTCGACCATTGGGACGTGTTTATACGCGGCAGCGTGGTAGACGGTGTCGACGCCCCAGGTTTTCATCACATCCAGAAGTTTGTCCTGGTGGCGAATGGAACCGAGAATTGGCAACAATCTGACCTGTATAGACCCGCGATAAGCGCGCTGCTCCAGTTCCGAGAGAATGCTGTATAGATTGAATTCGCTGTGTTCAAACAGCAACAGCGTCGTCGGGCCAAGCGAGAAAATCTGCCGGCACAGCTCCGCGCCGATCGATCCGCCTGCACCCGTGACCATGACTGTCTTGCCTTTGATACAGCGTTCGAGCAAGTCCGGCTGCGCGGGCACCGAGTCGCGTCCCAGGAGGTCGGCGATATCCACTTCCTGGATGTCTTCGACCTTTACCCGGCCGCTGGCCAGATCGGTGAAGTTGGGTACGCTTCGGATGTGAAGGGGGAAACGTTCCAGAATAGTGAGAATTTCCCTACGACGTGCGCGGGTCGATGACGGCAGAGCGAGAAGGATTTCCTGGGCGCCGGTTTCGTCGATCATCTGTTGGATGTGTTTGGGTTTGTAGACTTGGAGGCCTGCGATCGAACGATCCGCGATGCTTGGATCATCATCAATAAATGCCACGGGACGCATGGCTCGGCCCATGCGAAGTGCCGCGACAAGCTGATTTCCCGCCACACCGGCACCATACACAGCAACCTTGATAAGGCCGTCCTCACGATTGGTAAATGGTACATGCTGGGCGGTGTTGAACCAGTCGCCCATGAAATATTGACGCATGCATAGTCGCAGCCCGCCAATAATGACGAGGCTGAGCCACCAATAGTTGAAAACAATGGAGCGTGGCACTACCGCTTCGTGATTACTGTACCAATAGACAGCGACAGCCAAAATAAGCGACGAAAGGCTAACGGCTTTGATAATCGCGATAAGGGCATCATTGCCGAAATAGCGCATGACGGCACGGTACATGCCAAAACGCACAAACAAGGGAATAGCGATAACCGGGGCACAAACGAAGAGCCAAAAATGGACCTTCAAGGGGTTGTACATATCGTCCAGGCCCAGGCGCACAATGAACGCCAACCACAGGGCCATCCAGACCAGCAGGATGTCAGTGGCGACCTGTATCAACCTTTTCCGACGCCGAGGGAGCCCCACCAAATATGCTCTGATTTTATCCATAAACCCTTCAAACACCTCAGTCGCCTCCTCTCAGCAGACCCTTCACCGTGGTGAAACCTCAAAGTCGCGCCGCGATCACTTTAAACCTAAATGACAGAGTAGTTGCTGCTTAGTTCTTTAGCGGCGGATCTTCCAGCTCTCCGGCGCGAAACTTTATTGCCAGTGCGATCAGTGGCGCATAAGCCAAAATGACTCCCAAGGCCCCGTCTAGACCAAAACGTGTCACGCACACGGCTACCGGCAACAGCCAGAACAGATTGATCACGCCAACAGCGATAGTTACCGGTAAATGCTTGCCGAAACGACGCGAGGCGAATTGGTAGGCATGGCTGCGATGCGCTTCATAGACTTTGTCCCCTCTAAACAAACGGCGAAACAGCGTGAATGTTGCATCAACGATGAACACCCCCAGCAAAATCAGCCAGGCCCATAGCATCGGTGCACTCACCCACGCCGCCTGGAGAGAAAGCCCGCCCAGGGCAATGCCGAGGAACCCGCTGCCGGCGTCGCCCATGAAAATCTTCGCGGGTGGGAAATTCCAGTAAAGAAAACCTGAAACGGAAACAGCGAGCAACAACGGTCCCCAAATCAGCGTGTCGAGACCTGCCAACCAATAAAGCAGACAGGCGCCCAAGCAAGCACAAATGGCTTCTACGCTGGCAATGCCATCGATTCCGTCCATGAAGTTGTAGAGATTGAGCAACCACACCAGATAAACAGCGGCCAGCACATGACCGGCCCAACCCAAATTGACATCGGTGCCGAATAGCTCAATGGGAGGTAAACCACCTATCCAGCCCAGAAGCCAGGCCGCCGCCGCAAAATGGCCCAGCAAACGCCAGCGTGCGGCGATATGTCCGTGGTCGTCCATAAAGCCAATCAATGCTATCGAAACCCCTGCCCCTGCAATCGCGTAAAACGCCGATGGAGAAATCAGTCCCGCGGCGTACAGAAAACCCAACGAAACGATAAAAGCCACGACAATGGCTACGCCGCCGCCTCGTGGTGTCGCGACCACATGGGAACTGCGTGCATTCGGAACGTCCATCAAACTTCGAGAAATTGCGTACTGACGTAACGCTGCCGTCAGCAGAAAGGAAATACCGACAGCCACTGGAATAAACCACGCATTACCAATCACTTGCGAGACTCCAGAAAATACTGCGCCGTCGATTTCAATCCATCATCCAGACTTGCAGGTGGACGCCAGCCCAGTAGCGCTTGATTTTTCTTGATATCGACCTGCAATGAGCCGAAAAGCCGTTGCGCTGTCGCGCGTCGTCCCAACAAGCCGGCCAGAAACACCAGCATCCCGGCAGGGATGGGTACGAGCCAGGTCTTCACACCTAAATAGGTGACAAGGCGCCGCATAAGCTGGGTCGTTGAAACATCCTCATTATCGCTGACCAGAAAGACCTGATTCACAGCCCGGGGATGATCGACACACGTATTGACCAAATCAACGACATTTTCCAGTGAGACAAGGCTTCGATGATTAGTCACCGCGCCGAACGGTAGCGGAATGCCCTTCACCAGCCAACGCATCATTTGCTGAAAATTCGCACCTACACCAGCACCGTATATAAGGACCGGGCGGATGATGACAACGTCAATTGCTCCCGTATCGGCGAGTTGCATGAGTTGTTGTTCCGCTTCGTACTTGGAAATGCCGTACGAGTCCGAAGGCTGCGGGATATCATCTGCCGAGAACGCATGTCCCAGCGCAGTACTTTCCCCATTGACCTTAATCGAGCTAACAAAGATAAATCTTTTAACACCAGCTTGTATGGCCTGGCGCGCAAGATTAAGTGTGCCCTCGACATTAATCACACGAAACTTTGCCAGCGATTGCGTCGGATCTTCGTGCATGACGTGCACTCGGGCAGCCGAATGCACAACCACGTGCACACCACTGAGGGACTGAGTCCAGTCGGTGGTTTCATCAATGTTTGATATATAAGTCTTTTCTACTAAATCGGGTAACTTACTATTCGGATTTCTGAGGGGGGCGACGACCGTTGTTTCCGGTAAAGTACAGAAACGCTTTACCAGAGCGCCTCCCAGAAACCCCGTCGCACCGGTCACAAGTATTTTTTTGGACATTTCAAACCGATTCAAAAAATAGATAGCAATGGAACAATCTATCACGTACAGGCGTCATTTTGAGCGCTGAATTTATGCGGAGCGCCCTGCCCTGCCCCTTACACAGCACTGGTTAGCCGGCTGATGAGAAACTCGAAGCCCTGGTCTCAACGCGATTTTCCATCACACAGGTTGGAGCAAACACCCGGGAGAGATAGAATCCCCCCCAATTTTGACTGATCGCTCTCCAAATAGAGCCTGAGACGCCTCGCAGCGTGCGTGTTGTCAGTAAGTCGTTCAAAATACACACTAAATTTAGCAGGCTACGACTCGAAGGGAGCATATCGATGCAGCAAATCAATAATCTCAGCGCAAAAATTGCGAAATACCGGGATCAGATCGATGCATCCATTCAGCGCGTGGTTTCCAGCGGGTGGGTAGTCCTGGGGCCAGAGGTCAAACGTTTTGAAGCATCGTTTGCCGAGTATCTGGGCGCCAGCCACTGCATAACCGTTGCCAATGGTACCGATGCAATCGAATTGGCCCTCAAGGCCCTGGGTGTTGAAAAAGGTGACGTTGTTGCCACGGTTGCTAATGCCGGCATGTATACGACCACTTCTGTTCTGTCCATCGGCGCCGTACCGGCCTTCATGGATGTCGACCTCGATACTCAGGTCGTAACGCTCGCGGAAGTAAAGCGCGCCGTTGAAGCCGGAGCCAAAGCTGTCGTCGTAACGCACCTTTACGGCTTGGCCATCCCGGAAATCCAGGAGATCGCTGTTTTCTGTGCGGACAAAGGTATTCCGCTCCTGGAAGATTGCGCACAAGCTCACGGAGCCAGCGTGCAAGGCAAGCGTGTAGGAACATTCGGCGACGCCTCGAGCTTCAGTTTCTACCCAACAAAAAACCTCGGTGCGCTTGGCGACGGCGGTGCAGTAGTCACCAACTCTGCTGAAATTGCGCAGCGAGTCTCACAATTGCGTCAATACGGCTGGTCCTCCAAATATTGCGTGGAGCTGGACGGTGCCAGAAACAGCCGTCTGGACGAAATGCAAGCCGCCATTCTCTCCGAGTTCCTGCCCCACCTTGATCAGGGCAACGCGCGACGCAACGAGATTGCCGAACGTTATCGCAACGAAATCAATCAACCCGATATCGTTCATCCGCAGGGGAATAGCGGTGCGTGGGTCGCTCACCTCTATGTCATCAAGAGCCAGAAACGTGACGCATTGCAGCAACATCTACGTAGTCTGCAAATCGCTTCCGAGGTTCACTATCCGATTCCTGACTACAAACAACCCGTATTCAAGAACGTCAACGTTGAGTGCCACTTGGCCAACACCGAGCGATTGGCAAAAGAGATTCTGACACTGCCATGCTATCCAGAAATGGAAGAGCATGAAGTCAGCGCAGTGATCAAAGCAGTCAATGGATGGATTGCATGACGTACTCGATCATCATTCCTGTGTATAAAAACGCGGAATCCATTCCGCGTTTGATCCAGGCCATCGACGAAATCAACAAGAGTTTGAACAACGAGGTAGAAGCGGTTTTTGTCGTCGACGGCAGCCCGGATGCATCGTTTGAGTTGATTCAAAAAGAGCTGCCAAACCTGCCTTTTGCAGCGCAACTACTTGCCCATTCAAGGAACTTCGGTTCATTCCCGGCGATTCGAACGGGCCTGATGGCAGCAACCGGAGAATACTTCGGCGTCATGGCGGCCGACCTGCAGGAGCCGCCGGAACTGTTGATAAGCTTCTTTCAATCACTTTCAAACGATGAGTGTGATGTTGCCATTGGTACGCGCAACGCCCGTAAGGATCCTTTTTTTAGCCGAGTGGCCTCGTCAATGTTCTGGGGGCTTTACAGAAAGCTGGTCGTCCATGACATGCCTAAAGGTGGCGTCGACATTTTTGGCTGCAATAACACATTCAAAGAACAGCTACTGAAGCTAGAAGAATCTCGTTCGTCACTGATCGCGTTAATCTTCTGGCTCGGCTTCCGAAGGAAATTCGTCGATTACGATCGCCAGACTCGCCAGGAGGGTAAATCAGCCTGGACGTTCAAGAAGAAGCTGGAATACATGATGGACAGCGTCTTCGCTTTCACCGACTACCCTATACGTCTATTGATAAAAATGGGCGCGATAGGCTCATTGATATCTGCAGCAATAGGCCTGCTTGTCATCATTGCAAGAATTCATGGCACCATCGCAGTACCAGGGTATGCCGCCACCATGGTCGTGGTCCTACTGCTAGGCACCTTGAATCTACTGGGCCTTGGACTTGTAGGCACTTATGCCTGGCGCGCCTATGAGAATACCAAACAGCGACCGTTGGCAGTCGTAAGCATACAGTTGAACAACCGAGAGCAAATCAGCCATGTCTAATCCGACAATCCACCCTAGCGCAGATGTCAAAAGTACCAACATTGGCCAAAACACCCGTGTTTGGCAGTACGTTGTCATTTTCCCTGAAGCGGTGATCGGTTCGGATGTCAACATCTGCTCTCACTGCCTGATTGAAAATGATGTCGTGATCGGCGACCGAACGACGATCAAGTCGGGTGTATATGTTTGGGATGGCCTGAGAGTTGGCAATGATGTGTTCATTGGTCCAAACGTCACTTTTACCAATGACAAGTTTCCTCGCTCGAAGGTTTACCCGGAAACCTTCCTGCCGACCGTGATTCACGACAAAGCTTCGATTGGCGGCGGTGCCGTCATCCTCCCTGGCGTTACCATCGGTATGGGGGCGATGGTTGGAGCCGGTGCGGTGGTCACCAAATCCGTACCACCGTATGCGATCGTGACCGGGTCGCCGGCGCGGATTACCGGATACGTAGAGAATTCAGCTGCAAGCGACAACAGCGAAAAACCGAAGCTCGTTGGAAATGCAGAGTCACAAGAAGGGATTACAAGGGTTGGAGTGGGCGACGTCACCTCACACAACTTCAAATTCGTTGCGGACATGCGGGGCGATTTGTCAGTCGGGGAATTTGAAAAAGAAATACCATTTGTTCCGAAGCGCTATTTTCTGGTGTTTAACGTACCCAGCCAAAAAACCCGCGGCGAACATGCTCATCACAAATGCCATCAGTTCCTTATTTGTGTTAAGGGTAGTTGCGCTGTTGTAGTAGATGACGGCCACAATCGTGCCGAAGTATTACTCGATGCTCCTAACAAAGGTATTTATTTGCCGCCCTTGATCTGGGGCATTCAGTATAAATACTCTGAAGACGCGGTCCTGCTGGTATTCACTTCTGACTACTATGACGCTGCTGATTATATTCGGGACTACTCCGACTTCGTGAAAATCACAGGCTCGAAAAACTAGTGGGCATTACCGTCTCAAAAGAAAACATACGTCGATGGGTTTCGTTCCTGGTTGGAGGGTGTTTAAACACCCTTCTAACCTATGGAATCTATTTACTGTTGAACATGTATATAAGCTATCAAAAATCTTATGTCATCGCCTACATAAGCGGGATCGTTTTCTCGTATTTATTCAACGCCCAAATTGTTTTCAATGTGAAAAAATCATGGAAAGGGTTGATGGCCTACCCTTTAGTGTATCTGCTTCAGTATATATTAGCCGCCTTAATGCTTAGCCTTATGGTGGAGAGATTAGGGATACCCAAAGAAATAGCGCCGCTTTTGATCATTGTCCTGCTTCTGCCTGTAACCTACTTGCTGAGCAAAACAATACTTAAAGCTACAAATCAGCCAAAGACAGGAATGGACCAGTAGAGCCAAATGACAAACCTGACAGAGCAACTAACACCTCGAAAACTTTCTCCATCTCATTCTTGTGACGGGGTAAAGTTCTGGATGGCGCACATCTTACCCGTTGCTATTTTGGTCTTGGCATTGTGGTTACCTTACGGATTCTCGCTAATCGGTTTGATTGAAGAATGGGGTTTGTTAGGATCGTTTACAACTCACGGACTGTTCTTCGTAGCTGACACCTCCAGCCCTTTAGCCGCCCATGCGTTACGGCCACTGACTATCCTTCCTCAAGCCATTGCTTATTATCTGGACCCCTACTCCTTTAAATACTGGAACGTGCTCCTTGCGCTCTCATTGTGCGTGAAAGGGTCGAGCCTGAGTTACATAACCAGCTACATTACCGGTTCAGCAAAATGGGGCGTTATCGCTGGCCTGCTGATCGTTGTATATCCGGCTGATACAATGCAGTTGTCGTTTAGAGCGCTTCACATCAACTGGGCGCTTAGCTTCTTGTTGCTTGGCACCGCGATATTTATCGCTGCACTGCAAGCAAAATCGAGGCCCCTGTCCTACTTCCTGAGCATCCTGGCAGCCGTATTATTATTCGCCGCATGTGCAATGTATGAGGCTTCATTATTACTGACGGTACTGCCGTTTTTAGCGATACTCGCTAAGTCGAATTTAAAGTCATCTGCTTCCCAGCTGCGTCAGCACCTATGGAAACACCTGATCTGGGTTATGGGTGCCTTCACCTATATCGCCTATGTCATTCACACCGCACCGCTCGTTAACAGTTATCAAGGGGGTATCGCTGGCAGTACCAGTGTTATCACCACGCTCCTACATTCTCTTCCGAATTTGTTTTCGATTGGCTTGCTCAGAACGACCTTGGGGGGCTGGTATGATGCAACCCGTATAACAGCAGTGGAGTTCAGCTCTTATTGGTATGCTATTAGCGTGACGCTTATTATATTTGCCGCGCTTCTTCTTCTACTGTCTCACCACAAAAAAACCAAAACCATCGAGCTCAATATTTCGGCGATAGTTTCCCTCCGACTGTTGATCGCTGGCATCATTTTAATACTATTAGGGTACGCACCGTTTCTACTGTCGACATCACATCAAGCAATCAGCCAACGCACCTTCTTGTTCGCAACTCCCGGCGGTGTGTTCGTGACACTCGCCATACTGATTGGCGTCAGCAAAGCAAGTAAAAATCTGGCAGCACTTTGCGTGGCCCTATTTGTTTTTATTGGACTGTCAAGCCAACTCTATCAATTTCACCATTACGTTAAAATATCGGACAGGCAGCGTAATATTCTAAAGAATATCGTCGATCACTTTGACGGTAAGACCGATAACAAAACGCTGGTGATCGTCGACAAGACAAATCAACTCAATAACACCTGGATGTTTATAAACGAGAACCTGCAGGCCACGCTCAACTACATCTATGGGCATCCTTTTAACTCGCTGGAGGTCTGCCGCGAAGATGGCAGTGAGTGGCAGCATACTGACAGCGTTGGCCGAAAGGGGACCTGCGAGGAGACCACCAATGAATGGATCTTTCACTACCCGACTTCTATAAGTGGCCCCGGGTTTGAACCCACCCCAAGCCTGGAAGACAAAAAGCTGGGCAAATCCGAAACCGTCGCGATCATTGTAGATCCAGATGGGGCTTCCGAGATCAATCCAGGCCGTACGGAAATGCTACGCAGTGACCAAGGTCGTACTGGCGCGATCTACCGTGGTTTTATCGATAAGCCAGACTATCAAAATCACTGGATAGGTTTCGCTGACCAAGAATCCACCGAGCACTACTTCTGGGGGTTTGGTGACTGGTGGAGTATGGAGTTGCCAATAGCAGGCTCTGGCTGGCGCGAAGCTGAATGGACTGTTAACAAGTTTCAGCATAACGCCTCAGCCTGGAAAACCAGTAAGCAGGCATTCCTCGACTTTAAGTTTATACCGGCATCAGCGCATTATCGATTAAAAGGTCAGTTCGACATAATCGTCAACCCGTCAATAAAAACCAGTATGAAAATCTTAATAAACGGAATCGATGTTCCATTTCAATGGAATGACGCCAATAAGTTTGAAGCGAAACTTGTGAAAGATCAATTCCGGAACGGAGTGAACACCATAGCTTTCATGAGTGACGTCGATGAAAATTACTACGGCTTCGCCGGAAGATTAGATTGGATTGAAATAAAAAAATAACACCTGCAAACGAATAATTAATTACTACATTATTGATAATGACTCCGAGCGAGACTCGAGCCTAAAATCAAAAAAGGATCAGCAATGGAATTATTGTCAAACTTAGAGAGCAAACCCACTCTCTATTCGTTATTACAGAGCAAACCCCAACTCTACTCTTTCTTCGCAGTATTTTTGGTACTGTTTGTAACGCACCAGTTTTTTGATATTGTCGACTATCCTTATGACTCGACAACTTATTGGAATCTAAGCACCCCAGCCTTCATTGCAAATTTTCCCGACATTGTGAGAGGCTACGTCTACGCCTACCTGCTTTTTCCAATCCATGCTTTAACCGATGCTATAAATGACACAGGCCGTGTTATTTTCAGGATCAGCACTTCCGCTATCTATGCCTATCTTTTGACAGGCCCGGTAGCAAACTTTTTTCTGCAGTGCTTCGGTGGTCGCCTTACCGTAACACGCCGCATCGTATTTGCATTGCTTGCGATTGCCGTTTTCCCCGGATTATTCCTTTATCCGCTGTCTGATATGCCAGCTGCACTAGCTCTGATAATTGCTATTGCATTCGCAAACAGTGCAAAACGAAAGTACTGGTTAGCATTTCTGTTTTTTTCTGGCGCGGCAGCTAGCGCAGCTTACAACATTCGAACTATCTATCTGTTCGCGTTCATAGCGTTGCTATTTATTATTCCGTTTGTCTTTCTGCGCAGCAAATCCTGGAACGCTCGGGCACTTGGGATGGTTGCGTTTATTTTAGGGGCTTTTGTTGTTGCACTGCCGCAAATGGCCATCAATAAACGTATTCATGACGTTGCCACTCCGTTGGTGTTCGCCACCGTCAAAGGCAAATCCTTGATGGCCACACAGTTATATTGGGGTATAACGATACAGCGCTACGAAACCTATAACGGTGGAGACACTCCCGCACCAAGCCTCTACTATAGGGATCCCGCTGGAATTGCCTTGCGCTCACTTGATGAATCGCTATTCACCGACGATCCAACTATCGGTGGGTACATCGCACTGGTTGCAAAACACCCAGTTCAGTTTCTTGGCATCTACGGAAGACACTTCATTAATGGCATTGATGTTCGCGATGGGCTTGTTTACGTCACCAAGTCTTCTATCAACAAAAGTGTCGTAGCTTTTCTCTGCTATAGCCTGTTCTTTTTTGGCGCTCTTATTTATTGCACAAGACAAAAACCTCGATGGATTGAGGTTGCTTACCTCGCCCCCCTGCTCATTCCGGTGCTCGCGATTCTTCCAGGAGCAGTCGAAACCCGATTCTTCATGCCTCTGTATCTAGTGTTGTTCGGCGCCATCGCAACGCAATTCGAATGGTCAAATTTTTCCATGCTTCTAAAGAAGCATTGGCTGCCGATCATCGCTGCTTATACTTTGCTCGCCGCCGCGTTTCTGGCTATAACAACAGCCGCCATGGCCTGCGTATCGTATAGTCTGCCCTAATCTTTTATGGTATTAGCCGTACTGTGAGAAATATCTTTCACGGTACGGCTTTTTTTTGAAACATTTTAGGTTCAGCTCTTTTGTCCGCCTGCCAGTACTGATTGATTTTAGCGTAGGTTATCAACACCTCTAGCGTTGTACCCATGACCATATTCATGCCTACTACGAAACTCTCCTTCACTGGTGTCAAGATATGCTGCATCGGACACATGGTGCTAAATGCAAGCACATTGCAGCTTGCCTCCTGACCTTTAGAGCGTCCGGTCATTTTTTCAGGCAAAAAACTCAATAATGAATGTGCTGAGGATATCGAATCAGATCACATCTCAAAAAATTGCTGTAGAATGCCGCGAAATTTAGGGGGGCCGTAATGTCGACACCACACGAGAGATTAGAGACGATCCCAGCCCTTACTGGAATGCGGTTTATTGCGGCGTTAATGGTATTTTTTTCTCACTACCCATTAACAGGTCTTGGTAACTTGCCAGAGACAATTATGGCCTCTGGTTACGCGGGAGTTACGTTTTTCTTCGTACTATCTGGATTTATTATCACCTATAATTACCTGGACAAATTCGAATCAAAGCCATTACATAATACTCCTATGTATCTTTGGGCTAGGTTCAGCAGGGTTTACCCGCTGTACATATTGACTATGCTCTTTGTTTGGCTGCAAAAAGATACAGCAACTCCGATTACAATTTATCTGTTTGCAGCACAAGCCTGGCACCCAGACGCTAGTGTAATAGGAGGTCTTAACAGTCCTGCTTGGAGTATCAGCGTTGAGGCGTTTTTATATATATGCTTCCCAATCCTAATCCCCGTATTCATGCGGATTGGTGTTCTACGGCCTGGCATTAAAATGCTAGCAGCAGCACTTCTAGTCGTTACCATTCAGCTATCGTTGGCGGGATACTTAGCGCTACCTCCAAGGCATGATTTACCTTTCACAGATCCCGACTCCGCACATCGATGGCTATATAACTTTCCGCTTACAAGGGCGTTAGATTTCATCTTAGGAATTTTTGCTGCCACCTATTACTGCAGAAGCAAACAAAACAAAACCAATGAAAAACATTGGAGTTACGTTTGCTATGGATCGATATTTGCTATCATCACTCTAATGGCATCGAAAGCAAATTATCTATCTTCATTCAGCTGGGATGCATCGTACGCCGGCTTATTCACTCTACTTATACTTGCAACTGCCAAAACTAGAAAAAGCTCTCTGAGCAGGCTGTTATCAACCAACACTGCTGTTTTATTAGGTGAGGCATCGTTCGCGTTCTACTTAATACATATCATTGCGCTCCCCTTATTCGCACCGAATGTCGACAGATCTTTTGTCACTGGCGTAGCATTTGAACTTCTGTTTTTGGGATTGATTATCACAATGTCAATCGGACTCCATTTATCGGTAGAAAAACCATGCAGGCGGTGGTTGATGAAATTAATGAAAAGCCGAGATGCAAAACCTTCCCCCGCAGCGAAGGCGCATTAGCTCAGAGGTTAATCGACAGGACAGCCAGAGCCAATATTCAAACTGGCATACCACCTTGGAATTGACATTTTAAAAAACGAAGCATTGCGATTGCTAGACTTCACGGTAATAGGTTCTACTTCAGTGACGCTCCCACCTAGGAGGCTGAGGCATCGCTACATTGCTTAGACTGCTATGCACTTGAATTCGGTCGGACACCTCACAACCGAGCACCCACAGACTTCGGCATACTTAATGACGCAATTTGGTGTCTTCACGGTTTTGATAAAACCACTGTTCGGGATGCTAGTCTCCTTAAAACAAAATAGCACCGCACCGCTTACGAAGTTTTTAGTTATATATCAAACTTCTTGAGTGCACACACTAATCACTTCAAAAGCGAACGATATATTTCGCTGTAGAACTTCACCATATCATCGGCCTTGAAATACTCTTCATAACGCTGTAGAGCATTCTCCCCCATGGTGGCAGCCGCCACTGGATCATCCCAGAGCTTCTTCATAGCGCTTGCAAGCGACGCGCTGTCTCCCGGGAGTGCCACATAGCCCGTTTGGCCTTCGATATTGATGTACGTTGTACCTGTTCCAATTTCGCAGGAGATGAGCGGCTTGCCATACATCGCCCCTTCGAGCAGGGTAATCCCGAAGGCTTCGGATCTAAGGTGAGAGGGGAATACCAAAGCGAAACACAAGGTCATCAGCGCGGCCTTGTCACCATCCGGCAGGCCACCGACAAAAAAGACATTATCCAGGCCCGCGTCTTTAGCCTTCTGTTTCAGCGCCATTTCCATGGGGCCTTTGCCCATGATCACGATAGGCAGCTTTGTCTGCTGAGCAGCTTCCAGAAGAAAGTCCAGGCCTTTGTAATAGCGGAGCGCCCCAACAAACAGGAAAAAGCGCTCCCCCACTACCTCACGCCAATGTGCCAATGATGCTTCAGTCGCCTCTGGGTACGTATCACGATCGATACCAATGGGGACCACCTTGACCTTATCTAGGTACTTACCCAGCGTCTCGCTGCTGGCAACATAGTTAGGTGAGGATGCAACGATGACATCTACATTTCGTAGAAATGCATGCAAGAGCGGATTATAGAAACGGAGCAATGACTGTTGTTTGACGATATCCGAGTGATACGTAACAACGGTCGGCTTCTTGATTCTCGTTAGAAAGTGCACCATATCCATAAACGGCCAGGGAAAATGGTAATGGATAATGTCGGCTTGTTTGGCAAGCTCGTAGAAGTCCTTGATCGCACCGATTGAAAAACCAGTGGAAGCAACCTGAAAGTTCTCATAGGATCGGTGGGTAATATGGTGTCCGAGCCGCTCATTGCGCATTGCGCCACGGGGGCTCAGGTAAAGGACTTCGGACTCGATACCGTGCTGCGTCCCTCCCTCAGCGAGCTGAAAGATAACCTGCTCTATACCGCCCATGGTATCCGGGTAGTAAGTCTTGAAAAAATGCAGGATTTTCAAGATTTGCGCCCCAAAAACTTCGCTGGAACTCCCACGTAGGTGCCAGCCTTATCAAGATTACGATGAGCACACGCACCGGCTCCCAGCATGACATCGTCTGTCACCCGAAGCCCGTCGATGACTGTTGAGCCCGCCCCCAGGAAGCAGCGATCACCGATACAGCTGCGGCCAGCAACTACAGCGCCGACGGAAATGTGGTTGTGGTCACCCACCACACACTCATGCTCGACAATTGCGCCGGTATTGATAATACAACCGCGTCCGACGGATGCCATCGGCCCAACATGTGCGTGATGAGCAATAAAAGTCCCCTCACCGATTTGGGCTCCGATGCCTATGGTGGCGCTGGGTGAGATGAGTGTCGCTAAAGGCCATCCCTGCTGAATGATCCATTCGCATTGCTCTATTCGCTTCTTGTTGTCGCCAGCAGCGGGAATGACTGACCAATCATCGGGCAGCTCAAAATCCACGGACGCTTTCACGGGGAACGAACAAAACGATTCATCTGGCCTGGCGTTGGCATCGATAAAGCACAACTGCGTTATCCCCGACGCAAGTGCAACGTCAGCCACACTTCGGGCATGACCGCCAAACCCCAGAATCAGGATCCCTGTAATGGAAGTCACGCCTGGACCTCCAAAGGGTTACCGCCACCGGCAGAGATAGCTTCAAGAACAGTGATGTGTTCATTCACGACATCCGTCCAGGTACGCTGAATCAAGCTCTGATAGATGTTTTTCTGCAGTTTAAGAAGCTCCTCTCGATGAGACAGAGCCCATTCAATACGGCGAGCCATATCTTCCCATTCAAACGGGTCAAAAAATGTCGTGTCTTGAAGCTCGGGCTGGTCAAGTATTTCCTCAGTAACCGCAATTCGAGCCATGACCACCGGCGTGTCTACTGACAGAGCCTCGGTAAAGGTGAATGGGCACCCCCCTTCACTCAGACTAGGGTTTACCGCCAGGTCTGCCAACTTGTAACACGCAGCAAGCTCCTGCACCGTCAAGCCGTATAAGCATAAAACATCATTCTCCAAACCGTGTTCGGCAATGAATTTTTTGACGGCCGGATAACGCTCAGGATCACCGGTCAAAATCAGTTTGTGGCTGACATATTTTTTCCTTAAAAGGAATTCGTATGCTCGCAACAACATCAACAAATTTTTGTTCGGTCTAAATTGGCTCGCATAAAATATAAACTTAAAGGAGGCATTTGCGAAACCTACCGTATAGTTCTTATTGGAGGATTTACGCATCGCACTAGCGAGAAGCGTTTGTGAATAATGGAGCGAGGTGGCTTCCAGATCCGCAAACCCTCGAGTTGTGACCCACTGGTTCAGCATATTCGGCGCATGGTGGATCACCGATACATTGGAAGCACGGATCGAATACTGTTCGACCAATGTATCCCACTTGATTGCGTTGCTGTAGGTGACGTAATGCTGCCCCGTCTGGATCGATCGGCGAACATCCTCAAAGGTTTGCAAAAAGCGTTCGCCTCCTACACTTGAGAAACCGACAGGGAAATCCGATAACACTACATCTGGCACGCACATCAGACGTGGACGATCTATCTTGTTGAAGGCCGGCCAAAAAGCAGTAGGACTGTACCAAGCTTTCACATCAGCCAGGCTATCAATCAAGTGAAGCATTCGCTCTGACTCAATTCTTTCCATTCGCTTATAAAGTCGGAAAATGAAAGCATCGTCCTTCGGCTCCCCGACAGCCACTCGAGCGCGTGATAAATGGCGCCGAAAAGGTCGAGTCAGTCGTTTAAAAACAAACTTGAATTTTATGAAAAAAAGAACAATCAACGCCAAAATAATAATTGGGCTAAACAAGACCCCAAGGCTGACAAGAAAAAGACCTTCTATGAACAGTAGCGCTACACCCGCATACGAATTGGTCGTTACCAATTGATGCTCAACGTGATCAATAGCAGCTTTTTTAATCGCTGAGAAACCATTGGAAATTCTTTTGAATATTCCTGGCTTCCGTTTTCGTTTCTTTCTAGCGATGTAGGCTTCGTAAACGCGTAACACCATCGGCTTTTTCGATGGAGAAACTAATTCGAAGCGCTCTTTAGAGACACCTTCACTGCGAAATAGATCTTCAAGCCCTTCTTTTGACCAACTCGGGCATACCAGTACAAAGCGCACATCTTCTCGGTCGCTAGCCCCTTTCAGAAAGGCAGCGAGGTATCTACCCAAGCCTTCGTGACGCAAATCCAAACCCGGCGCATAGGCCAAGTAGATACCATATTTATTTATAGACACTCGCGTATGACTCCCCAATATTGTGCCGCCAACTTCTCAACGCCTTGTTCTGCCAATACCTCAGGCGATGGAAGCAGGGCCTTCTTGGACAAGTAAGTCAATTCCATTTCTTTCAGCTTGTGCGCCATCTCTTTATAGTCGGCGGCATTCATCCAGGACAACTGCAGTGAAAACTGAATGTCCATCTCGCGCATAGCCGGATAGTCACTACTCAATGCCGGTACACCTAAGCTAGCGGCTTCAACAACACTGAAGGACCCGTTGTCAATTTTGCCTGCATGCCATAGAAACATTGCATTCGCCAAAGCACTGCGATACTCAAAGTCTGGGAGTTCGCCAAGCCATTTAACTTTCTCCCACAATGCGGCGCTTGCATTAACCTGTACAGACAGTGACTTAAGGTGCGGTTCACTACTCTCTAGCAGGTTGTTAGTATTCACACCCGTTACATGACAGAAGAATTGCCCTCCAAGAACCTCATAATAGAACTTGAGTGCTTTTAGTGCATTTACATGATTCTTGTGTGCCCCGGCATTAGTTGTCCACAGGAAATATGGCTGGTCTGGGGCCGACAACATCTCAAATTCAACTTTTGAAAAATCGGGAGCGAGCATAGGTACTTTAGCGATTCTATTTACCTCAACACCGGCATACTGAATGGCGTCCTGTTCCGTAAACTCTGTTGTTACAAGAAGCTTCTGTGCCCTGCGCACGGCACTGATAAAGTTTTCATCTCCGCTTTTGGAAAGTACCTTTTCATACCGCTGAAGGTAGTCATAGACCATAAATATGCATGGCCGCAGAGGTACTAAGGGTGCCTGCACGCGATCAGAGACTATGATCCACGCATCGCAGTCCAGAAGCTGTTTGATACCGTCATCCGGGACAACATATCTTACGGAGTCCGGTTCCCAACCGTCATGACCTGCATATCGCATGGCTCTCCGTGCTGTTTGCGCGTCGAGGGTTTTCCAGTGAAAAGTGCGCCGCTGAATTCTCTCATCCTGATCGGAAGGATCTTCTGCCTCATCGTCAGCAGACTTCAAATGCAAGAGGACAACGTCGACATCCTCTCCCCACTGCCTGCTCCCTTCATGCAAAGCTTCCGCTAGCAGATGGGCACCACGAAGGCTCCCCCCTCGATACTCGACTGGGACTACCACTGCGATTTTCTTGCGTTTGACTGGCCGTTGGCTTTGTTCCAAGCGGCTGACTTCCAGCTCTTGCAAGATTTCTTTGAAACTGCTTATCCAAGCGGCTTCACAGTTCTCTGCGCGCATGGGCTCCAGCAGTACTGCCTGACTTCTACGGACTTGCTCAATAAACTTCGTGTCATCATTCAAGATGCGACGAATTTTCTCTCTCGCTTCTTTGACAGACTCGCATCGACCAGGAAGGGTCGCTCCACCCATGCGATCCAGGATGCCCCCACTCATGAAGATCAGTGGCATACCGACGCGAATGGCTTCGAAGGGATGATAATGAATATGGTTGGGTTCGCTTGAATGATAAAACATCACTCGCGACTCTCTCATGTTACGTTCATGCTCTTCGTTGGTGACAAAACCCAACACATTCGGATCATTCACCTCTATCGGCTGAGAACCACCGATTTTGTATGGCAACCCTTGCATGTCCGAAATAAATTCTTCATATACTTTTTTATAGTAACTACTGAAACCAATATCCGGGCAAACGAAAAAAATATGCTTCTGTCTGCCGTTCCAGATGTCATTGATCGCACAGTTACTCAGGCCCAGCGGTAAAAATGCCTTACGCTTCTGCAGGTACATGGGTTCAGAATCGGCAAGATGCTCGTACGCAATACCCAACCAAAGACGTCGTCCAAGTTTCTTTACTGACTGCGTACCTAGCGTCAAGACCTTCACGACTTCTGAATAGCTTAGTGTCTTGTCCAGCCCATAAGCGCGCCAAATAGCCGCCCCAGTGAATGATCGTGAAACCTCATTCATGAAGCCTTTCGAGTGGCAGATAAAAAAACAAACATCGAAATATTTATTGGCTATATCCCAGGCTTCTTTCGACGGCGACACATACCAGTTCTGCTGATTTAATACCTCTAGATCTTCAGCAGGAATAGTAAGGTTCGCATCCTCCGAATGATCTATGCTTGCCGAACGAAAACCGATTTCCTGTGGAAATGACTTTGGCAGAAAAAATTCTTTAACCCCCAATGTCTTGAGCATTTGAAGCTCGAATTTACGAGCTGCGCCATGGTTCAGCAGCCACATCACACGAAACGGTTTAGTTTGCATCAGCAAGTCCATTTATCTTCTTGTATTCAGCTATCGCGTCGGTTATTTCACCGTCGAACAACAACTCGCCATGATGAAACACCAAGCCCCGGGTGCAGATGGATTGCAAAGCACCGAAGTCATGAGAGGCCAGCACGAGTATTTCAGCCTTTTCGATCAGACTGGTAATACGTACTTTAGCCTTTGCCATAAAGTTGGCATCGCCCGCACCAATTACCTCATCCAGCAACAGAATGTCGCCGCCGACCGTGGTTGAGATAGCAAAAGCAAGTCGTACTTGCATCCCGGCAGAGTACGTTTTAATCGGGTAATCAATGAACTCGCCCAGATCGGCAAACGCTACGATTTCGTCGATCTTTTCTCGCATGAACTTAGGAGACAGGCCTAGCAGCAGGCCACGGTAGAGAATATTCTCACGTCCCGTTGCGTCCGGTTCGAATCCCAAGCTCAGGTCAAACAGGGAACGAACCTGGCCTTGTACATCGAGCTCGCCGCTGGAGATTGGATACAGGCCTGCAACCGTCTTGAGGAATGTACTCTTACCCGCGCCATTATGCCCAAGAAGCCCCACCCGCTCGCCGCTGACAATTTGAACATTTATGTTCTTGAGTGCGTGAATATCGGCCACGTGGTTATTGGCATCTTTTTTTGCGAAAATGTTGGCCATCAATGACTTTAATGAACGCTCCTTATAGGCCGCAGCCGCGTAATGGAGATTTACGTTCTTTACATTGATCTGATTGATTTTATTCATTCTCATAGGTAAAAAATAACCTTCCGCTCCGCTTTGTAACCAACATACATCGCGATTAGACCGAAGAACAAAGCAGTACCCAAACTAAAAGCGTAGTTTTCAAAAGTTGGCCATTCCCCTTGCAGAAGCGGCGCTCTGAACAACTGAAGAATGTGATAAATCGGGTTGTAATCAACCAGAGCGTGCAACCCGCCGTTTTGAAACATTTTCGCTTCAAAGTACACCGGAGACACGAACCATAATGATTGCATTACCAGCCCAAGCGCGTGGGGAACGTCACGAAAGCGGGTACTGATGTAGGCGAGAAGTGTCGATACAGGCCAGGCTATCAAGGCAACGACGGGGAATATCGTTAGCGTCGCCAACCAGCTCCATCCGAAATTCTGAGGCATCATGATCGCCACCCAGAGATAGAGGGAAACACTGGCCAGCATGAGCACGATTGAACTACCGAGCACAGTTCGCAAGGTATAAATTGCCAAGGGATGATTACATTGTTTAATGTAAGCATCCGCTTGAACGAAAGACAATGAGCCGCCAATTGTATTAGCGGAGATGAACTCCCACACGACTATTCCGGAGAGAACATAAGGGGCGTAGGTTAATACATCCGTGTTGAACAGCTTGCTAAATACCAGCGTCAGGAGCACGGTCATACCCAAAGGCTGAATAATTGACCACGTCACGCCAAAAAAAGACCTGCGCCAGCGGGAGCGCAAATCAGCTAGAGCAAGATGTACCCAAAAGTATCGAGCAGCCCAAACGCGAGAAAAATACGAAAACATTACTTCCCCTGAATAATTAAATTCGAAAGCCTGGACATTATTCGTCCTCTTTGAATTTTTATGAGAATTGAGGCTGTTACCAGCCTCAATCCCAACGCAACATCAGCTGGCAAAGTAAGATCGAATTTCTTCTACTACTTGCTGCACCTGCTCGCGGCTCAGCGTCGGATAACTCGGGAGGTTCATCCCGCGCGAGCTAAGGTCCTCGGCCACCGGAAAGGTTTCATCCGTCTTGCAATGCGGCATGTGGTGAGCAGGAGCGAACAGAGGGCGTGTCTCAATGCCCTTGTTCTTCAAATGATCGCGCAATGCCTGACGCTGCTTCGGATCATCCAACAGCACCGAGCACATCCAGTAGGAGTGGCGTGTACCGGGTTGCTCTGCATGCATCTGCAGCGGAAGTCCTTCGAGCGCTTCACGATACCAGTCCGCAACCTGCCGCTTAAGCGTGATGATCTCGTCTGCACGTTCCAACTGGGCGAGGCCAATGGCTGCACAGATGTTGGTCATCCGATAGTTGAACGCCAACTCGTCATGCCAATATTCGCGGGTTTTGGACACGCCCTGGCTTTTGAGATGGCAGGCTCTCTCATGGATGTCCTTGTTCTTGGACACGACCATCCCACCCTCACCGGTGGTAATGGTCTTGTTTCCAAAAAAACTGAATGTCGCGACATCACCAAACGTCCCTACATGCTGACCGTTGTACAGAGAGCCGAAAGCTTCTGCACAGTCTTCGATCAGCAGCAGGTTGTGCTCTTTACACAGAGCGACGACCTCATCCATGTCGCACGACAGGCCGTACAAATGCACGACCATGACGGCTTTGGTTTTCGGCGTGATGCGGCTGCGGATGTCTGCAACGCTGACGTTCCAGGTATCAGCCAGGGATTCAGCGTAAACGACGCTGGCCCCGGTTTGCATGATGGTGTTAACGGACGCCACGTAAGTGAGCGTTGGAACAATCACCTCATCGCCAGGCCCAAGCCCCAGAGCGGCCATTGCCAAGTGCAGGGCAACGGTGCCATTGCTCACTGTGGTCGCATGTTCCGCACCAATGTATCGGGCAAACTCGCTCTCAAAGCGGGAGATAAACTCTCCACGGGAGGAAATCCAGGTCGAATCAAGACACTGGTTTACATATTCCTTTTCGCGTCCGCCCAAAAAGGGCTGATATACCGGAATCATAACAGCCCCCTTTATTCCTGACCCTTGAAGTATTTAAAGCCGTGTTCAGCGACCAGTTTGTCACGCTTGGCTTCATTCATGTCTTCACGCATCATTTCTTCTACCAACTCATTGAAGGAGGTAGTGGGTACCCAGCCTAATTTGGCTTTGGCTTTGCTTGGGTCACCCAACAGCGTCTCAACTTCGGCCGGACGGAAATAACGCGGATCGACGGCAACGATACATTTGTTGGTAGCGACGTCGTAACCTTTCTCGTCTACGCCCGTACCTTCCCAACGAATCTTGATATCGATTTCCTTCGCTGCAACCTCAACAAACTCCCGAACCGAATGCTGCTCACCGGTCGCGATCACAAAGTCTTCCGGAGTTTCTTGTTGCAGCATAAGCCATTGCATTTCCACGTAATCACGAGCATGACCCCAGTCACGCAGGGCGTCCATGTTCCCGAGGTACAGGCAATCTTGCAGATCGATCTTGATACGTGCCAGGGCGCGAGTGATCTTACGGGTTACGAAGGTTTCACCGCGGATGGGCGATTCGTGGTTAAAGAGAATACCGTTGCAGGCATACATGCCATAAGACTCACGGTAGTTCACAGTGATCCAGTAGGCGTACATCTTGGCGACGGCATAAGGGGAACGCGGATAGAACGGCGTGGTTTCTTTCTGTGGAATTTCCTGAACCAGACCGTACAGCTCGGATGTGGACGCTTGATAGAACTTGGTCTTTTTCTCAAGACCAGCGATGCGGATTGCTTCAAGGATGCGCAGTGTACCCATGGCATCAGTATCAGCAGTGTATTCTGGCGATTCAAAGGAAACCGCAACGTGGCTTTGCGCCCCGAGGTTGTAGACCTCATCTGGTTGAACTTCTTGCACGATACGAATCAGGCTACTTGAATCGGTCAGGTCGCCGTAGTGCAGCTTGAGATCATAGCCTTGGTTGTGCGGGTCGTGGTAGAGATGGTCAATACGCTGAGTATTGAAAAGGGAGCTACGGCGCTTGATGCCGTGTACCGAGTAACCTTTTTTGAGCAGGAACTCAGCGAGGTAAGCACCATCCTGACCAGTAATACCCGTAATCAACGCTACTTTCTTGTCGCTCATTTTTTCACCATTTTGAATTAATCAATCGAACAGTAAGTCTCTAAAATAGACTCAACTCGTTGCTGCCCTTCACTGTCCTTCTGGAAGTGAGAACCGCTTTGTCATTCCATATATCTACTGTTCAGCAGTTCCTCAATTTCTTTAACCTTTACCGCTACCAGCTCTGGGTCTCTTTTACTTTCCACATTCAACCTCAACAGAGGTTCTGTGTTTGAACCTCGCAGATTGAATCGCCAGTCGGGAAACTCCAGACCGACGCCATCGGTTTGATCGAGGTGAGGCCCTTCAGGTAAATAATGTGCCAGGACCTCCTTCAGCGCTGCGGATACATCGTTTACCCGATAGTTGATTTCGCCACTACATGGATAGGCGGCAATACGCTCATCAACAAGTTGGGCTAAATTTTTTCCCGAGGCAGACATCAATGCGGCCACCAGCAGCCAGGGGATCATGCCGCTGTCACAATAGGCAAAATCCCGAAAGTAATGGTGAGCACTCATCTCACCGCCGTAAATTGCATCCTCCAGACGCATGCGCTCTTTTATGAATGCGTGCCCGGTCTTGCATTGTACTGAAACACCGCCCGCCAATCGAACCTGATCGATCGTGTTCCAGGTCAACCTCGGATCATGGATGATCTTGGAGCCAGGGTTCTTCTTGAGCAGCATTTCAGCCAACAGGCCAACCAGATAATAGCCCTCGATGAAGCGGCCGTTCTGGTCGAAAAAGAAGCAGCGATCGAAATCACCATCCCACGCGATTCCCAAATCGCAGCCGTTCGCCAGCAACGCTTGACGTGTCAGCGTACGGTTTTCTGGAAGTAGCGGATTGGGCACACCATTGGGGAAGTTGCCATCGGGCTCGGCGTTGATGACTACCCATTCGAAGGGCAGTTTTTTGATCAACTCCTGCAACACAGGCCCGGCAGCGCCGTTACCCGGATCGGCCAAGATTTTAAGCGGTTTGAGATCTGCAACATTGACGTAACTGAGTAGGTGCTCGATGTAGGTCGTCTTATCCAGCTCAAATCGAACTTCACCGGGAGTGGCGGCCAGCGCACCTAAATCACCCCTTTCCACGCGGTCACGTATGGCATTGAGCCCGGTGTCGCCACTGATAGGCCGGGACTCGGATTTCACAAGCTTCATCCCGTTGTAACCTTTGGGGTTGTGGCTTGCGGTGATCATCACTCCGCCATCCGCCTTGAACGCGCTGGTGGCAAAGTAGACCTCTTCGGTGCCGCACAAACCAATATCGATGACATTGGCACCGGCCTCAAGCAACCCACGTGTCATCGCCTCTCCCAGCATCGGGCTTTCGAGCCGCATATCCCGCCCCAGTACAATGTTTTTGCCTTGCAACTCGACAACCATGGCCCGGCCTATCCGGAAGGCCACATCTTCATTGAGATCGGACGGCACTTGGCCACGAATGTCATAAGCTTTGAAACACTGGGTTTTGATCGGGGTAGTCATACCGCTCTCTTGCTGAGGTATGTGGAAGCAAAGCCGATTGACGGATCTGCGCTCTCATCAGAATGGAAATGCATCAGGAACAGGCCAAATGCAAAAAAAGCCTGACCGGTGGAAATCCCCCGATCTGGCTTGCCTATGCGCTGGCACTGTTACTTATCGGCGCGACCGTAAATATCGTCAAAACGAACGATATCGTCCTCGCCAAGATAGTCGCCACTTTGCACTTCAATCATCACCAGGTCGATAACTCCCGGGTTCATCAGGCGGTGCTGATGGCCAGCACGAATGAAGGTGGACTCATTGGTGTTCAACATCAACTCCTGTTGGTCGTTGACGACCTTAGCCATCCCGCTGACAACGATCCAGTGCTCGCTTCTGTGGTGATGCATTTGCAGGGACAGAGATGCCTTGGGTTTCACCACAATGCGCTTGATCTTGAAGCGCTCACCATTTTCCAGCGTCGTGTAAGTGCCCCAAGGGCGATGCACGGTGCGATGGAGCAGATGAACCGTGTGACTGCAGGCCTTGAGCTGGTTG
Source organism: Pseudomonas sp. LBUM1678 (assembly GCF_059695575.1). NCBI lineage: Bacteria > Pseudomonadati > Pseudomonadota > Gammaproteobacteria > Pseudomonadales > Pseudomonadaceae > Pseudomonas > Pseudomonas sp. LBUM1678. Next base: position 4,856,607 of record NZ_CP166775.1, read on the forward strand.
ACGATATGTTTCACGTCTTGGGCGTGGTCCTTGTGGGCAATCATCACCGCGTCCGGGGTGTCGATGACCAGCAAATCCTCGACACCGACCAGCGCGGTAAGCCGACTTTCACTGTTTACGTAGTTGTTACGAGAACCGTGGGACAACACCTCGCCTTCAAAGCGGTTGCCGTTCTCGTCAGGCTCGGTCAGTTCACTGACAGCGTTCCAGGAACCAATGTCACTCCAACCGATATCACAGGGAACAGTCGCGACTTTGGAGGAACGTTCCATCAACGCGTAGTCGATGGAGATATCCGGCACCTCAGCGAACGCATTAGCATCGAGCGCAAGGCAACGGTACTTGGTGGATGAAGTAACGCGCGATGCTTCGATCGTCTTGCTGACCGCTTCCACTACGTCCGGAGCATGCTGACGAAGCTCTTCGAGGACCGTACCCACTCGAAAGCAGAACATCCCGGAGTTCCAGTAGTAGTTACCTGCGCTGACATAAGCCTGAGCGGTATCAAGATTGGGTTTTTCGACGAAGCGCGCGACTTTCAGGCCGCCCTTCAGCGGGGTATCTTTTTGCGCTTCGATGTAGCCAAACCCGGTTTCAGGGTACGTAGGCTGAATACCGAAGGTTACCAGCCAGCCGTCGGCGGCAAGTGTCATAGCACTGGATACGGCCGCAGCAAAGGCTTCTTCGTCTTTTATCAGATGGTCAGCGGCCAGTACCAGCATTTGGGCGTCGGGGCCATGCGTGGATTCCAGCTGAAGCGCGGCGGCGGCGACGGCCGCAGCGGTGTTACGACCGAAAGGTTCCAGGATGAAGCCTTGAGCGTGCTTGGCTGTATTGACTGCGCCGTACTCGTCTTCGGTCTTGAACAGGAGTTCCCGGTTGGTCACCGTCAGAACTTCCACAACACCTTCCAGGCGCGAAGCACGAAGGAAGGTTTTCTGGATTAGATTCTGGCCATCTGGCAGTTCCATAAACGGCTTTGGATGGGCTTCACGAGAAACAGGCCACAACCGGCTGCCCACTCCGCCAGACAAAATTACGGGAATCAGTTCCATGCTCTAAATCCTTAATCCCCCTTCTGGCAGATACGTCCAGAAAGTGGGGCTCAGTTATGTTTCCGGTCATTCCTGCATCGTAATCGATGCAAATTCTTTGCTCGAAGCGATTGCAAGGGTGACAGCTCGACTTCGATCCAAACCCATCGGCTTTTGTGCCTGGCGCCTCCCGAATTGACGTCCTCTACCACTTATCGGACTTTCCTGCCTGGTAGCGCCTTTATAGGAGGAAATCTCGACAAATGGAGCCTTCCTTTGAAAGGAAAAGCGAGTCAATTGAGATTGAGATGCAATGCTTATCGGGATCAGATAATTCTGTCGGTCATTCTACAAGGTAGTACCGCGAATTAATAACTCATGCGCCGACCGGAGATAAAAAATCTTTTGAAAACAAACAAGTGCCCGCCATCAAAATAACATCAGCCTCCAGCATCGATCAAATCTCAGTGGCCATGGGCATCCAAAAGTTTCGCCAGGTATTGACCATAACCAGTCTTTCCTAGGCGCCGAGCCTGTGTGGACAGTTCAGCTGCGGAGATCCACCCGCTGTTGTACGCAATCTCTTCCAGGCAAGCCACCTTCAAGCCTTGGCGCTTCTCGATGGTATGCACGAAATGACTAGCCTCAAGCAGCGAGTCGTGAGTCCCTGTATCCAGCCAAGCGAATCCGCGTCGAAGCATTTCGACTTTAAGGGCGTTCTGCTCAAGGTAAACACGGTTTACGTCGGTGATTTCCAGCTCACCGCGCTCGGACGGCTTGATGCTCTTGGCGATCTCGACAACCTGGTTGTCATAGAAGTACAAACCGGTCACCGCATAATTGGACTTGGGTTTCAGCGGTTTTTCTTCGATGCTCAGCGCCCGACCGGTTTCGTCAAACTCAATAACACCAAAACGCTCCGGATCTGAAACGTGATAGCCAAATACGGTCGCACCTTGCGTTTGATTATTGGCGGAACGCAAGTGGTCCGTGAAGTACTGACCATAGAAGATGTTGTCGCCCAGGATCAGGCAGCACGGATCGTCACCAATGAACTCTTCACCGATAATGAACGCCTGTGCCAGGCCATCCGGGCTTGGCTGTTCAGCGTAGGACAGCTTGATGCCATACAGGCTGCCATCCCCCAGCAGTTTACGAAAGTTCGGCAAGTCGTCAGGCGTGGAGATGATCAGAATCTCCCGCATGCCCGCAAGCATCAGCACTGACAACGGATAAAAGATCATCGGTTTGTCGTAAATCGGCAGCATCTGTTTGGACACGCCAAGAGTCAACGGATGCAAACGAGTGCCCGAGCCGCCAGCGAGGATGATGCCCTTACGGTTTATCGTCGTCATTTATTCAAAACTTCCCTAAGCATTCGGGTTACACCACCTTGCCAATCCGGCAAGTGTAGACAAAAATTCTCACGCAGTTTCTGAGTACACAGTCGCGAATTCAGAGGACGACGTGCCGGTGATGGATAAGCGCTCGTTTCTATAGGATTAATCGCCGTAACCGCGAGCTGTACGCCATTGGCTTGGCAATGCACCTAGATCAGACAGGTCGCCGCACAAACCATCAACCGGATGACGATCCAGGGCGATCAACTCGCCCAGTGGCGCGAGGGAACGTTGCAGCTCCCAGCCCACTTGGCTGTTTTTTCCCAGCAGGAGGATTTTCATGCCTTGCTCGAGCGAGCTGCGTAGTTCTGGTCGATCCACTGCTGATAGCTACCGCTCTTCACATGGGCCACCCATTCAGTGTTATTGAGGTACCACTTGACCGTTTTGCGGATACCGGTTTCAAAGGTTTCTTCCGGCGTCCAACCCAGTTCGCGCTGAATTTTGCTGGCGTCGATCGCGTAGCGCTGGTCATGCCCCGGGCGATCCTGAACGTAGGTGATCAGGCTGGCATGGGGACGGTGAGCAGAATCGGGACGCAGTTCGTCGAGCAGTGCGCACAGGGTATGCACCACTTCGATGTTTTGCTTTTCGTTATGACCACCGATGTTGTACGTCTCGCCAATCACGCCTTCGGTCACGACTTTGTACAGCGCGCGGGCGTGGTCTTCGACGTAGAGCCAGTCGCGGACCTGATTGCCTTTGCCATAGACCGGCAGTGGCTTGCCTTCCAATGCATTGAGGATGATCAGCGGGATCAACTTCTCAGGAAAATGGCATGGCCCGTAATTGTTCGAGCAGTTGGTGACCAGGATCGGCAAGCCGTAAGTACGGCTCCAGGCGCGAACCAGGTGATCGGAACTGGCCTTGCTGGCGGAGTAAGGCGAACTTGGCTGATACGGCGTGGTTTCGGTGAAGAGGTCTTCCGGACCTTCAAGGTCTCCGTAAACTTCGTCAGTCGAAATATGGTGAAAGCGGAAGTTGGCTTTACGCGCATCATCCAGCGCCGCCCAATAGTGGCGTGCAGCTTCCAGCAGGGTGTAAGTGCCGATAATGTTGGTCTGGATAAATTCAGACGGGCCGGAGATTGAGCGGTCGACGTGAGACTCTGCGGCCAAGTGCATGATCGCATCCGGTTGGTGTTCACGCAGGACGCGGTCGACCTGATCGCGGTCGCAGATGTCGACGCGCTCGAACACGTAACGCGAGTTCTGGCTAACGTCAGCCAATGACTCAAGATTACCCGCGTAAGTAAGCTTATCGACGTTAACGACAGCATCGGCAGTGTTGGAGATTATATGACGGATAACTGCCGAGCCGATAAACCCGGCGCCGCCGGTTACTAGAATTTTCACGCTAAACCATGCCCTTCAGTTACTGACAGGGCCGCCAACCGAGCACTGTCTAATCCATGAATGCAGAAGCCATCAAATCAGCTTAGGCTTCTGACAGAGTCATTCTGAACCGATATGGGAATATGCCACTCTCGGATAAGCGCAGCATTTTACAGCTTAATGACGGTTTTACTAATGGATACGGACGAGCATAGGTGCAAATTCGACGTACACCACGCCTTTGTCGCAATCAGACAAGGCGCTTGCGTGAAGCTCTGGATGTACGTCCCAGAAACCAGCCAAGAATCGGCCCAATCACCATCCCGATTAGCAGCGCAACAACCATAACCAGCGATACTGGCAGTTGCGGCCCCGCCCACCCCAGGAACAGCAGGGAAACCGATTGTTGATTCTCGAGAACGAACGCGAGGATCGCCAAAACCAGCAACAGGACGAATACAGCGAGCAGTACACGCTTGAGATTACGCACGAGCGGCTCCTTGAATTGCGGTGGCCGTCAAAGCCCTTCCTCCTCGTCCTCGTTCACACGATCGCGCAATTCTTTGCCTGGCTTGAAATGCGGTACGAACTTGCCGTCGAGGCTGACGGACTGACCGGTTTTTGGATTGCGACCTACGCGCGGCGCGCGGTAGTGCAAGGAGAAGCTGCCAAACCCGCGGATCTCGATGCGATCACCGGTGGCCAGACACTGGGACATTTGTTCGAGCATGGTCTTGATGGCCAGCTCCACATCCTTGGATGAGAGCAGCCCTTGATGGGTGACAATTCGTTCGATCAACTCCGACTTCGTCATATTTTTCCCTTCTTTTTCAAGCAGCTAGGAAAAGCGCTTCAAAGGTTTTAGCATGCCCGGAAGAATTTGAACAGCCTGAGTTTTCACATATATTTACCGGCAGTGAGACGCTTGGCGGGCTGGCTTGGAAACACTGATCGGCCGCTACCCCCTCACCTACAGATAACCAGCATGGTGCGCGTCAAGTACCCGGCCGGGTTGAACCCAAAAGGAAACTCATCTTCGTTCCTGGCATCGTCGGACCTTGCCACGACCTTGTATCCCGCTGCCTTGCATTCCCTGTCAGCGCGCTTGCGACATTTCTCCCACCCCGACCCCAACCCCGAACAATCAATCTCGATACCGCTGACGCCACGTACGACGTGAGTCTTGGCATTAGTGGTGCACCCCGCCAATGACAGTAACGCTATTGCGACAATGAGCTTGTTCATTCATTTCCTTATGCCAGGCACCCTGCCTGACGGTCGTTTGCTTCAGGCTAAAGACTAGCTGCAAATAAACGATTGATCCGATTACAGAAAGAGACAGCTTGCGGGGGCGATTGGTTTCACGGCCAGCATCGTGATGAAACCGAATCAATAGATTCACCAAATCCCAGGCACAAAAAAGGGCGACCGAAGTCGCCCTTTTTCTATGGTCTGACAGAACTTAGTTCTGTTTTTCCATTTGTGCACGCAACAGGTCGCCCAGAGTGGTAGGACCAGGAGCAGCGGTATCCGAAGCTGGCTTGTCGCGCAGGCTCTGGATTGCTTCTTTCTCTTCAGCATCGTCTTTCGACTTGATGGAGAGCTGGATTACACGGCTCTTGCGGTCAACGCTGATGATCTTGGCTTCTACTTCCTGGCCTTCTTTCAGAACGTTGCGCGCGTCTTCAACGCGGTCACGGCTGATTTCGGAGGCTTTCAGAGTCGCTTCGATATCGTCGGCCAGAGTGATGATGGCGCCTTTAGCGTCAACTTCTTTCACGATGCCTTTAACGATTGCGCCTTTGTCGTTCTCTTGAACGTACTCGGAGAACGGATCGCTTTCCAGTTGCTTGATACCCAGGGAGATACGCTCGCGCTCTGGGTCAACCGACAGGATAACGGTGTCCAGCTCGTCGCCCTTCTTGAAGCGGCGAACGGCTTCTTCGCCCACTTCGTTCCAGGAGATGTCGGACAGGTGAACCAGACCGTCGATGCCGCCGTCCAGACCAATGAAGATACCGAAATCGGTGATCGACTTGATGGTGCCGGAGATTTTATCGCCCTTGTTGAACTGGCCAGAGAAATCTTCCCATGGGTTAGATTTGCACTGCTTGATGCCGAGGGAAATACGACGACGCTCTTCGTCGATGTCCAGAACCATAACTTCCACTTCGTCGCCGACTTGTACGACTTTCGAAGGGTGGATGTTCTTGTTGGTCCAGTCCATTTCGGAAACGTGTACCAGGCCTTCAACGCCTTCTTCCAGCTCAGCGAAGCAGCCGTAGTCGGTCAGGTTGGTTACACGAGCGGTAACGCGAGTGCTTTCTGGGTAACGGGCTTTGATAGCAACCCATGGATCTTCGCCCAGTTGCTTCAGGCCCAGGGAAACACGATTGCGTTCGCGATCGTACTTCAGAACCTTGACATCGATCTCGTCGCCAACGTTGACGATTTCGGAAGGATGCTTGATACGCTTCCAAGCCATGTCGGTAATGTGCAGCAGGCCATCGACGCCACCCAGATCGACGAATGCGCCGTAATCGGTGAGGTTCTTGACGATACCTTTGACTTGTTGGCCTTCCTGCAGGGATTCCAGCAGAGCTTCACGCTCGGCGGAGTTCTCGGCTTCGAGGACGCTACGACGGGAAACGACAACGTTGTTGCGTTTCTGGTCAAGCTTGATGACCTTGAATTCCAGCTCTTTGCCTTCCAGGTGCGTGGTGTCGCGCACTGGACGAACGTCAACCAGAGAACCTGGCAGGAACGCACGGATGCCGTTAACGTCGACAGTGAAGCCGCCTTTAACCTTACCGTTGATAACGCCCTTGACCACTTCTTCGGCTGCGAAGGCTGCTTCCAGAACAATCCAGCATTCAGCGCGCTTGGCTTTTTCACGGGACAGCTTGGTTTCACCAAAGCCGTCTTCAACCGAGTCCAGAGCAACGTGAACTTCGTCACCGACGTTGATAGTCAGTTCGCCAGCATCGTTGTAGAACTGCTCAAGCGGGATGAGTGCTTCAGACTTCAGGCCAGCGTGAACGGTTACCCAGCGAGCTTGGTAATCGATATCAACGATAACACCGGTGATGATGGAGCCTGCCTGAAGGTTCAGGGTTTTTAGGCTTTCTTCAAAGAGTTCCGCAAAGCTTTCGCTCATTTTAATTCCTGAGTATAAGGGCGAAGAATACGCCCATCTCCACATCCCAGACGACGTGGGTTACGTTCATTTAAAGAAACAACGCAGGACTATGACTGGTCCCCTGGGTCGCTTCTTGGTCACCCGGCGATATCGCGGAGTGCGATCTCGCTCATGATGCGTTCCAGCACCTGATCGATGGATAATTCCGTGGAATCCAGCTGTATGGCGTCAGCCGCCGGCTTGAGCGGGGCTACCGCTCGCTGGGTGTCACGCTCATCGCGTGCACGTATCTCATCTAGCAGACTCGACAGACTAACACCATCGACTTTGCCCTTCAACTGCAAGTATCGACGGCGCGCACGCTCCTCGGCACTGGCAGTGAGGAATATCTTCAGTGGCGCGTCCGGGAAAACTACCGTGCCCATGTCGCGACCATCGGCGACCAGACCTGGAGACTCCTGAAATGCCCGCTGACGCTGAAGCAGAGCATCACGAACGGCCGGCAAGGCAGCCACCTGGGAAGCCCATGCGCCGACCTGTTCATTGCGCAAATCGTCGGTGACATCGTCACCTTCGAGGATGATTCGCTGCGGATGACCTTCGGTCGCTCCGACGAACTGCACGTCCAGATGAGCGGCCAGCAGTTTGAGCGACTCCTCATTGGTCAGGTCGACGCCATGATTACGCGCAGCGAATGCCAGCAGGCGGTACAACGCACCGGAATCCAGCAGGCACCAGCCCAGGCGCTTGGCCAGAATTCCGGCAATAGTGCCCTTGCCCGAACCGCTAGGCCCGTCGATGGTGATGACCGGTGGCTTGATATTCACGACTGAGCCTCTTGTGCAACACGGATGCCGACCTGCGCGCACAGCGCCAGGAAGTTCGGGAACGACGTCGCGACGTTGGCACAGTCATGGATGCGGATCGGTGCGGTGGCGCGCAGCGAAGCCACGCTGAAGGCCATGGCAATCCGGTGATCGCCGTGACCATGCACTTCGCCGCCGCCGATCAGGCCGCCGTCGATGATGATGCCGTCCGGGGTCGGTTCGCACTTGACGCCCAGCGCCAACAAGCCATCGGCCATGACCTGGATACGATCCGACTCCTTGACTCGCAGCTCTTCGGCGCCGCGCAATACGGTTCGCCCTTCGGCACAGGCCGCGGCCACGAACAGCACCGGGAATTCGTCGATGGCCAGAGGAACCAGCGCTTCGGGAATCTCGATACCTTTGAGTTTAGCTGCACGTACGCGTAGGTCAGCTACAGGCTCGCCGCCGACTTCACGCTGGTTTTCCAGGGTGATGTCAGCGCCCATCAGACGCAGAATGTCGATCACGCCGGTACGGGTCGGGTTGATGCCGACGTGCTCAAGCACCAGTTCCGAACCTTCAGCGATCGAAGCGGCCACCAGGAAGAACGCGGAAGAAGAAATATCGCCCGGTACTTCAATGTGGGTCGCCGTCAGCTTGTGGCCGGATTCGACCGAAGCGGTAGCACCGTTGACACTGACCGGGTAGCCGAAGCCACGCAGCATGCGCTCGGTGTGATCACGAGTCGGAGCCGGCTCGGTGACGGTGGTCTTGCCTTCGGCGTACAGGCCGGCCAGCAACAGGCAGGATTTAACCTGAGCACTGGCCATCGGCATGGTGTAAGTCAGGCCTTTGAGCTTGTTGCCGCCACGGATGGTCATCGGCGGACGACCTTCGGCGGCGGTCTCGATCACGGCGCCCATTTCACGCAGCGGATTGGCCACGCGATTCATCGGGCGCTTGGACAGCGAAGCATCGCCAGTCAGCGTGCTGTCGAAGTCCTGCGCAGCCAGCAGACCCGACAGCAGACGCATCGAGGTGCCGGAGTTGCCCAGATAGATCGGGCCCGGCGCAGGCTTCAGGCCATGCAGGCCGACGCCGTGAATGGTCACGCGGCCGTGGTGCGGACCTTCGATCACCACGCCCATGTCACGGAAGGCTTGCAAGGTTGCCAGAGCGTCTTCGCCCTCAAGGAAACCTTCCACTTCGGTGACGCCTTCGGCCAGGGAGCCGAGCATGATCGAACGGTGGGAAATCGATTTATCGCCCGGTACGCGAATCCGCCCAGTCAGGCGGCCACCAGGTTGTGCCAGGAAAATCAGGTCGTTGGAGTTCATAGCGTCCACATAAGCCCGGCGTGCCAGGATTTTACTGAAATGTTCGCGGGCAACCCGAGCGCGAGTAAAAACGCCCAACAATTGGTGCCCATCCCCTGCATCGACCGCGTCGCGCAAGGCGTCGAGGTCGCTGCGAAATGTATCAAGTGTGCGCAGGACAGCTTCGCGGTTGGCGAGGAAGATGTCGTGCCACATGACCGGGTCGCTACCCGCGATTCTTGTGAAATCGCGGAAACCGCCGGCAGCGTAACGGAAGATCTCAAGGTTTTCATTGCGCTTGGCCAACGAATCGACCAGACCGAACGCCAACAGGTGCGGCAAATGGCTGGTCGCCGCCAACACTTCGTCGTGACGCTCGACCTGCATGTGTTCGACATCGGCGCCCAATTCGCGCCACAAACGGTCGACCACGGCCAGCGCAGCCGGATCGGTTTGATCCAGCGGCGTCAAAATCACTTTATGGCGACGGAACAGTTCGGCATTGGAGGCTTCCACCCCGCTCTGCTCGGAACCGGCAATCGGGTGACCCGGCACGAATCGCGCAGGCATGCCGCCAAATGCTTCAGTCGCAGCACGCACCACGTTGCCTTTGGCACTGCCGACGTCTGTCAGGATCGCTTGCCCCAGGTCCATGCCGGCCAATCGGCCAAGCATTTTTTCCATGGCGAGAATCGGCACGGCGAGCTGAATCACGTCTGCGCCCTGGCAAGCAACTGCCAGGTCTTCTTCACAGCGATCCACCACGCCCAGCTCAACCGCCAGCTTGCGCGATTGCGGGTCGAGATCGACCCCGACCACTTCGCGACACAGGCCACTTTCTCGCAGCCCCTTGGCAAACGAACCGCCGATCAACCCTAGACCGACCACCACCAGGCGACCGATCATAGGTTCAGCAGATTGCAGTGCAGTGACATCAACCACGAGCCAGAACCTTGGTCAGCGCCTCAAGGAAGCGGCTGTTTTCAGCCGGCAAACCGATGGTGATGCGCAGATGGTTCGGCATGCCGTAGTTGGCCACCGGACGCACGATCATGCCTTCGCGCAACAACCCCTGGAAAATTGGCGCAGCGACCTGCCCCATATCGACGCAGATGAAGTTGCCTTTGGACGGAATCCAGCTCAGCCCCAGCTCACGGAAACCCGCTTCCAGTTGCTGCATGCCGGATTCGTTCATGCGGCGGCTTTCAGCCAGGTAATCGGTGTCTTGCAGCGCAGCGCACGCAGCGGCCAGGGCCAGGCTGTTCACGTTGAACGGCTGACGTACGCGGTTCAGCACATCGGCGACCACGGCGGTGGACAAGCCATAACCGACCCGCAGCGCCGCCAGGCCATAAGCCTTGGAGAACGTGCGCGAGACCAGCAGGTTCGGGTACGCCGCCAGGAAGTCCAGGCCATCCGGCAAGTCGCCACCTTCGGCGTATTCGATGTAGGCCTCGTCCAGCACCACCAGCACGTGTTCCGGTACGTCCTGCAGGAATTCGTCCAGCGCTTCGGCACCGAACCAGGTCCCGGTCGGGTTGTTCGGATTGGCGATGAACACCACACGGGTATCGGCATCGATCGCGGCCAGCATGGCCGACAGATCATGACCCCAGTCTTTGGCCGGGATCACTTTGGCCGTAGCGCCGACGGCTTGCGTGACGATCGGATAGACCGCAAAGGCATGCTCGCTGAACACTGCGTTCAGGCCGGGCGCCAGATAAGCGCGCGCCACCAGCTCCAGAATGTCGTTGGAACCGTTGCCCAGCGTCACCTGACTCAGCTCGACGCGGCACTGCTCGGCCAGCAGGGTCTTGAGCGCAAAACCGTTGCCGTCCGGATAGCGGGTCAGATCGGCCAGTTCTTCGCGAATGGCCGCCAGCGCCTTTGGACTGGCGCCCAACGGGTTTTCATTGCTGGCCAGCTTGATGATTCTGGCTGGATCGATGTTCAGCTCGCGCGCCAGTTCGTCCACGGGTTTGCCCGGAACATAAGGCGAAAGTTGTTGCACGCCCGGCTGTGCCAGAGCGAGGAAGTCACCACTCATTTGCTACCCCTTAGAGAACTGCTTTCGGGTAGGAACCCAGCACTTTGAGTGCTACTGCTTCCTGACTGATCTTTTCCAATACACCTTTGATCAACGGATCACGGTGGTGGCCGACGAAGTCGATGAAGAACACGTAGGTCCATTTACCGCTGCGCGAAGGACGCGTCTCGATTCGCGTCAGGTCGATGCCATTGTCGTGGAACGGCACCAGCAACTCGTGGAGCGCACCGGGCTTGTTGCTCATGGAGACGATGATCGAGGTCTTGTCATCGCCGGTCGGCGGCACTTCCTGGCTGCCGATCATCAGGAAGCGCGTGGAGTTGTCCGGGCGATCCTCGATTTTCTCGGCCAGACGGGTCAGCCCGTACAGGCCTGCCGCCATGTCGCCGGCAATCGCCGCCGAGTTCCACTCACCCTTGACCCGCTTGGCCGCTTCGGCGTTACTCGAAACCGCCACGCGCTCGACATTCGGGTAGTGCGCGTCCAGCCACTTGCGGCACTGGGCCAGGGACTGGGCGTGGGAGTAGATGCGGCTGATGCTGTCGGTCTTGGTGTTTTCACCGACCAGCAAGTGATGGTGGATCCGCAACTCGACTTCGCCACAGATGACCATGTCGTGTTCGAGGAAGCTGTCTAGCGTGTGGTTGACCGCGCCTTCGGTGGAGTTTTCCACCGGGACCACGCCAAAATTCACCGCACCGGCCGCCACTTCGCGGAACACTTCGTCGATCGCCGCCATCGGTTTGCTGATCACGGCGTGACCGAAGTGCTTCATGGCTGCGGCTTGGGTGAAGGTGCCTTCAGGGCCGAGGTAAGCCACTTTCAGCGGCTGTTCGAGGGCCAGGCACGAGGACATGATTTCGCGGAACAAACGCGCCATCTCTTCGTTGCCCAGCGGTCCCTGGTTACGCTCCATCACGCGCTTGAGCACCTGAGCTTCACGCTCAGGACGATAGAACACCGGCACTTCGCCTTCGGCCAGCGAGGCCATCTTTACTCGCGCAACTTCCTGGGCGCAGCGTGCGCGCTCGCTGATCAGCTCCAGGACTTTGGTGTCCAGAGCATCAATGCGAACGCGCAGTGCCTTGAGTTCTTGCTCAGACATTAGCCGTGTTCCTTCTCGAACTCTGCCATGTACGAAATCAGTGCGTTGACCGCAACGATGTCGACGGCGTTATAGATGGAGGCACGCATGCCGCCCACGGAACGGTGACCCTTGAGGTTCAGCAGGCCACGCTCTTCGGCACCGACCAGGAATGGCTTGTCGAGACGATCGTCAGCCAGGCGGAACGGCACGTTCATCCACGAGCGATCCGACTTGTTGATCGGGTTGCTGTACAAGCCGCTGGCGTCAATGAAGTCGTACAGCGTGCGCTGCTTCACTTCGTTGAGCTTGCCGATGGCTTCAACACCACCCTGCTCTTTCAGCCATTCGAATACCAGACCCGACAGATACCAGGCCAGGGTTGGCGGCGTGTTGTACATCGAGCCGTTATCGGCCGCGACCTTGTAGTTGAGCATGGTCGGGCACAGGGAACGGGCGTGACCCAACAGGTCTTCGCGAACGATGTTGACGACGATGCCGCTCGGGCCGATGTTTTTCTGTGCGCCGGCGTAGATCATGCCGAAGCGCGAAACATCGATCGGACGCGAGAGGATGTCCGAGGACATGTCGGCGACCAGCGGGACGTCACCGGTTTCCGGGACCCAGTTGAATTCCAGACCGCCAATGGTTTCGTTCGGCGCGTAGTGAACGTAGGCCGCGTCTTTCGACAGGTTCCATTCGTTCTGACCGGGAATCGCGAAATAGTCGTAAGGCTTGGCGGTGGCGGCAACGTTGACGTTACCGTAGCGCGACGCTTCTTCGATGGCTTTCTGCGACCAGATACCGGTGTCGATATAGTCGGCGGTGCCGCTTTCCGGCAACAGGTTCAGAGGGATCTGAGCAAATTGCTGGCTGGCGCCACCTTGCAGAAACAGCACTTTATAGTTCGAGGGGATATTCAGCAGATCACGCAGATCCTGCTCGGCCTTGGTGGCGATGGACACGAACTCATCACTGCGATGACTCATTTCCATGACCGACAGTCCTTTGCCGTGCCAATCAAGGAGTTCACCCTGGGCGCGCTGCAGGACAGCTTCGGGAAGTGCCGCAGGACCGGCACAGAAGTTATAGGCTCTCTTGCTCACATCCAATCTCGCTCTGATTTGGTGGTAATCACGCAATAAATCACAACATCAATCGACACAGATCCCTGCTAAAGCAAAACATCTGTGGGAGCGAGCCTGCTCGCGAATGCATCACCGCGGTGTTTCTGAGGTACCGCAGCGCCTGCATCGCGAGCAGGCTCGCTCCCACAAGGGGATCTCCACCGATTTCGAATTTTTCGTCCGGACAAACAACAAGGGGGCGAATTTTCATCCGCCCCCTGTTTGTCCACTTACTCTTGTGGCTCTTCGTCAGCAGCGGCGTCGAGTTGCTGATCTTCAACAACGTCGTCGATCACGACTTCGCCGTCGAACACCGCACCCTCTTCACCCTCTTCACCCTCAAGCTCTTCGCCCTCGACTTCCGACGGCTCCTGAACTCGCTCCAGACCGACCAGCGTTTCATCACTGGCCAGTTTGATCAGGGTTACGCCCTGGGTGTTACGGCCCAGACTGGAGACTTCGTCGACACGGGTACGCACCAGGGTGCCCTGGTCGGAGATCAACATGATTTCCTCGCCATCGAGCACCTGGACTGCGCCGACCAGACGGCCGTTACGGTCGTTGCTGACCATGGCGATAACGCCCTGACCGCCACGTTTGTACTCAGGGAACTCGGAGATCGCCGTGCGCTTGCCGAAACCACGGGCCGAAGCCGTAAGGATCTCGCTGCCTTCTTCCGGGATCAGCATGGAAATCAGCTTCTGGCCTTCCGGCAGGCGCATGCCGCGGACACCGCGAGCGGTACGGCCCATGGCGCGAACGTCGGTTTCCTTGAAGCGAGTGACCTTGCCGCCGTCGGAGAACAGCATGACTTCGCGCTCGCCATCGGTAATGGCCGCAGAAATCAGTACGTCACCTTCGTCCAGTTCCAGCGCGATCAAGCCGACGCTGCGTTGACGGCTGAAGGATTCCAGCGGGGTCTTCTTCACGGTGCCTTTGGCAGTGGCCATGAAGATGAAGTGACCTTCGGTGTATTCCTCGACCGGCAGCATGGTGGTGATGTATTCATCACTGTCCAGCGGCAGCAGGTTGACCAACGGACGACCACGGGCAGCGCGGGACGCTTCGGGAATTTCGTAGGTTTTCAGCCAGTACACTTTGCCTTTGCTGGAGAACAGCAGCAGCGTGGTGTGGCTGTTGGCGACCAGCAGGTGAGCAATGTAGTCCTCATCCTTCACGCCGGTCGCCGATTTGCCTTTACCGCCACGACGCTGAGCCTGGTACGCAGCCAACGGCTGGGTCTTGGCGTAGCCACCGTGGGAGATGGTCACGACGCGCTCTTCTTCCGGGATCATGTCACCCAGGGTCAGGTCGAGACGGGCATCGAGAATCTCGGTGCGGCGCACGTCGCCGTATTCGGCACGGATCACTTCCAGCTCTTCGCGGATCACTTCCATCAGGCGCGTGGCGCTGCTGAGGATGCGGATCAGCTCGCCGATCTGGTTGAGGATCTCTTGATACTCGGCCAGCAGCTTTTCATGTTCCAGACCGGTCAGGCGGTGCAGACGCAGTTCCAGAATGGCTTGTGCCTGTTCCGGCGACAGGAAGTATTTGCCTTCGCGCAGACCGTATTGCGGGTCCAGGGTCTCCGGACGGCAAGAGTCGGCACCGGCGCGCTCAACCATCGCGACCACAGCGGAAGATTCCCACGCGGTCTTGATCAGCGCTTCCTTGGCTTCCGACGGCGTCGGCGAAGCCTTGATCAGGGCGATGACCGGGTCGATGTTCGACAGGGCAACCGCTTGACCTTCCAGGATGTGGCCACGTTCGCGCGCTTTGCGCAGTTCGAACACGGTACGACGGGTAACGACTTCGCGACGGTGACGAACGAAGGCTTCCAGAAGATCCTTGAGGTTCAGGATCCGCGGACGGCCGTCGATCAGCGCAACGATGTTGATACCGAATACGGCTTGCAGCTGGGTCTGGGCGTAGAGGTTGTTGAGGATCACCTCAGGCACTTCGCCGCGACGCAGCTCGATCACAACGCGCATACCGTCCTTGTCGGACTCGTCGCGCAGTTCGGTGATGCCTTCGAGCTTCTTCTCTTTTACCAGCTCGGCGATCTTCTCGATCAGACGGGCCTTGTTCAGCTGGTAAGGGAGTTCGGTGATGACGATCTGCTGACGGCCACCGACCTTGTCGATGTCTTCGATCATCGAGCGGGCGCGCATGTAAATGCGCCCGCGACCGGTGCGGTAGGCTTCGATGATGCCGGCGCGACCGTTGATGATCGCGGCGGTCGGGAAGTCCGGGCCGGGGATGTATTGCATCAGCTCATCGATGGTCAACTCAGGGTTGTCGATGAGGGCCAGGCAACCGTCGATGACTTCACCGAGGTTGTGCGGCGGGATGTTGGTCGCCATGCCCACGGCGATACCGCTGGAGCCGTTGACCAAAAGGTTGGGGATACGGGTCGGCATGACCGCCGGGATCATTTCGGTGCCGTCGTAGTTCGGCACCCAGTCCACGGTTTCTTTGTGCAGGTCAGCCAGCAGCTCGTGCGCCAGCTTGGTCATGCGCACTTCGGTGTATCGCATGGCGGCGGCGTTGTCGCCGTCCACTGAACCGAAGTTGCCCTGGCCGTCTACCAGCAGGTAGCGCAGCGAGAATGGCTGCGCCATCCGGACGATGGTGTCGTAGACCGCGGTATCACCGTGCGGGTGATACTTACCGATTACGTCACCGACAACACGGGCAGATTTCTTGTACGGCTTGTTGAAGTCGTTGCCCAGCTCGCTCATCGCGAACAGCACACGCCGGTGCACGGGCTTCAAGCCATCGCGCGCATCCGGCAGGGCCCGCCCGACGATTACGCTCATTGCGTAGTCGAGGTAGGACTGCTTCAGCTCGTCTTCGATATTGACCGGGAGGATTTCTTTGGCCAGTTCGCCCATGAGAAGCTCGATTCCTTTTTCTGGTGAAACTTCGTCACATCCATATGGGACGAACGAAGCTCGCCGCTGCAGGCTGAGTGCCATGCACCGACTTACGACAAATCAACAAGATGAACCATGGATTTGCGCAGTAAAGACAACCCCGTGGGACTGCCTCGGAAAACGCCGGATGTTATCACAAGAGCCGCCACGCACCTATCCCCCAGATGCGCATGGAGTGTAGTTAGTTGACTGGTGACAGGCTGAAAGGGGACCAGAGAGGCTTAGAGCCGCTCCGAATGTAGAATTGGCAGCTGAATTACGGATGTTTATTGACTTTGAGGGCCTCATCGCCAGCAGGCTGGCTCCCACAGGATCGGTGTCGATCACAAAACCTGTGGGAGCCAGCCTGCTGGCGATGGCGATTCACAAGGCGCCGGACGCTCTCAATGCAGGCGCTTACGGCACATCAACTGCGCCATTTTCGCGGTATCCGGGCGTTCGACGATGCCTTTCTCGGTGACGATCGCATCGATCAGGTCCGCCGGGGTCACGTCGAACACCGGGTTGAACGCATCGACATCCGCTCCTACCCGATTGCCGCCGACTTCCAGCAACTCGCGACCATCGCGTTCTTCAATAGGAATCTCGTCGCCGCTGGCCAGGTTCATGTCGATGGTCGAACTCGGCGCCACCACCATGAAACGCACGCCGTGGTGCATGGCGTTGACCGCCAGCTGATAAGTACCGATCTTGTTGGCCACGTCGCCATTGGCGGTGATCCGGTCCGCGCCGACGATCACCCAGGTCACGCCTTTGGTTTTCATGATGTGCGCAGCGGCGGAGTCGGCGTTGACGGTCACGGGGATGCCTTCATTGGCCAATTCCCACGCGGTCAATCGCGAACCTTGCAGCCATGGGCGGGTTTCATCGGCGTAAACGCGCTCGACCATGCCTTCGATAAAGGCCCCGCGAATCACCCCCAGCGCCGTGCCAAAGCCGCCGGTGGCCAGTGCGCCGGTGTTGCAATGGGTCAGGATTGCCTGGGCGTTACCCTGGTGCTTGCGGATCAGGTCCACACCCAGTTGCGCCATGGTCAGGTTGGCTTCGCGATCGCTTTCATGAATGGCGATGGCCTCCGCCTCCAGCGCCGCCAAAGGGTCGGCATTGCCCTTGAGACGATCAAGGCGATCACGCATGCGGGCCAAGGCCCAGAACAGATTCACCGCCGTTGGACGAGAATCGGCCAGCAACGCGTAATCCTCTTCCCACGCTGCCTGCCAGTCACCGCCCTCGGCAATTCGGGCGCGGGCTGCAAGCACCATGGCATACGCGGCACTGATGCCAATCGCCGGCGCGCCGCGCACTACCATCGAGCGAATGGCCTCGGCCACGCCAGCGGCGCTGGTGTAGGCGATCCACGTTTCCTCGAACGGCAAAATACGCTGGTCCAGCAGGTACAGGGCGCCATCACGCCAATCGATGGCCTTCACCTTCTCCGCAGCCAACAGTCGATCGCGCATCCCACACCCCGCACTCATGAACAAAAGCCGCCGATTATAGCGATCCCCCCGCGAAGACGCTCGGGTATACTTCGCCATCCTTTACAAAAGCACTGGAACCGACCCTCGATGCCGAACACTGCCGCTGCGCTCGACCTGTTATTGCTGCCGACCTGGCTGGTACCCGTCGAACCCGCTGGTGTTGTCCTCAAAGAGCACGGCCTGGGCATTCGCGACGGGCGCATCGTGTTTATCGGCCCGCGGGCGGCTGCGCTGAAGCTTAACGCAACTGAAGTGCGTGAGTTGCCGGACATGTTGCTCAGCCCCGGCCTGATCAATGCCCACGGGCATGCGGCGATGACACTGTTCCGGGGCCTGGCCGACGATCTGCCGCTGATGACCTGGCTGGAAAACCACATTTGGCCGGCCGAGGCCAAGTGGGTCGATGAAGCGTTCGTCCGCGATGGTACTGACCTGGCCATCGCCGAGCAGATAAAAGGTGGCATCACCTGCTTCTCTGACATGTATTTCTTCCCGAAGGTTGCCAGCGAGCGCGTGCATAACAGCGGTATTCGCGCACAGATCGCGATTCCGATCCTCGACTTCCCGATTCCAGGTGCCAGCACGGCGGATGAGGCCATTCGTCAGGGCGTCGAACTGTTCGGCGATCTCAAGCACCACGAACGCATCAAAGTCACGTTCGGCCCCCATGCGCCCTATACCGTGGGCGACGAAAACCTGGAAAAAATCCGGGTGATCGCCGAAGAACTGGACGCCTCGATTCACATGCATGTCCACGAAACCGCTTTCGAAGTGCAGCAATCGGTCGAGCAGCGCGGTGAACGCCCACTGGCTCGACTCGGGCGCCTTGGCCTGCTCGGGCCGCGCTTCCAGGCGGTTCACATGACCCAAATCAGCGATGAAGACCTGGTGTTGCTGGTAGAAAGCAACACCAGTGTGATTCATTGCCCGGAATCCAACCTCAAGCTGGCCAGCGGCTTCTGCCCGGTCGAGCGCCTGTGGCAGGCCGGCGTCAACGTCGCCGTCGGCACCGATGGCGCGGCCAGTAATAATGACCTCGATTTGCTCGGCGAAACCCGCACCGCCGCGTTGCTGGCCAAGGCTGTCGCCGGCTCGGCCACCGCGCTGGACGCCCATCGCGCGCTGCGTATGGCCACGCTCAACGGCGCCCGCGCGCTGGGGATCGAGGCTGAAGTCGGCTCGCTGGAAGTCGGCAAAGCGGCGGACATCGTGGCGTTCGACCTGTCGGGCCTGGCACAGCAGCCGGTCTACGATCCGGTTTCGCAACTTATATACGCCACCGGCCGGGACTGCGTGAAACACCTGTGGGTCGCCGGCAAGCAACTGCTCGACGACCGTCGCCTGACCCGCCTGGACGAAGAACAGCTCTGCGCCACCGCCAAGGCCTGGGGTCAACGCATCAGCGGCCACACCGAATAGTAAGCCCCCCGGACTGAACACCGGGGCAACAGGATTTTTCAAGTTTCAGAGGACTTAAACCATGAGCAACGTCGACTACGCCGAAATCGCCAAATTCGAAGCCCTGGCCCATCGCTGGTGGGACCGCGAAAGCGAGTTCAAACCGCTGCACGACATCAACCCGCTGCGGGTCAACTGGATTGACGAGCGGGTCAACCTGGCCGGCAAGAAAGTCCTCGATGTGGGCTGCGGTGGCGGCATTCTCAGTGAAGCCATGGCCCAGCGCGGTGCTACTGTCATGGGCATCGACATGGGCGAAGCACCCTTGGCGGTCGCGCAATTGCATCAGCTGGAATCCGGGGTGAGCGTCGAATACCGGCAGATCACCGCCGAAGCACTGGCAGAAGAAATGCCCGAGCAGTTCGACGTGGTTACCTGCCTGGAAATGCTCGAGCACGTACCGGATCCGTCTTCGGTTATCCGCGCCTGCTTCAAAATGGTCAAACCGGGCGGCCAGGTGTTTTTCTCCACCATCAACCGCAATCCGAAGGCGTATCTGTTCGCCATCGTCGGCGCTGAATACATCATGAAGCTGCTGCCACGCGGCACTCACGACTTCAAGAAATTCATCCGCCCTTCCGAGTTGGGTGCCTGGAGCCGCATGGCCGGCCTGACCGTCAAGGACATCATCGGGCTGACTTACAACCCGCTGACCAAGCACTACAAACTGGCGGCCGATGTGGACGTCAACTACATGATCCAGACCCTGCGGGAGGAATAAGCCGATGCGTATCAGAGCAGTCCTTTTCGACATGGACGGCACGCTGCTCGACACCGCGCCGGACTTCATTGCCATCTGCCAGGCGATGCGCGCCGATCGCGGCTTGCCGCCGGTGAACGACAAACACATCCGCGACGAGATTTCCGGCGGCGCCAAGGCGATGGTCGCCGTGACCTTCTCCATGGACCCGGAATCCCCAGGATTTGAAGCACTGCGCCTGGAGTTCCTCGAGCGCTACCTCAAGGATTGCGCGGTTCACAGCAAGCTGTTCGACGGCATGGGCGAGCTACTGGCCGACATTGAAAAGGCCAACCTGATCTGGGGCGTGGTGACCAACAAGCCTGTGCGCTTCGCCGAACCGATCATGCAACGACTGGGGCTGGCTGACCGCTCGGCGCTGCTGATTTGCCCGGACCATGTGAAGAACAGCAAGCCGGACCCTGAGCCGCTGATCCTGGCGTGCAAGATGCTCAACCTGGACCCGGCCAGCGTGCTGTTTGTGGGCGATGATCTGCGCGATATCGAGTCCGGTCGCGATGCCGGCACCAAAACGGCTGCCGTGACCTATGGGTACATTCACCCGGACGACAACCCGCGGCATTGGGGGGCGGATGTGGTGGTTGATCATCCGCTGGAGTTGCGCAAGGTTTTGGATAGCGCCCTCTGTAGCTGCTAGGCACCGCAGATTTTGTGGCGAGGGAGCTTGCTCCCGCTGGGGCGCGAAGCGTCCCCTCTATCTACAACCGCATTCTGTCAGGCACACCATATCTGCTGATTTGACGACTGCTTCGCAGCCGAGCGGGAGCAAGCTCCCTCGCCACAGGTTCGGTGTCCGCCTTTGTGTTGAATTGTTGTGAGGTTTCTTATGTTTGATTATTCCGCCCGCCCTGAATTGCTCAAGGACCGGGTCATCCTGGTCACCGGCGCAGGTCGCGGCATTGGCGCTGCGGCTGCGAAAACCTACGCCGCCCATGGCGCAACCGTATTGCTGCTGGGCAAGACCGAAGCCAACCTGACTCAGGTCTATGACGAGATCGAAGCGGCCGGGCATCCGCAACCTGCGGTAATCCCGTTCAACCTCGAAACCGCTCTGCCTCATCAGTACGACGAGCTGGCCGCGATGATCGAAACAGAGTTCGGCCACCTCGACGGTTTGCTGCATAACGCGTCGATCATTGGTCCGCGCACGCCGATCGAGCAGCTGTCAGGCGAGAACTTCATGCGCGTCATGCACGTTAACGTCAACGCCATGTTCATGCTCACCAGCACCTTGCTGCCTTTGCTCAAGCTGTCACAGGACGCTTCGGTGGTGTTCACCTCCAGCAGCGTTGGTCGCAAGGGTCGTGCGTATTGGGGCGCTTATGGCGTGTCCAAGTTCGCCACCGAAGGCCTGATGCAAACCCTGGCCGACGAAGTCGACACCGTGGCACCGGTGCGCTCCAACAGCATCAACCCGGGCGCCACCCGCACCAGCATGCGCGCCCAGGCCTACCCGGGTGAAAATCCGCTGAACAATCCGACGCCCGAGGAGATCATGCCGGTCTACCTCTACCTGATGGGCCCGGACAGCACGGGCATCAACGGCCAGGCTTTTAACGCTCAGTAGCAACCGCACGTCGCTTTTTGTGTCGCGTCGATTTCCCGGCGCGACACTCAAAGTGCCTTGTAACAATGCCCGCTTCAGTCAAATCGCCGTCGCCCTTCCGGGCAAAAAATCATCAAAACCCTCTCAAAACATTGATTTTGAACGCTTTTTATTAGAAGGAACTCATTGGCATGACTTTCGCTCTAAATTTGCTCAGACACGCCGTGTGAAAGCAATCGGGCAGACGCCGCAGTCGATAGGTTACTAATCTTCGATAAAGCGGACTAAACTTGCGCCAAATGTCCTACGGGACTGATGGACCAGTATGACGCGCAGCCCAAAGCCGCTCTCACCCAGCCTGTAAGACAGCCTTACTGCTTAGGGGCTCACGCCATATGAAATCACCATCCCAGACCAACGCAATTGACTTCGACAGCGCCAAATTGCAACGCCTGGGCTTTGGTCAGCAACCTCCCGTTCTGGAGCGGCCATTCAGCCTTGCACAATTGCGCCAGCAACTCGGCCAGCAGCTGCAAACCAGTCTTGAGCCACAACGTATTCTCGGACTTTTCTTCCGCGAGATTCAGCGCCTCGTACCGCTGGACGCGCTGAATTATCAGCACCCGGCCAGCGACTTGCGCCTGGAGTTCGGTCAGCGCGGCCATCATTCAGTCACCTACAGCCTCAGCCATGACGGCGAGAACCTGGGTGAACTGGTGTTCCGCCGCAATCAGCGATTCAGCGAATACGAACAGGGCAATCTGGAGTCGTTGCTGTCCACTCTCCTGTTCCCGATGCGTAACGCCCTGCTCTACCGTGCCGCGACTCAAAGTGCACTGCGCGATCCATTGACCGACACCGGCAACCGCGTCGCCATGGATCAGACCTTGCAACGTGAAATAGAGATGTCGCGACGCCATTTGATGCCGTTGTCGCTACTGATGCTGGACATTGATCACTTCAAAAACGTGAACGACAATTACGGCCACAGTGCGGGCGATGACGTACTGAAGGCTGTCGCAGCCTCGATCAAAAACCAGCTGCGCAATGTGGACATGGTGTTCCGGTTTGGGGGCGAAGAGTTCCTGATCCTGCTGTCCAACACCAGCCGTGAAGCCGCCGCCATGGTCGGCGAACGACTGCGGTTTGCCGCGCAGGCGCAAAACTATAAAGCCGATGGCAATATGGTCGAGCTGACGGTTAGCCTCGGTTGCTCGACCTTGCTGCCGGGCGAGTCTGCCGAGAGTTTGTTGCGACGGGCCGACAGCGCGCTGTATGTCGCCAAGCGCGAAGGGCGTAACCGGTTGGCCATGGCGGGTTAAAACTTTTAGCTGCGTCACATAACCAATGTGGGAGCGGGCTTGCTCGCGAATGCTGACTGACATTCAACGATGATGTTGACTGACAATCCGCTATCGCGAGCAGGCTCGCTCCCACATTTTTTTGGTGTGTGTTGCCTATGGATCAGCTTTCCGCCAATACCATGCGCTCACGCGCGACCGGAGCCTTTTCCGAGTGTTCCAGTTGCAGGCAGCGCTCCAGAAACAGGTGCATATAGTCGTAGCTCTTGCAGACAGCCTCGCGCAACTCCACTTGCAGGGACTTGCTCGGGTTCATGCCCGCCAGCGTGCAGATGATTTCCAGCGCTTCCCATGGGTGGGCATCGTCGTACTGGGCGTGCATCTTCAACCACTTCATGGCCCGCTTGCGATCTTCCTCAGGGAACGCTGCCGCGTAGACCCCATTGGAGCAGACCAGTGCCGACCACTCCCCAGTCGCGCCTTCGATGGCGTAGTTGGTCGCGGCAATGGCGACAATCAGCGAATCCGCCGAACTGGTATGCCAGCACCAATGGCTTAACGCGTGCAACTCAGGAGCAACATCTTGCGCTTGAAGATCTTCCAGGTTCACACCATGAGCGCGACTCCAGTTCACCCAGTAATCGGCATGGTTAAGTTCGACACGGATGTTACGCATCAACCAGCGACGCGCCATGTCTTCACCTGGATGGCGGGCAAAACGAGTCTTGGTCAGGTTTTGTGCCATGTATAACGCGAACTGTTCAACTACGGGCCAGCCACCAATAAGGTACTGTCGCATGGTCTTTGCGCTGAGCTTATTGTCTCGCATGCGCTGATACAGTTCGTGCTCGACAACCCGGCGCTTACTCTCGCTGCAATCCTTGATGAGCTGTTGCGCCCATACGGGATAACTTGCAGCTTCCATGAGTGGTCCGGTTCGGTTGAATGTGTCGATCACTGTCGGGCTCCTTTTGATTGTGATTGTTAGGATCAGCAAGAGATTTCAACGGAACGTGCCAGGCGCCTTGAATAACAAAGGTTGAGGCCTGGCAGGACGACTTTGCAAACTATCGCAGGTAAACAGATGCGGGCGTTCAATGACATACCCTTGAGCGAAATCCACCCCGATCTCCAGCAATGCCTGCTCGATCTGGGGTGTTTCTACAAACTCGGCAATCGTACGCTTACCCATGACATGGCCGATGTGGTTAATCACTTCTACCATGGCGCGGTTAATCGGGTCGTCCAGCATGTCCTTTACGAAACTTCCATCGATCTTCAAGAAGTCTACAGGTAAATGTTTCAAGTAGGCGAATGAGGACATCCCGGCGCAAAAGTCATCCAATGAAAAATGGCAGCCTAAACCTTTGAGTTCATTGATAAATCTAATTGCACTTCCCAGATTTGAAATTGCACTGGTTTCTGTAATTTCAAAACAAATCATTTCAGGTGGAATTGCCCATACAACAAACTGTTCCTTCAGGAAGTCCAGAAACGCGTCATCTCCGATAGTAGTGCCTGACAGATTAATCGCACACATGGCCAAAGGACCTTTGCGCTCTTCGGCTATACATTGGGCAATAATCTTGAAGACGTTCTGCACTACCCAACGATCAAGTGCAGTCATCAGGCCATAACGTTCGGCGGCCGGAATAAAACTGTCAGGCAATATCATGCGCCCGGCTTCATCATGTAGACGCAACAGGATTTCTATATGCCCGCCGCCGTGTTCGGTATGTCCAAGGGGTGCGATTTCCTGTGAGTACAGGCAAAAGCGATCCTCTTCCAGTGCCATGTGCAGGCGCTGTACCCATGCCATCTCACCGAAACGCAGGGACAGCTCCGAATCATCGGCGTTATACACCTGAACACGGTTACGCCCCTTTTCCTTGGCCATGTAACAGGCCATATCAGCGGCACGCAGCGAAGCTTCGAGGGTGGTCGGGTTCTGTGCAACATGAACCATCCCGATGCTCACCGTCGTGACGAATGGCCGGCCCTTCCAGACAAAATGCAGGTTCTGCACGGTATGGCGAAGGCTCTCGGCGATTTTCTCGGCCGCTTCAGGCGGACAGTTTTCCAGCAAAATGCCGAACTCGTCGCCGCCCAGCCGGGCCAGGGTGTCACCTTCGCGCAGGCCCGATTGCAACAGCGCGCAGATATGCCGTAGCAGCTCGTCTCCCGCAGCATGGCCGCAGGTATCGTTGACCAGTTTGAACTGGTCCAGGTCAAGGAACATCAAGGCGTGGCGCCCGGCGTACCGCGTCAGGTTGTGCAGCGCCTGCTCCAGGCGATACTCGAACTCGCGGCGATTGGCCAGCCCGGTCAAGGCGTCATGGGTCGCCTGCCAGGACAGATTGGCGATGTACTGCCGCTCCTGAGTCATGTCATGCAACACCAGCACGGCGCCACTGACCTTGTCGGCATTGCGGATCGGCGCCCCCACCAGGGTGACCGAAACGGTGCTGCCATCCAGGCGCTGGATCAGTTTGGAATGTTCGCTGCCGCCGCTGAGCTGTCCGCTCAAAATGTGCTCGATCAAGGTAAAGCCATCGGCTTGAGCATTGTCATCCAGCAGATTGAACAAGGCCGCCAGCGGCAAGCCGACGGCCTGCTCGCCTTTCCAGTGAGTCAACGCCTCGGCAGCGGGATTCATGTAGGCGATTGCACCGTCGACATCCGTGGTGATCACCCCGTCGCCAATGGATTGCAGGGTGATCTGCGCGCGGTCTTTCTCCAATTGCAGGGCTTCGGCAAAGGCATGGCGCTGCTTGAGCAGTTTGTGGGTGCGCATCAGGGCCAACGCAATCAAGCCCAGGGCCGTGGCCAGGTTGGTCACCAGCAACAGGCGCAGAATCAAGCGCGAGCCCTCGCCCAAGGCATCGCTGAAGGCTTTGGCGGCAGGCGTCACACCATCGTTGATCGCAAATATCTGATCCTTCCAGCGCTTGATGTCGGCGTCCGACGCCTGACTTTCGGTAATGCGCTGATGCATCTCCCGGGCGACGTTATCGAGTTGCACCAGGTACGCGTCACCCACCGTCCAGCGGTCGATGGCTTTTTCCAGGTAGCTGAAATGCCGGAAATTGAGGTACAGCCAGATCAGGCTGGAGACGTCATCGGGGTGATTGCCACCCTTGAGAATCGCCACCCGTGCGGCTTCGATATTCGGTGGCTGGTGATCCAACGCCACGCGCAATTCGTGGCCACCTTGCGGTACGGCAATGGCATTCTGGTACTTGAGGAAAATGGCCTCATCGCGACTGTCCGCGTAGAGATTGAGGTAATAGATGGCGTCTTTCTGGCCCTTGGACCACAGGCTTTCCCCGGCAACATAGCCGCGAACCGCCGAAAGCACATAAAGACTGACCCCGCCCAACAGCGCTTGAAATAGCACTACGGCAATAAATGGCCAGACGATGCCCAACAACCTTGGGGTTCCGAGAGTCCGCTTTTGCTTCATGAGGTCCCTTGCATTAGCACTGCCAGATCATCATCCAACGTGATCGCTACAGCTAGACTAGGGTGCGTATTCGATCCCGGCAAGCCAGCGGCCATATTTGTGCGCAATCTGGCGTCAACTTCGCGCGAACTGTCATTAATGCTGCTGCAAATGCCCATAAAGTTTGGCGTATAAACCACCTTCGGCAATCAGTTGCTGATGGTCGCCATCCTCGGCAATTTGCCCGCCGTCGAACACCAGCACCCGATCGGCCTGCTTCACCGCCGACAACCGGTGCGCAATGATCAGCGTGGTGCGGTTGCTCAGGAACCGCGCCAGCGCCTGGTGCAGGTTGTATTCGGTGGCGGCGTCCAGCGCCGAGGTGGCCTCGTCGAGAATCACCACCTTGGGTTCGGCCAGCACCATCCGCGCAATCGCCAGCCGTTGCCGCTGGCCACCGGACAAACGCACACCTGAACGTCCGACGATGCTGTCCAAACCATCAGGCAACTCTCGAACAGTTTGGTTCAGCTGGGCTATTTCCAGTGCTTGCCAGCAGGCCTCGTCGCTGCGTACACGGCCCATCGTCAGGTTGGCGCGCACGGTGTCGTTGAACAGCGCGGGATGTTGCAGGACCACGGCGACGTTTTCGCGCACGGTTTCCAGGCCGATCTCTTGCTGGGTCGAGCCACCAAAGCGGATGGTCCCGGCAAGGGGCGTGTACAACCCCAGCAACAACTGCACCAGTGTGCTCTTGCCACCGCCACTGGCACCGACGATCGCCACTTTTTCACCGGGGGCGATGGACAGGTCCATCTGGTTCAACACCAACTCGTCGCCGTATCCGAAACTCAAGCCCTGGACTTCGATGCCCACGGTGTCGCGTCCCTGGAACGGATCGACACCGCCGGGGTATTGCGGCTCATCGGCGCGGGCCAACAGCTCGTTGATCCGCGACAGCGCACCACCGGCGGCGTAATAGGCGTACTGCAAATTGAGCAGCTGCTCCACCGGACCGATCATGAACCACAGGTAGCTGAACACCGCCAGCATCTGGCCGATGGACAAGTCGGAGAACAACACGGTGAGCATCGCCGCGGCGCGAAAAATATCGATGCCGAACTGGAACAGCAAGCCACTGGCGCGGTTCGACGCATCGGTCTTCCATTGTGAATTCACCGCGTAATCGCGCACTTCCCGGGCTCGCTGCCCCAGACGCCCGAGGAAAAATCCCTGACGGTTGCCGGCACGCACTTCCTGAATCGAGTCGAGGGTCTCGGTCAGGGCCTGGGTGAAACGCGAGGTGCTGTCGTTCTCGAGTTTCTTCAGGTGCTTGACCCGCTTGCCCAGTTGCACCGTGGCGTAGATCACCAGCGGATTGAACAGCATGATCAGCAGCGCCAGCTTCCAGTGCATCCAGATCAGAATGCTCGCGGTGCCGACCAGGGTCAGCATCGCCACGAGGAATCGACTGAGTGTCTCGCCGACAAATTTGTCCAGCGTGTCCAGGTCCGTGACCAGGTGCGTGGTCACCGTGCCGCTGCCCAGGCTTTCGTACTCACCCAGGGAAATGCGCTTGAGCCGTTCGATCAGCCGTATGCGGATGCGATACACGATGTCTTTGGCCAGCGCCGCGAACAACTTCGCCTGCACCACGTTGAACAGCAAGGCGCCACAACGCAGCAAAAAGGTCACCAGCAGCATCAGGCCGATGTAGCCCGCCGCTTTCTGCCAGCCTTCAGGCAACGCATGGTTCATGATTTTCAGCGCGGAATCGCCGTGACCCAGCAGCACTTCGTCTACCAGCAATGGCAGCAGCAAAGGAATCGGCACGCTGCACAGGGTGGCCAATACCGCCACGCCATTGGCGATCCACAGGGATTTTTTATGGTGAAGGGCCAGGCGACGGATTTCAGCCCAACTCAGCCGATCGACACGCTTGGGAGCTGGCGTGTCATCGGGCACGTCATGCACAGGCAGCGCGCTCCAGCCAGCGACCGAGCAATGGCGACAATTCACTTAACGGTTGATAGCCATTGGTCAACAGCGCCAGTTGACCATTGCGTTCGGCCAACAGCGTAGGGAATCCGGCGATGCCGAGGTCCTGGACCCAGGTGAAATCGGCAGCGGTCGCGGCGTGCTGATCGGCACGGTCGAACGCGGCAGCAAACTCAATGCGCGGCAGACCGGCCTGCTCGGCCAACTCGACCAGAACACTGGCGTGGGTGACGTCCCGGCCCTCGGCGTAAAACGCGTGTTGAATCAGCCCGAGCAGTTTCCACGCGCAATCCGGCGCCAGGTTGCGCGCCGTCACCAGCGCCCGGCACGCAGGCTCGGTGTCGTAGACAAAACCGTCAGGCAACGCGCCTTCGGTCTTGAACGGTTGGCCGGTGGCCTGGGTAACGGCCTGCCAATGCTCAAGGATATAGCGCCGGGTGGTCGGCTCCAATGCGGAGCCGCTGCCGGTGCGCAAACCGCCCACCACCAGATGCAACTCCACCCCTGCCGCCTGCGCCTGCTCGACCAGCGCGTTGGCGACCGGCGCAAAGCCCCAGCACCAGGAGCACATCGGGTCCATCACGTAGAGCAGGCGTTGGGCAGACATGGTTCAAGCCTCTGAAGGAGTTTGCTTGTAGTTGTAGCCGATCGGGTGAGGCAGGTTGCGCGCCTTGGCCAGTTCGATCTGCTTCTGCCGATCAATGGCGCTGCGACGGGTTTTCTCGCTCAGCGTATCCCAGCAATGCGGGCAACTGATGCCGGCCACATAGTGCTCGGACGCGCGGTCTTCGACACTGATCGGCGTACGACAGGCATGACATTGATCGTAGTCGCCTTCGCTGAGGTCATGGCGCACGGTCACGCGGTTGTCGAACACGAAGCAGTCGCCCTGCCATTTGGTTTCTTCCTGCGGCACCTCTTCGAGGTACTTCAGAATGCCGCCCTTGAGGTGGTAGACCTCGTCGAAACCCTGGCTGAGCATATAGCTCGAGGCCTTCTCACACCGAATGCCGCCGGTGCAGAACATCGCGACTTTCTTGTGCACGGCCGGGTCGAAATGGGCTTTGATGTAGTCGGGGAATTCGCGAAAGCTGGTGGTTTTCGGGTCGATGGCGCCTTCGAAGGTGCCGATCGAGACCTCGTAATCGTTGCGGGTGTCGATCAACAGCACTTCAGGATCGCTGATCAGCGCATTCCAGTTCTGTGGATCGACGTAGGTGCCGACCTTTTTGTTCGGGTCCACGCCTTCGACGCCGAGGGTGACGATTTCTTTCTTGAGTTTGACCTTGGTGCGGTAGAACGGCTGGTCGTCGCAGTACGACTCTTTGTGGTCGATGTCGTCCATGCGCGGGTCGTTCTTGAGCCAGGCCATCAGCCCGTCAATGCCTTCGCGGCTGCCGGACACGGTGCCGTTGATGCCTTCTTCGGCGATCAGCAACGTGCCTTTGATGCCGTTGTCGACCATGGCTTGCAGCAGTGGCTCGCGCAGGGTGACGTAATCTTCCAGGGTGACGAACTTATACAGTGCCGCCACGACAATCTGTTGTGTCATGGGTGATTCTCCAGGTGGCTACCCTCGTAAAGGGTGAACCGGATTCAAAAAAAACGCGCCGGGTGAGCGGCGCGTTGCGGATTCTAGCAAAAAAGGTGTGGGTTTAGGACTGGGATCTAAAAGTCTGGTGAGAACCATTGTGGCGAGGGGATTTATCCCCGCTGGGCTGCGAAGCAGACCTGAAAATATCAGCCTCACTGAGGCGTTTCAGACAAACCGAGCTGCCGGTTTTACGACTGCTTCGCAGCCGAACGGGGATGAATCCCCTCGCCACAACAGCCCTTCAACCCGTCACATCAATGTTTGCTACCGCCAGCACAGGTGGGCGAGGCCGGAGCCGCGTCGATCTGTGCCCATTCTTCCGGCGTGTAGGTATGCAGCGCCAACGCATGGAACTCGCCCATCAGCTCGCCGAGCGTGCCGTAGACTTTCTGGTGACGCTTGACGCGGTTGAGCCCTTCAAACTGCTGGCTGACCACCACCGCCTTGTAATGGGTTTGCAACCCACGACTGTGCATATGGCTTTCATCCAGCACCTGCAGATGCTGCGGCTGCAACAAGCCCAGCGTCGATTCGATGCGTTGTTGCATGGTCATACCAAACTCCGCTTAAGGCTTTTTCTTGACAGCAGGAGCAGCAGCACCGGCTTTAGGGTCCAGCTCGTTGGTCATGTCAGCCAGCAGTTTGTTGACCACAGGCACCGCGCTTTCCAGCTTGGCTTGAGTCATCTGGGCCGATTGCTGAGTCAGCTGCGGCATTTTTTCCAGGACTTTCTTGCCCAGTGGCGACTTGTAGAACGCGACCAGGTCTTTGAGCTCGGATTCGCTGAAGTTGGTGGTGTAGAGCTTGACCATGTCCGGCTTCAGCTTGTTCCAGCCAATGGCTTGGTCCAGCGCGGCATTGGCTTTGGCCTGGTAAGTTTCCAACAAGGCTTTTTTCGATTCAGGGGCTTTGGTCTGTTCAAAGCGCTGAGCGAACATTTGCTGCACTTGCATGTACACCGGAGTGCCCAATTTGTCAGCGTGCGCCAGGGTCAGGAAAGCTTCGGCACTGGCGTTGTGGCTGGCGGTATCGGCAAAAACAGGGCCGCTGGCGCAAACCAGTGCAACCGCGGTACAGATGGCACGAAGACGAGTCATCGAGTTTCCTTTTCTAGCAGGCGAGGTAAAACCCCAAGGGCGTCCATTCTGCGCCTAAAAAAGTGTGTCACTCAACCCCAAGCCTTGTCGGGCCTGAATTAGAGGGGTTGAGCGGTCAAAATCCAGACTGATGGAACCACGGCCGGCGATCACGGCCTAAACTGCGCTATCGACCTACAGGAGTGTGCAAGATGAGCCGTATCGAAACCGACAGCCTAGGCCAGGTGGAAGTCCCGGATGAGGCCTACTGGGGCGCTCAGACGCAACGCTCGCTGGTCAATTTCGCCATTGGCAACGAACGCATGCCGCTGGCCGTGCTGCACGCACTGGCCCTGATCAAGAAAGCCGCGGCGCGGGTCAATGACCGCAACGGCGACCTGCCCGCCGACATCGCCCGACTGATTGAACAGGCCGCCGACGAAGTGCTCGACGGCAGCCACGACGACCAATTCCCGTTGGTGGTCTGGCAGACCGGCAGCGGCACGCAGAGCAATATGAACGTCAACGAAGTGATCGCTGGTCGTGCCAACGAGCTAGCCGGCAACCCGCGTGGCGGCAAAACCCCGGTTCACCCCAACGATCACGTCAATCGCTCCCAAAGCTCCAACGACTGCTTCCCGACCGCCATGCACATTGCCACTGTTCAGGCGGTGCAGCAGCATTTGCTGCCAGCGATCAGTGAACTCTCTGGCGGGTTGGCCGAGTTGTCGGCGCGGCACATGAAGCTGGTCAAGACCGGCCGTACCCACATGATGGACGCCACGCCGATCACCTTCGGCCAGGAACTCTCGGCGTTCATCGCGCAACTGGATTACGCCGAACGGGCGATCCGCAGCGCGCTGCCGGCGGTTTGTGAGCTGGCGCAGGGCGGCACCGCGGTCGGCACCGGGCTGAACTCACCCCACGGTTTTGGTGAAGCGGTCGCTGCGGAATTGGCCGCCCTCTCCGGCCTGCCGTTTGTCACCGCGCCGAACAAGTTCGCCGCGCTGGCCGGCCATGAGCCGCTGACCACCCTGTCGGGCGCGCTGAAAACCCTCGCCGTGACCCTGATGAAAATCGCCAACGACCTGCGTCTGCTGGGGTCCGGGCCGCGCGCAGGTTTTGCCGAAGTGAAACTGCCGGCCAACGAACCGGGCAGCTCGATTATGCCGGGCAAGGTCAATCCGACTCAGTGCGAAGCGCTGTCGATGCTGGCGTGTCAGGTCCTGGGCAACGACGTCGCCATTGGTTTTGCGGCGAGTCAGGGGCACTTGCAGCTGAATGTGTTCAAACCGGTGATCATCCACAACTTGCTGCAATCGATCCGCCTGCTGGGCGATGGCTGCAGCAACTTCCAGCAACATTGCATCGCCGGGCTTGAGCCCGATGCGGCGAAAATGGCTGAACATCTGGAGCGTGGGTTAATGCTGGTGACGGCGCTGAACCCGCATATCGGCTACGACAAATCGGCGGAGATTGCCAAGAAGGCTTACAGCGAGGGGCTGACATTGCGTGAGGCGGCGTTGCAGTTGGGGTATCTGACGGATGAACAGTTTGATGCCTGGGTAAGGCCGGAGAATATGCTTGAGGCCGGTGCCAAAGGTTAAGATTTTCAGCGTCTGACAGTCAGTCTTCGCGGGCAAGCCTCGCTCCTACAGATTTTTTGTCGATCCTGAATATTGTGATCAACACAGAATCTGTAGGAGCGAGGCTTGCCCGCGAAGAACGATAACGAGGTCTAACTGGCAGCCATCTTCATCCGCCGCGCCCTGAGCCCGGCAATCAACGACGGCCCCAACGCCACCAGCGCCGAACCCACCACTACCAACACCGCCCCGCCATACCCCAGACCATTGATCGTCTCGGCATGCACGTACTCCGGCCACGCCCACGCCGCCACGGCCACCGCGCCAAACGTCACCAACGGCGTAATCGCCAACGTCGCACTGACTCGCGAAGCTTCCCAATGGGCCAGCGCTTCAGCAAAGGCGCCATAGGCGATCAAGGTGTTCATGCAGCACGCCAGCAGCAACCAGCCTTGCAGCGGGCTCAATTGCAGCGCCTCCAGCGGATGCACCCACGGCGTCAGCAACAGCGCGCAGAACAGGTAAATCACCATCATCACCTGCAACGAATTCCACACCGTCAGCAATTGCTTCTGCCCCAACGCGTAAAACGTCCAGACCGTCGACGCCAGCAGCACCAGCAACACGCCCGCGGTGTAATCGGTCAGCGAGGTCAACAACTCGGCCAGGCGTTGATTGAAGAAGAGTGCGAAGCCAATCAGCAGCACCAGCAGACCAATGCCCTGCCCCACACTGAAGCGTTCCTTGAACACAAACAGACTCGCGATCAACAACATGATCGGGCCCATCTGCACCACCAGTTGCGCGGTGCCGGGGCTCAGAAGGTTCAGGCCCATCAGGTACAGCACATAGTTGCCGACCAGACCGAGCACCGCCATCAACACCAGCCAGCCGCCGCGTGGGCCAAGGACTTTGCGGCTCGGCAGGCGTTTGGTCGCCGCCAGATAAATGAACAGGCACCCACCGGATACCGTCAGGCGAAACCAGGTCACCGTCACCGGGTCCATCACCAGCAGGACTTGTTTGAGCTTGATCGGCAGGATTCCCCACAGCAGCGCAGTCAGCAAGGCCAGGAACAGACCGTAAACCCAGCGACCGGATGAAATGTGCATGCGAACCCCAAAAGCCAGATGGCAAGAAACCCCATTCTAGGCGCAGACCCCGGCGCGACACAGGGACAGTTGGCGACTGGCCGCGAATGAAACTGTGCAGGTCGCACCATTAATTTGGCGATGTGCCGTCGATCAGTTGGTCAGGCGCCGCAAGTGGTTCATGCATAAGCTCATCGGATCCACCCACAGGAACATCCTTCAGGAGACCGCCATGTACGGCATGCGCGCCCAGGACAACGCCCCCGCCACGCACTTTCGTTGCCCCCGGGTGAGTCGTGTGAACGGGGAATTGTATTTCAGCACCCGGGAAAACACGCTGGAGGGGCCGTTTGAGAATCCGCAGGCGGCAGAGCGGGAAATTCAGGCTTACATCGCGCGGTTGCAGGTTTTGGGTGCCCACGGTTAGACCGAGGCGCAGCCATCGCCAGCAGGCTGGCTCCCACATTGGATCTGTGTAACGCATCAGATTCCTGTGGGAGCGAGCCTGCTCGCGATGGCGGTTAATCAGGCAGCAGAAGTCTTGCGGCCTTAACGCACCGCTTCAAACAACCCGGTCGCCCCCATCCCGCCACCCACGCACATAGTGACGACGCCGTAACGCAAGTTGCGCCGCTGCAACTCACGCACAATGTGCCCGACCTGACGCGAGCCGGTCATACCGAACGGATGCCCGATGGAAATCGAGCCGCCATTGACGTTGTACTTTTCGTTATCGATCTCCAGGCGGTTGCGGCTGTACAGGCACTGCGAAGCAAACGCTTCGTTGAGTTCCCACAGATCAATGTCGGCCACCTGCAATCCCTTGGCCTTGAGCAATTTCGGCGCCGAGAACACCGGACCGATACCCATCTCATCCGGCGCGCACCCGGCCACCGCGAAACCACGGAAGAACGCCTTTGGCTTGAGTCCGAGTGCCAGGGCTTTTTCCAGGCTCATGACCAGCGTCATCGAAGCGCCATCGGACAGTTGCGACGAGTTACCCGCCGTCACCGAACCGTCCTCGGCAAACACCGGCTTCAACCCGGCCAGGCTTTCCAGCGTGGTGTCGGGGCGGTTGCAGTCATCGCGATCGACGATCCCGTCGAGGATCTGGATCTGACCGGTGGCCTTGTCTTCAACCCGGTATTTCACCGCCATCGGCACGATTTCATCATCAAACAATCCAGCGGCTTGAGCCTGGGCCGTACGTTGCTGACTTTGCAGGGCGTACAGATCCTGCTCCTGGCGGCTGACGTCGTAACGGCGCGCGACGATTTCGGCGGTCTGGCCCATCGGAAAATAGATGCCCGGCACCTGCTCTTTCAGGAGCGGGTTGATCAGGTTGTCGGTGTTGACGCTTTTCATGGTCAGGCTGATGGATTCGACGCCACCGGCCACGATGATGTCGCTGCAGCCCGAAGCGATCTGGTTGGCGGCGATGGCGATGGCCTGCAAGCCCGACGAGCAGAAACGGTTGAGGGTCATGCCGGCGGTACCGATGCCCAATCGCGACAACACCGCGACGTTGCGGCCGATGTTGAAACCCTGGGCGCCTTCGTTGGAGCCCGCACCAACGATGCAATCCTCAACGCTGGCCGGGTCGATGCCGGTGCGCGCCAACAAGGCATCGACGCAATGCGCCGCCATGTCATCCGGACGGGTCTGGTTGAACTTGCCGCGAAAGGATTTGGCCAGGCCGGTCCGCACGCTGTCGACGATCACCACTTCACGCATGGCATACCTCATTGTTGTTGTCGGTTGAGAGTGGACCGAGCATAAGTCCACCCCATAACCGACCGCGACAATCATTCACCCCGCGTATGCGTAACCATCGGCTCACGACTTGTGTTTTTTGGCCTTCTTGTCGTGCTTGTCTGATTTCTCGAACGCTGCTTCCAGTGCCTGGTTGATCGTGCGCAGCACCTTGACCCGGGCCCAGCGCTTGTCATTGGCCTCCACCAGGGTCCACGGCGAGATTTCGGTGCTGGTGCGGTCAACCATGTCACCGACCGCCGCGCGATAGGCGTCCCATTTATCGCGGTTGCGCCAATCGTCTTCAGTGATCTTGAAACGCTTGAAGGGGATTTCTGCCCGAGCCTCGAAACGCTCCAGTTGCGTCTCCTTGTCGATGGCCAACCAGAACTTGACCACGATGAGGCCCGACTCGGAGATCTGCTCTTCGAAATCATTGATCTCGCTGTACGCCCGCAGCCAGTCCGCGGGCGGACAGAAGCCTTCAATGCGCTCGACCAGCACTCGGCCATACCACGAGCGATCGAACACCGTGAACGTGCCCTTGGCCGGAATGTGCCGCCAGAACCGCCACAAATACGGTTGCGCCCGTTCCTCCTCGGTCGGCGCGGCAATCGGCACGATGTTGTACTGGCGTGGATCGAGCGCCGCTGCGACGCGACGAATCGCCCCACCCTTGCCGGCCGCATCATTGCCTTCGAACACCGCGACCAACGCGTGTTGACGCATGCGCTTGTCGCGCATCAGGCCCGAAAATCGCGCCTGCTCGGTAATCAGTTGTTCTTCGTAATCGTCCTTATCCAGGTGCAGGCTCAAGTCCAGGCTATCGAGCACGTTCAACTGATCGACATGGATCGGCAGCGGCGCAGCGCTGACCTTGACGGGATGGATCTTCGACCGCTTCAAGGCATTTTGCAGACCTTCGAGCAGGATTTTTCCCACCGCCAGACTGCGGTAATGCGCATCCACCCCTTCAATCACATGCCAGGGGGCGTAGTCGCGGCTGGTGCGGCGCAACACGCGCTCGCCGTACTTCACGAATTTGTCGTAGGTGCGCGATTGTTGCCAGTCCAGTGGGCTGATGCGCCAGCTGTGCAAAGGGTCGTCGGCGAGTGCCTTGAGTCGCGCCTTCATTTGCTTCTTGGAGAGGTGAAACCAGAACTTGAAGATCAGCGCGCCTTCGTCGCAGAGCATTTTTTCAAAACGCTCGGACTGGTTGATCGCCTGATCCATCACCGCGTCCTTGAACAGCCCATGAACCCGACCCTGCAGCATCTGGCTGTACCAGTTGCCGAAGAAAATCCCCATGCGCCCCTTGGCCGGAAGCATCCGCCAGTAGCGCCAGGCCGGTGGTCGCGCCAGCTCTTCATCGGTCTGCTGATCGAAGGTGCGGACTTCGATCAGGCGCGGGTCCATCCACTCGTTGAGCAATTTGACCGTCTCGCCCTTGCCGGCACCTTCGATGCCGTTGATCAGGATGATCACCGGAAAACGCTTTTGCTGCTGAAGTTCGAACTGCGCTTCGAGCAACGCTTCACGCAGCGCCGGTACTTCAGCTTCGTAGGTTTCTTTGTCTATAGCGTGACCGATTTCAGCAGATTCGAACATGGATGGCTCCCTTTCCGGATTGAGCAAGACTAGCGGATTGACCTCGCCAGCGTGGGAGAAATCCATTTCTTCACCGCAACCACAGTTCCCTGTAGCAGCTGTCGAGGCACGAGGCTGCGTTGGGCTGCGCAGCGGCCCTTCTTTAGGGCGGTCCTGTGGACACGCATCGCAGCCTCGTGCCTCGGCAGCTGCTACAGGATTTTCTGCGAGTCGGCGGTCGTACAGGCACCGCCACGTCGATCAGCTAGAATGGCCGCCTTGCCGTTGCCGAGCCTGCCATGAAACCTGTATTGCCTCACGCCCAACTCGACTGGGACGACCAGGGTCGCCCGTATTCGCGGGTGTTCGACGACGTCTATTTTTCGGACAAGTCAGGCCTTGAAGAAACCCGTTACGTGTTCCTCGAACAAAACGGTTTGCGCGAACGCTTCACCGCGCTGCCGGACGGCGGTCGATTGGTCATCGGCGAAACCGGTTTCGGCACCGGGCTTAACTTCCTCTGCGCCTGGCAGTTGTTCGAGCAGCACGCGGTAGCCGGTGCGCGACTGCATTTTGTCAGCGTCGAAAAGTACCCGCTGAGCCAGCCAGACTTGCGGCGAGCCCTGGCCTTGTGGCCGGAGCTCAAGCCGTTTGCCGATCAATTGCTGACGCAATACGTGGCGATTCATCAAGGCTTCCAGCGACTGATGCTGGACAACGGCCGCGTCACCCTGACGCTGCTGATCGGCGATGCGCTGGAGCAATTGCCGCAACTGGACGCGCAGATTGATGCGTGGTTTCTCGACGGTTTTGCCCCGGCAAAAAACCCCGACATGTGGACCGCCGAGTTGTTTGCCGAACTGGCACGGTTGGCCGCGCCCGGCTCGACCCTCAGCACTTTCACCAGCACCGGTTGGGTGCGCCGTCTGCTGAACGCGGCGGGTTTCAAGATGAAGCGCACGCCCGGCATCGGCCACAAATGGGAAATCCTGCGCGGCGTGTTTCTCGGCTGGCCTGAAGACGCCCCGACAGCCGTCGCCCCCAAACCCTGGTTTGCGCGCCCGACACCCTTGACCGGCGAACGTCATGCACTGGTGATCGGCGCAGGCCTGGCCGGTTGCGCGACCGCTGCAAGCCTGGCGGCGCGAGGTTGGCACGTCAGTTTGCTGGAGCGCCACGATGCGCTGGCGCAGGAAGCTTCCGGCAATCCACAGGGCGTGCTGTACCTCAAGCTGTCGGCCCATGGCACGGCATTGTCACAGTTGATTGTCAGTGGTTTCGGCCACACCCGGCGCCTGCTGGAGCATTTGCAGCGCAGCGTCGACTGGGACGATTGCGGCGTACTGCAACTGGCCTTCAACGCCAAGGAAGCAGAACGTCAGGCGCAACTGGCGCAAGCGTTTCCCGAAGATCTGCTGCACACACTCGATCGAGAGCACGCCGAAATTCGCGCGGGTATCGCGTTGCAATCCGGTGGCCTGTTTTACCCCGAAGGCGGTTGGGTGCATCCGCCAGCCCTGTGCGCATGGCAAGCCGCGCATCCGAATATCCAGCTCCTGACCCATCACGATGTACTGGAATTGCGTCGTGTGGAGGGGCAATGGCAAGCGTGGGATGGCAACACGTTGCTGGCCAACGCACCGGTGGTGGTGCTGGCCGGTGCGGCGGAGATCAAGCGTTTCGATTTCAGCAGCGATCTGCCGCTCAAACGTATTCGCGGACAGATCACCCGCCTGCCCCAGACACCTGCAAGCCAAAGCCTGAGCACCGTCGTGTGCGCCGAAGGTTATGTCGCACCGGCCCGCCTGGGTGAACACACCCTGGGCGCGAGTTTCGACTTCAACAACGACGACCTGACGCCCACCACGGCCGAGCACGCCGGCAACCTGCAGATGCTCGAAGAAATCTCGCTGGACCTGGTTACCCGACTCGGCGCAGACACCTTGCAACCCGAGGCACTTGAAGGTCGCGCAGCGTTTCGCTGCACCAGCCCGGATTACCTGCCGATTGTCGGTCCTTTGGCTGACCGTCAGGCCTTCGCCGACGCCTACATCGCCCTGAGCAAGGACGCCCGGCAAACGCCGGACATCCCTTGCCCATGGCTCGACGGCTTGTACGTCAACAGTGGCCACGGTTCGCGAGGGCTGATCACCGCGCCGTTGTCAGGCGAGTTGCTGGCAGCCTGGCTCGACAACGAACCACTGCCGTTGCCCAGAGCCGTGGCCGAAGCCTGTCATCCGAATCGCTTTGCCTTGCGGCGCCTGATTCGGGGCAAGGCCTGAGGCGCTCAATCCAGTGCAAAGCAAGTCTTTGACTCGTCAGCCTTCATGGCCGCTTCGGTCAGACGCTTTAACAAAGCAGTCTCGGCCTTCTTCAACTCATCTGCGATGCCGTCGACCTGCGGGCGATAGCCCGCACCAAGCGTCGCCTCATTTTCAAAGGCCGTCTCCATCCGCACGTGAAAGGGCGCAGACAAATCGGTGAACTGTTTGCCATGGTGCTGCCGCAAAAAGTCGCTCCAGAACGTGCGGCCACGGATATAAGTCGATAGTTCAGATGAGTTTTCTGCAGCAAGGACCTTGGTATAGGCAACCTCCAGATCATTGGCTTTTACGCCACTTAGCGATGCATAACGCATATGCCGGGGCTGACCGAACAGTTCGAGCCTGTCGGCCAGGCCGGTGCGATAAGCCAGCTCTACTTCCACTGCATCGAGGGCAGGATTGGCCTGGGCCTTTTCCCGCGCAATTCTGGAAAGATAATCCAGACGGAACAGGCTTCGCCCAAGTTTCAATAGCCGAGCGGCCTGATCATGGGCATTGGCGGACAGTCTAACCACCCTGTCGATCTCGACAGCGACCTCAAGATTACTGAAGAGCGTCGCCGCGTCATCAGCGCAATTGGCTTTTACTGCCATCGCCAGCAATTGAGTGCATAACGCCGAGTCCGTTTGAGTCGCCTCAATCACACTCCAGACGCGTCGGGTCATGTCTTCGTTCACAAAGCGGCTATCCGCCGAGCTCCCGACTTCTGCCAGCAATTCAAAGAATTCTTTCGATCCGGGCTCGTTCTTCAGCGCCAGCCATGCACGATGACGACTGGCGTAGGTCTCTTCAACCGGTTTTGGCATCCACAGGTCTCGAGCCCTTTGATCGTTGAGCACCGCGGTATCATTTTGCAGCAGCCCCATCCCGATGCCGGTACTGTTCCGGAAGGTCTCAAGCCTTGTACGGCTCGCCGCGGATAGGGGGTTATGGCGCAGGTTGATCGCTTGAGCGAATCGCGGAGGGAGTTGGAACAGCCATTGCGGCAACTCCCGAATCTCGTTTCCTCGCAGGTCCACGAAGTCCAGATACGGCAAGCGGGAAAGCCCGACAGGCAGTTCCGTCGCGTAGGTATTGCGCAGCAACAGTTCTTGCAGATCCAGCATTTTGCTGACATCAATCGTGGCCCCCAAGCGATTGCCGCTGAGCCCCAACGTGCGCAAATTGCGCATGTCGGCCAGTTTGCGCAAGGTGTGTTCGGTCAGCGCTATCTGGTTACCCTCCAGCCTCAAGTGCTGGAGGTCAGGCATGTGTGACAACACTTCAGGCAATCGTGTGAGTTGATTGCGGTCCAGTTCCAGAGTGACAAGCCCTTTGAACGGCTTGAGGAAATACGCCAGTTCATCGCCCGCCTGCATGTCCTTGATTGAAAGGCTGCGCACATGGGCGACATCCTGTTCGGTCAACGTTGGCAATGGGCCTACAGGGTTGCGCTCCAGCGCGAGCGTGGTAGAAGGCGGGTTTTGCCGGGCTATCCGGCGCCAGCAGTTTTCGATGGCGTGGGCCACCTGACGACGGCTGACTCGGATATCGTTGAGCTGCCCCGGCAGCTTCTTCATTGCCACTTCATCGTCACGCCAGGTGTGCAACACGCCGAGCAGTTTTTTCAGTTGCTGTTGCAGCTCCTTGATTCGATTCACCCGCTGCATCTGGTTGCTGCCGGCATTGTCGAGAAACGTCGAAACCTGGGCATCCGTGAACAGCGGATAGAGCTTTTTGACTTTACGAATCAAACCCCTTGCATAAGAGCCCGCAGCGGGGGGACTCGCCTGGACACAGGCGGAAAGGTGGTTCGGTGTTTCACTGCGCTCGCCCCGCAGCACCCGGCCGGCCTGTGCCGGATCGCCGGTGGCGGCCCTCGACAGGCGTGACCGTAGCGTCGGGACATCCAGCCCGTCGGTGCCAGTGAATCCCATGCGGGTGCGCTGGGTGGCAGGCAATGCATCCAGTATCGACTCAAGCAACATTTGGCTCACAGCAGTGCTAGACACATTGCCATTGGTTTGGGTGACCTGATAGCCGTTGGACGTCTTGACGATTACCCCGTGCGACAGCGCATCCGCTTCGCCCACACTGTCTAGCAAGGTGCCGGTCGCTGAACCCTGTCGCACCTCAAGTCGACAGCTGCCATCCCAGCCTTGCACCCTATCCATCAGCCCGAGCGTCAGTCTGTCGGTGTCGGCATTGGCCAGTTGCGGCAGATGCAACCCGGTGAGCGCACGGTCCTGCCTGATACCCGCCTGTGCCTCACTGACCTGCCGGGCGAGATCCACTCCGAGGATCTTGCGGTCACGCAGAAAGCTGAGATCCCTGCCAGAGGCGTTATCCAGCAATTCCTGACACACCTGTGTGGGAAGGTCAGCGGCGTGTTCGCGCAGTAGCGCCACATCACCGGTGGCGGTGCCGTCCCAGGTTTCATAGAGCCACTGAAACAGCGGCTGGCGATGACCCTTGAGGCGTGTCGCGATCTTCTTTGCCAACAGCTGCGATTTCGATTCAGTGGTCGTGCGACCGATGATGCCCTCCACTTCTGCCGGATAGAGGCCACTGATGACGGTGTCGAGCAGTTTCCCCGACTCCAGATCCGCCTGATGGACGTGCACGCTGTTGACGTCATCATCGTGTGGTGCTGTCGCGGGAAAGCGCGACACGACCACCTCCTCCTCGTCGCAAACTTCAATGAAACGCTCCGCCGGCCAACCGGACAGCCTCGGCAGTGTATGCAGTTGCTCCTGAATGAAGTCCTTGTTCGCGGTCTCTCCCCGTTCCATTGCCGCAACCATCGCGGTGATGCGCCGGTCAATCTTGAAACGCTCGACACAGTCGTTCAGCCGCTGCGGTAACTTGAGGTGGCTTTCATGGAGCTGGTGCAACGTGTCAGGCGTCATGTCGGTGATGTCGGCAATCGCTTCCAGATCACTGCCAAGATCGCTCAGGCGCGGGTCCGTTCGTCCCAATGCATAAGCACTGTCGCGCCACTCGTGCGCATGCTCATAGGCATGCCGCCAGCCACCTTCCACATTTCGCTCGACGGCAGGCTGAAATGCGTCAGTGCGCACAGGATGATTGAGGGTCCATGCCGATCCCGCAGCGTTGCGGGTAGTTCGATAGGGGGCTCCCGCCATGACGATCGACGTGTGTCCGGCATGCCGGTAAAGCCCTTGCGAATCAGGTTTCACGTCGACTGGCAGAGCCGTGGTCTGTTTATAGGGTTCGAGGTCGGGTTTCCATAATCTTGCCTTGCCATCCGCGCGAGTGACGGCCTCGAAACCGTCGAAGAATGCCGCCTGCTCGTTCGCGCCCTTACCGATAGCTGTCGCGATGATTTTTCCGCCGACGGCAAACGCTGCCAGCTGCGCGACGTTTTCCACCACACTCAGCAAATGAGACAACGCCTGCGCTCGCTCGCCGTGCGTCCAGTCAACCACACCTTCATACACCTCGCTGACGAGGTCGACGACCGCCGCAGCCAGCATCACCTGGCCGATCCCGGGTACGAAAAAAGCGGCCGCGTTCAGTAGAAGAAGACCGCCATCCAGTAATGTCTGAAGGATTTTTTCTCGTTGTTGCTCATCGACATCTTCAGTCGGCACGGCAAGCATTCGCGCGTCTTTCTGAGTCGTGCTGATAAACGTACTGAAGAAAAAATCGGCAAGGCAAGTGTCGGCGGGCGTGGCAGCGAGCGCGCCCAAGGTCTTGCCTTTGTCGAACTGAGTAAAAAACCCGGTTTTATCGTGGCTGTGCAGGTACTGCTCGGCGAACGTTTTTCTGTAGTCTTTGCTTTGCAAATGGAGGGTCAGGTAATCCTTGAAATCATCCAGTGAGGCGTATTCATACAGCGGTCGTCGGGGTTCGTTCGGCATGTAAACCACACACCGGGCCTGCGGCTCGGTATCGATGGAGACTTTGGTAAATACCAGTACCCCACAGATGCAGGTGTCATGAATCATCAAGCCCTGCCAATGCACCGGCCCGCCATCAAACAGTGCGCCCTTGGTTTGAGCCGCCGGGAGATCCTGGTCGATCACACTCAGCAGCATCGTGTAAGCAGCAGGCGTGATGTTCTTTTTCAGGGAGGCCGTGTGGAGGGCAACTTGCAGGTCCAGCACCTTCAGCCGCCGGATGTCCGCAATGGAGGCCCGATCATCGACAGGCGCTCCAATTGCGGGTTTGGCCGGCAATGCCAAGGCCTCGTCGATATGCCGCTGATAGCGGGCTCCCAGGTCGAGTTCACGACAGAGTGCGGCGAATTTTTCAGGGGTTATTTCAGCGCCTGACTGGGCCTGTTGGTTGATTCGTATGACCGAGTCCGCTGGCATACCGCCGCTGCTTGCTTCCTCAGCGGTAAAGTTTTCCATGGCCGCCTGGAGCAGGCTGCGTGAGGTGGTCATTACTTTTTCCGTGGAACCGATGACTGGGAGAACACCTGTCGACGAGTAGGTTTTTCTTGTGATGTCCAGCGTGTCCCGCTCAACGTCGAAATCGATCGTCCATTTACCCTTGAGGAACTCGGTCAGTTGCTCTTGGCAGAACGCGTCCAACGGCTTGAGTTTTTTGAGCGCCTCTTTGACCTTGCCTTGGGCAACAAAAGACTGCTCGAACGCAGCCGTCAGAGCTTGCACCCCGTTCAGATCTGCAGTCGCCAACCATTGCGGAATAGACGCTTGCAGAACGTGCGCCTTGTCCAGGTCGCCTGTGTGTTCCAACAACGCCTCGAGACGTTGTGCCGCTGTCATTGGCACCACCACGGGGGCGGTATTGGAAGTCGTAGCCGGCATGAGCAATATCCTTATTGCGTTATGAGACGCTCAGTTTAGGAAGCCCGGCCGGCAATTGATAATTCGAATACCGGGTCGAATTGCGGCGCATCCAAGCAGCTACTTCTATGCATCCCATGAATAATTACCGCCACGGCCATAGGCATTTCTGCCGTGCCTGCCATTCGTCCGGCAATCCCTGCTTATAACTTATCGTTCTAAAACTCCCACAACCGAGGCGGGTCAGTTTCTGAGTACCCGCCGTTTTGGCCGGGTATCGATAAACCCTCCCCAACGGAAAAACCGGTAAGGACTTTATGTGCGGATTAGCTGGCGAGTTACGCTTTGATCATCAACCTGCGGACCTCGCGGCCGTTGAACGAATCACCCATCACCTGGCCCCTCGCGGCCCGGATGCGTGGGGTTTCCACAGCCAAGGGCCGATTGCC
The DNA here is from genome assembly GCF_059695575.1 of Pseudomonas sp. LBUM1678. Taxonomy (NCBI): domain Bacteria; kingdom Pseudomonadati; phylum Pseudomonadota; class Gammaproteobacteria; order Pseudomonadales; family Pseudomonadaceae; genus Pseudomonas; species Pseudomonas sp. LBUM1678. The sequence goes on from NZ_CP166775.1 coordinate 4,901,035, forward strand.
CTGGGCCACCGTCGCCTGAAAATCATGGACCTGTCGGACGGCTCGGCGCAGCCGATGGTCGACAACCAGTTGGGCTTGTCCCTGGCCTTCAACGGCGCGATCTACAACTTCCCGGAACTGCGCACCGAGCTTGAAAGCCTCGGTTATGCCTTCTATTCCGGTGGTGACACCGAAGTGCTGCTCAAGGGCTATCACGCCTGGGGTGAAGCGCTGCTGCCGAAACTCAATGGCATGTTCGCCTTCGCTATTTGGGAGCGCGACGCCAAGCGTCTGTTTATCGCTCGTGACCGTCTCGGCGTGAAGCCGCTGTACCTGTCGCGCACCGGCCAGCGCCTGCGCTTCGCCTCGGCGTTGCCGGCGTTGCTCAAGGGCGGCGATATCAACCCGATCCTCGATCCGGTGGCACTCAATCATTATCTGAATTTCCACGCCGTGGTCCCGGCGCCGCGCACCCTGCTGGCCGGCATCGAAAAACTGCCACCCGCAACGTGGATGCGCGTTGAAGCGGATGGCAGCACCGAGCAGAAAACCTGGTGGACCCTGCCCTACGGCCCACACGCCGACGAGATGAATCTGACACTCGAAGACTGGCGCGACCGTGTACTCGACAGCACTCGCGACGCGGTGGCGATCCGCCAACGTGCCGCCGTGGACGTCGGCGTACTGCTTTCGGGCGGTGTCGATTCGAGCATGCTGGTGGGGCTGTTGCGTGAAGTCGGCGTGGAAAACCTGTCGACCTTCTCCATCGGTTTCCAGGATGCCGGTGGCGAACGTGGCGACGAATTCCAGTATTCGGACCTGATCGCCAAGCACTACAACACCCAGCACCACCAACTGCGCATCGACGAGAAAGAGATTATCGAGCAACTGCCCGCGGCGTTCCGCGCCATGAGCGAGCCGATGGTCAGCCATGACTGCATCGCCTTTTACCTGCTGTCCCGGGAAGTGGCCAAGCATTGCAAAGTGGTGCAGAGCGGCCAGGGTGCGGACGAATTGTTCGCCGGTTATCACTGGTATCCGCAAGTCGATGGCGCGGACGATCCGTATGCGGCCTACCGCGATGCGTTCTTCGACCGCAGCTACGAGGATTACGCCGCCACCGTGCAACCGAAATGGTTGACAGCGAATGACGCCGCCGGTGACTTCGTGAAGGAACATTTCGCACAGCCCGGCGCCGATGCAGCGGTAGACAAAGCCCTGCGTCTGGACAGCACGGTGATGCTGGTGGACGACCCGGTCAAACGCGTCGACAACATGACCATGGCCTGGGGCCTGGAAGCGCGGACGCCGTTCCTCGACTATCGCCTGGTGGAATTGTCAGCCCGGGTGCCCGGCAAATTCAAACTGCCGGATGGCGGCAAACAAGTGTTGAAAGAAGCCGCGCGACTGGTCATTCCGAGTGAAGTGATCGATCGCAAAAAAGGCTACTTCCCGGTCCCAGGCCTGAAGCATTTGCAGGGCGATACGCTGAACTGGGTGCGCGAACTGCTGCTTGATCCCAGTCAGGATCGCGGCCTGTTCAACCCGGCCATGCTCGACCGCCTGCTGACCGATCCGCAAGGCCAGTTGACCCCGTTGCGCGGCTCCAAGCTGTGGCAATTGGCAGCGCTGAACCTGTGGCTCAGTGAACAAGGAATCTGATCGATGAAACCTCACGCCACGGCGTATAGCCAACGCTTGTTGCGCGGTCAGGCGCCCTCTTACGAACGCTTGCAGGCGCGCCTGGCCGAAGACGGCAGTGAACTGGGCGCGGCGCCGATTGCCGTGCATTGCGGCTGGGGCCGATTGCTGATCGGCCATACCTTTCCCGATCCGGCGAGCCTGGCCCAGGAGCTGCTCAACGAGCAGACCGGTGAGCGCGACATTGCCTTGTACGTTGCGGCGCCCCAGCAAGTGTTGGGGCTGGAACCGGCGCAACTGTTTCTCGACCCTTCCGACACCTTGCGTCTGTGGTTCAGCGATTACCGTCAGTCAACCCGGGTGTTTCGCGGCTTTCGTATTCGCCGGGCCCAAAGCGAGACTGACTGGCAGGCGATCAATCAGCTGTACCAGGCGCGCGGCATGTTGCCGATCGATGCGAATCTGCTGACCCCGCGACATCAAGGCGGCCCGGTGTATTGGCTGGCCGAAGATGAAGACAGCGGCGCGGTCATCGGCAGCGTCATGGGCCTCAATCATCACAAGGCGTTCAACGATCCGGAGAACGGCAGCAGCCTGTGGTGCCTGGCGGTCGATCCGCACTGTTCGCGACCCGGCGTCGGTGAAGTGCTGGTGCGGCACTTGATCGAGCACTTCATGAGCCGTGGGCTGAGTTACCTGGACCTGTCGGTGTTGCACGACAACCGGCAGGCAAAAAACCTTTACGCCAAGCTCGGTTTTCGCAATTTGTCGACCTTCGCCATCAAGCGCAAGAACGGCATTAATCAGCCGCTGTTCCTTGGCCCTGGCCCTGAAGCCGAGTTCAACCCGTATGCGCGGATCATTGTTGAGGAAGCCCATCGACGGGGCATCGATGTGCACGTCGATGACGCCGACGCCGGGATGTTCACCCTCAGCCATGGCGGGCGCCGGGTGCGTTGCCGCGAATCCCTGAGCGATCTGACCAGCGCCATCAGCATGAGCCTGTGCCAGGACAAAAGCCTGACGCACAAAGTGCTCAAGGCCGCCGGTTTGAACCTGCCTTCGCAGCAACTGGCCGGCAACGCCGATGACAATCTGGCGTTTCTCGACGAGCACGAGCGCGTGGTGGTCAAGCCAGTGGATGGCGAACAGGGGCAAGGTGTCGCCGTGGATTTGCAGACCATCGAAGAGGTCCAGCAAGCCATCGAAGCCGCCCGACAATTTGACAGCCGGGTGCTGCTGGAAAGCTTCCACGAAGGTCTCGATTTGCGGATTGTGGTGATCGGTTTCGAGGTGGTCGCCGCGGCGATTCGCCGGCCTGCCGAAGTGGTGGGCGATGGTCAGCACTCCATCGGCGCCTTGATCGAAGCGCAGAGCCGACGCAGGCAGGCGGCCACCAGCGGTGAAAGCAAAATCCCGCTGGACCACGAGACCGAGCGCACGTTGCAGGCGGCAGGTTATGACTACGACAGCATTCTGCCGGCCGGTGAGCATCTGTTCGTACGGCGCACGGCGAATCTGCATACCGGTGGCGTTCTTGAGGATGTCACGGCGATCTTGCATCCGACCCTGGTCGATGCCGCCGTTCGGGCTGCGCGGGCGCTGGATATCCCAATGGTCGGGCTCGACCTGATGGTGCCTGCTGCCGATCAACCGGAGTACGTGTTTATCGAAGCCAACGAACGCGCCGGGCTGGCTAACCATGAACCGCAGCCGACGGCCGAGCGGTTTGTCGATTTGTTGTTTCCGCATAGTCAGCCGGCCATTTCTTAATCATGTGGTGTCTGGGCTGACGCCATCGCTAGCAGGCTAGCTCCCACAGTTGACCGCGTTCCAACTGTGGGAGCTAGCCTGCTAGCGATGGCGGCCTGACAGGCAACAAAAATTCTTCCTCATCGAAACCATCGATGCGCTCAACTCATCAGGAGTTTCCATGACCAGCAAAATCCCGGAACCAGATCTCAACTATCTGCAAAAAGTCCTGCTGGAAATGCTCGCCATTCCCAGCCCGACCGGGTTTACCGACACCATCGTGCGTTACGTCGCCGAACGGCTTGAAGAGCTGGGCATCCCCTTTGAGATGACCCGGCGCGGTACGATCCGCGCGACCCTCAAGGGCAAGAAAAACAGCCCGGACCGTGCGGTCTCCGCTCACCTCGACACCATCGGCGCGGCAGTTCGCGCGGTGAAAGACAACGGACGGCTGACCCTCGCCCCGGTCGGTTGCTGGTCCAGCCGTTTCGCCGAGGGCAGTCGCGTCAGCCTGTTCACCGACAATGGTGTGATTCGCGGCAGCGTGTTGCCGCTGATGGCTTCCGGGCACGCGTTCAACACTGCCGTGGATGAAATGCCGATCAGCTGGGATCACGTCGAATTGCGTCTGGACGCTTACTGCGCCACCCGCGCCGACTGCGATTCTCTGGGGATCAGCGTGGGCGATTTCGTCGCCTTCGACCCGTTGCCGGAATTCACTGAAAGCGGCCACATCAGCGCCCGTCACCTCGACGACAAGGCCGGCGTCGCGGCGCTGTTGGCGGCGATGAAAGCGATCGTCGACAGCGGTGAAGAGTTGATGATCGATTGTCATCCGCTGTTCACCATCACCGAGGAAACCGGCAGCGGTGCGGCGGCGGCCTTACCCTGGGACGTCAGCGAATTCGTCGGCATCGACATCGCACCGGTTGCCCCCGGCCAGCACTCCAGTGAACACGCGGTGAGCGTGGCGATGCAGGATTCCGGCGGGCCTTATGACTATCACCTGTCAAGGCACCTACTGCGATTGGCCAGCGAAAACGAGTTGCCGGTGCGCCGCGACCTGTTTCGCTATTACTTCAGCGATGCGCATTCGGCGGTCACCGCCGGGCACGACATTCGCACCGCCCTGCTCGCCTTCGGCTGCGATGCCACCCACGGTTACGAGCGTACGCACATCGACAGCCTGGCGGCTTTGAGCCGCCTGCTCGGCGCCTACATTCTGAGCCCGCCGGTATTTGCCAGTGATGCGCAGCCGGCGAAGGGCTCGCTGGACCGGTTCAGTCATCAGATCGAGCATGACACGCAGATGGAAAGCGATACGCGGGTGCCGTCGGTGGATAGCCTGGTTGGGCAGCGCTCTGAAAGCTGAGTTTTGTATAGAGATTTTTGGTGACTGAAAGATTGCCATCGCGAGCAGGCTCGCTCCCACAGTTGACCGAGTTTTCCCGCAGGAACTCGGTCCACTGTGGGAGATTCTATGTTGCAGGGGAACCCTGCAACCTCAAATTCGGCTGGTATTCGCTCTGGTTTTTCATGAGCGCGAATGCCACCCGGCACAGCTTGCGGGCGAGAATGACCAGGGCTTGGGTTTTTGCCAAGCCTCTGGCCAGGTAGGACTCATAGTACGGTTTCCAAGTGGGGGACCGACATGCCGCCATTGCCGCGTTGTGAGCCAGGCGCCGTATCTCCGTATCGCCTTTTTTGCTCAGGTGACGTGGGCCGTTCTTTTTCCCGGAATCTCTTGCTCTCAAGTCCATCCCCAAAAAGGCAATGAACGCATCGCCACTGACGAAGTGGCCACGCATGAACGCGGTCGCCAAGCCAATAGCAGTAAGATCACCAATCCCCTCAATGGCTTTGCAACGCTTGATGTTTTCGGTGATCCCCGCTTCTTTGCTGACTTTGTGCAGTAACTTCTGAATGACCTGCTCAGCTTGTTTGAAGGACTTCAACTGCTGGGCCAACTCCTCTTTCAGAAGCGGTTCGCTCGACCAGCTCAACGTGATCCCCACACGCACGTTGATGAGTTCTGCGCGTCTATGCAGCAGACTTTTCAATACTTTGTAGGCCTGCGGAGGTGGACTCCAGATGCGCAGCCGTTCCTGCTCGCTAGTCAGGTAACGCGCCAGCAGACGCGCATCACAAGGGTCGGTTTTCGCCCGCTGGCCAATGCTTTCGCGGTAGTGGCTCAGCCGATAAGCATCCACAACGTAAACCCGATGCCCCATTTCGTGGGCCAGCTCAACCGTGTCTAAGTGGTAAATGCTGGTAGCTTCCAGGGCAATTGAGCTTTGCGCAGGCAGCGTTTTGAGCCAACGGCCAAGAGTTTCCCGATCGTTGTTGATGGCTTGAGTGATTTTCAGGTCTTCGCGGTAAGCGACGATTTCGGCCTTGGCCACATCGATACCGATTACCGTTGGCGAGGTAAGGATTGTCATGACGAATCCTCGGAGCTAGGGTTTAGGTGCTTGTCGGGGTTTACCCTTGCGCTGGCTTGCCTCTATCGTCGGTTTTACCGATGAATTCCTTATCGGCGCTTTGGGTAGAAAGGGCGGGACGAGAAGTCTCCCACGGTCCGTACTGGCTAGAGTCGGAATCGAGCTTTTAGTCCCGCCCACCCCTTCAAGTCTAAACATACAAGCGAGCCTGCTCGCGATGGCGTCGTATCAGGTACTCCATCAGGCTTGGACTAGCCGCGATCCTTCATTCGCCGTAGCATCGCGCCATTGTTTAGCCCGAGGTGCCTATGCTGATTCCCTACGACCAACTTGAAGTCGACACCCTGACCCGCCTGATCGAGGATTTCGTGACCCGCGACGGCACAGACAATGGTGACGACACGCCGCTGGAAACCCGCGTTTTGCGTGTTCGCCAGGCATTGACCAAGGGGCAGGCGCTGATTGTTTTCGATCCGGACAGCGAGCAGTGCCAGTTGATGCTCAAGCATGATGTGCCCAAGCACCTGTTCGACTGAGGCGCTCAGCGACCTTTGGTTTTGGCCAGTTTGACCTGGATGCGATCATAGACCTCGGCCCGATGCACATTGACGTTTTGTGGCGCTTCGACGCCGAAGCGCACGCTGCCTCCGTTGACGGCAATGATGCGCACTGAAATGTTGTCACCGATGGAAATCATCTCGCCCACAACGCGACTGAGTACAAGCATGGCATTCATCCTTCAGGGTTACCGGCCCTTGAAGATGCCCGTCGCACAGCCGCTCTTCAATGCAACGACGGCAAATCAGTCTCGCCCTACAGCGCTGGACGATCCCCCCTGACGGAAACGTCTGACAAATCCTTGGATACTGCTTCAGGACGCGGAAAAACGCGGGCCGAACAGAATCACGCTGGCCCCGATCACGCACAGCGCCACGCCCAGCCAGTCCGAGCCCAGGGGGCGAATCCGCTCGACCACCGCCAGCCAACCGATCGACGCGACGATGTAAATGCCGCCATAGGCGGCATAGGCGCGACCGGCGTAAGTCGCCTCGACACGGGTCAGCAATAGCGCGAACAACGTCAGGCTGAGCAGCGCCGGTACGACCCACCAAACGCTTTTACCTTGGCGCAGCCACATCCAGAACGCGAAGCAGCCGGCGATTTCGAACAGCGCCGCGAGGAAAAACCACAGGTAATTGAGCATGCAGACGTCTCGTGAGGATGGCCGGTTGCGGCCACCCTAACGACGGTGTTGCGCACGGGCAAGTTCAGCCTGCGTTTTGTTTGGCCTTGGCGCGCATTTTGTCGGCCATGGTGGTCATTTCGTTGTAGAGCAGTTGCGGGTTTTTCTGCTTGAGCGCCCAGGCCATGCGGCCCTGTTCGTGGGGCAGGATCATGAATTCGCCGGCGGCGACGTGCTGATAGATGTAGTCGGCAATGTCGGTCGCGGTGATCGGCGAGCTTTCGAGCAATTTGCCGACCTGGGCTTTCATGGCAGGGGTCGGGCCGCGGAAGGAGTCCAGCAGGTTGGTCTGGAAGAACGACGGGCACACCACATGCACGCCAACTTCCTGCTGCGCCAGTTCGATCAGCAGGCTTTCGGACAATGCCACCACGCCAGCCTTGGCGACGTTGTAGTTACTCATGGCCGGTCCTTGCATTAGGGCTGCCATCGACGCGATGTTGATGATCTTGCCTTTGCTTTTTTCCAGCAGCGGCAGGAAGGCCTTGCAGCCCTTGACCACGCCCATCAGGTTGATCGCGATTTGCCAGTCCCAATCTTCCAGGGACAGTTCATTGAAAAACCCGCCCGAGGCAACGCCAGCGTTGTTGACGATGACGTCGATGCCACCGAGTTTCTCTTCGCAAGCCTGAGCGAAGGCGGTCAGCTGGCTGTAATCGCGTACATCGCAACGCTGGATAAAACCGTCGCCGCCCGCGTCGCGAACCAGTTTCAGGGTTTCCTGCAGACCGGGTTCGCTGACATCCGACAAGGCCAGCTGCCAGCCTTCACGCGCCCAGCGCAGCGCGATTTCGCGACCCAGGCCTGAGCCCGCGCCAGTGATCATCATGCGATTTTGCATAGCAAACAGCCTTGTTGTTCCGGGGAAGATGCGCTGAGTGTAGCGAAGGACATTGCGCGACCCACGCTCCATCAGATTGCTGAATGGTCCGAGCAAACCACGGAAGCGCCTGAATCAACTAACGCTGTAAAAACGAAATAAGGCTTTCTTCGAAAAACATTAAAAAAACTTGGAATTTTCTGACACTCGCGAGAGTCGGATTTTGTAAGCAGCTCGGGATTATTACAGTCCGGCTGACAGTTAAAAGCTAGGTCATTCCAGAACACTTCCAACAAGGAAATAGACATGGGCACAATTCTTATCGTAATTCTGATTCTCCTGCTGGTAGGTGGTTTGCCGGTCTTTCCACACTCAAGAAGTTGGGGTTATGGCCCGTCGGGTATCATCGGCGTGGTGTTGGTGGTGCTGTTGATTCTGCTGTTACTTGGCAAGATATAAAGGTTTGACACGCAAAAAAAAGAGGCCCTTGAAGGGCCTCTTTTTTATTGCGCCGAAAACTTAGTCCGGCTTGCCGTCAACCACACCGGCGGTGTTGTCGATCAGGCTCTTGGTGGCCGTCTGGATGAACGACTCGAGTTTCTGCTTGAGGGCCGCTTCGTCAGCCGACGCAGGAATCACCTCGCCTTTCGAGTTGGCGCCCAGTTCGTACTGATACAGCTTGGGCGGCATTTCCTTAGGCAGCACCAACACTCGATCTGCAGTCAGCAACGCCACGGTTTGATCGCTGCCCGATGGCTTGATCACGCCGAAGCCCTTGTCGCCTTCCGGCAGGTTCAACAAGTCACGACCCCAGCACTGGTGAATCACGTCGCCGCCAATTCGCCCCATGATGGTCGGCACGATGTCGATCTGAGTGCCCACGGTGTGGTCAACCTGACCGAACTTGTCCTGCACGCCCGGCCCGATCAGCAGCATCGGCACGTTGAAACGGCCCAGGTCCATCTCGGTGATCTGCTGCTCGTTGCCGAAACCATGGTCGCCGACCACCACGAACAGGGTTTCCTTGAAGTACGGCTCTTTACGCGCTTTCTCGAAGAACTGACCCAGCGCCCAGTCGGAATAACGCATGGCGGTCAAATGTTCGTTGAGGCTGCCACGGTCGGTCACGCGCTCGACCGGCAAAGGCGTCGGCAGAGCGTATGGCGTGTGGTTGGACAGGGTTTGCAGCAAGGCATAGAACGGTTTTTTGTCCTTGCCATCGCGGGCTTTCAACTCTTCCAGGCCACGGTTGAACATGTCCTGGTCGGACACGCCCCAGGTCGGGTCGGAAAATACCGGGTTAACGAAGTCGTTACGCCCGATGAAGTTGGTCATGCCCTGGTTGCTGAAGAAACCCGACTGGTTGTCCCAGGCGAAGTCACCGTTGTAGACGTACACATCGTCGTAGTCACGGGCGCTGAGCAACTGCGGCAGGCCGGACAGTTTGTGGCTGCCTTCCGGGGTCTGCATCAGGTATTCGAAACCCGGCAGGTTCGGGAAGCAGGCCATGGTGGCAAACATACCCTGGTGGGTGTGGGTGCCGTTGGAGAAGAAGCGGTCGAACAGCAGACCTTCTTTCGACAGTTTGTCGAAGTACGGCGTGACGTTCCCCGGACGACCCAGTGCGCCCACCGAGTGACCGGCGAAGCTTTCCATCAGGATCACAACCACGTTCTTGATCGGCAGGGTCTTGTCAGCGGCCGGGGAGTAGTTACGACGCACGGCCGCGGTTTCGCCATCCACCAGTTTGTCGCCAGGGGTCAGCAACATGTCGCGGACGGTCTGCTGAGCCAGTGGCTGTTCCAGCGTGGATTTCCAGATGTTGTCGCGATCTTCGGACATCCGGCTCTTGGCCGCCGCAATCAGCGACAGTGTGCCGTTTAGGCCCAACTGGTTGGCGAAGTTCGAGTCGGTGGTGTAGACGTCACCCCAACGCATTGGCGGGCCCTGACGCAGAGTGCCACGAGCAGCGACTACGCAGACCAGCAGGCAGACCACAAATACGACGCCTCGGGCATACCACGGGGCGATCTGGCGCGTGCCGATGCTGCCGCCGCTGAACGGACCGCGTGGACGGGTCGCACGGTCCGCGCCCTTGAACGCGAGGGTCAGGATCAACGTACCGAAAGCCCAGGCCAGCAGGTAACGAACCACAGGAAAACCGTACCAGAGCATGCTCATCACGGTTTTCGGGTCTTCCTTCACGTACTGGAAGACCAGGCCATTGAGGCGCTGGTGGAACTCGCGGTAGAAATCCATCTCCATCAGGCCGAGGAACAGCGCGATGCTCGAGGCAATGGTCAGCCAGAAGCGGAAGAACCCGCGAGCGGCCATGGCCCGGGCGCTGAACAGTGCCAGTACCAGCGGAATGCTGAGGTAGACCACCAGGCGCAGGTCGAAACGCAGGCCATTGGCGAACGCCTCAAAGAAGGTCGAGGCCGGTGTGTCGAGGATCATTTCGCGGTTATAGACCAGCAGCGCGACGCGCAGCAGGCTGAACATGACCATCATGACCAAGGCGCACAGCAGCGTGTAGGCCAGATGCGATTTGACGGTCGGTTGCAGCAGGCGACTAGAAGCTCGCTGCTGATTCAGGGCGTCCGGGATTGCCATGTCGTTTTAGGACCCATTGGAAGTTTAAGTTTCAAAAGTAAAGCGGCGCCCTGCCCTCTGTTGGCCAGTTCTCGGCCCCGGGGCTTGCGCGGTGCGCAAATGTTGCACGATCAACCGCAGCATTGCCATTGATTAGTGCCCGGAATGTTGACGCGGGCGAATTGTCTTGGAGGCATTGTGAAAATTTCGTGCAACGCATATCCGGAAACAAAATAAACCCCCTCCTTTCATAGAAAACGCAAACGCCCCGAATGGTCGGGGCGTTTTATGGAACAGCGCGCGGTTACTTCTCGGCGCGTTCTTTCAGGGCTTTGAGCGTGTTGAACGGCGCATCGACCACGAACTTGTTGGCGATCATCGATGGGATGCTGCCGCCTGGGTCGGTGTGCACCTGGTAAGTCACTTCGACCTGGTCGCCCTTGGGGACGAACTTCCAGAAACCTTCGACCTTGGTGACCCGCACGAAACCCTTTTCCTCAGGAGCGTATTTCGGCACGCCTTCGAGCTTGCGGGTCAGGCTGCCATCGGCGCCTTCGGTGGTGGTGATATGCAGCACCGAATCACGCGGGGTCACCGGCCATGGGGTATTGAATTGGGTGTAGGTCCAGCTCTGATCGCCTTCGTGCTTGAGCAGTTTCTGGGTCTTGCACTCGTGAATCCAGGCGCAAGCACCAGTCACGTCTTCCTGCAGCGCGCGCAATTTGGCCATGGTGGTCTTCATCAGGGTGACGCCCTGGTAGGCCTTGTAGTCGGAACCGGCCACTTCACTCAGGGACACCTTGATGCCGTCTTCATTCTTGGCTACTTTCCAGTCTTCAGCCTGCGCGGCCGTGGTGGCCAGCAACACTGTCAAACCACACAGCACAGCCATACGATGCAGCGAACCCATAGTCTTATTCCTTATTGTTGAAGTTCCGTTCGTGAACACATCATGCAGCCGTCATTTGCTCCCACCAACCCAGCAACTTGATTGCTTCGTCACTGCTGCTTCCGCAGGCTTCGACGTCGGCTTCAAACGCCGAACACACAGCAGGACGTTTCGGATCGCCGAAAATACTGCACAGGTTATCGACAGAAAGTTGTATGCAACGTTCGCCAGCGGCTTTGCCATTGGGCATGCCGGGAATCGGTGAACTGATGGAAGGGGCAATGCAACAGGCGCCACAGCCTTCACGGCATTTCATGACGACAAGCTCCTCGCGACGGGCGATGTGTTAATGGACGGGGCACAGAGTAACCGCTAAAACAGTTGTTTAAAATTACCTGGGCCGGGGTTTTTGCGCTCAAACGGATGTGACTGACCAGTCTCCGACAAAGCGTCTGGCCAGCAGGTCACAGATGTGAAGGAATTACCGCTTGAACTCGAATTCCAGCGCCGCACCTTCGACTTCACGGCGCTCTTCGTTTCGCAGTTGCAACTGCATTTCGTTGCTGATCAGCCTTCCGTTGAGCTGAAACGGCGCGCTCTTGTCACCGAACATTTGTGGCAACACAGCGTCGCGCCGGGGCAATGGGACCGTACCGATCGGTTTTAGCTCCTCCGCCATGTCCTGGGGCAGGCTCAAATCCAGGTCGACCGAAGGAAGCTTGGTTTTCACGACCTCACTGGCGGTTTTGGACTTGGAGGCAATTGGCGGTCGTTTTTTCACCACTGCCGCTTTCTTTTTTACCGGTGTGGTGTTCTTTTTGACCGCAGCGGTTTTCTTGACTGGCGCTGGTTTTTTCGAGGTTTCGCTGCTGGCTGCCGGTTTTTCCTGTGTCGAAGCCGCCATGACGCCTTGGGCATGAACAGTCATGAAGAGACAAATCGATAGGCAGACGGCAGGGAAAATAGGTTTCATGGACCCAACGACGCTAACGGCAGAGGGCCATATGCTCCCCTGTTGTACGCAGCATGACAAGTACGTGTACGAAACGACCGGCGTTCTTGTCAGAAACCACTGGCCGTCTCCTGGCAAAGCTGCGTGGCCAACATCCCCAGCGTCATCAATGCGCGCTCGGCTTCTCGGTTCCAGGGCGTGCCACAGTTCAGGCGAATGCAGTGATTGAACTGCTCGGTGTTACTGAAAATCAGGCCCGGCGCGATACTGATGCCCTGCTGCAACGCACGTACATGCAGTTCCTGAGTGTTGACCCTTCCCGGCAAGCTGACCCACAGAATGAAGCCGCCCGTGGGCCGGGTCATCTGCGTGCCTTCCGGGAAATACTGCTGCACGGCCAATTGGAAGGCGCTGAGATTCTTGCGGTATTCCTGCCGGATGTAGCGCAAGTGACGGTCGTAACCGCCATTCTCCAGGTAGGCGGCGATGCCCATTTGCGTGACGCTGCACGCCGAATGCGTACTGAACGTCTGCAAACGCTGAATCTCTTGCTGGTATTTTCCGGCGATCATCCAGCCAATCCGCACGCCCGGTGACAGGGTCTTGGAGAAGCTCGAGCAATAGATCACTCGATCAAGCCGGTCGTAGGCTTTAAGTGATTTGGTCCGGCCTTGTTCGAACATCAACTCGCCGTAGATATCGTCTTCAACAATCTGGATATCGAAATCCGAGGCCAGGCGCAGCAGTTGTTTCTGCCGCTCTTCGGGCATGGTACCGCCCAGCGGATTACTCAGACGAGTGGTCAGCACCAGTGCCTTGATCGACCACTGGTTAGCCGCCAACTGCAGGGCTTCGAGGCTCATGCCGGTCGCCGGGTCGCTCGGGATCTCGATGACTTTGAGGCCCAGCAGGTCGGCCAGTTGCAGCAAACCATAGTAAGTCGGCGACTCGGCGGCGATCAGGTCGCCCGGCCGGGTCAACACGCGAAGAGACATCTGCAACGCATCGACGCAGCCGTGGGTGATCACCACTTCGGACGGATCAACCACCACGCCGGCATCACGCATGCGGATCGCCACCTGTCGGCGCAACGGTTCAAAACCGGGGCTGAACATGTAGCTGAAGGCACGCGGGCTATGGAAACGGGTGACCTTGGCCAATTGCTGATGCAAGGCGCGAACCGGCAGATAATCGACGCTCGGTACCGCTGCGCCCAAGGGGAAAACGCCTTCGCGACGGGATTCGACCAGCACTTGCTGAATGATGCTGCTGCGGGTGACCAGGCCGGGCCGCTCGACCCGGGCGATGTCCGGTGTTGGCGCCGTCAGGGCCGGGGTCTGGTGCACGTAGTAACCCGACTGCGGCCGGGCACGGATCAGCCCTTGATCCTCAAGATTGGCGTAGGCCTGCAAAACGGTCGCGTGGCTGACGTTGAGCTGCGAGCTCATCTTGCGCACCGAAGGCACGCGCTCCCCCGGTTGATAGACACCACGGCGGATGTCTTCGGCCAGTTGCTGAGCAATACGTTGGTAGAGCAAGAGATTGGTCATGACGCAGCACTCGATTTCACGGGCATTTTATTCTTGTGTGAAACAATACCGGAACAGTTTAGAAGTGTACTGGGACAGTTGCCACAATAGTCGACCGTACAGTGCAGTGTCAGCAAAAACTGTACTGTTTTGAGAGGCAATTGGCAGACGCAAAAAAACCCGGCGCTGTCGGGCAGGCCGGGTTTTCCAGAAACGCAGCCCTTAGCGGGCGGCGCCGAGCTGGCCTTTTTCGTCGGAGAACACAATTTCCACCCGACGGTTCTGCGCGCGACCACGCTCGGAAGCGTTCACGTCCACCGGGTATTCATCGCCGTAGCCTTCGACTTTGATACGTTTGTCGTCGATACCCAGGTCCATCAGCACGTCCGCCACCGATTGCGCACGGTCGCGGGACAGCTTGCGGTTGTCCTGCTTGCCGCCCGTGCTGTCGGTATATCCCTCGATGCGGACTACGCGCTTGGGATTGAGCTGAAGGAATTGCACGATCTTCAGCACCACACGGTTCGCTGAATTTTTCAGCTCCGCTTCGCCGGTATCGAACAGTACATCGCCCAGTGTCATCACCAGACCACGGTCGGTCTGTGTGGTTGCCAGTGCAACGATCTGCTCTTCGAGCCATTTGCCCTGCTGCTGCACGCTGAGCAACTTGGACTCACGCAGGGCCAGTTGCAGGCGCTGACGTTCCAATTCGAGCTTCGCCGCGCGCTCTTCGTTGAGTACCTGATTGGTGTGTTCACGGGCGATTTCGCTGTAGCGCTGGCTCAGGTAGGCGTAATGCACCACGTCCGAGCCGCTGCCCCAATAGCTGGTAAGACGATCGGCGCGGGCCAGGGACTCACCGGCACGGATCACGTCCTTGGGCGCGATTCGCAGCACGTTGGAGTCTTCCTTGACCTTCTGAAAGTCAGTTCCGGCCTGTTGCAACACGGCCTCGCTGTGTTGGCCGGCGCAGCCGTAAAGGCTTGCGCAACCTGCCAGGATCAAACCGCCGAGTGCTTTGGACTTGAGGCTCATTTGGCATCTCCCAGTTGCTTGCGCAGGCGAGTGATGCGGGTGTTGAGCACGTTCAGCTGCTCCTCGCTCTTGAGGGTCAGCACCTTGGCTTCGGCCAGGCGCGCGTCCAGTTCGGCTTGTTCGGCACGCATGCGCGCATGTTTGTAGGACTGATCCGTCATGTCGCCCTGGGCACGGGAAAACTTGTCTTCGGCCAGTTTCATTTCCGGCACGTCTTCGGCGGTGGCACCCACGGCTTTGGCTTGCACGAGTGCCTGCTCGGTCAGGCGTATTTGTTCATTCGGCGCCGGATCGGCTGCACAACCCGCCAGAGCCAGAACGGCCAGGGCAGCGAAAAGAGGTCGAATACTCACTAAAAATCCCTACTGTTTTGGGGTACTGACGGGTTGTTGCGGTGGCTGCTGTTGCTGCGCTTTCCAGCGTTCGATATTGCGTTGCACCACGGCCTCCGTCAGTCCGGACGCGGGCAATTCTGTCACCTTTTTGGCCAGCTGTCCGCGCAACCACGGATCGTTGCAGGCGGAGTTATGGGAAACCGCGAGGAACAGGCCGGGTTTGTCGACCGGTTGGGGGCGAGCGATCAGGTCGTTGGCCATGCTCAGGGTTTGCGCGGCGGCCATGCCCGAGTAGCGTCCCGCGAGGACAAATTCCACCTCGCCCAGCAACAATTTCTGAAAGGCCTGGGTCAGATTCGGCGTACGCACGAGGGTCAATTGCTGCTCGGCAAAAGTGCCGAATGCCTGGGTCATTCGAGACTTTTCCGACACGGCACCTGGATGGCCGTGAAGGTCTTGCGCTTCGTTGTAGACCAATGCCGAGTCTTTTCGAGTCCAGACCAGATAGTCGTTTTCCAGCAGCGGCGGATGGATGTAATCCAGGGTGTCCAGCTCGCTGACTGTCAACGGCGCATCAGCCAGCATGTCCATGCGTCCGCTGCGTACCTCGTCCAGAGCCTGGGAGCGCTTGCCGGCGTAAAGCAATTCGACCTTGATGCCCAACTCCCCTGCCACGTGTTGCAACAGGTCAGCACTGGCGCCGATCAAATATTTGGGGTTTTGCGGGTCTTGCCACAAGTACGGCGGCGCGTCAGGGCTGCCGGTCACCACCAGGCGTTCGCACTTGCCGGCAGCCACGGCCAACGCTGGCAGCACCGTCAGCCCCAGCAGTAATGACCAGCCACACACGCGGCGCAAATCCATGGCGATACTCTCCCACCCAAATCCGGAACAAAAAAAAGCCCGACCAAAAGGTCGGGCTCTTTATAAGTCAAGCGACTGGATTAGACCAGCTTCTCGAACTCGGGGATGGCTTCGAACAGGTCTGCCACCAGGCCGTAATCGGCCACCTGGAAGATCGGCGCTTCTTCGTCCTTGTTGATCGCAACGATCACTTTGGAGTCTTTCATGCCGGCCAGGTGCTGGATCGCGCCGGAGATACCGACGGCGATGTACAGCTGTGGAGCAACGATTTTGCCGGTCTGACCGACCTGCATGTCGTTGGGTACAAAACCTGCGTCGACCGCGGCGCGGGAAGCACCGACGGCAGCGCCCAGCTTGTCGGCCAGGGCGTACAGGTGTTTGAAGTTGTCGCCGTTCTGCATGCCGCGACCGCCGGAAACGACGATTTTGGCAGCGGTCAGTTCCGGACGATCGGACTTGGCCAGTTCTTCGCCAACGAAGCTCGAAATGCCAGCGTCGTGAGCAGCAGCAACCGCTTCAACAGCGGCCGAACCACCCTCGGCAGCAACCGGGTCGAAACCGGTGGCACGCACGGTGATCACTTTGACCGCAGCGTTCGATTGAACGGTAGCGATCGCGTTACCGGCATAGATCGGGCGCTTGAAGGTGTCAGCGCTTTCGACCGAGATGATCTCGGAGATCTGGTCAACGTCCAGCTGAGCGGCAACGCGCGGCAGGATGTTTTTGCCGTTGGAGGTTGCAGCAGCCAGGACGTGGCTGTAGCCCTTGCCCAACTCAGCTACCAGCGGCGCTACGTTTTCCGGCAGTTGGTGAGCGTAGGCGGCGTTGTCGGCCACCAGCACTTTCGCCACGCCAGCGATTTTCGCAGCGGCTTCAGCCACGGCGCCAACGCCCTGGCCGGCAACCAGAACGTGGATGTCACCGCCGATTTTGGCGGCAGCAGCCACGGTGTTCAGTGTGGCCGGGGCCACGACCTTGTTGTCGTGTTCAGCGATTACCAAGATAGTCATGATTAGATTACCTTCGCTTCGTTTTTCAGTTTCTCGACCAGTTCAGCCACCGACTTGACCTTGATACCCGCGCTGCGTGCAGCTGGCGCTTCGACTTTCACGGTCTTGTTGGTGGAGGCGGTGGAAACGCCCAAAGCGTCCGGAGTCAGCACTTCGAGAGGCTTCTTCTTGGCTTTCATGATGTTTGGCAGGGACGCGTAGCGCGGCTCGTTCAAACGCAGGTCGGTGGTGACGATGGCCGGCAGTTTCAGGGAAACTGTCTGCGCGCCGCCGTCGACTTCGCGAGTCACAGCAACGCTGTCGCCGCTGATTTCGACTTTGGACGCGAAAGTGCCCTGACCGTAGCCGCTCAACGCAGCGAGCATCTGGCCAGTCTGGTTGTTGTCGCTGTCGATGGCTTGTTTGCCAAGGATCACCAGCTGAGGCTGTTCCTTGTCGACAACAGCTTTCAACAGCTTGGCAACGGCCAGCGATGTCAGGTCTTCGGCGGATTCAACGAGGATGGCGCGGTCAGCACCCAGAGCCAGCGCGGTGCGCAGTTGCTCTTGAGCGGTGGTCGGGCCGATGGAGACGACGACGATTTCAGTCGCAACGCCTTTCTCTTTCAGGCGTACGGCTTCTTCCACTGCGATTTCGCAGAACGGGTTCATCGACATCTTGACGTTGGCGAGGTCTACGCCGGAATTGTCCGCCTTGACGCGAACCTTGACGTTGTAATCCACAACGCGTTTGACAGCTACAAGAACCTTCATGGATTCCTCGTTACTCTCCGGTGAAAAGAAAGTCGCCTAGGCGAACCTGGCGGTTTGATGCTCATCGGCGCAAGGGCACCTCTAAAAACGCTGGCAGGTGTATCGGGTGAACCTTGCTCACGAGGCGTGATGACCGTTCGTCAGTGGTGACCGACAAGTCATTCATTATCGCGGCGTGTAAACTGCGCGCCAAACCTGCGCAGCAAATCACCTTGTACTGCCATCGCCCTGTCTTTAGAGGTGCTCTTGATACCAACAGTCAGCCTACGGCGAGCGCAAAACCGACCGTATCTTGACCGGAACGCCTATTCCGGTCAATACGGCAAAATAGCCGTTCATAAGCCGCGTGACTTTGATTTCTCTGGCTTTGAGCCAATTCAAACAAACGTTTGTATTGGACGCTAGGAGTGGTGTAGATATAATGCGCCACCCAGAGAGAAAGGTGGTCTATCGATTGTCCTGTTCCGCGCATTACGCAGGAATTCATGGATGCGACACCAAACCTCCAATTAGAAAAAAAACTGTTGAGCCTTGAGTAGGAGATAACCTGTGGAACGCGAATACATGGAATTCGACGTGGTCATCGTCGGTGCCGGCCCCGCGGGTCTTTCCGCCGCCTGCCGCTTGAAGCAGAAGGCTGCTGAAGCCGGTAAGGAAATCAGCGTCTGCGTGGTCGAAAAAGGCTCCGAAGTCGGCGCACACATCCTGTCCGGCGCGATCTTCGAACCCCGCGCCCTGAACGAATTGTTCCCGGACTGGAAAGAACTTGGCGCGCCGCTGAACACGCCAGTGACCCGCGACGACATCTTCGTCCTGAAAAACGCCGACAGCGCGCAAAAAATTCCTGACTTCTTTGTGCCCAAGACCATGCACAACGATGGCAACTACATCATCTCCCTGGGCAACCTGTGCCGCTGGCTGGCCCAGCAGGCCGAAAACCTGGGCGTAGAAATCTACCCGGGCTTCGCCGCTCAGGAAGCGCTGTTCGACGAGAACGGTGTGGTTCGCGGGATCATCACCGGCGATCTGGGTGTTGACCGCGAAGGCAATCCGAAAGAAGGCCTGTACACCCCGGGCATGGAACTGCGCGGCAAGTACACGCTGTTCGCCGAAGGTTGCCGTGGCCACATCGGCAAGCAACTGATCAAGCGCTTCAACCTCGACAGCGAAGCCGACGCCCAGCACTACGGCATCGGCCTGAAAGAAATCTGGGAAGTCGACCCGGCCAAGCATCAACCAGGCCTGGTGGTCCACACCGCCGGCTGGCCGATGGACATTATGGGCACCGAGAACACCGGCGGCTCGTTCCTCTATCACCTGGAAAACAACCAGGTTGTCGTCGGTCTGATCGTCGATCTTTCCTACAGCAACACGTACCTGTCGCCGTTCGATGAGTTCCAGCGCCTCAAGCATCACCCGGTGCTCAAGCAGTACCTGGAAGGCGGCAAGCGCATCAGCTACGGCGCTCGCGCCATCTGCAAAGGCGGCTTGAACTCGCTGCCGAAAATGGTCTTCAAGGGCGGCGCGCTGATCGGTTGCGACCTCGGCACCCTGAACTTCGCCAAGATCAAAGGCAGCCACACCGCGATGAAGTCCGGCATGCTCGCCGCTGAATCCGTGGCCGAGGCGCTGTTCGCTGAAAAGGACGGCACCGAAGAGCTGACCACTTACGTCGACGCCTTCAAGAAAAGCTGGCTCTACGACGAACTGTTCGCCAGCCGCAACTTCGGCCCGGCGATCCACAAGTTCGGCGCCATCGTCGGCGGCGGTTTCAACTGGCTGGACCAGAACATCTTCGGCGGCAAACTGCCGTTCACCTTGCACGACAACAAGCCGGACTACGCGTGCCTCAAGCTCGCGGCCGACTGCAAGAAGATCGACTACCCGAAACCGGACGGCAAGATCAGCTTCGACAAACTCAGCTCGGTGTTCATCTCCGGTACCAACCACGAAGAAGAGCAGCCGTGCCACCTGAAGCTGACCGATCCTAGCATTCCGATCGCCAAGAACCTGCCGATGTACGATGAGCCTGCCCAACGTTACTGCCCGGCCGGCGTGTACGAAGTAGTGACCAAGGAAGACGGCGAGAAGCGCTTCCAGATCAACGCCCAGAACTGCGTTCACTGCAAGACCTGCGACATCAAGGACCCTGCACAGAACATCACCTGGGTGGCACCGGAAGGTGCTGGCGGCCCGACTTACCCGAACATGTAAGCCGAACGCCTGAACATCAAGGCTCCCGAAATGGGGGCCTTTTTGTTGCCCGCAATTCAAGCTCCAACCCAAAACCTGTGGGAGCGGGCTTGCTCGCTCCCACAGGGTAAGTCGACAAATCAGGCAGCGCGTTCGTCGCCCGGATTACGCTCAAAGTAGCGCTTGTACTCACGACTGAACTGCGACGTGCTCTGATACCCGACCCGATGCGCCACCTGCGCCACGCCCAACCCCTCGGCGACCAGCAACGTCTGCGCCTTGAGCAAACGCAGACGCTTCAAATACTGCACCGGCGACAACAACGTGCTGCGTTTGAAATGCTCATGGAACGTCGACGCACTCATGTTTGCGCAACTGGCCAGGATTTCCACATTCAACGGCTCGGTGTAATGCCCGTGCAGATGGTTGAGCGAAGCGGCAATTCGGGCGAACTGCCCCTGCTGCTCCACCAGCGCACGCAACACATCGGCTTGCGGACCGCGCAATGCAACGAACAACAATTCCCGAAGCCGTGCCGGCCCCATGATCTGGCATTCCAGCGGATCGTGCAGGCAACGCAATAGCCGCTCCACGCAACCGCGCATCCCGTCGTCTAGCACCGCTGACGTCATGGATTCCGGCGTTTGCGCAGGAATCGTGCGCCCCGGCACCAGCCCCATGGCCAGCACCAACTCCCCGAGCAGCGCTCGGTCGATGGCGATGGACACTCCAAGCATTGGCCCACCCGGCGCCGAAAACGTTTCGCACTCAAACGGCACCGGCAATGCTTGAATCAGGTAGTGACCGGCGCCGTACTCCAGCGTTCGCGGCCCCAGATACGCCAGTTTGCTGCCTTGGGCGATGATGACCAGGCTTGGCTCGTAAATCTGCGGACCACGGGCCACATCGCAACTGGCCCGTAAAACCTGCACGCCCGGCAACGCTGTAGGGGCGAAACCATCGCGAGTGGTCAGAGGCTCAATCAGCGAAACCAGCGTGGCATTGGCATCGAGATGACGAGTTAACAACATGAGAGCTCTTCACAAAAAAAGTCGCGGAAAATGGGATGAAAGCATCATCGCAGGTCTGAACGCCCATTTGATCAAACGAACGCGGTTGCCGGAGGAATAGGCATGACACCCGGAGGAATCGCCATGGCCGGTGGCGGACACGACGCCCAAAATGCGCCGCCTCACTTGTCACTGTTTATGCGAGGTTCATCATGTACACCGCCATCGGATACGCCGCCCAGTCGGCCACCACTCCCCTCGCCCCCGTGAAATTCGAACGCCGCAGCCCACGAGCCGACGACGTTGCGATCGATATTCTCTACTGCGGCGTCTGCCATTCCGACATCCATCAGGCACGCAACGAATGGGGCATTGCCGTTTACCCACTGATGCCCGGCCACGAGATCGTAGGCAAAGTCACCGCCATCGGTGCGAATGTCACCCAACATAAAGTCGGCGATCTGGTCGGTGTTGGCTGCATGGTCGATTCGTGCCGCAGCTGCGAAGCCTGCCAATCGAACCTCGAGCAATACTGCCTCGAAGGTCCGACCATGACGTACGCCACTCCGGACCGGGTCGATGGCAGCAACACCATGGGCGGCTATTCCGACAGCATCGTGGTCAGCGAGCACTTCGTGGTGCGCATCCCGGAAAAACTCGACCCGGCCAGCGCCGCGCCGATCCTCTGCGCCGGCATCACCACCTACTCGCCGCTCAAGCACTACGGCGTGAAGGCCGGCGACAAGGTCGGGATTCTCGGCATGGGTGGCCTCGGCCACATGGGCATCAAGTTCGCCAAGGCGATGGGCGCGGAAGTCACGCTGTTTACCCGTTCGGCGAGCAAGGCTGAAGAAGGTCGTCGTCAGGGTGCAGACCATGTGATCGTGTCCACCGATGCCGATCAAATGAAGGCTGCGGCGGGCTATTTCGACTTCCTGCTGGACACGATTCCGGTGCAGCACGACCTCAATCCCTACCTCGACACCTTGCGATTCGACGGTGTACACATTCTGGTGGGCTTGATTGAACCGGTCGATCCTCCGGTCCACGCCGGCAAACTGGTGATGAGCCGTCGCGTGTTGGCCGGCTCGCTGATCGGTGGCATTGCCGAAACCCAGGAAGTGCTGGATTTCTGCGCCGAGCACAACATTACCTGCGACATCGAAATGCTCGACATCCGCCAGATCAACGAGGCTTACGCCCGCATGATCGCCGGTGACGTGAAGTACCGTTTCGTCATCGACATGGCGACTTTGAAGCTCTAAACCTTCAAGCCTAGTTCTGCCGAGAGCCGGGCTGTGACCCCTTTGATCAGGGGAATCAGCTCGGCCATTTTTTCCAGCGGCATGTACGGCACCGTGCTGGCGATGCTGATACCGGCGACGATGCGTTTGCTGGCATCGCGGATCGGCGCCGCGACACAACGGATCGACGGTTCATTGTCTTCCAGGTCGAAGGCGTAACCGCCCGCCACGTACTCGACCATGCGCTGCTGAAACTGCTCCCAGGACTGTTCCGGGTGCTGCGGCCAGAACAGATTTTTCCCACCTGCCGGCAGGCTGACTTCGTACAGCCGCTGCCATTCTTCTTGCGTGTCATCGAGCATCAGCGCCTTGCCGATCCCGGTGCGCGCCAACGGCATGCGATGGCCGACCCGCGAACGCATTTCCGGGCCATTACGCCCCGGATTCTTGTGCAGGTACAGCACCTCGTCGCCTTCACGAATCGCCAGATGAATGGTGTCACCGGTCAACGCTGACAGCTCATCCAGGTACGGCCCGGCCAGGGTCACCAGCGGCAACTCTTCACGCGCCTGGAAACCCAGCTCGATCAGCTTCGGCCCCAGCAGGTAACCGACTTGCGGCACCACTCGCAGGTAACGCTCGTCCACCAGGCAACTGGCCAGACGATGGGTGGTGCTGCGCGTCGTGCCGATCAGCCGGGCGATTTCCTTGAGATCGCGGGCGCCACTGGCCACGGCCTGAACCACACCCAGACCACGAAGCAATGTCTGGGTGCCGGTCGGTGCGGCGTCCTTGGCGATTTTTGGGGCGTCTTCCTGCATATCCAGCCTTTACCGTTGAGCGAGTGAACGGGCGGCATTATGGTCGCCCGATGGCTGCGACTACAACTTGATACGCTCGACCTTGCCGACCAGCAAGATGTAGGAAAGTGCACCGATCAACGCCAGAACCGAGATGTAGGTGATCGCCGGGGCAAACGAATCACCGGTCGCCAGGAAACCGATGACGATGGGCGTGGTAATCGCAGACAGGTTGCCGATGAAGTTGAACACCCCACCGGTCAACCCGAGCAACCGCGCCGGAGCCAGCGTCGACACCAGCGACCAGGTAATCGAAGCCAGTCCGTTTCCGAAGAACGCCAACGCAAGGAAGGCAATCACCAGCGGCGTCGATTCAACGAAGTTGGCGCCGATGATCGACGTAGAAATCAGCAAGCCGCCAATGATCGGCAATTTGCGCGCGAAGCCCACCGTGTAGCCGCGACGGATCAGGAAATCGGAGAAAAACCCGGAACACAGCACGCCGATAAACGCCGCGAGAAACGGCAGCGACGCCAACAGGCCGGACTTGATGAAGTCCATGCCGCGGTATTTCACCAGATAGGTCGGGAACCACGTCAGAAAAAACCACAGGGTCGAGTTGAGGCAGAACTGTCCGAGGTAGATGCCCCACAACTTGCGTTTGGTCAGAACGATGCCGAGGTCGGTCCAGCTGAATTTGGCTTTGACCTTGGCTTGTTCGGCCTGGATATCCACCAGCCCGCCGCCTTCGCGGATCAGCTCGATTTCAGCGTCGTTGGCGCCCTTGAAATCCCGTGGCTCGCGGTACACCGCGTACCAGATCACCGCCCAGAGAATACCGACCGCACCGGTGCTGACAAACACCATGTGCCAGCCAAATTCATGCTGCAGCCAGGCGAGCACCGGCGTCAGGAATGCCAGACCGACGAACTGCCCGGAAGTGTAGAAACCGATGGCCGTGGCGCGTTCGCGCTCTGGGAACCAAGTGGTGACCACCCGGCTGTTGATCGGATATGCCGGCGCTTCCAGGGCACCGACCGCCATGCGCAAGACGAACAGCGCGATGAAGCTGGCGGCGAAACCGAGCATCACCGTGGCGATCGACCACAGCAACAAGGCAACGCTGTAGAGGATGCGCGGCGGCACCCGGTCGACCAGCCAACCGCCGGGGATTTGCATGGCGGCGTAGGTCCAGCCGAACGCCGAGAAAATCAGCCCGACGTGGATCGGGTCGATGCCCAGTTCGCTGGTCAGCGCCGGTGCGGCAATCGACAGGTTGCTGCGGTCGAGGTAGTTGATCACCACGGTGATGAACAGCAGCACCATGATGAAAAAACGCTTGCGGCTGGGCGCCACCAACGACGCCTGCCCGGTGAGGGTTTGCGGTTGCATGGGGAATGCCTCTTCTTATGTTTATTGAGGTCGATGTGAAATCGGGATTTGCCGCAAATCTCCTGTCCATGGAGATCAAACTGTGGGAGCCAGTCTGCTGGCGATCGCGGTGTGTCAGTCACCATGAATGCGGATGTGCCGACCAAATCGCCAGCAGGCTGGCTCCCACAGGGGTTTGCGGTGGGTCAGTGAGAACTCACCACTCAGCAAAACTGCCATCGGCATGGCGCCAGATCGGGTTGCGCCAGCGGTGGCCGACAGCGGCGCGTTCGATCACGTATTCCTCGTTGATCTCGATCCCCAGCCCCGGGCCGTTCGGGATTTTCACGAAGCCTTTGTCGTAGTCGAACACCCGCGGATCCTTGACGTAATCCAGCAGGTCGTTGCTCTCGTTGTAATGGATGCCCAGGCTCTGCTCCTGAATGAACGCGTTGTAGCAAACCGCGTCCAGTTGCAGGCACGCCGCCAGGGCAATCGGGCCCAGCGGGCAATGCAACGCCAGCGCTACGTCATAGGCTTCGGCCATGTTGGCGATCTTGCGGGTTTCGGTGATGCCGCCGGCGTGAGACGCGTCCGGCTGGATGATGTCGACGTAACCTTCGCTCAGCACACGCTTGAAATCCCAGCGCGAGAACAAGCGCTCGCCGAGGGCAATCGGGGTGCTGGTCAGCGGCGCCAGCTCCTTCAGCGCTTCGTAGTTTTCGCTGAGCACCGGCTCTTCGATGAACATCAGTTTGTACGGGTCGAGTTCCTTCATCAGCACTTTGGCCATGGGCTTGTGCACCCGGCCATGGAAGTCGACACCAATGCCGACGTTCGGGCCCACCGCGTCACGTACGGCAGCGACGTTGGCCAGGGCCAGGTCGACTTTCTCGAAGGAATCGAGGAACTGCAGCTCTTCGGTGCCGTTCATTTTCACCGCAGTGAAACCACGCTCCACCGCTTCTTTCGCCGCGCGAGCGGTGTCCGCCGGGCGGTCGCCGCCGATCCACGAATACACACGAATCTTGTCGCGCACCTGGCCGCCCAGCAAGTCACTGACCGATACACCCAAGGCCTTGCCCTTGATGTCCCACAGCGCCTGATCGATACCGGCCAGCGCGCTCATGTGGATGGCGCCGCCCCGGTAGAAGCCGCCGCGGTAGAGCACGGTCCAGATGTCTTCGATGTTGCGTGGGTCTTTGCCGATCAGGTAGTCGGACAATTCTTCAACGGCAGCCGCCACGGTGTGCGCGCGGCCTTCGACCACGGGCTCGCCCCAACCGGTCACGCCTTCGTTGGTTTCGATCTTGAGGAAGCACCAGCGCGGCGGAACGATGAAGGTGGTGAGTTTGGTGATTTTCATCTCTGCTCTCTTTTGTAAATGCAGCTCTTATAGATGCAGCGCGCTCGGCGCCAGAAAGTCTTAACGCAGAGCGTTCCATGCAGCGACATAGGCCTTGGCGTTTACCGCCACTTCCTCAGGTGTCATGCCCGGTTTGAACAACCCGGAACCCAGTCCGAATCCCTTGACGCCGGCGTCGATAAACACCTGCATGTTGTCCGGTGTGATCCCGCCAACCGGCGCCAGAATGGTTCCGGCCGGCAGCACTGCGAGCCAGGCTTTGACGACTGCCGGCCCCATCTGCTCGGCCGGGAACATCTTCAGCACGTCCGCGCCTTCGGCCAGTGCGGCGAAGGCTTCGGTTGGGGTGGCAACGCCCGGCGACAGAAACAGCCCAGCCGCTTTTGCTGCCCGCAACACCTTGGCATCGCTGTGCGGCATGACAATTACCTGCCCGCCCGCCGCCTTCACTTGCTCGACCTGATCCGGCGTCAGCACCGTGCCCGCGCCGATCAGGCAATCGGCAGGCAAGGTACTGCGCAGGATGCGGATACTTTCGTACGGCTCAGGGGAATTGAGCGGCACTTCGATGACGCGAAATCCGGCGGCGTAAAGGACTTCGCCGATGGCGGCCGCTTCCTGCGGGCGCAGGCCACGCAGGATCGCGATCAGACCGTTTTGCGCCAGTGCTTGCTTGAGCATGTCAGACCTCCAGTCAGGTTTAACGGGGTGGGTGTGCGGCGATCAGTCCGGCGGCGACCGCCAGCTGCCACAACCCGCGTTCGGTGGCTTGTTCGGCCAGGGTCACGCGGGCAAAACCGCAGGCGTCGAGGGCCCGGCTGTAGCGGGCACAGAGTTGAGAATTTCCGATCAGGATGATCGACGGCAGATGGACGCTGTTGCGTCGGCGTCGCTGGACATTCGCCAGCGCTGACAGCTCATGGCCGATCAGCAGGCCGGACAAGTACTCCGGCTGGGCGGTCGCACTGAGTTCACCGGTCAGCCCGAGGCTGCGGGCGCTGAACAACGTCGACAACGGACCGATCTCGCCCTCCGCCGACAGCGCCACTTGCACACCCCGATCAAACGCCCGGCCATCGAAGGGCGCACCCTTTTGCTGGGTGCGCCCCAGAATGCTGTGTTCGCTGAGCACGGCGAAGATCTCGCCGGTCATGAAGGTATCGAAATGCACGATGCAACCGCCGGCCACTTCCACCCATTTCGAATGACTGCCCGGCAGGCCGATCAACAGATCACGACCCTGCTCGATCGGTAGACTTTGCAGGACACCCAGCACTTGGGTTTCTTCGCCGCGCATCACGTTTGGCAAGCGCGAATGCTGAATCACCCCCGGCACGATGTGCACATCGACACCGCGTAGACTGCGAATGGTTTGTAGGGAAGTTCCGAGATTGGCGACGTTTGCCGGCGTGTCGCAGTAGGCCGCTTCACGCCAGCCCTGGGCGCTGCCGACCATGCCACAGGCAATCACCGGCAAATCGGGCTGCGCGTCGAGCCAGTCACCGCACGCTTCATCGAAGGCCAGTTCAAAACCGTCGGCGCATTCCTGACCGTTGATGATTCGCGGCGTCCGGGGCAACTGCATGATCCCGGACGACAGCGAACGCTGTTCCAGCACCTGGCCACCCGCGGCGAGTTTGTAAGCACGTAATGAGGTCGTCCCCCAATCGAGCGCGATCAATTGCGCCAGCATCGCTTCACCTGTTTTGTTTATTGGCAGTGAGTGAGCCGGACTATAAACCCGGACGCGGGGAAATCTCAATATATAAATATCACTCCCATATTATGGGATTTACAAGTGTGACAAGATTTTCTCTGCCAACGCTTTAAAATGCCGGGCCATCGGAACGGCATCCAACCCTCAAGGAAGAAAAATGAAGATGGCTCTAAAGGCGCTGCTGTTCTGCAGTGCTCTCTGGTCCGCGGCAGCACTCAGCGCATCGAAGGAATTGAAGGTGGGCGATATCTGGGCTTACAAAAACCGGCCGGGCGAGGATGGATCGACACTGACGATCCTGAAAATCGAGAATTATCCGAAGTTGGGTAAGGTCGTTCACATCAGAGTGGACGGCTTTCGGCTGATCAACCCGGTGACAGGGAATGAATTCAACGAAATGCCTCACCTGCCCTTCCAGGCAAAAGCCATAGAACGCAGCATCACCCATCGCGTGAGGAACACCTCTGACATCCCGGATTTCAGTCAGGGTTATGCGGCATGGCGAGCGGCCTTTGATGAGGGGAAGGCCGGGGCTTTCAAGATTACCGTTCAACAAGTTCTAAACGGGTTGATCAATAGTAATTGGGAAGCCAATGAATGAGTGAGGCTGCTTTCTCTCGGTAAACAACCTCGTATGACCTAGGCTTGTTTTACTGTTTAGAAACAGCCTTCAATAGCTCTGCGGTTGGCACGTGCATGACTTTTGAGAAGTATGTTTTGTACTTGGTAGTATGAACTCGAAACACGCACGAAACAAAATCACGCTTCTTCAATAATGGAACCAGAGCCTCTCCCCCCAAATAATCCTCTCCTCCTTTCCCGCTTTCTGACTCACTAAAAATGACATTCGCTCGATAGAGCAATGGTCCCGACTCCATCTCTTTTTCTACCAAGCCAAAACCAGAACGCCTTATATGGTGTGCTTCGGTAAAATCAAGATCATCTTCTAAAGAACAGACAAGCCCCTCACCTATCCGTGACTTGAACAACCCAAGAAGCTCCACATCGGAAGTGAAATAAATCTGGTACAGCCCAGTACTACGAAGTTCCTTTACACTGGAGTATTCAAGTGTTGCGATAGGTCTTCCGTGATTCAGAGAACAAGATGCACTCATTATGATTGCTAAAAACAAAAAAACCTTATGCATCCAGAATCACTCCCTGAAGTAGCTCAAAATCGACTCATTGAATATTTGCCGAGCAGACTTTCCACCAGGCAATGTCTGCACGAACATCCTGTCGGCATCTGCATGATTCACATCCACCCGCCCCATGACATTAGGTCCCTGTGTTACTTCCCACTGTTCACCAAAGTCCGCGACCAGATCCGACACATTCCAATCGACCGCTGCTGCCCGAATATTAACCCAGTAGTCAGCCTTGGGGATTGGCTCTCTTCTAAAGATACTTGAGATGCCGTAGACGATTTTCCCTTCACCTACTGGATCCAGTGTAATAAGCATTTTTACTTTGAAGCCTTTGTCTGCCAGCACACTGGAAAGGTGGGCACCATTCCAACCACCGAGACTGTGGCCAACAATGTAAATCGCGGTGGAGCAATTAGGTATTCGGCTCAACACATTTCGCTCAAGATCATCATTACTAATAAACGAATTGTAACTGAGCGCCCACGACGGACAGCGCTTCAAAATCTCCAATTGTTTTGCGTCGTCAACAGTAATCCGGCGCACATAATCGATATTATTATTGGGGCCTGTACCGTAGTAACTTTCCTGATCGCCCGCACCACCGATAAAAAATACAACCAAGTTTCGCAACGCAATAGGCACCTGCTAACAGACTGATCCGTTTTACAGGTCAAGGTATGGCTTTTTACTTCTCTTTTAGGTAACTCTTGTTTCACCGCTGCATCACCAGCCATGGCAATCACTCCACAAACAATTTAATGGTCTCGGCCAAATGAGAACTGACGGTGTGAGTAAACCCGGACGCATCCGTAACGCCATGCTCTTCGCTGCCGTCACCACGCTGAATGGTGTAGGAGTGATAAGGAATCGGCTCACCGGTCGCGTCATTCACCACTTGTAATCTGTCGGTGAAATGCACCGGCATCGGAAGCAGCCCACTAAAGGCTGCTCCGCCACCGCTTTGCCCGATGATAACGGTCCCGGAACCGCCGATGATTACGTTGCCATGCCCACCCGTGCTATCGAGGGTTGCGGCGTTGAGACCATTGATGAATACCGTACCCGAAACAGCGCCGGTAATTGGGCTGCCACAGGCAGATTTGTCCGTCATGCGAGCAGCGGCGAGGCCATCGAAGAAAACATCTGGCGATCCAGAAACAATTGGATTGGTGCCATGTCCGGGCAACGGGCACGAAGTGGGGTCGGTAACGCGTGCAGCAGGTTTTCCACTCAAGTCAAAGCTCCTTGCTTTTGAGTTTTAAAGCGATGGCGGCAAACATTCAGAGTGCAAAAGAAATGCACCAACAACGTTCAACCAAACTGGAGAGCCGATGGCGATCATGACGGATGTCGAGAGATGAAGATGCCATAGGCATTGCAGGAGTCATCCGTGAGCGCGCAAAGGCGCACAGGATGACGAACTAAACAGGTGGCGACAACTGGATTCAGCGTTAGGGCAAAACGTGCATCAACTCCCCTCAGCAAACTCCCGCAACACCGCCCCATCCATCCGATACCGAACCCACTCTTCCTGGGGCTGTGCGCCCAACGACTTATAAAACTCGATCGCGGGTTTGTTCCAGTCCAACACGCTCCACTCGAAGCGTCCGCAGTCATTGGCGCAGGCGATTTTTGCCAGGTGGCGCAGCAAGGTTTTACCGGCGCCACCGCCGCGCTGTTCGGGGGTGATGTAGAGGTCTTCGAGGTACAGGCAGTTGCTACCGAGCCAAGTGGAATAGCTGAAGAAGAACACCGCGAAGCCGATCGGCACGCCGTCGCGCAGGCAGATCAGGCCGTGAGCTGTCGCACCTTCGTTGAACAGGCTGCGTTCGATGTCGGCGACGCTGGCGATGACTTCGTGGCGGGCACGTTCGTAGTCGGCCAGTTCGGTGATGAACCCGAGGATTTGCGGCGCATCGCTGGGGGTCGCCGGGCGGATGTCGATCGTCATGGACGGGCCTTTGTCGAAAGTTGAAAACGCCATACTAAGTCGGCGCGAGGTTTGTGGCGAGGGAGCTTGCTCCCGTTCGAGTGCAAAGCAGTCGCAATGGCTGGCAACTCGGTTTTAACTGAAATATCTTTGCCCCGGGATTGGGGTTGCTTTGCAACCCAGCGGGAGCAAGCTCCCTCGCCACAAAAGCGTTTTCACTTAACAGGAAGTTTATGACCACTGATGCCTTTGCGCCGCTGCAAACGCTTGCCGCTGAGCTGCTCCCCCATGCGCTGGAACCCTCCGAAGATGGCGCTCACGATCTGTCGCATTTGCAGCGTGTCTGGCACAACGTGCGCACGCTGCATGTGCAGGAAGGCGGCGATCTTGAAGTGTTGCTGGCAGCGGTGCTTTTGCATGATTGCGTGGCGGTGGAGAAGAACTCGCCGTTGCGTTCGCAGGCTTCACGCCTGGCCGCCGAGAAGGCGTCTGCCGTGTTGGTCGACATGGATTGGCCAAGCGCAACAATCAGCGCCGTTGCCCACGCCATTGAGGCCCACAGCTTTTCCGCCAACATCACCCCAACCTCGCTTGAAGCGAAGATCATGCAGGACGCTGACCGTCTCGACTCGCTCGGCATGCTCGGCGTAGCGCGCACGTTCTACATCGCAGGACGCATGGGCAGCGCGCTGTACGACCCGCATGACCCGGAAGCGAAGGCGCGGGACTACGATGACAAGCGCTTTTGCCTCGATCACTTTCAGACCAAGCTGCTGCACCTGGCAGACGGTTTCCAGACGCCAACCGGCCAACGACTGGCGCGGATCAGGCATGAGCGTTTGAAGGGTTTCATGGAGCTGTTCAAGGAAGAAATCGGCATCGGCTGAACCCGTTACTCCGGCCGGCGCTAACCCTGGCATCGATAACCTCGGACCTAACGGTGGCGCTGTGCATGGTAGATAGAGGGATAGCGCCTGCATCGGGTCAAGGAACCGCGTCATGTCTACCGCAACGCCCCACGTTTCAAGCAGGCTGTTCGGCCTGTTTTGCCTCGCCAGTTATTTGCTGTCGCTGTCCTACGGCTCGACGTTTTTGTTGTCGCTGTTAATCGGCTCGCGCAGCGGCAACGAACACGATGCTGGCAGTGTGATTTCCGCGGCGATGATCAGTACGTTTGCAGCGGTGATTGTCTCCGGGCACTTGTCCGATCTGCTCGGCGCCGCGCGTTCGATTGCGCTGTTTGGTGTGTTGCTGGTGGCCGCCAGTCTTGGCTTCGCGCTGACGCCGGGGTTCGGCAATCTGTTGCTGTTTTTCGGACTGCTTTTGGGGCTTGGTTGGGGGGTGTTTTACACCTTGGGGCCGATTATCGTCGCGAGTCTGGTAACGCCCGCCCAACGCGCGAAGTACTTCGCGCTGCTGTCGGGCAGCATGATGACCGGCATCGGCAGCGGGCCGTTGCTGGGCCGCGCGGCCAGTGCGCTGGGCTACCCGGTGACCGCCGCGTTTTACCTCGCGGCGCTGGCCAGTCTGATCGGCGTGCTGCTGTTTTGGCGGCTGGATGCTCAGTTGAAAAAAGCGCCCTCGCCTACCGCCACAGTCGCGCGCATTTCCTGGCGAGCCACCGCCCAGGTGCTGTCATCCAAAGCGGTGCTGCCGATCATCATGGTCGGCCTCGGCGGGTGCGTATTCGGCGGCCTGTCGAGCTTTCAAACCAGTTACGCGGCGTCTCGCTCGCTGGACTACTCACTGTTCTTTTTCGGTTTCATGGGCGCGGCGATCAGCAGCCGAATGTTGATTGCCGGCTTCGTGGTCAAACGTGATCCGTTGCGCGCATCCTGCCTGCTGTCGGGGCTGATGACGGGCTCGATTGTGCTGTTCGGTTTTGTGGTCGACAGTGGGTTCAGCTACGTGCTGGCGGCGATGATGCTCGGAGTCGGTTACGGGCTGACGTATTCGGTGATCAATGGCCTGGCGGCGAACGAAGCGCCGCACGGCACCACCTCGCAATCGCTGCTGCTGTTCAGCCTGTCGTACTTCATCGGCGTGTTCGGTTTTCCGTTGCTGGCCGGGAAGATCATCGTCGAACACGGGATGACGACACTTCTGCTCACCGTTCTCGCCGTAGCGTTGTTGAACTGGCTGATCACCGTGGGCCGCTTGATCTGGCGCCGGGTGGTCGGCGCCAGATCGTTGCAGCAGGTCTAGACCGTTCGTCGTTCATCAGGCACCAATCCAAATCGGGGGCGGACCAACATCAGGTAAGGACTCTAATTAAATGGAGACGACACCATGATCACGTCCCGCTTGACTGCCCTCGCTCTCGCCACGCTGTTGTCCTCTGCCGCTTTCGCGGCGACCCCAGCCGCCGGTACCGG
Source organism: Pseudomonas sp. LBUM1678 (assembly GCF_059695575.1). Lineage (NCBI taxonomy): Bacteria > Pseudomonadati > Pseudomonadota > Gammaproteobacteria > Pseudomonadales > Pseudomonadaceae > Pseudomonas > Pseudomonas sp. LBUM1678. The sequence goes on from NZ_CP166775.1 coordinate 4,934,023, forward strand.
CCCAACCAACCCGGCCGAAGGTCAAAAAACCCCGACCACCCAAGGCTCACCCGGCATGAACACTAATGGATCGGGCGTCGACAGCGTACCTGCGTCCACGGGCACCGACCCACGGACTCAGGGCAACGACGCGTGCCGTCAAGGGGGAATGAACCTGCCGGACACCCAGACACCCGATAACGCCGGCGCCGGCATGGGCTCGAAAACCACCACCGGTGGCTCGGGTTCCGAAGGCGGTGCCAGCCAATAGTTCGCCCACGCGATCTATCCACATCCATGAAGAGGTAACCATGAACGTTGATAAAAACCTTGAGAAAGAAGTCCTGACCCGTCTGCTGCACGCCCATCCAAGTGGCTTGGGCAAGGAGCTCCTGGACAATTACCGGGGGGAGAAAGTCGTGGCCAGCACCCTCGCCACGCTGCAGGATCGCGGGCTGATTCAGCACGGGCATGTGACCTGTAACGAGGCCGGCGAACACTCGCTGCAACTGCCGATCAAACTCAGCGCGGCAGGAGTCGAGGCGGCGCGAAAGCTGGACGCTTAGACAGATGAATCAGGTCGCAGTCGTGCGCGACTGCGACCGTTTGACCGGCTCTACAGGCAGCAGGAGAAATTACTTCAGGATCTTCAGTGAATTTTCTGGCCCCTTCGCGGGCAAGCCTCGCTCCTACAGCGAATTTACGAACGACATGAATCCCCTGTAGGAGCGAGGCTTGCCCGCGAATGCGTCAGATCAGGCGCCGAAAGTTTTGCGGATTAACGCATCAACTTCAGCAGTCCCAGGCGAAGTCGCCGGCCCCCACCGAGTAACCGCCAACGCCGCAGCCGCATTCGCCCGCCGTGCCGCTTCATCCGCAGGCAACCCTTGCGCCAACCCGGCCAGAAACACCCCGGCGTGCGCATCGCCGGCGCCATTGCTGTCCACCGCTTCAACCTTGAAACCGGGCACATGCTGTCGGTCGCCGCGCTGACTGATCCAGCACCCTTGCGGGCCATCGCGGACCACCATCAGCACATCGACCGGCAGATGATCGGTCAGCCTGTCCAGCGCCTCGGCAATGTCCGACGCTCCGGTAAACCGTAGCGCCTCGACACTGTTGCTGGTCCACAGATCAATGCGCGGCAACAACGCCTGCATCAGTGGCTCGTCCGGCGAATCCACCAACGGACCGGGATCGAATACCACGTTGATCGCTTCCGGCAAACTCAGCACCCACTCCACCAGTGCCTGGGCCTTGCCGGCGTGCAGCAGGCTGTAGCCGCTGACGTAAACGTAGTCGCCCGCCTCGGCCGGCACGCTCGCCAGGTCCTCGACAGTCAATTCGCCCTCGGCACCGATATAGGAAATGAAACTGCGCTCGGCCGACGCATCGGTCACCGCAACGCACAACCCCGTGTCCCGGTCAGCCTTGTGTGCGATGCCGATCCGGATGTCTTCAGCCTTCATCGCCTCACGGGCCAGGTCGCCGAAACGACCGGTGCCGTGACGGCCAAGGTAGACCACCGGCAGTCCGTTACGCGCAGCGGCGGCCATCACGTTAAAACCGCCGCCGGCTTCGAAACTGGCGGATTGCGCCAGCACGTCACCGCCCGGTTGAGGCAATTTATCCACGGCCATGACCAGGTCGATGATGACCTGGCCGGTGTGCAGCAACCTAAGCATGAGCGTTCTCGGTTATTGCGGCGCGACGATCCTTCGCCCCACCGAGTACCCAATAAATCCCGCCAGCCACCAGGAACGTCACGATCCAGCCGAGGCCGTTATGGCCCAGCCACGAATCAGACAGGAAACCGCGGAACCAGACGTTTTGTTCGGTGGTGCCAATGGTGGTGAAGCTGAAGCCCAGCACGATCGCCAGTGCCCACGCACCAAACGCGCGCCACTCGATACCGCCGCTGTACCAGTAGGCGCTGCTCGGGCTGACGTCCAGCAGGTCTTTGGGGCTGTAGTAATGACGATGAATCAGGTCAACGATGAAGATCCCGACCCACGCCGTGATCGGCACCGCCAGCAGCGAAATGAAGGTAATGAACGGACCATAGAAACTGTCGGCGATCAGCATGAAGTAGATTGAACCGGCGAAGATCGCGACGATGTCGACCACCACGGCGTAGACGCGTTTGACCTTGAGGCCGAGGGTCAGCGTGGTCAAACCGGCGGAGTACACCGACAGGTTGTTCGACAGCAGCAAGCCGCCGAACGCGGTGATCAGGTACGGCACGGCCATCCAGGTCGGCAGCATGTCGCGGATCGCGATGATCGGGTCAGTGGCCGACGCCAAGTCGTTGTTGCCCACCGACAGCAGGCCGCCGAGGGTGATCAGCAGCACCAGCGGAATACCCGCACCGAATGCCGCCGATGCCACCAGACGCACGGCTTTGACGCTGCGGTGCTGATAGCGCGACATGTCGGCACCGGCATTGGCCCAACCGATTCCGGTGCCAGCGGCCATGGTGCCGACGCCGATGATCATCGCGCTCAACGGCGCGGGCGTGGCGTTGAACACGGCGCTCCAGTCGATGGTGGCGCAGAGGAAGCCGCCGACCAGAATGTTCAGCGCACCGAACACGTAAGTCGCCCACTTCTGGATCACCAGCAATGTGGCGTGACCGAGGCCGGACACCGACAAGGTCAGCAGCACGAAAATCGCGATGAAGATCAGGGTCAGTACCGGCGCGCTTTTGGCTTCCACCGGCGAACCGAAAAGGATCGAGCACAGCGACAGCAGCACGAAGGCGGCGGTGGTGGTGTTGACGGTTTCCCAGCCCAGCCGCGACATCAGCGAGACCAGGGTCGGGCCGATATTACCGCGCACCCCGAAGATCGCTCGCGACAAGGTCAGGCTCGGCGCCCGGCCGCGACGACCGGCGATGGAGATGATCCCGACCACCGCAAAAGAACCCGCGGCGCCGAGGATCGCGACGATGATCGCCTGCCAGATCGCCAACCCGCGAAACGCCACCAGCGTGGCACCCAGCGGCAGGCCGAGGATGGAAATGTTGGCCGCGAACCAGACCCAGAACAGTTGCAGCGGATGACCGTTGCACTCCGCTTCCGGCACCGGTTCGATGCCGCGGGTTTCCAGTTGCCCGGCGCTTTGCCCGGCGTTCGATGAACTCATGAAAAATGCTCCTGTTGCCTTTGTTGTGGTTGTGGGCAATGACGGAAGACGAAAACAACAGCCCGGCTGTCCTGGCCAAGTCCGTGCGATCCATTGCGGGGTTATCAATTCAAATACGCGGAGCGCCCATCGCGCGCAGGCTCGCTCCCACAGGGATAGTGCAAACCTCACGGTACACGCCGTACCTGTGGGAGCGGGCTTGCTCCGGGCGGCGTTCCGACGATGGCGTCAGTCCGGTCAACGCAAAGCCAAAAGCCCTTTTACCAAAGGCTCCAGCTCCAGACCATTAACGGTTTTGACCTGTTCGATCATCGCCACCGGCCAACTCCCAAGCCCCAGACAGGCCCCAAGCATCGCGCCGAGTATCGCCGCGATGGTGTCGGTGTCACCGCCCAGACTCGCGGCCATGCACACTGCTTCGAAGGCGTTCATTTCACCGACGGCGACTTGTTGCGCCAGGGCAAACGAGACCACCACCGATTCCTGGGAAGCCACCGAAGTGCCGATCACGTCGTACAGCAGATCCGCCAGCAGCGCCTTGTCACTGTCGACGCTGAGGGTCCGTGCCCAGCTGATGCGCGAGGCAATCCGCCCGCCCGCGACCCAGTGGCCATGGCTTTCAGCTTGCTGGGCGATTTGCTGGCCGAGGTTCAAGGCCTCGCCCAAATCCATGCCGTTGATGCCGGCCGAGACCACCGCCGCCACCGCCGCCGCGCTGGAAATGCCCAGCGTGGTGTTGTGGGTCACCTGACAGGCTTGCACCACGGCGCTGATGAACCGTTCAGGGTTGGCGACATCCGCCGCGATGCCCACCGGAGTGATGCGCATCGCCGCACCATTGGTGGTGCCGTAGCGCCCCGCTTCTTCCGGCGAGTGGCCGGCGAGGATCATTTCGATCGCGCGTTTGGTCGAAGGCCCGAGCAAGTCCTGCGAGCCCCTGGCCTGCATCTCGGCTTCCCATTCGATCAGCCGTTGAGCGAGCACGGCCGGTTCGATCCGGCCCTCACCGTCCACCAGCAATTGACCAACCAGAATCGCCTGTTCGGTGTCGTCGGTGATCGAGCCCTTTGGCATGTTGGCAGCGATCGGTTGATCGGGGCCGGCGTCTTGCAGATCAGTGATCGCGCCGAAGCGCGCCTTGATTTCCGCACGGCTCAAGGACTGAGTCGGCATGCCCAGCGCATCGCCCAAGGCCAGTCCGTAGAACGCGCCGAGCGCACGGTCGAGCGCGGTCATTTTGACTCTCCAAATTGCAGGTGCAGGCGAAAATGCACCGGGTCGAGCAAGCTTTCGACCTGCTCCATGAAGCGGTTCTGCCGGTCGTACGTGGTGCGCAAGGCTTTGAGGAACACCGTGCCGACGGGGCGCCCGAGCAACTCGGCGTCTTCGGCGCTCAAGGGTTCTGCGCCGATCCATTGATCGCCGCGTTCGCCGATGTAGCCGTAGGCGGCCAGGGTGATGGTCAGGGAGTTGTCGATCAGACCGACGCGCGGCAGGCCTTCCAGGCCTCCGGTGGCGGGCATCAATGAGCGTTCGAGGGAAACCAGCTTGCCGTCGGTGGAGCGCCGGCGCCGGTCGAGGGTGATGAACTGGTCGGTGCCGAAGCGCGACAGCAGGTCAGGGCGCGTCACCGCTTCCAGCCGCAGCACTTCGGTATTGATCATCGCCCCGCTGTCGGCCAGCGCCTGCGCCCAGCCGCTGCGTTGATCGAGCACCACACCGTCGAAGGTGACGATGGAGCCCACGCCGCTTTGGGTCGCGATGTAGTTGCGTCGTTTCAACTCGGCCAGGGCTTCGCGCAGCGTGCCGCGGCTGACTTTGAATTCTTCAGCCAACTGATGCTCGCCCGGCAACAGAAAGCCGTCCTCCATGAGGCCGCTTTCGATGCGCCGGATGAGCTCGTCGACCACCCGTTGTTTCTTGTCAAATCGTACCTGTCTAATCATGTACAAAGTGATAACCGAAACGGGCTGGGACGGGCAAGGATTATTTAAGGGAGGTGACAGAAGGAGAAGTGACCGCTGCGCGGTCAATCGCGAGCAGGCTCGCTCCAACAAGGGATTTGCGCAGAATACAAAATTTGTGCGCGACACAAATCAACTGTGGGAGCGAGCCTGCTCGCGATAGCGTCGGTACATCCACCATCTATGTATCAGACAGATCGCTTCGCGAGCAGGCTCGCTCCCACAGGTAATGGGGATTAGCGTTGTTTGAGTCGGTCGATGACCACCGCCAGCAACAAAATCGAACCGCGAATCACATACTGATAAAACGTATCAATGTTCTTCAGGTTCATCGCATTCTCGATAATCGCCAGAATCAACACGCCGGCAATCACATGCCGAATCATGCCGATCCCACCGCTCAGCGACACCCCGCCCAGCACGCAGGCAGAAATCACCGTCAACTCAAAACCCTGGCCTATCATCGGCTGACCCGAGGTCATGCGCGACGCCAGAATCACCCCGGCCAATGCGCCGATCACACCATGCACGGCAAAGATAAGGATCTTGGTCCGGTCAACGTTCACCCCGGCCAGCAACGCCGCTTCCTGGTTGCCGCCGATGGCCATGGTGTTGCGCCCGTAGGTGGTGTAATTCAGCAGCCAGCCAAAAAACAGAAAGCACACGATGGTGATCAGGATCGGCACCGGCACGCCAAACAACTGGCCGTTACCGAAGACGAAGAACGACTCCTGCGACACGCCGACCGCTTTGCCATTGGCAAAAATGTAAGCAAGGCCACGAACAATCTGCATGGTCGCCAGGGTGGTAATCAACGCGTTGACCCGCAGCTTGGCGATTACGATACCGTTGATCAGCCCGACAACCAGCCCCATCACCAGCGCAGCACTCACGCCGAGAAACACGCTGTCGGTGTCGCGCATCACCACCGCCGCGACCACGCCGGCACAGGCAATCACCGAACCCACCGACAAGTCGAAGTGCCCGGAAGCCAGGCAATACAACATGGTGCAGGCCGCAATCCCGGTCGTCGAAATCGCCAGGCCCAGACCGCGCATGTTCAGCGGTGACAGGAAATTGTCGATCAGCAGCGTGCACAGCACGAAGATCCCGACCGCCGCCAGCAACATCACCCAGTCATCGAGAAAGCGCCGCAGGTCCAGAGGTTTGCGCTGGGTAGGCAGAGCGTTGTTTTGGATTGTCATAGTCACCTCTCAGTTCGCCACGCCGTCAGCGCGTTGGCGCGGCAAAGCCAGTTGCAGCAGGTTGGATTCATTGGCCTCTGCGCGAGACAACTCGCCGCGCATCGCGCCTTCGCAGAGCACCAGGATGCGGTCGGAAATGCCCATCACTTCCATCAGGTCGCTGGACACCACGATCACCGCAATGCCGCTGGCGGCGAGGTTGTGGATGATCTGGTAGATCTCGGCTTTGGCACCGATATCGATGCCCCGAGTGGGCTCGTCCAGCAGCAGGACTTTCATCGGCATCGACAGCCAGCGGCCGAGAATGGCCTTCTGCTGATTGCCACCGGACAGGTACATGATTTTCTGCGCCGCGTTGGGCGTCTTCACTTTCAGTGCCTTGATCTGCTTGTCGGCGTTGCCTTTCTCCCACAGGCCGCGCAACAGGCAACCGAAAGTGGAATGGGCGCCACGCGCGCTGATGTTGATGTTCTCGGCGACGCTGGCGAGCGGAATGATGCCCTCCTTCTTGCGGTCTTCGGGGCACAGCAGAATGCCCGCAGCGATGGCGTCGCGAGGGGAACGCAGTTTCACCTCATGACCGCGAAGCTCAAGGCGTCCCGCGGTATTGCGCGTCAGCCCGCTGAGCATCCGGAACAACTCGGTACGCCCCGCTCCTACCAGGCCGAACAACCCGAGAATCTCGCCCTTGTGCACCTCGAAACTCACCGGTTCACGCAACCCAGGCCCCAGCAAACCGTCGACCTTGAGCGCCACCGCACCACGCTGGCGATTGCGGTAATCGTAAATGTCCTGAATGTCGCGACCGACCATGCACGTCACCAGTTGGTCGTGAGTCAGTTCGCTCATGTCTTCAAACGTGCGCACGTAGCGGCCGTCCTTGAACACCGTCACCGCGTTGCAGATGCGGAACACTTCTTCCATGCGGTGGGAGACGTAAAGCACCACTTTGCCTTCGTCGCGCAGTCGCCCGATGATCGCCATCAAGCGATCGATTTCCCGCGCCGACAGGCTGCTGGTAGGTTCATCGAAGGCAATCACATGCGCGCCACGGGACAACGCCTTGGCGATTTCCACCAGTTGCCGCTGACCGAGGGACAGGCGCCCTACTTTCTCTTGCGGATCGATTTCATCGGCCAGGCCTTTGAGGCAGGCCAGCGCTTGTTGTCGTAACGCGCCACGATTGATCAGGCCGAAACTGGCCGGCAGGTGACCGAGGAACAGGTTCTCGGCCACGGTCATTTCCGGGACCAGGTGCAGTTCCTGATGGATCACCGCGACCCGGCTGGCGATGCTGTCGGCGGTGGACTTGAAGACCATCGTCTGCTCGCCGATCTGCAGGCCGCCGCTGCTCGGCGTGTAAGCGCCGCCGAGGATTTTCAGCAGGGTCGATTTGCCGGCGCCGTTCTCGCCCATCAAGGCATGAACCTGCCCCGGATGCGCGACGAAGCTGATGTTGTCCAGCGCCTTCACCCCGGGAAAGGTTTTGCCGATCCCGTTGAAGCGCAGGCTGCCGCCGACGCTGTGTTCATGTGTCTGTACTTGCGCGTGCATAAAACCACCTCATCACACAGATCAGGCAGCCCCGTCGCCAGGGCTGCCGATGAAATCAACCAGCCCTCAGTTCCACAGGCCGATCTTTTCCAGTTCCTGCTTGAAGTTCTCGCGGGTGATCAGTGTTACGTCGTCCATCGCGGTGTACTTCGGTGGTTCTTTGCCGGTGGTGACCCACTCGAACATCATGCTGGCGGTGTTGTAGCCCTCGATGTGCGGGCTTGGCAGCATCGAACCGAAGAAACCGCTGTTGGCTTTCTTCAGCTCGCCGATGGCGTCGGTGCCATTGATGCCGATGCCGATCACGTTGGCCGCGGCAAAACCGGCGCTTTCGGTGGCGCGCACGCCGCCCAGCACGGTGTTGTCGTTCATGCCGCCGATGATCAGGTTTTTCGCCGCGCCCGGCAGCTTCACCAGGGCCGAGTTGGTGGCGTCCATGCTGCCCGGCACGTCGAGGGTTTTCAGGGCTGAGAACAGAATGTGGTCTTTCGGCATCCCGGCGTCTTCCAGGGCTTTGACCGAACCGTCGGTGCGCTTCTTGCCGGTGTCGAGTTCATTGAAGGTGTTGATCACCGCGTAGGTGTCCTTCCAGTCCCAACCGCGTTTTTTCGCTTCGGTGGCCATTGCCGCACCCTGCTTCTGGCCGACTTCGAACGCGGCCATACCGAGGTACGGAACGTCTTCCATGAACTTGCCATTGGCATCGACGAAACGGTCATCGACAGCGATGACCTTCAAACCATTGAGCTTGGCCTTGGCCATGATGGCCGGGCCGAGGGAGACGTCCGGCGGGCAGATCACAAAGCCTTTGGCGCCGTTGGCGGCGAGGCTGTCGATGGCCGAAAGGGTTTTCTCACCGTCCGGCACGGCGATCTTGATCACGGTGAAGCCCTTTTCTTTCCCGGCCTTTTCGGCGAATGCCCATTCGGTCTGGAACCAGGGCTCTTCCGCCTGCTTGACCAGGAAGCCGATTTTCACTTCCTCGGCCGCCAGCAGCGTGCTGCTCAGGCTGACCGCAGTAACCGCCAAAGCGGCACAGCACAGGGAACGGATCCCACGACGACGATTCATAAGCTGACTCCTTGTTATTTTTTTTGAGCGTTATTTTGAAAGCCGGTACCGCAAATAGTCATATCGTATGATGATTGGATTTCAGACGGAACTCCGCGTCTGAATCCGGTTTTATTCAGTCGTGATACATGACCGAGCGACCACCATCGATGGTGATGCACGAGGCATTGATGAACGGCGCTTCATCGCTGGCCAGGAATACGGCGGTCATTGCCACTTCCATCGGTTGCCCGATACGGCGCGGCGGGTGCAGGTCGAAGGCCCTTTGACGTTCGGCGTGGGGGTCGGCAAAACCGTTCCAGTAATCGACGTTCAGTTGGGTTTCGATGTAGCCCGGCGCGATCGCATTCACACGAATGCCCTTTGGCGCGTATTCGATGCCGAGCGCGCGGGTCAGGCCGAGCAAGCCGTGCTTGGCCACCGGGTAAGGAAAGCAGCCCGGGATGATGTGCGTGGAATGGGTCGACGCGATGTTGATGATGCTGCCGATGCCCTGCTCGATCATTTGCGGCAGCACGGCTTTGCAGCCATACCAGGCGCCGTCGAGGTCGATGGCGAAGCAGCGATGCCAGTCTTCTTCGGTCATTTCCAGTGGGTCACGGAACACGTTGACCCCGGCGCAGTTGACCAGCACATCGATCCGGCCATGTCGCTCGATGGCCAGTTCAGCCATCGCGTGCAGATCCTGCTGACGAGACACGTCAGCCGTGATCGCATGAACATTGAAGCCTTGATCACGCCACCGAGCCGCGACTTTTTCAACTTTGTCGCCCTGGATGTCGCTGATGATTATTTTGGCCTGTTGATTGACGAAGGCTGCGACGATCGCCTCGCCGATGCCCTGAGCGGCGCCGGTGACCAGCACGACCTTGTCTTTCAGGCGCTTGCCCTTCGGCGGTTCGATCATTGGCGGCAGGGAGAGACGTTCAGCCATGAATCAAGGCTCCCTTTTGCAAGCACGACAAAAACCGGGCATCTGTCGATGTCCGGTCAAAAAACTGTTTGGAAAATTGCTGCATCACTTCACCTGTTTTGTTTTTTTAAGTGTGAGTGCGTGTAACTGATGGCCGACTATAAACCCGACCACCAAATAATCTCAATATATAATTTTACATCCCATATTTTGGGATTTATCCGGCGAAGCGAGTGCAAGGTTTTCCAGGTACATCGACTCGAATCGACAGCAGCGCACCGTCCAGCGGATGGTTGAGCGGGCTCGCGGCGCTGGTGATGTACAGGGTTTTCAAATCTTCGCCGCCGAACACGCAACTGGTGGGGCGGCTGACCGGCAGCTCGATCACGCGGTCAACGTAGCCGTCCGGTGTCAGCCTGATCAGGCAACTGCCGTCCCAGCGGGCGTTCCAGATGAAACCCTCGGCATCCATCGCCGAGCCATCGGGGCCGCCTCGCTCATAAGGACCGAACCAGACATACGCCGTGTCCAGGTTACCGTCGGTGTGGACGAAATAGCGGTACAACGTTTTGTCCATGCTGTCGGCGAAAAACAGCGTGGTCTGGTCCTCGCTCCACAACATCGTGTTGGGAATGCCCAGCCCGCGAAGCAGGGGCGTGACCCGGGCATCGCGATCGATGCGAAACAGGCCACCGGAACGACGCACGATGGGCAGGTCTTCGCCGTTTTCGCCAATGTTGTTTTGCATGGTGCCGAGCCACAGCCGGCCCTGAGCATCACAGCGGGCTTCGTTGGCGCGATTGCCGGGTTGCGGATCGGCGACGCAAAGCAGAGTCAGACGCGGTTCGAGCCCCGGAGAATCAAGGTCCAGTCGATAGACGCCGCTGCTCAACGTCACCAGCGCATCGCCGCTTTCGCAGGGGATGAACGCGGAGACGTGTTCCGGCATTTCCCAGATCTGCACGTTGGCGCCGATCAGCCGCAGGGCTTGCTTGCCGGCGATGTCCACCCAGTACAGCGCCTGGGTCGGCACATCCCAGAACGGGCCTTCACCGAGTTGCGCACGGTGTCCGGTAACCGCATTCCACGTCATGAAACCTCCTGCTTTGTTGCTTTATGTGGGAGTGAGCCTGCTCGCGATGGCGGTGTGTCAGTCGACATCAATGTTGAATGGGCTGGCCTCATCGCGAGCAGGCTCGCTCCCACAGGGTTCGTTGTGTCAGCTGGCTTTTTTGTCGGCCATGACTTGGGGATAGAAGCGTTTGATCGCCAGGTCCGCGTTATCGATCAGGGTCATGCAGGCCCAGACACCCCGCGCGGCATCCCGGGCGGCGATGGCGTCGGCCATGTCTTTGTGAATCGGTAGCGTGCGGCGCAGTTCGTCCGGGTCGGCGGCGGACACTTCGAAAGACACCGCCAACAGCGCGCCAAGGGCCGGGACCATTTGTTCGATGAACTGATTGTGGCTGGCGGCGAGAATACACTCGTGGAAGATCTGGTCGGCGTGGTTGTAATCGATGCCACTGTCCACCGCTCGTTCCAGAGCGTTGTAGGCCTGCAGGATCGCTTGAACCTGTTCGCCGGTAGCGCGCTCGCACGCCCAGCGCACCGCCATCGGTTCGATGGTGCGGCGCAGATCGAGCAAGTCGTCGACGAAGTTTTCCGGCAAGCCACTGCGCGACAGCCAGCCCACGACTTGCGGATCGAAAAGGTTCCAGCGCCGCACAGGCAACACCCGCGTGCCGACCTTCGGCCCGACTTCGAGCATGCCTTTGGCGACCAGCGTCTTGATGGCTTCGCGGATGACCGTGCGACTGACACCGAGCTGTTCACCCAGGTCGGCTTCGACCTTAATGGTTTCACCGGGCCTGACCTGCCCTGCGGCTATCCAGCAACCCAGCCAATCGACGGTCGACGCATGAAAACTGCTGGACATGGGCACCTCGATGCAGGAACGGCACAAAGCCGTTCGCGATGGATGCCCACGCTAATCATCATACGATTGGGTGTCAATTTGAATTTTTTGGATGAACTCACAAATTCAGTGTGGGAGCGAGCCTGCTCGCGATGGCGGCTTATCATCCGACATTGATGTCGCCTGATACACCGCATCGCGAGCAGGCTCGCTCCCACATTGGTATGTGTTAAGGCTCTAGGCCTATGGGGAAGAACTCACCGCCGCTCCACACGCCAAGCCAGCGTTGCCCGTTGATTTCGCGGGTCACGGCCAGTTCCACCAATTGGTAGAACACGTTGCGATGGATCAGGGCTTCGAGGTTGGTGCGCACATGCACATACGGCGCAGGCTCTTGGGTGACCGGATCGATCACCACGCGGATCGGGTGTTCAGTGCCGGCGTCCGCGGTCTCGTCGACGTTGGTGGTGAAGCGCAGGAGCTGAGCTTCGCCCTCGCCCTCCACGTCCACGGCAATCGCCACAAACGGCGCATCATCGACCTTGATGCCAACCTTCTCGACCGGGGTGATCAGAAAGTAATCATCGCCATCGCGGCGGATGATGGTGGAGAACAGCTTGACCATCGGTTTGCGTCCGATTGGCGTCCCCAGGTAAAACCAGGTGCCGTCGCGGGCGATGCGCATGTCGATGTCGCCACAGAAGTCAGGGTTCCACAGGTGGACCGGCGGCAAGCCTTTGGTCTTGGGGATTTGCCCCAACAAGTCGTTGGCTTTTTGCGGGCCACTCATGGCGTTCTCCTTGAATTACTGGTCGCTGAGCCCGATCAGGCTGCGCGCGTACTGCTCCAGCGGCGGGCCAATCAGGTCTTGTGGCTTGTTATCGTGGAACGTCAGTAAACCGCCACGACTCTTGATACGTGCAGTATCAATCAAATACTGGGTGCTGGTCTCGATCAACATGATCTGAATCACGCCGCTGTCGATGCCGAGGCGATCCACGTATTCCTGATCAAGCCATTCGTCCGAGTTGCCGATACGGTCATCTGCCTTGGCGAACCGCGTGTAAAGCAGGTAATGGGCACCGGCGGCGCGGGCTTCACCCATGGCCTGGTCGAGGCCTTCGGGGGTGCGCGCACGGCGGACCATCGGAAAGTATTCGATAAAGCCATTGAAGGCTTCTTCAGCGACCACGTTCGGTCGCGGATAGGCACTGCCCGGCGGTGCGAAGGCACCTTGGGCGATGTAGATGAACGAGTCCGGCTGGATGCGCAGGTTATTCACCCGGCGACTGTCGCTGTGATCCAGCAGCCCCGCATCGCTCATGTGGTAGCGAGTTCCTTCAGCCATATCGCTGACATTCATGCAGCCACCAAGCGCCAAAACGGCCAGCAGCAAAACCAGGCTACGCATCCTACCCTCCAGAGGCCGGTGACGGAAAACCGGCGAATGGCCATGGGATGCAGCTTCCGCGCCAGCTCGGGAAACATCAGCGCCCGACAGATTGCATTCGCGGGCAAGCCTCGCTCCTACAGGCTTCGCATCATTCCCGTAGGAGCGAGGCTTGCCCGCGAAGAGGCCCTATCAGCCGCCAATAATCTTCATGACCGTCGCACCACCCGAAAACGCCACTTCCTGCTTGTCCCCCAGGGCTTTAACCAAGAGTCGCTGCAACGCCGGCAATGCCTGATGGCGCGGCTTGTCCAGAAGGTCACCGACATAGTGGCGATTGCTCGACGACAAACAGCCATGCAACCAACCGGTGGATGACAATCGCAGTCGCGAGCAAGTCCGGCAGAAGGGAACGCTTTCGTTGGCAATCACGCCAAAGTGGCCCAATCCCGGTATTTCGTAGCGCACGGCAGTCGCGTCTACGGGCGCATCGGCTTGCAGGTATTCGTAGCGCTCGCCGATCAGGCTCAACAACTGCTGAAGGCTGACGAACTGTTGCAGGAAGGCATTGTTGTCGCTGGCCAGGTGGCCCATGCGCATCAGCTCGATGAAGCGCAACTCATAGCCACGCTCCAGGCAGTAATCGAGCAGCGGCATTACCTGATCAAGGTTTTGCCCGCGCAGGGGCACCATGTTGACTTTGATTTTCAGGCCGGCCGCCTTGGCCTGATCCATACCGTCGAGCACGGTCGCCAGATCGCCGCCACGGGCAATGCTGCGGAATGCGCTGGCATCCAGGGTATCGAGGGAAACGTTGATGCGACGGATGCCGGCGTCCACCAGCAATGGCAGCTTCTTTGCCAGCAGCTGACCATTGGTGGTCAGGCTGATGTCTTCGAGGCCCATCTTGCCGACGGCCGTCATGAAGGCTTCGAGCTTGGGGCTGACCAGCGGCTCGCCACCGGTGATGCGCAAACGCTCAATGCCCGCCGCTTCGATCAGATACGCCACGCCGCGCGCCATGGCCTCGGCCGACAATTCATCCTGCGCAGCCACCAGCCGCTTGCCGTTAGGCACGCAGTAAGTACACGCGTAATTGCAGGCTGAGGTCAGGCTGATCCGCAAATTGCGAAAACGCCTGCCTTGACGGTCAACGATCATGGATCACTCCGGCAAAAGGAATTCGAACGCGCAAAACTTGACTCACAAATCAAGTTTTAGCAAGTCCCATGCCTGAGTATATTCCTGAGGTACGGCGCCATATAGCGAAATCATGGCGCGATAAGGCAACTGAATGGTTCAGCTGCTCGGCGTGTCGGTATCGCGTTTGCGCTTGTTGCCCATGCGCACGCCGATATCCATCAGGAACTGGAAGAAACCTTCCTGATCTTCCAGCACATTGCTCCAGAACGGCGAGTGATACAGCGCCACAGCGCCGTGCACCAGCGCCCAGGACGCGCAGTAATGGAAGTAAGGCGGAACGTCTTCGAGCTTCCCTTCGCTGATCCGGCCCTTGATCAGCAAGGTCAGGCGTTCGAAGTTCGAGGCGCGGATCTTGTGCAGCTCCTCGACCATCTCCGGCACCTGGTTGCCCTTGACCACCTTCTCTTCCAGGCGATCGAACAAGCGATAGCGCTGCGGATCGCGCATGCGGAATTCGAAGTAGGCCCTGGACAGGGCTTCCTTGTCCTTGTCGACATCCGCCGAATGCAACAGCTCGTTCAGATCACGCTCGTAGTCGAGCATCAGGCGCAGATAGATCTCCGCCTTGGATTTGAAATGCTTGTAGATCGTGCCTTTGCCGATACCGACGGCATCAGCAATCATCTCGACGGTGACACTGTCTTCACCCTGGTCGAGGAACAGCTTGAGCGCGGTATCGAGAATTTCTTGCTCGCGGCGACGAAACTCACGGACCTTACGAGGTTCTTTATGCATAAGAAAAGGTCTGTTGGGGTCAAAATTCGAAGCCGCGTATTATGCCTAACTTGCGCCAAAATGCACGGATCATCCGACCATATCTGTGTTTCTTGATGATTTCACGCAAGGTCGCCAGTTGATGAGAACTCTTCTGAAGCGGCCGTATTCCAAAATTGTTTAAAAACCGGGGCCGGTAAACTGGACTCGGCGAAATACTGATCAATACTTGAACTGTCGGCGGGGCATCTCCCCCAAGTGTCGCGTCGATATAGGTACCAACGGACCGCGTGCCTTTGTTTTACTCCTAATGGTCTTAACCCGGATTCACCCCCCAGAACCCGGGTTTTTTTTGCCTGCGATTTAGCCTTTCACATGCGCCAGAGGGAACAGCCGCTTGAAGTTTTCAGTGGTCTGCTCGGCAAATCGCTCAAAAGACTCACCACGCAACATTGCCAGAAATTCCGCAACCTCGCGAACGTACTGCGGCAGGTTTGGTTTGCCGCGATAAGGGATCGGCGCCAGGTACGGCGAGTCGGTTTCAACCAGCAACCGATCAGCCGGCACTTTGCTGGCGACGTCACGCAGCGCATCGGCATTGCGAAAAGTGACAATGCCAGACAGGGAAATGTAATAACCCATGTCGAGCGCGGCCTTGGCCATGTCCCAGTCTTCAGTGAAGCAATGCAACACACCCGCCTGAGGCAACGCAGCCTCGCGCAACAGACTCAACGTATCCTCCCGGGCGCCACGGGTGTGGATGATCACCGGTTTACCGGTTTGCTGAGCGGCCTGCAGGTGCAAGCGAAACGATTCCTGCTGCAACTCCGCAGCTTCCGGCTCGTAGTGATAATCCAGACCGGTTTCACCGATCGCGACCACTCGCGGGTGATTGAGCTCACGCAACAGCCAATCCAGCGCCGGCGCGGCACCCGGTTGTACATCCAGCGGATGCACACCCACCGAACAGTCGACATCGTCATAACGTTCAGCCAGGGCTTTGACGTCCGCGGCGTTCTCGACGCTGACGCCAATACACAGAAAGTGCCCTACCCCGCGCTGGCGGGCCGCATCGAGCGCGGCATCCAGGGAGCCGTCGTGGGCGGCGAGGTCAAGACGATCGAGGTGGCAATGGGAATCTACGAGCATAAAAGGGCTGCAACTTACATCGTATGAGTGGGACGGTCGGACTTCATGGCTCCGGCCAGATGGGTTTCGATTCGACTGCGCGCGGTGTTGTCGCCGTCGTTGAATTGTACGCCGACCCCGGCAGCCCGGTTACCCTGAGCACCTTTAGGGGTGATCCAGGCAACCTTGCCGGCGACCGGAATCTTCTCGGTCTCATCCATCAGGTTCAGCAGCATGAAGACCTCATCGCCCAACTTGTAGCTCTTGTTGGTCGGGATAAACAGGCCACCGTTCCTGATGAATGGCATGTAGGCCGCGTAAAGCACGGACTTGTCCTTGATGGTCAGGGACAAAATGCCGTTGCGCGGCCCCGGATTGACGGCTTCGTTCATGCTGACCTCCATTGCTGATGATCAGAGTCTAGGCACAGACGATCACTTCTGGGTAGGCAAGGATGCCCATTGCACCAGCAGCGCCTCGAGCAACAATGCCGGATTGAGGTTGGCTTTGCTCATGACCTTCTGGCGCTGGGCGAGAATCCAGTCCTGGATACTCAAGACTTTATCCTGAGCGGTTTTCTGCGCCAGGTATTGAATGACCTTGCGCATGTCCGTCAATCCAAGCCCTTCTTCATCCTGAGTCAACTGATAGCGCAGGATCAGACTCGACCAGTCGCAGAACCAGTCGAACAACAACAGCTGCGGGACGGTTTTCCATTCTTCAGCCAACTGCGTCGGCGATTGCTGCTGTTTGAGCAACTTCTTCACGCCTTCGACCACCAGCGCCCGCTGCTCGCGCACGCCTTGGTTCTGCAACTTGACCGCGGCCAGCGGGGAGCCAGCCGCCAGGGTCAGCAGTTCGATACGTTCTTCTTCCGAGCTGTCCGGCAGGGCCATGGCCAGCCAGGCAAGACTCATCGCTTCGCTCGGCAGCGGGCAGGCCTGCTGCACGCAGCGGCTCTTGATGGTCGGCAGCAGACGACTGGTCTGGTGGCTGACCAACAGCAAAACGGTATCGCCGGACGGTTCTTCAAGACTTTTGAGCAAGGCATTCGCGGCGTTGACGTTCATCGACTCGACCGGCTCGATCAACACCACCTTGCGCCCGCCCATCTGCGCGGTCTGGACCACGAAGCTGACCAGATCTCGAACCTGATCGACCTTGATCGCCTTGTCGGCTTCTTCCGGCTCCAGGATGTAATTGTCGGGGTGGCTGCCGGCCTTGAGCAGCAGGCAGGATTTGCATTCACCGCAAGCGTCCTGGGCAGTCGGACGCTGGCACAGCAGACTGGCCATCAACCGCTCCGCCAGCGCACGCTTGCCGATCCCGGCCGGGCCATGCAGCAGATAGGCGTGCGCATGTTGCTTGCGACCGGCCAACTGCTGCCAGAGGCTGTCCTGCCACGGATAGGCTTCAGCCACGGGTCAGCTCCAGCAGACGTGGCAGCAAGGCGTCCAGCGACTGCTGGACCTGCGCGAGCGGCTGAGCCGCATCGACCAGGACATAACGCGCCGGGTCAGCTTCAGCGCGCTTGAGGAAGGCACTGCGCACGGCATCGAAAAAGGTCCGGCCTTCAAGTTCGAAACGGTCCAGACGACCGCGAGCACTGGCGCGAGCCAGACCCACTTCCACCGGCAGATCAAAGATCAGCGTCAGGTCCGGGCGCAAATCACCCTGGACAAACGTCTCCAGGGCCGCGATGCGCTCCAGCGACAAACCGCGACCGCCACCCT
Source organism: Pseudomonas sp. LBUM1678 (assembly GCF_059695575.1). Lineage (NCBI taxonomy): Bacteria > Pseudomonadati > Pseudomonadota > Gammaproteobacteria > Pseudomonadales > Pseudomonadaceae > Pseudomonas > Pseudomonas sp. LBUM1678. Next base: position 4,951,936 of record NZ_CP166775.1, read on the forward strand.
GATAGGCGTAGGTCGAATCGGTAAAACGATCACATAAGACCACCGCACCGCGGGCCAGCGCCGGGCGAATCACCTCGGCCAAATGCTGGGCACGCGCGGCAAACACCAGCAACAACTCGGTGTCGGGGTTCATGACTTCATCAACCGGCGCCAACAACACTTCGCGAATCCGCTCGGCCAAAGGCGTACCACCCGGTTCGCGGGTCAGCACCACCTCGATACCAGCGGCGCGCAGGCGCTCGGCCAGGTATTCGCGGTTGGTGCTTTTGCCGGCGCCTTCCGGGCCTTCCAGGGTAATAAACAAGCCAGTCACAGGCAGTCCTTAATCAGGGTCATTGCGGGTTTTGCGGCGCGGTTGCGTCCGGCTCGGGCACAGGTTCGGGTACGGATTCCGGTTCAGGCTCCGGAGCGGGCGCAGCAGCAGGTTCCTGCGGCGCTACGGGTGCCACAGTCTCGGCATCAGGACTGGGCGACGCGGCCGGAATCGGCGCCTCAGCGTCCGGGGTTTCGCCATTCTGGATTTCGGGCGACGAGGCCGGTGCCGGGCTGGACCGGTAGTCGGCACGACGCTTGAGCTGGAACTCACGCACCGCATTATTGTGGGCATCCAGATCATCGGAGAACACGTGGCTGCCATCACCGCGAGCGACGAAGTAGAGACTGTTGCCCGCCACCGGATTCAACGCGGCATGAATCGCTTCGCGACCGACCATAGCAATCGGCGTCGGCGGCAGGCCCGAAATCATGTAGGTGTTGTACGGCGTGGGTTCCTTGAGGTGGGCACGGGTCAATTTGCCGCTGTAGCGATCACCCAGACCGTAGATCACCGTCGGATCGGTCTGCAGCAGCATGCCGATCGCCATGCGCCGCACAAACACGCCAGCGATCTGCCCGCGCTCTTGTGGCACACCGGTTTCCTTTTCCACCAGCGAGGCCATGATCAGCGCCTGATAGGGTTCGGTGTAGGGCACGTCTGCGGCGCGCTGTTCCCATTCCTTGGCAAGGACTTCGTCGAGGCGATCGTAGGCTTTCTTCAGCAGATCGACGTCGGTCATGCCACGCACGAAGCGGTAAGTGTCGGGGAAGAAGCGTCCTTCCGGAAAGATCCCTGTGTGGCCGAGCCTGGTCATCACTTCGCTATCGCTCAAGCCGTTAAGGGTCTGCTCGAGTTTTTCATCCTTGGCCAATGCCGCCCGGACCTGATGAAAATTCCAGCCTTCGACCAGGGTCAGACTGTACTGGACGATTTCCCCACGCTTCCACAGGTCGATCAGCCCTTCGACGGTCATGCCGGGCTGCATGCGGTATTCGCCCTTGTGCAAGGGCTGTCCCGCCAGGTTGAAACGCCAATACACGCGCAACCAGAAAGCGTCCTTGATGACGCCATCAGCTTCGAGTCGATAGAAAGTGCGGGTGGGCGTTGTGCCTTTGGGCACTTCCAGCAGTTCTTCCTGGGTGATGTTCAGCGGCTGATCCAGCGCCGAATGAATTTTCCAGGCGGCGGCGCCCAGACACAGCCCTGCCAGAACCAATCCGGTTTCCAGCAGCAGCAAGAATTTACGTCTCACGTATCAAGCATCCAGTAGCGCGCGGGCAATGGTTTGGAGTTTACGGGTGAGCGGCCCAACCGACCAGCTCAGCGCAGCATAGGCGCGCACCGGCCAAACGCCATACACGCTGTTGCAGACAAAGACTTCATCGGCCCATTGCAGCTGATCCAGGCTGATGTCGGAGATTTGTGTGGGGATCCCCAATGACTCGGCTTGAAACAATAACTCGGCACGCATCACGCCGGCCACACCACAGCGCTTCAAATCGGCCGTGATCAACACGCCATCGCGGATCAGGAACAGATTGCTGAACACACCTTCGATCACGCGCCCCGCAAGATCGAGCATCAAGCCTTCGGCGTGCTCCGTATCTTGCCATTCGGAGCGAGCAATCACTTGCTCGAGGCGGTTAAGGTGTTTGAGGCCGGCGAGCAGTGGTTGCCTGGACAGGCGTGTCGCACAAGGGAACAGGCGAACGCCCTGCTCGCCATGAACGGCAGGATAAGCAGCAGGAGGATTGCCTTGCAGAATACGTCGAGCCCGAGCCGAGGGATCGGGGGCGTAACCGCGCAAGCTGTCGCCGCGAGTGATGATGAGTTTGAGCACACCCTCATCCAGCGCGCCGGCATAGGCCAGCAGCTCGCTGCGGATCAACTCATGATCGGCAGCGATTGCCAGGCGCGAACAGCCATCGACCAGACGCGCCAGATGTCGGTCCAGCAGCAACGGTTGCCCGCCTCGCACGGCAATGGTCTCGAACAGACCATCGCCGTAAGCCAGGCCGCGATTCTTCAGCGACAACGTGTCAGCCGGCTGACCGTCGACCCAGCTGTCCATCAGTCAGCGAACCGGCGGAACACCAGCGAGCCGTTGGTACCGCCAAAACCGAAGGAGTTGGACAGCACCACATCGATATCCATGTTGCGCGCGGTGTGCGGCACGAAATCGAGGTCGCAGCCTTCGTCCGGCTCATCGAGGTTGATGGTCGGTGGCGCCACCTGGCTGTTGATCGCCAGCACGCTGAAGATCGCCTCGACCGCGCCTGCTGCACCCAGCAAGTGACCGGTCATGGACTTGGTCGAACTGACGGCCAGTTTGTAGGCGTGATCGCCAAACACCGATTTGATCGCACAGGCTTCGGCGAGGTCGCCGGCCGACGTCGAGGTGCCGTGGGCGTTGATGTACTGAACCTGATCGCTATTGATCTTCGCATCACGCAGGGCGTTGGTGATGCAGCGCGCAGCACCGGCACCGTCTGCCGGAGGCGACGTCATATGGAACGCATCGCCACTGGTGCCAAAACCAATCAGCTCGGCGTAGATGGTCGCGCCGCGCGCCTTGGCGTGTTCCAGTTCTTCGAGAACCAGAGCGCCGGCACCATCGGACAACACGAAGCCATCACGGCCCTTGTCCCATGGACGGCTGGCGCGGGTTGGCTCGTCGTTGCGGGTCGACAGTGCGCGGGAGGCACCGAAACCGCCCATGCCCAGGCCGCAAGCCGCCATCTCGGCGCCGCCGGCAATCATCACGTCGGCTTCGTCGTACATGATGTTGCGGGCTGCCATGCCGATGCAGTGCGTACCGGTGGTACACGCGGTGGCGATGGCGTAGTTAGGTCCCTGTGCACCCAGGTGGATGGACAGGAAACCGGAAATCATATTGATGATCGAGCCAGGCACGAAAAACGGAGAAATCCGTCGTGGACCGGAATCATGCAGGGTGCGGCTGGTTTCTTCGATATTGGTCAGACCGCCAATACCCGACCCCATGGCCACGCCGATGCGCTCACGGTTGGCATCGGTAACTTCAAGGCCTGCGTTACGTACCGCCTGAAAACCTGCGGCCAGACCGTACTGAATGAACAGATCGAGTTTGCGAGCTTCCTTGACCGACAGGTACTCCTCGACATTGAAGCCCTTTACCGAGCCGCCAAAACGGGTGGAATAGGCAGAAAGGTCGGTGTGTTCGATCAGACCAATGCCACTGCGGCCAGCCAGAATGCCCTGCCAACTGCTCGGCACATCCGTGCCCAGTGGCGACAACATACCCATACCGGTGACTACGACGCGTCTACGCGACACAGCACTCTCCTTTTTCAAATGACGACTTTGCATCAGGCCTAAAGAAAAAACCGCACGCCATGAGGCAGTGCGGTTTTTCCATGACAGCAAGCAACGATTACAAGCTATTAAGCCTGGTGGTTAGTAACGTAATCGATTGCAGCTTGTACAGTAGTGATCTTCTCAGCTTCTTCGTCAGGGATTTCGGTCTCGAATTCCTCTTCCAGAGCCATCACCAGCTCAACGGTGTCAAGGGAGTCGGCACCCAGATCTTCAACGAAGGAAGCAGTGTTGACCACTTCTTCTTCTTTAACGCCCAGTTGCTCAGCAACGATTTTCTTGACGCGCTCTTCGATGGTGCTCATACCTTGTTTTCACTCCTAATGGACAAATTCAGGCAGCTGGCCAGTGGGTAAGTGTATAGAAAGACTTTTCAGTTTTTCAACTGAAAGCTTCACTCCTCAAACCCGACAGCCCTCTGCCTATAAATAGATTGCAGCTTTATAACGGATTTTAGACAGCTCGTATGACATTTTTTTGAAGCAATCCGTCACATTTAACTCATGTACATCCCGCCGTTCACCGGGATTGTAGCCCCAGTAACGTAAGCCGCACCGTCGGATGCAAGAAAAGCGACCACAGACGCGATCTCTTGTGCTTGCCCCAGACGACCCAGCGGAATTTGTGTCACCAGGCTTTCACGCTGCGCTTCGGGCAGTTCGCGAGTCATATCGGTGTCGATGAACCCAGGGGCCACCGAGTTTACCGTAATCGAACGCGAACCGACTTCACGCGCCAGCGCACGGCTGAAACCTTCCAGACCGGCTTTGGCGGCTGCGTAGTTTACTTGGCCTGCGTTGCCCATGGCACCCACAACAGAGCCAATACTGATAATTCGTCCCCAACGGGCTTTGGTCATGCCACGCAAAACGCCCTTGGACAGGCGGAACAGACTGTTCAGGTTGGTATCGACGACGTCATGCCATTCGTCATCTTTCATGCGCATCATCAGATTATCGCGGGTGATACCGGCATTATTGACCAGGATCGCCGGCGCACCGAACTGCTCGGAGATGCTCGCCAACACCGCCGCGACAGATTCGTCGCTGGTGACATTGAGTTCCAGGCCAGTGCCTTGAATACCGTTTTCCTTCAGGGTAGCGGCAATGCTCTCGGCGCCGGAAGCGGACGTCGCGGTGCCCACAACGATGGCGCCCTGACGACCCAGTTCCAGGGCGATGGCCTGGCCAATACCGCGGCTCGCACCGGTGACCAATGCAACTTTACCTTGCAGACTCATGCAAGTTTCTCCTGATTCAGGCCAGCGCTGCACGGGCGGCAGCGAAAGCGTCTGGGGTATTGAGGTTGGATGTCGACACGCCTTCGGCGCAACGCTTGTTCAGGCCGGCCAGCACTTTGCCAGGACCGCATTCGACCAACTGGGTCGCGCCCTTGGCGGCCAGCGCCTGGACCGATTCGACCCAGCGCACAGGCTTGTAGAGCTGCTCAAGCAGATCGCGCTTGAGGGTTTCCAGATCGGCCGGCACGGTAGCGCTGACGTTCTGTACAACCGGGATCTGCGGCGCTTGCCAGTCGATCGCAGCGATCGATTCGGCGAAACGCTCGGCTGCCGGACGCATCAGCTCGCAATGGGACGGTACGCTGACTGGCAGAGGCATGGCGCGCTTGGCACCCCGCGCCTTGCAGCCTTCGATGGCGCGTTCGACCGCAGCCTTGGCACCAGCGATAACCACTTGGCCCGGGGAGTTGAAGTTGACCGCACTGACCACTTCGCCTTGCGCTGCTTCGGCACAGGCTGCCAACACGTCAGCGTCGTCCAGACCGAGGATCGCGGCCATGCCGCCCTGCCCGGCCGGAACGGCTTCTTGCATCAACTGACCACGGCGCTCCACCAATTTGACGGCGTCGCCCAGGCTCAGGCTGCCAGCCGCGACCAGCGCGCTGTACTCGCCCAGGCTGTGACCGGCAACGTAAGCCGGACGCGCGCCGCCCTCAGCCAGCCACAGACGCCACAAGGCGATCGAGGCGGTCAGAATGGCCGGCTGGGTTTTATCGGTTTGATTGAGTTGCTCTTCCGGCCCTTGCTGGGTCAGTGCCCACAGGTCGTAACCCAGAGCATCGGAAGCTTCTTTGAATGTTTCGAGGACAACCGGATGTTGCGCGCCCAACTCGGCCAGCATGCCGAGGGACTGCGAACCCTGTCCTGGAAAGACGAATGCGAGGGAAGCAGACATGTAACAAGCCCCTAATGATCTTGTCGTCGAAGAATTTGACGTCCCGCTCGGGGGACGCAAGAAACTGACAGTTGGATGGCCAATTGAACTAAGCGGTCACATTTAAGCATTGTCCGACGAAAACGCCTAAAGCAACAAATCCTCCAGACGACCGTGAATGCGTTCCGGCAGGTTTTCCTGGATCTCGATCAGCGCACGGGAAATGGCACTCTGGAAACCCTGAACCCCGGCCGAACCGTGGCTTTTCACCACAATCCCCTGCAAACCCAGGAAGCTTGCGCCGTTATGCCGCGCCGGTGCCAGTTCGGCTTGCAGGCGCTTCATCAACGGCAGCGCCAGTGCGCCGACCATTTTCGACGCGAGGTTTTTCTTGAACAAGGCTTCGATTCGCCCGGCAATCATGGTCGCCAGGCCTTCGCTGGACTTGAGCAGGATATTGCCGACAAAGCCGTCACACACCACCACGTCCGCCTCGCCACGGTACAAACCGTCGCCTTCGATAAAGCCGATGTAATTGATACCACGGGCACTTTGCAACAAGGTTGCAGCCAGCTTGACCTGCTGATTGCCCTTGATGTCTTCAGTGCCAATGTTCAGCAACGCCACACGCGGGCGAACGACCCCCAGAGTCTCCGCTGCCACCGACCCCATGATTGCGAACTGCAGCAGGTGTTCGGCGCTGCAATCGACATTGGCGCCCAGATCGAGCAACTGGCAATAACCCTTCTGCGTCGGAATGGCCGCAACCATCGCCGGCCGGTCGATGCCCGGCAACGTCTTGAGCACAAACCGCGACAACGCCATCAGCGCGCCGGTATTGCCGGCACTGACACACGCCTGGACCTTGCCGTCACGCAACAACTCGAGTGCCACACGCATCGATGAATCAGGCTTGCCACGCAAGGCCTGGGCAGGCTTTTCGTCCATGGTGATGACTTCGGACGCCGGAGCAATCGACAGGCGTGAGCGATCCACAGCCGATTGGCCAGAGAGCAATTCTTCAAGGAGGGAGGGTTGACCGACGAGGGTCAGGTGCAGCGAGGGTGTAGCAGCCAGGCAAGCAAGGCTGGCCTGAACAATGCTGCGGGGACCGAAGTCCCCGCCCATTGCGTCAATCGCGATGACTTGGGCAGACAAGTGATTACTCGTCAGCGCCCTTGTCGATCACTTTACGGCCACGGTATACGCCTTCTGGCGATACGTGGTGACGCAGGTGAATTTCACCGGTGGTTTTTTCTACAGACAGAGTGCTTGCCGTCAGGGCGTCGTGCGAACGACGCATGTCACGGGCAGAGCGGGATTTTTTGTTCTGCTGAACAGCCATAATTGATTAACTCCTAAACGTTTGGGTCACGCTTTAACTGCGCCAATACACTGAACGGGTTGGACCGCGTTACCTCGTCCTCGCTCGGTTCGGGCTCATCGAGACCCGCCGGCTGCTGGCATTCTTCCGGATGATGAGCAGGCACAATGGGCAAGGCGAGCAGAAGCTCCTCCTCGATCAGTGACTGCAGATCCAAAGGATCTTCGCCCAGTTCCAGCACGTCATAACCTTTCGGCAACGACTGGGTATTCGCACCCTCCTTCACCACAGCATAACTGCATTCGCTATGGATCGGCAGGGTGACCAGCTCAAGACAACGCTGGCAAACCATTTTGACTTCGGTGTCGATAAAGCTGTGGATTACCACAGACTTACGTTCATCTCGTTCAAAAACGAATTTAGCCTGCACCGTACCGACAGTGTCGGAAAGCGGGTCGCAGAGTCTCTCCAAATCGGCCAGCAGCAGTTCACCTTGAAGGGTGGTGCCACGGTCAGCCAATTTGCGCGGGTCAACGTGAGGTGGAATCGGGTCATTCAACATAGGCGCAGCATTATAGGGATGCACCCGGCCATGTCAAAGGAAATTCAGCCCTGTCCGTCACTTGGAAGCCTCGGTAGAATTCGCGCCTGTCTTCCGGAGATGCGCATGCTGCCTTTATTACTCGCTTCAAGCTCGGTTTATCGCCGGGAATTGCTGGCCCGCTTGCAGCTGCCGTTCACCTGCAGCTCGCCGGATATCGATGAAAGCCATCGTCCGGGGGAGTCCGCCATTGAGCTGGTAAAACGCCTCGCCACAGAAAAAGCCCGGGCACTTGCCGGTAGCCACCCCGCTCATCTGATCATCGGCTCCGACCAGGTCGCGGTCCTCGGCGAGCGGATTATCGGCAAGCCCCATACCTTCGAGAAAGCCCGCGAACAATTGCTGGCTTCGAGCGGTGCCAGCGTGACCTTCCTGACAGGCCTGGCGCTGCTCAACAGCGAGACCGGCGACTGCCAGGTCGACTGCGTGCCCTTCACCGTCCACATGCGCACGCTGGATCCGGCACGCATCGAGCGCTACCTGCGCGCCGAACAACCCTACGACTGCGCTGGCAGCTTCAAGGCTGAAGGGTTGGGGGTCAGCCTGTTTCAAAGCACCGAAGGCCCTGACGCCACCAGCCTGATCGGCCTGCCGCTGATTCGCCTGATCGACATGCTGCTGACCGAAGGCGTGCAAATCCCCTGAACACAAAAAACCGGCCACTTGGGCCGGTTTTTTATGCCGCTGGAGAATTCAGCGCAACGACGGACCGTTAAAGCCCATCCACATCGCCAGTTTCTCAGCCACGCTGGCACCGAGTTTTTTCGAGAAGCGATCGAACGGCGATTCCTGAACGGTGAAGTCCACCAGTTCTTTCTCGCCAATCACATCACGCGCCACCGAGCTGGCATTCCCCAGGCCATCGATCAAACCCAGCGGCAACGCCTGCTCGCCGTTCCAGACCAGCCCGGAGAACAACTCCGGATGCTCTTTGTCCTTGAGACGGTCGCCACGGCCCTTTTTCACGCTGTTGATGAACTGCTGGTGCGTGGTATCCAGCACACCCTGCCAAAACCGAGTCTCCTCAGGCTTTTGCGGCTGGAACGGGTCGAGGAACGACTTGTGCTCGCCCGACGTGTAGGTCCGACGCTCGACACCGAGCTTCTCCATGGTGCCGACAAAGCCGTAACCGGCCGCCGTCACACCAATGGAACCGACCAGGCTCGCCTTGTCGGCGTAAATCTGATCAGCCGCGCTGGCGATGTAGTAGGCACCGGAAGCGCCCAGGTCGGAGATCACCGCGTACACCTTGGTATCCGGGTGCAGACCACGCAGACGAACGATTTCGTCATACACATAACCCGACTGCACCGGACTGCCGCCAGGGCTGTTGATGCGCAGGATCACACCCTTGACCTTCTCGTCCTCGAAGGCCGCACGCAGGCTGCCGACGATGTTGTCAGCGCTGGCCGGCTCCTTGTCGGCGATTACGCCGGTCACGTCGATCAACGCCGTGTAGTGGGAACCGCGGGTCGCACTTTTTTCCATGTCCATCAGCGGCGTGAACAGAATCAACGCGCCAAACAGGTACACAAAGGTCAGCAGCTTGAAGAAAATTCCCCAGCGACGAGACCTGCGCTGCTCCTGGACACTGGCCAGCAGGGTCTTTTCCAGCAGCTTCCAGCTTTTTTCGTCACCGCTCTCTGCGCTCGCCTTGGCGGGCGCTTTCCATTCGTCGGTCATGACATCTACCCCAGCAAAAACCTATTAAACCCGCTGACTCAGCCAGGCATGCAATTCTGAAAAACGATCAATGGCCAGTCGCGGTTCGAACAGCTTCAGCGCGTCGATCGATTGAGCGCCATAACTGACCGCTACCGAATCCATGCCGGCGTTACGCGCCATCTGCAGGTCGAAAGACGAATCGCCGACCATCAGCGCTTGGTCCGGGCGAACCTCGCAATGATCGAGAATCTGCTCAAGCATCAGCGGATGAGGCTTGCTGGCGGTTTCATCGGCGGCGCGGGTGATATCGAAATAATCTTCCCAGCCGTGAGCTTTCAGCACCCTGTCGAGCCCGCGACGAGCCTTGCCCGTCGCCACAGCCAGATGATAACCCTCGGCACGAAACGCCTCCATCGACTCGAGCACACCCTCGAACAGCGGCGAAGGCACGGCTTCGGCAGCGATGTAGTGATCCGCATAGTGCTGACGGAATGCTACCAGCTCGTCATCGCCAATTTCGGGGTACAACGTGCGAATGGCCTCAGGCAGGCCCAGACCGATAATGCCCTTGACCGCAAAATCATCACGCAAATGAAACCCCGACCGTTCGGACGCGACATGCATCGCCTCGACAATCCGACCAATGGAGTCAGCCAGCGTACCGTCCCAATCGAAAATCAGCAGTTTGTAATCAGAGGGGTGCACTCAGGCGCTCCACGGTCTTGGCCCACATTTCGTCCACTGGGGCCTGCAACTTCAACTCACCACCATCCGGCAGTGGTACGGTCAGCATGTAGGCGTGCAGGAACAGGCGTTTGCCGCCCAGGTCACGAATTTCCTTGCTGAAACCTTCATCGCCATACTTGGTATCGCCAGCGATGCAATGCCCGGCGTGCAAGGTGTGGACGCGGATCTGGTGAGTCCGGCCGGTGATCGGTTTGGCTTCGATCAGGGTGGCAAAGTCGCCGAAACGACGCAGGACCTTGAAGACGGTCACAGATTCCTTGCCCTCCTCCTCGTCGACCTCGACCATACGCTCGCCGGAACGCAGATTGCTCTTGCCGAGGGACGCACGGACCTGCTTGATCGAGGCCGCCCAGTTACCGCGGACCAGCGCCATGTAGCGCTTATCGACGCCATCGCCGCGCAATGCCGTGTGCAAGTGACGCAGCATGCTGCGCTTCTTGGCAATCATCAGCAGACCGGAGGTGTCACGGTCGAGACGGTGAACCAGTTCGAGCTCCTTACAATCCGGACGCAACTGACGAAAGGCTTCGATCACCCCGTAGGTCAAGCCGCTGCCGCCATGAACCGCAATGCCGCAAGGCTTGTTGATCACGATCAACGCCTTGTCTTCGAACACAATCGAGGCTTCGAGGCGCTGCAACAGGCCCTGGGCCAGTGGCACCGGTTCGTCGCGCTCAGGCACGCGAACCGGCGGCACGCGCACGATATCGCCCGCCTGCAGCTTGTATTCGGGCTTGATCCGACCTTTGTTCACTCGCACTTCGCCCTTGCGCAAAATGCGGTAAATCAAGGTCTTGGGCACGCCTTTGAGCCGAGCGAGAAGGAAGTTATCAATACGTTGGCCGGCATATTCCGGCGAGACCTCCAGCAGTTGTACGGCTGGGGTCGAAGGGGCAGTAGTCGTCATGCCGCGGATGATAACAATTTTTTATGGAATTGAAGCACTTAATCATTGCTGCTATAGTCGCGAACGCCGCCAAAAGCGGCCTGGACAGCGGACTAACGGTCAAAAACCGGCCCTGACCAACGCAATTCACCAGGGCGCGAGGCCGTCCTACGGGGCTTTCGCTACGTAACGGTGGAGTTTGCAGCTGTAACAAGCGCAGGTGACATGAGGCCTGAATCAAGCCGCAAAGCAGAGTTTTCACTCGCCTTGCGAGCCAATATTCACGGCCAGTTCACAAAGTGCAGTCGGCTACGGACGACCCCGAGCGAACGCTTCGGAAACAACGCCTAAATTAGCCATGATGCGTGACCTCCCCCTTCGGAGCTCACGGTAAATGCCAACCCGCTGCGGATTCTGCGCGCGGCAGCACCCGAATTATCAGGGATACGTGTAGGGTGGAGATGCACAACCGCTGGACTGTGTAGCAATAGGCTTTATCAAGACGCTTCATCTCGTCCACAGCCGCTGGTTGATTCCTCCTCCTGACTGAGTGCTTAAGTAGCCACAGCAAGCAGGACGCGTACGTCGCGATAACGGCCCAATTGGCCGGACATCGCTGGACACGGGAATGGCCAACCACTCCCGACGCACCTGACACCGACCGTGAGAAGTCGTGTGTGCCGAACGCCGTTTCCGGCAGCCCGGAAACCGACGGTACTACATGAAAAGAATGCTGATTAACGCAACTCAACCCGAAGAGTTGCGTGTTGCACTGGTAGATGGCCAACGCCTCTACGACCTGGACATCGAATCCGGTGCACGCGAGCAGAAAAAGGCCAACATCTATAAAGGCCGGATTACTCGCATCGAACCAAGCCTTGAGGCTGCCTTTGTCGATTTCGGCTCCGAGCGCCACGGCTTCCTGCCCCTCAAAGAAATCTCCCGCGAATACTTCAAGAAAGCCCCCGAAGGCCGCGTCAACATCAAGGACGTCCTGAGCGAAGGCCAGGAAGTCATCGTTCAGGTCGAAAAAGAAGAACGTGGCAACAAGGGCGCAGCCCTGACCACTTTCATCAGCCTGGCCGGTCGTTACCTGGTTCTGATGCCGAACAATCCGCGTGCCGGCGGTATCTCCCGTCGCATCGAAGGTGAAGAGCGCAACGAACTGCGTGAAGCCCTGAACGGCCTGGTTGCCCCGGCCGACATGGGTCTGATCGTTCGCACTGCCGGCCTTGGCCGCAGCAGCGAAGAAATGCAGTGGGACCTCGATTACCTGCTGCAACTCTGGACCGCCATCAAAGAAGCCTCGCTGGATCGCTCCGCGCCATTCCTGATCTACCAGGAAAGCAACGTGATCATCCGCGCCATCCGCGATTACCTGCGCCAGGACATCGGCGAAGTGCTGATCGACAGCGTTGAAGCCCAGGACGAAGCCCTGACCTTCATTCGCCAGGTGATGCCGCAGTACGCCAGCAAGATCAAGCTGTACGAAGACAGCGTTCCGCTGTTCAACCGTTTCCAGATCGAAAGCCAGATCGAGACCGCCTTCCAGCGCGTCGTTGAACTGCCTTCCGGCGGTTCCATCGTTATCGATCCGACCGAAGCCCTGGTGTCCATCGACATCAACTCGGCGCGCGCCACCAAAGGCAGCGACATCGAAGAAACCGCACTGCAGACCAACCTTGAAGCCGCCGAAGAAATCGCCCGTCAGTTGCGCTTGCGCGACATCGGCGGCCTGATCGTCATCGACTTCATCGACATGACCCCTGCCAAGAACCAGCGCGCCGTGGAAGAAAAAGTCCGCGAATGCCTGGAAGCCGACCGCGCTCGCGTGCAAGTCGGTCGCATCTCGCGCTTCGGCTTGCTGGAAATGTCCCGTCAACGCCTGCGTCCATCGCTGGGCGAAAGCAGCGGCATCGTTTGCCCGCGTTGCAATGGCACCGGCATCATCCGTGACGTTGAATCGCTGTCCCTGGCGATCCTGCGTCTGATCGAAGAAGAAGCCCTGAAAGACCGCACCGCCGAAGTTCGCGCACAAGTGCCGATTCCGGTCGCAGCCTTCCTGCTCAACGAAAAACGCAACTCGATCACCAAGATCGAACTGCGCACCCGTGCCCGCATCGTCATTCTGCCGAACGATCACCTCGAAACGCCGCACTTCGAAGTTCAGCGTCTGCGCGATGACAGCCCGGAAGCCGCGGTCGGCCAGTCCAGCTACGAAATCGCTGCTGCCGCTGCCGAAGTCGAAGAAGTCCAGCCAGCCGCTGCGACCCGCACCCTGGTTCGCCAGGAAGCTGCGGTCAAGACGGCTCCGGCTCGCGCCAATGCTCCGGTTCCGACCGAAGTCGTTGCCGCACCGGTTGCTGCTGCTCCGGCCGTTGTGCCAGAGCCAAGCCTGTTCAAAGGCCTGGTGAAGTCGCTGGTCGGCCTGTTTGCGACCAAGGAAGAGCCTGTTGCCCCGGCCGCCGTTGAAAAACCGGCGACCACCGAACGCCCTGCCCGCAATGAAGAGCGTCGCAACGGTCGTCAGCAGAGCCGCAACCGTAACGGTCGCCGCGATGAAGAACGCAAGCCTCGTGAGGAACGTGCACCGCGTGAAGAGCGCGCACCACGTGAGCCACGTGAAGAGCGTCAACCACGCGAAGCCCGCGAAGAAACTCCAGCAGTTGCCCGCGAAGAACGTGCTCCACGTGAAGAGCGCGCACCACGCGCACCTCGTGAGGAACGTGCACCGCGCGCGCCTCGCGAAGACCGCAAGCCACGTGGCGAGCGTGAAGAACGAGTACGTGAACTGCGCGAACCTCTGGATGCCACGGCTCCAGTCGCTGCGGCCGCCGCCGCTGCGACCGCTGAAGAGCGTCCGGCTCGCCAGCCACGTGAAGAACGCGCTCCGCGCCCACCGCGTGAAGAACGTCAGCCACGTGCCGAGCAAGCTGCTGCCGTTGCCGAAGAAGAGTTGGTGACCAACGAAGAGCAATTGCAGGAAGACGGTCAGGAAGGCGCCGAAGGCGATCGTCCACGCCGCCGCTCCCGTGGCCAGCGTCGTCGCAGCAACCGTCGCGAGCGTCAACGCGATGCCAACGGCAACGTGATCGAAGGTTCGGAAGAATCCGAGTCCGCCGAAGGCAGCGAAGCTGACGAAAGCAACGAAGCGCCAAGCACTGCTGATCTGGCCGCCGGCCTGGCTGTTACCGCAGCCGTTGCCAGCACCGTGATCAGCGCGCCTGCTGAAGCACAAGCCAACGAGCAAGCCGAACGCGCAACTGCCGCCACCCTGGAAACTGCTCCGGTTGAAGCGCCAGTGGTAGAAGCGACGACTCCGGTCGAAGCTACTGCTGCTCCGGAAATCGAAGTGGCTCCGGTTCGTGAAGCTGAGCCGGTTGTTGAAACCGCTCCAGTGGCCGAGCCAGTGTTTGCTGCCGAGCCTGCTGTCGAAACCTCGACCGAAACCGTGACCGAAGCTGTCCGCGAAGTTCGTGAAGAACAAACCGCGTTCAACTGGGTTGCCGAGCCGGTGGCTGCTGAAGCGCCTGCACCGGTTGCTGAAGCCCCGGTAGCTGAAGCCTTGGTCTTCGAGCCAGTGGTTTTGGCTGTCGAGCCTGCTCCGGTGGTTGAAGCGCCGGTTGTTGCCGAAGTGGCTGCACCAGTCGTTGAAGCCGCACCGGTCAGCGCCTTGACCGAAAATGGCCGTGCGCCAAACGACCCGCGTGAAGTGCGTCGTCGCAAGCGTGAAGCCGAGCGTCTGCAGAAGGAAGCCGAACTGGCTGCCACTGCTGCTCCGGTTGAAGCGGTTGTCGCTGCCGAGCCTGCACCGGTTGTTGCTGAAGTGGTCGAAGCGGCATCTGCCGAGTCGGTCATTGAAGAAGCGCCGCGTTCAGTACAGGAAGCGGTAGAGCAACACGAGCAAGCCCTGGAAAAAGAACACGAGCCTAAACCGCTCGTCTGATTCCATCGGCCACTAAAAAGCCCCGCCTGGTGATCCAGGCGGGGCTTTTTTATGTCCGTAAATATCACCGCGATTACCCTGTGGGAGCGAGCCTGCTCGCGATGGCAGTGGATCAGCTTGCATCAATGTTGAATGTTAAACCGCTATCGCGAGCAAGCTCACTCCTACAGGGGTCGGCGGTGATGACAAAATAGTGATCACACCGCCAATACAATGTGGGAGTGAGCCTGCTCGCGATGGCAGTGGATCAGCTTGCATAAATGTCGAATGTTAAACCGCTATCGCGAGCAAGCTCACTCCTACAGGGGTCGGCGGTGATGACAAAATAGTGATCACACCGCCAATACAATGTGGGAGCGAGCTTGCTCGCGAAGGCGGTGGATTAGCTTGCATCAATGTCGAATGTTAAACCGCTATCGCGAGCAGGCTCACTCCTACAGGGGTCGGCGGTGATGACAAAATAGTGATCACACCGCCAATACAATGTGGGAGCGAGCCTGCTCGCGATTGCGGTGGATCAGGCGAAAACCAGCCTCTCTGGTGTGTCCACATCCCACAACACCCCGGCATCATCCACCGGCACTTCAACCACCCGGCGCTGGGCAAACAACGGCTTGGCCCCATGATCACCCGACAACGCCATCAACCCCGGCCCAAAATCGCGACCGAACCCGACCGGATGCCCGTACTCACCCGCCTGCAACGGCACACTGACGCTATCATCAGCAATCCCCGCCACCACCCGCTCAATACTCGCTGGCAAGATAAACGGCATATCCCCCAGCACAATCAACCAGCCACTGAGCTCTGGACACGCCTTCACCCCGGCCGCAATGCTGTCGCCCATCCCGGTCGACTCGACTTCCACAATCTCGAAGCCATACGCTTGAGCCATGCGCATCACTTGCGGGCGATCTTCGGTGGTCACCAGCACGCGTTTCCCAAGGCTGGCCGGCAAATTCACCAGCACGTGTTCGATCACCGAGCGAACAGCGCCATCGCGACCGGCACAGTCCGCCAGAAGCTTGTCCTTGTCCTCTCCCGCCACCTGCCTGAACCGACTGCCCTGCCCCGCCGCCAGCACGATGACGCCGATGGACTCACTCATACAACCTCCTGCAACGGCTTCTTCTGCTTCAGTTCGACGCCGTTCTTGATGGCCACAATCTCGGCCAGCAGCGACAAGGCGATTTCCGCCGGACTGTGGCTGCCGATGTGCAAACCGATCGGGCCGTGCAGCCGCTCGATGGCCTGTTGCGACAAGCCTAGCTGAGCCAGGTTATCCCGACGCTTCAGGCTGTTGACCCGAGACCCCAGGGCACCGACATAAAAAGCCTTGGAGTCCAGGGCTGTCAGCAGCGCCATGTCATCCAGGCGCGGATCGTGGGTCAGGGCAACAATGGCCGTGCGTTCGTCAGTCTGGATGTTCAGCACCGCGTCATCCGGCATGCCCGAGACGAAACGGCCGTGCTGCTCTTCCCAACCGTAGACGAACTCGCTGCGCGGATCGCAGATCAGCACTTCGAAATCCAGTAGCCGCGCCATCTCGGCGACATACCGGGACAGTTGCCCTGCACCGATCAGCAATAGCCGCCAACGCGGACCGTAGATAGCGCGCAGCGTGTTGCCGTCAAAACTCAATAAGTCGCTTTTGTTCGCCGCCTGCAAAACCACTTCACCGGTCGCAATATCAAGCGAGCGAGCCACGATTTCATGAGCCTCGCAGCGCGCCAGCAACTCGGCGACCCAGTCGGCGTCACCGATCCGCTCCTCGGTCAGGCGCAACGTGCCGCCGCACGGCAAACCAAAACGTGCGGCCTCCTCACGGGTGATGCCGTAGGTGATCAACTGCACGGGCGGTCCGTCAGGCGAAATCCGCCCATCGTGCAACCGGGCAATCAAATCATCCTCGACACACCCACCGGACACCGAGCCGATCACCACGCCATCTTCACGCAACGCCAGCATCGCGCCCGGCGCCCGGGGCGCGGTGCCCCAGGTCTGGACCACGCTGTACAACACCACCCGCTGACCGGCGCGGCGCCATTCCAGCACGCTGCGCAGGACGTTCAGATCCGCGCTGTCCATCAGGCCTGCGCCTTCTGCCAACCTTGCAGCTGATAGCGAACCGGCAAACTGCGGATGCGCTGGCCAGTGGCGGCGAAGATCGCATTACACAGCGCGGGCGCAATCGGCGGCACGCCTGGTTCACCGACACCGCCCAACGGCACAACGCCCGGTGGCGTGACCAGATGCACGGCCACTTCCTTCGGCGCCAGCGACATGCGCGCCACTTCGTACATGTGGAAGTTGTCCTGCTGCACCTTGCCGTCCTTGAAGCTGATTTCCCCGACCACCGCATTGCCCAGGCCCATGACGCAGGCGCCTTCGAACTGAGCGCGAATCCGTTCGGGGTTGATCTGCGGACCGCAATCCACAGCGATGTCGGCCTTGTGCACGATCAGCGTGCCGTCGTCTTTGACTTCGACTTCGATCACCGCCGCTACATAAGAGACGAAGCTGTAATGCACCGCCAGGCCCAGGCCTCGGCCCTTGGGCAACTCACGCCCCCAACCGGCGGCTTTGGCAGCGGTTTCCAGCACCGTGCGCAAACGGCCGGTGTCAATCGGGTAACGCTCGGGCGATTCGCCGTAGTTCCACTCTTCACTCAAGGTGCGCGGATCGATCTGACGGTCCGGGCCGAGCAATTTGATCTGGTACTTGAGTGGATCCTGCTTGGCCTTGTGTGCCAGCTCATCGACAAAGCTCTGAATCGCAAACCCGTGGGGAATGTTCGACACCGAGCGATACCAGCCGACCCGGGTATGAATCGCCGCTTCCGGGTTTTCCAGGCGTACGTTGGGAATCGCATAGGCCATGTTGGTAAAGCCCATGCCCAACTCGAACGCCGCCTCGTGATTCATGCCCGGGGCGAACAGTGCGGTGATGCTCGGGGCGACGGTGCGGTGCAACCAGCCGGATGGCAGGCCGTCCTTGTTCAGGCTGGCCTTCAGGTATTCGGCTGACACGGTGTGGAAGTAGGAGCAGTGGATGTCGTCTTCCCGGGTCCATTGCACCCGTACTGCCTTGCCGGGGAATTCCTTGGCGAGGATCGCCGCTTCGATGATGAAGTCCGGCTTGGACTTGCGACCGAAACCGCCGCCCAGCAAGGTGACATTGAAGGTGACGTTATCGAATGGAATGCCGAGGCGTTCGCCGATCCGTGTGCGGGTGACTTGTGGCGCCTGACTCGGGGCCCAGGCTTCGCACACACCGTCCTTGAACCGGGCGATGGCGACCATCGGTTCCATCGGCGCCTGCGTCAGGTGCGGCAGGTAATAAGAAGCTTCGAGGGTGCTGTCAGCGCCTTTCATGGCTTCGTCGATGTTGCCGGTATTGCGCACCACTTTGCCGGGTTTGAGGGACGACGCTTCCAGCTCTTTGCGGTAGGCAATCGAATCGTAACTGGCATGGGGGCCGTCATCCCACTCGATTTTCAGCGCTTCGCGGCCCTTGATCGCGGCCCAGGTATTGCTGGCCACCACGGCCACGCCACCTAACGGCTGGAACTCGGACGGCAGCGGACGGCCTTCGATCTGAATGACTTTGATCACGCCCGGGACTTTCATCGCGGCGCTGGAGTCGACGGATTTAACCGTGCCGCCATAGACCGCCGGACGCGCAATCACGGCGTAGAGCATGCCGTCGAAATGCACGTCGGCACCGTATATGGCGCGGCCATTGACGATGTCGGCACCGTCGATCGCCTTGCTGCCTTCCTTGCCGATGTAGCGAAACTCCGACGGTTGCTTGAGCCGCAGGCTGTCACGCGCAGGCACTGCCAGTGCACCCGCCGCGGCGGCCAGGGCGCCATAGCCCAGTTCACGACCGGTCGGTTTGTGAATCACTTTATGCAGCTGCGCATGGCACTCGCTGACCGGCACTTTCCACTGCTCGGCCGCCGCTTGTTCAAGCATGGTCCGCGCGGCAGCACCGCAACGGCGCATCGGCTCGTACCAGTGACGCATGCTGCGCGAACCGTCGGTGTCCTGGTTACCGAAGCGAATTTCGTCGCCCGGCGCCTGCTGCACTTTCATCATTGCCCAGTCGGCGTCCAGTTCATCGGCCACCACCATGGTCAGGCTGGTGCGCACACCCTGGCCCATTTCCGACCGGTTGCAGACCACCGTCACCATGCCGTCAGCGGCAATGCTGATGTAAACCTTGGGATCATCGATCCAGCCATTGGGCATGCCGTCGGCGCCAAACTTTTTCTCTTTTTCTTCGGCGAAAGCGTCTTGCCAGCCCCAGCTCGCAACCAGAACTAACGCGCTGGTCGCACCGACTCCTTTAAGGAAACCGCGGCGGCTGAGATTGCTCAACGCAAAGTCATTCGGTAACTGGCTCATGCCTTGGCCTCCTTCAGGTGAGTGGATGCCTGGCGGATGGCGGTCTTGATGCGGTTGTAGGTGCCGCAACGGCAGATATTGCCGACCATCGCCTCTTCAATCTGTGCGTCGCTGGGGTTGGGGTTGGTCTTGAGCAGCGCCGTCGCCGACATGATCTGCCCGCCCTGGCAGAAACCACATTGGGCCACGGCGGTGTCGAGCCAGGCCTGTTGCACGACTTGCCCGACCGGGTCGACGTGCAAGTTATCGATGGTGGTGACGTTCTGGCCGACCACCGCGCCGATCGGCGTGATGCAACTGCGCGCCGGAGCGCCTTCGATATGAATGGTGCAGGCGCCACACAGGCCCATGCCGCAGCCGAACTTGGTGCCGTTGTAACCGGCCACGTCGCGGATCGCCCAGAGCAGCGGCATGTCCTCGGTGACGTCGAGTTGATGGTCTTGACCATTGAGCTTCAGGGTAATCATGGGCACGCCCGCATAGGTGTTGGGTTATGGGGTCGAGCAATCTGCCGCCAGGGGGTGGCGGTTGGCATCACGCAGATCCGCTCAGGCTAATGAGGCTCTCTTATGCGAACGGCAACGTCTGCATCGGGCCTTTGATGGAGCAAATGAATGCATCGTTAGGGGGCTAAGTTAACCCAGCATTAACAAAAAAGCCCTGCACAGTTGAAGGTGTGCAGGGCTTTGAGATCAGTCATTAAAGCGTAGCTTCAATACTGATTTGGCTCCATTTCCAGGTCGACTTTAAAACGTTCGCAAATGTCTTTCTGGATCTGCTGCGCCAGGTTCAGCAATTGCAGGCCGGTGGCGCTGCCGTAGTTGACCAGCACCAGCGCCTGCAACTTATGCACGCCGGCATCGCCGTCTCGAAAGCCTTTCCAGCCGGCCCGCTCGATCAACCAGCCTGCCGCCAGTTTCATCTGCCCATCAGGTTGCGCGTATGCCACAAGGTCCGGGTACTGGCTTTTCAGCTGTGCGACCAGCGCCGCCGGCACCAGAGGATTCTTGAAAAAACTGCCCGCATTGCCGAGCACGGCCGGGTCCGGGAGCTTTTCGTTACGAATGCTGCAGATCGCCTCACTGACATCGGTGGCGGTCGGTTGATCGATGCCTTGCTCGGTCAGGCGCTGACGAACCGGACCGTATTCCAGGTGCAGGTGCGCGGCGCGGTCCAGGGAGAAACGCACGCGCAGGATCAACCAGCGCCCCGGTTCCTGTTTGAACAGGCTGTCGCGATAAGCGAAGTTGCACTGCGCCAAGGTGAAGTCTCGCAGCTCGCCGGTCTGGCGATCCAGCGCGGTAAGGCCGGCGAACACGTCTTTGATCTCGACGCCATAGGCGCCAATGTTCTGCATCGGCGCTGCACCGACCGTGCCGGGGATCAGGCTGAGGTTCTCCAGCCCCGACAAACCCTCTGCCAGGGTGTACTGCACAAATGGATGCCAAGGCTCGCCGGCCTCGGCTTCGATCACGACTTTGCTGCCGTCATCGCTGAGAATACGAATCCCGCGGGTGGCCATGCGCAACACCAGCGCCTGGATATCAGCGGTCAGCAGCAAGTTGCTGCCGCCACCAATCACCAGCAACGGCACGTCATGGGCCAACGCGTAAGCCAGGGCTTCACGCACATCGGCATCGCTGCGGGCCTCGGCGAACAACCGGGCCTGAACGTCCACACCAAACGTATTGAACGGCTTGAGCGAAACCCTGGGTTGAACCTGCAAACTCATAACCGCCCCTTCAGTTCGATCACCAGCAGATCACCGGCGCGTTCGATCAGGTCCAGCACTTGCTCGAAGCCCTGGTCGCCGTCGTAGTACGGGTCCGGCACTTCATCGAGTTCCGACTGGTAGCGACGCAGGAACAGGTCCAGCTCGGCCTTGCCCTTGGCCGGTTGCAAGGCCTTGAGGTTGCGCAGGTTGCTGTTGTCCATCGCCAGAATCAGGTCGTAGCTGGCGAAATCGGCGCGGGTTACTTGCTGGGCGCGCTGGGCGGACAGGTCGTAACCGCGCAGTTTGGCGGCTGCCTGACTGCGTTTGTCCGGCGCCTTGCCGACATGCCAGTCACCGGTACCGGCGGAGGCGACTTCGATGTGATCGGCCAGCCCCGCTTCGCGCAATTTATGCCGCAGCACACCTTCGGCCGTCGGAGAACGGCAGATATTGCCCAGGCACACGAACAGAACGCGCATCAGGCCTCCAGCAGGCGACGAACGCGCTCGAGGTCTTCGACGGTGTCGACGCCGGTGGGCGGTGCGATCAGCGCATCGGCGACGTGAATCCGCACGCCGTGCCACAGGGCTCGCAGCTGTTCCAGGGATTCGGTGTTTTCCAGCCAGCACGGGCCCCAGCTGACGAAGTCATGCAGGAAACCGGCGCGGTAGGCATAAATGCCGATGTGGCGGCGATACGGCACGCCTTCCGGCAATTGCTCGCGGCTTTTGGCGAACGCGTCCCGGGCCCACGGCAACGTGGCGCGACTGAAGGTCAGCGCCAGGCCATTGAGGTCACTGACGACCTTGACCACGTTGGGATTGAACAGGGTTTCCACGTCTTCGATCGGCTCGGCCAGGGTGGCCATGCGCGCTTCGGTGTGGGCAGCCAGGTTGGCCGCGACCTGATCGATCACGCTCGGTGGGATCAGCGGTTCGTCACCCTGAACGTTGACCACGATGGCGTCGGCGGCCAGGCCCAGTTTCGCGGCGACTTCCGCCAGGCGATCGGTACCGGAATTGTGATCTTCGCGAGTCAGCACCACTTCGGCACCAAACGCCTTGCACGCCTCAACGATGCGCGCGTCGTCTGTGGCGACCACCACACGCTCGGCGCTGCTTTTGCTCGCCTGTTCCCAGACGTGCTGGATCATCGGCTTGCCGGCGATCAGCAGCAGCGGTTTGCCCGGCAGACGGGTGGAGGCATAACGCGATGGAATGACAACGGTAAAGGCTGTGGTCATTTATCCAGACGCTCGTCGGTGGTCAGGGTGCGGGCTTCGGTTTCGAGCATCACCGGGATGCCGTCGCGAATCGGGTAAGCCAGGCCGGCGCCCTTGCTGATCAGCTCGGTCTTGTCGGCGCTGAGCTTGAGTGGGCCTTTGGTGACCGGGCAAGCGAGGATGTCGAGCAATTTGGTGTCCATGAGCATTCCCTGGATAAAAACGGAGTTAAGGCAAGAGACGAGCCGGCAACAGGCGCATCAACTGCGTATCGAACCAGGCCACGAAGGCCGGCGATGGTGCAGCATCGACCGCCAGGTACCACCAATCGGCGGCGGCGAAGGCACGGCACTTCACCGCGTCCTTTTCAGTCATCACCAACGGCAATGACGGTGTGAAATTCAAGGCCTGCACGCTGTACTCGGCGTGGTCGGCAAACGCATGCGGTACTGGTCGCCAGTGTAGCGTTTCGAGGGTCGTGAAGAAACGCTGCGGATTGCCGATCCCGGCCACGGCGTGCAGCGCCTGGCCTGCGGGGAAGTGGTCGAGGGGACGACGCTCACCGCTTTGCAGGTTGACCAGTTCGGTGGGTTGCAACTGGAAGGCAAACCCGCCTTCGCGATCTTCCGCCGCGCCGTTGTACAACACGGCATCGACGCTTTGCAGGCGCTCGACCGGTTCACGCAAAGGGCCGGCCGGCAGGCAACGTTTGTTGCCCAAGCCTCGGGCGGCGTCGATCAGCACCAGTTCCAGGTCTCGGGCCAGACGGTAATGCTGCATGCCGTCATCGGACAAGATCAGGTCCAGCGGCTCACTCGCCAGCAACGCTTTGACGGCGCCGCTGCGATCCGGGTCGATCATCAACGGCACACCGGTGCGCTGGACGATCAACAGCGGTTCGTCACCGGCAATGTCGGCGCTCTGATCGGCCTCGACGCGCCACGGCAATTGCGGCGGTTTGGCGCCGTACCCCCGGCTGACCACGCCGACCCGCAAGCCGCTGCGCTGGCAATGCTGGATCATCCACAGAATTAGCGGTGTCTTGCCGGTGCCACCGACGGTGATGTTGCCGACCACAATCAGCGGCACGGGCGGCTGATAGATCTCGCCCTCGCCCGCCAGAAAGCGCTTGCGCTTGTTCATGACCACGCGCCGGTACAGCCACTCCAGTGGCTGCAACAGTTTCAGGGCCGGATGACCCTGGTACCACGCGGCAAGCAAGCGATCGGACATGGCCATCAGGGCGCGGGCGGCGCCGCTTCGACCGTGGTCATGCGCAAGTGGCTGAAACCCAGTTTGCCGGCGGCGTCCATGGCGGTGACGACGGATTGATGCTGGGTCTTGCCGTCCGCGCTGATCGACAGCGGCAGGTTGGTGTCGCCGTTGGATTCTTTCTGCAGCGCCTCCATCAGGCTGGTCAGGTCATTCTTCGGCAACAATTGATTGTTCACCGAGAACACGCCTTCGGCACTGATGGCCACGTCCAGGTGTTTGACCTGCTGGTCTTCGGCAGGCGAACCGCTCACCGCTTCCGGCAGATCGACGCGCAACTGGGTTTCACGGGTAAACGTAGTGGTGACCACGAAAAACAGCAGCAGGATAAACACCACGTCGATCAGCGACGCGAGGTTGATGTCTACCGTTTCCCGCGGTTTGCGGCGGAATTTCACGCTTTGCCCTCGGCAAGGTCCACATCACGGTCGCCCTGCACCACTTCGACCAGTTTGATCGCTTCCTGCTCCATGCCTACCACCAGCTCATCGATCCGGCGTTGCAGGAATCGGTGAAAGAACACTGCCGGGATACCGACCATCAGGCCGGCGGCCGTGGTGATCAGCGCCTTGGAGATACCGCCCGCCAGCACCGCGGCATTGGTGCCCATGCCCGTGCCCATGAACGCGCTGAAAATATCGATCATGCCCAGGACCGTGCCCAACAGGCCCAACAACGGCGCCATCGCGGCGATGGTGCCCAGCGCGTTGATGTAGCGTTCGAGCTCGTGAATCACCCGCGCGGCGGCTTCTTCAATGCACTCCTTCATGATCTCGCGACCATGCTTGGAGTTGGCCAGGCCCGCCGCCAGGATTTCGCCCAACGGTGAGTTGGCGCGCAGTTCCTTGAGTTTTTCTTTATTGAGCTGTTTGTCCTTGATCCACACCCAGACCTGCCCGAGCAAGTGCTCGGGGGTCACACGGCTGGCTCGCAGGGTCCAGAGACGCTCGGCGACGATCGCCATGGCCGCGATGGAACTCAAAATGATCGGCAGCATCATCCAGCCGCCGGATTTGACCAATTCCCACACAGTGACAGCCCCCTCGAAAAAGTGCGCCACTCTAACATAGGGGCTGGATGCACCGAAGACCGTGATGTCGCATCCGGTCGGGGTTTCATAACTCATGGTTATGGGTCGGACGGTGGCGGATCGCGCCAGAAACGTTGTTCCAGACGCATCGTCCTCGGCGGCTTGAAGCGCCCCAGTTGCAGACGAATGGCACCGTGGGCGGCACTGTCGTAGATCGCCATCCCGCGCTTTCGGTAGCGCGCCATGACTGTGGGATGCGGGTGACCAAAAGAATTGCCCTGGCCACGGGAAATCAGCACAGCCTTGGGTTGTAACGCGGCGAGCAGTGCCATCGACGAAGAACTGCGGCTGCCGTGGTGCGGCGATTGCAGCCAGTCGGTAGGCACGGCGAGCGGACTGTCGAGCAGCGCCCGTTCGGCAGCAGCATCGATGTCGCCGGTCAACAGCAGTCGCTCGCCATTGGCTTCGATCTGCAAGACACAGGATTTCTGATTGCTGTCGTGGGCCGATGTCCATTGCCAGAGCTGGAAGTTCACACCGTCCCAGGTCCACTGCCGGCCGCTATCACAGCCCTCAGCGCGCAATTCGGCTGGCAGCACTTCGGGATCACCGCTCAGGACCCGCGTCACCGGCAATCCGTTGGCAACCGCGCGTGCGCCGCCGGCGTGATCGGCGTCAGCGTGGCTGATGAGCATCAGGTCGATCCCGGCCACGCCCAGTTTGCGCAATGACGGCAGCACCACCCGCTCGCCGAGGTCGAAATCCCCAAAACGCGGGCCGGTGTCATACAACAACGTGTGATGACGAGTGCGCACGAGGATGGCCAAGCCCTGGCCGACATCCAGCTGCCAGACTTCAGCGACACCTTCGGGGTGCATTGAGCGAGGTGGAAAAACCAGCAACAGCAACAGCGGCCACCCCAACGGACGCAACGGCACACCGCCAGGCAGTAATAGAAGAAGAGCACCCAGCGTGCCGAGCGCCCAAATCCACACCGGCACCGCGACCGGCACCCAGGCGGGCAAATGCCCGGCCATCAATGCCAGCCCCTTGAACAGCAGGTCGACCAGACCGCCCGCCAACCACAGCAATCCCTCGCCCACATAAGGGACGGGCAATAACAAGGTCCCGAGCAAGGCTGGCGGCAAAACCACCAGACTGACCCAGGGCACCGCCAGCAAATTGGCCACCGGCCCGCTGACGCTGATCGGCAACCCGAGTATCAACAGCAATGGGCACAGACCGATTGCGATCAGCCATTGCGCACGGATCCAGGTTTGCCACCAGCGCCAGGGGCCCAGCCGTCCACCGAAGGTGAAAATCAACACCGCCACCGCCGCGAAGGACAACCAGAATCCCGGCTGCAGGCTTGCCAGCGGGTCGAGCAATAAAACGCCGTTGAGCGCCAACAACAGTGGCCACCAAGCACCGAGATGACGAAATCGCAGCCGCCACAACAGCACCAGACCGATCATCACGCAGGCCCGCCGCACCGGCACCTCAAAACCGGCCAGCAGCCCGTAACCCAGCGCCGCAGCGAACGCCAGTCCGCAAGCCCATGGCAGCCAAGGCAAACGGCTTGGCCACAGACCATAGCGGGCCAGACCGGCAATCAGCAGATACACCAGCCCCGCCAGCAGCCCGATGTGCTGCCCGGAAATCACCAGCAGGTGCACGGTGCCGGTGTCTTGCAGCACCTGCCAATCCTCGCGACTCAGCCCGCCGCCGTCACCCAATACCAAGGCCGTCAGCGCTCCCGTTCGGCCTTGAGCATCTACGGCCTGCAATCGTTGGCGAATGCTGTCGCGCCAGACCCATTGAGCGGCGGCAAGCCGCTGGCCATCCTTGACCGTCCCGGTAGCGCCGATGCGTTGAGCCAGCAGCCAGGCGTCGTAGTCGAAGGCATGCGGATTGAGCAGCCCGGCAGGACGCTTCAATTTGACCGCCAGTCGCCAGCGTTCGCCGCTGTTGACGGGCGGTCCTTCATACCAGGCGAGACGCAGGTGCCGAGGCAGCCGGGTGCTTCGGGACTGACTGTCGGTCAGCTCGAAGCGCACGACACCTTCAGCATTCTGCGGCAGGCCCGTCACCCGGCCTTCGACCCAACGAGTCTCGCCATCGAGCTTCAACGGCAGGCGATCATCCAGCGCCCACTGCGCACTCGCGCACGCCCAACTGAAGCCGAACAGGAAAAACGCCAACGGGTAAGTCCGAAACGGCAGCAGCATCAAACCCACAACCGGCAGCAACATCCATAACCAGACCGGCGGTAAAACCGGTAAAAAACGCAGGGCCAGCAGACCCAACGCCAGCGCCATCATCCCTGTGCGCATACGCCCGTCCTTGAGAGTCCCACCCTAGGCATAGCTGGCCGACCGCACGCGCACGGTTATTAATTGTCACAAAGTCTGAATGGGCGGTTCATAGAATCCAGACATACTTGCCGCCTTAACCGACCGAGAAGCCTTATGCCCCGGCGCTTATTCAAACGTTACATGCCAGACCCGACCAGCATCAGGGAACACAAATCCTTACGCTTTCTCGGTACCCTGCTGCATGACCCGAACCTCTGGCACCTCAACCGTCACTCCGTCGCCCGGGGCATGGCGGTGGGTCTGTTCGCGGCCTTCCTGCCCATTCCGTTGCAAATGCTGGTCGCGGCCATCCTTGCGATCGTGGTGCGGGGCAACATGCCGATTGCCGTCAGCCTGGTCTGGCTGACCAACCCGATCACCATGCCTGCCGTGTTCTTCTGTACTTATCAGACGGGAGCGTGGCTGATGGATGTGCCAGCCAGGCATTTGCCGGACGAGCTGACCTGGGAATGGATCAGCGGCGAGCTGTCTACGTTGTGGCAGCCGTTTTTGTTGGGGTCAGTGGTGACGGGGCTGGTGCTGGGTGCCCTCGCCTATTGCTTGGTGATGATGTATTGGCGCTGGTGGGTGAGCCGGCAGTGGAAGCGGCGCAAGAAAAACCGGATGCAGTAAATGCAAAACGGCCTCCAATTGGAGGCCGTTTTTTTTTGTGTCTGGGATGGCGCCATCGCCAGCAGGCTGGCTCCCACAGGAGATCTTCGTTGCGACATAGATCCAATGTGGGAGCGGGCTTGCTCGCGAAGCAGGCGACTCGGTCTTTCTCAGGTACGCATCCCGCGCCCACTCACCAGCAACCGCGCACAACCGACGTACAACACAACCGTCGCCACCAGCATGAAGGTAATCGCCACGCTGATCTTGATGTCCGAAACGCCAAGGATGCCGTAACGGAAGGCGTTGACCATGTGCAGCACCGGGTTCGCCAGGGACACGGTCTGCCAGAACGGAGGCAGCAAGCTGATCGAGTAGAACACCCCGCCCAGGTACGTCAGCGGTGTCAGCACGAAGGTCGGGATGATCGAGATGTCATCGAAGTTGCGTGCAAACACGGCATTGATGAAGCCCAGCAGCGAGAAGATGGTCGCCGTCAGCACTACAACCAGAATGGTCACGCCCAGGTGATGCACCTGCAAATCGGTGAAGAACAGCGACAGCAGCGTCACGATGACGCCAACCATCAAGCCGCGCAGCACGCCGCCCAAGGTGTAGCCGATCAGAATCGTGTGCGGCGATACCGGTGAGACCATCAATTCCTCGATGGAGCGCTGGAACTTGCTGCCGAAGAAACTCGAGACCACGTTGCCGTAAGAGTTGGTGATCACCGACATCATGATCAGGCCCGGCACGATGTACTCCATGTAGGTGAAGCCACCCATGCCACCAATCTGCTTACCGATCAGGTTACCGAAGATCACGAAGTACAGAACCATGGTGATGGCCGGCGGTAGCAGGGTCTGCGGCCAGATCCGGGTAAAGCGCTTCACCTCACGGTAAACGATGGTGTTGAGGGCAACGAGGTTGGGTTGCAGCTCGGAACTCATACCGCCACCTTCGACAGATTTTTCTCCACCAGGGACACGAACAACTCCTCGAGGCGATTGGTTTTGTTGCGCAGGCTCAGCACTTCGATGTTCTGCTGCGCCAACTGGGTGAACAGCGCGGTGATGCCCATGGCCTTGTCGACCTGGACTTCAATGGTGTGGCTGTCGAGCAGCTTGGTCGGGTAACCGAGCAACTGCGGCGCAACGTTCAGCGTGTTCTTGAGATCGAGCAGGAAGGTTTCCACATGCAGCTGGCCGAGCAGCTGTTTCATGCTGGTGTTCTCGACAATGGTGCCGTGGTCGATGATGCCGATGTTGCGGCACAACTGCTCAGCCTCTTCCAGGTAGTGGGTGGTGAGGATGATGGTGATGCCTTTCTGGTTCAGTTCGGTGAGGAAGCTCCACATCGAGCGACGCAGTTCGATGTCCACACCCGCGGTCGGTTCATCGAGGATCAGCAGGCGTGGCTCGTGAACCAGAGCGCGGGCGATCATCAGGCGACGCTTCATGCCGCCGGACAGCGAACGAGACGGCACATCGCGTTTGTCCCACAGCCCGAGCTGGGTCAGATACTGCTCGGCGCGTTCCTTGGCGATCTTCGGCGGGATGCCGTAGTAACCGGCCTGGGTCACGACGATGTCGAAGGTCTTTTCGAACTGGTTGAAGTTGAATTCCTGGGGCACCACGCCGATGGAGCGCTTGAGCTGCGCAGGATTTTTGTCCAGGTCGTGACCGAAGATATTCACGGTGCCGCTGGTCTTGTTCACCAGGGTCGAGAGAATGCCGATGGTCGTGGATTTGCCGGCACCGTTAGGGCCGAGCAAGGCGAAAAAGTCACCTTCGGCGACGTCCAGATCGATACCACTCAGGGCCTGGAAACCGTTGCCGTAGGTTTTGGTTAGCTGCCGGATGGACAGAGCGGAACTCATATCGGATTTACGCACCAAGAAGGGAAGAAAGGAATAACTCTGGGCGGGCGGCGAGCAATGCAACCGCGGCGCGTGAGCGCAATGGTGCTTGTCGCCGCCACACAAGTACAGTCAAGTGTGTCGATAGTGAGTATTAAGTCAACGCGGTCATAACGGCTTTTTTATACGCCGGACGTTGTTTCAGCCGTGCATACCAGGCTTCAAGATTGGGCTGAGCTGCGCGCTCGATCGGCATCTCGAACCAGGCATAAATGAAACTGCCAAGGGGGATGTCGCCCATGCCGATTTCGTCGCCGGACAAATACGGCTTGGCCGCCAACGCCTGGTCGGCCATCGCCAGCAGGTCATCGCATTCCTTGATCGCGGCCTTGATGGCGGGCCAGTCCTGCTTGCCTTCAGGGGTGCGCAACACGCCCCAGAACACGGTGCGGAACGGGCCGGCAAAACTTGAGGTGGTCCAGTCCATCCACTTATCGGCAGTGGCGCGGGCCTTCGGATCCGCCGGATACCAGGCCGTGCCATCGGCACGACTGGCCATCAGGTAACGCACGATGGCGTTGGATTCCCAGAGCACGAAGCCGTCGTCTTCGATCACCGGCACGCGGCCATTGGGATTCATCGCACGGTACTGCGGCGTATCGACTACACCAAAGGCGCCGCCCGCATCGATAGCTTCATAAGCCAGGCCCAGTTCCTCGGCGGCCCACAATGGCTTTCTGACATTCGACGAATTTTTCCGACCCCAGATCTTCAGCATGACCGCCTCTTTATGGATGAATGCGCAGGCAGCATACGCCGGATCAGGCGCGGCTCAAATCACTCTGCATGTCACCCAGCAGCGCCGGCAGTTGGTCGCTGAACAGATGCGGGTAGCACTTTTGCAGGTGCTCGAAAAAGAACGTTTCAGGCACGTCGGTGAACTGGCCGTGATCAACCAGGTACTCCATCAGCTGTTCGCCGTCGCGGTTGAAAGGATGGAAAACGCTGTCGTTGATGCCGTCGAACTCCAGCGGCGCCACGTTGAACAGTTCGCAGAGTTTTTGGTTGAAGGCCGGCGTTGCTTTGACCCAGCGGCCGTTTAAAAAAAGCTCCGTATAACCGTGCATGGCAAACACATCGCTCTTGAGCAATTCGAGTAAACGCGGCGTCGACAAGTGATTGCGCACGTCCGCCAGGCCGATGCGGGCCGGGATCCCGCAATGCCGGGCACATCCGGCCAGCAGTGTGGCCTTGGGCACGCAATAACTTTCCCCGGTCGCCAGTGCATAACTGCCGCACAAGGTCTGCGGGTCGCGACTGAACGTGTAGGGGTTGTAGCGCACGGCTTCGCGCACCGCGTAATAGAGATTGATCGCCTGCTCAAGCGGATCGCGACTGGCGCCACGATGTTTTTCGGCGAACTCCACCACCGAGGGGTGGTCACTATCGATGAAGCGGCCGGGACTCAGATACTCGTGCATGAGAACAATCTCCTGGTGAAGCCACGAGTCTAGCGACACCTCCAGCACAGAGATAACGACATTTCGGCCAAACATGGGCGCATTGGCGCGTAGGAAACGAACGATTTTCCGGGCGTGTTGCCAACCCAACCTACAAAACTCATCGATGGTTTCCCACGAACTCAATCACCTCGCTCCGACCACCCTGTTTTGCGGATGCCGTCTAAGCTCTGAAGGTTGGTTTTGCCCTGGTTCACGGAGGATTAAATATGCTGCTGTTGTGGATACTGGTTCTGGTTGTCGGGATAGCTTATTTAGCCCACCGTCGTATCGCTCCCCTGCCCGCCCTGTGCATCGTCGCTGTCTATATCGTCGCGATGGGCGCCTTCAGTCACGCTCCAGGCTGGCTGCTGCTGATTTTCTGGGTGTTGATCGCCGCGGTGGCGGCGCCGTTATTGCTGCCCGACCTGCGCCGTAAATTCTTCAGCGCGCCGCTGTTCAGCTGGTTCCAGAAAACCCTGCCGCCGATGTCGCAGACCGAACGCGATGCCATCGACGCGGGCACGGTGTGGTGGGACGGTGAACTGTTCAGCGGTCGCCCGGACTGGAACAAGCTGCTTTCTTATCCAAAAGCGCAGCTGAGCGAAGAGGAACAGGCCTTTATCGACGGCCCGACCGAAGAGCTCTGCGCCATGGTCACCGACTGGCAGATCGGGCAGGACATGGACTTGCCTGCCGAAGCCTGGACACACATCAAGGAAAACGGCTTCTTTGCGCTGATCATTCCCAAGGAGTTCGGCGGCAAGGGCTTCTCGGCCTATGCCCACTCCCAGGTGGCGATGAAACTGGCGACCCGCAGCGGCGACCTCGCGTCCACCGTGATGGTCCCTAACTCGCTTGGCCCCGCAGAACTGCTGCTGCATTACGGCACCGACGAACAACGCAACCATTACCTGCCACGGCTTGCCCGCGGTGACGACATCCCGTGCTTCGCACTGACGGGTCCGCTGGCCGGCTCCGACGCTGGTGCCATGCCCGACACCGGCGTGATCTGCAAAGGTGAATGGGAAGGCGAGGAAACCCTCGGTCTGCGCCTGAACTGGGAAAAGCGTTACATCACGCTGGGCCCGGTGGCCACCCTCCTCGGGCTGGCCTTCAAGGCCTATGACCCGGACCATCTGCTGGGTGACAAGGAAGACCTGGGCATCAGCCTGGCGCTGATCCCGACCGACACCGCCGGTGTTGAAATCGGCCGCCGTCACCTGCCGTTGGGTGCCGCCTTCATGAATGGCCCGAACTCCGGCAAGGACGTCTTCGTGCCACTGGACTTCCTCATCGGCGGCCAGGAAATGCTCGGCAAAGGCTGGATGATGCTGATGAACTGCCTGTCGGTCGGGCGTTCGATCTCCCTGCCTGCGGTCGGCACCGGCGCGGCCAAGTTCACCAGTCTGGTGACCGGTCAGTACGCGCAGGTTCGTGAGCAATTCAACGTGCCACTGTCGGCGTTCGAAGGCATTCAGGAAGCCATGGCGCGCATCGGCGGCAACGCCTGGATGATGGACGCCGCCCGAATGCTGACCGCCAACGCGGTGGACCTTGGCGAGAAACCGTCGGTGCTGTCGGCGATTCTCAAGTACCACCTCACCGAACGCGGCCGCGAGTGCATCAGCCACGCCATGGATGTGCATGGCGGCAAGGCGATCATCATGGGGCCGAACAACTACCTTGGTCGCAGCTGGAATGGCGCCCCCATCTTCATCACCGTGGAAGGCGCGAACATTCTCTCGCGCAACCTGATGATCTTCGGCCAAGGCGCCATTCGCTGCCATCCATTCGTGCTCAAGGAAATGGCCCTCGCTGGTCGTGAAGACAAGGATCAGGCACTCACCGAGTTCGATGGCCTGTTGCTCAAGCACATCGGTTTCGCCGTGAGCAACGCCGCCAGCACGCTGGTGCTGAACCTCGGCTTCGGACACTTCGAACACGCGCCTGGGAACAAGCTCAGTCAGGGTTATTTCCGCGCGCTTAATCGTCAGGCCGCCGCGTTCGCCATGCTTGCCGACCTGAGCATGATGCTGCTGGGTGGCGAACTGAAACGTCGCGAACGTCTGTCGGCGCGTCTTGGTGATGTGCTCAGCAACATGTACCTCGCCTCCGCCGCGCTCAAGCGATATCACGACCTTGATTCGCCGGAGCATATGGCGCCACTGTTTACCTGGGCCATGGAAGAAAGCCTTGGCCAGTCGGAACGCGCGCTGGATGAGCTGCTGAGCAACTTTCCGAACAAGGTATTGGGCTGCCTGTTGAGGGTGATCGTGTTTCCGTTCGGCCGGCGCCACAAAGGGCCATCGGACAAACTCGGCGCCGAAGTCGCCGCGGTAATTGGCCGGGCCAAGGGCGATCCAACCCTCGAAGAATTGCTCGGCGGTTGCTACCGTCCGCAATCGGCGGACGACGCAGTGGGTGCACTGCAACACGCCTGCAACCTGTTGAACGCGGCGCAGCCGTTACAGAAAAAACTGCACGTGGCGCTCAAAAGTGGTCAGGTCAAACCTGCCGCCGGGGAACACGTCATCGATGCAGCGCTCGAGGCCGGGGTGTTGCAGCCAGTCGAAGCGCAGACCTTGCGTGAAGCAGAAACGGCGCGGCGCAAGGTGATCGATGTCGATGATTTCGACAAAGAAGAGCTGACGCTGGCCGACGGAAAGGTCCGCTGATCCTGTAAAAAGGGGCGTGGGGGCTTTATACTCCCGCGCCCGTTTTGCTCTTGAGGACTTATCTCGTGTCCAACGTCGTTGCCGATCATCTTGTCTTGCTCGACCACCTGCGCAGCATCCTGGTCGCCGTAGGTGAGGCCGAACAGGTTCCCGAAGAAAGCCATGCCTTGTTCCTGGAGCGCTTTGACGAACTGCGTGCCTTGTTGCCGGTCGACCCGATCGAAAGCCAATACCTGGGCCAGGACATTCTGTGCCAAGTGATCACCCGCTATCCGCAGATTGCCCACCTGGTCCCGCGCGACCTGCTGTGGTACTTCGCCGGTGACTGCCTGCACTACATGCCCGATGATGAAATCGAGTTGTACCAGGCACTGGAAGAGCGTCGTTTCGAAGCCGAACAGAACGACGAACCTTTCGACTGGAATCAGGAAAAACAGTTGCTGGCGATGTCGAAGGACGACAGCAAGCACTGATCACCGATCAGAAAAGCAAAAGGCCCGCATGGTTATTCATGCGGGCCTTTTTGTTGCCGGATGATGTAGCGCCTGCAAGGACGCCTTCGCGGGCAAGCCTCGCTCCTACAGGGGATCGCGGACACCTGTAGGAGCGAGGCTTGCCCGCGAAGAGGCCCTTTAAAGCAACCCATCACTCTCAGGCAACTCATACTCCGTCGCACCCTTGCCCAATGCACTTGGCCTCCCCGGTTTGCCCAACGTCGGCTCTTTCTCCAGGCACTCCACCAGATAATCAATAAACACCCGCAACTTCGGCGGCAGATACCGCGTCGGCGAATGCAGCAACCAGGCGCCGCCATGGTAGGACGCGAGAAATGTCCAGTCCGGCAACACCTGCACAATCAACCCCTGCTCCAACGCATAACGCGCAGTGAAGTACGGCAGACTGCCAATCCCGATGTGCTGCAACACCGCCCCCAGTCGCACGCCCGTGTGATTCGCCGCATACCGCCCGCGGACACCGACCGTCACAGCCTTGGTACCTTTCTTGAATTTCCAACGCGCATCGCTCGGGGTTTCACCCAGGTAGATGCAGCTATGGTTGAGCAAGTCATGGGGATGTGTCGGCGTGCCATGTTCGGCCAGGTACTGTGGTGTTGCGCAGAGCAAATGGTCGATGGTCAGCAACTGCCGCCCGACCAATCCAGCGGGTGGCCGATCGGTAATGCGAATCGCCAGATCAACGTTGTCGTCGATCAGATCCACCTGCCGATCCTCAAGCAACAGCTCCACATCCACTTTCGGATAACGGCGCAAAAATTCCGGCATATGCGGGTGAATCACAAATCGGCCAACCGCCTTGGGCACGCTGACCCGCACCAGCCCTTCCGCTTCATGGGTGAACTGCCCGCTGATTTCCATCACGGACTTGGCGGCACTGACCATTTCCTGGCAACGCTTGAAGACCTCTTCGCCACCGTCACTCAACCGCAATTTGCGGGTGGTTCGCTGCAGCAGACGCGTGGCCAACGCCTTTTCCAGACGCGAAATGCTGCGACTCACCGCCGAAGGTGAAGAGCCCAATTGGCGAGCCGCTTCGGAAAAGCTGCCGGTCTCGACAACCTTGACGAAGATCGCCATTTCACCCAGCAGTGGCAGTGGAAGATTTATGCTCACAGCGCAACAGTCCTTTGATGTTTGAACGGATTATCACGCAATTCCACGCTTCATATAATAAAAAAAGAAACTCTAATGAGGACATGGAATATGACGCTTCGCCTCTTTTTCCATAGTGATGACCTCAAGGCCAATGTGGAAGTCCTGGAATGCACGCCCCAGGAGAACGAATTTGCAGTGGTGCTGCGCGCCACGTTGTTTCACCCCCAAGGTGGCGGTCAGCCTTGTGATACCGGTTGGATCGGTGAAAGCCAGGTCCTGCGCGTGGTGCAGGACCCGGACCGGATCATTCATTTCGTCGACCGCCCGGTGAAACCGGGCATGACCCAAATCCGGATTGACGAGCAACGCCGCCAGTTCAATTCGCGCATGCATTCGGCCGGTCACCTGATCGGCCACTTTGTCCAGGCGCTGGGCTGGATGCCGATCAAGGCTCACCACTGGCCGGGCGAAGGACGCGTGCAATTCAAACCCTTGGAGTCCGCAAAAGAGGTGGATGCCGAGATCCTTCAGCGCGGCATCGAGCAATGGGTTGCCCATGGTCTGCCGCGCCTGACGTCGATGCGCGAAGGCGCCCGGGAAATAGGTTTCGGTGAACTGCCCGCCTACGGCTGCGGCGGCACCCATGTACGTAGCCTGAAGGATTTGGGCACGGTCACGATCGCTTCCCTTTCAATGAAAAAGGGAACGCTGTCAGTCCACTACAGCGTGGATTGAGCTTTCGGGCGATGCCGTCCCCGTCATCGCCTGACGCCCGGGGGAGCCTGCGTTCGCGGGTTCTGTTGACTATCTGATAGATGGACCTAAGACATGATGCTTGACGTCGAGCGTCTCGATGAGACGTGCATAAAAAAACTGGCCAACGAAGAAGTCCTCGCCGTCCGCGTCAAAGGCCTGTTGCCCCGGCCGCTGGCGATTCAGATAGGCGACAAGATCCTCGCCCCGGGTTTCGAAGGCTATATCAATGCGCCGAGCATCGGCCGCATCGGCATGGCGTTTTATGAGGCGGAAAACCAGCCGCTGTTGATCGAGGATTATTTTGAGCATGCCTCGCGCAACATCGCGGAGTTGCGCAAACGTTGCGCGCCCTACTCGTCCCCGGTCGACACCCTGCGCTGCATGCTCGATGAGTCCTGGCCGGCGGGTGCGCATCTGGAGAATCTCTACGGTCGCAAGATGTATGTCGGGTTGTCCCGAGTCGTGAAACCAGGTGTGTGCTTCCTCGCCCACCACGACATTTTCGCCAAGGACGCCCCGGACAGTTACCAGGCCAGAAGCCTGGAAGCGCAGTTCGCCTGCAACGTTTATCTGAACATGCCGACCGAGGGCGGCGCGCTGCAGATGTGGGACCACGACATTTCCCCGGATCAATTCGACGAAATGCGCGGCGACAGCTACGGCATCGACCCGGCCCTGCTCGGCACTCCGACCCTGGAGATTCGTCCTGAGCCGGGTGACTTCATCATGTTCAATTCGCGCTGCATGCACTCGGTGACGCCGGGCGTGGCGGATCCGCGATTGAGCCTTTCGTTCTTTGTCGGTTATCGCGGCAATGCTTCACCCCTTACTTTTTGGAGTTGAGATGTTTTCGAATTACCTGGGCGAGTTTCTTGCGCTGGCGACGATTCATTTTCTAGCGGTGGTCGCACCCGGACCGGACTTCGCGGTGACCATCCGTCAAAGTGTGCGCTTTGGCCGATTGGTCGGGATTTGCACGGCGCTGGGCATTGGCGCGGGGATTTCCGTGCACGTGCTTTACACCCTGCTCGGGGTCGGGGCGTTGATGCACACGACGCCTTGGTTGTTGACCGTGGCCAAGGTGGTGGGCGGCGCTTACATTTTGTACCTCGGGGTCTGCCTGTTGCGCAGTAAACCCAAGTCTGCGCTTGAGGGTGAGAAAGTCGCGGAGGAGCCGGTTGTGGAGCAAACGCTGCTGAAGGCGTTCACCACCGGTTTTCTGACCAATGCGACCAACCCCAAGGCGACGCTGTTTTTCCTGGCGATTTTCACCACGATCATCAGCGCCACGACACCGTTGAAGGTTCAGGCGCTGTATGGGGTGTGGATGTGTTTCGTGAACGCGCTGTGGTTCGTGATCGTCGCGCTGTTCTTTTCCAGCGCCCGGGTGCGATTGCTGTTCATGCGCATGGGGCATTGGTTCGAACGCACCATGGGGGTGATTCTGATCCTGTTCGCCGGGCGCCTGATTCTGTCGATGTAAAACCTGCGTTCATGCAAAAGGCCCGCTCAGTCAGACTGACGGGCCTTTTTCGTTTCTGCGCCGCTTTTGCATTTCTGTGCGACAGATCCCACTTCAGTACTCCCGTAACACTCCGTTACAGTGTTAGGTTGGAAACGTTTCTGTCTCATCGATCAGAAACTTCTCACAAACTGCCTGCAAAGGAATGCCCACAGCAATGAATTTCTCACTCAAGCACCTGGCTGCGTCAACCCTGATTGTGGCCAGCCTTTCATCGTTCACCCTGACAGCGCAGGCCAACATCAGCCCGCAACAGAGCGCGGAGATCCTCAAGACTTTCAGCGATGCATCGGTGACGGATTTCCGGCAATTCCTGGGAGGCCTGGCCAAGAGCGACCTTGGCAAAACCAATGATCTCGGCCCGGCCATCAGCGCCTTCCTCGACAACAAAACCCTTACTGCTGAACAACAGAACGAGATCCATCGCCTGCTTGGCCTTTACGCACGAGTGAAATACGGCGCCGCTGCCACCGAGACCCTGCGGGAGTTGGTGGCAATCCCAACCTTCCGCGTAGACGGCGTTGATCAGCACGACAATCCCGAATTCATCAAGATCGCCGACAAGATCAAGGGCCTGGCCCAGGCCTTCAACCTGAACTTCCGCAACATCGACAATCGCGTCTATGAAATCACCCTTGAAGGCAGCAGCGATGAAGTCGTGGGCATTCACGCGCACGCCGACGTGGTGCCCGTAACGCCGGAAAACTGGGTCCTGAAAGACGGCACCAAACTCGATCCGTTCAAGGTCACCCTGATCGGCGACCGCATGTATGGCCGAGGCACCGAGGATGACAAAAACGGCATCGTGGTCGCGCTTTATGCCATGAAGATCATCAAGGAAGAGAAGCTGCCGCTGGCGCGCAATTTCAAGCTGCTGGTCGACACCACCGAAGAAACCACCGGCGACGCCATTCCTTATTACTTCGAACACAACCCGACGCCCAACTACAACCTGGCACTGGATGGCGGCTACCCGGTGGTAATTGCCGAGAAAGGTTACGGCACTGTGATGGCGAATTTCCCCAAGCGTAAGGCCGAGGGCAAAGGCGCGGAAATCATCTCGATGACTGGCGGCCTGGCCACCAACCAGATTCCGTCGGCTTCCGTCGTCACATTGGTGACGGATAAGCCCGCCGAATTGGCCGCCAGCCTGCAAAAGGCCGGCGCTGATTATGCCAAACGCAACGGCGGCGACTTCGAAGTGAACGCCAAGGTCGACGGCAAAGACGTCAAACTCACCGTGACTGGTGTTTCCGCCCACTCCTCCGAACCCGAGTCCGGCGTCAACCCGGTGTCCAGAATGCTGGGCTTCATCAACAGCCTCGACGGCAAGGTCGCGCTCAAGCACAACCACATCACCGACGCCGCTCGCTACGCTGCCGACAATTGGGGGTTGGATTACCTGGGCGGCAAATTGGGAGTCGGTTTTTCCGATGACTTCATGGGGCCGCTGACCACTTCCCTGACCTATGTCGCCATGGATGACAAAGCCTTCAAGCTCGCGGTCAACCTGCGCGTGCCGAAGGGTAGATCCCCCGAAGTGCTCAAGGCACAAATCGCCGAAAAACTTGGCGCCTGGGGCAAGAAGACCCACGTTGCGGTGACCTTCGACTACTCGATCGCCGAACCGATGTACCGCAACCCTGAGGGTGAATGGGTCAAGGCCTTGCTCGCCGTGGCCAGCGAAAACCTTGGCATGGAACACAAGTACGGCACTTCCGCCGGCGCCACCTCGGTCCATGAACTGCCTAATGGCGTGCAATTCGGCCTGGCCCGACCCGAGGTCAAGTACACCGGCCACACCGACAATGAGTTCAAGACGGTTGACCAGTTCCTGCTGGACCTGCAGATCGTGACGGAAATGATGGGGCGAATCGGGCAATTGCCGAAGCTCTGACCGCTTTTTCGGGCCCGCTGTTGTGGCGGGTCCGACACGTTGATCGCATTGATTCCTACACAAACAAAAAAAGGACCTTGAGGTCCTTCTTTATGAATGACGCACAAGCAAAAACGCCGCTCATCACTGAGCGGCGTTTTCGTTAAATATGGAGCGGGAAACGAGACTCGAACTCGCGACCCCGACCTTGGCAAGGTCGTGCTCTACCAACTGAGCTATTCCCGCAAATGGCGTCCCCTAGGGGACTCGAACCCCTGTTACCGCCGTGAAAGGGCGGTGTCCTAGGCCACTAGACGAAGGGGACACGCTAACTGAAACACATGGTGTGTATTTCAGTGCCCAAATCCGCATCCGAAGATGTCGGCTCTGGCTTCACTCAGCCCTGCCCGAAAGCAACGCTGCTTAAAATTGGAGCGGGAAACGAGACTCGAACTCGCGACCCCGACCTTGGCAAGGTCGTGCTCTACCAACTGAGCTATTCCCGCTTATGGCGTCCCCTAGGGGACTCGAACCCCTGTTACCGCCGTGAAAGGGCGGTGTCCTAGGCCACTAGACGAAGGGGACACACGTACAACATTCACTCCCTACCGCGTTTCGCTGTGTGCTTTACGCTGTAAGTGGCGCGCATTCTATGGATGGATTGAGGGGTCGTCAACCCCCAGATATAAATTTATTTAAATCAATGACTTCGCCCCGCTTTCAGACGCGATTCAGGCTTTTGCGCCTCGTGACCTTTGGCGACTATATTCTGTCAACCACCAAGACGTTATAGTCCGCCGCTGTAGATGATGGCAATGTGATTCACGGTTGCCAGCATTTATATAAGTGGAACGACGGCCGATATAAAGACAGCCACAACCGATTCAACTCGTCGAGCGGCCCTATGCGCCCAAATGCCAAGCCACTACACTCGATCGCGAACCCTATAAAGAGGTCTTACCGGTGACACCACTCATGATCACCCTGCTAGTCGTAGCCGGGATCGCACTATTGATCGCCATTGGCTACATGAACCATGTGGTGGAAAATAACAAGCTGGAAAAGGCCCGCACCAAGATTGAACTCAACGACCGCCTGCGTCGCTGCGGCGAAATCACCGAGACCTTCCCCGGTCAGCTGATGACACCCGGGCTCAAGCTGCTGTTGACCCGTCTGGAGCTCAACGTCTGCCAGCGTTTGCTCAACCTGGAAAAAACCAGCGCCAACCTCAGGGCCCGGATTACCGAACTGGAAGCCCTGGCCGCTCAAGGAGAATCGATCCCGGTCAACAACCCGCCGGCACCGATCCAGACCGAAGCCAAGGCCAAGGACGTGCGCTTCCTGCTCGAAGCCCTCCACGGCCAAATCACCCGCGCCGCACAGGACGGCTTCCTGCCGACCAACGAAGCCAAGCGCTGGATCCGCGAAGTGCGCCACATTCTGGTCCTGCTGCACATCGAGTTCTTCAACAACCTCGGCCAGCAATGCCTGCAACAAAACCAGCCAGGCCAGGCCCGCCTCGCCTTCGAACGCGGCGTGCAATACCTGCGCAAACAACAGGAACCCCAGGTCTACGCCGAACAACTCGAATACCTGGAAAAACTCCTGGCTCGCGCCAACGCCATGGTGATGGACAAAATCGCAGCGGTTGAAAGCGAAGCGAACCAACTGAACGTAGGCCTCAAAGACGTCGAGGCAGATGCGGACTGGAAGAAGAAAGTGATTTACGACTGATCCGAAGAACTAAAGAAGCCACCGAAACAGGTGGCTTTTTTTGTGGTTGGGTTTGGTGGACGAGTACAGCCAGGGAAGATAGATCGGGTGAATGACCGCCATCGCTGGCAGGCCAGCTTCCACAGGGGGTTGGTGTACATCTGCAAGAAATTGGTCGGCCGTCAGGCCGCCTTCGCGGGCAAGCCTCGCTCCTACAAGGCTTCGGCGTACACCTGCTTCTCACCACTCAATAGGCCGAGCGTTAGCTCGCCTGCTTTTGATCTTGATCTGCCCGCCCCTTTCGGAAGGCTGAGTGGAGGTGTTCATCCGGGGAGTGGCGCGTAGCGCCGTTCGACGCAGTCGAACACGCTGCATGTAGGTGCAGCGAAGCCAACCGGAGGGCAGTGTCCCCGGATGGATACCGGAGCGAAGGAACGCCGAGCCCAGGCGAGGGGCCGGACGCTTGGGGCGAGCCTTTTTGGGTACTTTTTTGGCGTTTGAAAAAAGTGCCTCGCCGTAAGGGCGAAACCGCCAGCCGCCTTTACCGCAGAAATGGATATGTACACCTGAAAGAGATAGGTCGGCTGTCAGGCCGCCTTCGCGGGCAAGCCTCGCTCCTACAGTAGATCTGTGTACATATGCGGGAGAAAGATCAGAGCCGAAAGTGCCCTACCATCCCCTTCAACTCAACCCCCAACTGCGCCAGCTCAATACTCGACGCCGCATTCCCCCGCATCGCCAACGAAGACTGATCCGCACTCGCCCGAATACTCGTCACACTGCGATTAATCTCCTCGGCCACCGAACTCTGCTCCTCGGCGGCCGCCGCAATCTGCTGATTCATCTGCTGAATC
Organism: Pseudomonas sp. LBUM1678; assembly: GCF_059695575.1. Classification (NCBI taxonomy): domain Bacteria; kingdom Pseudomonadati; phylum Pseudomonadota; class Gammaproteobacteria; order Pseudomonadales; family Pseudomonadaceae; genus Pseudomonas; species Pseudomonas sp. LBUM1678. The sequence continues at coordinate 4,993,931 of NZ_CP166775.1, forward strand.
AACGACACCGCCGCCGCAATACTCCCCAACGCACTCTCAGTCTGCAACGCGTCACTCACCGCCAGCTTCACCAGCTCACCACTGTTCTGAATCTGCTGCACCGACGACTGTGCCGCCGAACGCAAGGCACTCACCAGACGCTCAATCTCCTCGGTCGATTGCTGAGTCCGCTTGGCCAGCGCCCGAACCTCATCCGCCACTACCGCAAAACCCCTGCCCTGCTCGCCGGCCCGAGCCGCCTCGATCGCCGCATTGAGCGCCAACAGATTTGTTTGCTCGGCAACGCTTTTGATCACACTCAGCACCGTGCCGATATTCTGGATTTCCGCACTCAAGCTTTCGATACTCGAACTGGCCGAGGTCGCCGAGTCCGCCAACTGCTCAATCCGCGCCATGCTCTGACGCACCACTTGCTGGCCACTTTCAACCTTGCCGTCCGCCGTTTGCGCAGCCTGTGCAGCTTCCTCCGCGTTACGCGCAACGTCGTGCACCGTCGCCGTCATCTGATTCATCGCCGTGGCGACCTGCTCGGTTTCTTCCTTCTGGCTACTGACTTCCAGGTTGGTCTGCTCGGTCACCGCCGACAACGATTGAGCCGAACTCGCCAACTGCTCGATACCGGCCTGCAAACCACTGACGATGGTGCTCAGCCCCGCGCCCATCTGCTGCATTTCCTGCATCAACTGGCCGATTTCGTCACGGCGCGTCACTTCCACCGTCGCACTCAAATCACCTGCGGCGATCTGCTGCGCGACACGAATCACGCTGCGCAGCGGCGCCACGATCAACCGGGTGATCACCCACGCCGCAATCAACCCGACCAGCAACGCCAGCGCCGAGGAACCGATGATCAGCATCGAGTTCTTTTTCAACTCAGCCTGCATCGATTGGTCTTCAGCGACATAGGCCTGATCGACCCGTTCCACCACCTGTGCGGCACGCTGGTGCAGTTGCTCGTAGACGGTTTTTTCCTGAGCCAACAGACCGGTGTACTCGGTCAGTTTCTCGCTGAAACTGTTGATGTGCCCCGCCACCTCATTGAGGACAGTCTGATAGCCCTCATCCTTGACCGTGGTTTTCAACTGCTCGGCCTGAACCTGCGCCTGATCGGCCTGTTCGATCTTGCCCTGGCCTGCGCTGTCATCGCCCTTGCGGCTCTGGTCCAGACGCACCCGCGCCTCGTTCATGGCCTGTAACATCAGCCGCGACACCTGGCTGACCTGATTGGCCTGCTCGATGAACTGCCCACCGTCCTTGCCCTCGGACTCTTTCAAGGTATAGGCGCCGTCATCGGCAAGCCCTGCTTGCAGGACATCAAGGTTGTTGGCCACGCTGGACACCGACCAACTGGCCATTTCGAGGGCCAGGTCCTTGGCCTGACTCAGCGAGACGAACTCGTCGAAGGCCTTGCGATAAGCCCCCAGGGACTGCTCGACGTCATTCATCACCGGCACGTTGGCCGCTGATGCAGCCTTGAGCTGCGTCGCCAGGGCGATCAGGCCATCAACGCCCTCGCGCAGGGCATCGGCGGTTTTCGGGTTGCCGTGCAAGGCGTATTCCTGCTCAAGCATTCGCACCTTGAGCAAACCGCTGTTGAGCGACGACATCTGCTTGAGCCCGTCGAAGCGATGACTGATGGTCTGCAGGGACCAAACGCCGATGGCTGCCACCAGCGCCGTCAGCAGCAGCACCAATACAAACCCGACACCCATTTTTTTTGCCATACCGAGGTTGGCAAAACGTCCTTGCACGGCCGAAATCATTGCACTTAGTCCCCTGACATAGTCTGTTGACGCAGATTCGCAACGGGCATACGCCAGCACAAGTCTCTGGCGTCGGAATAATGGCAAAAAGCTACGCCCACGTCGTTTTCAGAACGTTTTAGGTCGATTCGCAGCGGTCGCCTGAAAAAATGCCCGGGCACGAGGATCACAGGCATAAGCCACGTTGATGCGTTGCCAGTCATTGGCCTGACCGTCAGGACTGAATGCCGTGGCAGAAGACAACAGCACACCAAAGCGCCGGGCCTGTTTGCGCACCTGAGCGTAGTCGGACATCCGCGACCGCGCCCAGATGAACAAGCCACCGGCCGGCTTGCCGAAAATTTCCCACTCGGCGTCTTCGAGCACTTGCAGGGCCGCCTCTCTGTCCGTATTCAAACGCTGGCGCTGACGCTGGACCAGCTTGCGGTACGCGCCGCTGGCCAACAGGCAGGTCAGCACCGATTCGCAGAACCTTGAAGCCCCCATGCTGCTGATCATCTTGACCTCGGCCAGTTGCGCAATTATCTCGTCACTGGCCACGACAAAGCCGACCCGCAATGAACTGCTGAGGGTTTTCGAGTAACTGCCGACGTAGATCACGTTGTCATCGACACCCAACGCAGCGAGGCGGGTGCCGGGGCCGCTGTGCAAATCCGCATAGACGTCATCTTCAATCACCAGCACGCCATGGGTTTTGGTCAGCTGCATGATCTGCTGCGCCACCACAGACGTCAGGCAGCTGCCCGTCGGGTTGTGATAGAAGCTGTTGATGAACAGCGCTCGGGGCCTGTGCTTGAGCAACAGCGCTTCAAGTTGCAGCGTGTCGGGCCCACGCGGGGTACGCGGGACCTCGATCATCGTCACGCCGTGCAGCCTGAGCAGGTCGAACAGCAGTGGATACCCCGGACTTTCCACCACCACGCAATCACCCGGCTTGAGCAAGGTGCGTACGATCAGGTCGAGCCCATGACTGGCACCGGCGGTGGTCAGAATGCGGTTTTCGTCCACCTCGATACTGAGCTGTTTAAGGCGCTTGAGGATCTGTACACGCAAGGCTGGCAGGCCCCATGACGTGCTGTAGTTGAACAACCCGGCCATGTCGGTTCGGCTGACCTGACGGATCGCGTAGCTCAGGTCGTCCGTTTCGCGCCAGCTTTCGGGCAACCCGCCACAGCCCAATAAAAGTTCGCCCGAGAGGCCGCCCTGCTGCACTTCCGCCCCTTCGAACCAAAGGCAATCCTGTTGCCCCTGAGCGGCCAGCGCCGGTGTGGCGACAATGAAACCGGCGCCATGACGCGAAGCCAGCACGCCTTGAGTTACCAGGCGCTCACAGGCTTCGACGACGCTGGACTGACTGAGCAGATTGACCCGCGCGATTTGCCGCGCAGAAGGTAAACGCGTCCCCGGCAGCACCTCGCTCTGACGGAGCCAGACGGCCAACGCGTCGACGATTTGCTGTACGACCGGCACCAATGCCTGTCGATCGATTCTCAATTCCATGAGCAAGCAAACTCCTGTCCATTTGCGAGGAGCAGTTAATCACAGGTCTGCTTGATCGGATGTGCGACAACGCCGCCAAAACCCTCGGTTCTAACCATTTGAAACACACTTGTCCGTCTCTTTCACGGCGCCATGAAAAAGCCCGCACGTATGCGGGCTTTTTCCTACACGGCAAACCTTGATTGTTCAGAACGCCGTGACACCACCGTCCACTGCCAGCGAGTGACCGGTAGTAAACGCCGCGCCATCGCTGCACAGATACAGCACCGCGCTGGCGATTTCCTCGACCTTGCCGATGCGGCCGACCGGGTGCATGGCGTTGGCGAACTCACCCTTCTTCGGGTCCGCCTCATAGGCACGACGGAACATGTCGGTGTCGATCACCGCCGGGCACACCGCGTTGACGCGAATCTTTTTCTTGGCGTATTCGATTGCCGCCGACTTGGTCAGGCCGATCACCGCATGTTTTGACGCCGCGTAAATGCTCATCTTTGGCGCAGCACCGAGGCCCGCCACCGAAGCGGTGTTGACGATCGCGCCACCGCCCTGGGCCAGCAGCAACGGCAACTGGTACTTCATGCACAGCCAGACGCCTTTGACGTTGACGCCCATGATCGCGTCGAACTCATCGATTGTGCCTTCGGCCAGTTTGCCTTTCTCGATCTCGATGCCGGCGTTGTTGAAGGCATAGTCCAGACGGCCGTAGGTATTCACCACCTCGTCCATCAGATTTTTTACATCGCTTTCCACGGTGACGTTGCAGCGCACGAAGGTCGCTTCGCCGCCCGCCGTACGAATCAGTGCCACCGTGCCTTCGCCCCCGGCCGTGTCCATGTCGGCCACCACCACTTTCAACCCTTCAGCGGCGAATGCCTGAGCGGTCGCGCGGCCAATACCGTTGGCAGCGCCGGTCACAACAGCGACCTGGCCGGAAAACGTCATGCTCATTGTTATGTCCTCGAAGAGAAGAGTGCGGGGGATCACGTGTTCGCAGTCTAGCCACAGGGGTGTGTGACACGGCAGCACTATCAGAAGCCCGGTTGGGCGACCATGAGTTGCAGTGATAGAACTGCGGCAGTGACTATCACTGCACTGGATCGATATGCATTCGCCGCATCAGCCAAACTTGCGGCATTGATCATGAAGGTCTATCAACAAGGCTTCATTCATCTTGAGTGCCAGTCATGACTACCCAGACCAATCGCCAGTTCCTGCTCGCCAAACGCCCGGTGGGCGCGGCAACCCGCGAGACCTTTACCTATCAAGAAGTGCCAGTCGGCGAACCGGCTGCGGGTCAGATCCTGGTCAAAAACGAATACCTGTCCCTGGACCCGGCCATGCGTGGCTGGATGAACGAGGGCAAGTCCTACATTCCGCCGGTCGGTATCGGCGAAGTCATGCGCGCATTGGGTGTAGGAAAAGTCATTGCCTCGAATAATCCTGGGTTCGCGGTAGGGGACTACGTCAACGGTGCCTTGGGCGTGCAGGATTATTTCCTCGGCGAGCCACGAGGTTTCTACAAGGTCGATCCGAAACTGGCACCGCTGCCGCGTTACCTGTCCGCGCTGGGCATGACCGGGATGACTGCCTACTTCGCGCTGCTCGATGTCGGCGCACCGAAGGAAGGTGACACCGTGGTGCTGTCCGGCGCGGCCGGTGCAGTGGGCAGCATTGCAGGGCAGATCGCCAAGATCAAAGGCTGCCGCGTGATCGGCATCGCGGGCGGCGCGGACAAGTGCAAGTTCCTGATCGACGAACTGGGGTTTGACGGCGTCATCGACTACAAGAACGAAGACGTGCATGCCGGCCTGAAGCGTGAATGCCCGAAAGGTGTCGACGTGTATTTCGATAACGTCGGCGGCGATATTCTCGACGCGGTGCTGGGTCGCCTGGCCATGAAAGCGCGGGTGGTGATTTGTGGCGCGATCAGCCAGTACAACAACAAGGAAGCGGTCAAGGGGCCGGCCAACTACCTGTCGTTGCTGGTCAACCGTGCACGAATGGAAGGCTTTGTGGTGATGGACTACGCCGCGCAGTTCGCCGCCGCCGGACAGGAAATGGCCGGGTGGATGGCCAAAGGGCAACTCAAGAGCAAGGAAGACATTGTTGAAGGGCTGGAGACGTTCCCGGAGACGCTGATGAAATTGTTCAGCGGCGAGAATTTCGGGAAGTTGGTGTTGAAGGTTTAACCCGATAGTTGATTCACCACAAAACTAATGGTGGGAGCGAGCCTGCTCGCGATGGCGGTGTATCAGTCAATATTGATATCGACTGACATGCCCTCATCGCGAGCAGGCTCACTCCCACATTTGGATTTGCGGTGTTTGGTTAGGCGAGTTCGGCCACGACGGCGGCCAACGCCTTCGCCGGATCAGCTGCCTGGCTGATCGGACGACCAATGACCAGATAATCAGAACCGGCATCCAGCGCCTGACGTGGGGTCAAGATACGGCGCTGATCGTCTTGGGCGCTGCCCGCCGGGCGAATCCCCGGGGTCACCAGTTGCAGCGACGGGTGCGCCGATTTCAGGGCCTGGGCTTCCAGGGCTGAGCACACCAGACCGTCCATCCCGGCTTTTTCCGCCAATGCCGCCAGACGCAGCACCTGCTCCTGTGGCTCGATGTCCAGGCCGATACCCGCCAGATCTTCACGTTCCATGCTGGTCAGCACGGTCACGCCGATCAACAGCGGTTTAGGGCCGGTACGCTGATCGAGCACTTCACGGCAGGCAGCCATCATGCGCAGACCACCGGAGCAATGGACGTTGACCATCCACACGCCCATTTCCGCAGCGGCCTTGACGGCCATGGCCGTGGTGTTCGGGATGTCGTGGAACTTGAGGTCCAGGAACACTTCGAAACCCTTGTCACGCAGGGTGCCGACGATTTCCGCGGCGCAGCTGGTGAACAGCTCCTTACCCACTTTGACCCGGCACAGCTTCGGGTCCAACTGGTCGGCCAGCTTCAGTGCGGCGTCACGGGTGGGGAAATCCAGGGCGACGATGATAGGAGTCTGGCAGACGGACATGAGCGGGCTCTCAGGCAGGACGAAATCGGCGCGCATTGTAGCGGAACCAGCGCCACTGCGGGACCCGATGATCGGTAAATCGTCCCGAAGACTCCAGCAAGCCTAGCCCCTTCGCCGATTGTGTCGAGTTCGATACACACACGACACGCCCACAACACCCTTCCTCGCTACCCTCGGCAGCCGCAACACGTCCTTACAGCACTTCCAGCCTGCGGGCTGGACGCCTATGCTGGAACCACAACCTCGCAGCCCATCTTTGTGGTTGGCAGCCTACCTGGCAGATGAACGTACGCATGCACAGCACCCCAACACCTCTGAACGACGATCAAAAAGCGCCCGGTGACGACAAGCGCTGGAGCATCCGCGCCCTGATCGTCGACGATGACGTCCCGATCCGCGAACTGATGATCGACTACCTGGCCCGGTTCAACATTCACGCCAGCGGCGTCACCGACGGCGCCGCCATGCGCCTGGCGCTGCAAGCGGAGCATTTCGACGTGGTGGTACTCGACCTGATGCTGCCCGGCGAAGACGGATTGTCACTGTGCCGCTGGCTGCGTGCCGAATCGGACATCCCGATCCTGATGCTCACCGCGCGCTGCGAACCCACCGACCGGATCATCGGCCTGGAACTGGGTGCCGATGACTACATGGCCAAGCCCTTCGAACCGCGAGAACTGGTCGCGCGGATTCAGACCATTCTGCGTCGGGTGCGCGACGATCGTACTGAACAGCGTGCGAATATTCGCTTCGACAACTGGCGCCTGAACAGCGTGTTGCGCCAATTGATCGCTGCCGATGGCCTGGTGGTGCCGTTGTCGAACGCCGAATTCCGCCTGCTTTGGGTGTTCATCGAACGTCCGCGTCGGGTGCTCAGCCGTGAACAGCTGCTGGACGCTGCCCGCGGTCGGTCGATTGAAGCGTTTGATCGCAGCATCGATTTGCTGGTTTCGCGCCTGCGCCAGAAGCTCGGCGATGACCCGAAAGCCCCGCAGTTGATCAAGACCGTACGCGGTGAGGGTTATCTGTTCGACGCGAGAGACATCGGCTGATGCGGGCGCGCTTCGATACGCTGTTCGGCCGCCTGTTTGGCGTGCTGCTGCTGGCGATCATCCTCGCGCACCTATTGGCGTTTGCCTGGTTTCACCATTACGGCCCACCGCCGCCTCCACCGCCGCCAGAGTTTTCCGAAGGCCTGAACGGACAGCGCGCGCCGATGAACCCGCGCTTCGAAAACCGGCCACCGCGCCCGTGGTTTGGCGGCCCTCTGGTGCCGCTGACATTTCAGTTTGTCACATTGATCATTGCCGCTTGGTACGGCGCCAAACTGTTGAGTCGGCCGATCCAGCGGTTAAGCGATGCTGCCGAACGCTTGAGCGAAAACCTCGACAGCCCGCCGCTGGATGAGTCCGGTCCACGGGAAGCACGGCAAGCGGCCTACACCTTTAACTTGATGCAGAAACGAATTATCGAGCAGGTGCAGCAGCGCTCGCGGATGCTGGGTGCGGTATCCCACGACCTGCGCACGCCGCTCTCTCGCCTCAAGTTACGGCTGGAGCAGATCGAGGACGACAAGCTCCAGGGCCAGATGCGCCAGGATCTGGACGACATGATCAGCATGCTTGACGCCACCCTCACGTATTTGCACGAACAGCGCACCAGCGAAGCCGGGCAATGGATGGACGTGCAGGCGCTGGTGGAATCCTTGAGCGAAAACGCCCAGGATCAAGGTGCCGACGTCCAGGCCAGCGGCCACTGCGCGCCGCTGCAAGTGCAGCCGATGGCCTTGCGCTCGTGCATCAACAACCTGCTGGACAATGCCTTGCGCTATGCCGGGCACGCGCTGATCACCCTCGAAGACAACCGCGAGCAATTGGTGATCCGCGTCATCGACCACGGCCCGGGGATTGCGGCGGACAAACGTGAAGCGGTGTTCGAGCCGTTCTTTCGGCTTGAGGGTTCGCGTAATCGCAACTCGGGGGGTGTCGGTCTCGGCATGACCATTGCCCGCGAGGCAGCGGAACGGCTGGGTGGGCAGTTGAGCCTGGAAGAAACGCCCGGCGGCGGTCTCACCGCCGTCATCCACCTGCCCCGCACATAAGCCACACACAAATCCCCTGTGGGAGCGAGCCTGCTCGCGATAGCGGTCGATCATTCAATATTGTTGTTGACTGGCCGATCGCTATCGCGAGCAGGCTCGCTCCCACAGGGTTCGCGTCGATTTTGAAACCTGCGCATGTGTATCCGTCGGTACAAACCCCACACACCCACGACACCTTGCCCCCTGACGCTGCATAAGCCGGTGCACCCGCCGGTTTTCCATTCCAGGGAGTGAGTCCAATGATTGGTAGCGTCAGCAATTACACGAGCAATACCAGCACCAGCAGCACCACAACCAACAGCGCCCGCAGCCAGCAATTCCACAAAGAACTGTTCGCCAAGCTGGACAGCAACAGCGACGGCGCGGTGGATCAGGACGAACTTAAAAGCGCCCTGTCACAGAAAACCGACGACGGTCTTCTGGTGAGCCTGAGCAAGAACTTTGGCGACCTGGACAGCGACGAAAGCGGTAGTCTGAGCAGCGAGGAAATGGCGGCGATGGCACCACCGCCACCGCCGCATGACCAGGCACCGAACACCGAACTGGCTGATGCGCTGCTTAGCGCCCTGGATACCGATGGTGACGGTGCCATTAGCAGTGACGAACTGAGCACGGGCCTGACCAGCGCTGGCAGCAGTGCCGACAGCACAGAAATCTTCTCGGCCCTGGACAAGAACGAAGACGGCACCGTCAGCAAGGACGAACTCGCCGCCAGCCTCACCCCGCCGCCACCGCCGCCACAGCAGGTGTCCAGCGAAGAACTGTTCAGCCAGCTTGATACGGACAGCGATGGCAGCGTGACCGCCAGCGAATTGAGCAGCGCGTTGCAGGCCAGTAACAGCACCTCATCGACCAGCACCGACACCAGCGCCGCGTTGCTCAAAGCGCTGGACAGTGACAGCAGTGGCGGGGTCAGCAGCGATGAACTGAAAGTAGCGTTGCAAGCGGGTCGCGAGAAATCCAGCGACAGCTCCACCACGCAGTTCAACGTCAATGAAGCGCTGAACAAAATGATCGCCAACCTGAGCAAGCAGTATTCGCTCGATAACGTGGCGACGGTAGGCAAATACCTAAACGTAGCGACTTAAGTCAAAAGCATCGCGAGCAGGCTCGCTCCCACATTGGACCGAGGTGAAACACAGAATGTGTGAACACCACCGAACCCTGTGGGAGCGAGCCTGCTCGCGATGAGGCCATAAGCTCCGCAGAAATCTTAAGGCCGGCGATCATCTACCCGCGCATGACTCTTGCTCCAGTCAGTCAACAGGCTGTACGCAACCGCCAACAACGTAGGCCCGATAAACAACCCGATAAACCCAAACGCAATCAACCCGCCAAACACGCCCAGCAACACGATCACCAACGGCAAATTCCCGCCCCGGCTGATCAGGTACGGCTTAAGCACGTTGTCGACGCCGCTGATAATGAACGTGCCCCAGCACCCGAGGAACACCGCCATCCCGTACTCACCCTTCCAGGCCAGCCACGCGGTAGCCGGAATCCACACCAACGGTGGCCCCATTGGAATCAGGCTGAGCATGAAGGTTACGATGCCAAGCACCAGTGCCCCAGGCACCCCGGCAATCAAAAACCCGATCAACGCCAAAACAGCCTGCGCCGCTGCCGTGCCGATTACTCCGTTCACCACCCGTTGTACGGTGCCCGCCACCAACTCAATGTAATAGCCGGCACGATCACCGATCAGGCGCTCAAGCAAGCCATGGACAAACGCCGCCAGCCGCGGCCCATCGCGATAAAAGAAGAATACGAAGACGATGCTCAGTGTCAGCTCGAGAATGCCGCCGCCAATCTGCGCGCTGCGTGCCAGTAGCCAGTTGCCGACCTGCCCCAGATAAGGTTTGATCGCCACCATCATCGCCGCGCCTTGCTGATCAATGCTGTTCCAGATCACGACCAACCGCTCGCCCACCAATGGAACACCACCTAGCCAGGTCGGCGCTTCCGGCAAACCGTCCATCTGCACATCCTTGATGATCGCCGTGGCATCACGCACATGGTCTGCCAGGTTGAACCCGAGCCACACCAGCGGCACCGCCACCAGCAACATCCAGCCCAGTGTCAGCACCAGCGCGGCCAGGGATTCGCGACCGTTGAGCCAACGAGTCAGCAAACGCATCAATGGCCAACTGGCAAACGCCAGCACTGCGCCCCAGAACAGCGCCGACCAGAACGGCGCCATCACCCAGAAGCTCGCGCCAAACAGCACCAGGAGCAGGATCTGCACCAACAGCCGATCGTTATTGGGCATGTAAAGTCTCGAAAGAATCAGTCAGAAAAGAATAGGCGAACGCACCGGGCGCGTTCGCCCTATAAAGCTTATCGCAACAGTTCGATGTGCAGGCCAGAGCCTTCGACGTTGCCGGCTTCCATACGTGCCGCCCGCACGCCCTGCCCGATCAGCGCCTGACGCCAGGCTTCGGCCTTGGCTCCGGAAACACTGACCCGCAACGTGGTGTCGAGGTTCAAGCCGCGAGAAATCAAACGCAGCCAGGTCTCATCGGGATCGGCACTCAATGTCGGAAAATCGAGTTCACCGGTGCTTTTGAGCTCTCGCAGCAGCGTCGCCGAAGTCGGAAGCAAATCACCGAGCGGCGCAGCAGCGTCGAACTGCTCGACGTGCAGATAGGCTTTGCGATTGCCGCGAGTGATGCTGTAAAGCGCCACCAGCGTATTGTCCTGCGGCGCCGCGAGACGCAACAACAAGTACGCCTGTTGATCGTCGGCACCGTACAACTTGGCGTTGCCGAAGACATCATTGGCCCAAAGGCTGCTTTCACCGCAATCACGCGCCTGACACCAGAACAGCAAACCGGCGCCCTGCTTCTGCAGGGCTTCACGGGCGGCGGTGAAGGCGTCGGTAGAAGAATGCTCCGGCGGCAACTCGTAGGTCACCGACGTCGCCGTACCCCTGGCGCTGACCTGACCATCGAAGCGCAACTGGCCACTGATTTTACGGATCGAACCCAGCGGATAAATCCGCTCAAGCTCGGCGCCAGGGCGATAGTCGACGATCTGCGCATCGGCCATACGCGGCACGATCGGCAAGTCCTGACTGCCCGGGACATCGGCGGCAAACAACAAGGGACTGAAACAACACAGCGCCAACACACTGAATGAACGCATGGATAGACTCATCGGATCAGCATGGCCTGGGCACCCTTGACGACACTGGCATCATCGATGCGCTCGGGCACCAGCAAACCGCGCTGGACCGCCGGACGTGCCTCCATGGTCGCCATCCAGCGCTGCAAGGCCGGCAAACCATCCACCTCGACACCGGACCACTCATGGCCACGCACCCACGGATAGGTGGCGATGTCGGCAATGCTGTACTCGCCCGCCAGAAACTCCACGGCTTGCAGGCGCGTATCGAGCACTTCATAGAGGCGACGGGTTTCATGTTGATAGCGGTCGATGGCGCCTTGGAGCTTTTCCGGGAAGTAACGGAAAAACACGTTGGCCTGGCCCTGCATCGGACCGATCCCACCCATCTGGAACATCAGCCATTGCAGGACGACCGAACGCCCCTTGGGGTCCTGGGGCAGCAGTTTGCCGCTCTGTTCAGCGAGGTAAATCAGGATGGCGCCGGATTCGAACACGGCAAAATCGCCGTTGGCGCGATCGACAATCGCCGGAATTCGGCCATTGGGATTGATCTTGAGGAAGTCCGGTGACTTCTGTTCCTTTTTGTCGAAACTCAAGGCGTGCACCGTGTAGGGCAGGCCGAGTTCCTCGAGCACGATAGAGACCTTGTGGCCATTCGGGGTCGCAGCGGTGTAGAGATCTATCATGGTTGTCTCCCATTTCAACCCGCCCAGCCTCGACAGTTGCCCGGCGCAAGTCAAGGAACGGCGAAGAACCGATTGAAACAGTCTGCGACAAGGTCGGCGCCAAGTTCATCATTCAGGTGCAAATGATGGCCGCCAGGCAGCTGTTCACGGCTAAAGGGTAGACGCTCCAGCAGTTCGGGATGTTTGGCGAGCATGCCGTCAGCGGCAACCACCAATAACGCAGGACAATTGACCCGCTGGACGAAGGCCATCGCCTGCTCGGTTGTAAGACGCAGCGGCGACGGCAGCGTGAGACGGTTGTCGGTGCGCCAGGTGTAACCGCCCGGCACCGGCATCAAACCCCGTTGGGCCAACAGTTCGGCGGCTTCGCGACTGACCGCCACCAGGCCTTTCATTCGTGCCTCGATGGCGCGGTCCAGGGTGCTGTAGACCGGTTTGCGTTTTTCCCGCAAATCCAGCTGCGCTTGCAGGGCCATGCCCATGCGTTCGGCGGCATTTTCGCCTTTGTCTGTAGGAGGAATGATGCCGTCGATCAACGCCAGGTGCGTGACGCGTTCCGGCATCGACCCGGCGATGATCAATGAAGCGATCGCGCCCATGGAGTGCCCCATCAGTGCAAAACGCTTCAAACCCAGCTGTTCGGCGACTTGCAGCACGTCGTGGGCGTAGTCCCACATCGCGTAGCCGGCACCGGTCGGGCGATGCCCGGAGTGACCGTGACCGGCCATGTCGAGGGCGACGATGCGCAGGCCTCTGAGCTTCGGCGCCAGTCGGGCGAAGCTGTTGGCGTTGTCGAGCCAGCCGTGCAAGGCAATCACCGGCAGGCCGTCTTCAGGGCCGAACAGGTGCGCTGCCAGCTCGATGTGCGGCAGGCTCAGGCGAACTTCTTCAACGACGTGGCTCATGCGCAATCCTGCTGGCGACGACCTTCCCAGCGGCTGAACAGGTTTTTCAGCAACGTGGCGGTGTCTTGCGGACGTTCGAGGGGGAACATGTGGCCACCGGGCACGGTCAGGGATTCACCCAGCGGCATACGCCCGACGGAGCTGGCGTGATGACGCATCACCACTCGGCTCTTGTGTCCGCGCACCACCGCCAGCGGCACTTTCAACTGCCGTGCCTGGCCTGGGCTGGTGTGTGGGACGCCACGGTAGATGCTGATTTCCGTGGCCGGGTCGAAGCGCAGACGCAGCTTGTCGCCGACTTTTTGCAAACCGTGTTGCAGGTAGGCGTCGAAGCACTCCGGATCAAAGCTGCGGAACAGGGTTTTGCCAGCGAAATAACGTCGCGCCGCTTCCAGATCGGCGAACTCTTCCCGTCGCCCCAGCGTGCGGCCGGCGGGCGTCAGACGATCAATAAAACCAAAACGTTTGGCCGCTCGGATCACCCATTGATCGGCACGGGTCAGCACCGGCGAGTCGAGCATCACCACGCCGCGATACAGTTCAGGGCAACGCAACGCCGCATGCAGGTGCAGCACGCCGCCGAAGGAATGGCCGACACCCCAGACCGGTTCCGGTTGCTGTTTGAGGTGATGGATAAGCTCATCCACCAGGTTGCGCCAGTTGTCGTCCGCCGGGAAACGCGGATCGTGGGCGTGCTGTTCCAGATGCGTCACCTGATACTCGGGCGCCAGCGCCGCGAACAATTTGCCGTAGGTGCCCGAAGGAAAGCCATTGGCGTGGGCGAAAAATATCTGTTGCGACATACCGGCAAATCCATGAGCGAGAACAGGGGTTGATTGTCCGTAAGACGCGAGGCTGCGGCAATGACTGTAAGTGCCAGGAATGATGACAGTCCGGTCAGGGGCATGTCGCAAGACTCAAACCTGATGAAGATCCGTGTAGCAGCTGTCGAGCCCCAGCGAGGCTGCGTTCGGCTCTGTAGCAGCTGTCGAGCCCCGGCGAGGCTGCGTTCGGCTCTGTAGCAGCTGTCGAGCCCCGGCGAGGCTGCGTTCGGCTGCGCAGCAGTCGTAAATTCATCCACCACGGTGTTTCAGGAAGATCGAGGTAGTAGGGTTTACGACTGCTGCGCAGCCGAACGCAGCCTCGCCGGGGCTCGACAGCTGCTACCGCGCCGAACGCAGCCTCGCCGGGGCTCGACAGCTGCTACATGGGATTGTGTTCAACGGGAAGGTGGATTCTCGCCCAACGGCACGACCGCCATGGTCAACCGCGACACGCAACTGGCCTTGCCTTCATCACTGGTCAAACGGATATCCCAGACATGCGTCGTGCGCCCAATGTGAATCGCCTTGGCCACCGCCGTCACCCGCCCGCTACGTAAACCACGCAGGTGGTTGGCGTTGATTTCCAGACCCACGCAATAGAACTTGCTGGCATCGATGCACAGGTAGCTGGCCATGGAGCCAACCGTCTCGGCCAGTACCACCGAGGCGCCGCCATGCAGCAAACCGTACGGCTGATGAGTGCGGTGGTCGATGACCATGCTCGCGGTCAGGGACTCTTCATCAAAGGCTTCGAAGCGAATATCCAGCACTTCGCCGATGGTGTTTTTCTGGATTGCGTTCAACTGCTCGACGTTGGGAGTGGTACGCCACAGACTCATCGTTGCTTTCCTTTGTTGGTTTTATTCGTGGCTCAATCCTGCCACAGCACCGTCTCGCTGCGCTCGCTCCATTCTTCAAACCGGTCACCGTACGCCGCTTCAATCACGTTGCGCTTAATCTTCAGGGTCGGCGTCAGGAAGCCGTTTTCCACCGCCCAACTGTCCTTGACCACCACCAATCGGCGCAAGCGTTCATGTTTGTCGAGCACGCCATTGACCTCCTCCAGCAGTTTTTCAAGGCTTGAATGCAGCCCCGCCCGCGCCGTTCCGCCCGCGTCCTGCTGACCGGCCGCCGACAGCACGCACAACCCCAGCGGCGCACTCAAGCCATCGCCGACCACGCACACCTGTTCGATCTGCGAATGCACCGCCAGCCGGTTTTCGATCGGTGCCGGTGCGACGTATTTGCCTTTGCTGGTCTTGAAGATTTCCTTCAGCCGCCCGGTCAGGCGCAGGTTGCCTTCGGCATCTTGCTCGCCCTTGTCACCGGTGCGCAGGAAGCCGTCCTCGGTGATGGTCTCAGCGGTTTTCCCGGGCTCCTTGAAATAACCGAGCATGGTCGCACCGCTGCGCACCATGACTTCGCCGGAGTCGGCGATCCGCACTTCAACCTCCGGGCAGGGCTTGCCGATCCAGCCGGGTTTGTTGTCGCCGGGGCGGCCGATGTGGGAATAACCGCAGCTCTCGGTCATGCCGTAGACCTCCAGCACATCCAGCCCCAGCTTGCGGTACCACAGCAGCAAGGTCTGCGGCACGGGCGCGGCGCCGGACAACGCCACGCGCAACGCATCCAGCCCCAATCCGACGAGCACTTTGTGCCCTACCCGCTTGCCGATGAAGGGCAGGCCGAGCAGAAAGTCGAGGCGTTTTGCCGGGATCTTGCTGTACACGCCCATCTGGAATTTGGTCCAGATCCGCGGCACACCAAACAACGCGGTCGGCCGCGCGCGCTGCAAATCCGTGAGGAAGGTGTCGAGGCTTTCGGCAAAGAATACGGTTTGCCCGGTATAGATCGACGCCAGCTCGACGAACATCCGCTCGGCGACGTGGCATAGCGGTAGATAGGACAGCAGCCGGTCCGACTCATTGAGGCCAAACAACTGGGTGCCGCGCGTGGTGGCGAACCCCAGATTGCCAAAGCTGTGCATCACACCTTTGGGCAGCCCGGTGGTGCCGGAGGTGTAGATGATGGTCGCCAACTGATCGGCGGCGGGTTTGGGATCGTCCTGGATCGGCGAGCTGCGTTGCAAGTCGGCCCAACTGAAATCGAAGGCGCCGGGTGGGTGCAAGGGCAGGCTGATGGTCGGCAGATCGGCGCTGACCCCGCGTGACATGTTCGGCCAGTCATCGAGTTTGCCGATAAACGCCA
Source organism: Pseudomonas sp. LBUM1678 (assembly GCF_059695575.1). Taxonomy (NCBI): domain Bacteria; kingdom Pseudomonadati; phylum Pseudomonadota; class Gammaproteobacteria; order Pseudomonadales; family Pseudomonadaceae; genus Pseudomonas; species Pseudomonas sp. LBUM1678. The sequence continues at coordinate 5,010,071 of NZ_CP166775.1, forward strand.
GCGCGGCTTCGGAGTGTTCAAGCACTTGCGCAACGGACTCGGCGGTAAGGTTCGGGTACAACGGCACCGAAACGTGCCCGGCCATCCAGATCGCCAGGTCGGCGATGATCCAGTGGGCGCAGTTTTTCGAGATCAGGGCGATGTGGCTGCCTTGGGGCAATTCGCGGGCCCGCAGCCAGTGTGCGGCGCAGCGAGCCTGATGGCCGACGTCGGCCCAGGACAGGGTCTCGACCTGTCCGCCGCCCGTAGGCTGGACCAGAAACCGCTGGCGGGGATGACGGGCTTCACGCTCGTAAAAGACGTCCAGCGGCAAACGAAAAGCAGCAGACATGCGACTCGCTCCTTTATTTTTGGTCTGGAGCAAGCGTAGTCAACCAAGCGGTTGCTTGGTTGACTATTTCACACAAAATTCAGCCCTGCCGCCGCACCTGTGGGAGCGTGGCTTGCCCGCGATGGCTTCACCGCGGTGCATCAGTCAGACCGCGGTGATGCCATCGCGGGCAAGCCACGCTCCCACAAGGGGCCGGTTCCAACAAATACTACGGGTGTTTGATGCCCTTGAGTTTCATTGCCCCGGCCAGCGGCAAATCGCCTTCCAGCTCGGCAAGGCCGGCAGTTCCCACTTTTTCCGGGTCCTGCACATGGCCGTTCTGCAGGTAGCCCAACAGGTTGCCCACCAACGGGTTATGACTGACCAGCAGCGCGTAATCCACCGACACCAATTGCTCCGCCACCGCTTGCGGGCTGTAACCGGGGGTCAGCCATTCGACGGTGCGAATGTCCGGTTGAAAGCCCAGCGCTTCACGCACCAGCTGCGCGGTCTGCTGCGCTCGCAAAAACGGGCTGGCATAGATGGCTGTAATCGGCTGACCGATCAGTTCGGCGGCGCTACGCAGCACCTCTTCACAACCGTGTGGAGTCAGTGCCCGCTCGGAGTCTGGACGCGAGCCATAAGGCTCGGCTTCACCATGACGCAATACCCAGAGTTTCATAGTTTCGGCTCCTCATCTCGGGCCGGATGTGGCGCTGGCGGCACGGCGTGTGGCGCTTCGCCTTCCGGTGTACGCGGCGTCGGCCAGTCGGCGAACGGCCAGGGTTTCTGGTCGCTGTGGAAAGTGCCGAAACGACCGATCTGCGCCAGGAACTGGCTCAGGCTGTCGCCGAAGTTCATCAGGCTGGCGCTCGGGGCGCCGTAAATCAAACGATAGATCAGTTGCACCAGCACCACCGCGCCGAGGATGAACTGCGCCACTTGCCAGACCAGCAAGAAGACGATCATCCATAACACCCGCAGCAGAATGGACTCGTAGGTGGCCTCTGTTTTCGGATCGTTCATGTGCAACTCCCTGCTTTTTCTGGAAAGCGTGATCAGTTGAAACCGCTGGTGGAAATGAAGTCGACATCGGTTTTGGGTTCGCCGCGCATCAACAGTTCAATCACTTGATTCAAAGTGCGCCCTTCGAACAGGATGGCGTGCAACCCGGCGACCAGCGGCATATAGACGCCGACTTCCTGAGCCTTGGCCTTGAGCACTTTGAGCGTGTTCACGCCTTCGGCGACTTCGCCCAGACGCGTGACCGCATCTTCCAGGCTCAACCCCTGCCCGAGGGCAAACCCGACCTGATAGTTGCGGCTTTTCGGCGACGAGCATGTGACGATCAAATCGCCCACGCCTGCCAGCCCCAGGAAGGTCATCGGGTTGGCGCCCTGATTCACTGCGAAGCGAGTCATTTCCGCCAACGCGCGGGTGATCAGCATGCTCTTGGTGTTTTCGCCCATGCCCAGCGCCACGGCCATACCGGCGATGATCGCGTACACATTTTTCAGCGCCCCGCCCAACTCCACGCCGAAGCGGTCAGCGCTGGCGTACACACGGAAGGTACGGCCATGCAGCGCTTCCTGAACCCGTTGGCAGAGTTCTTCGTCTTCGCTGGCGACCACGGTGGCGGTCAGTGCGTGTTCGGCGATTTCACGGGCCAGGTTCGGCCCGGACAGCACGCCGATGCGCGCTTGCGGGGCAATTTCCTCAAGGATCTCGCTCATCAGCTTGAACGTGTGGGCTTCGATGCCTTTGGTCAGGCTCACCAGCAGTTTGCCGTTCAAACGTTCGGCGTGCGGAACCAGTACCGAGCGCAAAGCGCTGGACGGCAGCGCGACAAAGCACAGGTCGCACGCTTCCAGAGTCGCTTGCAAGTCAGTCACCGGTTCTACTGCCGGAAGAATCTTGATGCCTTTGAGGTAACGCGGGTTCTCGCGATTGACCCGAATGGACTCGGCCTGTTCGGGGTCACGCATCCACTGCCGGACCTGATGCCCGTTCTCGGCCAACAGATTAGCCACGGCGGTACCAAAACTTCCGCCTCCCAGGACCGCAATTGGGCGCTGTTCAGTCATATGCAATCCGTTAATCCATACCAGTGGCGATGTCGGCATTATACGGAGCGTCCCAGTGGCGGCCAGCCCCCGTGTCAATTACCCACACTTGTAGGAAGAAGACCAATAAATCCTAGGAAAATGCCGGCATCGTGAATGGAAAAGTCGATCAGCTCGGTTAACATGCGCGCCAACTGATCGCTATCAAGGATGTTTCGTGTCGTTTGGCTCTCCTTCACCCCGCTCGCCGCTGGTTCTGGCACTGATTTTCAGCTCGCCATTGCTGGCCGACGACTTGTTCCTCGACAACGAACCGCTGCCGCAAGTGCTCACGGCCACCCGCCTGAAGCAATCGCCGGCCGCCGTCCCGGGAAGCATGACGGTGATCGACAGCGAACTGATCATCGCCAGCGGCGCCCGGGACATCAGCGAATTGTTGCGGCTGGTGCCGGGCATGATGGTCGGCAATATCAGCGGCAACCAGGCGGCAGTGAACTACCACGGCACCAACGCCACTGAAGCGCGGCGCATGCAGGTGCTGATCGACGGCCGTTCGGTGTATCGCGCCGGCCTGGCCACGGTGGACTGGAGTGATATTCCGGTGGCCATGGAAGACATCGAACGCATCGAGGTTTTCCGTGGCCCAAACACCGTCAGCTACGGCGCCAATGCGCTGATGGCGGTGGTCAACATCATCACCCGCAACCCGGCCGACAGCCACGGCACGCGGATGAAAGTCACCCGTGGCCAGCGCGGCATCAACGACTTTTATGCCAGCCAGGGTGTGGGTTGGGACGGCGGCGACCTGCGCCTGTCGCTGTCCGGCCAGCAGGACGACGGCTTCGACACCAACCGCAATGGAGGCGATTATCGCGACAGCCGCCGCTTGAACCGCTTCAACCTGGCCGTCAGCCAAACGCTGAGTGAAAACCAGAGCATCGATTGGCAATTGAACGCCAAGGACGGAACCAACCAGCGGCCTTATACCTACCGCCCGGTGTTCTCCGGGATTACCGCTGCCGGTAATAATTCCGACGTCATTGCCAAGGACTACGCCGGTTCGTTGCGCTGGAACCTGGACATCAATCCTGATCACAGCCTTTATATCCAGGGCTCGGCCCAGCACTGGGACCGTCAGCAGACCTGGCGCGCCTGTGATGCAGAGGTTTCGTTCAGCCCGGAACTGACCGAACTTTGGCAGCTCAACCCGAACTACACCGAACGTCTGGCGCGCAACATGGAACGTTTCACCGGTCCGGGCGCACCGGCCGGCACGGCGGCGGAACGTGCGCTGGGCAATCAAGTGCTGGCGCAATGGCGCAACGGCGCCCGGCAAACCCTCTGTGGCGACATCGACCAGAGCGCCCGGGAATCGCGCTACGACCTGGAACTGCAAGACACCCTCAGTCTGTCCGACAGTCTGCGACTGGTCAGCGGCATGAACTATCGTTACGACCGGGCAGATTCCGAGACCTACTTCAATGGCACCCTCGACGACACCACCTGGCGGGCATTCGGCCAACTTGAGTGGCGCGCCACCGAGCACTGGCTGCTGCAGGGCGGAGCCATGTTCGAAGACACGCAATTGACCGGCAGCTCGCTGACCCCGCGGGTGGCGGTCAATTATTTGATCAACCCGCGTCACGGCTTGCGCGCGGTGTACTCGGAAGCCATCCGCTCACCGGACATGTTCGAAAACAACGTCAACTGGAGTTACCAGGTCACCAACCTGCGACCCAGTGCCTATGGCCAGACCAGCGCCCGGTATTTCGTCAAGACCCGCGGCCCCGGCGACCTCGAACAGGAACGCATGCGCTCGCGCGAGCTGGGCTACAACGGCTACTTCGCTGAGCTTGGGCTGACGGTCGATGTGAAGCTGTTCTACGACGAAATCAGCGGCATGATCAGCGAACCGCTGCGCAACAATCAGTACATCGCCAGCAATGCCAACAGCTCGCGCTTTAAGGGCACGGAAACCCAGCTGGACTGGCGCATTAGCAGCGCCGATCGCCTGCGCCTGACGTACGCCTACGTCGATGCCGAGGCGAGCAATCCGCAGGATGAGCTACTGACCGCGCGCAACAGCGGTTCCGCCGGTTGGCTGCGCAACTGGGGCCACGGCTGGAACAGCGCCCTCTTCTATTATGGTGACGACGCCCTCAACGGCTACCGCTTCGAACGCGTCGACACGCGCATCGCCAAACGCATCGGCCTGGGCAAGGCCAGCCTGGAACTGGCCGGCGTGCTCCAGCAACGCCTCGACAACCAACCCACCACCTTCGTCGATAACAACTACGACGAGCGTCGGGTGCTCTACTTCAGCGCGGAGCTGACGTTTTAAATGCTGTATCGCCTGTCACGGAAGTCGCCAACCCTTGGCCGCCTGCTGGCAGGGTTGTGCCTGGTGTTTGCCGGCCTGCTCGGCAACCTGCCGACTCAGGCCGCTGAAATTCTGCTGACCGGCGCCGAAGACAGCCCCGGCGTGCAATCCTTTGTGCAGGCGCTGAGCGGCATGCGCCCTGCCGACAGCGTGCGTTTCCAGGTATTGGACAACTTGCCGAGGCCGGGCAAACTACCCGCCGATACTCGTTTGATCCTGCTCGATCTGCCGAGCCTCGACTGGCGCCTGCAAGAGACACAAGGTCCGCCGACGCTGGTGCTGCGCATCAGTCGCCTGCAAGCCCACCAACGGTTCGGTGCTGATTTTCCATCGCACCTTAGCCTGCTCTGGAGCGATCCGCCGCTGGATCGGCAATTGCGCCTGACCCGGCTCATCTTGCCCGAGGCCGGACGCATCGGCGTGCTGTACGACAGTCACAGCGAATTCCTGCTCAAGGAATTGCGTCTGTCGGCGCAAGCGTTGGGCCTTGAAGTGATCGCCGAGCGATGGGACAACACCAACGACAGCCGCCCCTTACAGGATTTGCTCAGGAACTGCGACGTGCTGCTGGGCCTCGACGATTACGATTTGTACAACCCGAAAACCGCAAAAAACCTGCTGCTGAGCAGCTATTCGCGACAACTTGCGCTGATCGGCCCTAACGCGGCGTTCGTCAAGGCCGGTAGCCTGGCCAGCACCTACAGCGATCAGAACGATTGGCTGGAAGTGCTCGACGAATTGCTCGATCGGCCGCTGACAGGCTGGCCGCGTGCGTTGTATCCGCAACACTTCAAAGTCTTAAGTAACCCGCAGGTAGCTCGTTCATTGGGTATTGAACAGGTGACTGAAGCGTTTGTCGCAGCACAGTTGGCCGAAGGAGAAAGCCGCCCATGACCTTCCGTCGCGGTTGGGACATCAATACCCGCACGCAGATCATCAGCCTCGGCCCCGCCCTGTTGCTGACGTTGCTGCTGATCAGCTTCTTCACCTTCGTGCGGATCCAGGACTTGCGTCAGGAGCTCAACCACACCGGTCAGCTGATCGCCAACCAACTGGCGCCCGCCACGGAATACGGGGTTATTTCGGGCAACAACGAGGTGCTAGAAAGTTTGCTCAAGGCCACGCTGGCCACCCCCAACGTGCGCTTTCTGGAAGTCCAGGACAGCGCCAACCGGATTCTGGTGTACGTCGAACAGCCGTCGGAAACCCATACCCGCTCGCACCAGGTCGAAGTGTTCCAGGCGCCGGTGCGGCTGCAACGGATCGCGCTGAACAATGATTTTTTCCAGGGCAGCAAAGTCGCCAACACGGCCCCGCCCGAGGATTATCTGGGCCGGGTGATCGTCGGCTTGTCCAATGACGCCTTCAGCCAGCGCCAGCAGGAGATCCTGTTCAAGGCCGGGATCCTCGCCTTGTTCGCCTTGCTGTTTACCTTTCTGGTGGCCCGGCGCCTGGCCGGCAGCCTGTCGCAGCCGATCCGTGACATCGGCCACGCCGTAAAGGCGATCCAGGACGGCGACTACAAGACGCCGCTGCCGATCGTCGACGACACCGAGTTGGGCGCCCTGTCGCAACACATCAACAACCTCGCGCAGGGCCTCGAGCAGGCCAGCCGTGAGCAGCATCAAGCCATGGCGCAATTGATCCAGACCCGTGAAGAAGCGGAAAAGGCCAACAACGCCAAATCCGATTTCCTGGCGATGATGAGCCATGAATTGCGTACGCCGATGAATGGCGTGCTGGGCATGCTGCAACTGCTGGAAACCACCGACATGACCGAGGAGCAGATCGAGTACGCGGCGCTGGCTTCGGAGTCCACCGAACACCTGCTCAAAGTCATCAACGACATTCTCGACTTCTCGCGCATCGAGCGTTCGGAACTGGAGCTTGAACACATTCCGTTCAACCTCGCGGACCTGATCAGCAGCTGCGCCCAGTCGTTCCAGCACAGCGCGGTGCAACGCGGGCTCGATCTGGCCCTGGCGATTCCCGAGGACATGCGCGCGCTGCAGGTTCAGGGCGACCCGACGCGGATCCGGCAGATTCTGGTCAACCTGGTCGGCAATGCGCTGAAGTTCACCGAACAAGGCCGCGTCAGCATCGAACCGCAATGGCAGTCACTGGATCACGAATTGCTGTGGTTCACCTGCACCGTGCGCGACAGCGGGATCGGCATCTCGGCCGAAAGCCTGGAATTGATGTTCAATGCGTTCCAGCAGGCCGACAGTTCTATTTCAAGGCGTTACGGCGGCACCGGACTGGGGTTGCCGATTGCGCGCACGCTGGCCGAACGGATGGGCGGCACCTTGCGCGCGCAGAGCGAAGAAGGCCTGGGCTCGGTGTTCACCCTCGAAATTCCGCTGGCGCTCTATAAGCAGTCGCTGCCGGAATTGAAGCCACGAAAACACGCCGGCGACGGCCATGGCGAAGGGCGCAATGTACTGCTGGTGGAGGATAATCCGGTCAACCAGACGGTCATCGAAGCAATGTTGCGCAGCCTGGGCTTTACTGTCAGCGTTGCGACCGATGGCGCGCAGGCGGTGCGAAGTGCCGAGAGCCTGATTTTCGAAGCGATTCTGATGGATTGCCGACTGCCGATCATCGACGGCTACGAAGCGACCCGCCAGATTCGCCAACTGCACGGCTGCGCAGATTTGCCGATCATCGCCCTGACCGCCAATGCCTTGCAGGGCGACCGTGAGGCGTGTTTATCGGCTGGAATGAACGATTACCTTGCCAAGCCCTTCAAACGTACTGATCTGCAGCAGATTCTGCAGCGCTGGGTGCAGTAGTGCAGGCCTTTCGACCATCTGCGACTGGCGTGAAAGGCGAAAGTGCGGCAGTCTTAGGCACCCGAACAGGCCCGAAAAGGGGCTTGAATAATAATTTCAGTGCACAAGTGTACATTCATGTCCTTGGTGCTGTGACTTTCACCACAACGCAATAGTCTATGAGTAGGCTGCTGACTTGAAGCATGAACGCTTCGGTCGGCCGGGAAGATTTGCCCCACCCTGCCGCATGGGATTATTGAGGAGCTCGCATGACCCAACAAAACGCCTTTACTCGGGAAGACCTGCTGCGCTGCAGTCGCGGTGAGCTGTTCGGCCCAGGTAACGCACAACTGCCCGCCCCGAACATGCTGATGGTGGATCGCATCACCCATATCAGTGCCGAGGGTGGCAAGTACGGCAAAGGTGAATTGGTCGCCGAGCTGGATATCACTCCGGACCTGTGGTTCTTCGCCTGCCACTTCGAAGGTGATCCGGTGATGCCAGGCTGCCTGGGCCTCGACGCCATGTGGCAACTGGTCGGATTCTTCCTCGGCTGGCAAGGTCTGCCGGGCCGCGGCCGTGCGCTGGGTTCGGGCGAAGTGAAATTCTTCGGCCAGGTCCTGCCGACCGCCAAGAAAGTGACCTATAACATTCAGATCAAGCGCGTGCTGAAGGGCAAGCTGAACCTGGCCATCGCCGATGGTTCGGTCAGCGTCGACGGCCGCGAGATCTACACCGCCGAAGGCCTTCGGGTCGGCGTTTTCACCTCCACTGAAAACTTCTAAGGGTTATCCGCATGCGCCGCGTCGTTATCACTGGTCTGGGCATCGTATCGTGCCTGGGCAATGACAAAGAGACCGTCTCCGCTAACCTGCGTGCAAGCCGCCCTGGCATCCGGTTCAACCCGGAATATGCCGAAATGGGTCTGCGTAGCCAGGTTTCCGGCTCCATCGACCTTCCTCTCGAAGAACTGATCGATCGCAAGATCTATCGCTTCGTCGGCCACGCGGCGGCGTACGCCTACCTGGCCATGAAAGACGCCATCACCGACTCCGGTCTGACCGATGAGCAAGTCTCCAACCCGCGTACCGGCCTGATCGCCGGTTCCGGTGGTGCCTCCACGCTGAATCAGATGGAAGCGCTGGACATCCTGCGCGAGAAAGGCGTGAAGCGCGTCGGCCCATACCGTGTAACGCGGACCATGAGCAGCACCGTTTCCGCTTGCCTGGCCACGCCGTTCAAGATCAAGGGCCTGAACTACTCCATCGCTTCTGCCTGCGCCACCAGTGCTCACTGCATCGGTACCGCCATGGAACAGATCCAGATGGGCAAGCAGGACATCGTGTTCGCCGGCGGCGGTGAAGAAGAACATTGGAGCCAATCGTTCCTGTTCGACGCCATGGGCGCACTGTCCAGCCAGTACAACGAAACCCCGGAAAAAGCTTCCCGTGCCTACGACGCCAAGCGTGACGGTTTCGTCATCGCCGGCGGTGGCGGCATGGTCGTGGTCGAAGAGCTGGAACACGCTCTGGCTCGCGGCGCGAAGATCTACGCGGAAATCGTTGGCTACGGCGCGACCTCCGACGGCTACGACATGGTCGCCCCAAGCGGCGAAGGCGCCATCCGCTGCATGCAGATGGCCATGTCCACCGTTGATGCACCGATCGACTACCTGAACACCCACGGCACTTCGACCCCGGTCGGCGACGTCGCGGAAATGAAAGGTGTGCGTGAAGTGTTCGGCGACAAGGCTCCGGCCATCAGCTCCACCAAGAGCCTGTCGGGTCACTCCCTGGGCGCCGCCGGCGTTCACGAAGCGATCTACTGCATGCTGATGATGGAAGGCAACTTCATGGCGGGCTCCGCCAACATCGACGAACTGGACCCGGAAGTGGCTGACATGCCGATCCTGACCAAGACTCGCGAAGACGCTACCATCAACACCGTGATGAGCAACAGCTTCGGCTTCGGTGGCACCAACGCCACCCTGGTACTGAAGCGCTGGCAGGGTAAGTAACACCCCGCTGCTACGCCGCACATAAAAACGCCCCGACTGGTTCGGGGCGTTTTTTTGTGCCCGAAGAAAATGACTTCACTGCCGCTCCCTGTAGCAGCTGGCGAAGCCTGCGTTCGGCGACGAAGTCGTCGTGAAATCAGCACCTCGGTATATCAGGCAAATCGCATTTGCAGGAATTACGACTGCTTCGCAGCCGAACGCAGGCTTCGCCAGCTGCTACAAGTCGTGCGTAGCCTGCAGTTTTGTTCTTCGTGAACATGAAGCTTTTGTCATAAAACTCAACGCCCTGCGACCGAATGCCGCGTGTTTGGCGGGCTGCAGGACTTTTGCGGATTTCGCAAAAATTCGTTACCGAACTCAGCCGTTTACTTAGCTAGCTACCAAAATATATAACTGAGTCCTGCACACGCCTTGCTGCAGATAACAGAGATTGGAGCTAGCAGATGACTGTAAAAGTAACTGAACGCGACGATTCACATAAATCCCATGAAGGCATAGCCGCCGGCATCCGTATCTGGGATGTACATCAACAAGACATGCTGGTGGGGATGTTTCATTCAGAAACCGAGGCCCACAGCTACAAGGCCGAACTCGAAATACTGGAGCAGCAACGAGCGCTCCAATCCGCATAAGCAATGACAGCATTGAAAACGACAAACCCCGCCATGAGCGGGGTTCGTCGTTGTTGCAGCCTTTAAAGACTTACCACATCAGATCGTCAGGGATCTGATAGGCCGCGTACGGATCGTCCTCAGCAGCGACTTCTTCAGTCTTCACATTCAGCTGCACGATCCTCTGCGGATCGCGCTCCTGGATCTTCAGGGCGGCTTCACGCGGGATTACTTCGTAACCGCCGGCGTGGTGCACGATCGCCAGGAAGCCATTGCTGAGCTGGTTGCGCATCAGCGTGTTGACCGAGATGCGCTTGACCTTCTTGTCATCTACGAAGTTGTAGTAGTCCTCGGTGGTCAGCTTCGGCAGGCGCGAGACTTCGATCAACTGCTTGATCTGGGCCGCGCGGGCCTTGGCCTCGACTTTTTCCTGTTGCTGACGGTTCAACTCCTGGTCGCGCTTGACCTTCTCGGCCATCGCTTCTTGAGCCGCACGCTGCTGCGAGTCATCGAGCTCAATCTGGCCTTTATGGGCCAGGCGTTGCTGCTTCTGTTTCTCTTTGCCGACCTGTTTGGCCTGCTTTTGGTTGACCAGCCCTGCTTTGAGCAACTGGTCGCGAAGGGAAATGCTCATGGTGCTTATTTCTCACTTAGGCAACTGCTCAACCGCAGCTGGGCAAATTCTTTTCCTGACGTTTGGCTTCACCCCACAGGGCGTCCAACTCTTCGAGGGTGCAATCTTCCATGGGACGGTGGGTGTCGCGCAATGCCTGTTCGATAAAACGGAAGCGTCTTTCGAACTTGCTGTTGGCGCCACGCAGTGCAGTTTCCGGATCGACCTTCAAATGACGCGCCAGATTGACCACGGAAAACAGCAGATCACCGACTTCATCGGCAATCGCTGCCGAGTCGTTGTCGGCCATGGCTTCGAGTACTTCATCCAATTCTTCGCGGACCTTGTCCAGCACCGGCAAGGCGTCCGGCCAGTCGAAACCGACCTGCCCCGCACGTTTTTGCAACTTGGCCGAACGAGACAACGCCGGCAGTGCGGCGGGCACGTCGTCGAGCAAGGACAGCTGTTCGGGTGCGGCAGATTTCTCGGCGCGTTCTTCAGCCTTGATCTCTTCCCAGCGTTGCTTGACCTGTTCTTCACTCAGGCGCGGAACATCCAGCGGCGCGTACAGATCGCCGGTGGGAAACACGTGAGGATGACGACGGATCAGCTTGCGGGTGATGCTGTCGATGACGCCGGCGAATTCGAAGCGCCCTTCTTCACGGGCCAGCTGACTGTAATAAACCACCTGGAACAGCAAATCGCCCAACTCACCCTGCAAGTGATCGAAGTCACCGCGCTCGATCGCGTCGGCGACTTCGTAGGCTTCCTCAAGGGTGTGCGGGACGATGGTGGCGTAGGTTTGCTTGATATCCCACGGGCAGCCGAACTGCGGGTCGCGCAGACGGCTCATCAGGTGCAGCAAATCTTCAAGGCTGTACATCATTTATCTCTCACCACAAAACCTGTGGGAGCTGGCCTGCCAGCGATGGCATCACCTCGACTCTACTTAAAGACCGAGGTGCCTGTATCGCTGGCAGGCCAGCTCCCACACGGGGACATCTTCAAGGAGTACGGTTACGCCGGGTTTCGATGATGTTCGGCAACTGGGAAATCCGCCCCAGCAACCGACCCAGTGCATCCAGCCCCGGAATCTCGATGGTCAGGGACATCAACGCGGTGTTGTCTTCTTTATTCGAGCGGGTGTTGACCGCCAGCACGTTGATCCGCTCGTTGAGCAGCACTTGCGAAACGTCACGCAGCAGACCGGACCGGTCGTAGGCGCGGATGATGATGTCCACCGGGTAGGTGAGCACCGGCACCGGGCCCCAGCTGACCTGGATGATCCGTTCCGGCTCGCGCCCGCCCAGTTGCAGCACCGAGGCGCAATCCTGACGGTGAATGCTCACGCCGCGGCCCTGGGTGATGTAGCCGACGATGGCATCCCCCGGCAGCGGCTGGCAGCAACCCGCCATCTGCGTCATCAGGTTGCCGACGCCCTGGATCTGAATGTCGCCACGCTTGCCCGGTTTATAGCCGGTGGCTTTGCGCGGGATCAGTTCCAGCTGCTCGTTGCCGCGTTCCGGCTCGACCAGTTGCTGCGCCAGGTTCACCAGTTGCGCCAGGCGCAGATCACCGGCACCCAACGCGGCGTACATGTCCTCGGCGGTCTTCATGTTGGCCTTGTCGGCCAGCTTGTCGAAGTCCACCGCCGGCAAGCCAAGGCGGGTGAGTTCGCGTTCGAGCAAGGTTTTGCCGGCGGCGACGTTCTGGTCGCGCGCCTGCAATTTGAACCAGTGAACAATCTTCGCCCGCGCTCGCGAGGTGGTGATGTAACCCAGGTTCGAGTTCAGCCAGTCACGACTCGGGGTGCCGTGCTTGCTGGTGATGATCTCGACCTGTTCACCGGTTTGCAGGCTGTAGTTGAGCGGCACGATGCGCCCGTTGATCTTCGCGCCACGGCAGTTGTGACCGATTTCGGTGTGCACGCGGTAGGCGAAGTCCAGCGGCGTCGAGCCCTTCGGCAGGTCGATGGCGTGACCGTCCGGGGTAAAGATGTAGACCCGGTCCGGCTCGATATCGACCCGCAGCTGTTCGGCCAGACCGCCGATATCGCCCAGCTCTTCATGCCACTCGAGCACCTGACGCAGCCAGGAGATTTTCTCTTCGTAGTGATTGGAGCCGGATTTGACGTCGGTGCCCTTGTAGCGCCAGTGCGCGCACACGCCCAGCTCGGCTTCTTCGTGCATGGAATGGGTGCGGATCTGCACTTCCAGCACCTTGCCCTCAGGCCCGATCACCGCCGTGTGCAGCGAGCGGTAGCCGTTTTCTTTCGGGTTGGCGATGTAGTCGTCGAACTCTTTCGGGATATGGCGCCACAAGGTGTGGACGATGCCGAGCGCGGTGTAGCAGTCGCGCATTTCCGGCACCAGCACGCGCACGGCGCGCACGTCGTAGATCTGGCTGAACTCCAGACCCTTGCGCTGCATTTTGCGCCAGATCGAATAGATGTGTTTGGCCCGGCCGCTGATGTCGGCATCGACGCCGGTGGCCTGCAATTCGTTCTTGAGCTGGCTCATCACATCGGCGATGAAGCGCTCGCGATCCAGACGCCGCTCGTGGAGCAACTTGGCGATCTGTTTGTACTGATCGGGCTCCAGGTAACGGAAGGACAGATCCTCCAGTTCCCATTTGATATGACCGATGCCGAGACGGTGAGCGAGCGGCGCGTAGATGTCGAAGACTTCACGGGCAACGCGGTTGCGCTTCTCGTCGTCGGCGGTTTTCACCGCACGGATCGCGCAGGTGCGTTCAGCCAGTTTGATCAGCGCGACGCGAACGTCGTCGACCATGGCCACCAGCATTTTGCGCAGGTTTTCGACCTGGCCCTGGGTGCCCAGCACCAACGATTGACGGGGGCTGAGGCTGGCGCTGATCGCCGCCATGCGCAACACGCCGTCGATGAGTTTGGCGACCACCGGACCGAAGCGCTGGCTGACCGCCGGCAGTTCGATCTGGCCCTCGCGCACGCCGCGGTACAAGACCGCCGCGACCAACGAATCCTGATCCAGTTTGAGGTCGGCGAGAATCTCGGCGATCTCAAGGCCCGTGCGGAAACTCGAGGTCCCTTCGGACCATAGATTCTTCGCCGCATTGGCTTGTTGTTCAGACACGCGAGCGAACTCGCACGCTTCCTTCAAGGCTTCGCGATCCAGTGCCAGATCGACACTGACCGCATGATCGAGCCAAGCCTCGAGATTGATACTGCCGTCGGTGTTGATCGGCTGGTGTGCTCTCACCTGTACCATCTTGCTTACCTTCCCTACGACGCAGATTCAATGCGTCAATTCGCTGACCTTCATTGCCCGATGGCCCTCACGGGGCTAAGCGAGAGCAGCACGGGCGGCCAGTCGGACCAGACGAGCCGTCCTAGCTCGCTTCAAATAACGCCATGGCCTCGACATGTGCCGTCTGAGGAAACATATCGAGAATCCCGGCACGTTTTAACCGGTAGCCCTGCTTGATCAATTCAGCCGTATCGCGCGCCAGCGTTGCCGGGTTGCACGATACATACACCAACCGTTTGGCGCCCAGGGACGCCAGCTTGCGCACGACCTCGAAAGCGCCGTCACGCGGTGGGTCCAAGAGTACCGCACAAAAGCCTTCGCGCGCCCATTCGGCATCGGTCAAAGGCTGGGATAAATCGGCCTGAAAAAACTTCGCATTATGAAGATTGTTGCTAGCCGCATTTTCGGCGGCCCGCTCGACCATGGCCTGCACGCCTTCCACTGCCACCACTTCGCGAACGGCTTTTGCCAGCGGCAAAGCAAAGTTACCCAACCCACAGAATAGATCGAGAACCCGCTCATCCGCTGTCGGCTTCAGCCAGTCCAGCGCCTGGGCAATCATCGCTTCGTTGACCCCGGCATTGACCTGGATGAAATCCCCCGGCCGGTACGCCAGGTTCAAATCCCACTGCTCAAGTCGATAGCCCAAAGACTGATCGGCTTCGGCCGGTTGTGGTTCGCCATCTCCATGCAGCCACAATTGCGCTTCATGGAACGCGCAGAAATCCTTGAGGATCGTCAGGTCGGCGTCGGACAACGGCGCCATGTGTCGCAGCAATACCGCCAACGACGATCCGGCGAACAATTCCACATGCCCGAGCGCCTGAGGTTTGCTCAAGCGTCTGAGCATTTCCGGCAAGCGAGTCATGATCGGCTGCAAGGGCTGTACCAGCACCGTGCATTCGTTGATGGCCACGATGTCCTGACTGCCCGCCGCGCGGAAACCGACTTCGAGTTTCTTCGCCTTCATGTCCCAACGCACCGCCACTCGGGCGCGACGACGGTAACCGAATTCCGGACCGCTCAATGGCGCTGCCCACTCTTGGGGTTCGACACCGGCGACCTTGGACAGTTGCTCGGCGAGCATGCGCTGTTTCAGGGCGAGTTGTTCGGTGTGCGGCAGATGTTGCACGCTGCAACCGCCGCAGCGACCGGCATGCGGACACGGTGCCGGACGACGCAATTCGCTGGCCTGGAACACACGTTCTGTGCGCGCCTCGACCACCTTGCCGTGGGCACCCAACACGCGCGCCTCGATTTCTTCACCGGCCAACGCGCCGATGACGAACCAGGTGCGACCTTCGAAAAACGCGATACCGCGACCGTCATTGGCCAGGCGCTCGATGCTCAAGCGCTGCTTTTTGCCGGTCGGAATTTGCGGGGCCTTGCTGCCACCGGTGGGTTGGAAGCGCAGGCCTCTCTCTTGCTTGGCCATCAGTTGGGCGCGTCGAAAATGCCGGTCGACAAGTAACGGTCGCCACGGTCGCAGATGATCGCGACGATCACCGCGTTTTCAACTTCCTGGGACAGGCGCAGCATCGCTGCCACGGCACCGCCCGAGGACACGCCGCAGAAGATGCCTTCTTCACGGGCCAGACGACGGGTCACGTCTTCGGCTTCGCTTTGCGCCATGTCGACGATCCGGTCCACGCGCTCGGCCTGGTAGATCTTCGGCAGGTATTCCTGCGGCCAGCGACGGATGCCCGGAATCGCCGAACCTTCCATCGGTTGCAGGCCGATGATCTGCACGTTGTCGCTCTGCTCTTTCAAGTAGCGCGACACGCCCATGATGGTGCCGGTGGTGCCCATCGAACTGACGAAATGGGTGATGGTGCCCTCGGTCTGGCGCCAGATTTCCGGGCCGGTGGTGGTGTAGTGCGCTTCAGGGTTATCCCCATTGGCGAACTGATCCAGCACCTTGCCACGGCCTTCGGCTTCCATTCGCTGGGCGAGGTCGCGCGCGCCTTCCATGCCTTCTTCCTGGGTGACCAGAATCAGCTCGGCGCCATAGGCCGTCATCGCGGCTTTACGTTCGGCGCTGGAGTTGTCCGGCATGATCAGGATCATCTTGTAACCCTTGATCGCGGCAGCCATGGCCAGCGCGATACCGGTGTTACCCGAAGTCGCTTCGATCAGCGTATCGCCGGCGTGGATCTGCCCGCGCAATTCAGCGCGGGTAATCATCGACAGCGCCGGACGGTCCTTGACCGAACCCGCCGGGTTATTCCCTTCAAGCTTGAGCAAAAGGGTATTGCTGGTGGCGCCAGGCAGGCGCTGCAAACGGACCAGCGGAGTGTTGCCGACGCAATCGGCGATGGTTGGGTACTGCAAGGTCATGGCGTATTCGCAATCCAGACTGCGGGGGCGCCTATCATACCGGCAAACCTGCGCAGGCCATATCACGCAAAGTGTGGTGCTTATGGCTTATGGGAATAAGCGTCTATTCAGTACTGCTCTCCCTGCGCGATATTCAATGCATAGAATTCATGCAACTTGGCCTGCAGCAACTGCTTGTCCGGTAGTTGGACCTGATATTCAGCAATCAACGCTGGCGACAGACTTCGGTTGAGGGCGTACTCGACCACCTCGTCATCTTTGCTGGCACAGAGCAGCACACCGATGGCCGGGCTTTCGTGGCATTTGCGTTCATTGCGGTCCAGTGCTTCCAGATAGAAGTTGAGCTTGCCCAGATACTCCGGCTCGAAACGCCCGACCTTGAGTTCAATGGCCACCAGGCAGTTGAGCCCACGGTGGAAGAACAATAGGTCCAGAGCAAAATCACGCCCTCCAACTTGCAGTTGGTATTGGGAGCCGACGAAGCAGAAGTCGCGGCCAAGCTCGATCAGAAATTCCTTGAGGCGCGCCAGCAACCCTTTATGCAGATCCGTTTCGGCATGCCCCCCGGGCAGGTCGAGAAACTCAAGCATGTAGGCATCGCGGAATATCTCAAGCGCTGCCGGGTGAGTTTGTCTCAGCGCTGCTGAGACTTTTGCCGGTTGGGTGACGCTTCGTTCGAACAGTGCAGCCTTTAACTGGCGTTCCAACTCTCGCTTCGACCATTTCTCCTGGACTGCCATACGCACGTAAAACTCCCGCTCTTCCGGACGTTTACTCTGGCTGAAAATGATCAAGTTGTGCGACCAAGACAATTGTCGCACCAGTGGTGCGACTTTCTCTTCGGCGTGGTAAGTCTCATAGAACTGGCACATTCGAAACAAATTCGACCGGGTAAAACCGCGCAACCCCGGCTGAGTCTGCGCCAGATGTTCGGCCAGTTGATTGACCACCGAATCCCCCCACTCAGCCTGTTCCAGCTTGCGACTGATGTAAGCACCAACCTGCCAATACAGGTCGATCAGTTGGGTATTGACCGCCTGCATGGCTTGCAATTTGGCACTGTGAATCAGCGCAAGTACCTCATCGAAACGGACATCAACTGTGCTGCCGGCAACATTGGGTGCATTCATGCCCAACTCCTTGAGGACGAGGAAAAGCGAGACTCTAAACCGTCAAGGTAGCCATAAAGGTGTCGGCGACACGCTTTAGGAAGGGTCGTACAAAAAAAACGGGAACGCTCCGGCAAGATCAGGATGGAAGTGGCCGGGAGGGCCTCATCGCGAGCAGGCTCACTCCTACAGGGATCGGGTTGGTCACACGATTTGTGGTCGACACACATCCACTGTGGGAGTGAGCCTGCTCGCGATAGCGTCTTTGAAGACGCCATCATTCTCAGCCACCAATCGCATATTCAACCGCAACCCCAACTCAGTGTTCTGCGCCCAAAGACTCCCGCCCTGACGCTTCACCGCATTCCGCGCAATGCTCAGCCCCAACCCGAACCCGCCATCCCCCGGTCGCGAACCGTCGAGCCGAGTGAATGGGCAGAAGATCCGCTCAAGATCCGCTTCAGCCACCCCGCCGCCCTCATCCTCCAGCCACAAATACCAGAAGTCGCCATCGCGCTGACCGCCGAGTCGTATGATGCCGCCACTCGGTGAATGACGAATGGCGTTGCGCAGAATGTTCTCCAGCGCCTGCGCCAAAGTGTTGAGATTGCCCCGCACCCAGCACGACGAATCCACCACACACTGCAGCTGACTCGCCGGCCACCCGCTTTCATAGCAGGCGTTTTCCGTGAGCATTTCCCACAGTGCCTGGACCTGAATCGCTTCGTCGGGTAACGGCGCGCGCTCGGTGTCGAGCCAGGCCAGTTGCAGCGTGTCTTCTACCAGCCGCTGCATGCCATCGACTTCTCGACCAATGCGCTCGCGCAATTGCGCCAGCCCCTGCTCGCTTTCGCTGGCAACCCGCAGACGACTCAGCGGCGTACGCAGTTCATGGGATAAATCGCGCAGCAATTGCTGTTGCAGGGCCACAGTGCTTTGCAGCCGCTCGGCCATGTGGTCGAACGCCCGGCCCAGTTCACCGAGTTCATCCGACCGATTAGTGGTGCTGCTCGACACGCGCACGCTCAACTGGTCGGCGCGCCAGGCGTTGGCTTGTTCGCGCAGGCTGTTCAACGGCACGACCAGCAGCCGATACAGACCGACGCACAGCAACAGCGTGAACAGTCCCGGGATGATGCCGTTGGTGATCACGCGCCAGAACACCCGGTATTGGCCGGGCACGAAGCGCTGGGGCAGTTGGATGACCAGACTGCCCGCGGTCGGATCGCCGGGAAACGGCACGCGCAGCCACGGCAGGCGTTTCTTGTGAATGGGCCAATCCAGGCCGCGCAGAAAAGTCAGACGCTCGACTTCCTTGTCCGCCAGCGGCTGACTGCCCAACGACTGTAAATCACCGCCAATGACACCTACCCAGCCCGCTTCGCGCTGTCGCATGGTTTGCAGCCATTGATCGACGCCGACCCGCTGCCCCTGTCGCCACGCCTGTCCGGCCTCGGCGGCATAAGCCGTCAAGGTGCCTCGGGCCTGATCCGACAGGAACTGGTTTCGTTCCTCCATGTAGCGGCCCCACGACCAGCTCAACCAGATCATCAGCAGACAGAACGCCACCAGCAAACACGCCAGTTTCCAGAACAGCGAATGCCGGCCCGGCAGGTCAGACCATTTCATCGCCAGCGCTCAACACGTAACCCTTGCCCCAGACCGTACGCACTTCCCGCTCGGTGTAGCCGATGCCTTTGAGTTTGCGGCGGATCTGACTGATGTGCATATCGAGGCTGCGGTCATGGGCCGCAAAACCGCGTTGCAGCACCTGCTGATAAAGGAAGGCTTTGCTCAGCACTTCATCGCCATTGCGATTCAGTGTGTCCAGCAGTCGATACTCGCTGCGGGTCAGGCCGGCGGCATGTTCGCCATAGAAAACCTCACAGCGCTCATCGTCGAAACGCAGGCTGTCGACCAAGGACGCCACCGCTGCCGGCTCCGGCCGACGGTCGAGCGCCACCCGGCGCAGGATCGCTTCGATGCGCACGCGCAACTCGGCCATGCTGAAGGGTTTTGGCAGGTAATCATCGGCCCCCAGGCGAAAACCGCTGATGCGATCCGCCTCGGCGCCCAGTGCTGACATCAGCACCACCGGGGTGGAATGGCTCTGGCGCAATTGCGTCAGCACGTTCAGTCCGTTCAGCCCTGGCAGCAAAATATCCATCAACACCACGTCAAAGGGCTGCTGGCGGGCAATGTCCAGGCCTTCCTGGCCGTTCTGGCACCAGGTCACCTGAAAACCACAACGGCCCAAATGCTCGTGCACATAAGCACCGAGGACCAAATCGTCTTCGATGGACAGGATGCGGGGATGGCCAACAGAGATGGGAGTCATGAGTATCTGCAAATAATTCTCAGTTGGCGATTATTCAAGATTGCCTGCCGATGGGCAACCCAAGGTTTGCCCGTGGCGCAAAAGCGGCGATCTGGCCGACGAATGACGACATCAATTTACGAAGATTGCCTGCCTGCAAATCGCTACACTGGCCCGATGGCGCGTGCCGGACGTACGTGCAGGTCAATCAATAGCTGGATGCAGGAGAGATGCGTGCTCAAGAAACTGGGAATTAAAGGCCGCGTGCTGTTGCTGACCCTGTTGCCGACCACTCTGATGGCGCTGGTCCTGGGCGGCTATTTCACCTGGACGAAGCAATCCGACCTGCAAGCCCAACTGATGCAGCGTGGCGAAATGATCGCCGAACAGCTCGCACCTTTGGTGGCCCCGGCCATGGGCCACAAAGACAATGAGCTGCTGGAGCGCATCGCCACCCAGTCGCTGGAAACACCTGACGTGCGCGCCGTGACCTTCCTCGCCCCGGACCGCACGCCCGTGGCTCACGCCGGCCCGACCATGCTCAACCCGGCGCCTATGGGTAATGGCTCGCAGATGCTGCGCCGCAGCGGCAACGATGCGACGCGTTATCTGCTGCCGGTGTTTGGCAAGCACCGCAACCTGGCCGGCGACCTGATACCTGACGAAGCCGACCTCCTCCTGGGGTGGGTCGAGCTCGAACTGTCCCACAGCGGCATGCTGCTGCGCGGTTACCGCAGCCTGTTCGCCAGCCTGCTGCTGATTGGCGCGGGCCTGGCCGGTGCGGCGCTGCTCGCCTTGCGCATGGGCCGGACGATCAATCGGCCGATCAGCCAGATCAAACTGGCGGTGGCGCAACTCAAGGACGGTCACCTGGAAACCCGCCTGCCGCCCCTTGGCAGTCAGGAGCTGGATGAGCTGGCGTCGGGCATTAACCGCATGGCCGGCACGCTGCAAAACGCCCAGGAAGAATTGCAGCACAGCGTCGACCAAGCCACCGAAGACGTGCGCCAGAATCTGGAAACCATCGAGATCCAGAACATCGAGCTGGACCTGGCGCGCAAGGAAGCCCTGGAAGCGAGCCGGATCAAATCCGAGTTCCTGGCCAACATGAGCCATGAAATCCGCACGCCGCTCAATGGCATTCTCGGCTTCACCCACCTGTTGCAAAAAAGCGAGCTGACCCCGCGCCAGCTCGACTATCTGGGCACCATCGAAAAGTCCGCCGACAGCCTGCTGGGGATCATCAACGAGATCCTCGACTTCTCGAAAATCGAGGCCGGCAAACTGGTGCTCGACAATATTCCGTTCAACCTGCGCGACCTGTTGCAGGACACGCTGACCATCCTCGCCCCGGCCGCCCACGCCAAACAGCTTGAGCTGGTGAGCCTGGTTTATCGCGATACGCCGTTGTCGCTGGTGGGTGATCCGCTGCGACTCAAGCAGATCCTCACGAACCTGGTGAGCAATGCGATCAAGTTCACCCGCGAAGGCACCATCGTCGCCCGGGCCATGCTTGAAGAGGAACACGAAGACAGCGTGCAACTGCGCATCAGCATTCAAGACACCGGCATCGGCCTGTCGAACCAGGACGTGCGCGCCCTGTTCCAGGCGTTCAGCCAGGCCGACAATTCGCTGTCCCGCCAGCCCGGCGGCACCGGTTTAGGGCTGGTTATTTCCAAGCGCCTGATCGAACAGATGGGCGGCGAGATCGGCGTCGACAGTACGCCGGGCGAAGGCTCGGAGTTCTGGATCAGCCTCAGCCTGCCCAAGACCCGCGACGATGCCGAAGACCTTCCCGCCCCGCCGCTGCTCGGGCGCCGGGTGGCGGTGCTGGAAAACCATGAACTGGCACGCCAGGCCTTGCAGCATCAACTGGAAGATTGCGGCCTGGTCGTGACGCCTTTCAACACGCTGGAAAGCCTGGCCAATGGCGTGACTGGCGCACATCAGACCGATCAGGCGATCGATCTGGCGGTGCTCGGCATTACCAGCAACGACATGCCGCCGGAGCGCCTTAACCAGCACATCTGGGACCTTGAGCACCTGGGCTGCAAAGTGTTGGTGCTGTGCCCGACCACCGAACAGACGCTGTTCCATCTTTCGGTACCCAACCCGCACAGTCAGCTTCAGGCCAAACCGGCCTGCACCCGCAAACTGCGCCGGGCATTGTCCGATCTGGTCAACCCGCGCCAGCAGCGCAGCGAACCCGGCGAACCGGTGTCCAGCCGCGCGCCGAAGGTGCTGTGCGTCGACGACAACCCGGCCAACCTGTTGCTGGTGCAAACCTTGCTCGAAGACATGGGCGCCAAGGTGCTCGCGGTTGAAAGCGGTTACGCGGCAGTGAAAGCGGTGCAAAGCGAGACTTTTGACCTGGTGTTGATGGACGTGCAAATGCCCGGCATGGACGGGCGCCAGAGCACCGAGGCGATTCGTCAGTGGGAAAGTGAGCGGCATTGCACGCCGCTGCCGATCGTCGCCCTCACCGCCCACGCCATGGCCAATGAAAAACGCGCGCTGCTGCAAAGCGGCATGGACGACTACCTGACCAAACCGATCAGCGAACGGCAACTGGCCCAAGTGGTGTTGAAGTGGACTGGTCTGGCGTTGCGCAATCACGGGCCGGAGCGTTCCAGCGACAGCCACGGCGGCGCCCATGAGTTGCAGGTGCTCGACCACGACGAAGGCTTGCGCCTGGCCGCCGGCAAAGCCGACTTGGCAGCGGACATGCTGGCGATGTTGCTGGCCTCCCTGGAAGCCGATCGCGAGGCGATTCGCCTGGCCCGGGAAACCAATGACCACAACGCCCTGATCGAGCGCGTCCACCGCCTGCACGGCGCGACCCGGTATTGCGGCGTCCCGCAACTGCGCGCCGCCTGCCAGCGCAGCGAAACCCTGCTCAAGCAACAGGACCCGAAAGCCCCCGGAGCCCTGGAAGAACTCGACCGGGCGATCAATCGCCTGGCCGCCCACGCCCGAATAAACGCTTGATGCAGCGCAATGGTGCCCAAAGCATAACCGCTAAACTCACCGGGCTCTGTAGCAGCTGGCGAAGCCTGCGTTCGGCGACGAAGTCGTCGTAAAATCAGGCGCTGCGGTCTTTCAGGTAAACCGCGTTTGCCGGATTTACGACGACTGCGTCGCCGAACGCAGGCTTCGCCAGCTGCTACATAACAGCGTGACCGAGTTATCCAGGAGGACCGTATGCGCACGATTCTTTTCAGCAGCCAGACCTACGATCGCGACAGTTTTCTCGGCGCCGAGCTGCCCGCCGGTATCGAGCTGCACTTTCAATCGGCGCGGCTGAGCCTCGATACGGTGGCGTTGGCGGAGTACCACGAGGTGGTCTGCGCGTTCATCAATGATGACTTGAGCGCCCCGGTGCTGGAACGCCTGGCAGCGGGCGGCACACGCTTGATCGCCCTGCGCTCGGCGGGCTACAACCATGTCGACCTGGCGGTGGCGAAACTTTTGGGGCTTTCGATTGTGCGGGTCCCGGCCTACTCGCCACACGCGGTGGCCGAACACGCGGTGGCGCTGATCCTGGCGCTCAACCGGCGTCTGCACCGGGCCTACAACCGCACCCGCGAAGGGGATTTCAGCCTGCACGGCCTGACCGGTTTCGACTTGGTGGGCAAGACTGTCGGCGTGGTCGGCACCGGGCAGATCGGCGCGACCTTCGCGAAAATCATGAACGGTTTTGGCTGCCAATTGCTGGCTTATGACCCCTACCCCAACCCGCAAGTCGAAGCCCTCGGCGCCCGCTACCTGAGCTTGCCGGAGCTGCTCGCCGAATCGCAGATCATTAGTCTGCACTGCCCGCTCAACGAGCAGAGCCAACACCTGATCAACCGCGAGTCACTGGCGCACATGCAGCCCGGCGCGATGCTGATCAACACCGGCCGCGGCGGTCTGGTGGACACGCCGGCGCTGATCGATGCGCTGAAGGACGGCCAGTTGGGTTATCTGGGGCTGGATGTCTATGAAGAGGAAGCGCAGCTGTTCTTCGAGGACCGGTCCGACCTGCCGCTGCAGGACGATGTGCTGGCGCGGCTGCTGACCTTTCCGAACGTGATCATCACCGCCCACCAGGCCTTCCTGACCCGCGAAGCCCTGGACGCGATTGCCACAACGACCTTGCAGAACATCGCCGCCTGGGCCGCCGGCACGCCGAAAAATCGGGTCGAGGGCTGAGCCGATCAGGCTTTGGACAAAAGGATCATCAGGCCCAGCCAGCCGAACCCCAGCAAGCGTTGCCCCAGCGAATGCCCGCGACGCAACAGGAACCAGACAAAAAACGGCGGCAGAAAGAAAATCATCAGCTTCAGCCAGAGTTCCACTGGACGCACGCCGTTGGAGGCGGGCATCGGTGCCGCCGTCTCGGCTGGTACTTCGGTTTTACGTTTACGTCCGAACGCGGCCGGGGTCACCCTGGCCACTTTCTCATCGGCCGGCAAACGCCCGAAAGAAAGGGGTGCCTGCGCTGGCGCTGCCGTCGAAGTGGTCGCTTGCATCGTTCCCGCCGGTGCACCGCAATGAATGCAAGCAGGCGCCGTGGAGCTGATGCTTTGCTTGCACTCATAACATTCGATTAACGCCATGTCCGTTCCTTAGAGATGCAAAAGCGGCAGTGTGCCATGACTCGACCGGTAATTTGAACCTGATCGAAGGTCATCTGCCCGCGCCATGCTGTGTGCAGGCCCGTGATAGCATACCGCGCATATTTGGAGGACCCATGGTCGAACACGATTTCCGCTACAACCTGATGAACCCGCAACACACCCTCACCGAATGCCGCGCCCTCGTGCCGGGGCGCTATCAAGTCACCGGCAACGGCGGCTCGATTCGTAATAATGACGTGCTGGTCGTGACCCTCAAAGGCGCCAAGGACTTGTCCATGCGCCTGACCGTGGAAACGGTTCGCCACTTGATCAACCCGCCCGGCCAATGGGTCGCGGTGGCCAGTGGTCCGGTGTTCGGCGAATTGGCGATCCACACCTGGAAAGTCAATTGCGACAGCTGCGCCAAAGAATTGAGCTTCGAGTTCGCAGTCGACGCCAAACTGGGCAACAAGGCTGAAAAGCCTGCCGCCACCGCGCGGATTGCCGAGTTGGGCTGGACCACCGTTGGCGAGAAGCACCTGTGCCCGAAATGCCAGGAGCCTGCGTGATGAAACACCTCGCCCTGACCGCCCTGGTCGGTGCCAGCCTGCTGGGCTGCGCCGCCGAGCCGGTGAAATTGCAACAAAACCGCAGCTACATTCTGGAATGGATCGGCGAACGTCCGCTGATGGATTACAGCCACCTGACCATTACTCTTGGTGAGGATGGCCGGGCTTACGGCAATGGCGGCTGCAACCACTGGTTTGCGCCGTACACGCTGGAAGGCGACAAACTGAGCTTCGGCAAGATCGGCAGCACCCGAAAAATGTGCCCGCCGGCTGTGATGGAGCAGGAAAAACGCTTCATGCAGGCCCTGGAAAATGTGCAGCGCTGGGATGTTTCGCCGATCGAGCAGATGCGCTTCTGGCCGGCGCAAGGCAAGCCGTTGCGTTGGTGGCTTGAAGAGGGTTGATAACCCTCACCTGCGCTCCAGTGAATGACTGTGGCGAGGGAGCTTGCTCCCGCTGGGCTGCGAAGCAGCCCTAAAGCCGACACCTCGCCACAGGTGGAGCGATCAGCCGCTCAATTCTTCGCCTGCAACGCCTCAAGCTTGGCCATCACCCCCGCCGCTGTCTGCTCCCCCATCAACTGCTCACGCACCTTGCCCTTGTTATCGATGATGTACGTCACCGGCAACGCCTCGCTGCGTGGTAATTCGAACAGCTCCGCCGGATCCTGAGCCAGCACGGTGAACTTGATCCCCAGTTTCTCACTGGCGCTTTTCAGCTCTTCCCCCTGCACATTGTCGAAATTGACCCCGAACACACCGATTTTTTTATCCTTCAGCTGGTCGGCCAGCGTATTCAACTCCGGGATCTCGGTACGGCACGGACCACACCATTCGGCCCAGTAGTTGAGCACCAGCCATTGTTTGTCCAGACGTTCGGCCGCGACTTTCTGGCCGTTCTGGTCGATGCCATAGTCGTTGCCACAGCCCCCCAGCATCAACGTACCCATGATCGCCAATGCCGCTGCCAGTCGTCTTGTCATGTCGTAATCCTTGTTCAAAATTGAATGCGCCTGCGACCCATCGCCTCCCGAGGTTCTGGAATGCGCGCTGCACAGTTAGAATAGCCGCCACCTTACGCAAGATGCGACCCGCACATGACCGATCTGACGCTTTATCACAATCCGCGCTGCTCGAAATCCCGCGGTGCGCTCGAACTGCTGGAAGCCCGTGGCCTGGCCCCGACCGTGGTCCGCTACCTGGAGACCCCGCTGGACGCCGCGCAAATCCAGAGCCTGCTGACCAAGCTTGGCATCAGCGCCCGGCAACTGCTGCGCACCGGCGAGGACGAGTACAAAACCCTCAACCTGGCGGACACCAACCTGAGCGAAGCGCAATTGATTGCCGCCATCGCCGCCAATCCGAAACTCATGGAGCGACCGATTCTCGAAGTCGGCGACAAAGCCATCATCGGCCGGCCGCCGGAGAATGTGCTGGAGTTGCTGCCGTGAGTGCGCCGTACATTCTGGTTCTGTATTACAGCCGCAGCGGTTCGACCAACGAAATGGCCCGGCAGATTGCCCGCGGCGTCGAGCAGGCCGGGATGGAAGCGCGTCTGCGCACGGTCCCGCCGATTTCCACCGAATGCGAAGCCGTGTCGCCGGACATTCCCGACGAAGGCGCGCTGTATGCCAGCCTCGACGACCTGAAGAACTGCGCAGGCCTTGCCCTGGGCAGCCCGACCCGGTTCGGCAACATGGCGGCACCGCTCAAGTACTTCCTCGACGGCACCAGCAATCTTTGGCTGACGGGCGCTCTGGTGGGCAAACCGGCCGGGGTGTTCACTTCCACCGCGAGCCTGCACGGCGGCCAGGAAACCACGCTGCTGTCGATGATGTTACCGCTGCTGCACCACGGCATGCTGATCACCGGCCTGCCTTACAGCGAATCGGCCCTGCTGGAAACCCGTGGCGGCGGCACGCCGTATGGCGCCAGTCATCACGCCGGGGCGGATGGCAAAAGCGGTTTGAATGAACATGAAGTCGCGCTGTGCCGGGCCTTGGGCCTGCGTCTGGCGAAGACTGCGCAAAAGCTGGGGAACTGACGTGGCGAAAAAGCCGAAGATTCTGCCCTCGATCGAATGGCTCGAACCACGGGTCCGGGCGATGCGCGTGATCAGCCTGCTGTGCTTTTTCGGGCTGGTGGGGCTGCTGTGCGCCTACTACCTGGTATTTGCCGACCTGCACGGCGCCCGGCCGTGGGTGATTTTGCTGATCGAACTGGTGCCCCTGTTGTTGCTGGCGCCGGGGATGATCATCGGCAGCGCGCGGGGGCATTCGTGGATGTGTTTCGTAGTGAATCTGTATTTCATCAAGGGCGCACTGGCTGCGTATGACCCGAACCGGCAGCTGTTCGGTTTGCTGGAGATGGGCGCGAGCCTGGCGGTGTTCTGTTCCGCGCTGTTGTATGTGCGGTGGCGGTTTCAGCTCAACCGCAAGTTGGCGGGTGAAGGTGAGATTTCCGTCGCCTGACAGATTGCAATCGCTAGCAGGCTAGCTCCCACATTGGATCTGGGTTGTTCACAAAACCCCTGTGGGAGCCAGCCTGCTGGCGATTGCCGCGACTCGGTCTTAATGGTTGACGGTGTAGGCCAGCATCATCGAAATCTGGCTCATCGGCCGTCCGCCACTCTGTTCATGCCACTGGTTGAACACATCCTGCACCAACGCCAAATCCCGCTGGCTGGTCGGCACCTTGTCGACGATCTTCTGCGCATTCAACCCCGCGACCACGTCGTAACTCGGCACAAACGTGTCCTTGCCGACCATGCGCAAGAAGCGCGGCGCCGACAACCCGCCCAATTGATGCCCGCGCTTTTTCAGGTACGTCCACAAGCCGACGATATCTGTCACCGGCCAATCGGCGATCAACGCGCCGAAGCTGCCCCTCTCATGTGCCTCGTCCAGCACGAACTGCGCATTGCGCGGCACACTCTTGAGCTTGCCCAAGTGACGGATGATTCGCGCGTCCTGCATCAGGCGCTCAAGGTGTTCGGCGCTCATCAGCACGACTTTTTCCGGATCGAACTTGAAGAATACTTCTTCGAACGACGGCCACTTGGCGTCCACCAGACTGTGCTTGAGCCCGGCGCGGAAGACGCGCAGCGCCATGGTCGAGAGGTAGCGGTCGTCGCTGATCTTGCGCAATTGCGCCGGGGTCTTGGGAACGGGCAGATGGGCTTCCAGTTCAGCTGCCGAGCCGAAGCGGTTCAGACAGTATTCGTGCAGCCACTTGTAATCGCGCATGCCCTCTCCAGATGAATAAGTGAATAGACCCATGTGGGAGCCAGCCTGCTGGCGATAGCGGTGGATCAGTCAACAAAGATGTGTCTGACCGACCGCCATCGCCAGCAGGCTGGCTCCCACAGGGATTGTGATTAGAGGTTAACGACGTTGACGAACCGCGACATGGCGGTTTCGTCGATCTTGAGGCTGGTGAAATCAAACAGATTACGGTCCGCCAGTTGCGACGGTTGCACGTTCTGCAAGCTGCGGAAAATGCTTTCGGTACGGCCCGGGGTCTTGCGCTCCCACTCTTGCAGCATGTCCTTGACCACCTGACGTTGCAGGTTTTCCTGAGAACCACAGAGGTTGCACGGGATGATCGGGAATTGCTTGAAGTCCGAATAGGCCTGGATGTCTTTTTCGTTGCAGTAGGCCAGCGGGCGGATCACCACGTTGCGGCCGTCGTCGGCACGCAGCTTGGGCGGCATGGCCTTGAGCGAACCGTTGAAGAACATGTTGAGGAAGAACGTCTCGACGATGTCGTCGCGGTGGTGACCGAGGGCCATTTTGGTCGCGCCGATTTCGTCGGCAAAGGTGTAAAGCGTGCCGCGCCGCAGGCGCGAGCACAGCGAGCAGGTGGTCTTGCCTTCCGGGATCAGCTCCTTGACCACCGAGTAGGTGTCTTTCTCGACGATGTGGTACTCGATGCCCAGTTCTTTGAGGTAGGCCGGCAGCACGTGCTCAGGGAAGCCTGGCTGTTTCTGGTCCATGTTCACGGCCACGATCTCGAACTTGATCGGAGCGACCTTCTGCAAGTGCAAGAGCACGTCGAGCAGGGTGTAGCTGTCTTTGCCACCGGACAGGCAGACCATGACCTTGTCGCCGTCTTCAATCATGTTGAAATCGGCAACAGCCTCACCCGCCTGGCGGCGAAGGCGCTTTTGCAGTTTGTTCTGGTTGACCGTGAGAGTGCCCATGACGCGAAATCCGTGAGATGTGACGAAAGGCCGGCATTTTACGCAAAAACCCCTCGTCGGCGAAGAGCCTGGCGACGGCACTTATCTGAGCTGAGCATACCCCTGTGGCGAGGGAGCTTGCTCCCGCTGGGTCGCGCAGCGGCCCCAAGACCTCCGACGCAGGTGTGTCAGGCAAACTCCGTCGGCTTTTTTTGCGACTGCTGCGCAGCCGAGCGGGAGCAAGCTCCCTCGCCACAATGGTTGCGCAAGACCATGCGGCGATTAGCAGGGGTGTTTACAGCGCAATTTGCTCTAACGCCCTGCAACCCGCGTCGTTAAGACCTTTCTATACTGCGACATAAGGTCGCACACATAGTCAGACCTATTACTTACTTGGCCACTTTGGCCTGTAGGCGCTCCACTGGGGGGCGACGGTAAAAACAAGAGGAGTGACTGGCATGATCCATCACGTAGTGGGGCTCTTCACCCACCCCGACCAGGAATGGAAAGAAATCCGTGGCGACCAAGAGGAAAGCATCAGCCACATGTACCTGACTCACACGCTGATTCTGGCGGCGATCCCCGCTGTGTCGGCGTTTATCGGCACCACTCAAGTCGGCTGGGTCATCGGCAATCGAGCGCCGGTCATGTTGACCCAGGAAAGTGCGCTATGGATGACGATCATGTCGTACCTGGCGATGCTCGGCGGCGTTGCGGTCATGGGCGCATTCATCCACTGGATGGCCCGGACCTATGACGCCAATCCAAGCCTGGCCCGCTGCGTTGCATTTGCGACCTATACCGCGACCCCGCTGTTCATCGGCGGTCTGGCGGCGCTGTACCCACACATGTGGCTGGGGATGATCGTCGGGACGGCGGCCATCTGCTACACGGTGTATTTGCTGTATGTGGGGCTACCCACTTTCATGAACATTCCATCAGACGAGGGCTTCCTGTTTTCCAGTTCGGTGCTTGCCGTAGGCCTGGTGGTGCTGGTTGCCATCATGGCGTTTACAGTGATTGTCTGGGGACTCGGCGTGGGGCCGGTCTATACCAATTAGCAACACACCATCGAAAAACTAGATCTGCCAACACAGGCCGCCGCAAGGCGGCCTTCTAATGTGTGAGGGGTAACGACCATTCGGCGCCTCGGCGATTCGCAAGGCCCCGGCGTTGCGGCATACTCGACGTCTCTGGAGATCCATCAAGCATGCCCGAGCAACTCAATACCCGCGTCGAAGACTGTTACCAATTAGCCGAATCCTTTTTCAAACGAACTTTCAAACGCCCCGTGGTGAGCCTCAAGCTGCGCGGTCAAAAAGCCGGTGTCGCGCATTTGCACGAGAACCTGCTGCGTTTCAACCCGCAGCTGTACCGGGAAAACACCGAAGACTTCCTCAAGCAGACCGTGGCCCACGAAGTGGCGCACCTGATCGCCCATCAACTGTTTGGCGACCGCATTCAGCCGCACGGCGAAGAGTGGCAATTGATCATGCGTGGCGTGTACGAACTGCCGCCCAATCGCTGCCACACCTACGACGTCAAACGCCGCAGCGTGACCCGCTACATCTACAAATGCCCGTGCGTCGACAGCGATTTCCCGTTTTCCGCACAGCGTCATGGCCTGGTGCGGCAGGGACGGCGGTATTTGTGTCGGCGGTGTCGGAGCACATTGGTGTTTAGTGGGGAGATGCGGGTCGAGTAGTGGGATTTGTGGTGTTTGGGCCGGCCTCTTCGCCAGCAGGCTGGCTCCCACTGGGGATCATCGATACGCCACAGATCCATTGTGGGAGCCAGCCTGCTGGCGATGGCGGCCTGACAGGCACTAGAGAATCACTTTGGCACGCCGCAGTTCTTCGATCCGCTGTGCACTGAACCCCAACTCCCCCAATACCTGATCCGTATGCTGCCCCAACACCGCACCAATATGCCGTGGCGCCGGCAACCCCTCTGAGAACTTCAACGGACAAGCCATCTGCGACTGCGTAGAACCATCCCCCCGCGGTACTTCCGCCACCAACTCCCGCGCCTGCAACTGCGGATGCTGCACCGCCTCACCCAAACTCAGTACCGGCTCGACACACGCATCCACCCCGGCAAACAACTCGCACAACTGCGCAAAGTCATGCTTCTCGAATTCGGCTTTCAACTCATTCTTCAGCGCCTGTTGCTCGGCAGGTTTGGGCGACAGCCCCTTGGCCGCCAGTTCCGGCCGCCCCAGCGCCGTACACAGTTGTTGCATGAATACCGGCTCCAGACTGCCCACCGATAACCAACGTCCGTCCCGCGAACAGTAATAGTCGTAGAAGCTGCCGCCATTGAGCATCTGATCCTCCCTCCCCGGCTCCACGCCACAGGCCAGATAACCGGCGCCGGCCATGGCGTTCAGGCTGAAGGCGCAGTCGGTCATGCTCACATCCAGATGCTGCCCCACCCCGCTTTGCTGCCGAGCGATCACCGCCGCCAGCAAGCCGATCACGCCGTGCAGCGAGCCCCCGGCGACATCCGCCACCTGCATGCCCAACGGCAGCGGCCCACTCTCGGTGCGCCCGGTGTAGCTCGCCAGTCCCGCCAGCGCCAGATAGTTGATGTCGTGGCCGGCGCGGTCCTTGTAGGGGCCGGTCTGGCCGTAACCGGTAATCGACACGTAGATCAGCCGCGGATTGATCGCCTTCAAGGCTTCATAACCCAGCCCCAGGCGTTCCATCACACCGGGACGGAACTGCTCCAGCACGATGTCGTGGTCTGCCAGCAACTGCTTGATCACCTCCAGCGCCTCGGGCTGCTTGAGGTCCAGCGCCAGGCTGCGCTTGTTGCGATTGAGGTAGGCGTGGCTGGCCGACACCCCGTGATCGTGCGGCGGCAACACCCGCAGCAGATCCATGCGGGTCGGCGATTCGATGCGCAAGACTTCCGCGCCCATGTCCGCCAGCAACAACGAGGCAAACGGCCCCGGCAGCAGTGTCGAGAAATCCAGAACCTTGAGTGATGCCAGTGGACCGGGCATGAGCAATCTCCGTGAACGATGCTTCCAGCCTAGGCAGGCAAACCCATTGCAGCAATCACCTGAAGTGTCAGCAGCGGTGACCGTTGCGCTCAAATCCCGGACAAGAAAAAACCCGCCGAAGCGGGTTTTTCATTACAGCGCGTCTTACTTGACGTTGCTTGGGGTTGGGCCTTCGGCCACGCCCAGGTCGTCTTCTTCACGTTCGTCGGAGATACCGCGACCGCCGGAAGCCAGCTCGACTTGCAGCTTGTCTTCGTCCAGCTCTTTCACCCACTTGGCCACGACCAGGGTCGCAACAGCGTTACCCACGAGGTTGGTCAGCGCACGGGCTTCAGACATGAAGCGGTCGATACCAAGGATCAGCGCCAGACCGGCAACCGGCAGGTGACCAACGGCAGACAGGGTAGCGGCCAGCACGATGAAACCACTGCCGGTTACGCCCGCGGCACCTTTGGAGGACAACAACAGCACCAGCAACAGGGTGATCTGGTGAGTGATGTCCATGTGGGTGTCAGTCGCCTGAGCGATGAAGACGGCGGCCATGGTCAGGTAGATCGAAGTACCGTCGAGGTTGAACGAGTAACCCGTCGGGATCACCAGACCGACAACGGATTTCTGCGCGCCCAGGCGTTCCATCTTGATCAGCATGCGAGGCAGAGCGGATTCCGAAGAGGAAGTGCCCAGCACGATCAGCAGTTCTTCACGGATGTAACGGATCAGCTTCAAGACGCTGAAGCCGTGGACGCGGCAGATGGCGCCCAGGACAACCACCACGAACAAGATGCAGGTGATGTAGAAGCAGATCATCAACTGACCCAGTTGCACCAGCGAGCCTACGCCGTAAGCACCAATGGTGAAGGCCATTGCACCGAAGGCACCGACCGGGGCGAGCTTCATGATCATGTTGATGATGTTGAACATCACGTGAGCAAAGCGATCAATGAAGTCCAGCACCGGCTTGCCGTAGGCACCGAGGCGATGCAGGGCGAAACCGAAGATCACCGAGAACATCAGCACTTGCAGGATATCGCCGTTGGCGAACGCGCCGACGATGGTGTTCGGGATCACATTGAGGATAAAGGCAACGATGCTCTGGTCTTTACCGGCCGAAATGAAACCCGCGATTTTGCTGGTGTCCAGAGTCGTCACGTCGATGTGCATGCCGGCGCCCGGTTGCACGACGTTGACCACGACCAGACCGATCAGCAAGGCAATGGTCGAAACGATTTCGAAGTACAGCAGCGCATAACCGCCGGTCTTGCCGACCGACTTCATGTTCTGCATGCCGGCGATACCACTGACGACCGTACAGAAAATGATCGGCGCGATGACCATTTTGATCAGTTTGATGAACCCGTCACCCAGCGGCTTGAGGGCCACACCGGTCTGCGGGTAGAAGTGACCGAGCAAGATGCCGATGGCGATAGCAACGATCACCTGGAAATACAGGGATTTGTATATTGGCTGACGAGTCGTCATTGCAAAGTTCCTCAAGAGCGTCCCGCGACAACATCCATCTGTTGTCAACGACACCTCATTTGCGAACCCTCCTGCACTGGAGGGATTTGTTTTGTCGAGCTGCGCAACGGCAGGCATCTGCTGGTTGTATCGCAAGGCCCGTGCCACCTTCGTCAAAAAGCCTGCGAGCCTTTTGACATCAAGGGTTACAGGTTCAGCCTTGCCACTGACCGGCTACAACAATGTGGCGGATTTCCGCCCATCCTCCAGACCTCGTCCTACAATTTGGCGGATATCCGCCTGTTCATCATCAGGAGCGACAGCTACCATCCGTCGTTCAATGGGTCGGACCTGCCTGCCATGCGTGAGCGCACCATCGCCAGTCATTTCGCCCGTGCCGTCCTCGGTGGCGCGCGCCGGTTGGGTTATGACTATTCAAATCTGCTGCAACAACTGGGCATCAGCC
This sequence comes from Pseudomonas sp. LBUM1678, assembly GCF_059695575.1. Lineage (NCBI taxonomy): Bacteria > Pseudomonadati > Pseudomonadota > Gammaproteobacteria > Pseudomonadales > Pseudomonadaceae > Pseudomonas > Pseudomonas sp. LBUM1678. The sequence goes on from NZ_CP166775.1 coordinate 5,044,163, forward strand.
CTGAGTTGCTGGAGGAGCCGCGTGCGCGGATTGCGCCGGAGCAGTTCACGCGATTGATCCAGGAGTTGTGGCTGGCCCTCGACGACGAGTACCTCGGTTTCGGGCCGACACCCAGTAAAACCGGCACCTTCGCCATGATGTGCCACGCCGTGATCCACTGCCGCAACCTCGATAAGGCTCTGCAACGCGGCCTACTGTTTTATGGCCTATTCCCTGACGGTCCGCGCCTGACCCTGACCCGCGAAGACGAAATGATCCGCCTGAGCCTCGATGATTCGAAGTTCCAGGACCCGGACCATTTCCTCACCGAAAGCCAGTTGATGGTGTGGCATCGCCTCGGCAGCTGGCTGATCGGCCAGCGCATTCGGCTGGAGCAGGCGACGTTCAGCTACCCAAGGCCCGAACACGGCGCCGAATACGACTTGCTGTTCCCCTGCCCCCTGGTGTTTTCCACGGAGCAGAGCAGCCTGCTGTTTCACAGCCGCTACATGGACATGCCGCTGCTGCAGGACGAACGCACCCTCAAACATTTCCTCCAACACTCCCCCGCCAACCTGCTGTCGCGCCCGGATGACGGCGACAGTCTGAGCAGCCAGCTGCGTCGCTTGCTCAGCCGCGACAGTTCCCGCTGGCCAGACCTCGAAGCCGTGGCCGCGCACCTGCACATCAGCCCGCAGACCTTGCGCCGGCACTTGCGGGAAGAAGGGTCAAGTTTTCAGGAATTGAAGGATCAGTTGCGCCGGGACATTGCGATTTATCACCTGGGCCGGGCGGATCTGTCGTTGCAGCAGATTGCCGAGCAACTGGGGTTTTCCGAGCCTTCGGCGTTTCATCGGGCGTTCAAGAAGTGGACGGGTTTGACGCCAGGGGCCTATCGCGCACAGGAGAACTGAATCTTCGGTTGAATCGACTGGCCCCTTCGCGAGCAAGCCCGCTCCCACAGGATCTTCAGTGAACACATAATTGTGTGAACTCAGGAGATCAAATGTGGGAGCGAGCCTGCTCGCGATTGAACGATGACGCGGTCTACCTGACTGAACGCCTATGGCGGATCAAGCCTGTCCAGCATCCGATTCACTGCCAGCTCCCCCAGCATCACAACCTGCTGAATCCCCAGCACGGTGTTGCGATGCGGCCCCTCCATCAACCCCGCGAAATTACTCAACATCACACTTGCTGATGCCATGGATTCACAAGCGTTGACCAGCAACGTTTCGTCATCGGTATCAGGGGCGACGAAGTAGATCGTGCTGGGTTTACGTGGCGTGTCTTTGGGAATGACCGGTTTGAGGTAGTAATCGAGGGCGCGGTCGGCGGCTTCGTTGAGTTTTTTGGAGTCTGTGGAATCGTAGGGAGAAACGTCGTCGGTTTCCGGTGGGTTGGGCGTAATTTTGAACATGTAAAGCTCCGTGGTTGGTTAAGCCGCCACGACCTATCGCTAAACAAGTAAAGGTGGCGGCTGTACGCAGGTTAGCGATCCGGGACACAGAAACCCCGGGTAGACCTCGAAGGTCTCCCACGCACAGCCACCATTACGCAAATTGCAGGCATTAGAAACTGCAATCAAACTTGGGCGCTTTTGCGTCTGTGTAGGGGATCGGATCGCTAAACCCGATCGCTGATTCGTCAGCGACCCGCAAACGATAGAGCCCACGCCCCAGGCGCACAAGCCGGCGGATTCTGGCGTAGTCGTAGGCAGCGGCGCAAGGATGTGTAGCCTGAGTGAGTGTCTGGAGATGTTTTTTAAACATCTCCGTTTATTACTCACTCAGGGCCGAGCAAAGAAGTATCGGGCAGATAAACTAATATGCCGCCTCTCCCGTGACCTTTCCCTATCTTCAGGTCCAGTTGATCCCCCAACTGTTCTGACTGATTAGTCCCGATAATTCGTCAAAGACATGATATGTCCCGTATCCCGGGTTTGTAGGCCACCCGAAACCGGGGTTGATGAAAGTGTTGGCCCCGGGAAACACCTCCGTCACCCCGTTGTGACCATTACTGCCTCTGATCGCCAGCAAACGCGAGATCGCAGGGTGCGAATAACATGCCCCAATTACTTTTAAACTAACCCCACGAGGAACACTTGACCCGCTGGGAACAGGTGCTCCGGTGTCGTTTCGGAAGACACTGGTAATCGTTGGGCTTGTATAACGTGGAATGATCGTAAACTGCCGCGCGGCTGACGGCGGAATGCTGTCATACAGCGCTTTGACGGTGAAGCTGTGGGAGCCCACCCCAAGCGTCGATACTGTAAGAGTCCAGATCCCAGTCGTTTGATGGGCGAACGGTTTCCCCTTGGACACGGCGCCATCGAGCACATCGACTTGCAGGCCATTACCCGCTCGACCGGTCAACACCGCAGTGGTCTCTACCGTATGGCCACCTTGACGAATCTCAACACCACTGGGCGAGCCTTTGACCGAACTGATAGTCGGCGCGACCACTGCTATTACGTCAACTGTCCTTGGCTCGGAGGTCTTACCCGAACCGTACAGCGCCGTCGCGATGTAACGGTGAAGTCCAAGGCTCAAGCCGGACACCGGCAAGCTCCAGATCCCCGTCTTCAGGTCGGCCGTGGGCTGGCCTTTGGAAACCTCGCCGTCGGTCACATCCACTTTCTGACCTTTACTGGCCAGCCCGGACACCACCAGTTCCTTCTCGCGAGTCGTGCCGCCGTCGGGAATATCGACCCCACCCGAAGCGCCTCTGATTGAGGTAATAGAAGGCTTCTCATCCACCGCCTCACCAATCACCTTCGCCTCGGCAGTTGTCGAAGTAGCAATCACCGTATTTGCGCGTATCTGCTCGTGCGTGACCATTACGTCACTGTCGGCAATTACCTTGCTGTTGGGGATATCCCAGGCGATTTGCCCCGGCACCTGCGTGATCGGCAACGTTGCTTCATGAAAGGCAACCTGGCTGCCATTCAGCATCGCGGTGAACGTCAGATGTATTTCATCCCCCACCTGCCAGATTGCCTGGATCAAATGGATCAACGCCCACAACGGCCCGCCGTTCATCTTGGCAAGGTCCACAGTATTAGGGTCGTCATTGTTCTCGGTCGGGATTTCTCGAAGGATTGCCTTTTCCAATGTTATACGGCTGACGTGAACATCGATGTACTCAGGTGCGGACTGGCTGAAATTACCCAGTTGATCAGTGACGGAATACTCGAGCACCGTTTGTGGGTCATCGCCACTTTGGACGAAAGTGTCGGTAAACAGCGTTTGTGTCACAACGGGCAATCCCGGCCCCGCCTCTGCGGGCGTTACTTCGCGCTCAACCTGCACCACACCCAGCGTCAGGCGAATAAGGTCGTAGGCTCGCCGATTGGAATAATCGAATCCGAACATCACACCTTGCCTGGCCCGCTCGGCATCGACGCCGTTCGAACGGACATCGGCCGGTATTTGCAGACGGGTATTTGTCGGGGCAGGTGCGCCGGGTGCCCGAAGGTGGTAGAGCACTTCGAGTTTTCGAGAGTCTTCGAAGCTGCCACTGGGCCGGGTGACTCTGTAAAAAATAATGTTGATGCCGTCCCTCAATCTCCCTCGGGGCACGTACAGGCGCACACGCAACTGCTCTTCACCTGGACTGATGGTTTTGCCATCCACCGGTGCGGCTACGCCTTCGATGTACAAATCTACTCGATCATCCACCGCCGTGACCGCCATCAGGGGCTCGGCCCATGGGTCGACCAGGCATTCCAGCCCCTTGGTTTGATCATCGTAAATAGAGTGGGGAATACCACCAGCGGCAATACCCGGAGGACGAACCGGAGTGATCCAGCCTTGAATGATCACTGGAACAAGTTCAAATAACTGGTTCAACGCCGTTGACTGGATGTCCATTATTCTCTCCCAGAGTGTGAAGGCTTTCAGCCCTCGCGGGCCCCAAGGCAATCACACACTGGGAGGAAGAAATTGGCTACTGTCAGAAATAACAGGTAGGTAGTGTTTTTCGACGAATGGTCAGCTCAGAAACCCGGCTTGATACGGGGCTTGTCGCGCTCAAGAGAACTGGTTTTTGTACTGAATTGACTGGACCTATCGCGAGCAGGCTCACTCCCACATCTGATCTCGAGTGGCCGCAAGTAGTGTGTTCACCGAAGATCCATTGTGGGAGCGAGCCTGCTCGCGAAGAGGCCCGTAAGAACACCATCAAACTACCGGAAAATGAATCCGGAACGCCGCCCCGCCCATCGACGAATCCCCGAGTGTCAGCTTCGCGCTGTAGCTCTCGATGATGTCCTTGACCACCGCCAGCCCGATCCCCTGCCCCGGGTGCTGGCGATCCAGCCGCTCGCCCCTTTGCAGAATCCGCGCCCGCTGATCCGGCGGCACGCCTGGCCCGTCATCTTCAACGCACAACTCAACGCCGCTCAGGGTTTCGCGCACGCTGATGCGCACTTCGCTCAGGCACAGGCGATAGGCGTTTTCCAGCAGGTTGCCCATCATTTCCAGCAGCGCGCCTTGCTCGATCGGCACGTAACACTGATCCGGCAGATCGAAAGCGACCCGCACGCGCTTGTCGCGGTAGACCTTGTCCAGCGTGTCGCACAAGCTTTGCAGCACCGGGCGCAGTTGCACCTGGTGGCGTACCAGACCGCTTTTGCGCAGGCTGGCACGTTGCAGTTGATAGCCGATCTGCTGGCTCATGCGTTCGATCTGGGTTTGCAGCACCCAGGCCTGATCTCGGTTTTCCGGGCGTTGGGCCATGTCTTCGCTGACGCCTTGCAGCACGGTCAGCGGGGTTTTAAGGCTGTGGGCCAGGTCGTCGAGGGAATCACGGTAGCGGCTGCGCTGTTCCCGTTCGCTGTGCAGCAAGCGGTTGAGGGAGCCGGTCAGGCGCAGCAGTTCGCGCGGGTGTTGTTCGCTGAGGCTTTCGCGGGCGCCGCTTTCGATTTCGTCGAGTTCCTGGCTGAGCCGACGCAAGGCCTGCAAGCCCCAGGTCAGGCCGATCCACAGCAGCGCCAGCAACACCAGCAACGCGGCGCCGAAACCGAGGTAGAGGTTTTCGCGCAGGCCTTCGAGGGTGACTTCGTATTCGCGCACCGGTTGCAACGCAACGATGCTGAACGCCGCGCTTTTGCCGCCGAGCAGTTTGACTTCGACGTCATAGACGAAGAATTCCTGACCATCGGCCTCGCGAATGCGCGCGAATTCGTTGCCGCGTCCGTCGTAACGCGGTTTGTAGTTGATCTTTTCTTCGCGGGTGGCCTTCGAGCGCCACACCAGGTGACCTTCGCGGTCATAGATGTAGCCGACCAAGCGGCTGTCGGTCAGGTTGAAGCGTTCATCGGGCAGCTGCGCCGGCATCTGCAGGGAGTTGTTTTCCACCCGTGCAGCGGAGATCAGCGTGGTGACGTCCGATGCCAGGCGCTGCTCGATGGAATCCTGCAACGCCAGGCTGAACGCGCCCTGCATCGCTGGCAGCAATGCCAGCATGAACAGCACCGCCAGAGTGGCGGCGGCGAGCATTAACCGGACACGAAGAGAACGAATCAAGTGCAGCGCTCATTGAACAGGTAGCCGAGGCCACGCACGGTGTCGATCGGTTTGAACCCGGCCGGGCCTTCGAGTTTGCGGCGCAGACGGCCGACCAGCACTTCGATGACGTTCGGATCGCGCTCGTCGTCGTCCGGGTAGAGCTGTTCCATCAAGCGGTCCTTGGCCACCACTTGCTGGTGATGTCGCATCAGGTACTCGAGGATTCGGTACTCGTACGCGGTCAGCGCCAGCGGTTGTTCATCAAGGGACGCCTGTTTGCGGTTAAGGTCCAGCATCAACGGCCCCGCGACGATAGTCGACTGGGTGAATCCGCTGGAGCGGCGCAGCAAGGCATTCAAGCGCGCGTCGAGTTCTTCGAACTGGAATGGCTTGACCACGTAATCGTCGGCACCGGCGGCGAGGCCTTCGACCTTGTCCTGCCAGTTGCCGCGCGCGGTGAGGATCAGGATCGGGAAGGTCTTGCCGCGCGAGCGCAGGTGGCGGATCAGGTCGAGCCCGCTCATGCCCGGCAGGCCGAGGTCGATCACCGCCAGGTCGTGGTTGAACTGCTCGGTCTGGTACAGCGCCTCCTCGGCGTTGGCCACGGACTCGACCACGTGGCCGCTGTCCGTCAGGCGGGTTTGCAGGTGATGGCGCAACAGAGCTTCATCTTCGACGACCAGCAGTTTCATAACGCTCTCCTAGGCAAATCGTTATCTCCAGCAGCACAATTCATTCAGGCCGCAGAACCTGTGGGAGTGAGCCTGCTCGCGATATCGGCGTGTCAGTCGACATCAATGTCGAATGTGCTGGCCGCATCGCGAGCAGGCTCGCTCCTACAGGGATTGCGTTTATCTGACAGACATTTCTTATCAGAAAGCGTAGTTCGCCGACAGGTACGTCTGGGCGCTGCTGGTCAGGTCCAGCGAACCCTGTTTGCTGCCACCGCGCTCGCTCATCTCGGTGCTGGCGTTGCTGCGCAGGTAACGGTAACCCATCTCGACCGAGGTATTTTGCGACACTTGCTGCAACACGCCAACCTGGCCGCCAATGGCGTAACCGATGTTGCTGTCGCGGCTGAAACCTGGGGACTCCTGAGTCATTTTGGTCAGGCCGGCCGTGGCACCGCCGAACAATTTGGTGCTGCCGCCCACCGGGTAGAACAGGTCGTAGCTGCCCAACAGGTTTTCCTGACGCAGTTTAATGCCATTGTGCGAGCCCGACACGTTGTCGTAAGTGGCGTAGTAGCGACCCTGGCTGTTTTGCTGGCCCAGACGCACACCCCAGGTGGTGTCCTTGCCAATCACGCCGTCGGCGTTCGGGCTGTTGAGGTTGTCGTTCAGGGCGTGGGACTTTTTGACCTTGTCGCTGGTTTGTCCAAGCGTAAGGCTGGCGAAATTGTCGTCGGAGGCGAAAGCGGCGGTGCTCGCGCCCAGGACGGTGAAAGCCAGAAGCAGTTTTTTGAAGTTAGTCATTGGGGAATTTCCTCATGCGCTATTTGCTTTTTGGGTACGGGGCAAGGTTACGCAAGCACCCCTGAACTCCCCCTGAACACACTCTGAACCTGAGCTGAATCAAATCGGCTTGGCTGTTTTGATGACTTTGACTTACGACTGCTGCGCAGCCGAGCGGGAGCAAGCGCCCTCGCCACAAAAGCGGTTGCCACTACCCAGCCTGATGGCAACCCGGCAAAATGCGCGACATGAATCCCGCCCCCGCCCTACCCGTCTGCTGCACCCCGCTCGATGCCCATTGGCCGCTGCCGTTTGTGCTGCCCGATACGGTGCTGTTGAGCACGCGCTTCGACACCTCGCAACTGGCCAGTGATGATTTCCAGCGCAGCGCCATCGAGCCGCCGGCGAGCATTCAGCGTTCGGTCGCCAAGCGTCAGGCCGAGTTTCTGGCCGGTCGGGTCTGCGCCCGGGCGGCGTTGCAGCAGTTGGAAGGGCTGAGTTTTACCCCGGCCATCGGTGAAGACCGGGCGCCGGTGTGGCCCGCGCATATCAGCGGCTCAATCACCCACAGCACCGGCCGGGCCGCGGCGATTGTGGCGAAGAAAGCCGATTGGCGTGGTTTGGGGATGGATCTGGAAAACCTGCTCAACCCTGAACGGGCCGAACGTCTGGCCGGGGAAATCCTCACCCCGCCCGAGTTGCAGCGCATGGCGGCAGGCCCCCGTGATCAGCTGGCGATGCTGGTGACGCTGACGTTTTCGGTGAAGGAAAGTTTGTTCAAGGCGCTGTATCCGATTGTCCAGCAGCGGTTTTATTTTGAACATGCCGAGGTGTTGGAATGGACCGAGGCGGGTGAAGTGCGGTTGCGGCTGCTGACTGACCTGTCCAGCGAATGGCGCAATGGCACAGAGCTGGATGCGCAGTTTGGGATGGTGGATGGGCAGTTGTTGAGTCTGGTCAGTATCAAGGCCTGAGAGCGCTTTCCCTGTTGCAGCTGGCGAAGCCTGCGTTCGGCGACGCAGTCGTCGTAAAATCAGACACCGCGGTCTTTCAGGTAAACCGCGTTTGCCGGGTTTACGACGACTGCGTCGCCGAACGCAGGCTTCGCCAGCTGCTACAGGTTTTGCGCCAATCTCACCGCCGCTCCTGATTCCTCGGCCAACTCAGGCTGAAACACGCCCCGCCCAGACTCTTGCTCTTGCTGATCAACGCCCGCCCGTCATGCCAGTGGATGATCCGCCGCACGATCGACAACCCCAACCCATGCCCGCCAGACGCCCGGGTGCGGCTGTCATCGAGACGCAGGAACGGCGTGAAGATTTTCTCCCACGCCGACTCCGGCACCCCCGGCCCGTCATCTTCGATGTCCACCCGGCAACGCTGCTGCCCCACCTGATAACTGACGGTCACCCGCGACGAGGCGTGGCGCATGGCATTGCTCACCAGGTTCTGAATCGCCCGATGCAAATAGCGCGGCTCGGCCTCGACCCAGGCGTCATCGCAATCGGCCGCTGACAGGCACAACCCGCGCTGCACCGTGACCTCGGCGCGCAACGGCGCCAATTCCTCGATCACTTGATTGACCAACGCATCCAGATCGATCCGCTGGAAATTCAGCGCCGGCGAGCCCTGCTCCAGGCGCGCGTAGGTCAGCATTTCGTCCACCAGCTTGTCGAGGTCCTCGATGTCGTGGTCCATGCCTTCGCGGTATTTCTCCAGGGCCTGCGGCGTCGTGGCCGAGCCGATCATCTCCAGGCCAAAACGCAGGCGCGCCACCGGGGTGCGCAATTCGTGGGACACCGCGCGCACCAGTTCACGCTGGATCGCCAGCAACTGCTGCAAGTGCTCTGCCATGCCGTTGAACGCCGAGGCCAGTCGCCCCACCGAGTCCGCGCCGCGCGCCGGTACGCGGGTTTCCAGGCTGCCCTTGGCGATGCGCGTGGCAGCGGCTTCGAGGCCACGTAAACGACGTTCAAGTTGTCGCACTAATAGATAGACGATCAAACCGATCAGGCTCAAACCAAGCGCCGCGATCAGCACCAGCCATTCCGGTGGATAAGGATTCATCTGATACAGCGGGCCGATTTCCAGGACCCACGGCGTGCCGACCATACCGGCGAATACCCGGATCGAGTCGCCGCCCTTACCCAGTGCCATCACCGTGTCGCCTTCGGAGATCCGGCGGCTCTGGTCTTCGTCCATGTCTGCCTGGTCGACGGTGACCAGCCGCAAGTCGAAACCGAAGCCCTTGTCGTGTTTCAACTGCGCCAGACGCTTGGGCTGTTCGGCCACCGGCACGCGCACCAGTTCGTCGGCCAGCAGGTAAATAGTCGCTCGCGCCAATTGCTCGCTGATCTGCTGCACCTCGCCCGTGAGAACCAGCTGCTCCTTGTCGCTGACCAGGCGATAAACCCTTGCCGCGTGCGGGCCGGTCTGTTCCACCAGCGCCTGGCCGCGCAACACGCGGGTGCGCTGAGTCAGGTCGAGGTCGGTCTGGGCGAAGGTTTTCAGCGCCAATGGAATACCCATCAAACGCTCCCACACCAGCAAGGCCCGGTGGCGCTCGGTTTCGTTCATCGGGTTCAGGTTGTCGGCCATCAGCGAAAAGGTGCCGTGGGCCAGGCGTTCGCGGTATTGCTCGCTGCGCACCTGATTGAGCAGGTGCAACGCCAGTACGCCGAGCACCGCGACCAGAATCAGCGCCGCGCACATGCCGCCGTAGATGCGCAGGAAGATCGAGTTCACAGGGTGCAGGCTTCCGGAACGAACAGATAACCTTTGCTGCGGATGGTTTTGATCAGTCGTGGATGATCCGGGTCGTCTCCAATTTTCGGGCGGATGCGCGAGATGCGCACGTCGATGGAGCGGTCCTGGCCGTCATAGCCGATGCCTCGCAGCGCGGTGAAAATCTCTTCCCGGGACAGGATGCGCCCGGCGTTGGCCACCAGCAGCCACAGCAGATCGAATTCGGCGCTGGTCAGTTCGATGCCGTTGTCATTCAACCAGGCCTCGCGCAAAGCGTTGTCCACCACCAGCGGACCGAACTGCAGGCGCCGTTGTTTTTCCGGGGCCACCTCAGGGGCTTCACTGCGGCGTAGCAACGCCTGGATGCGCGCCAGCAGCAGGCGTGGACGCACGGGTTTGCACACGTAATCGTCGGCGCCCAGGTCGAGGCCAAGAATCTGATCAGTGTCATCGGTGCGGGCGGTGAGCATCAGGATCGGGCCGTCATATTTGTCGCGGACCTTGCGGCAGATGCTCAAGCCATCTTCGCCGGGGAGCATCAGGTCGAGGATCACCAGGTCCGGCTTTTCATTAATGATGCGAGCCGCGGCCAGGGCACCATTGCCCTCGATCGATACGCGCAGGCCATTGGCTTCCAGGTAATCGCGGGTCAGTTCGGCCAGACGCTGGTCGTCCTCCACAATCAATATCTGCCAGGCTTCTTGCTCCACGGTGACCTCTGCTTGCCAACAACACGAATAAGGAAGGATCCGCCCGTCTTTTTGTAATGATTGGGGAGGATAAGAAAGCATACACACTGGCCGATTGTATAAACGCCGAACGCCGAGAACACAAGCCGGCAAATGCGTTCGGACAACCCGGTTTTTTGTGATAGGGTTCGCGCCCTTAAAAATCCGAATGACTGTTTTCAATCGCTGAAAATCAGTGAAAAACGGTCCGCTCCAGCTAGGTCGCGGCCTACACGCCTGTTCCCTCTTTCACACACAATTTACGCACAGGTTTATCCACAGGTAGTACGTTGCAACACCCTCCAAAACGCATTATCTTGTAGCACGGCGCCAAAAAAACCCTACATGTAGGGTTTTGGCTTAAAAAGCCCAACCACATTTCAGACCAGAAACTCAAGCGCTTTATTGCTGTTTCTGGTTGAACCAAGCGTGATTTTGAAAGCCCAAACCGCACCTGCGGATGGCACCGTTTTTTTAGGCCAGAACAGCCAGAACGGTACGGGTGTTGCAGTCATTACTGTCACCCAGAATGGAATCCGGTTTCGGGCTCTGGCTCGCGACCAAAGACTTCGGCAAGGAAGCGGCATCATTAGCCTTTTCCTACTGTCCCGAAGTTGTTATGCCCGACGCCCGTCGGTTGTAGTGCTTCAGGACAGAACGGTGGGCACCATGAAGGTGCTCAAACAAACATAGAGAATGTGGAGACACACCCCCATGCAAACCGACACAACTCGCGAGAACCCGCAGGGCACCTTGCCGCAGGCCGCTGATTCGACTTCGGATCTGTCCGCCACCGCGCCTGGCCAACTGCGCGTGATCAAGCGTAACGGCACTGTCGTTCCTTACACCGATGACAAGATCACCGTCGCGATCACCAAAGCGTTTCTCGCAGTTGAGGGCGGCACCGCTGCCGCCTCGTCGCGAATCCATGACACCGTTGCCCGCCTGACCGAACAAGTCACCGCGACCTTCAAGCGTCGCATGCCTTCGGGCGGCACCATCCACATCGAAGAAATCCAGGACCAGGTTGAACTGGCCCTGATGCGTGCCGGCGAGCAGAAAGTGGCCCGCGACTACGTGATCTACCGTGACGGTCGTTCGAAAGAACGCGCTGCCCACGCACCGACCGAGGAAGCGGTCAACGCTCACCCGTCGATTCGCATCACCCGCGCCGATGGCACCTTTGCTCCTCTGGACATGGGCCGCCTGAACACCATCGTCACCGAAGCGTGCGAAGGCCTGGAAGAAGTCGACGGCGACCTGATCCAGCGCGAAACCCTGAAAAACCTGTACGACGGCGTGGCCCTGACCGACGTCAACACCGCCCTGGTGATGACCGCCCGTACCCTGGTCGAGCGTGAGCCGAACTACTCGTTCGTCACCGCCCGCCTGCTGATGGACACCCTGCGTGCCGAAGGCCTGAGCTTCCTGGAAGTTGCCGAAAGCGCGACTCACCACGAAATGGTCGACCTGTACGCCAAGGCCCTGCCTTCGTACATCGCCAAGGGTATCGAATTCGAATTGCTGAACCCGGTCCTGGCCACTTTTGACCTGGAAAAACTCGGCAAGGCGATCAACCACGAGCGCGATCAGCAGTTCACCTACCTGGGCCTGCAAACCCTGTACGACCGTTACTTCATCCACAAGGACGGTATCCGCTTCGAACTGCCGCAAATCTTCTTCATGCGCGTGGCCATGGGCCTGGCGATCGAAGAGAAGCAGAAAGAAGACCGTGCGATCGAGTTCTACAACCTGTTGTCGTCCTTCGACTACATGTCGTCGACGCCAACCCTGTTCAACGCCGGCACCCTGCGTCCACAGCTGTCCAGCTGCTACCTGACCACCGTGCCGGATGACCTGTCGGGCATTTACCACGCGATCCACGACAACGCCATGTTGTCGAAATTTGCTGGCGGCCTGGGCAACGACTGGACGCCGGTTCGTGCTTTGGGTTCGTACATCAAGGGCACCAACGGCAAATCCCAGGGCGTTGTTCCGTTCCTGAAAGTGGTGAACGACACCGCCGTCGCCGTTAACCAGGGTGGCAAGCGCAAAGGCGCTGTCTGTGCCTACCTGGAAACCTGGCACATGGACATCGAAGAGTTCATCGAACTCCGCAAGAACACCGGTGATGATCGTCGTCGTACCCACGACATGAACACCGCCAACTGGATCCCTGACCTGTTCATGAAGCGTGTCTTCGATGACGGCCCGTGGACCCTGTTCTCGCCATCCGAAGTGCCAGACCTGCACGACCTGACCGGCAAGGCCTTCGAAGAACGTTACGAGTACTACGAAGCGCTATCCCAGTACCCAGGCAAGATCAAGCTGTTCAAGACCATCCAGGCCAAAGACCTGTGGCGCAAAATGCTGTCCATGCTGTTTGAAACCGGCCACCCATGGCTGACCTTCAAAGACCCGTGCAACCTGCGCAGCCCGCAGCAGCACGTGGGCGTGGTCCATAGCTCGAACCTGTGCACCGAGATCACCTTGAACACCAACAAGGACGAAATCGCCGTTTGCAACCTGGGCTCGATCAACCTGCCGAACCACATCGTCAACGGCAAGCTGGACACCGCCAAGCTGGAACGCACCGTGAACACCGCCGTTCGCATGCTCGATAACGTGATCGACATCAACTACTACTCGGTGCCGCAAGCGAAGAACTCCAACTTCAAGCACCGTCCGGTGGGTCTGGGCATCATGGGCTTCCAGGACGCTTTGTACCTGCAGCACATCCCTTACGGTTCCGACGCTGCCGTCGAGTTCGCCGACAAGTCGATGGAAGCGGTCAGCTACTACGCGATCCAGGCTTCCTGCGACCTGGCCGACGAGCGCGGCGCCTACGAGACGTTCCAGGGTTCGCTGTGGTCCAAAGGCATCCTGCCGCTGGATTCGCAACAGATCCTGATCGAACAGCGTGGCCAGAAGTACATCGACGTTGACCTGAACGAATCCCTGGACTGGGCACCGGTTCGCGCCCGTGTACAGAAAGGCATTCGTAACTCCAACATCATGGCCATCGCACCGACCGCGACCATCGCCAACATTACTGGCGTCTCGCAGTCGATCGAACCGACCTACCAGAACCTCTACGTGAAATCGAACCTGTCGGGCGAATTCACCGTGATCAACCCGTACCTGGTTCGCGACCTGAAGGCTCGCGGTCTGTGGGACTCGGTCATGATCAACGACCTGAAGTACTACGACGGTTCGGTGCAACAGATCGAGCGCATCCCGCAGGAACTCAAAGAGCTCTACGCGACTGCCTTCGAAGTGGACACCAAGTGGATCGTTGACGCGGCAAGCCGTCGTCAGAAGTGGATCGACCAGGCTCAGTCGCTGAACCTGTACATCGCTGGCGCATCGGGCAAGAAGCTGGACGTGACCTACCGCATGGCCTGGTACCGTGGTCTGAAAACCACTTACTACCTCCGTGCCCTGGCCGCGACCAGCACCGAGAAGTCGACCATCAACACCGGCAAGCTGAACGCTGTTTCCAGCGGCGGCAACCACGGTGAAGATTCGGTCCTGGCTGCTCCTGCCGGCCCTGCTCCAGTGCCAAAGGCTTGCGCCATCGACGAGCCGGATTGCGAAGCTTGCCAATGAGCTGAGCCGGTAAGCGCTGAAAGGCGCTTACCTGGATAACCCCCGATCAGTCCTCTGGATTGATCGGGGGTTTTCTTTTGCCTCCCGTAGGAGCGAGGCTTGCCCGCGAAGAACGATAGCGCGGTCATTTCAGTCAACACCGCGGAGCGCCATTCGCGGGCAAGCCTCGCTCCTACAGGATCGCGTAGATCATATGGACGACGTATAGAGGCTTGCCCGCGAAGGGGCCATCACTGACAACGAAAAATTCGGCATCCGAGACAAATCCCGGCCATAAAAAAGCCCCTCTCACGAGGGGCCTCTTTATGCAGCGCCAACCAGCATCAGGTCATCTGAATGATGGTCTGCATGATGGTGCTCTGGGTGGAGATGGTCTTGGCGTTCGCCTGGTAGTTGCTCTGCGCCTTGATCAAATCAACCAGCTCGTTGGTCAGGTTGACGTTCGACTCTTCCAGGGAGTTGGACACTACCGCACCCAGCGTACCGGTTTTCGGTGCATCGACACCGGCCACGCCCGAGGCGAAGGTTTCTTTCCAGCGTGTACCACCGATTGGCTGCAGGCCTTGTTCGTTGGCGAAGCTGGCGACCGCTACCTGGCCGATGGCCTTGGTTTGCTGGTTGCTGAAGTTGGCGGTCATGACACCGCTTTCGTCGATGGTCAGGCTGGAGATCTGGCCAGTGGCGTAGCCGTCCTGAAACTGCTGGGTACGAGCAGTCGCCGAGTTGAAAGAGGTGGTTTTGGTCATGTCGAATTTCACCCCCCCAGTGGCCGGAACCGAACCATTAGGACCCCAGACTTTCGGCGTCACGCTGCCGTTGGTTACCACGCCTGGCACCCAACCGGTCAGATTGAAGGTTTTGCCGGTCACGGCAAAACCCGCACTGCCGGTCATGGTGTTGACGGTACCGTCAGAGTTGAAGGTCACGTTGGCCGTCACAGGCACCGGTGGCTCGGTGGCCGGGTTGGAAGGCGAACGACCGTCCACGAAGGTGTACACGGTCCACGCGTTAGTACCGGTTTTTACGTAATACTGATCCAGAGTGTGCTGGTTACCCTGGCTGTCGAAGATCGGCGTGGAGATTGGCTTGTTATAGCTCAATGGCTCGGCTGGATTGAACGGCGTAACGGTCGGAAGGGTTTCCGAAGAGTTAAGGTTCATGGTCTGGTCGACGCGAGTGGTCGCCTTTGGCGACAGGCTCGAGGTGTCGATTTTCAGGTCGGTCAGCACGCCATTGATGATCTTGCCGTTGTCATCAACGCCGTAACCTTGCAGACGGTTGCCGTTGTTGTCGACGACGTAGTTTTCAGCGTCAGTCTTGAACGCACCGGCACGGGTGTAGCTCAGGGAACCGTTGTCGCTGAGGATGAAGAAACCGTTACCCTGGATACCCATGTCCAGCACGTTGCCGGTGTTGTTCACATCACCCTGGCCAAACTGCTGGGCAACGTTGGCCAGACGCACGCCGTTACCGACGGTCTTGCTGCCGGTACCCAGCCGAGTGGCCGAGTACACGTCTTCGAATTCTGCACGGGACGATTTGAAACCGGTGGTCGCGACGTTGGCGATGTTGTTGCCGGTCACGTCCAGTTGTTTGTTGGCTGCATAGAGACCGCTAAGGCCGATATTGAAAGACATATTCCACTCCTTTGTGCCGTGTTAGTCGGCTCTATATACCAATGGTTTGTACTTTGGACAGGGCAACGCTGCCCAGGCCTGCCAGGTTCAGCATCAACTCACCGCCAGTCTGGCTGATGGTCACGCTGTTAACGGTTGCCGGCAGGTAAGTCACCAGCGAGGTCGCCTGGCTGTCGTAGGTCGCGGTGGCGGCAAATTTGTAAGTGCCGGCCTTGGCCACTTCGCCCGCATCGTTTTTGCCGTCCCAGATGAAACTGGCGTTGCCGGCCTTCTGGCTGCCCAGGTCGATGGTGCGGACCACTTTGCCATCGGCGTCGGTGATCTTGATCGTGACCGGATCCACCGATGCCGGTACTACCGCCGTGCCGTTGAAGCTCTTGGAGGTATCGACGACGGCTGTGTCGGTCTGCGCAACCACCGAACGGCCCACCAGCGAAGACGCTTGCAGCGCCTGCGAGGAGTTGTAGTTGCCGGCAATGCCGCTGACCGTATCGTTAAGCGTGGTGATGCCTTCCAGGCTACTGAACTGGGCCAGTTGCGCCACGAAGTCACCGTTGTCCTGGGGCTCGAGCGGGTTCTGGTTTTTCAGCTGGGTGACCAGCAACTGCAGGAACGCATCCTTGCCCAACGCCTGCTTGCCCGTGGCGCTGTTAGTTGCCGCGGCCAGGCCGTCGCTGCTGGTGTTGTTGGTCTTGACCGAAGAATTGGCCAAGACGTCCTTGATGCTCACGCTGCTGGTGGTATCGGTAACACTCATCTGAGTCGCCCCTTATCACTGACCGAGGGTCAGGACCTTCTGCATCATGGTTTTGGCGGTGTTCATCATTTCAGCGTTGGTCTGGAACGAGCGACTGGCGGAAATCATGTCGGCCATTTCTTCGACGACGTTGACGTTCGGGTAGTAGACGTAGCCCTTGGCATCGGCGGCCGGATGGTTCGGCTCGTAACGCGCGTCAAGGTTGCTCTGGTCTTCGACCACGCCCAGCACTTGTACGCCTTGACCGGCGGCGTCCTGGTTCTGGAACAGCGAATCGCTGCCGCCGCTCTGGCCGCCCTGGAACATGGTGGCGAACACCGGGTGACGGGCGCGATAGGTCTGATCGATGCTCGACGAGACGGTTTCGGCGTTGGCGATGTTCGAGGCCACGGTGTTCAAGCGCGTGGTCTGGGCGCTCATGCCGCTACCGGCAATGTTGAAAACACTGGATAGAGACATGAATTACTCTCCGCGCAGGGCTGACATTAGCCCTTTGAATTTGCTGTTGAGCAGGGTGAAGCTGGCCTGGAAGCCGACGGCGTTTTCCGCGTAGTTCGACTGTTCCAGCTGGGCGTCGACGGTGTTCTGGTCGATCGACGGCTGCATCGGCGTGCGATACATCAGCGACTCGTCGCCATTGCCCAGGCCTTCGGCTTCGATATGACGGTTGTTGGTCATGTTCAAGGCAAAAGTGCCGCCCTTGGTTTTCTCGTTCTGTGCGGCAAGCACTTTTGAGAATTCCAGGTCCCGAGCCTTGTAGTTCGGGGTGTCGGCGTTGGCGATGTTGTTGGCCAGGACTTCGGCACGCTGCGCGCGGAAGCCCAGGGCTTGTTCGTGAATACCGAGCGCTTTATCGAAGCTGATGCTCATGTCGGGAAACCTTCGGGTGACCTGATTTTTCGTAACAGAGACATAGCAAGCGGCGTGCCAATTCAAAAAAGCCCGTAAACCGGGGCTTTGCCGGCAGTGGCAAGGCGGCAATGCCAGAAAAGCGGCAACCGATGTCCGCCGCCTGCCGCTTTTCTGCCGCTTTCCCCCCTCTCACGAACACCTTCTTTCACTGTAGGAGCGAGCCCTGTGGCGAGGGGATTTATCCCCGTTGGGCTGCGAAGCGGCCCCTGGCATTTCAAAGTTAAACCGCGTTTACGACTGCTTCGCAGCCGAACGGGGATAAATCCCCTCGCCACAGGGCTCGCTCCTACAGGGTCTAGTGGTGTTTTCAAAAATAACGGCAGGCAAAAAAACGGGAGCCCCTGAGGACTCCCGTTTTTGTGATGCTGCCAACGAATCACTTCGCCTGGTAAATGATCCCCGGGCTGCACTGGACCATCTGGTAATGATCCGGCAAACCGTTCAGCGCTTCGGAGGCGCCGAGGAACAGATAACCGCCCGGCTTGAGCGTGCTGTGAATACGCAACAGGATGTCTTTCTTCACCTCGGCGGAGAAGTAGATCAACACGTTGCGGCAGAACACGATGTCGAACTTGCCCAGGGCCGCATAGCTGTCCAGCAGGTTGAACGAGCGAAACTCCACGCGGCTCTTGATCGGCGCCTTGATGGCCCAGCGTCCCGGCCCTTTGGGGTCGAAGTAACGCTGAAGGCGCTCGGGCGACAGACCACGGCCGATGGCCAGGCTGTCGTACTCGCCGGTCTTGCAGTTGGTCAGCATGGTGCCGGACAGGTCGGTGGCCACAATCTGCACCCCCATCTTCAGCTGGCCCATGTTGACGCGCTCGAACTCATCGATGGACATCGACAGCGAATACGGTTCCTGACCCGACGAGCACGCCGCCGACCAGATCCGCAAACGCTGGCCGGGGGCCGCCTTGATTGCTTCAGGCAGCACCTTGTTCTTCAAGACTTCAAACGGATAGGTATCACGAAACCACAAGGTTTCGTTGGTGGTCATGGCATCCACCACCATCTCGCGCAAACCGCTGCGCGGCTGGGTCTGGATGCGCTGAACCAGCTCCCCCAGGGACTTGATGCCTTGCTGCTCCATCAGTTTGTTGAGACGGCTCGAGACCAGGTATTGCTTGTTTTCACCGAGCAAAATGCCACAGGCTTTTTCCAGGAATACCCGGAACTGTTCGAAATCCAAATTACCCGTAGACAAAGATGCCGCCTCTTAAATCGTGTTAACCACCAGGGGCAGAAGGCCCCTAGCTGATATCTGCTGCTTTGATCCGGTCGACTACCCGGGATGCCAGGTCATCAGGACGGAATTTGGCAAGGAAGTCATCCGCACCGACCTTCTTGACCATTGCCTGATTGAATACACCCGACAACGAAGTATGCAGGATGATATGAAGCTTTTGCATGCGCGGGTCGTTGCGGATCTCGGCCGTCAGCGTGTACCCGTCCATTTCCGGCATCTCGATGTCGGAAATCATCATCAGGAACTCTTCTTCCGGCTTCTTGCCCTCATCGACCAGTTTGCGCAAGTAATCCAGCGCTTGCTTGCCGTCGTTCAACGCCACCACTTCGACGCCGACCGTCTGCAGGCAACGGGTCACCTGCTTGCGCGCCACCGACGAGTCATCGACCGTCAATACGCGCAGGGACAGCGCCTTGTGCTGGGTTTCGACATCCACCACGCCGACCGAAATCGCTTCCGGTGTCGGCGCCACTTCCGCCAGCACTTTCTCGACGTCGATGATTTCGACTAACTGATTGTCGACCCGAGTCACAGCTGTCAGGTAATGATCGCGTCCCGTGCCCTTGGGTGGCGGATGAATCTCCTCCCAGTTCATGTTGACGATGCGCTCCACCGAGCGCACCAGGAAACCCTGGGTCTTGGTGTTGTACTCCGTGATGATTACGAAGGGATTGCTCTGATCTTTAAGTGCGCCGGAGCCGGTCGCCATTGCCAGATCAAGAATTGGAATGGTCGCCCCCCGGATACTTGCCACACCGCACACGACAGGACTGGACTTGGGCATCACGGTCAGTTTGGGGCATTGCAGCACTTCCCGAACCTTGAACACGTTGATCCCATACAGCTGCTGGCCGTCGAGACGGAACAACAACAGCTCAAGGCGATTCTGCCCAACCAGTTGCGTGCGCTGGTTTACCGCATCCATTACACCAGCCATGCACAGACTCCTACACCAACGCTTAAGTGTGTTGCGACGCACATTTATTGCTAAACGGCACGGCGCTTGCTTTTTAACTCTTATGAACACAGAACCGACATTTTTCCGACGCCTGACATCAACTTCCCGCAAATTGCTTTGCGCGATGTCGGCCGTTTGCCTGTTCAACGCTGGCAGCCCTGCCCTTGCTGACGCGGTTACCTTGCCTGACATGCTTATCGGCGTCACTCAGGGCTTTCTTGAATTCACCGTAGAAGACTATTTGGCCACCAGTCAAACGGAAGGCCGCTACGAAATCGAGGTCAACCAGCTCGATCCACGACTGCGCATGCCCATGTGCGACAAGGAATTGACAGCCACCCTGGAGAGCCCGGCGACCCCGATCGGGCGGGTGACGGTCAAGGTCCGTTGCGACAGCACATCCCCCTGGACAGTCTTCGTGCCCGCTCAAGTCCGCCTGTTTCGAGACGTTGTCACGACCACGCGCCCACTTAAACGCGCCGGGGTCATCGAGCCCGGCGACGTCATGTTGCGCGAGCGGGATATCAGCCTGATCAACCAGGGTTATTTCACCTCCATGGATCAGGCTGTCGGGCAGAAACTTACCCGACCAACGGTCGCCAATCAGGTGCTGACGCTGGTTCATCTCGAACAGGCCGAAGTCATCAGCAAGGGCGATCAGGTGGTGATTACCGCCCGCAGTGGTACGCTCAGTGTGCGTATGCCGGGCGAAGCCCTGTCCAACGGCGGCCTGCGTGAACAGATTCGTGTGAAAAACCTCAACTCCCAGCGGGTCATCAAGGCGCAAGTCACTGCGCCCGGCCAGGTGGAAGTGGCCATGTAGAACGATCTGTGGGTGAAAGATGGCGCGCCGCCCGGCTGTTCCCTAAACTGTGCCGCAGGCAGGACTAGCGCTGGCGCATGCAAGCTCATTGATAAATGGGCCTAAAGTTTTCGCAGGGAGAGCCGAAAACATGGCAAGCGTCCAAATACCCAGAGGTTTTTTATCATGGTCATCGATTTCAGCCGTTTGAACAGCTCCTCGTCACTTACCGGTAGTACGCGTACCAGCACCGCGAAGGAAACTGCCGAAACCGGCAAATCCGCGCCGCTGAATACCCCGGCCGAACAGGCCAGTACCGCCAAAAGCGGGGAATCGGTACACCTCAGCAATGAGGCTCAACAGTTGCAGAAGGTCACTGACAAGCTGCGCGATCAGCCTGCCGTCGACAACGCCCGCGTGGCCGAGTTGAAAGCAGCGATTGCCGATGGCAGCTATAAAGTCGACAGCAACCGTGTAGCCAGCAAACTGCTCAACTTCGAAGCCCAGCGCTAGGCCACGGCCTGCGCCAGGCTTTTGGACGCTTAAACCCCAAGGCCAGCCATGCACGACACTAATTTACTGCAACTGATCACCGACGACTTTGCTCCAGCACAATACTTGCTGGAGTTACTGCAAACCGAATCCATCGCGTTGCACGGTCGCGACATGCCGCTGCTCGAAGATATTCTGGCGCAGAAACAGGCAATGATCATTCTGCTGGAACAGCATGGCCGCAAGCGCAGTGAAATCCTCGCCAGCCTGAATCTGCCGACCAATCGCAACGGCCTGGAGCAACTTGCCAGCCAGTCGAGCATCGGCGATCAATTGCTGGAACAGAGCGACAAACTGACCGATCTCCTGGCTCAATGCCAGGCGGCCAACGTCAATAATGGCCAGTCGATCCTGGTCCAGCAGGCCGCCACGGCCAATCAGCTGAAAATCCTCACCGGCGGCGAACCGCCAGCGCTTTACGATGCCCGCGGATCAACCTCCATGCTAGCGAAGCCGCGCCCGCTTAGTCAGGCTTGAGCCTGTTAATGAGCACGCTCTATCAAGACGCGCCACATGCTGGCAGTATGCTAGCAAGTCGCAGTCAAATTTTGTCTGGAGAATGATGAACCGTGTTCAATGCCTTAAACGCGGAAGATGCTCCGCAGCCACCCAAGGTGCTATCCACGCCGATGGAGATCGCCGGTAGTCTGCGGCAGCTGCAAGAGAGCCATGACCCGCTGATCATCACGTTCCACGAACGCAGCCAGCGCTTCCAGAGCTATCTGGTGGACGTCGACCGTGACGGCAACAGCATTGCCCTGGACGAAATGGTGCCTCGCGACGGCGAACGTTATCTGCTGGCCGGCGAGTCGTTTCGGGTTGAAGGTTTCCACGACGGCGTGCGCATTGCCTGGGAAAGCAATGGCCTGCTGACCATCGATGAATCCGGTGATCGCTGCTACCGTGGCACCCTCCCCGATGAAGTGGTCTACCACCAGCGCCGCAATGCCTTCCGGGCTGCGTTGAAGCTGGCGCAACTGGTCGATGTCGAACTGGGCGGTGAAAAGCTCAAGTTCCCGATCAGAGGCAAGCTGCTGGACATCTCGGCCACTGGCTGCAAGCTGCGCTTTGAAGGTGACATCACCGCCAGGCTGCAATTGGGTCAGGTCTACGACCGCTTTATCGCCGATCTGCCGTTCGGCAGCATGACTGCGCCGGTGGAACTGCGTTACCTGCACTTCGAAGAAAGAATCTCCACCACCTTCGCCGGCATCCGCTTCCACAACATGAGCGGACTGGTGCAGCGTCAGGTCGAGCGATTCGTCTATCAGCTCCAGCGTGAAGCACGCCGCTTCGATAAAGACGACCTCTGATACGACGCTTCAACAAAAAACGGGCAGTCCCTTGCGGTGACTGCCCGTTTTTTTATGCGCCAGCTTTAAGGCCTGGCCTCGGTAAAGCTTTGCTCGCGACCTGCATCCGGGTCTTCTGGCGGTGGATCGGTTTCGGGATCCGGCTCGGGTTCGAGTTCGGGCTCCGGATCAGGGTTGATCGGGTTCTGCATCTGGTCCTGCACCACCTGTTCATCGACCCGCGGGTCAAGGCACGCCACCAGCGGTGAACTCGACATGCTGTCCGGCATGGCCACGTGATGCAGCGGCGCATCTTCGACCTGGTGCAGGTTGGTGACTGCTTTCGGGCGGATCCGCCACACCAGCACCAACGCGAAGAAACTGAAGAAGGCATACAGCATGTGGCTGCCAAACAGCTTCATCAGCACACCGGCCACCAACGGCCCGATACTGGCGCCAACGCCGTAGGTCACCAGCAACATTGCGGTCAGGGACACGCGACGATCGCCTTCGACGTGGTCATTGGAGAACGCCACCGCCAGCGGATACAGGCAGAACATCACCAGCGAACAGAAGAACCCGGCGACAAACAGAACCTCCAGCGGTACCTGCTGCATGATTGCCAGCGGCAACGCGGTCAGGGCCAGGACCACCGCAAAACAGCGGATCAACAGCGCCCGGTCATAACGGTCGGACAGCCAGCCCAACGGCCACTGCACCAGCAATCCGGCAAAAATGCAGCTACCCATGAACAGACCGACCTGCTCGGTGGACAACCCTTGCTGCGAGGCATACAGCGGCGCCAGACCGTAGAAGGAGCCAATGATCAGCCCCGCCCCCAGCACCGTGCTCAATGACTGCGGTACCCGCTTGATGAAGAACCGCGGTTCCATCGGCGCGGGATGCAGCGGTGCCGGGTGAATACGACGTGTGAGGGCCACCGGCACCAGGCACAGCGCAAAGCACAGGGCGACCAGCATCAGCAGTTCCAGGCCCAAGGCCGGGTGCATGACCAGAATCAACTGACCGAGTACCAGCCCCAGGTAAGAAGCGATCATGTAGCCGCTGAACACCGTGCCGCGCTGCGACGCTTCGGCCTGCTCATTCAGCCAGCTTTCGATGACCATGTACTGGCACATCATGCCGAGGCCGACGATCACCCGCAGGAATATCCAGGCCGGCAGCCAGTCGACCAGGCCGTGGCCAAGCACGGCCGCGCCGACGATCCCGGCGCAGGCTGAATAGGCGCGAATGTGCCCGACCCGGGCGATCAGTCGGTGACCGATCTTGCCGCCCAGCACCAGGCCGAAATAGTTGGCCGCCATCAACGCACCGACCCACAGGCTGTCGACGTTATCCGCCGCCAGGCGCAAGCCCAGGTACGTACTCAGCAAGCCTGAGCCGATCAACATCATCAGCGAGGCAAAATAAAGCGCTCGAAAAGGTTTCCAGATTTGGCGCATCGGCGTTCCGAGCGGCTCCTTGCGGTGAGAAACGGGCTATCCGAAAAGATAGCCCGAAGACGACAGGTCGTCAGGCCTGGGTGGCCAGGACACGGCGCTCCCAGGGAGTAATTTCATCAAAGAAGCTGGTCAACTCCATGGTCTTCGAAGCGACGTAGCCTTCGATGAACTCCTTGCCAAACAGTTCCTTCGCCAATTGACTACGTTTCAGACGCTCAAGAGCGGCGTGCAAGGTACACGGCAACGAAAGATTATCCGGGACTTCGAACTCACCCTGGATCGCCTCGCTCGGCTCCAGTTGGTTTTCGATGCCATGCAAACCGGCGGCAAGGCTGGCGGCGATCGCCAGATACGGATTCGCGTCGGCCCCCGGCAAGCGGTTCTCGACCCGACGAGCGGCCGGTGAACTGGCCGGAATGCGCAATCCGGCGGCCCGGTTATCGTGGGACCAGCAGGCATTGTTCGGCGAGGCAAACGGATGGCACAAGCGCTGATAGGAATTCACGTTCGGCGCAAACAGCGCGGTGAAATCCGCCATCCCGGCCTGCTGGCCACCAATGAAATGCCGGAAGGTTGCCGTCGGCTGACCGGCCTCGTCGCTGAACACGTTCCGGCCGCTGCCGATCTCGACGATGCTCTGGTGAATGTGCATCGAACTCCCCGGCGTGTGCGCCAGCGGCTTGGCCATGCAGACCACGGTCAGGCCGTGCTTGAGCGCGACCTCTTTCAGCAGATGTTTGAACAGGAACGTCTGGTCGGCCAGCAGCAATGGATCGCCGTGCAGCAAGTTGATCTCGAACTGGCTGACGCCCATCTCGTGCATGAAGGTGTCGCGTGGCAAGCCCAGGGCCGCCATGCAGGCGTAGACCTCAGTGAAGAACGGCCGCAAGCCGTTGTTGGAACTGACACTGAACGCCGAATGCCCTTCCTCACGCCGACCGTCCAGGCCCAGCGGTGGCTGGAACGGTTGCGTCGGGTCGGGATTGGGCGCGAACACGAAGAACTCCAGCTCGGTCGCCACCACCGGCGCCAGGCCCAGGGCCGCGTAACGCGCGATGACCGCCTTGAGTTGACCACGGGTCGACAGCTTCGAGCTCTCGCCGGTCAGTTCATCGGCGTCGCAAATGGCCATTGCCCGCGGCTGATCGCTCCAGGGCAAGCGGTGGATGTGCGCAGGGTCAGGCACCAGCGCCAGGTCGCCATCATCGCTGCCGTAAAATCGTGCTGGCGGGTATCCGCCCATGATGCATTGCAGCAGCACACCCCGCGCCATCTGCAAACGCCGTCCCTCGAGAAACCCCTCGGCGGTCATTACCTTGCCACGGGGCACGCCGTTCAAATCCGGCGTGACACATTCAATCTCATCAATGCCCGTCAATCGCTGCGCGAGTGAACGCTGGCCATCGGTTGTCATGACGCAATCCTTTGTAATTGTGCGAGCCGCGAACGGCGACCCGTACAAAATAGGCTCCGCCTGTTCGGAATATCAAGCAGCGCACACAAAGAAATCACGTTCCTCCTCGTAGGAGCTGTCGAGTGAAACGAGGCTGCGATCTTTTGATCTTGAAAAGCAAAGATCGCAGCCTCGTTTCACTCGACAGCTCCTACATAGGATCGTGTTTATCAGGGGAGGTAGAGACTGAACAGACCGCCGCCCAATGGGCCGCCGTTGCTGATTCGGGTGCGCCCGCCCACGCCGTTGCGCTGGTGCAGCGCGGCGATCCGTCCGGCGAAGTACAAGCCCAGGCCGGTGCTGCTACTGCTGTAGTTGATGCCCTGCACATAATCCGACTGAAGCTCGATCATCCCGGCTGGGTAACCGTCGCCATCGTCGTTGATGGTCAGCACCAATTGACCGTCCTCATCGCTGACGCTGATCAGCAGCGTCTGGCGGGCGTAACGAATGGCGTTGGTGATGGTGTTGGCCAGCACCGAGGCAACCAGCTCCCGGTCGAAGAAACCCAGGGGGCTCAACGGGTCGACTTCATAGGTCGCGACAATGCCGCGACTGGCGAACACCTCTTGATGACAGGCCAACTGCGCTTCGAGGAAATCATCCAGATCATGGTAGGCCGGCTGCAATGGCATCTGATTGACGCCCAGTTTGTACAGCCCCAGCAACTGCACGAGCATGCCGTTGAGGTGAGCGAACTCGTACTCGATGACGCCCTGCTCCGGGCTTTGCTGCTCCGGATCCGGCAAGCGCGCCAGCCATTGGCTATGGGCCTGCATCAGCATGGCCAGCGAGTTCTTCATGTCGTGCACGGTGGAGGCAATCACCGTGGAAAAATCCAGTGCAGAGTTGTCTTGGCTCATCCGCTGAACGCCTTGATTTTCAGTTTCTGGTAGCGCGGATAACGCGCGTCGGTGTCGGGCATCATGCCGACCAGTTTCAAGCAGGACCGACACTCGTCAAGTTCGGCCGAAGGCACGCTGGTGTCCGTGCCGTGCAGCAGCGACTGCGCCATGTTCAGCGCGATACTGATGTTCTTCGGCTGCATGTGCAGGGCCTTGCGAAACACCGCCCGGGCTTCCGCCAGGTTGCCGGTCTTGTACACCTGCACGCCTTGACGGTTGAGTTCGGAGGCCGCGTTGCTCTGGCTGAGAATCGTCGGGTCATCGGTCAGTTTGGCGATGCCTTGCATCACCACCGGATCGTCACCGTAGATTTCCGCACAGTTTTTCAGCATCGACGCACCGGCGCTCGCCTGGCCAAGCATTTGCAGCTGCTTGGCCACCAACAGCGCCGCTTCAGCGCTCATGAACTGCTCCATGCCATCGAGTCGCATCATCGCCTGCTCGGTGAGCTTCTCGGCGGTTTCGGCGTCGTTGAGCAACAAGCTGGTGGCTTTCATCAGTCGCGCACGAATCTGCAGGCCGGGATCGCTGGGGTTTTCCTTGGCCACCAGACTGAGGGTCGTGTTGATTTCCAGTCGGGTGCGGGTATCCAGACCTTTCTCGCTGCCTTTGCTGATCAAGGCGTGAGCCAGGCCGAGGTTGCTTTCGGCATCCTTGAAGCGCGATTGCGCGCCTTGGGAAACAGCCTGGCGGTACGCCTTGGAGGCCGTGTCGAAATCTTCGTTGGCCATCGCCAGTTTGCCCAGCAGCGCTTGCCGACGCACGGCCAGCGGCGACAGGCGAATCGCCTCTTCCAATACTTTCTGCGCGCCCTTGTTATCCCCTTCGACCACCAGCACATCGGCCATGCCGTCATACAGCGCCGGCATCATCGGAAACACTTTCAGGGCTTTTTCGTAGATGCCTTTGGCCTGGCTGACCTGGCCGCGCTTGAACAGCAACTTGCCCAGCCCGGCAAACGCCCACGGCAAGGGGCGATCGGCAATGATGCTGTCGTATAGGCGCTCCAGCGCTTCGTTCTGATTCAGGTCGCGCAAGGCGTCCGCGCGGTAACGCAGGCACAGCGGCGAGTAACGGATGTCTTTTTTGCACAGCTCGATGCAGGCATTGAGCACTTCGAGCGGCTTGCCACGATCGAGCGCTTGCAGGATCGGCTTGAGCAAATTCTTTCGTTGTTCAAGACGCTCCAGGCGCTGGGCCAGGCCTGAACGGTTGAACGGCTTGGTCAAGTAAGCGTCAGGCTCGTGTTCCAGCGCGCTGAGCACCATGGCCTGGCTGGTTTCGGCGGTGACCATGACGAACACACTTTCATGGCTGATCAGCTTCTCGATCATCAAGTCTTCGAGGACTTGCTGGCCGTTCTTCTTGCCGTCGCCAAGGTGGAAATCCTGCAGGATGAAATCGTAGGCCTTCTGCGAACACATGCGCAGCGCCTGCTCACCGGTATCCGCGGTGTCGACGTCCTTGACCCCCAGTTCACGCAGCATGGACCTGACGGAACTGCGGAAATCCGAGAAATCATCGACGATCAGAAAACTCTTTTGGTGATACGACAGCATCGAAGATTTCCAGGCAATTTGAGAAGAAGACCATGACCGTTCGGGTTATCGGCCAGTAGTGCCGTTCCCTTGAGAAATCCCGCCGTTCAAGTGTCTCTAAATATTTGAGGGTGTTATTGAAAAACGGGATTATCCTGCTTCATTGGAGCGCGTTTACCTCCTCTTGAACTCGACTCCCCCGTCGCCGATAAAGGCTGAAGTCATGACCACCACTCCCCCACCGTCCGTAGATCCAGAGCGAAAGGCCCTGAGCCCCAGCAACCTGGACTTCCCGGTGGTCGGCATTGGCGCGTCGGCGGGCGGACTGCAAGCCATCAAACTGTTTTTCGAAAACATGCCGCACGACAACGGCATGGCCTTCGTAATCATTCTTCACCTGTCGCCCGATCAACAGAGCCTCGCTGACAAAATCATCCAGGAATCGACCCGGATGCCGGTCCTGCTGGTCACCGAGACGGTGCGTATCGAGAAAAACCACGTCTACGTCATTTCACCGGCTCAGCGGCTGACGATGAGTGACGGTGTGCTTGAGGTCAGCAGCAACGACCCGCGCGAGGGGCAACACGCCTCAATCGACCTGTTCTTCCGCGACCTGGCCGAAGTCCACCGTGAACGCGCCTTCTGCCTGGTGCTGTCGGGCAGCGGTTCCGATGGCGCGGTCGGGTTGTCGCGCATCAAGGAACACGGTGGCGTTACCGTGGCCCAGGCGCCGGAAGATGCCGAGTTCGACGGCATGCCCCGCGCCGCCATCGAGACCGGCAATGTCGATCTGGTGTTGCCGGTGGTGGAAATGCCGCAAAAGCTGCTGGAGCTGTGGCAAAACTCGCAGGAAATCAGCCTGCTCACCGCCAACGACCCGGAACTGCAAACCTTCGCGTCCGTGTCCGAGCGTGACGCGGCGCTCGCCGAACAAATGCTCCACGACATCCTGATCCAGCTGCGCACCGGCACCGGTCATGATTTCAAGCACTACAAACGCGCGACCGTGTTGCGGCGGATCGAGCGTCGGATGCAGGTCACGGCCCAACCCGACTTGAGCGCCTATTTCCGCTACCTGCAAAACAACCCCGAAGAAACCAAAGCCCTGCTGGGCGACATGTTGATTGGCGTGACCAATTTCTTCCGCGACCGCGAGGCGTTCGAAGCCCTGGAACGGGACGTGCTGCCGCAACTGGTCAGTGCCGCCGTGTCAGCGCAGCCCGAGAAAGAAGAAATCCGCGTCTGGTCGGCCGGCTGTTCCACGGGGGAAGAAGCCTACAGCCTGGCGATGCTGCTCAATGATCAGCTGCAACTGGACACCAGCAAAGCCTCGTTGCAACTGTTCGCCACCGACATCGACGAGCGCGCCATCAGCATCGGCCGAGCCGGTCTGTACCCGCAAGCGATCGTGACCGATGTGCCGCCGACGCGCCTGCGGCATTACTTCGTCAAGGAAGACGACCACTACCGGATTCGCAAGGAGATCCGCGAAAAGGTCCTGTTTGCCAAACACAGCCTGTTATCCGACCCGCCCTTCTCGCAGATTGACCTGATCGTTTGCCGCAACCTGCTGATCTACCTGGATCGCGAAGTGCAGCGTGAAATCCTGCAAATGTTCCATTTTGCGCTGCGCCCGGGTGGCTTCCTGTTCCTGGGGACTTCCGAGAGCGCCGATGCTTGCCACGAGCTGTTCGCCCCGGTAGACAAGCGTAACCGGATCTTCCGCGCCAAGACCGGTACAGCCAATAGCCGACACACCCCGACCATGCCGCGCGGTGGTTACGTGCGCACCAATGTTTCCCGCGAGGCGCCGCAAAGCGCGGTGCAGCGCAAGCTGTCCTTTGGCGACATTCATCAGCGCGCGCTCGAGCGCGCGGCGCCACCGAGCATGATTGTCGATGCCAACGCCGACATCCTGCACATGAGTGAAAGCGCCGGGCGTTTCCTGCGCCATGTTGGCGGCGAGTTGTCGCGTAACCTGCTGACGCTGATCCTTCCGGAATTACGCCTTGAAATCCGCACCACGCTGTTTCAGGTCCAGCAGAGCGGTTTGGTAGTGAAATCCCGCGCGGTGCCCATCAGCCGTGACAATCGACGCTACAAGGTCGACCTGATGGCCCAGCCTTATAAGGACGATGAGTCGGACGGCGAGTTCGTCCTGGTGATTTTCGAAGAGGCCGAAGTCGATCCTTCCGAACAGGCCGCCACCATCCTGCTGCTAACCGAAAGCCAGGTATTGTCCAACCTTGAGCGCGAACTGCAGCGCACCAAGTTGCACTTGCAGGACACCCTCGAACAATCGGAAGTCTCCAGCGAAGAGCTCAAGGCTTCCAACGAAGAAATGCAGGCAATCAACGAAGAACTGCGCTCGGCCACCGAAGAGCTGAAGACCAAAGTCGAAGAAACCGACAAGATCAACGACTACCTGACCAACCTGATCGCCTCGACCGACATTGCCACGGTGTTCGTCGACCGCAGCATGCGAATCAAATGGTTCACGCCACGCGCCACTGACATCTTCAGCATGTTGCCGGTGGATACCGGCCGCTCGCTGCTCGACATCACCCATCGCTTGCACTACGAAGAGCTGGTGGGCGACGCGGCATTGGTGTTCGAGTCATTGAACATGATCGAACGCGAAGTCAGCAGCACCGACAACCGCTGGTACATCGCCCGCCTGCTGCCCTACCGCTCCAGCGAAGATCATATCGACGGCACGGTGCTGACGTTCATCGACATCACCAAACGCCGGGCGGCCGAAGAAGAACTGCGCCTTGGCGAAGAACGCATGCGCCTGGTGGCTGAAAGCACCCGCGATTACGCGATCATCACCCTCGACGAACAAGGGGTGATCACCAGTTGGAACAAGGGCGCCGAGCTGATTTTCGGCTACAGCAAGAGCGAGGCCGAAGGCGCTTACTACGATTTTATTTTCTCCGCCGAAGACCGCGCCGCCGGTGCGCCTGAAGACGAATTGCTGGCGGTTCGCACCCACGGCCGCAGCGAAGACGAACGCTGGCACCTGCGCAAGGATGGCAGCCGGTTCTATTGCAGCGGCGAGGTGACCCTGCTCAGCGGCGATAACCTGCAGGGCTACGTGAAGATCGCCCGGGACCTGACCGGGCACAAACGTCAGCATGAAGAACAGAGCCAGGAGCTGGCCGAATGAGTCAGCGCAAATAGGCGCGTTGCACACAGACGCGCCGATCAATCGCCTGCCGCAGTCGCTCCTTGTGGTCCGCCCAGATCGTGGGATCGACTTTGGTGGCGCGCATCAGCTCAAGCATCGCCAACTTGGCAGCCAGGTATTCCGACCAGGCATCTTCGGAACGGATCTTCAATCGCTCCCGATCCGTCATTTCCATCCGCCGCAGCGCCAGCGTCGGCTCATCGGTGATCACCGTCGCCAACGTCAACTGCACCCGATGCGGCGCGACAAACGCCTGAGTGTCCGCGACCAGTTCTCTTGCCCGTTGAGCGCCCCACTGCAACGCTACGCAGTAATATTCGCCCACCGTCCTTTCGTGAAACTCCTCGCAAATTGCCCAGCCACTGTCAGCATAAATACCAATGAATACCTGTGTAATGCCCTCATGAGTGATCCGCGCCTGCACTTCGACCTGCACACCGTCGCTGAGCACTTCTTCATGGACGTGGAGAGGTAGCCGAGTGTTGGTCCATAACCAGAACTGTGCACCTCTGCGTCGCATCGCTTCGCTCCCTGAGTGGTACGAGGAGTAAGGCACAGCAATGCCGCACTTGCCATGTAGGTCGTCGGGTTGACCGCACAAAAAAGCCCCGCTGGAGGATTTCTCCGGAGGGGCTTTTTTACAGCGCGATGCTGAAAAACAAGTGGTGTCCCAGGGCAGGTTCAAACTGCCAACCTCCGAAGACAGTCCTCGGGTGCTGCGGAACGCCAGTTTGAGGTTGACGCTTTTGGCGAAGGCTTTTTCCGAAGCTGTCTGCACTTTGGTTTCATGGAGGAGCCCGACGTACCCATGGCCAAGCAGGAGGTCAAGCTCCTGCTCGCTCGCAATAACGATGATGGACGAATTTTGGCAACGCTATTTGGATGTTATCTCTATATCGGGCATTAGCGTTCCCAACCAAGCCACTAGCCCCACAATCAAAACCGCTGTCGATAACTCGACCAACACGCTGCGCCTTAACGCATCAGCCGCCACTCGATATTCCCCCTCCCGCAACGACCGCTCCAAAAGCGGGCCAAGGTGAAATCGGTTCAGTGCGGCCAGCACCAGCATCCCGGCAAACAACACCACTTTGATGATCAGCAAAGTCCCGTAGGTGCTTAGAAGCACGGCATCGAGTTTTGGGCCCACGATGAACAAGTAGTTCACGATTCCTGTGACCGTGATGACGACTACGATCAAAGCGCCCACCGATTCGAATCGGTTGACGGCCCGGGCCAGCAAACTGATGCTCTCTTCGCTTTGCAGCTTGTCGAGCATTGTCATTCTGGCAAAAGCGACTAATGCACCAAGCCAGGCGCCTGCCGCCAGCAGGTGCAATATGTCCATCGCAAAATGCCAATAACGACGACTGCCTTCATCCATCGCCCCGTGACCGCTCCAGGCAAGACTGGCCAGGGCGATACCGCCGGCAATAGCTGCGACCAACAAGCTGACGCCAGGCGCACGTTGGTTGAGCATCACCGCTAAACTGCCAACAACTAACGCGATGATTCGAACGACCCAGGCAATCCCTACGTCCGTCTCGAATACCATCATTTCAATATGCGGACGCAGCTCAGCGAAGTCCGACTCCCCACTCATAACGCTCGCCATCACTACCATGCTGGCGACAGACACCAGCACACCCAGCGCCGTCGTCCCCGCCAACATAGACCGAAACGGCAACACGGCACCCGACACTCGCTCTCGTCCCTTCAGGCTGTACAACCCGAAAAGCGCCACGCCAAAGAGCAGCATCAAATCTAGGTACAAGCCGAAGCGCAGGGCAATGCTGGCCCAATCGCTCATCAGTTACTTCACTTTGAACGAAACGTTGCCGGTGATCGGATGAGTGTCCGATGACACCGCGCGCCATTCGACTTTATAGCTACCAGCGGGCAATGGAGAGAGCGGCGTGATAACCATGATTTTCGGGTCGCTGCCGCCAGAGACTTTGGCCTTCATGGGCATCGGGGAGTGGGCCATACCGGGCATTTCGGTCATGACCAGTTTCGCGCCAGAGAACTGGGTCATGAGGTTTTCGGAAAAGTGCAGTTCGATCTTGCCGGGGGCCGCACCATCCGCGCCCTCCTCCGGGGTGGAGGAGAGCAATTTCGGGTGCGCCTGAGCGAACGTGCTCATAAGCAGTGCACTAGAAAGTGCGATGGCAACAGCGGTGGTTTTGATTAATCGCATACAAGGCCTCTCACCGCTTCAAGCGGTAATTATTGTGATTGTTAGTTGACGCGCTCTAGAACCACAGCCGAACACCAAGGACGAGACGTGCCTCACTGCGATCCTCTCCGTCGTCCATAGCATAATCAGCGGTGTTGCCGTAGGTGCGGTTCCAGGTCACGCCGATGTAAGGCGCAAACTCCCGGCGGATTTCATAACGCAGGCGAAGGCCCGCTTCAGTGTTAGACAAGCCAGAACCGATGCCTCGTTGCGGGTCGTTTTTGCTGTAAAAATTAAGTTCGGCGGTTGGCTGCAAAATGAGTCGGTTGGTCAGCAGGATGTCGTAGTCGCCTTCCAGTCGCGCGGCGGTTTGGCCACCTTCACCGATGAACGCCGTGGCTTCGGTTTCAACGTTGTACAGCGCCATGCCTTGCACGCCGAACGCCGCCCAGGTTTGCGGGTCGCCGGGTTTGAAATCCTGCCGAACGCCGGTTACCACGTCCCACCACGGGGAGATGGCGTGGCCCCACAGTGCCTGGACTTCCGCATCTTCGGTCTTGCCGTTGGTACGTTCGCCTTCGGAGCGCAGCCACAGGCGGTCGATATCGCCGCCGATCCAGCCTGAGATATCCCAGGCCAGGGTGCTGCCGTCATCGGCGTCCTGCCATTCAAGTTTGTCGGCGAGGAAGTACGTATTGAGCGCGGAGTCGTGCACGTTATGCCCACCCGGGCTGACGAACACGGCGGCGCGATCGGCATCGGTCAATGCCGGAATCGGCGTGCGGCTTTCGGTAGGCGCGGCAGGCTGCATTTGGCCGTCGTCCATGCTTTGCATCTGGCTGTGGTCCATGCCCTGCATCTGGCTATGATCCATGTTCTGCATGTCGTCCGTGGCGGCCATTGCCGAGGAAAGTGTCAGGCTCGCGGTCACGAGCGCCAAAGAAATCGGAGTGATCCTGATCATGGGTAGCGCCTCATTCTTCCACGCGAACTTCACGGAACATGCCCATTTCCATGTGATACAGGAGGTGGCAGTGATAGGCCCAGCGGCCGAGCGCGTCGGCGGTCACCCGATAACTGCGCCGTGAGCCTGGCGGCATGTCGATGGTGTGTTTGCGTACCATGAACTGGCCGTTTTCGTCTTCGAGATCGCTCCACATGCCGTGCAGATGGATGGGGTGAGTCATCATCGTGTCGTTGACCAGCACCACCCGAACCCGCTCGCCATACTTGAGGCGCAGGGGTTCGGCATCGGAGAACTTCACGCCGTTGAATGACCAGGCGAACTTTTCCATGTGGCCAGTGAGGTGCAGTTCTATGGTGCGGCCGGGGTCGCGGCCATCCGGGTCTTCGAAGGTGCTGCGCAGGTCGGAATAGGTCAGGACGCGACGACCGTTGTCACGCAGGCCGAGGCCAGGGTCATCAAGCTTGGGTGAGGTGGTCATGGCTTGCATGTCCACCAGTGGATTGTTGCTTTCCGTCGCGGGGTGGGACTGCATTTCGCCCATTCCAGCCATACCGCTGTGATCCATGCCGGACATGCTGTCCATGCCTTGCATCGAGCGGTGGTCCACACCCGTCATCTGGCTGTGATCCATGCCCGCCATGTCGCCGCGCCGCCCATACCGCCGTGATCCATACCGCCCATACCCATGTCATCCATGGTCACCAGCGGCCTCGGGTCCAGTGGTGGTATCGGTGCGGACACACCCGTCGTCACCGCCAGCGTGCCACGGGCATAGCCAGTGCGATCCATCGACTGAGCGAACAAGGTGTAGGCGTCCTGGGTCGGCTCGACGATCACATCGAATGTCTCCGCCACCGCGATGCGAAACTCGTCGACGCTCACCGGTTTGACGTGCAGACCGTCTGCGGCGACCACCGTCATTTTCAGGCCGGGAATGCGTACGTCGAAGTAGGTCATGGCGGAGCCGTTGATAAAGCGCAGGCGCAGTTTCTCGCCGGGCCGGAACACCCCCGTCCAGTTCATGTCGGGCGACTGGCCGTTCATCAAGTAGGTGTAAGTCGCGCCGCTGACGTCGGCCAGATCCGTGGGGTTCATCTTCATTTCAGCCCACATCTTTCGATCTGCGACCGTGGAGCCCCAACCTTTTTCACTGACGTCGTGGATGAAGTCACCCACGGTGCGCTTGTTGTAGTTGTAGTAGTCCGACTGTTTTTTCAACGTCTTCATCAAACCGACCGCGTCTTCGTCGGTCCAGTCGGTCAGCATCACCACGTAATCGCGGTCGTACTGGAACGGCTCCGGCTCCCTGGCATCGATCACCAATGGGCCGTAAACGCCGGACTGTTCCTGAAACCCCGAATGACTGTGATACCAGTAAGTGCCGTTCTGCCGGACCTTGAATTGATAGACATACATCCCGCCCGGTTCAATGCCATGAAAGCTCAGGCCCGGCACGCCGTCCATGTTGGCCGGCAGCAGAATGCCGTGCCAGTGGATGGAAGTATCAGCGTTGAGTTTGTTCCTCACCCGCAACGTGACCGTGTCGCCTTCGCGCCAGCGCAGCAGAGGACCGGGAATGCCGCCGTTGATGGTCATCGCGGTGCGCGGGTTGCCGGTGATGTTGACCGGGGTTTCACCGATGATCAGGTCGAAATCAGTACCGGCCAGGACATTCGCCTCGCCGGGACTGGTGATCGCCCAGACAGGTGTGCGCCATAGCCCGAGGCCGCCGAGAATCCCGGCAGCGGCGAGTCCCTTCACAAAGGTTCGTCTTGATGTTTCAGGTTGCATGGCGCTTTGTTCCCAGTCAGTCGGATGACAGAGCAAACAGGAGATACTGCCAAGTTCGATGAAGAGCGTAATGGGTGCAACCTTTCAGAAGGCTGAGCCAAAGATTACAGTTTTGTCAGCTTCACCCGCAGAGCTGGCTGTGACCCACTCAAATGCCGGCTTGCGAATTCCTGGTTTCTCGGTGAGCATGCGAATCAATATAGGGTAGGGGGGTATGGTATGTCGCATGTTCATGGGCAAAAAAACGACTTGTTGAAACGTGTCCGACGTATCGCTGGACAAGTTCAGGCCATAGAGCGAGCGCTGGAGTCGGACGCGGACTGCGCCAAAACGCTGCATCTTGTCGCGGCCACACGCGGGGCAATGAACGGTCTGATGGATGAAATTATCGAAGCTCACGCGCACGCTCACGTCGCTAACCCTGAATTGAGCGATGAAGAGCGCGCTAAAGGTGTCGATGAGTTGCTTGAAGCCATCCGTCGTTACTCGAAGTAGACCCTGTCATGCCAAATTTTGCAGAACTGCTTCAACAGGGTGGCACCCACGCGTGGCTCTACTTCCCGAGCGCGATACTGTTAGGAGCGTTGCACGGGCTTGAGCCCGGCCATTCAAAGACCATGATGGCAGCGTTCATCGTCGCCATTCGTGGATCGGTGAAGCAAGCGGTGCTGCTGGGCTTGGCCGCAACGCTCTCGCACACGGCAGTGGTGTGGTTGGTTGCCATCGGTGGCATGTATCTGGGCAAAGGACTGGACGCTCAAACTACTGAACCGTACTTCCAGCTCGCGTCCTCCGCGCTGATCATTCTGATTGCGATCTGGATGCTGTGGCGTACCTGGCGCGGCGAACAGATATTCAA
The DNA here is from genome assembly GCF_059695575.1 of Pseudomonas sp. LBUM1678. NCBI lineage: Bacteria > Pseudomonadati > Pseudomonadota > Gammaproteobacteria > Pseudomonadales > Pseudomonadaceae > Pseudomonas > Pseudomonas sp. LBUM1678. The sequence goes on from NZ_CP166775.1 coordinate 5,080,686, forward strand.
GTTCGAGCACGGTTATGATCACTACCACGGCGACCATGACCATGGTCATCACGATGAGACTCAGCACATTGATACGGGGCACGGGCGGATCGAACTGTCGATCTTCGAAAAGGGAATGCCCCCACACTGGCGCATGAAGGCGTTGAGTGGACATGCCTGGCCAGCGGCAGAGGTCCGACTGACGACTACCCGCTCAGATGGCAGCATTCAAGCGTTCTCGTTCGTAGAGCGCGAAGGTTTCCTGGAATCGACCGTCGACATTCCTGAGCCTCATGAGTTTAGTGCTCGCTTGAGTCTTGGGCATGCGGGCCATTCCCATGATTACGATCTGGATTATCAGGAGCACGGACACAGTCACGAGCATTCCGAGCTGGAAGGCCTGGAACTGTCGATAGATGGGTATCAGGATGCACATGAGCGTGCCCATGCCAATGATATCCGTAAGCGCTTTACCAATCGTGAGGTCACCACTGGCCAGATCATCATGTTCGGTTTGACCGGGGGTCTGATTCCTTGCCCTGCGGCTATCACCGTTCTACTGCTCTGCCTTCAGGTCAAGGAAGTCGCCTTGGGAGGCGTGCTGGTCCTGTGTTTCAGCCTTGGTTTGGCGCTTACTTTGGTATCCGTCGGTGCGGCGGCGGCAATTGGCGCTAAACAAGCTTCCAATCGCTGGCCTTGGCTTGGCGCGGTCGCGCGTCGCGCGCCTTATCTGTCCAGCGTGCTGATCATCAGTGTCGGACTTTACGTGGGGATTCACGGCTGGATTGGTTTGAGTGCTGCCTAGTCTGGAATCAGACTCGTTGGTTGTTTCAACTTTGTGCCGGGAATGCTGGCTTAATTCAGGGTCGGCGATATCGCCAGTTAGGCCTTTCGCTGCAGAGCGTCGAGTCGAACGCGTGGGCGGAACGTGATGACATCGGCGACAACACTGAGCGCGGTCCGGTCGCGGCGGCTCGTGACGTCGCTGTGCAGCGCATTCGACCCAATACCGCAAGAAAAAGTCGTATGAAGCTGACCCCGATCGCAGTTGTGAGCACCGTTTTCGCGCAACTGCAAAGCTGAACACGTGAAGAAGTGGGGACTAAATGGAAAGCACTATCAGAGAACCAATCGAAAAAATCGCTAACTCATTGATTTAAATGGTGTCCCAGGGCAGGTTCGAACTGCCAACCTTCCCCTTAGGAGGGGGATGCTCTATCCAATTGAGCTACTGAGACACAGATCGCCCGCAAGGAATGCGGTGCGAGGGACGGCGTGCATGTTAACGGGCAGGCCTGATTTTGTCATGTCGTCCGTAGGGCTTTTTAAGTGTAGGCAGATGCCCTTCGTCTCCGTGGCTTAATTTACCGTGCAAATTGCATCCTCTCAAAATGCCACCATTGCAATTTGCAATGACGACCTCTTTGAACAATCAGTTAATTCGTTGTTTTTAAAGGATTTAATAGCCGTTAAACTCTTGGCACGCGGGCTGCTTTAGCTGTTCTCACGAACAACCGAGGTCAGCCTCATGAACAGCGTCCTTTTACTCTCGAATGCGATCGCCCTTACCGTTCTGCTGGGCTCTCATTTTATCCCCGAGAACGACGCTGTGCAGGTAACGCAACGGATGCCCCATTACCTCCAGCTGCAAAAAGCCCCGCAATTGGCCGTCATGAATGATCAGCGCAGCTTTGCTGGCCAGGACGTGAGCCAGGAAAATTATCCGCGGGTATCGCAGTCTTCGGAACGCTTGGTATTTTGAATCACCCTATCAGGAGCACAGCATGTCCAAATCAGCCGCAGGATTTTTGATCCTCGCCTTACTGAGCGGCATTGTTCATTTGTCATTGGTTCCGGATGCGGTCGCCACCCTGCCCCTGATTGCCTGCGGCGTTTTCGGCGCGCTGTTCGTGCTGGCGCTGATTGTCGGGCGCAAAATCAAGTTCGATCCGGTTTTACGCTGAGCTTCAGCAAATTCAGAAGATGGTCAACGGTGACAGCAAGTTCGCCAGAGTTGTCGAGTTGATGGATTTGCGTGTCACCGAGTGAGTCGTCAACCGTAAATAGCCCGTTACGGCGCAATCTTGCTTCAATTTCCTCAACGCTCTCACGGCCACGTCGCAGCAGCCGCTCGCGCAACACTTCATCCTTGACCGTCAACAGCACCGGCAGCAGCGTGGGATAGCGTTTCAGCGCCTGCGCAAGGTGACCGCGAGAGCCGTTGACCAACACATGACGGCCGTCCTTCAGCCAATGGTCGATCTGGATCGGAATACCGTAATCAAGGCTATTGGCGTGCCACGACATCGCGAAGTCACCCCTGTCTCGACGTTGCGCGAACTCCTCGCGGGAGACTCCGATGGCGTCTTCGCCCACTGATTCAGCGGAGCGCGTGATGACACGTTGCACCACTTCGCCGCTCATCGAGCGTAAGGGTTGGCGCGCCGCTTCGATGAGGCTGTCCTTGCCGGATCCTGACGGTCCCATCAAGTAAATCAACCTGCCATCCATCCTGAATCATCCCCCATTGCGGGTTTCCCCCTAGTAAATCGGCCATTTGCCACTATCCTGTATAAGGTAAGGACCAAAGATCGAATCCGCATAGAATGCACCTTCAGGCGTCTACGGGCATCACCTGACGGACAGAGAACGCGGTCAGCTATACGGACGTGGGCAAAGATTTCAAACCAGTCCGCATTTCTGAAAAGGGTGCTGGCATAAAGCCTTTACCCGGTTCAATATTTGTCACAGAATTGACGCCAATGATCTGGCTGCTTTGAGGCATGATGCGAGCCTCTATCAATTCAGGTTGAACATTTGGCCAGAAAGCTTGTCGTATCAGACATCCTGCGGCCAATCCCGAGAACCGCTCCCCTGAACTAACCGGTTAAATATATGCGCCCATTGAAACAGGCAATTTATTCCAGCCGTACGGCTGACAAGTTCGTCGTACGTCTGCCAGACGGAATGCGTGAACGCATTGCCGAGGTGGCTCGCAATCATCATCGCAGCATGAACTCCGAAATCATTGCGCGCCTTGAGCAGAGTCTTATTCAGGAAGGTGCACTGGGCGAAGAATTGAGCATGCGCCTGGACAGCCCGGAGCTGTCATTGCACGAACGTGAACTGCTGCAACGCTTCCGCCAACTCTCTCACCGTCAGCAAAATGCACTTGTTTCGCTGATTGCCCATGACGCCGAAATGGCCGCAGACGCTTCCTGATTCAACCCGAAAGCTCAAGCCAGCATAATCGCTGGCTTTTTTTTGCCTGAAATTTGCCAATAAAAAACCCGCCGGTTGGCGGGTTTATAAAAGCAGGCAGGTCAGAGCAGGAAAATCGTCGCCAGCCCGAGGAAGATGAAGAACCCGCCGCTGTCGGTCATGGCGGTGATCATCACACTGGCGCCCATCGCAGGGTCGCGCCCCAGCCGCGCCAGGGTCATTGGAATCAAAACCCCCATCAACGCCGCAAGCAACAGATTAAGCGTCATGGCGGCGGTCATCACCACGCCCAGTGACCAACTGCCATAAAGCAGATAGGCCACGACGCCAATCACGCCACCCCAGACCAGGCCATTGATCAAACCGACGGCCAGCTCTTTGCGCATCAGTCGTGATGTATTACCGGTGCTTACCTGGTCCAGCGCCATGGCGCGAACGATCATGGTGATGGTCTGGTTGCCCGAGTTGCCACCGATACCGGCAACGATCGGCATCAATGCCGCCAGCGCGACCAGTTTTTCGATGGAGCCTTCGAACAGGCCGATCACCCGGGATGCGATGAACGCGGTGATCAGGTTGACCGCCAGCCAGGCCCAACGGTTACGCAGGGATTTCCAGACGGAGGCGAAAATGTCTTCTTCTTCGCGCAAACCCGCCATGTTGAGAACTTCGTTCTCGCTCTCTTCACGGATCAGGTCGACCATTTCATCGATGGTCAGACGGCCGATCAGCTTGCCGTTCTTGTCGACCACAGGCGCCGAGATCAAGTCGTAACGTTCGAAGGCCTGAGCGGCGTCGTAGGCGTCCTCGTCCGGGTGAAAACTCACCGGGTCGCTGGCCATGACTTCTGAAACCTGTTTTTCCGGGTCGTTGACCAGCAAACGCTTGATCGGCAGTACGCCCTTGAGCACGCCGTCGTAGTCGACCACAAACAGTTTGTCGGTGTGGCCCGGCAGCTCCTTGAGACGACGCAGGTAACGCAGAACGACTTCGAGACTGACATCCTCGCGGATGGTCACCATCTCGAAGTCCATCAACGCACCGACCTGCTCCTCGTCATAGGACAACGCGGAGCGGACGCGCTCACGCTGTTGACCGTCGAGGGTTTCCATCAGCTCGTGGACGACGTCTCGCGGCAGCTCGGAAGCCAGGTCAGCAAGTTCGTCGGCGTCCATGTCCTTGGCCGCAGCCAGGAGCTCATGATCGTCCATGTCGGCGATCAGGGTTTCACGAACCGAGTCGGACACTTCGAGGAGGATGTCGCCGTCGCGATCAGCCTTGACCAATTGCCAGAGCGTCAGACGATCGTCCAGCGGCAGGGCTTCAAGGATGTAGGCAACGTCGGCGGAGTGCAGATCATCAAGCTTGCGTTGCAGCTCGACGAGGTTTTGCCGGTGAACCAGGTTCTCGACCCGCTCGTGATGCGGACCTTCCTGGCGATGAGTCAGGTCTTCGACCACCCGCTGGCGTTGCAGCAGCTCAACGACTTGAGCGAGGCGGTCCTGCAAGCTTTCCTGCGTTTTCTTTACTTCAACTTCAGACATAGGCGAACTCCACTCCCAGCAGCGGGGCACGCCGGAAGGATCAATCAGTCAATTCATGATTGGAAAAACGGGATACTGAGTAACTACTGGGTAAGTCCATGGAGGTATTCCACAAGCCCCGGCGGGGCTGACGGGCGCAATGATACACCGCCCGACGGTTTTAAACGTTAATAAATCGTGGCTGAAACAAGCGGTTGCAAGACAAAGCTGAGTGCAGTCCTGATCTCTCCAACTGCGACGACTCATTCTGAAAAGAAAACACACCCCCGTCGAAAAATGTAGCGGCTACCCTGACATGGACCGTCATGGAGGACGTTTGATGCCATCGATTACTGTTTATTTTTTACTGCTTGCCCTGCTCTGCCTTTCGCCCCGATTGCATGCAGCCACCATTCACCGCTGCGAAGCACCCGACGGTCGCCTCACCTTCACTACGCTGAGCTGCACGGACGGTGAGAGCCTCTCTCTTCAGGATGTGCGCACCTTCATGCCCGGCAATCCAATAGCGCTCATGCCAGAGGCTGATGCCCGGGAGACTCCCGCAACGAAAACCAGGAGGAATGAACCAACCGTTGTCGGCCAGCCTGAGGACAAGTGTGGAAACCTGATGACCGCCAAGGAACGCCGCGAAGCAATCATCAATCAACGGATAGTCGCCGGCATGACACAACAGGACGTCGAGAGCGCTCTGGGCAAACCGGACAAGATCAGTATCAGGAATTCTGCAACTAGCTACCGGTACGACATCAAGCGAGGTCGCAGCGCACACGTCGAGTTCGATGAGAAAGGATGTACCAAGGGAAAAGCCAAATCCCGGACGGCAAAAAGCCCGCGTTAAACGCGGGCTTTTTGGTGTTTGGTGCACTCGACAGGATTCGAACCTGTGACCGCTCGGTTCGTAGCCGAGTACTCTATCCAGCTGAGCTACGAGTGCATTTGTGTTTTTATACCAGATCACAACTGGTTGGAGCCAAGTCATTCACATTACTGCAAACAACTCTTAAATGGTGCACTCGACAGGATTCGAACCTGTGACCGCTCGGTTCGTAGCCGAGTACTCTATCCAGCTGAGCTACGAGTGCATTTGTTGCCGCGCATTATAGGCCGTCTAATCTCTATGTAAAGCACTTTTTCTAGTAATTTCAAACACTTACCGAAAAAGCCAGATTACAACGTACTACGCAAATAATGGCGGAGAACGGGGGATTCGAACCCCCGACACCCTTTTGAGGTGTACTCCCTTAGCAGGGGAGCGCCTTCGGCCACTCGGCCAGCTCTCCGCAACACGGGGCGTATATTAACCAGCTTCTTCCCCGTTTGCAAACATAAAAAACGATAAAAATTAATGGCTTGGTTCGTCGTCCTTCTCTTTCTTGATCCGCAAGTAGATTTCCTCACGGTGAACCGCAACCTCTTTAGGTGCGTTAACGCCAATACGCACTTGATTTCCTTTGACGCCGAGCACGGTCACGGTGATTTCGCCATCACCAATAATCAGGCTTTCTGCGCACCGACGAGTCAGAATCAGCATACCTTTCTCCTCACGCATTTCATTTCAGGGACAACAGTCTGCAAAAAAAAGGCACTCGACCTACAACCGGAACGATCGCAGCCCTACATGCCTGAGTATTGACCAGCGCGAGCAAAAGAACAGTTCCTGGGTCGCGCTATTCAAAAAAGACAAAGGGCGCGGTCAGACCGCGCCCTTTGGCAAACGCATCACTCGCCTGTGCGGGCCGGTGCGTCCAGTTCGAAAGCCGTGTGCAGAGCGCGCACAGCCAGTTCCAGATACTTCTCTTCGATCACAACGGAGACTTTGATCTCCGACGTCGAGATCATCTGGATGTTGATGCTTTCTTTCGCCAGGGATTCGAACATGCGGCTGGCCACGCCTGCGTGGGAACGCATGCCGACGCCGACGATCGAGACCTTGGCGATCTTGATGTCACCCACTACTTCACGGGCACCGATCTCGCGAGCGGTGTTTTCCAGCACGGTTTGTGCGGCCTGGAAGTCATTGCGGTGCACGGTGAAGGTGAAGTCGGTGGTGTTATCGTGCGCGACGTTCTGCACGATCATGTCGACTTCGATGTTCGCGGCACTGATCGGGCCGAGAATCTTGAATGCAACGCCCGGGGTGTCTGGCACGCCACGGATGGTCAGCTTGGCTTCATCGCGATTGAAAGCGATGCCGGAAATGATCGGCTGTTCCATGGTTTCCTCTTCATCAATAGTAATGAGGGTGCCCGGACCCTCCTTGAAGCTGTGCAGTACGCGCAGCGGAACGTTGTACTTGCCGGCGAATTCCACCGCACGGATCTGCAACACCTTGGAACCGAGGCTGGCCATTTCCAGCATCTCTTCAAAGGTAATCTTGTCCAGGCGCTGGGCCACGGACACCACACGCGGGTCGGTGGTATAGACGCCATCGACATCGGTGTAGATCTGGCATTCGTCAGCCTTCAAGGCTGCTGCCAGCGCCACGCCGGTGGTGTCGGAACCGCCACGACCGAGGGTAGTGATGTTGCCGTGCTCGTCGACGCCCTGGAAACCGGCGACAACCACCACACGACCGGCCTTCAGATCACCGCGAATCTTCTGGTCATCAATCTGCAAGATACGCGCTTTATTGTGCGCGCTGTCCGTCAGAATCCGCACCTGGTTGCCGGTGTACGACACCGCTGGCACGCCACGCTTGATCAGCGCCATGGCCAACAGTGCAATCGTCACCTGCTCGCCTGTGGAAACGATCACATCCAGCTCACGCGGAACCGGTTGGCCGTCGCCACTGATTTGCTTGGCCAGATCGATCAGACGGTTGGTTTCGCCGCTCATTGCAGACAGGACAACCACCAGGTCGTCGCCGGCATCGCGGAATTTCTTAACCTTGTCGGCGACCTGCTCGATTCTCTCGACAGTGCCGACTGAGGTGCCTCCAAATTTCTGTACGATCAAAGCCATTTCAAAGCCGCCTCTGCCCATGAAGGGCGCCCAAATAATCACTCAAACAGCGTTCTGGCCCACCACTAGACTGCGAGCCGGACACTCTGCCTTATAGACCCTGCTCTACAAATGGAACAGTCAGGGCCAGTGCCGCATCCAGTGCTCCAGCGTCAGTACCACCGCCTTGCGCCATGTCTGGACGACCACCGCCCTTCCCGCCCACTGCCGCAGCGGCTTGCTTCATCAAATCACCGGCTTTGAGTTGGCCAGTCAGGTCTTTGGTTACGCCTGCAACCAGAACGACCTTTTCCTCATGGACACTGCCGAGCAGGATCACTGCGCGGCCGAGTTTGTTTTTCAGCTGATCGACCAGCGCCAGCAGCGCCTTGCCGTCCTGACCGTCCAGACGCACGGCCAGCACTTTCACGCCTTTGACGTCCAGGGCGGAAGCCGACAGATCGTCGCCCGCCGCGCTGGCAGCCTTGGCCTGCAACTGCTCGAGTTGCTTCTCCAGCAGACGGTTGCGCTCCAGCACAGCCGACAGCTTGTCGATCAGGTTGTCGCGGCTGCCCTTGACCAGGTTGGCCGCTTCCTTGAGTTGTTCTTCTGCAGCGTTCAAGTAAGCCAGTGCCGCGGCACCGGTGACTGCCTCGATACGACGCACACCAGAGGCCACACCGCCTTCGCTGATGATTTTCAGCAGGCCGATGTCGCCGGTACGGTTGGCGTGGATGCCACCGCACAGCTCGACGGAGAAATCACCGCCCATGCTCAGCACGCGCACGTTGTCGCCGTATTTCTCGCCAAACAGCGCCATGGCGCCTTTTTGCTTGGCGGTTTCGATGTCGGTTTCTTCGGTTTCAACGGCGGAGTTCTTGCGAATCTCGGCGTTGACGATGTCTTCCAGGGCCTTCAGTTGCTCAGGCTTGATGGCTTCGAAGTGGCTGAAGTCGAAGCGCAGGCGCTGACTGTCAACCAACGAGCCTTTCTGCTGTACGTGTTCGCCCAGCACCTGGCGCAATGCGGCGTGCAGCAAGTGCGTCGCCGAGTGGTTCAGCGAGGTCGCATGGCGCACGTCGGCTTCAACGTGGGTTTCAACCGGAGAACCGATGGTCAGGCTACCCAACGCCAACACGCCGTGGTGCAGGAACGCGCCGCCGGTCTTGGTGGTGTCGCGCACGTCGAAACGGCCGTTACTCGATTGCAGATAACCGCAATCGCCGATCTGGCCGCCGGATTCAGCGTAGAACGGCGTCTGATCGAGAACGACCACACCTTCTTCACCTTCACTCAATACGTCGACCGACTGGCCTTCTTTATAGATGGCGACAATTTTCGCCGAACCGCTGGTGGCCTTGTAGCCGGTGAACTCGGTGGCCACGTCAACCTTGACCAGCGTGTTGTAGTCCAGACCGAACGAGCTGGCCGAACGCGCGCGAACACGCTGGGCTTCCATCTCACGCTCGAAACCGGCTTCGTCGACGGTCAGGTTGCGCTCACGGGCGATGTCCGCGGTCAGGTCCATCGGGAAACCGTAGGTGTCGTAGAGTTTGAACACCACGTCGCCCGGCACCACGGTGCCTTTGAGTTCCAGCAGGTCCTGCTCGAGAATCTTCAGGCCGTGCTCCAAAGTCTTGGAGAACTGCTCTTCTTCGGCCTTGAGCACGCGCTCGATGTTGCTCTGCTGCTTCTTGAGTTCCGGGAACGCTTCGCCCATCTCGGCGACCAGTGCCGCGACGATTTTGTAGAAGAAACTGCCGGCTGCGCCCAGCTTGTTGCCGTGGCGGCAAGCGCGACGAATGATCCGACGCAATACGTAGCCGCGGCCTTCGTTGGACGGCAACACGCCGTCGGCAATCAGGAAACCGCACGAACGGATGTGGTCGGACACAACTTTCAGCGAAGACTGATCGCCATTTTCGCAGCCGATTGCCGCGGCCGATGCGCTCAGCAGGTTCTTGAAAAGGTCGATGTCATAGTTGGAGTTGACGTGCTGCATCACCGCACTGATCCGCTCCAGGCCCATACCGGTATCCACCGACGGCGCTGGTAACGGATGCAACACGCCGTCGGCGGTGCGGTTGAACTGCATGAACACGTTGTTCCAGATCTCGATATAACGGTCGCCGTCTTCTTCCGGCGAGCCCGGTGGGCCGCCCCAGATGTGGTCGCCGTGATCGTAGAAAATCTCGGTGCATGGGCCGCATGGGCCGGTATCGCCCATGGTCCAGAAGTTGTCGGACGCGTAAGGTGCGCCTTTGTTGTCGCCGATACGGATCATGCGCTCGGCTGGCACACCGATTTGCTGGGTCCAGATGTCATACGCTTCGTCGTCCGAGGCGTAGACAGTGACCCAGAGTTTTTCCTTCGGCAGTTTCAGAACGCCGGTCAGGAAGGTCCAGGCGAAGGTAATCGCGTCGTGCTTGAAATAGTCACCGAAGCTGAAGTTACCGAGCATTTCAAAGAAGGTGTGGTGACGAGCGGTATAACCGACGTTTTCCAAGTCACTGTTCTTGCCACCGGCACGCACGCATTTCTGGCTGCTGGTCGCACGGGTGTACGCACGTTTTTCCTGGCCCAGGAAGCAGTCCTTGAACTGGTTCATCCCCGCGTTAGTGAACAGCAGGGTTGGGTCGTTGCCCGGAATCAAAGAGCTGGAGGCTACACGGGTGTGGCCTTGCTCTTCGAAGAAGCGAAGGAAGGCTTCACGGATTTCTGCGCTTTTCATTATGTTCTTCCACGGAGGCTGCGGCCAAAGGCCTGTGCGAAACGTCAACAGACGAAGCGACGGCAAAGGGCCGCATTATATCGGCCCAGCGCGCGGGGTACAGCGTGTTTATACGATAGAAACAGTCAATTGGACGGCTAACGCTGTCAGTTGCGTGAAAACTCGACGAATGTCGCGACGACCTGCTCGATTTGAGCGCGGCTGACGTCCATGTGCGTGACCATTCGCAGACGCCCGGCAGCGCTCAGCTTAATGCCCCGCTCGGCTGCAAAGGCCTTGATCGCCTCGGCCTTGTCGCCCATTTGCACATACACCATGTTGGTCTGCACCGGTTCTACTTCGTAACCGGCCTTTTGCAGTCCGTCGGCCAGAAATTGCGCATTGGCGTGATCGTCGGCCAGACGCTGAACGTTGTTATCCAGCGCATAGAGCCCCGCCGCCGCCAAAAGACCTGCCTGACGCATGCCGCCACCGACCATTTTGCGCAGGCGACGCGCCTTGCCGATCAACGCCTCCGAGCCGCACAACACCGAACCGATCGGCGCGCCCAGGCCTTTGGACAGGCAGACCGAGACCGAATCGAAGTGCTGAGTGATCTCGCGGGCATCAACACCCAACTTGACGGCCGCGTTGTAGAGCCGGGCACCGTCCAGGTGCAGGGCCAGCCCATGCTCACGGGTGAAGCTGCGCGCCCGGGCGAGATACTCCAGCGGCAGGACTTTGCCTTGCATGGTGTTTTCCAGCGCCAGCAACCGCGTACGGGCGAAATGGAAGTCGTCCGGTTTGATCGCGGCGGCAACCTGCGCCAGGTCCAACGAGCCGTCGGCCTGCACTTCCAGCGGTTGTGGCTGGATCGAACCGAGCACCGCCGCGCCACCCCCTTCGTATTTATAGGTGTGCGCCTGCTGGCCAACGATGTATTCCTCACCGCGCTCGCAGTGAGCCATCAGGCCCAGCAGGTTGCTCATGGTGCCTGTCGGCACAAACAACGCAGCGGCAAAACCCAACTGATTCGCAAGCTCGGCTTCCAGTCGATTGACCGTCGGATCCTCGCCATAGACGTCGTCACCGGTGGCCGCACTGGCCATCGCGTCGAGCATCCCGGCGGTCGGTTGGGTAACGGTGTCGCTGCGAAGATCGATAACGCTCATGAATCTGGCCTCGGTAAGCAGGGAAAATCCCTTTCAGGTAGGAATTACTGCGGTCATGACGACGATTAATCAACCCCGGACGCAGGAAAAGACTTGTCGAGCGAGCGAAAAAGTCGATAGCAATCATCAGTTCGCAGCAATGCACGGCTCGGAAATATGTGTTAAAAACGCTTCGCCGCCAAACATTCTGGCGGCAAAACGTTCTCAGGGCGGGGTGCAACTCCCCACCGGCGGTAATTGCGCGCAATGCGCATAGCCCGCGAGCGCTTGGTGACAGACCCCGCTTTGGTGGTGTCTGGCGGCAAGGTCAGCAGACCCGGTGTGATCCCGGGGCCGACGGTCATAGTCCGGATGAAGAGAGAACGGGATTGGCGCCAAAGGGCCGTCCGCGGGCATTCGTGCGAGCGTGCGTACCCTTAAATCCCATTCGATTCATATGCCCTGTTTTTTTCATAAACAGGAGTCAGAACATGCAACCCACCGCAATCGATAGCAAAAGCAAACACCATCAGGGCGAGCGCGTTGCGTTCATCCAGGCCTGCTGGCACAAGGAAATCGTTGATCAGAGCCGTAAAGGCTTTGTCGCCGAGATGATTGCCCAGGGTTATCAGGAATCCGACATCGATTTCTTCGAAGTCGGCGGCGCCTTTGAAATTCCGTTGCACGCCAAGCTGCTGGCCAAGTCCGGCCGTTATGCCGGCATTGTTGCCGCAGGCCTGGTGGTCGACGGCGGCATCTACCGTCACGAATTCGTCGCCCAGTCGGTGATCAGCGGCCTGATGCAGGTTCAGCTGGAAACCGAAGTGCCAGTGTTCTCGGTGGTTTTGACCCCGCACCACTTCCATGCCGGCGAAGAGCATCAGAAGTTCTTCTTCGAGCATTTCGTGCATAAAGGCCAGGAAGCGGCGAAGACCTGTGCGGATACGCTGCACAAGATGCGGGCGTTGCGCCGTAGCGAGCCTCGTGCGGTAGCGGTCTAAACACCGGACATAACTGTGGGAGCTAGCCTGCTGGCGATAGCGGAGTATCAGTCGACAACTAGGGTGACTGACACATTGCAATCGCTAGCAGGCTAGCTCCCACATTGGTATGTGTTGGATTCAGGCCAGGTTTTCGTCGGTGGCGGGCACGATCAGGATGCCGGCGCGCAGGCCATTCTTCACCTTGGGGTTCGGGAAGATGATCCGGGCGCCCTTCTCTTCGATGATCCAGCGGGTCTGGGCGATGTCTTCGGCCAGCACGTAACCCACGTCCAATTCCGAAAAGTTCTCGATATCCGCCGGCAGGTTCAGGCGAAAGCTATCGCTGTGCTTGATGATTTCCCGCGCCACGCTAAACAACTGCAAACCGTCCAGACCTTCATCAGTCACCGCTGGCTCGTTGCCTTCGATGATCTGTTTGAGACGGGTTTCAAGCAGCGAGACGTTAACCCCGTCGTTCTGCCCAAACGGCCGCGCCTTGCCCAGTTCAAGGGTAAAAGACTCGGCACCCAGCTTGTCGTAGGTGTAGGAACTGAAAACGATCGACGGCTTGTTCTGCAACAGCACCGCTTCCATGCCGGCAGCACGCAAACGGGCCAGCTCCAAGCGTGAATGCTGGCGCCCTTCTTTCCAGGGATACAACGCGAACTGCTCGATTTTCGAGCCACGTATCGCGGTGTGCAGGTCGTAGTGCAGGCGGCCGCGGTCAGGCAGGCTGAAGAAACTTGCCGCCAGTCGCTCAAGCTCACAAGCGCGCAGGGATTCCGAGCCACTGGTTTGTTCGTGACGGCCGTTGAACAGCCGATTGACGTCCTGCTCGATGAAGCGCTCGCCTTTGCGTATCGCTTCCGGGTTACCGAACAGGAACAGAATACGTGCGCGCGGCTTCAAGTCGCCGCGGGCGATGTCATGCAACAGGCGATCGAGCAGCTCGATCGGCGCTGTTTCGTTGCCATGGATACCGGCTGATAGCAGCAGGTCCAGGCCGTTGTCACGCGCTTCAGGTGGCCGGACTTCCAGCGCACCTTCGCTCAACCAGCGCATGCGCACGCCTTCGACAGTCAGTTGAGTCTTCTCCGCCGGTTCGCGGCCGGCGAGGGTCAGTTCAAGCAGTTTGCCGAGGGCGAGCATAGAGCGGTTTCCTTAGTGGTCGTGTGCGCAATCCGGGCCGTGCACGTGGTCTTCGTCGCCGACTTCAGCCGGTTCCATTTCCAGTTGCAGACTTACCAGATTAGTCGCCAATGGGCGCAGCAGCAGGTTTGCGTATTCAGCGTCACCTTCTTCAACGTCCACGCCGATCAGCAGCTGGCCGCGGCCGTCCTGCTGGATCCACAGCTCTTTGCCTTGCCACATGACCGCGACGCGGGTGCAGGAAGTTTCCAGTTGCGTGCCGTCGGTGTCTTCAAGGATCAGCTGCAGGGTATCGCTCATGTTTTTACGCTCTCGACGTTCAATTGATCTGGAATGGATAAACCGCGCCCAGTTTAAGGATTTGCGTCAGTTCATCCAGTGCCGTCCGGCACTCAAGCAGCAATTGCGGGTCCGCTAGATCGTTTTCGGTCATGCGGTCGCGGTAGTGCTTGTCGACCCATTCGGTCAACGTGCCGTACAACGGTGCCGTCATGATAACCCCTGGGTTGACCGCCGCCAGTTCGGTTTCATTCAGTGCGACACGTAACCGCAGGCACGCCGGGCCACCGCCGTTCTGCATGCTTTGCTTCAGGTCGAAAACCTTCACTTCGCGGATCAGGCCGCCGGAGCTGGTCAGGCCCTGCAGGTACTGCCAGACGCGCTCGTTGCCACGGCACTCTTCCGGCACGATCAACAGCATCGAACCGTCAGGACGGGTCAGCAGTTGGCTGTTGAACAGGTAGGAACGAACGGCGTCTTCGACGGTGACGGCGGAACGCGGTACGCAGATTGACTGAAATTTCCCACCGAATTTTGCGAGTTTGCCCTGCAGTTCAGCGAGCATCTGCTCGGTGTCGAGGAACGCGTCCTCGTGATAGAACAGCACCTCGCCGTTACCCACCGCAATCACGTCGTTATGGAACACGCCCTGATCGATCACCGAAGGGTTCTGCTGGGCGTAGACCACGCCGTCATCGCTCAAGCCGTGCAGGCGAGCTACGGCTTGCGAGGCTTCGAGGGTCTGGCGCGCCGGGTACTTCTGAGGCGCCGGGTAGCGGGTGTCGAACGCACTGCGACCGAACACGAAGAACTCGACGCCGGCTTCACCGTATTCACGGCAGAAACGGGTGTGGTTGGCTGCGCCTTCATCGCCGAACTGTGCCACTGCCGGCAAAGCGGCGTGGTGAGCGAAGTGCTTCTGGTCAGCGAACATCGCCCCCAGCACGCGGCTGGTGGTCGGGTGTTCGATGCTGCGGTGGTATTTGCAGTTGAGGTTGGCGGCGGTGAAATGCACGCGACCGTCGGCCGTGTCGGCGCTTGGGCTGACTGTGGCGGCGTTGGCCACCCACATGCTCGATGCCGAGCAACTGGCGACCAGCAATGGCATCGCGTCTTTGGCGGCTTGTTCGATCACTTGCGCGTCGGTGCCGCTGAAACCCAAGCGGCGCAGGGCTGCTACGTCAGGACGTTCCTGGGGTGCCAGAATGCCTTGCTGAAAGCCCATTTCCATCAGCGCTTTCATTTTCGCCAGGCCTTGCAGCGCGGCTTCCTTCGGGTTCGAAGACTGCTGGCTGTTGCTCTGGGACGCGACGTTGCCGTAGGACAAACCGCCGTAGTTATGGGTCGGCCCCACTAGACCGTCAAAATTGACTTCATAGGATTTCATCAGCGAGGCTCCACGAGAATCTGTTGTTATGGCTTCAGTAACTATTCAGTAAGACCGCGTCGCGGCCATCGCCAGCAGGCTGGCTCCCACAGTGATTGGGTCGTACACAAAATGTGTGAACACCACCGAACCTGTGGGAGCCAGCCTGCTGGCGATGGGCATCACGTCATCTTCACGCCAGGCGTAAGCGATGCAGGCATCACCAGGCTCGGCGTTTCCAGCGAGGCCACCGGGTACGCGCAGTAATCGGCGGCGTAGTAGGCGCTGGCGCGGTGGTTGCCCGAGGCGCCGACGCCGCCGAATGGCGCGCTGCTCGCAGCACCGGTCAGTTGCTTGTTCCAGTTGACGATGCCGGCACGGCTTTCCAGCCAGAACTGCTGATAACGCGCTTCGGAATCCGACAGCAGCCCGGCCGCGAGGCCATAGTCGGTGTCGTTGGCTTCAGCGATCGCCGCTTCAAAATCAGCGTAGCGGATCACTTGCAGCAGCGGACCGAACAGCTCTTCGTCAGGACGATCGGCGACTGCCGTCACGTCCAGAATGCCCGGGGTCAGCAACGCGGCTTGTGCCTGAGGCTGAGTCATTTCCAGCAGCGCCACGGCGCCATTGGCCAGCAGATGTTCTTGCGCATCCATCAGCGCTTTTGCCGCGCCGAGGGAAATCACCGAGCCCATGAACGGCGCCGGTTGTTGATCAAACGCACCGACTTCAATCGTCGCACTGACCGCCACCAGACGCGCCAGCAGCGTGTCGCCCCAGGCGCCCTGCGGCACCAGCAAGCGACGGGCACAGGTGCAGCGTTGGCCGGCGGAAATGAATGCCGACTGGATGATGGTGTAAACGGCAGCATCGAGGTCTGCGACCTGATCAACCACCAGTGGGTTGTTACCGCCCATCTCCAACGCGAGGATCTTGTCCGGGCGACCGGCGAATTGCTGATGCAGGTGATTGCCGGTGCGGCTGGAACCGGTGAAGAACAAACCGTCGATACCCGGGTTCGCCGCCAGGGCGATACCGGTTTCGCGAGCGCCTTGCAGCAGGTTCAACACGCCTGCCGGCAGGCCGGCTTCGATCCAGCATTTAACCGTCAGCTCGGCGACTTTCGGGGTCAGTTCGCTGGGCTTGAACAGCACGCTGTTACCGGCCAGCAGTGCCGGCACGATGTGACCGTTCGGCAAGTGCCCTGGGAAGTTGTAAGGTCCAAATACCGCCACCACGCCGTGTGGCTTGTGGCGCAGCACGGCGGTGGCGTCGCCCAGCGGGCCGCTCTTCTCGCCGGTACGCTCGCGGTAGCTCTGCACCGAGATCGCAATCTTGTTGACCATGCTGGTCACTTCGGTCGCCGCTTCCCACAACGGTTTACCGGTTTCCTCACCAATGGTGCGGGCCAGTTCGTCAGCGTGGTTCTTCAGCGCGGCGGCAAAGGCTTCAAGCACAGCGATGCGTTCTTCCAGGGTACGGCGGGCCCAGCCCGGGAACGCCTGACGTGCAGCCTGCACGGCCGACTCGACCTGAGCGGTGGTCGCGCCTTCGCCGGTCCACAGCACTTGCTGGGTTACCGGGTTCAGCGACTGGAACGCTTCGCCCTGACCGGCCAGCCATTCACCTGCGATGTATAGCGAATTCATTATTTCGACTCCCTGGCAGCAGACAACGGAACGGCGCGCACTTGATCGCCGGCGTTGAGTTGAAGACGTTTGGCGGTCAGCGGATCGACGACCAACGTGCCGGCGGCGAAGCGTGCGGGTGCGGCAGTGATCCGGCAGTCTTCGCGCTTGCGGTTGTGAATCAGGAACGGTGTGGCGTCATCACCCGGCGTGCCGATGGCCAGTACCAGCGCCTGACTGTCGCGCACGGCGCGGATCTTGCCGGTTTCGCACTCGACCGCAGGGCCGGCGTCGAAGATGTCGACATAGCCTTGGTAGCTGAAACCTTCGCTCTTGAGCATGGCCAGCGCCGGCTCGGTGTCCGGGTGGACTTGACCGATGACGTTGCGCGCGTCCGGCGACAGGAAGCAGGTGTACAGCGGGAATTTCGGCATCAGTTCGGCGATGAACGCCTTGTTGCCCACGCCCGTCAGGTAGTCGGCCTGGCTGAATTCCATCTTGAAGAAGTGACGGCCCAGGCTTTCCCAGAATGGCGAGCGCCCGGCTTCGTCGGACACGCCGCGCATCTCGGCAATGATCTTGTTGCCAAACAGCTGCGAGAACTCGGCGATGAACAGCATCCGCGCCTTCGCCAGCATGCGGCCGTTGAGGCCCGTGCGGTAATCGGCGTGCAGGAACAGCGAGCACAATTCGGAGTTGCCGGTCAGGTCGTTGGCCAGGAACAGCGTCGGGATCTCGCGATAGATGTTCAGCTCTTGCGAGGCGCTGACGGTCAGGCCAACCCGGAAGTTGTACCAAGGCTCACGCAGGCCGACGGCGCCGGCAATGGCGGAAATGCCCACCACGCGGCCGTCATCGTCTTCGAGCACGAACAGGTAGTCCGCATCGCCCCGCCCGGCTTCGCCGCGGAAGGTCTTCTCGGCCCAGCCGACACGATGGGCCAGACGCTCTTCGTTGGCCGGCAAAGTGGTCAGGCCGGTGCCGGTGCTGCGGGCCAGGTCGATCAGAGCGGGTAAATCGCTGCTGCGTACGGGACGAACGATCATGCTATCTCCTCAAACGGGCCGCTGACGCCACCCGTGAAACTTCGCTGCTTTCCAGACATTTCTATCCAGCATTCAAAGCAGTCGTTAAACCGCCACCAGGCGCACGCTGGCACCTTCACCGACGCCCAGGGCTTCGGCCGCTTCAAGATCCAGGGTCACGGGTTTGCCCGGCGCGTAATCGAGCTCGAGCAACACGGCGCGGTAATCCTGCAACTGGGCGTTGGCCACCAGGTACTGACGACCGGCACCTTTGACCGCCTCGCCAATTTTCACCGGCACTACGCGGCTCTGGGCAATCGAACGGATCCCCGAGACGCGGGCATGCAACGTCGGGCCACCGTCAAAAATGTCGATGTAGTGATCGGTCTCGAAGCCTTCGCGCATCAGGATGTCGAAGGTAATCTGCGCCCGTGGGTGCACCTGGCCCATCGCTTCTTGCGCGGAGTCCGGCAGCAAAGGCACGTAGATCGGGTAATGCGGCATCAGTTCAGCGAGGAACGTCCGGCTCTTCAGGCCGCACAGACGCTCGGCAGCGGCGTAGTTGAGGTCGAAGAAGTTGCGACCGATCGCGTCCCAGAACGGCGAATCGCCATTTTCGTCGCTGTAACCGACGATCTCGGTCACCACGGAATCGGCAAAACGCTCCGGATGGCTGGCGACGAACAGCAGACGACCACGGGAATTGAGTTCGGCCCAAGGCGAACCCACCAGTTCACGCTGCACGTAGAAACTGGTCAGCAAGCTGTTGCCAGTCAGGTCGTGGCACTGCGAGAGCACGTGAATCTTGTTATGAATCTTCAGCTCGCGGGAGGCGTGCACGAAGGTTTCATTACGAAAGCTGTAGAACGGCTCGGAATAACCGGCGGAGGCAACGATGGCCGAGCAACCGACCAATTTTCCGGTGGCCGAGTCTTCGAGGACGAAGAAGTAGCTCTCTTCACCGTTGAAGCTGACTTCAGCGGAAAACGAGGCTTCGCTTGCGGCGATCTTGTCGCTCAGGCGTTCAACGTCATCCGGCAAGGAAGTGACACCAATAGGGCTGTCCGCAGCCAGACGCTGTACCTCGCCCAGATCAGCCATTTGCGCGGGGCGCATCACCAGCATGGTGTCACTCCTTAATCTCAGAACTTACAGAAGAAAAAATCCCGGGCCATCCCTGATTCAACTCAGAGTCAACTGTGGGAGCTAGCCTGCTAGCGATATCGTCCTGTCAGGCAACATTGATGTTGGCTATCAGGCCCTCATCGCTAGCAAGCTAGCTCCCACACTTTTGATCCAGCCCGAAACAAAAATTTGGATCGACGCCTGAAATGCCAGGCGCCGAAGGGTCTATCAGGCTTGCGTCAGCTTGGCCACGGCGCGTTCGAAACGGTCGAGACCGGCATCGATGTCTGCGTCTTCAACTACCAGGCTTGGCGCGAAACGCACCACGTCCGGGCCGGCTTGCAGAATCATCAGGCCTTCACGCTCGGCGGCGTTGAAGATGTCTTTGGCCTTGCCTTTCCAGGCATCGCTCAGCACACAACCAATCAGCAGGCCCATACCGCGGACCTTGGTGAAGATCGCGTATTTCTCGCCGATCTGCTCCAGACGAGCCTTGAACTTGTCGTGCTTGGCATTGACGCCGGCCAGCACTTCAGGGGTGTTGATCACGTCGATCACGGCTTCAGCGACAGCGCACGCCAGCGGGTTGCCGCCGTAAGTGGTGCCGTGGGTGCCGACGACCAGATGTTTAGCCAGGTCTTCGGTGGTCAGCATCGCCGCGATCGGGAAACCGCCGCCCAGGCTCTTGGCGCTGGTCAGGATGTCCGGAACCACGCCGTAATGCTGGTAGGCGAACAGATGACCGGTGCGGCCCATGCCAGTCTGCACTTCGTCGAAGATCAGCAGCGCGTTATGCGCGGTGCACAGGTCGCGGGCGCCTTGCAGGTACTCAAGTTCGGCCGGGATGACGCCGCTCTCGCCCTGAATCGGCTCCAGCACCACGGCACAGGTCTTGTCGGAAATGGCAGCTTTCAAAGCGGCCAGATCGTTGTACGGCACGTGGGAGATACCGGTGATCTTCGGACCGAAGCCATCGGAATACTTCGACTGGCCACCAACGTTCACGGTGAACAAGGTACGACCGTGGAAGCTGTTGAGCGCGGCGATGATTTCGTACTTCTCGCTGCCGAACCGATCGAAACCGACGCGACGGGCCAGCTTGAAGGCGGCCTCGTTGGCTTCGGCGCCGGAGTTGCAGAAGAAAGCGCGCTCGGCAAAGGTGGCATCGATCAGCTTATGCGCCAGGCGCAAGGCCGGCTCATTGGTGAACACGTTGGACACGTGCCACAGCTTGTTCGCCTGCTCGGTCAAGGCACCGACCAGCGCCGGATGCGCATGGCCCAATACGTTAACGGCAATCCCGCCAGCGAAGTCGATCAGCTCGCGGCCAGACTGGTCCCAGACACGGGAACCGGCACCACGCACAGGAATGAATGCGGCAGGCGCGTAGTTGGGAACCATTACCTGGTCGAAATCGGCGCGTTCTACCGCAGCGTGCTCAACGGACATCGGAGTCTCCTGATGAGGAACACTCGCCGGAAACTGGCGAGCGATGGGGGGATTGTAAGGACAGTTTTCAGCCCGGCCTTGCCGCCAAGCGACAACTTCTTATAGCGCAAACCCCGGTTTTTCCCGGGTTTACGGCAATGCGACATATAGGGTCGCAAAGGCGCAGTTTAAACCGCCGGCACAGGTTATAGGCAGGCTTGTGGAACCGTGCGGTAAATATGTACCGCACGGAACGAATCATTGTCTGTTTTGCTGGCGACTCATCCAAACGCTAAGGGAATAGCGCATGAGTCGCCTCGAAAACTCTTCTACTGCCGACGGCAGTGAATACGTCACGCAACCGGACGATCACTACCATCACCTCTTCAACAATCTGCCGACCTGGGTATTAGAAGCATCGTCCAATACACGCGACGCCTTGAAAAACGCCACGCTTGCCGCGCCGGGCTGGCATGGCACCGCGACGCCCCTGCAGCACCAGTCGCTGAAAAAGCTCAGCCAGGAACACTGGACCCATCGCAATCGGCTGGATTCAACACTGTCGAAGCTGCAAAGCGCACAAGCCTTTGCCGAACCGCTTCTAAAAGCGGCCCTGAAAACCCGGTTTGATCTGGAACTGGACGTTAAAACCACTTTCCTGCGCCTGTACATTCCGCAAACCGTGCCCTGGTTCGGGATCAAGACCGGTGCTGCGCGCACCTGGACCGTGTCGCTGCTCGACGCCGCCCTGCATAACTTTCAGGAATCGGAGGCAGCGGTTGACGCTTACGAGCCCGCCTCGACCTTTATTACTGAACCGTCGCCCACGGGGCAGTTCGATACGCTGCCGACAGTCAAACAGAAACTTGGCGTCGCGGCCTTTGTGCGGCTGTGCCGGGAACTGGATATCGGTGCCAAGTACCGCACGTACCTCAAAGACAATCTGGGGCTGACCAACCCGGTGGCCGCTGCGGTGTTGAAACCGAAGGTGATCAGCTCACACAAGGCCGCACTCAAGGCTGCGCTGCAAATGGCTCAAATCCGCAAGGATATTCCAGAAGATGCCTATCTCTCGATCCTGCGCCTTCTGGAAGGGCGTTCGGGGGCGCAACTGGGTGGTCAACCGCTGTACGGTCATGACCTGACGATAATGTCCTCCTCTCTGACCGGGATCGTGATTTTCGCTGCGAGCCTGGAGCGCGCACGCAAGGGAACACGGATCATTGCCTACATTCCCGACGATCCAGAGCATCCGCTCAAGGAATACCCGAACACCCTGGCGTTCATGACCGAGCTGACCCGCAAGCTGCGCGCGCCTGCCTACCAGACGTTCTTCAGCCGCTTCGTCGAACACAAGGAAAGGGGCCACTTCTTCGCTGATCTCAACCGCCGTCTCCAGAGCGTGACCTGGCATCAACACAAGCGTGGCGACCCACTGCCGAGCTGGCGCGAAACGCCCATCGACCGGCCCAATCTGCGGTTTTCGACCACGCCGTTCAGCGCGAACCTGTGGAATCATCTCTATCAGCGACAACTGAACAAGATCATCAACGATGCCAGCACGCTTGCCGTCTCCACCGCCTCTGCCGACCGAAACGCGCGATGGGCCTTGTGGGATGCCTTCAGCAAAGTGGCCTCAACGCTCCTTGAAATCACAACGTTCGTGGCATTGCCGTTCGTCCCGTTTCTCGGCGAATTGATGCTGGGTTATATGGCCTACCAGTTACTCGACGAAACCTTCGAAGGCATTGTGGAGTTGGCCGAAGGGTTGAAAACAGAAGCGTTCGGGCATCTGATCAGCTTCGTTGAGACCGTGGTTCAGGTGGGCACATTCGCGGTGGGCGGTGCGATCGCTGCCGGCGCCTTCAGCCGTCTGCTCTCGCGCGAAGCTGTCGCGCTGGTCGACCCGCTCAAACCCGTCGCAACGCCGGAAGGAAAAACCCGCTACTGGAAGCCGGATCTCACGCCTTACGAACAAGCGCAGACGCTACCCGAAGGCGCGAAACCCGATCAGCAGGGCCTCTATCACCACGGGGGCAAAATGCTGCTGCCGCTTGAAGGAAAACTGTATGCCGTGAAACCCGATGGCAAATCGGGCGCGTTTCAGATTGAGCACCCGACCCGTGCCGATGCGTATCAGCCGTCGCTGCTGCATAACAACCACGGCGCCTGGCACACCGAGCTGGAGCAACCGCTGAGCTGGGATCGGGAAACGGTCATGCGTCGTCTTGGCCAAAGCGTCGAGTCGTTCAGCGGCGCCGAGCGCGAACAGATCCTGCGGGTCAGCGGTTACCACGACAATGCCGTGCGCGAAATGCATGTCGAGCATTATCGACCGCCGTCGCTGCTGACCGACACGATCAAACGCTTCCGGATCAATCGGGACATCAAAACCTTTATCGAACAAATCGGCAGCGATCAACCCGAGCGCTATCGAAAGGCTGATGTTTCCCTGCAACATCAACTGCTGAGCGGCTACGGCGACTGGCCTGTCGACACCCCGATGCCGACGCCGGAAGCCCAGACGCCAGCCTTCAGGCAACAGAGTGCCGAACTCGCCCGGAACCACCAAAAATCGCTGTTCGATATGCGCTATCGCGCAGAGGAAAAAACCGATGATCCGCACGTTCAGCGACTTATCGACGACGTGCAGGGGTTACCCACCGATATCGCCCAGGAACTGGTGAGCAATGCGTCTGGCACTGAATTAAAGCAGCTGCACAACGGCCGCACGCCCCAGCGGCTCAAGGACGCGGCACTGAAAGCCATGGAGGCCGTGCGCGCCACCCGAGCCTGTGAAGGCTTTTATTCCGAAGCGCTGGACACCACCGACACCCATCGACTGGCCTTGCAAAGCCTGAACTCTCTGCCCGATTTGCCAGCCGGGCTGCGTATCGAAGTGAGGGATTACTCGGCCACGGGAACCTTGCGCGACAGCATTGGCGAGCCCGATGCGCCGATTATGAAAACACTGGTTCGCCTCGAAGACGGGACTTACCAGGTTCACCCAGCCAATGAGTCGGCGCCCGGTGATTTTTATCACGCCCTGTTCCAGGCGCTGCCGGATGCACAGCGCAATAAGCTGAACCCGGCGATCGCTGACGCCGGGGCGCTTAAACAGCACATCGCCGAACACGCGCTGGAGCAACCGGCATTACGCACGCTGTTCGCAAAAAATCCCCGTCGAAAACCGTTCTACGACCCAACCACCATGCGCCTGCCCGGTGGCACGGAAGGCTACAATCAAGTCCACCTTGAGGCACCTACGCTCAACGACCGGGTTCGCGAGGTTTACCCCAACCTGCCTGAGGAGGAAATGCAGTCCTTTGTTCAGGCGTTGCAACTTCACCCGGATGGCGCTCGCGTAGAACTTTCACGCTTGAACAGGGAACTGGCCCGACTGCATCAGGATCTGCGCGCCTGGGTCAAACAATCACCGACTGTTCATCCTGAAACCCGGCTCCCGCTCAGCGAGTTGGAACAAACAGCCGAGAGAAACAATCGCCGCTTGCTCGCCCGGGAAATCCAGCGCAGCTGGAGGCGCCAGTCGGATCAGGACTTCGACACACCGGATGGGGTCACTCAGTATGTGCTCAGGTTTGCAGAGCCGATCGTCGGTGACTTGCCGCCACTGAATGCCGATTTCAGCCATGTGTCGCTGCTGTCCCTGGAAGGCACCCGTAGCGCGCAGGGAATTCCTGCGTTTCTACAGGGCTTCAGCGGGCTACGCCGCCTGGAATTACGGCGCTTCTCGCTGACCACCCTCCCCGACGCCGTCAGCCAAATGCCAGACCTTCACGCCTTGGTGTTAAGCGATTGCGGCATCAAGGTCGACGCGGCTACGTGGTCGAAGCTGACGTCATTGAAAAAACTGGCCATGCTGGACCTGTACAAAAATCCGTTTGAAACCCTGCCCCGCATCGACACGATGAGCGAACTGGCGCACCTGGACCTGAGCGACACTCACCTGACAGAGATTCCGGCCAGCGTTCTGCAACACCCGAAGCTCGAAACCCTCCTGCTGATGAATAACCGCATCAGCGAGTTGCCTGCCGGGTTATTCGAAAGCTCGCTGTACGACAAGCGTGGCGTACACCTGACGCACAACCCGCTTTCGATCAGGGCACAAGAATTGATCAAGCAACACCACTTCGAGACCGCTTACGACATGGGTTTCTATGCCCCCGAGGCAGATATCTATCGCGTCAAAGCGCTGTACCCCGGTATGGAAGCCGAACAGGCGAGCGAGTTTGTCTACGAATTGCCGGGGACTTTGGAGGATGGCCGCACCTACCTGACCCGTCTTGAGGAAGAGCTCACCCAACTTAAAAACGATCTGTCTGCCTGGACTGCCGACGTTCCGGACCGACACCCTGTGACAGGTGAACCGTTCAGCGCCGACCAACTGTTTGCCGAGCAAGCCAACCGTGACGAACTCAAGCAGGGGCTTGAGAAATGCTGGCAGCGCGAGTCCGAACTGGATGATTTCAATGAATCGCTTGAGCCGACTTTCGAGCTCACTGTTCGCCCGACTATCAATGGAGAACTACCGGCCTTGAATGCGGACTTCAGTCATGTTTCCGCCCTGGAGGTCCACAGTGCCGATGGCGCAACGCGCATCGGGCGCTTCCTCGAGTCCTTTCACAACCTCAAAAGCCTGAGGCTGCGCGGCTGTGACCTCGGCAACATTCCCGACGCGGTGTTCAAGATGGGGCGCCTGCACTCATTGTCGCTTCCCGATTGCCGGGTCAGCTTGTCAGCAGAGACGGCAAGCGCATTGGCAGGAATGGAAGAGCTTCATTACCTCGACCTGGGTTTCAACCCGCTGGGGCGCACGCCTGATCTTAGTCAGATGCCAGACTTGGCGACCGTGCTGCTCAACGACACCGGCATCACTGAAATACCTGATGGCCTGCTTCAGCTGACGGATCTGGACTGGGTAGACCTGAGCATGAATGCGATTACCGAAGTGCCCAGCGACCTGCTGGAATTGCCGGTGGAAGTGGCTGAAAACATCACCTTGAAAGGCAACCCGTTTTCGGAGGAAAGCCTCGCGCGGCTGGTCAGCTACTTCGAACTGACCCGTGCGGATTTTGGCGTGGAAGAGGTGATCAACCGAGGTGAAATCCAGGTTTCCACTTCTGAGGGTTCCGAGATCGACGAGTAACTCAGCCGCGCTCGGACGGCACCGACGACAACTCGAATGGACTGCTGCTGCGCCGCTGGTTGCGATCTTCCCGCGGCGTGGCGCCGAAGAAGTTGCGGTAGGCGCTGGAAAAATGCGGCCCCGAGGAGAAGCCACAGGACAGGCCGATCTGGATGATCGACTTGCTGGTTTGCATCAACATCTGCCGGGCCTTGTTCAGGCGCAGTTCCAGGTAGTACTGGCTCGGTACGCGGTTGAGGTATTGCTTGAAGATCCGCTCCAGCTGTCGACGGGACACGCACACGTGCTGGGCGATTTCGTCGGTGGTCAGCGGTTCTTCGATGTTGGCTTCCATCAGCAACACCGCCTGGGTGAGCTTCGGATGACTGGAGCCCAAGCGGTTCTGCAATGGAATGCGCTGGCGTTCGCCACCCTCGCGGATGCGCTCGACCACCAGTTCTTCCGACACAGCGCCGGCCAGTTCGGCGCCGTGATCACGGGCCAGCACCGCCAGCAACAGATCGAGTACCGACAGGCCGCCACACGCGGTCAGGCGATCGCGATCCCAATCGAACAGATGGCTGGTGGCGATGACTTTGGGGAAACGTTCGGCGAAATCGTCCTGCCAACGCCAATGCACGGCCGCGCGGTAACCATCGAGCAAACCAAGCTGCGCCAACGGGTAGACACCGGCAGACAAACCGCCGATCACACAACCGGCGCGCACCAGCTGCTTCAGCGAACTGCTGAGCGCCGGCGCAAGCGTGGTCGGCGGCTCATCGGCGAGCAGGAACATTTTCTGGAAGTTTTCGAGCTTGCCGGCCCACGGCTCACCCGGCAATTGCCAGGCGCCTTCGGTCGGCGGTTCGGCCTGCAAGAACGACAATTCGTAGACCACGTCCGGATGCACACGCTGGGCAACACGCAAGGCCTCCTCAGCCAGCGCAAGCGTCAGTGCTTTAGTGCTGGGCCAAATCAGGAAACCAATTCGATGGGCAGTCATGGCGGGCAATCCGAAACGAAAACAGTGATGAAGGCATGGGCCAATGCTAGCCCGGAAATGAACACAAATCTTAAAACCGATGGAGATCAAACTGTGGGAGCTGGCCTGCCAGCGATGGCGGCGTGTCTGTGCCAGAGATGCAAACTGGCCCACCGCTATCGCTGGCAGGCCAGCTCCCACAGGGATCCGGGCCAGCCTTTAGGTTGCGAAGCATGCACTATCCCGGTGCGCAACGGGAGTTCGGTTTACTTCAGGCTGCCCGAGAGGAATTGTTGCAAACGCTCAGATTGTGGATTGACCAGCACTTCACGCGGGTTGCCGCTTTCTTCGACGACACCTTTGTGCAGGAACACCAGCTGGTTCGACACTTCACGGGCGAAGCCCATCTCGTGCGTCACCACGACCATGGTCCGGCCTTCCAGCGCCAGGGCCTGCATGACTTTCAGCACGTCGCCGACCAGTTCCGGGTCGAGTGCCGAGGTCGGTTCGTCGAACAGCATCACTTCAGGTTCCATCGCGAGTGCACGGGCAATCGCTACGCGCTGCTGCTCGCCGCCGGACATGTGGCCCGGGTAAGCGTCTTTGCGATGCGCCACGCCAACCTTGTTCAGGTAGTGCTCGGCTTTCTCGCGAGCTTCAGCCTTGGACATGCCCAGCACGTGAACCGGTGCTTCCATGATGTTTTCCAGCGCGGTCATGTGCGACCACAGGTTGAAATGCTGGAACACCATCGACAGGCGCGAACGCATGCGTTGCAGCTGTTTCGGGTCGGCCGCTTTCATCGCGCCGTCCTTGTTCGCCACCAGTTTCAGCTCTTCGTTGTTGAGCAGAATACGGCCCGCGTGCGGCTGCTCGAGCAGGTTGATGCAGCGCAGGAAAGTACTTTTGCCGGAGCCACTGGAGCCGATGATGCTGATCACATCGCCAGCCGCCGCTTTCAGGGACACGCCCTTGAGCACTTCGTGACTGCCATAGCGTTTATGCAGGTCTTGGACTTCAAGTTTGTACATGCGGTCGGTTCTCACAAAAACAGTCAGTCAGTCGTTGAGCAAGCGCCCGTGACGCAGCGCTTCGCGCCCCGCCACCTTGGCCAGCCAGAAACCGGGTTGGGCATAACGCAGCCGTTCAATGGCAAACAGCACCCCGGACGTACCAGCACACACCGTGCTGACCCGATCCGATAACGGATCGATCACTTCGAAAATCTCGTCGCCGGCTTCGATCCACTCGCCGGGTTTACGCAGGAAACTGATCACGCCCGGATGCGGCGCGAACAGCAACTCAGTGCCTTCGAACGGCATGCCTTCGCAGGCGTCCTGCGCAGGTTTTGGCCATTCGCCGCTGATCAAGCCTTGCTCGGCGAGGAACGCGAGAATGCCTTCGGCGTAAGCCTCTGCCTCTGCGCGACCGGTATCAGCCTGACCACCTAACTCAATGGTAGTCGCCAGACAGGCCAGTGGAATCTGCGCGTCCGGGAACTGACGGGACAGGCGCAGCCACGGCAGCGAACAGGCTTCGTCGAAGGAACTGCCGCCGGAATCTTCCGCCAGCAATCCCACTTTCACATTCAGGTGCGCAGCGAGCGAACGCCATTGCGGCCAGTGTTGCGGCAAGGCGTACATGTGCAGCGCCGCTTCTGCGTCGCAATGCAGATCAAGCACGACGTCGGCGGTGCAAGCGTGGCTGAGCAAAATGCGCTGCATGCCTTGCAACTGGCTGCTCGCCTCTGGCAATGCCGCCAGGTGATCGCTCATGGCCTGGCGGATCAAACGGATATTGGCGTGAGGATCATCGCCCAGGTGCCCTTCGAGCTCGGCGGCCACTGGCGCGCTCAGCTCGACGAAGTCCCGGTTGAAATTCTTGCCGCTGCCCGCTTCGAAACGCCCTTGATGGCTGCCCTGAAGCAATTGACCCAGGCCCAGTGGATTGGCCACCGGCACCAGTTCGATCACACCGTTGAGCAAGCCTTGGGCTTCGAGTTCGGCCAGGCGCTTTTTCAGCTCCCAGGCCGTGCGCATCCCCGGCAATTCATCGGCGTGCAGGCTGGCCTGGATATAGGCCTTGCGCTCGCCACTACCGAAGCGGAACACCGAAATCTGGCGTTCGCTGCCCAAATGGTTCCACGGCAATGAATGATCGATGCGTTCCATATCAGTGCTTCCGCGGGGCCAGATAGCCCAGCCAGCGGCGCTCGGCCAGTTTGAACAGCTTCACCAGAATGAAGGTCAGGCACAGGTAGAACACACCCGCCGTGATGTACGCTTCGAACGGCAAGTAGAACTGAGCGTTGACCGTGCGCGCGGCGCCGGTGATGTCGATCAGGGTCACGATGGACGCCAGACTGGTGGTCTGCAGCATCATGATCACTTCGTTGCTGTACTGCGGCAGCGCCCGGCGCAGGGCCGACGGCAACAGGATGCGCTTGTACATTTTGTAGCGCGACATGCCCATCGCCTTGGCCGCTTCGATCTCACCGTTCGGCGTGGCGCGCAGGCTGCCGGCGATGATTTCAGCGGTGTAGGCGCTGGTGTTGATGGCGAAGGCCAGGCACGCACAGAACGTCGCGCTGGACAGCCATGGCCACAGGAAGCTTTCACGTACGGCTTCGAATTGCGCCAGACCGTAGTAGATCAAAAATAGCTGCACCAGCATCGGCGTGCCACGAATCACGTAAGTGAAGAGCCAGGCCGACATGTTGACCACGGCATTCTTCGAGACGCGCATCAGCCCCAGCGGCAGGGCCGCCAGCAGACCGAAAAACAGCGACAGCGCGAGCAATTTGAGGGTAGTCACCAAGCCGCCGAAGTACAGCGGCAAGGCCTCCCAAATGACGTTGTAGTCGAAGATCATAGATCAGCCGCCCTTACGCCTACCGAGTAGCGCTTCTCAAGTTGACGCAGAATCAGCAACGAGACACTGGTGATCACCAGATACATCGCGGCCACTGCGAGGAAGAAGGTGAAAGGCTCGCGGGTGGCGTCTGCCGCCTGCTTGGCCTTGAACATCATGTCTTGCAGACCCACCACCGAAATCAGCGCGGTAGCCTTGGTCAGTACCAGCCAGTTGTTGGTAAAGCCCGGAATCGCCAGGCGAATCATCTGCGGCACCAACACCCGGAAGAACACCTGAAAACTGCTCATGCCGTACGCCATGCCGGCTTCTGCCTGACCTTTGGGGATCGCCATGAAGGCGCCGCGGAAGGTTTCCGACAGGTACGCACCGAAGATGAAGCCCAGGGTGCCGATACCGGCGGCCAATGGGTTCAGGTCGATGTAGTCGTCAAAACCGAGCATCGGCGCCACGCGGTTGAGCAGGTCCTGACCGCCGTAGAAAATCAGCAGGATCAGTACCAGGTCGGGAATACCGCGGATCACCGTGGAATACAGGTCGCCCAGCCAGGCCAGCCAGCGAACCGGCGACAGACGCAATGCAACGCCGATCAGACCCAGAAGGATGGCCAGGACCATGGACGACAAGGCGAGCTGAAGCGTCAGCCATGCGCCATCGAGGATGACAGCCCCGTAGCCTTTCAACATGATTCAGGTCCTCGAATGTGGGGATGAAAAAATGGCGCAAACCTCAGAGATCCTGTTGCTTGCGCCATTTCGGACTTGTCGCCGGGACGTGTTACTTGCCGTAGATATCAAAGGCGAAGTATTTGTCCTGGATTTGCTTGTACTTGCCGTTCTCGCGAATGGCAGCGATCGCGGTGTTGATCTTGTCTTTAAGGGCGTCGCCCTTACGAACAGCGATACCCACGCCGTCGCCGAAGTATTTGACGTCGGTGAAGGCCGGGCCAACGAAGGCGAAACCTTTGCCGGCGTCGGTTTTCAGGAAACCGTCATCCAGCAGCGTAGCGTCTGCCACGGTGCCGTCGAGGCGGCCAGCGGCCACGTCGAGGTAGATTTCGTTCTGCGAACCGTAAGGCTTGATCTCGGCACCCAGCGGGGCCAGGACTTCGCGGGCGAAACGCTCGTGGATCGAACCACGTTGCACGCCGATGTTCTTGCCCTTCAGTTCAGCCAGGCCTTCGCTGACTTGAGTGCCAGCCTTCATGACCAGGCGAGCCGGGGTGTTGTAATACTTATTGGTGAAGTCCACGGATTTCTTGCGGTCTTCGGTGATCGACATGGACGACAGGATCGCGTCGATCTTGCGCACTTTAAGCGCCGGGATCAGACCGTCGAACTCTTGCTCGACCCACACGCACTTGACCTTCATCTCTTCGCACAGGGCGTTGCCGATGTCGTAGTCGAAACCAACGATGCTGCCGTCCGGTGCTTTGGAAGCGAACGGAGGGTAAGCCGCTTCGATACCAATTTTCAGAGGCTTTTCATCGGCGAAGGTTGGCAGGGACAGCACGGACAGTGCCAGGGCGCCAAGCAGCACGAGTTTCTTCATGTTGGGACTCCATCGGTAAAGGGCTAAAACGGCAGAGTGAGCGACAGCCCAATATGCGAATGAGTGGAACCGCAAAGCGATGCTGCGTCGTAGGAACCGCGCGATTTTTTCAACGCGAGCAACAACGAGCGAGTGATCGGCATTCTAACGACAGGCCCGAAGCCGATATTTCTTCAATGCGACAACTAATTACAGATGCACCGAGAAAGCCGTTTGAGCGCGTTGACAGCCCTGCAAATTCATGCAAGAGCAAAAGACAGTGAACCGATCTATATTGCAAATTGCGGGCCTATTATTGGCAAACCCTTCTAATCCGGCAAGCGCAGCGTTATGTCTTATTTTTAACAGGGGCTGGAGAGGCCCGGGAATGGGGGTTTGCGTTTCCCAATTCCCCGTATGGGGATGAGCGGTTACACATTCAGTTACTTGAGTGGGGTTGGGTAACAGTGGGAATTGGCTTACAGATGAAGCCGATAATTATTGGGCGGTGTTTATTTAGCGTCTGACAGATAGCCATCGCTAGCAGGCTAGCTCCCACAGAGGGAACTGCGCTCGGTTCAAATGGCAAATCCACTGGAGATCCTTGTGGGAGCTAGCCTGCTAGCGATGAGGCCCGAACGGCCCCCACAAAAACACCAGACATGAAAAAGCCCTACCAGACGCAATGCCTGGCAGGGCTTCGATGACTCAGGAACGGCGAATCAAGCGACGTTCATGATCTTGTGTTCATCAATCAAATGCTGCACCACGCCCGGATCCGCCAGAGTGGAGATATCCCCCAACCCATCGTATTCGGCCGTCGCAATCTTGCGCAGAATCCGGCGCATGATCTTGCCCGAACGGGTTTTCGGCAGCCCCGGCGCCCACTGGATTACATCCGGCGAAGCAATCGGCCCAATCTCTTTACGCACCCAGTTTTTCAGTTCCAGACGCAGTTGCTCGCTCGGCTCTTCGCCACCGATCAACGTGACGTAGACATAGATGCCCTGCCCCTTGATGTCGTGCGGCACGCCAACCACGGCTGCCTCGGCGACTTTCGGGTGAGCAACCATCGCGCTTTCAATCTCGGCGGTGCCCATGCGGTGACCGGATACGTTGAGCACATCGTCCACACGGCCGGTGATCCAGTAGTAACCGTCTTCGTCGCGACGTGCGCCGTCGCCGGTGAAGTACATGCCACGGAAGGTCTTGAAGTAGGTGTCGACGAAGCGGTCATGGTCGCCGTACAACGTTCGCGCCTGGCCTGGCCACGAATCGAGAATCACCAGGTTGCCCTCGGCAACGCCTTCGAGGATGTTGCCCAGGTTGTCCACCAGCGCCGGTACCACGCCGAAGAACGGACGAGCCGCGGAACCCGGCTTGAGGCCATGAGCACCCGGCAGCGGGCTCATCATGTTGCCGCCGGTTTCGGTCTGCCACCAGGTGTCGACGATCGGGCAACGGGATTGGCCGACGTTCTTGTAGTACCAGTCCCATGCTTCCGGGTTGATCGGCTCACCGACCGAACCCAACAGACGCAGGCTGCTGCCATCAGCGCCTTCAACAGCGGCCTTGCCCGACGCCATCATCGCGCGGATGGCGGTTGGTGCGGTGTAGAGGATGTTGACCTTGTGCTTGTCGACGATCTTCGCCACCCGGGTGATGTCCGGGTAGTTCGGCACGCCTTCGAACAGCACCGTGGTCGCGCCGTTGGCCAGCGGGCCGTAGACGATGTAAGTGTGGCCGGTGACCCAGCCGACGTCGGCGGTGCACCAGTAGATTTCGCCCGGGCGGTAGTCGAATACGCGCTCGTGGGTCATGGCGGCGTAAAGCAGGTAACCGCCGGTGGTGTGCTGCACGCCTTTAGGCTTGCCAGTGGAACCGGAGGTGTAAAGGATGAACAGCGCTTCTTCAGCGCCCATCTCTTTCGGCGCGCAGACACTGCCCGCCACTTTCATCAAGTCTTCGTACCAGATGTCGCGATGCTGGTTCCACTTGATGTTGCCACCGGTGCGCTTGCACACGATGACCTTCTGGATGCTGCTGGTTTCCGGGTTGGTCAGCGCGTCGTCGACGTTGGTCTTGAGCGGGATCTTCTTGCCGGCACGAATGCCTTCGTCAGCGGTGATCACCACTTTGGATTTGCAGTCGATGATGCGACCGGCCAGGGCTTCCGGCGAGAAACCACCGAAGACGACCGAGTGAATCGCGCCGATCCGGGTGCAAGCCAACATGGCCACCACGGCTTCGGGGATCATCGGCATATAGATAGTCACCACGTCGCCGCGGTGTACATCCTGGCCGCGCAAGGCGTTGGCGAACTTGCAGACTTGTTCGTGCAGCTCGCGGTAGGTGATGTTGCGGCTTTCGGCAGGGTCATCCCCTTCCCAAATGATCGCGACTTGATCGCCGCGCTCGGCCAGATGACGGTCGAGGCAGTTGTAGGAAACGTTCAGGGTGCCGTCGGCGAACCATTTGATGTCCACATGGTGATCGTCGAAAGACGTCTGCTTCACCGTGGTGAAAGGCTTGATCCAGTCGAGGCGCTTGGCTTGCTCGCGCCAGAATCCGTCCGGGTTGACGACGGACTGCTGGTACATGGCTTTGTAGGTTGCCTCGTCGGTCAGCGTGTTGGCTGCTACCTCGGGACGAACGGGATACAGAGAAGCCGCACTCATCTTTCTTACCTCGGTGGAATAGTTGTTTTTGTATGCCCCCAGTTGTAGCCGGGCCGGGCCTATAGAACCATTCGACGATGGTAGTAACAAGCCCCTACAAAATGTCGTGAATACCCCGAAAGCCCAACTTTCACGCTTCTTCCAGGCAATACCGGAGCCCGCCCATAAACCAATCTGTAGCAGCTGGCGAAGCCTGCGTTCGGCTGCGAAGCAGTCGTCAATCCAGCCAGCTTGGTTTACCTGAAACACCGCGGTGCCTGATTTCGCGACTGCTTCGCAGCCGAACGCAGGCTTCGCCAGCTGCTACAGGTCGTGCTTCGCCAGCTGATTGTTACAGGATCCGCCAAAGGTGTTTATCAAAACCCCACCTATATGAATCCACCCCCCACGCCTAAAATCCGCCACGCCAACAAGGCACTGTGATTAACCAAGTAACAGCCCCCATGAAGGCCGTTAATCCAAAACTCTTATCAAGCTCCACACGCAACCCCAAAAAGGTTGCGTGACCCCATTCGACCTCTAAAAGGTAAATCTGAAATGAAAGCTTTATTAGTTCTGGCCCTCTCCAGCCTGTGCGCAACCGCCATGGCAGACGAGGTCCCGACTGATGTCGCACAGCAAAAACCAGCCATCGAGGAATACACTTACTCGACTCACCTGGACATCGCCAAAGTTATCTCCATGAGTGAAGTCCCTAATGTGTGCGAAGTTGTTCCGGTGAAAATGGAATACGACGACTCCCAAGGTCAACGCCACATCCTGCGCTACAGCATCATGGGTAACGGTTGCACCAATGGCTGATCGAGACTGCACCGAATCGGACCCTCTCTGTTGATCGCTGACGGTCGATTCCAGCCCGGCTTCGGTCGGGCTCAGTTGTGTTTTGAAGCGGCGAAACACCTTGCAAACCACAAGATGTAGTGAAAAACGCAGTTTTTGGCTGTTTTTTGAACAAATTCGATTCAGCGTCAAAATTAACGAAAAAAAATCTGCACCGGCCAAAGCCCTGTAATACCTCGGTTTGCTCCAAAAACCATCCCTTTCGGCCACTCCATGAGCCGATTCGCCGCACCACGCCGGCAAAAATTTCCCTATAATGCCGGCTTAAACGGGCCTGCAATATTCCCTTACAGGGACGAAAAGCCAGTCTGAAGCCCACGCCGAAGTCTTCACCGATTTCTGCGCCCGTCAGAGGCTCTCGGAACCCCGTACAAAATTATGTTTATTTGCCTGCGTGTACCGCTGCAAAAAACGCTATCAAACGCGGCCAGTACGGCCGTGTGAAAAACAACCAATCAGTTTTCACACGGGCATCTGGCCCTCACGCAGGAGACGACACGTCATGCTGAGCTGGGACGAATTCGACAAAGAAGACAGCGGCGAGACCGTGGTAAAAGGCGCAAACGCCGGCCACGCGACTGAAGCCAACATGGACCGACTCGACACCGCTGGTGGTGTCGCCGCTCAAGAAGCTCGCGCCGTAACCGCGACCGACTCTGCCGCTATCGCCCGTGCCAAAGCTGCCCTTGACAACCTCGACATCGCCGAAGGCCTCGCCGAACTCGAAGGCGCCTCCGCCCGTGTCGCCGTCGACGAAAAGCGCATGATCAACTGCCGCGCCGACCTCAACCAACTCGTACCTTTCAAGTACGACTGGGCCTGGCAGAAATACCTGGACGGCTGCGCAAACCACTGGATGCCGCAAGAAGTCAACATGACCGCCGACATCGCCCTCTGGAAAGACCCGGAAGGCCTGACCGACGACGAGCGCCGCATCGTGATGCGCAACCTCGGCTTCTTCTCCACCGCCGACTCCCTGGTTGCCAACAACCTGGTCCTGGCCGTGTACCGCCTGATCACCAACCCGGAGTGCCGCCAGTACATCCTGCGCCAGGCCTTCGAAGAGGCGATCCACACCCACGCCTACCAGTACTGCATCGAATCGTTGGCCATGGATGAAGGCGAGATCTTCAACATGTACCACGAGATCCCATCGGTCGCGAAAAAAGCCACCTGGGGCCTCAAATACACCCGTTCGATCTCCGATCCGAAGTTCGAAACCGGCACCGTCGAAACCGACAAAGAACTGCTGCGCAACCTGATCGCCTACTACTGCGTTCTGGAAGGCATCTTCTTCTACTGCGGCTTCACCCAAATCCTCTCCATGGGCCGCCGCAACAAAATGACCGGCGTCGCCGAGCAGTTCCAATACATCCTGCGCGACGAATCCATGCACCTGAACTTCGGCATCGACGTGATCAACCAGATCAAAATCGAAAACCCGCACTTGTGGGATGCTGAGATGAAGGAAGAGGCTTCGCAGATGATTCTGCAGGGGACTCAGCTGGAGATCGAATACGCTCGCGACACCATGCCTCGTGGGGTGTTGGGGATGAATGCGGCGATGATGGAGGACTATCTGAAGTTCATCGCTAACCGTCGTCTGTCGCAGATTGGGTTGAAGGAAGAATATCCAGGGACGACTAACCCGTTCCCTTGGATGAGCGAGATTATGGACTTGAAGAAAGAGAAGAATTTCTTTGAGACGCGAGTTATTGAGTATCAGACTGGTGGGGCGTTGAGCTGGGATTGATTCCGAGTGTACTGCGTAAAGTAACGATGTAGTTTTTTGGCCCATCGTACTTTTTTGAATCAGAAATAAATCAGCGCGGAGCCGCAGTCATTGAGATTAGCGGCTCCTGCTCTATGTTTCTGGCGCACGACTGTTAACCACTGAGCATCGAGCACAGAAGTAGCTAAGAATAGAGCCTTGACGTCCGCTATCGAGGGATGGCGAAAAAGATGAGGGGCAAAAACAAGAAACCCACTGCAACCGTTCGAGCGGATGCTGTGGGCCTTGACCGTACTGGTGAACAAAGCCCACTCGTACGGGCCGTAATCGGGGAAACCCACAATCACGAAAGCATTTGGGAAATGCGGGGCGTGATTATGGACGACCTTTGAGCGGTGTCAACGGCTGATCGTCGGAGACAGGGTTTCGCACGAAATCTTGTTCCCAAAGTAAATCGGCAAGCTAGGCAATTTCGCCAATGCTCAGACATCCACATAGAGAGATTAATCATGTCCAAGAAAAATCAGCATGTTGTTCCACATGGAGACGACTGGGCCGTCAAAGGCGCGGGCAACTCAAAGGCAACAAAGGTTGTGAACACGCAAGCAGAAGCTATTCAGGTCGCGCGCGAGATCGCAATAAACCAGGGAAGCGAAATGTTCATACATGGACAGAATGGGCAAATTCGAGAGCGCAACACCTACGGAGATGATCCGTTTCCTCCCAAGGGCTAATCATATCGGCTCAAGGAAGAGCCAACTCCTTGCTAGCTGAACAGACAACGTTTCTGGATTTTCCCATCCACCTAGAAAAGCGCTGTTCGCGCCCCCCATCAGTGTTGGCTCCGGCCCCAACCTTTGAATGCGCATTGTCTACGCAATCAACATACTGAATGGCCGTAAGCGTCCGGCGCACACTCCTTCCGAATTCAGCATTAAGGGCAATGCTGGACTTGTGCTGCGCCAACTGCATCGCCTTAATCCTAGGCGCCCGAGAGCGCTCGACGGACTCAGGCTGTTGACTAGCGCCAGGGAGTTATGCAAACGGTCAAGTATTACGGCAGCCGGCTTGAAATCCTGACATTTAAGGACAAAAAATGCAGCGGACACTTAGTGGTAGCGACGGTAAAGCAATAGTGATTCCCAATGGTTGGCGTGGCCTTCAAGGCAGCGATGGGCGAATGGTTCCGATTCCTCCCGATGGGCGCGGGCTGCAAGGCAGTGATGGGCGTATGGTTGCGATTCCCGCAGGCGGTCGCGGACTTCAAGGGAGTGATGGCCGTATGGTCGCAATTCGAGCCGGCACTAGAGGTCTTCAAGGGAGTGATGGTCGAATGGTAGAGATTCCAAATGGCGGGCGCGGCGTTCAAGGGACCGATGGTCGTATGACTGCAATCCGTAACGGTTACCGCGCAGTTCAGGGCCCGGACGGTCGAATGGTTGGCATTGCGCCCGGCAAACAGGCTATACCAGATAGCCGTGGCCGTATGCGTGCAAAGTAGGCGACCTGCACATTTGGAGTGAAGTTGAGGTGTCAGGCTGGGCGCACTACGCAATGACTTGGGTGTTGAAGGACTTGGAACAGGAATGGCGTTCTTGAGGCATGGGCGTCTGCTTAAAAAAGCTAAAATGGTGTCCACTTAATTTTAGGCGGACACCATCGCCTCATGCGACGGTGTCAGGAAGGTGTGTTGGCCGGACGATTATGAATGGCCAGAGGCGATAACACGCAATTTCTCCACCAGCCCCTCCAAAGTATCGGGATCATTCTTAAGATGGCATTCCCAGACAATCAAAACATTCCAGCCGGCAGCTTCAAGAGCGTCGATGTTGGCTAGATCTCTCATTACATTCTTCTGAAATTTTTCGTTCCAGAATTCGGGTCGTGTTTTCGGAGTCGTTGAATAGACGCAACCCGGATGGCGATGCCAGAAGCAACCGTGGACAAAAATACAGACTTTCAGACGAGGAAGTACAAGATCAGGTTTGCCGGGAAGATCTTTCCGATGGACTCGGTACCGATAGCCTCGAGCATGCAGGAATTTTCTGACCACCATTTCCGGGATAGTATTCTTACCACGAATGCCGGACATCATCTTGGAGCGAGTTGCCGAGTCAACTATGTCCATTTCAGCTTTACCTGAGAACCTCATTGCCAATCAAGATCTAGCTATCTACCTCATCGGATCAGGCTCGTGAAATGGATGGCATTCCCTTGATTATGGATGAAGAGCGGTTTGGAACTAGCATCCGTACTCCCTTGAAGACTTCAAAGCCTAGTTGTCTTAGCGTAGATTTTTGGTTTCCACAATAAAATCGCTCAAAGTCATGAGCTTGTCACGCACCTCATCCGGGTACTTCGTGTGCAATGGCCCAGGCACCACCAACTTGACGTTCTCGGCCTTCATCTCAGCAAATTGGTGAGGAGAAACGCCTTCTTGAAGAGTAAACAGATGGATTTTGTCCACCCTGTTGGCTTCATTTAGAACCTGACGCCAGCGATCCTTGCAGGTTGTCTTGACAGCCAGCATACGCAAATTCTGATCGGGGAACGTAGGGTCATGATAATCGGCGCATGAAGGGAAGATGAAATCAGGCCGCTTGTTGCCCTCTGTTTTGCACTGATTACTGAACGCCACAAGTCCGAATTGCCGAAAGAGGTGCTCAAGATGTATCTCAAGTGACTTCCCCGACCTTGATTTGCGGCGATTGCTGACCGAGTTCGCCATCTGCATGAATTCCTCCACGGAACCAAATCCCTTCTGAACCTGATGGAGAATGTGAAATTCTTCAATCTGACGGAACAGTTTGTATTCGTTGTCACGCCGCTCGAGGATGAGCTCATCAGGCGTTGTTTTCGCGGAACGAAATACTGCAAGTAGGTAGGCAATAATCTCTTCGCCACTAGGGAATTTGTCCTCCCAAGCATGCGGAATCGCAACATTGCTAGGCTCATTATCCGGACTCGGAGCAAAACCGGCAAACAGCCTGTCACCTCTGTCAAAAAGCGAACTGCCGGGAATTACTTCACCGATCTTGTTCTCGACAAATTCTTCCTCCTCCAAGCTCTTGCATATCCAGATATCCAAAAACTCGGAGTCGCGGCCCAAATGGGGCACATGGAACGCAAAGATCGCTAATGCCCCCGTGTTCTCGGGATCTTGGGCGGGACTGTTTTTAACGTCTGTATTCCATCTCGTCAAACGGTGTTCGTTGCGTGACCCTGGCCCATCGAAATGGCGGTTGTTGTAGTAAATACCTCTGAGCGTCTGCTCTGGAAAACCATGTGAGGTGACCTGCGCCGTCAGACTGCAGTCAGGATTCATACAAGAAGTGCTCGAAATGGACGGTAACGCTATGCCTACAACCGCTTTGGGCACATAAATGCCTACCCCGTTTCCACCCGTCAGTCCTGTGTCGTTGGCCGAAAGTCGCTTGATGAATATCCACCATTCATCTTGATTCTTGTCTTCAATCCATTGGGAAAAGCTTGTCATGGGTAAGGTCGCTGAACAATTAGGAGTCGAAATGAATATATGTCAGGCAGGTTCGCAGAATTGCTTCTGCGAAACGTTCCGACGCAGGAATTCTGTCATGACGTGAAGGCCTGAGTCATCAAACGAGCCTTCATTCAACGATATCTAAATAGAGATCCACGACTCATCATTCAGGAAGAGCAAATTCCAATTGTGGTTGCTCTTTGTCGGCAGTTTTTTCTTTCGCAGCTAGAATCCGGTCCTTCATCAACCGTGCCACAGCCTCAAAAACCGGGACGGCAACCGAGTTTCCGAACTGGCGATAAGCCTGGGTATCAGATACAGGAATTACAAATTTGCTCTCCCCCGGCTTGTCGAAACCCATCAGGCGTGAGCATTCATGCGGAGTCAACCGGCGGGGACGATTGAGCTGATTCAGCTCACTGTTGAAGTCCAAGGTTTCCACAAACCCACGGTCAACCAAGATTTCCGAGCCATCCTTGTGGTATCTCGCCGAGAGGGTGCGAGCCACGTCGTTTGGACGAGTCAAGCCAAAGCCAAAACCATTGCCCTTCTCACGGTGCTTCGCAGCGTAGCGATAGAGATAGTCCCAAAGCTTCGGCGTGAGGATGTATTTTTCATCCACATCCTTATCAAGCAAATCACCAAAGCTAGGCCGCTGCTTTGGTATCAGTTTGCTGATGTCACGCAACGTGAAGCCTTGGTGAACATTCAGGTCACGACGGAAACCTACCAGCACAATTCGCTCACGATGCTGCGGCACGAAATGCTTTGCATCGATGACCTTGGGGTCTGACCCCTTCGGTGCGTTTACATCTGCGACCTCATAGCCCAACTCATCCAGCGCTTCGCAAATGATCCGGAACGTATTGCCCTTGTCATGGCTTTTCAGGTTTTTTACGTTTTCAAGCAAGAAGGCGGCTGGCCGCTTCGCGGCAATGATCCGGGCCACGTCGAAGAACAGAGTGCCTTGGGTCTCACACTCGAAACCGTGTTTACGCCCCAAGGAGTTTTTCTTGGAAACACCTGCAAGGGAGAATGGCTGGCACGGAAAACCTGCTAACAGGACATCGTGATCAGGAATCTTGCGTTTGATGTTCTCGTAGGCTTCTTTGTCGCTGATTTCAGGTTTGTCTGAAAGCGTGACCGAGCGAATATCGAGATTGAAGCTATGGCTAACCGGATCGCAGAAATGGTTCGCCTTGTAGGTTTTGACTGCGTACTTGTTCCATTCGGACGTGAACAGGCATTCACCGCCAATAGCTTCAAAACCTTTTCTGATGCCACCGATACCAGCAAAAAGATCGATGAAGGTAAAGGAAGGTTTGTGATTCAACCGTTTGGGCAGCAGCGCTTCCAGGCGAGTGAATTCAATGTGGGAAAGCTTCGGCGAAGCCTTGCCTTTGACCCAGCGATTGATCGTTTCACGGCACCAATGGGTTGGGCTGACATCGTTGAGAATCTCGGCGAGCTGACCTTGATCGTAAATCTCAAGTAGCTTATGCAACAGGGCCAGATCAGTCACAGGATGAGTATCCGGTTCATAGGAGCCCGAAGTCGTTTCGCTCAAGGATTCAAAAGATGGTGTTTCAAAAAGATTCATGAGCCCGAAATTCCTCTGGGTCAAAGCTGTGACGAATGGTCACCATTCTAGCCCCGTAAACCTCAAAGTAAATGAAATTTCTTCGGATCCGTGACATAGGCATACCAACACGGATTCGGGTAAGCGTAGAAATTAACAGCGACCGAATACTGGATATAAACACAGCATAATTTACTCCCGGTCTTTGTCCAGATTTCGTTTTTTTTTCTTGAGAGGTAGGAAAAGTCGCTGGTTGACGATTTCCTCTGATCAACCTAACCTCGCCTCCGAGCCTAAGAAACTCTACAAACCAGAGCGGTCCTCCGCACCCGACAGTCATGCGGCTTTTTTTCGTCTGCGGTTTCCCTACGCCTGCGAGAAAATCCCCGTTATGTCGGGAGTGGGCGAATACAAGACCCGAAAGGGGAATATGTCCGGCCCGTCTCTGGTGGGTTTCTTAGCTCCCGACACCCATAACGAATGCCCTAAGAAAGCAGCCAGAGGTAAAGGAAATGCCTTACAACCTGACCTTCATGATGAAGGTAAATCGCCGTACCCATACGCCCAATCGCGTGCTTCCGCTCCAGGAGGCTCACCATGTCTGAACCACTCGTTTCAACCCTTTTCACCCGCCATAACATCTACCTTCATGCCCTTCTCGTGGAGAACCAGGCCTGGTTCTGCGCACAGGACCTCGGACGATTGATGGGCAAGTACCTTGACGAACGCATTTCACGCAAGCTCGATGCAGACCAGCGACAGATGATGCTGGTGGATGCGCACGGTACTGCTGAAGAACGCCTGATGATTAGCGAGTCCGGCGTCTACGCACTGCTGGTTTATCACTACTGCCCGGAGTATCGGCTGTTGAGGGAATGGCTGACACACCAGGTAGTCCCGGCACTACGTGATGCGCGTCTATCACGAGCAGTGGAGCGGCCAACGTTGAGCGTGCTTGACTGGCCTAAGATGTCGCTTTGCATGTTGCACTGGCAGGATGAGCCGTGGATTCGGTTGCGGGACATGCCTTGTGTGTTGGCGGATGATCCATTCAATCAGCGCGGATCCTGGTGGCGGAAGGTGTCACGAGTTTTGCGAGGGTTCTGATCGTTCATCACTGTTAAAAGAGAATCCGCTGCTTTAGTTTTAGGCAGCGGATTCGGTTGATGTGTCATGTTCTATTTTTTGGGGCCGCTTCGCGACCCAACGGGGATAAATCCCCTCACCACAAGTTTGTGCCTGGCTTGGTTGCTGTGTTGATGTTGGGAATCGCGTGCAGGCTCGCTCCCACAGATTTGGTGTGTTGCCGCAGATTTTGCGGTGTGTTGAAAACAGTCAGTGCAACCCGCCCCGCCTCTCGCTATTAATACCCTTCCCCACTCAAGGACCCGAGCCCACCATGAAATTCGACCTCGCCTACTGCCTCAGCCTCGACGACAAGCTGTCGATCTATGACGTGCGCGATTTGAATTTCGACGAAACCATGGAGTTTGATTCCGCCAAGGAACACTTCCAATGTCCCAATGACGCCTGCAGGGCGGCGTTCGATGGGTTGAATGTGCTGACCACGTTCAACGCCAAGAACGTGAACTACGTGCGCACCCCGCACTTCAAGAACACGCCCAGCACCCGGCATGTGGTGGATTGTCCTTATGTCAGTCTCAAGGCGTCGGCGTCCGGTGTGGACGCGGAGGGTGCGGAAACGGATGACAGTCGCGAGGAGCATTTCCCGTCGGAGTTGTTGCTGACTCGGCGTGAGTATGTGCGTAAGCCGTCGAACCCGGCGGTGGCGGCGGATGTGGTGCGGGACGATCCGAAGCCAACCACTGGGGCTAGCAACACAGAACACCCGAGCCATGAAACAGCGCCCGACAAGACCAGCGTCTTCGCCCACCCGGTGGAGTGTTTTGTGTCGAACTTCGAGGACAAGGACCTGCTCAAGCGCATGCCGCTGAAGGTTGGCGAGCACACGGCGCCTTACGGGTCGTTCTTCAAGAAGATTGAATACCTGACGGACAACAAGGGGCTGATTTACTGGGGCATGATCAAGGAGATCAAGAATTACACACAGAGCTTTCGCATCGATTTCGAACAGAAGGTCTGGTTCAAGCAGGCGGATGAGGCGAAGAAGAAGCCTTATTCAGTGAACGTTTACCTGAGCAAGAAGTTGATCGAGAACTACCGCAAGCGCAAAGCGTTTCTGGAAGAGATCAAGCACGCCATCGACAGTGAGGCGGAGTTGTATTGCTTCTTTTATGGCGTGACGCCGGAGTTGAAGCAGGTGCCGAGCAAGAAAAACCCCGAGCAAACGTTCGGGGTGTTCAGTGCGAATATTGAGAACCTGGATCACTTTATTATTCGGGAGGCGCCGGGGCTTAAGAGTTAAAAGGCAGGATCACGAACGGCTCATTGCGCTTCGAGATATTGCTGCCTTTCAAACGCCCATATCTCCCGTTTCACTTCCATGCGCCGCTCACGGGCTGCCTGAACCGCAGCCTCATCCAGACCGCCATAACGGCGCAACCAGTGAACGATCATTTCCTCATCGGGATAGTAATAATCCTTGTGCCCTTTGCTACTTCTTGGGGTGTCGTTCCTATCGCCATCGAAGCGCGCAGCCGAGAACTCGTCCGAGGGCAACGTACCCCATTCGGCGGCGCAGTCCTCAAATATCCAGGCGATTTCATTGAGGTGTTTTTGCGCACCGCGATGACCGCGTTTGTAAAACACGTACTCCCCGCAACTCTTCAGGAAACGCTCCATCATC
Source organism: Pseudomonas sp. LBUM1678 (assembly GCF_059695575.1). Lineage (NCBI taxonomy): Bacteria > Pseudomonadati > Pseudomonadota > Gammaproteobacteria > Pseudomonadales > Pseudomonadaceae > Pseudomonas > Pseudomonas sp. LBUM1678. The sequence continues at coordinate 5,124,839 of NZ_CP166775.1, forward strand.
GGCTCGTCATCGATCCAGCGAAGGATGTCGTGCTGCATCGCATGGCGCATCAGCCCGTTTATCCAACGCTCGGCAAAACGATGAACAAAACCGTCGATATCCGCTTTTTTCGCGTCCGCGAAAATCATGCAATAACGGGTTTGCACATGGATGACGAACAACACGTGCTTGCGTTGGACGGTGATGGCGTGGACCAACCACTGTTCGGCGGAGTCAACCGGCTCATCGTCCTCGATGACTGGCGAAGGCGGCTTTTCCACAGGGCTGATTTTCTTGCCCTTGTGGACGCGACTGAAAAAGCCGCTGGCGGCTTCGGTGCAATTGAAGATCAACATCCTTGGTCCTTTAATTCGTCTACGGGTCTCAGTCCTGTCGCACGATTTCGTCGACCCATTCAAGCTCATAGGGTTGGCGCACTACATCCGAGATGTAGTCCAGGGCATCTTCGCTGAGAAACGATAACTCTGCGTCGGTTAGCAAGTCATGCATGACAAACAACCTCAGCGCGGTGAGTGCACTGGAACGGGATTGGCCGAAACGGTCAAAGGCTTGGGCCATGTCCTTGTTACGATCCTGGATCAAACCGTAAAGCATTCCATATCGTGCATGGGCCGAGAGCGCACCGTGCTGGGTGATCGCTTTGGCATCGGCGAGAACGCCTTGGCAGAAACGATCGAGCGCGATTTTGCGCAGTTCCTTGAATTTCTTCCAGTCGCTTTCGAGGATCGACATTACATTCTCCTGCGTGAAATCTTGAACAATGCGAAGGGTATTTTTTTGCGAATTGGCCTGCTGATTCCAACCCTAGTCGGCACACATACTTAGCATCACCAAAACTAGCAAACCCACATATACCCGCGCGTGCATTCGGTCCGGAATCCGCCCGATCCAAGGCGTGGCCAATCGAATCCCCACCAACGATCCCATCGTCAACACCGCAAACGCCAGCAGATCCACATAGCCGATAAACCACGATCCGAAATCAAACTCGGTGAACCCCGCCATCGCCATGTAAGTCAGCGTCCCGGCCAACGCCACTGGCAGGCTGAGCGGATTGGCCATGGACGTCGCCTGACTCATGCTCAACCCGCATCGACGCAACAACGGCACGGTCATGACGCTGCCGCCCACTCCTAGAAACGTCGCAATTGCGCCGATTCCTACGCCGCCACCTGACACTTCCGCCCTCCCCAATCGACGTGGGATTGCGGTGTCGGACCTTGTCAGAAAACCACGTCTGAACAGGCAATCCACAATGGTCACGCCCAGGTACGCGATGAAGGCATAACGAATCACCTCGCCACTCACCCACATCACGGCGACCGCTCCGCCCACTGCGCCCAACCCGATGAACCCACCCAACGGCCACAGGTAATGACGAATGAGATTGCCGGCGCGACGGTGTTTGCCGGTGGCGACTAATGCGTTGACGATCATCACGCAGGTCGAAGTCGCCACGGCAATGTGCATCGCCGATTGGCCGATCGGGTCATCAGCACCATGGCTGGCCACGAGCATGCGGTAAAGCAATGGCACCACTACAAAGCCGCCGCCAAAGCCGAACAACACCGCAGTAACGCCAGTCATGCAACCAAATAATCCCAGCAAGAGATAAAACATCACGCGTCGTCCATTGATTGAGAGCGGTCAACGATAGAGCGATGCGCCTTGGCCTGCTTCAGCAACTCAGCCAATAATGTTCGCGTTTACGCCAACTACTGGAAGCCGCTCAATGCGCAACATTTCGATCAATCTGCTGGATGACACCCCGCGCTCGGTGGTGGCGATCGGTACGGATTATTCTCACGGCCACTTGTTGCCTCGTCATACGCATCGGCGGGCACAACTCCTATACGGCGCCACGGGGGTGATGCAGGTCAGCACGCACGACGGCAATTGGGTGGTGCCGCCGCAGCGGGCGGTGTGGATTCCGGCGGAGGTGGCGCATGAGGTGTTGATGCTGGGGGTGAGCACGCGCAGTTTGTATATAGAACCTGGCGCGGTTGATCTGGGGCCGCGTTGCCAGGTGATCAGTGTGTCGCCATTGATGCGGCACTTGCTGATGGAGGCGGTGGAGATCCCGCTGGCGTATGACGAGGCCGGGCGCGATGGTGCGCTGATCGACTTGCTGCTGCATGAACTGGCGCGCAGTGCACATTTGCCGTTGCACATTCCGTTACCGGTCGACGCGCGGTTGCTGGGGTTGTGCCAAGGCTTTTTGCAGCGGCCCGATGCGCATCAATCGCCGCAGCAATGGGCTGATCAATTGCACATCAGCCTGCGCACGTTTAATCGACTGTTTCGCCAACAGACTGGCCTGAGTTTCAGCCAATGGCGCCAGCGGGCCTGCGTGGTACTGGCCCTGGCGCGGTTGGCGGCGGGGACACCGGTGACGCGGATTGCACTGGATTTTGGCTATGACAGCCCGGCGGCATTCTCGACCATGTTTCGCCGCGTATTAGGGCAGGCACCGTCCGTCTGGATGGAGGGGGCGACATAGCAAAAATCAAAAAATGAGTTTGATCCGGGCGCAAAACAACTGTACAAAACAACAGTACTTTTTGGATTAGCACTCTCGAGCCCGGAGAACACCATGGCCTCTCTTGCGATGAAAATCACCCTGGAACGTATCGCCCTTTTCCAATTCACCCCGGCCCACTGTGCCCAGGCCCGAGCGATGCTGGGTTGGAGTGTGGAAGAGCTCTCGGAGGAATCCGGAGTCTCCGTGGACGCCATTCTGCGATTTGAGGACGAACGCGATGTACTGGATGTCACCCGACTGGCGTTGGCGTATCGGTTTGAATCGGAGGGGTTGGTGTTCTTCCCGGGATTTGCGCCGGGTCGAGGGATGAATATTAAAGGGTCGACGCCTGATCCGGTGGGTCGGGCGGACTATGCGATGGTCGAGTGAGGGGTCAACTGATGAATGGAATCGATGAATGCGACAGGCGCGGTAATCCGACTTCGGGTGCCGATGCGAAGGAGATGAGGGCCAAAGCCGAATACCTCATGAAGATCGGGATGCTCCTCGACACCGGTCAGTTGGGTAAGGCGGAAGCGGCGCAAAGGCTTGGGCTGTCAGTGGGGGAACTGGATGAAATTCTCGACGGGAACGTACGTGATCTGACCGTGGCGAAGATCGCGGGCCGCTCCATGGCGAGCGGCCCGACGATTTAGGATCAAGCGTTCTGAGTGGCGACCTGACCGTCTTCGTTTTCCAGTCCGGACCACCAGGTATTCCCCCGTTGCGGATACAGGACGTTGAACGCCTCACCCATTTGCGGTGTGGTGATCGACACATTGCGCTCCCAAGCCAATGCGAGGATCCGGTCGAAGGGCTCGAACCAGGCGTGCATCGACAAATCGAAGGTGCCGTTGTGAATCGGCAATAACCAGCGCCCTTTGAGGTCGATGTGCGCTTGCAGGGTTTCTTCAGGCTGCATGTGCACGTGAGGCCACTCGACGTTGTAGGCGCCGGTTTCCATAAGGGTCAGGTCGAACGGCCCGTACTGTTCGCCGATGCGTTTGAAGCCATCGAAATAACCGCTGTCGCCGCTGAAGAAGATGCGCGTGTCGCCGTCGATCATCACCCACGAGGCCCAGAGCGTGCTGTTGCCATCGAACAGGCCGCGCCCGGAAAAGTGCTGAGACGGTGTGGCGATGAACTGCATGCCATCCACTTCAGTGCCCTGCCACCAATCCAGTTGGCGCACTTTGCTGGCATCGACGCCCCACTTGATCAGGGTGTCGCCCACGCCCAATGGCGTCAGGAAGTACTTGGCCTTGTCGGCCAGTTTGAGCACGGCTTGATAATCGAGGTGGTCGTAGTGGTCGTGCGACAGGATCACCGCCTCAATCGGCGGCAGTTCTTCGAGGCTGATTGGCGGCTGGTGGAAACGCTTGGGACCGGCCCACTGCACCGGTGAGGCGCGTTCGGCGAAGACCGGGTCGGTGATCCAGAATTTGCCCCGCAGTTTCAGCAGTACGGTGGAGTGGCCGAGGCGATAGACGCTGTGGTTGGGCGCAGCGATCAGCGCGGCCCGGGTCAGAGCTTGCACCGGGACGGGCGCTGTCGGGCGGGTGTTGCGCGGTTTGTGGAAGATCATGTTCCACATGATGCGCACCATTTTCCGAAAGCCTTCACGTTGCACAGGCGCATGATTGCGGAAGAGCCCTTCTGCCTGACGGGAGGCTTCAGGCGTGGAGGCGTTGTCCGTAGGGGAAATTGAATTGGCCATGACTGAGTAACTCCAGAAAAACCGCACAAAGCGGTTCTTCACGGTGGGACGATAAAGGGCCAAAGCACGCACGCATCAGCCGGAGATTCTATTTTTCCCTGAGCAGGATTAACAAAACATTACACTGCACAGTGTAGTTTCAAGGTTGCATCAAACCCGATCACAAGTAAACTGCTGAGTGTAATTCTCTTTTTCTGCCTGCCGAAGCGTACTTATGACAGCTCCACAGCGCCTCACCGACCGTAAACGCGAAGCCATCATCCAGGCGGCGATTGCCGAATTCCGTGCCAACGGTTTCGACATCACCAGCATGGACAAGATCGCCGCCACCGCCGGCGTGTCGAAGCGCACGGTGTACAACCACTTCCCCAGCAAGGAAGAATTGTTCGCCGAAATCCTCAATCAATTGTGGGCGCGAGTGACAGCCGAACAGGAAACGCCCTACCGCCCTGACCTGCCGCTGCGCGATCAAATGCACCTGATGTTGCAGGCGAAACTGCAGATGATGGGCGATGACAATTTTCTCGACCTGGCGCGGGTAGCAATCGCCGCTACCATCCATTCCCCCGAGCGCGCGCAGAACATGGTTGCCCGAATGGGTGAACGCGAAGAAGGCCTGACCGTGTGGATCCGCGCGGCCCAGGCGGACGGTCGATTGAAACCGGTCGCCCCCGAATTTGCCGCGCAGCAGATTCAGGGAATGCTCAAATCCTTTGCGTTCTGGCCGCAGATTTCCATGGGGCTCCCGGCGCTGTCAGACGAGATGCAGAGCACAGTCGTGGAGTCGGCGCTGGACATGTTCCTGGCCTGTTATCAGCGCTGAATCGGGCTGCAATAAATGACAATGTCTGTGGATTGACGGGTCACGGGTCGCTCTGAATACAACGCAGCAATGTGTTTCAGAATGAAAATGGCGCTGGGGCTATAGTGAGCCTCAGTCCCAGCGCCCTGCAGAGAGCATCATGACCACCACGACCAACGAAACCGACCCCGCCGCTCCCGTCGATCACCTTCGTTTTCACCGCGCTCATGCGCACTTGGCGCCGACGTTCGGCAGCGACAAGTTTGCCCTTCGCGCCGAAGCTTTTGCGCGGTTCTTCGGTACGCCGACCTTTCTGGGCGCCCAGACGCTGATTGTGGTGCTCTGGGTGTGTCTCAACATCTTTGGCGTGACCCACTTCGACGTCTATCCGTTCATCCTGCTCAACCTGGCCTTCAGCCTGCAATCGGCTTATGCCGCCCCGCTGATTTTGTTGGCCCAGACCCGTCAGGCGGCGCGGGACAAAGCCCAGTCCGACGCCGACGCCCTGCACCGGGAATCCCTCGCGGTAGCCAACACCGAACGTCAGGCACAAGCGGCGCAGAACTCCGCGCAACTGATGGCGTTGCTCGAGCAGAACACCCGGCTGACGGAATTGACCAAGACCCTGACTGAACGCATCGAAAACCTGACGTCGGAAATGCATCAGCACTTCGTGCTCAAAGATCAGCCGAAGGTTTAGCGCCCGTCACGGCAATCGAAGCGCTCGCCCCAACTCATCGAACAACGTCACCACCGAGCGCAACGCTCGGCAGTCCGGACGAGTGAGCAGCCAGAGCGCGGTGTCGTAACCGTGCAAGGGGCCTGTCAACGGTTGCAGTTCGTCACCGATCAAAAAGTCCGGCAACGCCGCGACGCCCAGCCCAGCCCGCACCAACTCGGTCACCGACAGCATGCTGTTGCAGCGATAACCCGGCGTCACGCCGGGCAATTGCTGGCGCCGCCAGGCAACGGTGGGATGGTCGGGAAGAAAGTCATCCGGCGCGATCCAGGTCAGCGAAGCCAAGTCTTCAGGATCGACCGATTTCAGGTACGCCGCGCTGGCACAGACCCGATAGGAAATATCCGCCAGACGTCGACCGACCAGGTGTTCGGGCGGCGTGCGGGTGAGGCGCAAGGCGATGTCGGCATCACGGCGGCTGAGGTTGGCAAAGTCGTTTGAGGTGCTCAGTTCGATGGTCAGCGCCGGGTAGGACGGCATGAACTGCGCCAGCGCCGGCAGCAGCAACCCTTGCAGAACAGAATCCGTACAGGTCAACCGCACCGTGCCGCTGACGACTTCACCGCCCTGCTCCACGCCAATGCGCGCCGCTTCCAGCGCGTGTTCCGCCCGTTCAGCTTGCTCGGCCAGGGTCTGTGCGAGCGTGGTCGGCAGGTAACCGGCGCGGCTTTTTTCGAAGAGTTGCTGGCCCAGCGCAGCTTCCAGTCGGCGAACGGCGCGAAACACCGTTGAAACGTCGACCTTCATCAACGCCGATGCCCGTGCCAGAGAGCCGCCGCGCACCAAGGCGAGGATCAGCGCCAGGTCTGGGTAGTCGAGCTGATAGTGCGTCGCTGCATTGATCACTTGGGATAACGCCAATATTGAATGCGTAGACGCCAATCTATAGTGGGTGCCAGGAATCAACAAGCGCCGAGATTACTCATGGAAACCACCGCAATCCGCATTGCCCTGATCGGTGACTACGACCCACAGGTCACCGCCCATCAAGCCATTCCCGTCGCGCTCGGCATGGCGGCTGAACAGTTAAACGTGGATGTGCAATTTCAGTGGCTGGCCACCGATCACATAAACGCCGCCACTCCTTTACAAAACTTCGACGGCGTCTGGTGCGTGCCCGGCAGCCCTTACCGCGACATGGACGGTGCATTACGGGCGATCCGTTTTGCCCGTGAACAGCAGCGACCGCTCCTCGGCACCTGCGGCGGGTTTCAACACGCGGTGCTGGAGTTCGCTCGAAACGTGTTGGGTTGGGAAGACGCCGAGCACGGCGAAACCCATCCCGATGCAGCGCGTGTGTTACTCACACCGCTGTCCTGTTCCTTGGTGGAAGCCACGGACAGCATTCATCTGGTTGAAGGCTCGTTGATCGCCAAGGCGTACGAAAGTGCCGAGATTGTCGAGGGATATCGCTGCCGCTATGGCGTGAATCCGGACTTCGAACGTGAGTTATTGACGCAACAGTTGTACGCCGTAGGCCATGACTCCACCGACGACCTGCGAGCGGTGGAACTTAAAGGGCATCCGTTCTTCGTCGCCACCCTGTTCCAACCTGAACGCGCAGCGCTCAAAGGCACCCTACCGCCGCTGGTACGCGCGTTGGTTGAAGCCTGCAAAAGGCAAAAATCATGATTGCCGATACGCCATCAGCGCCTTACTACGCGGTGATTTTTACTTCGCTGCGCACCGACGGCGATCACGGTTACACCGAGGCCGCCGAGCGCATGGTGGAACTGGCCCGCGAGCAACCGGGGTTTCTGGGCGTGGAATCGGCTCGGGGCGAGGATGGGCTAGGGATTACGGTGAGTTACTGGGCCAGCGAGGCGGCGATATTGGCGTGGAAGCATCATCCTGAGCACAGTGAGATTCGTGAGCGTGGGCGGTCGACGTGGTATTCGGCGTGTCATACGCGGGTGTGTAGGGTTGAGCGGGCGTATGCGTTCAAGCAGTGAATAGCGGCGGTGTTCTTTAGGCCGCCATCGCTAGCAGGCTAGCTCCCACAGGGGATATGTGTCGTACACAACACCACTGTGGGAGCTAGCCTGCTAGCGATGAGGCCCTAACAGTCACCACAAAATCTTCAGCCCTGAACAAGACTCCTGACCGCCGAAATCTCCGGCACTTCCCGCCGATTCATGTACACCCGCAACGGCTCGGTCACATTGATCCGGTCATCAATATTCTGATCCAGCAACAACTGAATCAGCTCACGCTTGAGCGTCATGGCCTGCGCCGGCCCCGGCGCCCAGACAAATTCACTCGTGGGAATAATCCCGTCATCAGCCACGTCCATACCGAACGAGTCTTCGCTGAAACGAACGATGTAGTGGCCGGTTTTGCGATTGAGGCCGACGAAGCCTTTGAGTTGGTCGGCGGCCTGGCAGATAAGCTCGGAAGTGATGCGCATATAAACCTCACAAAAGGTCGTTACCGACCGGTGAACGATGGTTTACACGCAAGGTTTAGCACTCGGATTTCCCTCTGCCGGGGAAACGCCTGGGCCAAGAGTACTGCAAAGAACTGCACAAAAGCGCTGAAAAAATCTGCTTTAAACACGTTTATGTCGGTCTGGCGATAGCGCTGGCGGCGCTCAGTTGTTAAAAGAGACGTCTTTGAAAACTCAACGCGAAAGGACCTCGACCATGCCTGTTACCTTCACCAAAAGCGCCCTGCTGCTGAGCATGCTGCTCGGCTTCGGCCAGGCACAGGCCGCCAACGAGCCCAGCCCGACTGCTCTGGCGACCCGTTTGGGCATCCCGCATCCGGCAGTGATCGCCCACCGAGGCGCCTCCTTCGATGCACCGGAATCCACCGCTGCCGCCTATAAACTGGCTCGCGACCTGGGCGCCGACTACCTGGAAATGGACCTGCAACGCAGCAAGGACGGCGTGCTGTTCGCCCTGCACGACAACAACCTGCAACGCACCACCGACGTCGCTACAAAATTCCCCGATCGCAAGGACAGCCCGGCCAACGCGTTCACCCTCGCCGAACTGAAAACCCTGGATGCCGGCAGTTGGTTCAACACTGCGTACCCGGATCGCGCGCGCCCTTCCTTCGTCGGCCTGAAGATTCTGACCCTCGACGAAATCATCGACATCGCCCAGGGCAATCCGCTGCACAAGCCCGGCCTGTACATCGAAACCAAAGAGCCGAAGCAATTCCCCGGTATCGAAAGCGACCTCAAGGATAAATTGCAGGACCGCGGTTGGCTGAGCCCGGCCGGTTCCAAACTGGCGAAAAGCAATCTGGCGGTCGGCCAGGGCAAAGGCAAAGTCGTGCTGCAAACCTTCGAGAAGAGCAGCCTCGAATTGCTTGAGAAGGAAATGCCGCAAGTGCCGAAAATCCTGTTGCTGTGGGTTGGCGAAGGCAGTATCGAGCCGAAATCCAAAGTGACGTTTGCCGAGTCCGGCGACAAGGACAAAGCGACTTACTACGCCAAACAGGAACCGAAAGACAAAGCCGAATTCCAGCAATGGGTCGAGTACGCCAAGGCCCAAGGCGCCATCGGCACCGGTCCTTCGGCCGCGTTGACCAAGGGTGGAGATCAGAGCTATTCGGACCTTGTGCAACCGTGGATGAACCAGTACACCCACGATCAGGGCCTGCTGGTGCACGTCTACACCATCGATGATGCTGTGGATTACCAGAAAGTCATGGCGGCCGGCGTCGATGGCATCTTCACCAACCGCGCCAGCGAATTGCTGAAGTTCTACAAACGCCCGGCGGCCGGGACGGTTGCGCAGTTGCTGCAGAACAACGGGTATTGATTCTGGACAGTGGTGAGTCCATCGCGGGCAAGCCACGCGCCCACAAAGGATTGCGATCGTTCCGCTTTGCGCAGGAACGATCCGTTGTCTGGAATTAAGGCTGAATTAAGTTGGCGTAGTTAATCTGATCCCACTTAAACAGATCACCCCAAGGAAAGAATCTCATGAAAACCCTGACTGCCCTGTTCACTGCCGCTGCCCTGACCCTCACTGCTGGTCTGGCCCAGGCCGACGTTCGCGTCGACCAGATCCCTGAGCTGGTCAAGAGCGGCAAGATCAAGTCATTGGAATCAATGAACCAGGAGGCGCTGAAACTGCACCCGGGTGCGACCATCACCGACACCGACCTGGACAACCACTTCAATAACTACGAGTACGAAGTGGAACTGAAAACCGCTGACGGCAAAGAATTCGACGTGGACTTCGATGCCACCACCGGCAAAGTCCTGAGCGACAAGCAAGACACCTGATACCCGTATAAAACAAAGCCGCACGATCTTCGGATCGTGCGGCTTTTTTGCATGTCGGATTCACACAAGACTCAGGCGGTCGTGCTGACCAGAGACCCCGACGTACTGGATCGACTGTGTACCGATTCGGCAAGCAAACCGGTACACAGCCCTTTCCATTACGCGCTCAAACGCGCCGTGACTTCATTCAACTGCCCCGACAACCCGTGCAAATTGCGGCCGGCCGCTTCAGTGCGCTGCACGTTGTCCAGGTTGGTACTGGCGATGCTGGTGATTTCGGTGAGGTTGCGCGAGATGTCCTCGGCCACCGAGGTCTGCTCTTCGGCGGCGGTGGCGATCTGACGGTTCATGTCGCGAATGGCTTCTACGGCCTGGGTGATCCGCTCCAGCATGGCGCCGGCCTGGGTCACCTGCTCGACGCTTTCTTCACTGCGCGACTGACCGCTTTCAATCGCCTGAGCCGCGTCCACTGCACCGGTTTGCACGGTCTGGATGATCTGGTTGATCTCGATGATCGACGCCGCCGTGCGCTGGGCCAGGCTGCGCACTTCATCGGCCACCACGGCAAAACCGCGTCCGGCTTCACCGGCACGGGCCGCTTCGATCGCTGCGTTGAGCGCCAGCAGATTGGTTTGTTCGGCGATGCCGCGAATCACTTCCAGCACCTTGCCGATCCGTCCGCTGTCGGTTTCCAGTTGGCGGATGACCGTGGCGGTATTGGCGATTTCGCCACGCATCTGGGTGATGGTGTGAATGGTGCCCTGCATGACTTTTTCGCCCTGCTGGGCGGACTGGTCGGCATCGTCGGCGGCACGTGCCGCATCGGCGGCGTGACGGGCGACTTCCTGTGCGGTGGCAGACATTTCGTTCATTGCCGTGGCCACCTGATCGGTGCGGTTGAACTGTTCGTTGGTGCCACTGGCCATGAGGCCTGCGATCGAATTCAGCTCACCGCTGGCGCTGTCCAGATCCTTGGCGCTGCGCTGCAAACGGTTGAAGGTTTCGGCGAGGAAATCACGCAAGGTGTTGGCCGCTACCGCCAACTTGCCCAGCTCATCCTGACGGGTGCTGGCCACGCGCTCGGCAAACTTGCCCTGGCTGAGTTGCGCCACGTATTCGATCAGTTTGCGGATCGGTTCAACCAGGTTGCGGTTGACCAGCCACAGGCTCAACAGCCCGATCAACAGGCCCGAGGCGAGCATCACAATGATCCCCAGCAACACGGTGCGATCGGCGTCGGCGCTGATCAGCTTCGATTGCTCGGCACCCTGCTTGCGCAATTCGCTGACCAGTTCGCTCATCTGATCGCTGGTTGCACGGTCCACGCCTTTGACGGCCGCGTCGCCCGCCGTTGGATCGGCACCGGCCGCCACATACGCATCACGGCCCTTCTGATAGGCGGCGCCCAGCAGACGGTGTTCGTCACGCAGGCGTTCGATGCGGGTCTTGAGTTGCGGCTCGATGCCCTTCTGCCCGGCCAGTTCACCGAGAATGCTCTGCACATCGCGCTGACGGTCTTCGAACTGCTTCCAGTATTTGTCCCGGTCAGCCGGTTGTTTGCCACGCAGCAGGACGTTTTTCCATTCCTGAACCTGCACCTTGAATTGCAGGTTGGCTTCGTCGATCAACTGCGAGGTGTGCAACGGGCCTTCGATCAGATTCGCGTAACTCTGAACGCCGCCGGACAGAAAGTGAAAGCAGGCCAGGGCGATTAACAGCATCGCCAACAGGCTGCCGCTCAACAAGGCTAAGATTTGTGCTCTCAGGGATTTTTGCAGCATCGAGTGATACTCATGACAGGGGTGAGACACGCAGCAAACACAGCGTGAAAAGGTGTCCGGACATCCCTGTCTGAAACTTGGCTCATGGCCGAAGCCGCGCAAGGTAACTTAAGCGAGATCGGCGTTCCAGAGCGGTTCTTGAATCAAATCCGACCACCGGTAACGCAATCGTTTGCGGTTATTTTATCGTCACAAAACCGTCATCCACAGTTGCGATGATGCGGCTCAAGTGAACCTGGCCATTACTCGACTTGTAGCAGCTGGCGAAGCCTGCGTTCGGCTGCGCAGCAGTCGTGAAATCAGGCGATGCGTTGCGTCAGGAAGACCGCATACTCAGGTTTGACGACTGCTGCGCAGCCGAACGCAGGCTTCGCCAGCTGCTACATAAAGCGACCGACAGTGCTTCCTTCCGCGAGCCACAAAGCGACCGACCGCGCCTCCTTCAGCGAGCCCTCATGAACCACAGCATCGACCAAAGCCATCGCGACCCGGACCTCTTCGGTCTGCTCTACGGTTTCAGTTTTCGCCCCGGCGAGCGTGGTCGGGAGATTGATTCGGCCAAGGCGTTGCAATGCCTGCAACAGCCGGACGAGAGTGACGAATTTCTGTGGCTGCACCTGAACCTCGCGCATGCCGCGTGCGAGCGCTGGATGAAAAGCCATCTGGAACTGCCGGACGAGTTTTTCGAAGCCTTGCACGAAGGCTCTCGATCCACGCGCATCGAGCACGTCGATTCGGCGTTGCTGGCGGTGGTCAACGACGTGGTGTTCAACCTCAGCAGCATGGTTTCGTCCGATGTGTCGACGTTGTGGGTGTGTGCCCGCAGTCGGCTGATCATCAGCGCGCGCCTGCAACCGCTGCACTCGGTGGACAAACTGCGGTCCTCGGTGAAGGCCGGCGAGTGCTTTCGCTCACCGCTGGAATTGCTGGTGCATTTGCTGCGCGATCAGGGCGAAGTGCTGACCCAGATCGTGCGCAAAACCAGCCTCAGTGTCGATCAGATCGAAGATGAGTTGCTGTCGTCGCGGCTGTCGACCAACCGTGCTGAACTCGGTGCCAATCGCCGGGTGCTGGTGCGCCTGCAACGGTTGTTGGCACTGGAGCCAGGGTCGTTGTTGCGGCTGCTGAACCGGCCGCCGCAATGGTTGCAGAAGGAAGACGTGAAGGAGCTGCGCAAATCCACCGAGGAGTTTGCGCTGATCATCAACGACCTCACGGCGCTCGGCGAGCGGATCAAGCTGTTGCAGGAAGAGATTGCGGCCAATCTGAATGAGCAGAGCAACCGCACGCTGTTCACCCTGACCGTGGTGACGGTGCTGGCGCTACCGATCAACATCATTGCCGGTTTCTTTGGCATGAACGTGGGTGGGGTGCCGCTTTCGGGGGATCCGGAGGGGTTCTGGATTCTGGTGGCGCTGGTCGCGACGTTTACCGTGATTGCGGGGCGTTGGGCGTTTCGTAAGCGCCAGGATTATTAATCCTTCAAATCGCGCACTTCACTTGTAGGAGCGAGGCTTGCCCGCGAAGGCGTTTTACCTGATACACCGCCTTCGCGGGCAAGCCTCGCTCCTACAGGGAGCGTGGTAAATTCTGATTAACGAATAAGCAAAAACCCCAAACCCTGACCCAGGGCAGTCTCTCTGTAACATTTTGCAACGATCATGACCGATACCTCATCCCTCCTCAGGATTGTCCGTCATGGCTACGCCTTCCTACACCACCGAAACGCAGGCTCCCGCCAGTAGCGCCAGACCGCAACTCGATAAAAAACCCAGCCTGTTCACCCTCGTGGTGTTTTTCGGCGTGTTGGCCAGCGGGTTATTGTTTACCGCTTACAGCTTGATGCACGACATGCACGAACTCGGCACGGTGGTCACCACCTGGACGCCGTTTCTGCTGTTGGGCGTCGCATTGCTGATCGCCCTGGGCTTTGAATTCGTCAACGGTTTCCACGACACCGCCAACGCTGTGGCCACGGTGATTTACACCAACTCGCTGCCACCGAATTTCGCGGTGGCCTGGTCCGGGTTCTTCAACTTCCTGGGGGTGCTGCTGTCGAGTGGTGCGGTGGCGTTCGGCATCATCGCCCTGCTGCCGGTGGAGCTGATTCTGCAAGTCGGGTCCTCCGCCGGTTTCGCGATGATCTTCGCCCTGTTAATCGCCGCGATCCTGTGGAACCTCGGCACCTGGTGGCTGGGCTTGCCGGCCTCGTCGTCGCACACCTTGATCGGTTCGATCATCGGTGTCGGCGTGGCCAACGCCCTGATGCACGGCCATGACGGCACCAGCGGCGTGGACTGGGCGCAGGCGACCAAGATCGGTTATGCGTTGCTGTTATCACCGCTGGTCGGCTTCGGCTTTGCCGCGCTGTTGCTGCTGGCCCTGCGGGCGTTCGTCAAGAATCGCGCGCTGTACAAGGCACCGGTTGGCAACACGCCGCCACCGTGGTGGATTCGCGGCATGTTGATTGTAACCTGCACCGGCGTTTCGTTCGCCCACGGTTCCAACGACGGCCAGAAAGGCATGGGCCTGATCATGTTGATTCTGGTCGGCACGCTGCCGATGGCTTATGCACTGAACCGCACCATGCCGGCCGACCAGGCGCTGCAATTCGCCGCCGTCGCCGAAGTCACCCAGCAAGCGCTGGTGAAAAGCGCGCCGATGCCGGCCCCGGCCGATCCGCGTCCGGTGCTCTCCGAATACGTGCGCAGCAAGGAAGCCACGCCGCAACTGGTCCCTGCCCTCGCCGCCCTGACTGGCAGCATCGGCGCGCAGGTCAAGGGTTACGGCTCGTTGTCCAAAGTGCCGGCCGAGGCGGTGGGCAACGTGCGTAACGACATGTACCTGACCAGCGAAACCATTCGCCTGATGGACAAGAACAAGATCGGCAACTTCGACGCCGACACCAGCGGCAAACTGCAGCTGTTCAAACAACAGATCGACAACTCGACGCGCTTCATTCCGCTGTGGGTGAAGATCGCCGTGGCGATTGCGCTCGGGCTGGGCACCATGGTCGGCTGGAAGCGCATCGTGGTGACCGTCGGCGAGAAGATCGGCAAGACCCACCTGACCTACGCCCAGGGCGCCTCGGCAGAAACCGTGGCCATGCTGACCATCGGCGCGGCCGACATGTTCGGCTTGCCGGTGTCGACCACTCACGTGTTGTCCTCGGGGGTGGCCGGGAGCATGGTCGCCAACGGCGGCGGCTTGCAGATGAGGACCATCCGCAACCTGCTGATGGCCTGGGTGCTGACCTTGCCGGCGGCGATTCTGTTGTCGGGCAGCCTGTACTGGCTGTTTACCCAAATCTTCTAGCCGCAACACATAACCCTGTAGCAGCTGGCGAAGCCTGCGTCCGGCTGCGCAGCAGTCGTAAAACCATCACGCGCGGTACATCAGACATACCGCGTGTACCGGATTTACGACTGCTTCGCAGCCGGACGCAGGCTTCGCCAGCTGCTACAGGGATTTTTTTGGCCGGGACAACGCATTTCGTCGCAAATTCAGGCATTTGCGTTTTTATTGATCCACCACCCGCCGGATTGCACTTCAGTTTGCTAACGTGTGGCCGACTCTTAAGAGACTCGATGCATTCAGGAGTGGAATCGTGAATCTGTACATTAATCAGCTTCAACAGAAAGCTGACTTCAAAGAAGCCATCTACGCCGGCGACATTTTCCTGAACACTCAGCTGCGCGCTGCCAAAGAGCTGTGTGCGTTCGCCCAGGAAAGCATCACCGCCGCCTTCGACGGCGAGACCAATCACCAGGCGCTGCACACGCTGATGCCGGTGGAAGAATTCGTGGTATTGGTGACGCGCCTCAAGGGCCAGTTCACCAACAGCCAGCGCGCCAAGGACCTGATCCTGTCGTTTATCGACGAGATCGGCGTCGACCCGCGCGAGTACATCTTCGACGTGCCGCGCATTCGCGTGGTGCCGAACTATGACTACCTGCACGCCGGTGTCAGCTATGCCTACAAACCGCATCGCGACACGTGGTACGGCAGCGTCGATTGCCAGATCAACACCTGGATGCCGGTGCACACCATCCGCCCCGACCAGACCATGATGATCAACGCCGGTTACTTCGACGTGCCAGTGAAGAACACCTCCAGCGAATGGAGCCTCAACGACTGGATCAGCAACCAGCGGCACAAGGCCAAGGACAACCTCAAAGAGGAAGTCCGCGTGCACCCGGTGCCGCTGGAAGCGATCAACACCGCGTCTGAAGTGCGCATCGCCGGCAACACCGGTGAGATGCTGATCTTCTCCGGCTCGCACCTGCACGGCACGGTCGCCAACTACACCGAACAAACCCGCTTCAGCGTGGACTTCCGCCTGATGCACCTCGACGACCTCAAGCACAAGCGCGGCGCGATCAACGTCGACAGCGCCTGCCCTGACGTCGGCGCCGGTTTCAAAGACTATTTCCACGCCCACGACTTCTCGAATTTCCAAGGAATCCAGCAATGACCAAGCGTCGCATCACGCCTGCCGAGGCCCAGTACAACGAAACCCGTGCCAACGTTCTGAAACGGGTCGATGCCGAGTACGTGGCCGACGCGCCGTTCGTCTTCGCCAACCGCATCGGCGTCACCGCTGCGCTGTCGCGCATGGAACTGTTCAAGAAAGTCGCTGAAGTACCGGGCGCGATCATCGAGTGCGGCGTGTACAAGGGCAACTCGCTGATGCTGTACATGCACTTGTCGATGATTCTCGAGCCGTACGCGATCAACCGTTCGATCGTGGGCTTCGACACCTTCGAAGGCTTCCAGAGCATCGACAAGAAAGAAGACCCGGCCGACGTCAACGAGACCATGTTCTCCGACACCGACCAGTCGCTGATCCAGGACATGATCGACGCCAACGACCTGCTGCGCCCGGTCAACCGCATCCCGCGTTGCGAGCTGGTCAAAGGCGACATCGTCAAGACCGTGCCTGAGTGGGTCAAGACCCGTCCGGACCTGGTCGTGGCCATGCTGATCCTCGACACCGACCTGTACGAATCGACCAAAGTCGCGCTGGAAACGTTCCTGCCGTACATGCCAAAAGGCGCGGTCGTGGTATTGGACGAAGTGGCTTACCGCAACTTCCCGGGCGAAACCAAGGCCCTGCGTGAAGTGCTGGACCTGAACAAGATCGAACTCAAACGCCTGCCGTTTGATAGCTGCGTAGGCTATTTCCACGTCTAACCCATAACCCTGTGGG
Source organism: Pseudomonas sp. LBUM1678 (assembly GCF_059695575.1). Lineage (NCBI taxonomy): Bacteria > Pseudomonadati > Pseudomonadota > Gammaproteobacteria > Pseudomonadales > Pseudomonadaceae > Pseudomonas > Pseudomonas sp. LBUM1678. The sequence goes on from NZ_CP166775.1 coordinate 5,141,848, forward strand.
AGTGAGACCGGCTTGCCGGCGATAGCGGTCTGTCAGTCAACGATGATGTTGAGTGTGGAGGCCCCATCGCGAGCAGGCTCGCTCCCACATTTGACCGAGTACTTCTTCAGGTTGTGGACTGGATGACACCTGCCAGCCAGTCCATGAACGCTCGCACCCGCAGCGGCAAATGCCGTTGCCGGGCGTAGAGCAGCGAGACCTCCATGGACGGCGCGCTGAACTGCGGTAACACCGCCACCAGATCACCGCTGAGCAAGTGCGATTGCATGCCCTTGATCGGCGCCTGAATCAGACCGAATCCCCCCAGGCACGCCGCTTCATAAGCGTCGGTGCTGTTCACCGTGACGCTGCCCGCCATCGGCAATCGATGCACCGAGCCGTCCACCTCGTACACAAAACCCTCCGAGCGCGAACCCAGTACGCCGACGTAATGGACCAGCCGATGCTGTGCCAGATCCTCAAGACTCTCCGGCATTCCATAGCGTTGCAAGTAGGCGGGACTGGCGCAATTGACCATCGCAAAATCACACACGTGACGCGCGACCACTGATTGATCCGGCTGCGCACCGACCCGCACCACGCAATCAAAGCCTTCCCTCTGCAAATCCACCCGGCGATCCGTGGTGCTGATTTCCAGTTCCAGGTTGGGGTGCAGCGCCATGAATTCCGGCAAGCGCGGCAGCACCATTTGCCGGCCCAGAAAATTCGGCATGTCAAAGCGAATCCGCCCGGTGAGCGAGGCCGCGTCCTGACGAAACAGCCCTTCGATTTCATCCATGTGCGACAACAAGTCCCGGCTGCGTTCGTACAGCACCAGGCCGTCCTGCGTCGCCTGAACCCGGCGCGTGGTGCGTTGCAACAGGCGCGTCCCCAACAAGGCTTCCAACGCCTGAACGTGCTCCGACACGGTCGATCTGGGTACGCCCAGACTTTCGCCCGCCAGGGTAAAACTCGACATCTCGCTGACACGCACGAAGGAACGCAGCAGTTCCAGCTTGTTCATGGGCCGACCCTCTATTGTTCGGTTTAACCGACCAGTGATTCCAGTTTCAGTCTGTTTATCACCATGGGCCGGATAAATAAACTTCCTTCACACCGTTACCCACCACCCTTGAGGAAGTCCCATGAACCGTAAAATCGCACTGATCACTGGCGCCAGCCGCGGCCTCGGCAAAAACGCAGCGCTGCATCTGGCCGCCCAAGGCGTCGACATTATCGGCACCTACAACAGCAAGGCCGATGAAGCGCAGGCACTGGTCGCCGAAATCGAAAGCCTCGGCGCTCGGGCGGTGATGCTGCAACTCGACGTGGGCCAAAGCGAACGTTTCGAAGCGTTCGCCACCGAGGTCGCCGACGTGTTGCGCAGCCGTTTTGATCGCCAGCAGTTCGACTTTTTGCTCAACAACGCCGGCATCGGCCTGACCGCGAATTTCGTCGACACCACCGTCGCCCAGTTCGACTTGCTGATGAACATTCACCTGAAGGGGCCGTTCTTCCTCACCCAGAACTTGCTGCCGCTGATGGCGGAAGGTGGGCGCATCCTCAACGTGTCCAGCGGTCTGACCCGCTTCAGCTTGCCGGGTTACGGCGCTTACGCGGCGATGAAAGGCGCGATGGAAGTGCTGACCCGCTATCAGGCCAAGGAGCTGGGTGCCCGCGGTATTTCCGTGAACACCTTGGCGCCGGGCGCCATCGAAACCGATTTCGGTGGTGGCACGGTGCGCGACAACAGCGACGTGAACAGCTACGTCGCCAGCAATACTGCGTTGGGTCGGGTGGGTCAGCCGGATGACATTGGCGCTGCGATTGCACTGCTGCTGGCGCCGGGTAGCCAATGGATCAACGGCCAGCGCGTTGAAGCGTCGGGCGGGATGTTTTTGTAAGACACCCTCAAGATCAAGAGATCGCAGCCTCGTTTCACTCGACAGCTCCTACATTGGAATGCATCCCCTGTAGGAGCTGTCGAGTGAAACGAGGCTGCGATCTTTTGCGTTTATCCCGAGACAGCCTGGCGCATCACCACTCGCTCCCGCACCACGTCATACGCCCAGTGATAAACGTAGGTGTACGGCAGGAAAAACAGCAGCACGCCGATGTCCAGCAGGAACGCCTGCCACAGGCTGACGTTCAGCCACCACGCAATCAGCGGCACCCCCATCGCGACCAGACCGCCTTCGAACAGCAGCGCATGGACAACCCGCACCCAAGCGTTATGGACGATGCCATAGCGTTTGAGCAAACGGTCGAACAGGCCGTTGAAGACCACGTTCCAGCCCAGGGCAAGCGCCGCAATCACAACGGTGACAGCGCCCATTTCGATCATTGGTTTGTCCATGATCCACGCCAGCAGCGGCGTACAGATCAGGATGGCCAGCACTTCGAACCCGATGGCCTGGAAAATACGTTCAGTGATGGATTTGTTGACGTTCATGATCAGGGCTCCCTGAGTGACTGTGGTTGCCATGATCACGCCTCGCACCGATACTTCATAACCAATAACCATCGATCAAGGCGATAGTTCATGGCTTCTCAGGAAGTGTTGCAGGCGTTTGTCCAGGCGGCGACGCAAGGCTCGTTTTCCGCGGCGGCGCGTAAACTGGGGCGCAGTCAGTCGACCATCAGTGCTGCAGTGGCGAGCCTTGAGATCGATCTGAACCTGACCCTCTTCGACCGCAGCAGCCGCAAGCCGAGCCTGACCCCGGCCGGGCATGTGATGTTGCAACGGGCCGAGGAGATTCTCGCCGCCACCAGCCGCCTGGAAATGACCGCCAGCCAACTGTCTCAAGGGGTTGAGCCGAAGCTGACGGTGGCGATTTCCGACACCTACCAATCCGACCGTTTCGAAGCAGCGTTGAGTGCGTTCGAGCAGCGTTATCCAGACCTTGAACTTGAATGCCTGATCGCTGAATGCGATGACCTGGTGGCCTTGGTGCAAAGCGGTCGGGCGCATGTGGCTTTCGCTGAAAAGCAGGACAGTTACCCGCCGGATCTGGTCAGTTCGACCGTGGAGGAACGGACGGAGATCGCCCTGTTCGTGTCCCGTGAGCATCCGTTGGCGGCGCTGGGTCACATTGATCAACACCTGTTGCAACTGCATCGGGAATTGCGCCTGGCGACGATCGTCAATCCGTATGAAAGCCGTGCGAAGGGACGTGTCTGGTCGGCGCCGAGTTACCTGATGCTGCTGGAAATGGCCCAGGGCGGGTTCGGTTGGGCGCCGTTGCCGCGTTGGCTCGTGGGTCGGTTTGGGGCGGGGACGCTGGTTGAACTGGACGTGCGCGGTTGGCCCAAACCGGTGTTTGTCGATGCCTTGTGGTCACGGCCGCATCCGCCGGGGCCGGCGGGGAGTTGGTTGCTCGGCAAGATGCTGGAATGAAGGTCCTTCGGCCCTTATCGTCGGAACGCCGCCCGGAGCAGGCTCGCTCCCACAGTGGACAGCGGTGGTCACAAAACTTGTGTACACCACCACCTGTAGGAGTGAGCCTGCTCGCGATGGAGCCCGCAAACTCAAATCATTTCAAAGCCTCCCCAGCGAATCTTCGTTACGGCACAAATCCACTGTGGGAGTGAGCCTGCTCGCGATGGGGCCCGCAAACTCACATCACTTCAAAGCCTTGATCCTGGCCTCAATAAACCGCCGCTCCGGCACTTGCTGCGTCAACTCCAGCGCCCGCTCATAAGCCGCCCGTGCCTCCTCAACCCTCCCCAACTGCCGACAAAAATCCGCCCGCGCCGAATGCGCCAAGTGGTAATCCAGCAAATCCCCCCGATCCAGAATCCCTTCCACCAGCACCAACCCCGCTAACGGTCCATCCCGCCTGGAGATCGCCGCCGCACGGTTCAACTCGATGACCGGCGAAGGCACCGCCGCCAACAGCACGTCATACAAACCCACAATCTGCTGCCAGTCCGTCTCCCCCGCCGTGAGTGCTTCGGCATGCACCGCCGCAATCGCTGCTTGCAGGCAATAAGGCCCGAACCGTCCAGTGGTCAGCGCCGCTTCCACCAGCGCGCAACCTTCGGCGATCATCCCGGCATCCCACAACGAGCGATCCTGTTCATCCAGTAAAATCAGCTCACCGCTCGCCGACGTCCGGGCCCGGCGTCGTGATTCATGCAACAGCATCAACGCCAGCAATCCCATCACTTCCGATTCCGGCAGCAACTCCATCAACAATCGCCCGAGCCGAATGGCTTCGCGTGTCAGGTCTTCGCGGGTCAGTTCTGCGCCGACTGACGCCGAGTAACCTTCGTTGAACACCAGGTAAATCACCCTCAGCACACTGTCGAGACGCTCGGGCAGTTCCGCCAGTGTCGGCACTTGATAAGGGATTTTGGCGTCACGGATTTTCGCTTTGGCGCGCACGATTCGCTGGGCGATGGTTGCCGGCGCCGAGAGAAATGCGCGGGCAATTTCCTCCGTGGTCAGGTCACACACTTCACGCAGGGTCAACGGCACTTGGGCGTCCGACGCGAGGGCCGGGTGACAACAAGTGAAGATCAGCCGCAAGCGATCATCTTCCACGTCTTCATCACTCCAGTCGGCCTGCTCCAGCTCCTCCAGTTGAGCAATCAATATTGGCCTGGACGCCGCAAAACGCGCGCGCCGACGCAACACATCAATGGCCTTGAAACGCCCGGTGGACACCAGCCAGGTGCGTGGATTGTCCGGCACGCCGTCACGTTGCCAACGCTCGACCGCGACGAAAAACGCCTCGTGCAAAGCCTCTTCGGCGAGGTCGAAATCGCCAAGCAGACGGATCAGCGTCGCCAGAATCCGCCGCGAGTCTTCACGGTAGACCTGCTCGACCCGCGCCGAGACCGAAACGTCAGGCATCAGTCCGGCATGCCTTCAGTCACCAGCGTCACCAATCGATCGCCGAATTCGGCAGGCTGTTGCTTATACGGTTGGGGACTCACGAGGATCTCCTGTCTTGTGCTTGTTATTCAGGGATTCAATTGGCGAACGGGACGCACCTCGACGCTGCCGACCCGGGCCGCCGGGATGTTGCCGGCGACCTGAATGGCTTCATTGAGGTCCTTGGCATCGATCAGGTAGAAGCCGGCCAGTTGCTCCTTGGTTTCGGCGAACGGGCCGTCAGTGATCGACATCTTGCCGTTGCGCATGCGCACGGTGGTCGCGGTTTGCACCGACTCCAGCGCCTCGGCCGCGATCATCCGGCCGCTGCCCTCGATCGACTCGGCATAGGCCATGCACTCGGCGTCATGGGGACTGTCGGGCTGCGAATGCAACTCCTGTTCGTTGCTGTAGACCAGGCATAAGTACTTCATGTGGGCTCTCCCGGATCGAACTGATCAACTATGGCTGCAGATGGGCGCCTTCGCGACATTCCCGACGAAGCACTCGATTCAGGGTTCAAGGTTGAACAGCACCGTGCCGCTCGTCATGTCGAACGGGGCCGACCAATGTTCGTGGACGATGCGCCATTGCCCCGCGTCGCGCCGATAGCAGGCAGTCACCCGCATCCAGCAGGCCTGGGTTTCACCTTTCTCGTTGGTGCCACCGCAATGGGCCAGCCAGTGGGCGAAGGCGATGTGCTCGTCAGCGACGATGTTCATATGGTCGAAGTCGAACTTATGCGCGCCCTGGCACATCTCCATGCATTCTTCCCAATGTGCGCGGTAAGCCGCCTTGCCCCGGAATTGCAGGGCCTTTACCGCGTCGTAGGAGACGATGTCGTCGCCGTAAAAGGACATGAGTTTCTCGACATCCTTGGCGATTACCGCCTGGCGATAATTGTCGATCAGGGCCTGGATTTCAGTTGTAGCCGTCATGGTGGTTCTCCGTGCTTTTTGTTGTGAAGACACCCTTAGTCGTCTGGCGAACAGCCAAATCGACAGCCGAAATAAAAATAATCCATGAACGCAAACTCGTTAGAATCCGAAACACACTTTGTTGGAAAAAGGACACTCCAGTGACAGCCCGACTCGTGCCTTACGAAAACCTGAACGCGCTCCAGCGCCAGCAGGTCGAGGCCATCGAAGTTCATAAAGAACAGATCAAATTCTCCGGCGACATCCACGGTGCGTTGCACACCTTGCTGTCCAAACCCGGCCCCGGCGTCCAGGGATTTGCGCTGCTGGTCGAGGAGGTTCCCGTGGCGTTCCTGCTGCTGAAACGCCCGCCCGTGTTGCCGGCGTGGGCCGACGAACACAGCGCGACCTTGCATGCGTTGCAAGTCGATCACCGCGCTCAAGGCAAGGGCTATGGAAAAGCCTGCCTGCAAACCCTGCCCGACGTGGCTCGGCAGGCGTTCCCGGAAATCAAAGCGCTGGAACTCTCGGTGGATGCTGACAACGCGGCGGCCATTGCGCTCTATGCAAAATTCGGCTGGGTCGACAGCGGCGAGGCCTACAAGGGCCGGATCGGTTATGAACGGCGCATGAGTCTGATTTTCTGAGGTGGTTATGCTCGACAGCATCGAAGCACTGGAAGCGATCTACGGCCAACCCCACGACCGCGCCGTGCGCAAGCAGATTCCCTTTTTGAACGAGGACTATCAGGCGATGGTCCGCGCCTCCCCGCTGGTGATCATCAGCTCGGTCGGCCCCGATGGCATGGACGGTTCGCCCCGGGGTGATACGCCGGGTTTTGTGCGGATCATCGACCCGCAAACCCTGGCGATCCCTGATCGTCCAGGCAACAACCGCATCGATACGTTGCGCAATGTGGTGCTCGATTCGCGGGTGTCGCTGCTGTTCATCATTCCCGGGATTGGCGAGACGTTGCGGGTCAATGGCACGGCGAAGATCAGCGCGGAACCGGCGTTGCTGGAGAGTTTCGCGGTGAACGGCAAACCGGCGCGCACGGTGATGCTGGTGACGGTGGAAGCGGCCTACTTTCACTGCTCGAAAGCGATTGTGCGTTCGGATTTGTGGAACCCCGAGAAGCATCTGGATCGCTCGGCGCTGCCGACGGCGGGGGCGTTTCACAAGCGCTTGAATGACGGGCAGTTCGATGCCGAAACGTATGACCGGGAAGCGCCGGCGCGGGTGCGGGACAGTCTCTACTGATTAAACACGAAAAAGGGTTGCCTTGATGCACCCCTTGGGGATGTCGGAAGCTGTCAGAGCAATAAGTAGTCGCCGAACAGTTACTTCAGCGTCGCATGGTGCTCCAGAGAGACAGCGTCTGTTACGCGGTGCTCGCGAACTCGACGTTGAAGGCCTCAAGCATCGTTATGGTACTGCAGCAATTTGCGCCGCTTCGCCAGCTTTTCTAGCAACAAGTCACCAGAAATCAGCTTCCCCTGATTCTTGTCTCGTGAAGAGAACGAAAGCAGCCTGATCAACGCGATGGTCTCATCTCGCCGCTCACGTTTCTCGTAAGACTCGATCACAACATCAACTCCATCTCATGCCACGCCATGCCGCCGTGATCCGAAGCCGAAGGCTTGATGTAGGCAAACCCAAATCCGGCATACAGCGGAATGTGCCGCTCCTTGCACATCAGGTGAATGGTGGTCTTGCCCATCGCCCGCATCCGCGCGATGAACTCACCCATCAAACGCTTCGCCAATCCCTGCCCCTGATATTCCGGGTGCACTACCACCGACATAATCACCACCTGCGGACCCGCCGGGTCGTGGCCGATCAGCTCCTTGAACGCTTCGTCTGACATTTCCACCTGAAACGCCGCACCGGAATTGATGAAACCGGCTACAACGCCGTCCACCTCAGCGACGATAAAGCCCTCGGGCCAAGTGGCGATGCGGGTGGCGATTTTTTCGCGGGTGGCGGCTTCGTCGCCTTCGTAGGCAACGGTTTCGATGGCGTAGCAGCGGTCCAGGTCAGCGGGAGTGACGTGGCGGATGACGGTGTTCATGGCAGCTCGGAATCAGCGTGGGAGAAGGCTGCGATCATAAATTAATAAGGTGTTCATATCGATCACCGCAACCGCCGTAAAGCCTGCATATAGACGCTGTCATTGCACGCCGGTTCGGATTATTGGTGTGGCCTGTCTCTGGCCATCAATAGGGGGAACACACCATGAGCAGCGTTCAGATCGGACTTCTCTTGCTGTTGGGCATTAGCACGTTTGGCTTTGTCACGTTGTCGATTGACGTGTTGCGGTCGCGACGGATGAAGCAAGGCAAGTGACGTTCAAGAGGCGGACGACGGTCCGCCTCTTGATGCAGTCATTTCTCTTTGAGCGGCAGCCAGATTTCCAGCTTTCCGGTATTGAGCTTCGGGTTGAAGTCTTCGCTATAACGTTCGAATTCCGGGGCGTCCGCCGCTTCTTTACCGGACGCCGGCAACCAGGTTTTCCAGATGTACTGAAAGGTCGCGGGCAACTGCTCCAGAGTGCCTTTGTGCTCGAACACCGCGTAATCCTGGGGTTGAACTTCGACCCAGCGGTACTTTTCTGGAAGGTCGTCGAGTTTGCTGATTTCCACGCCGGCAATATATTCGAAACCACCTTTGCCATCGGGATTGCAGCAGATCCCGTAGGTCACTTCACCTTTTTGACCGGGAATTTTGCCAATCTCGGGAATGAATTTCTCCCAAAGATCGGGGATGCCTTGCGTGGTCTGCTGGGTAAATCGACCACCCAGCCCCGCAATGAGCAGGAAGTGCCCGTGTTCGAAGCGTGGCTCGGCCAGTTTGACGTCTGCGTGCTCATCCATGACTCAACTCCTGGAACAAAAAAGTGGGTTCGGCTGCAAGTATAGAAGCCAAACCCGATTCGCCCAATTACAGGGCGTGCAACTGCTCTACGGCCCCTGCACCAACAAACTCGTTGTACCCCGATAGAATCACGTAGACCGCGAAGTAACAGAAGATCGCCGCTGATGCCATGTAGGAGTAACGCAGCAGTTTGTCGCCCAGCAACTTGCCACCATGACTCGCGGCAAAGCACAAAGCGACACACCAGAGCACGCCAGCGCAGAGAAACCCACCGAGAAACAGTGCCGAACTGAGGGCATCACCGCCACCAGAGCGAGCGATCAGCGTGCCGCCCACCGCCGCGAACCAGAGGATGGCGCTGGGGGACGACATGGCCAGAAATATCCCGCGCAAAAACTCCTTACGGTGAGAGTTCTGACCCACCTCCGCGGACTGCGCCAGCACCGCCTCATGGTGAATCGCCGAGTAGATCATCTTCGCCGCGAAATACACCAGCAACGCCGAGCCGCCAATCCACAGCACCCAGCGCACGGTTTCGTATTGCAGCAAAACGGTCATGCCCGCCAGCGCCAGCACTGCGTAAATCAGGTCACCGACGCAGGTCCCCAAGCCCAGGGCAAAGCCTTGAAAATAGCCGCGCTGCATGGCCAGGGTGATCATCGCGATATTGGCCACGCCGATATCCAGGCACAGCGAAAGGCTCAGCAAAAAGCCGCTGGTAAATTCCATCAAGCGATTTCCTTCGGACAAATTTGTTTACATCGTCGCTGGACAGTGTGCCACAACAGCCCTTACATTCCGCCACAGGCCACCGCAGTGGCCAGCGTCGCTCGGACGGTTCCGGGCGCTCACGTTACCGAGGCAACAATGGCCAACCCAGGTTCGCCGCGCCGCTTTGCGCGCATAGATCGACTCCCCCCTTACGTATTCAACATCACTGCCGAGCTGAAGATGGCCGCCCGTCGTCGTGGCGAAGACATCATCGACTTCAGCATGGGCAACCCTGACGGCCCTACTCCGCCGCACATCGTCGAAAAACTGGTCACCGTCGCCCAGCGCGAAGACACCCACGGCTATTCGACGTCCAAGGGCATTCCGCGTCTGCGCCGGGCCATTTCCAACTGGTACAAGGATCGCTACGAGGTCGACATCGACCCGGAAACCGAAGCCATTGTCACCATCGGCTCCAAGGAAGGCCTGGCGCATTTGATGCTGGCCACCCTCGACCAGGGCGACACCGTGCTGGTGCCGAACCCGAGCTACCCGATTCACATCTACGGTGCCGTGATTGCCGGTGCCCAGGTGCGTTCGGTACCGCTGATCCCTGGCGTGGACTTCTTCGCCGAACTGGAAAGCGCTATTCGTGGTTCGATCCCGAAACCGAAAATGATGATCCTCGGTTTCCCGTCGAACCCCACCGCCCAGTGCGTGGAGCTGGATTTCTTCGAGCGAGTTATCGCCCTCGCCAAGCAATACGACGTTCTGGTGGTGCACGACCTGGCTTACGCCGACATCGTCTACGACGGCTGGAAAGCCCCGTCGATCATGCAAGTGCCGGGGGCCAAGGACATCGCGGTGGAGTTTTTCACCCTGTCCAAGAGCTACAACATGGCGGGCTGGCGCATCGGCTTCATGGTTGGCAACGCTGAACTGGTCAACGCCCTGGCGCGGATCAAGAGTTACCACGACTACGGCACGTTCACCCCGCTGCAGGTCGCGGCCATTGCGGCGCTGGAAGGCGATCAGCAGTGCGTCAAAGACATTGCCGAGCAATACCGGCAGCGCCGCAACGTGCTGGTCAAAGGCCTGCATGAACTGGGCTGGATGGTCGAGAATCCGAAAGCGTCGATGTACGTCTGGGCGAAGATTCCCGACGCGTATGCACACATGGGCTCGCTGGAATTCGCCAAGAAAATGCTTGCCGAGGCCAAGGTCTGTGTCTCGCCGGGTGTCGGGTTTGGTGAGTATGGGGATGATCACGTGCGCTTTGCGCTGATCGAAAACCAGGACCGGATTCGTCAGGCTGTGCGCGGGATTCGAGGGATGTTCAGGGCGGATGGCTTGGTCGCCAAATCCAACGCCTGACACAAAACACTGTAGGAGCGAGCCTGCTCGCGATGAGGGCCTAACATTCAACGAAGATGTTGAATGTTAGTCAGTCATCGCGAGCAGGCTCACTCCCACATTTGTTAGGTGTTGATCACAAGAGCTGTGTCACCAACCGGGTTTTGCGGTGCTGCTTAAACGAACATCGACAGCAGCAGGATAAAGCCCAGCGCAACGATGGACAGGATGGTTTCCATCGCGGTCCAGGTCTTGAAGGTTTCAGCCACGGTCATGTTGAAGTACTGCTTCACCAGCCAGAAACCCGCGTCGTTGACGTGAGACAAGATCAACGAACCGGCACCGGTGGCCAGCACCAGCAGCTCACGGTTCACACCCGGAATCATCCCCACCACCGGCACCACGATGCCCGCGCCGGTAATGGTCGCCACGGTCGCCGAACCGGTCGCGATACGGATCACCGCCGCCACCAGCCACGCCAGCAAAATCGGCGAGATCTGCGCTTCCACCGCCATGTTGCCGATGACATTACCAACGCCGCTGGTCACCAGCATCTGCTTGAAGCCACCACCGGCACCGATGATCAGGATGATCGCGGCGGTCGGCGCGAGGCTCGCGTCCAGCCATTTGAGCATCTGGTTGGAGCCAATGCCCTGCTTGTAACCGAAGGTGTACAGCGACAGCAGCAACGCCAGCAGCAGTGCCGAGATCGGGTGACCGATCAGGTCCATAAAGGTGCGGAAGAAGTTGCCGTCCGGCAGCACCACATCGGCAAAGGTCTTGAGCAGCATCAGGAACACCGGCGAAAGCACGGTGATCAAGGTGATGGCGAAGCTCGGGAGATCGGCAGAATCGTTCTCACGTGCCAGTTGATCCACCAGTTCCTGGTTAGGATGACCGGGAATGTATTTGGCAATGAACGTGCCGTAGATCGGGCCGGCAATGATGGCCGTTGGAAGCGCAACGATCAGACCGTAGAGAATGGTTTTACCGATGTCGGCACCGAACACGCCGATGGCCAGCAACGGACCCGGGTGCGGCGGAACCAGACCGTGTACGGCGGACAGACCGGCCAGCAGCGGGATGCCGATCTTGATGATCGACACGCCGGTACGCCGGGCGACGATGAACACCAGCGGGATCAGCAGCACGAAGCCGATTTCGAAGAACAGTGGAATGCCGACCAGGAAGGCGGCGAACATCATTGCCCACTGCACCTTGTCCTTGCCGAACGCACGAATCAGCGTCTGGGCAATCTGATCCGCCCCGCCCGACTCGGCCATCATTTTGCCAAGCATCGTGCCCAACGCGAGGATGATCCCGACGAAACCGAGCACCCCACCGAAGCCGTCCTGGAACGCCTTGATGATGGTGCCGATCGGCATGCCGGAGGTCAGCCCGAGAAAGGCTGCGGCAATGATCAGGGCAATGAAGGGGTGGAACTTGAACTTGGTGATCAGGACGATAAGCCCGATCACCGTGACCACTGCGTCTAGCAGCAGGAACGTCTCGTGGGACATGCCAAACATTAGGGGTGTCTCCTGGTTGTTGTTGTTATTAAAACGGGTAATTCGCAAGCCATAAGGACAGCGCTGTCTATTGAGGCAAAAATCATGACGCGCGTTTCAGGCCATGTTCCAGCCACCAGACGTGAGCCTGCTTCGCCAGTTGCTCGACGCTGTGGTTCGAAGCGTCCAGAGCCAGGGTCAAGGGCTCACCTACGGGCGATTCAAGCGTGGCGAACTGGCTGTCGATCAAGGTCGAAGGCATGAAATGGCCCGGCCGATGGGAGACACGATCAGCGGCGACTTCAGGGGTCAGCTCAAGGAACACGAAGCCCAGGCCAGGCAAGGCGCTGCGCAGGCGTTCGCGATAAATGTGTTTGAGGGCCGAGCAGGTCAGCACCGGGCGCTGGCCCTGGGCGTCAATGCGGCGCAGTTCATCGCACAGGCTGTCGAGCCAGCCGGCACGGTCTTCGTCGTTCAGGGGGATCCCCGCGCTCATCTTTTCGATATTGGCGGCAGGGTGGAAAGTGTCGCCTTCAATGGCGGTCGCGCCGCTGAGTTGGCACAAGGCCTCGCTGACGCAAGTCTTGCCGCAACCGGCAACGCCCATGATAACCAGGGCGGTGATGGGATGATTCATGTAACACCTTAGCGCGCAGACAGCGCTACCTTTGAAAGCTGTGACACTCGTTCAAAAGCAGAAGTTGCCGACGCCTTCTTGTCATTTTTGTGGGTTGCAGCATGTTCGTTCCCAACGCCAAAAAACGGGGATCAGGCAAACCCCGCTCACGCATTTGCAGCTGCATCGAGACAGCGCTACCTTAGTGCCTCGAATTTTGTTTGGCAAGCCGTCCGATGATCTCCCCTAAAAACGATAAAAATACGCGCACCACTGGCCGCCCTACTCTGAACGAAGTGGCACGCCTGGCCGGTGTCAGCCCGATCACCGCTTCCCGCGCCTTGCGCGGCGTCAGCACGGTGGCCACCGAACTGGTGGAAAAAGTGCAGAAAGCCGCCCTTGAACTGAACTACGTGGTCAACCCTGCCGCCCGTGCATTAGCCTCGGCCCAGAGCCATTCAGTAGTGGTTCTGGTGCCGTCGCTGTCCAACCTGCTGTTCATCGATACGCTGGAAGCCATTCATCAGGTTTTGCGCCCCAAGGGCTTCGAAGTGCTCATCGGCAACTTCCATTACTCGCGAGATGAAGAAGAAAACCTGCTGCGCAATTACATGGCCTATCAGCCCCGCGGTTTGCTGCTGACCGGTTTCGACCGCACGGAAAGTTCGCGTCGGATGATCGAGGCGAGCAACATTCCGTGCGTGTACATGATGGAACTGGACAGCGCGGCCGGGCTGAATTGCGTGGGTTTTTCGCAACTCGCTGCAGGGGAGACGGCGGCGCAGCACTTGCTGTCCCGTGGGCGTAAACGCCTGGCCTACATCGGCGCGCAACTGGATCAACGCACCTTGCTGCGTGGCGAAGGCTTCCGCAAAGCCCTGCAAAAGGCCGGTTTGTATGACCCTGCTCTGGAAGTGCTGACGCCACGGGCGTCGTCCGTCGGCCTGGGTGGCGAACTGTTTCTGCAACTGCTGGCCAGTCATCCCGATGTCGATGCGATCTTCTTCGGCAACGACGACCTGGCTCAGGGCGCACTGCTTGAAGCCATGCGTTGCGGGATCAAAATCCCCGAACGTGTGGCGATCCTCGGTTTCAACGACCTGCCGGCCTCGGCGCACATGGTGCCGCGCTTGAGCAGCATCAGCACCCCGCGCGAGGCGATTGGCCGGCGTTCGGCGGAGTTGATGTTGACGTTGCTGGCCGGGAATGCGGTGGCCAAACCGGTGCAGGACATGGGGTTTGAGTTGAAGGTGCGCGAGAGTACCTGATCCGCCTTCCCGCGGAAATTGAAGGTGTCAGTCACTGCGCCTTCGCGAGCAAGCCCGCTCCCACAGTGGGTTACCGCAGGCATCAGCGTCCCATCAACTCGACGAACGCCAACGCCGCTTTCTGCAACGGCTGGCTCTTGAGCCACACTGCGTGTACCGGCAGCACCAAACCGTTCTCGATGTTCCTGAAACTCAGCCGCTTCAGCCTTCCAGCGTCGAGCAACGGCTGCACCACGGACAACGGAAAGTTGCCCCAGCCCAGGCCGGCTTCGACCATCTCCAGCGCCATGGCCAGGGTGTCGGTGCGCCAATAGGATTCGGCGACCAAGGGCCGGGTTTCGCTGATCGGCAGGTCACGGCTGGCAACGATGATTTGCCGTACGTGAACCAGATCCTCCAGAAACAAATCCTTGCCCTGAAACAACGGATTGTCCGCCGCGAGCGTGGCGATCATCCGCTCGTTGCCGACAAACTGGAAACGCTCCAGCACGTTCATGCTCAACCCGGCGAACGCCAGGCAAACGCTGACGCGACCGCTGTGCAGCATCGCCAGCACATCGTCCTGCGGCGCGCTGAGTATTTCTATTTCCAACAGCGGATGACGCTCGGCGATGACCTTGATCGCGGCCAGCAAACGGCGTTTGTCGATGTCCGCCACGACGCCAATCGACAACTTGCTTTCCAGCCCCAGCGACAGTTCGACCGCATGCACTTGCAGCTGCTTGAGCTGTTCGGCGATCAAGCGCGCGTGCGGCACCAAAGCACTGGCCATCGCCGTCGGTACCGGTTCGCGATGGCTGCGATCAAACAACGGATAACCGAGTTCGGCTTCGAGGTTGGCAATGCCCATGCTCACCGCCGACGGCACCTTACCCAACGCACGAGCCGCCGCGGAAAACGAGCCGCGCTCGATCACGGCAAGAAACAACTCGATGCTGTCGCTGTTGAAATTCATCCATCGTCCTATCAATAAAACTGAAAGCTACTGACTTTTTCTGTCAGGTCCATTGAAGCTATCTTTCGTCGCCTTCGCCAGTGCTCCTGGCTTCAAGTTCGCGAGAAAGAGGCAAATCCCCATGCAAGGCATTAAACGCAAACTGGTCTACGTGTCGCTGTACGAAGTCATCGGCATGACCTTCTCGGCGCTGGGCCTGGCGCTGCTGTCCGGCACTTCACCAGGCAGCACTGGCCCGTTGGCAGTGATCATCACCACAATCGCAGTGACCTGGAATTTCATCTACACCACGCTGTTCGAGCGTTGGGAGCGCCGCCAGCCATCGCGCACGCGCACCGTTAAACGGCGCATCGCCCATGCCGTGGGATTTCAACTAACCTTGATAGTGTTTCTCATCCCGCTGATCGCCTGGTGGATGAACATCAGCCTGGTGCAGGCTTTCCTGCTGGACTTGGCGCTGATCATTTTCATCCCGTGCTACACCTTCGCGTTCAACTGGCTGTTTGATCGCACCTTTGGGTTGCCGGCCTCGGCACTGCCGGATCCGGTTTAAAAACCGCGCAGGTCTGTCAGATTCCTGAAGCGTCGAATCGCTAACGGAGTAGCTCAATGGAACATGCACTGAAAATCCTGGGTAAAGCGTCATCCATCAACGTCAGAAAGGTCTTGTGGACCTGTGAGGAACTGGCTGTTGCCTACGAACGTGAGGACTGGGGCGGCGGTTATGCGTCCACCCACACGCCGGAGTTTCTCCGGCTCAATCCTAACGCGCTGGTGCCGGTGATCATCGACGAGGCCGGCGTGCTGTGGGAGTCCAACACGATCTGCCGTTATCTGGCCGGCAAACACCAAAACACCGATCTGTTACCCCACGATCCGGCGGCACGTGCCCGGGTCGAGCAGTGGATGGATTGGCAAGCCACCGAACTCAATGCCTCATGGAGTTATGCATTCACGGCGTTGGTCCGCAAGGATCCGGAGTTCCAGGACCCGCATCACATTGCCGCCGGTGTACGCACCTGGAACCAGAAGATGGGCATCCTCGAGCATCAGCTCGCGACCACTAAAGCTTACGTCGCCGGACCACGCTTCACCCTGGCCGACATTGTCATCGGGCTGTCAGTCAACCGCTGGCTGATGACGCCGATGGAGCGGCCCGACTACCCGGCCATCGACGAGTATTTTCAACGGCTGGCACAACGCTCGGGCTTCCTCAAACATGGCTGCAACGGCTTGCCTTGACGCCATGCCTTGCTTGCCGCCAGGCGGCAAAGGTTAACCGCAAAACCTTCATCTCCACCTGGCTTAAATAGCATAACTAACTGATATATCGAGTATTTTTTATATAGGCATACTATTTGCTGAAAGCACTGCACCACAACCACCTACAAGGTCTACTCATCATGTTGGTCAGTGCAAAACAACACCTGCAAAATTTTCCCTTGCCCAAGCGGTGGGGCAAGGATGCGCTCGCCGAAGCCTCGGCCGGAAGCGACCTTCAGGGCTCGATGATGCAAGCTCTGCAAACCAATGTGCAGGCGCAGGTCCAGGCATCCGCGACCCAGCAAGCCACGCAACAAGTCAGTGAGGCGAGCAAGATCAGCGACAACGTTGATGAAGCGTTCGCGAAAACCCGCGTGGCATTGCAAACAGCCGAGTCATTCAAACTGCCCGCCGATGGCCAATTCAGGTCCAGTGACAGCCCGGCCGGGGACGCCTTCAAGGAATACATGAGCAAAACGCCGGAACAGCGCATCCAGGAATCCATTCTGGAAGAGATGGGTTTGACGAAAGAAGAAGTCGAGCAAATGCCGCCGGAAAAACAACAGGCGATCGCTAAAGAGATCGCCGAGCGCATGGAGGACAAGATCAAACTGGCGCAGGCCGAGAAAGAAAACGGAAGCAGTGAGAAAGGCAGCAGCCAGGTGGTCGACAAGTTCCTCGCCTCGCTTTAATCGCGCTGCAACAACGCTTCTTATGTAGCAGCTGGCGAAGCCTGCGTTCGGCTGCGAAGCAGTCGTAAAATCGGAACTCGCGGTGTGTCAGGTGTACCGCGTAAGTAGGATTTACGACTGCTTCGCAGCCGGACGCAGGCTGCGCCAATTGCTACACAGGGCCGGCGTGATTAGTCAGTTTAGTTGCAACGTCTCGCTGAACTGACTGATCGCATCCACCACATGCCGCGACCCTTGCTGAATCTCAAGGATCACCTCCCCCGCCTCGTTCGCCAGTTCCACCCCGAGTCCGGTTCGGCTCAAGCTCGACTGCATGCTCGACACCGCACTCAACGACAGATCGTGGTTCTTGCGCACCACGTCGACAATCTCCAGCGTCGCCTGGCTAGTGCGTGCCGCGAGGCTGCGCACTTCATCGGCCACCACGGCAAACCCTCGCCCGTGTTCACCCGCCCGCGCGGCTTCGATGGCTGCGTTGAGCGCCAGCAAGTTGGTCTGGTCAGCAATGCCGCGGATGGTCTGGACGATGGTGCCGATGATGTCGGACTGTTTGCTGACCGCATCGATACTGTGCGCGGCTTCGTTCAAGTCCCGGGAAATGTCCTGAATGATTTGCACCGTTTGCTGCACCACCTGAGATCCTTTCTGCGCACAGGCATCGTTTTGCACCGAGGTGCTGTGAGCCGATTCCGCAGCGGTTTGCAAAGTGGTCACTTGCTGGGTGATGTCGCTGGCAAACTTCACCACTTTGTACAGCCGGCCCTTGGCGTCGAACAATGGGTTGTAGGAGGCTTCGAGGAATACGGTATGGCCGTGTTTGTCTTTGCGTTCGAAACGATGGGAGTGATATTCGCCGCGATTGAGTGAAGCCCAGAACGCTTTGTAAGGCTGCGACTCGGCTTCGGCGCGGTGGCAAAACAGGCTGTGGTGCTGACCCACCACTTCGTTGAGCGAGTAATGCATCGTCTTCAGGAAGTTTTCGTTGGCGGTGATGACTTTGCCGTCGGGAGTGAATTCGATCACGGCCATGGAACGGCCGATCGCGGCAAGCAGGCTATCGTTTTCGTGCTCCTGATAAATGCGCGCGGAGATGTCCGAGGCAACTTTGATCACGCTTTTAACCTGGCGATCTGCACCAAACACCGGCATGTAACTGGCTTCGAGCCAAATCTCTTTGCCTTGCTTGTCCAGCCGTAAAAAGGTGCCGCTGACCGGTTCGCCACGGGCCAGGTCCCGCCATAACTTTGCGTATTCCTCACTGCGGTAAAACGCTTCTTCGCAAAAGATTCGGTGATGTTTGCCGCGCACTTCATCGGCGCTGTAACCCATGACATTGCAAAAGTTGTCGTTGGCTTCAAGCACGATGCCTTCCGGCGAGAACTCGATCATCGCCATCGATCGGCTGACAGCCGCCAACTTGGCGTTGGCCTCGGTCAGCGCACAACTGAATCGTTGGATTTCCAGCAAATCAGCCTTGTGATGTAGGTTAAACATGGTCGTATCACCTTCAGCGCGTTTTTTTGATTGATGAAAGTTCTTTGGTCTTTCAACGGATCCACCACATCGTTCTATGGAACAGGCACACGCGTTCCTCCAGAGGAGGAATTGTCAGGTGATCAATGATGTTCAATCGGAGAGTCCATGCAGCAACGCTCTTATCAAGACATCCTTCTCTTGATAGCCCGGGTCCGGGCTTGCCCTAACGTTTTTATAAGTAACTCCCTTTGCTGACCAGCTCCTTTATTGCTCCGTGTCGGTGCCTTGGGTTGCACACTCTTGCTACGCCCTCTTCATATGGCGAGCGACATGATTAGCTACGAGTCAGCTTAGACAGCCACTTCAGGGACGCAAGGCCACTAGTCGGCCAGTATTGAGGACAAAATCGGTTCAGCGAGCATATCCAGCAATGCCCGCACCGCTGCCGAGGTTTTTTTATCGGGTGCGGCCACCAGGGCGAACTCGCGATGGATTCGCGGGTGCACGGGCACCACGCGCAGGCCTTGGCGATTACCCGGCAAGGTCATTTCCGGCACCAGGGTGACACCGATGTTTTCGCGCACCAGCGTAAACGCGCTGCTCCATTCACGGACCTCCACCCGCACATCACTCAACTGCAAACCGGCATCGGCGGCGAGGCTTCGAGCGTTGGTCGAGCAGCCGCCCGTCGCCAGCACAAAAGGCTGTTCGGCCAACTCCGCAAGGGTCACGCCCTCCTCGTTCGAACGACGGGCCAGCGGATGACCGCCGGGCAGCACCGCCATCCACGCATCGCGCCCCAGTCGTCCCGCATTGCGCTCGGGCGCCGGGTTCAACACCACGCCGACATCGACCAGCCCGGCCGCGAGCAGGGTTTCCACTTCATCGTCGCTAACCTCCAGCGCCACCACCTGGATGCCGGGATACAGGCGATTGAACCGGCGCAAGAGCGGCGGGAGAAAAGTCGCCAGCACCATAGGGAAACTGGCGAGACGGATAGTCCCGCGCTGGATGTCTCTGGCGGCATCGACGGTGCTGCGAATGTTTTCCAGGGCACCGAGCATCATGCGCGCCTGCTCGATCACCGGCAGGCCGATTGCCGTCGGCAGAGTCTGGCGATTCTCCCGGCTGAACAGCTGAACGCCGAGGGTGTCCTCGATCAACGCCAAGGCCTGGCTGGCACCGGACTGGGTCATGCCGACGCGCTCGGCGGCCCGGGTAATGTTGCCGGTGTCCGCCACCGCCACCACCATTCGCCAGTGCATCAGATTCATCATGGCAGTAGCTTTCCTTATGGCAGCGCTCTGAAAGATTAATTTTACCGAGGGTGCCGCGCACTATGACACTGGCGCAAATCCCTCACCAGAGCCCTGCCGATGAAGTTGTATTACGCCCCGAATGCCTGCTCGCTGGCGCCGCACATTGTGCTGCGTGAACTGGATCTGCCCTTCGAGTTGGAACGTGTCGATAACAGGACCAAGAAAACCGAGACCGGCGCTGACTTCCTTGCGATCAACCCAAAAGGTTATGTCGCTGCCTTGCAATTGGATAACGGCGAGGTGCTGACTGAAGGACCGGCAGTTCTGCAATACCTGGCGGATCTGCGACCCGAGTCGAACCTTGCACCGGCGAACGGGACGTTCGAACGGGTACGGCTGCAGGAGTGGCTGAATTTCGTCTCGACGGAGATTCATGGAGGGTTGGGTTGGCTGTTCAATTCGCAGTTTGCGGATGAGGTGAAGGAGCAGATCAAAGAGAAGCTGTTCAAGCGGTTGGCGGTGCTGAGCCAGACGCTGGAGCGCCAGGATTATTTGATGGGCAAGTTCAGCGTTGTAGATGCGTATTTGTTTACGGTGTTGCGTTGGGCGCCGCTGTTTGCGATTGATCTGGGCCGGTGGCCGGCGTTGGAGCGGTTTCAGGCGCGGGTTGACCAGAGGCCAGCCATTAAGGCGGCGTTGGCTGCTGAGACGGTGTAAGCCTTGAGACCATCGCGAGCAGGCTCGCTCCTACAGGGGGATCCTCAGCGGACACAGTATTTGTGTACCCCCCGAGATCCAATGTAGGAGCGAGCCTGCTCGCGAATGCGGTAGTTCATACACCGCAAAATCATCAGGCAAAAACTACAAACTCGCACTCACCTTGGTCGCCACTTCCCCCGGCACCCAGGCTTTCCAGATTGCTGGCTGATCGCGCAAAAACGCTTCGGCGACCTGACGCGGTTGCTGGCGTTTTTCGCTCATCTGCCCCAGCGTCTGGTTCAGCAAGTCGATCGGAAAATCGACCTTTTCAAAGAACGCCACCAGGTCCGGGTACTGCGCCTTGAACGGCGCGGACACGCCAATCGCCAGGCTTGCCGGCATCGAGCGCGTGCCTTTGGGGTGCGGGTTATTGGCATCGGCCAGGGTCTTCCAGGCTTTGGCATCGAACGGCGGCTCATCGAGCTTCACCAGTTTGAATCGGCCCAGCAACGGTGTTGGCGACCAGTAGTAAAACAGCACCGGTTTGCCACGGCGGATCGATGAAGCGACCTCGGCATCCAGCGCCGCGCCGGAGCCGGTGCGGAAATTGACGTAGCTGGCGGTCAGGTCATAGGCCTTGAGTTTCTGGCTGTTGACGATCTCCGAGGTCCAGCCGGTCGGGCTGTTGAGGAAACGTCCGCGGCTTGGGTCTTCCGGATCACGGAACACGTCCTTGTAGCGGGCCAGGTCGGCAACGGATTTCAGCTCCGGGGCCAACGGTTTGGTGCCGCGCTCCGGGTCGCCCTTGATCACGTATTCGGGCACCCACCAACCCTCGGTGGCGCCTTTGACCGTATCGCCCAAACCAAACACCTTGCCCTCGGCTGACGCCTTGACCCACGCCGGACTGCGCCCGGCCCACTCTTCGCCGATCACCTGAATGTCGTTCTTGGCCAGCGCCGCTTCGAGGCTGACGGTGCTGCCGGGCAAGGTGTCGGTCGGGTAGCCGTAACCCTTCTCGACGATCAGTCGCAGGATTTCGGTGATCAGGCTTCCACTCTCCCAGGTGATGTCACCGAAGTGAATCGGCGCGGTTTTTTCGGCGGCCGGAACCTGGGTAGCCACAAGGCTCAGGGCCAGCAGCGAACTGCCAAGCAGGGTTTTGATTGATCTCATGCGGACCTCTGGGTCAGGGGTTGGTTGGCGCTGTGCTGGGCGCACAGTGCTTGGGAGCGGGTCATGTAGACGCTGACCGAACGCTGGGAAATGCCCAGCTCGGCGGCGATTTGCGAGTAGGTCAGGCCGTCGAGGCGAGACAGCAGGAAGGTCGCCCTGACCTTGCCCGGCAAGCGCCCAAGCGTCTGGTCGAGGCTCTGTAATGCCTGGTTCAGTTGCACCAGTTCCTCGGGCGACTTCACATGCGGCGGATCTATGAGTTGCAACTGATCGAGGTGTTGATGCTCCAGATCACGACGGCGCCATAGCTGATAAATCAACCGGTGAGCGATGGTGGTGAGCAAGGCGCGAGGCTCGCGGATCGGCGTCAGGCCTGGGGATTCGAGCAATTGCATGAAGGTTTCGGCGGCAATGTCTTCGACGTTGAAACCGGCCCTCGAGTGCCGGCGCAAGCGTGCGCACAGCCAGGGGTAATGAGCGCGGAACAATCCGCCCACGTTGTTGCGATGGGTGATGTCGGTGCCGGACATAGAGGCTCCAAGGGTTAGGGGTCGCTGAATGTCCGGTGATCCGGTGGCGCGATCCTAGCAAGGAGCCTTATTCTTTAATAATACTTAAAAAGTATTTTTATATTCCTTTTGTGAATTATGTATTGAAAGATCGCAGCCTCGTTTCACTCGACAGCTGCTACAGAGTGAAACGAGGCTGCGATCTCTTCACGCCAACTACCGCAATCGCCCATACCCCAACGCTTCGGCCTCTTGCTGGTATTCGAGAATGACTTGATAGTCGGCCTCGGTAGCCGGCAGCACTTCGTGCAGGCCGAGGATTTCCGCGACATCGGGCAACTCATGCAATGAGGTGTTCATCGCCTGTCGAAGCGCTTCAACCTGTTCATCGGTCAGCGTCGCGGCCGTTATGAATGGCAAGGTCGGACTGAACGCACTGCGGGCCACGACGCGCAGACCCGCGACCTCTCTGTCGGCATGCCGCGCCAGATAGGCGAAGGTCACACTGTCGATGGCCGCAAGGTCTGCACGCTCTTCACGCAGCCAGCGCAGGCTCTCGCGGTGGCTGCCGCTGATGGCGACAGTGGAAAAAAACTGTCCGTCGCGATGCAGCGGCGCCAGTCGATGCCGCAACAGGTTCATGCCGCTGTTGGAGTCTTCGCCATTGATTACCCCGCGACTGTCGCGAAAGGCCGGCAAGGTTCGCCGTGGATCATCGGTGCGGCTCAGCAGCAGGCTGCAATGGTTGCCACCGTTGCTGTCGGGGAGTTCATAACGAGGCCGGCCGACGACCCGGACTTTGCCGCGCAATGCGGTCATCAGCGGGTAGCCGCAGGTTTGGGTCAGCAGCAAATCCGGCGAGAGCCAGAGTTCGGGCAGCGACAGGCCTTCGGCACTCAAACGGGCATGGCCCAGGTGCTCGAGGATGCGCGAAAGCCAGCGCTCGTTGGCCGTGTGGATCGGCTCGGGGGCGACGTACATCAAGAGTTCGGCTATGTGTTCAGTTATCAAAAATCTCCCCAAAAACGAAAATCCCCTGTGGGAGTGAGCCTGCTCGCGATGAGGCCCTGACAGTAAACATTGATGGTGACTGACCCACCGCCATCGCGAGCAGGCTCACTCCTACAGGGGTAAGGTGTTGCTCATAAAAAATCAGTTGAACGGATGCCGCGGGCTATCAATGGGCTTCACTCCATTCTCCCGCCACAACTGCCCATAACCCTGCACCAGAAACCCGCCGCTGCGCGCCAGCCATTGCTCGCGGCGCGTGTGGTAGGCGCGTGGCAAGTCGTACCAGGGCAAGCCCGGCAAGTCGTGATGCACCAGGTGAAAATTGAGGTTCAGGAACAGCCAGCGCCACGGCAAGGCCGCTTCGTTAAGCACGGTGCGTTGCTCGGGTTCGGCGTGCGGGCGGTGTTCATAGTAGGAGCGAATCATGGCAATCGAAAGCGCCGGCACGCTGATCAGCAGCAGGTAATGCCAGACCGGCAGCACACTGTAGCGCGCGATGAACACCAGCATCAGCAGGGTCAGCGCACCGTGGGTCAGCCACATCAACCACGCCTGCCGTTCACCGTTAAGCAGCCGCTGCAGTTCTTCCTTCGCCAGTGCCAACAGGGCCAGCGGCGCTCCGAACATGAAACGCCCGAGCACGGTTTTGTTCAGCCAGTGCAGGCCTTGTTCGAAGAGCGAGCTGCCCTGCCACTGCTCGGCCGTCAGGTAACGGCTTTCCGGATCGACACCTGGGAGGGTCAGGTCTTCGTCGCGGTGGTGCAGCAAATGGCTGTCGCGATACAAGGTGTAGGGATACCAGACGGCGAATGGTGCGTAGCCGAGGATTTTGTTCAGCGACGTCCAACGGGTGGGATGCCCGTGAAGCAGTTCGTGCTGTACCGACAACCACAGCACCACCAGAGGAATCAGCAACAACGTGCTCCACCAAAGCCCCAACCGATCACTCGTCAGCACAATGCTGAACCAGCCGACGTACACGCCGATCAGCAACAGCCAGGTCGGCCACTCGGTGCGAGCGGTCAGGCGTTGGCGCAGGGTTTCGATTTCTTCTCGGTGGGCAGCATCGAAGTAATGGGGCATGGCGTTGCTCAGATCGGGGACCAGTCCCCCTCTGTGCAATGGCGCAGGGAAATCTTGCAGATTATTTGGTGATCGTTCCCACGCTCTGCGTGGGAATGATCGATTAACGCGGGATCAGTGACCGAACACATCCACCTTCTTGGCCTTCTTGTCTGCGCGCTTTTCATCGGCGGTTTTCGCCGGTTTCTTCTTTGCCGCTTTCTTTGAATCCATGCCTTTGGCCATGATACGTACTCCACTCATACGGGATGTGAGATCAGGTATACACCTATCCCCGGCCGCACGTTCTTTTATAATCACCCGCTTTGCGCACCGACAGACCCGACCCATGCCCGACACCCAGTACACCCTGCTCGCCGAGCCGTTATGGCCGTTGATGAACAAGTTTTATCGCGCCCACCAATCGCCGATGAAAGCAGTCCGCGACGCTCAGCTGTGGGTCGCCAGGCGCGATGAGATCATTGGCGCGCTGTGTTTGCGGCCGGTCTCGGGCGGGCATTGGTTGACGGGGCTTTTCGTCGATCCGGCATGTCGGCAACAAGGCATCGCGGCGGCGTTGATGGCCGCAGCGGTGAGCGGTCTCGAACAACCGGTCTGGCTGTTCTGCCATCCCGACTTGCGCGGTTTTTATGAACGCCAGGGGTTTTCCTTCGACCCGCCCATGCCTTACGCCATGACCGAACGCTTGGGCCGTTACGCCCGCAGCAAACCGATGATCGCCATGGGCCTGGCTAAACAACACACTTCAGACTGATGGCCCCCTGTAGGAGCGAGCCTGCTCGCGAAATCGGAGTGTCAGACGACATCAATGTTGAATGACAAATTGCTTTCGCGAGCAGGCCCGCTCCCACAGGAGGTTGTGGTGTTTTCGGATCAGTCGTCGGCGTTGGGGTCGAGATCCGGAAACATCACTTCGGTAAACCCGAATTTGCTGAAGTCGGTAATCCGCGACGGGTACAGCCGGCCGATCAGGTGATCGCATTCATGCTGCACCACCCGCGCGTGGAATCCCTCGGCCATCCGCACAATCGGCTGGCCCTTGGGGTCGACCCCTTCGTAGCGAATCTGCTGATACCGATCCACCGCACCACGCAGGCCAGGCACTGACAGGCACCCCTCAAAACCCTCTTCCATCACCGGACTCAACGGCGTGATCAGCGGATTGATCAAAATGGTCTGCGGCACCGCTTCAGCATCCGGATAGCGTTCGCTGTGCTCGAAACCAAAGATCACCAGTTGCAGATCGACACCGATCTGCGGCGCGGCCAAACCAACGCCGCCGACGCTTTCCATGGTCTGGAACATGTCGTCGATCAGTTGCCACAGCTCTGGGCTGTCGAACATTTCAGCCGGGACCGGCGGGGCAATACGCAGCAGGCGTTCATCGCCCATTTTCAGGATTTCACGGATCATTTGATGACTTCGTCAGTGGTGGGCTTGATCGAGTGATCCCGACCCAGTCCCGAAACATGCTGTTTGTGTTCGTGGTCGTTCTCGCCGGGGACCTTTTCGCCAGGGTCTTTACCTTCGGTCGACATGTGCTCGATCACCGCATTCATCTCCGCGCCCAGCAACAACACCGCTGCGGAAATATAGAAGTAGAGCAACAACACGATGATCGCGCCGATACTGCCATACATGGCGTTGTAGTTGGCGAACTCCTTGACGTACAGACCGAAGCCCACGGAGGCAAGGATCCACACCACCACCGCCAGCACCGAGCCCGGGGTGATAAAACGAAACTCCTGTTTGACGTCGGGCATGACGTAATAAATCAGCGCCACGGCAACCATCAGCAAAATCACCACCACCGGCCAGCGAACGATGGTCCACAGGGTCACGATGAAGTCTTCCATGCCGACTTGCGCGGCAATCCAGCCCATCAACTGCGGCCCGAGCACCATCAGCGCGGCGGCGATCAGCAGCATGCCGGCAATGCCGACCGTGTAGATAATCGACAGCGGGAAGCGCTTCCACGCGGGCCGGCCTTCGACCACGTCGTAGGCGGCGTTCATCGCGCTCATCATCAGCCGCACGCCAGCGGACGCGGTCCACAGGGCAATCACGATACCAATCGACAGCAAGCCACCCTTGGACTGCTGGAGTTGGTCGATCACCGGGTTCACCTGTTCCAGCGCCTGGGGCGGCAGGACCAGTTCGGATTGCAGGCGCAGCCAGGAAAAGAAGTCCGGCAGGTGCAGGAAACCGATCAGCGCGATCAGGAACAGGATGAAGGGGAACAGCGAGAACAACATCTGATAGGCCAGCGCCGAGGCATAGGTCGACATCTCGTCGTCGACGAACTCGGTGACCGTGCGCACCATCACGCGATGGATGGGCAGACCTTTCATGTCCGGGAAAATCATTAGCGTCTCCTTTCGCCGCAAAAATGGGTAGAAGTCGAGGCGACTCAGGGGCCGTTTGCTACATCAAAGTAGCCTACTTGGCGACTTTGAAACAATTTCCGGGTGCAAGTTCAGGCTGACACAAAAACGGCCATCCGTGGATGGCCGTTCCTGTTGCTCATCAAAGGCCGATTCAAGCCTTGTCGACGCCTTTCTTGATGGCGTCCTTGGCTTTACCGACCGCTTGCTGGGCCTCGCCTTTCTTTTCCTGCACTTTGCCTTCGGCTTGCAGTTTGGTGTTGTCAGTGGCCTTGCCGACGCCTTGCTTGACGTTGCCGGCTGCTTCGTTGGCCATGCCTTTTACTTTATCGCCAGTGCTGCTCATGGTGTTTCTCCTGTGAACAATTCAACGGAAAAAGTCGTTACACAAGGATTGACCGGAGGCGTTTGCACGGAGTTTCATTTATTTTCAGCCACCCATTTCATCGCTCAGCGCAGATCAGGCTTTATGTTTGTCGGCCAACCCCCGAGAATGCGCAACGTATTCAGGCCATGGCGCTGAAGATCCAATCCCGTAGGAATGTTATGAAACTCGATAAAAAGCAGGCCATTGCCCGCAGAAACCAGGAACTCGGCGGTGCTGTGCTTGGCGTCAACAATTGCCATTTCACCGAACTGAACCGCAACCGCAACATTTGGTGGTTCGATATCCCGGTGGCGCGCCTGGCCATTGGTCAGTACGAATGGGTTCACCTGCTGATGCACACGCCGGACACCGACGAACTGTTGCACCTGAAAGTGCCGACGGTGTTCCTGCGCGAGAAGCTTGAAGGCCTGGTGGTGCGCAACGAAGGCAAGCGCAAAGCCGCCTTGAGCCTGGAACTGAGCGCGGACAAGGATTCGTACCTGCAAGACATGCGTCCGGCGGGCACCAACGTCAATTTCGCGCCGTTCCGCCTGTAACTTTGCACATCCCCTGTGGCGAGGGAGCTTGCTCCCGCTGGGCTGCGAAGCGGCCCCGAATCAAACGCTGCGGTATTTTTGGTGTATCTCCATCGACTGGATGACGACTGCTGCGCAGCCGAGCGGGAGCAAGCTCCCTCGCCACAAAGGCACCCACATCCCCATAAACAGAAAGCCCCGCATCTGCGGGGCTTTTTGTGGGTTACGCGCCGACTTTCTTGGCGTTGAGCTTTTTCAGCTCTTCGTCGCGCAACTCTCGGCGCAGGATCTTGCCGACGTTGGTGGTCGGCAGCGCATCGCGGAACTCCACGGAGCGCGGGACCTTGTAGCCGGTCACGTTCGCACGCATGTGCTCCATCACCTGCTCCTTGGTCAACGTTACGCCCGGTTTGACCACGATGAAGATCTTGATTGCTTCGCCCGACTTCTCGTCCGGCACACCGATGGCCGCGCATTGCAGCACGCCCGGCAGGGTCGCCAGAACATCTTCGAGTTCGTTCGGGTAAACGTTGAAACCGGAGACCAGGATCATGTCTTTCTTGCGATCGACGATGCGCATGTAGCCGTCCGGCTGGATCACCGCGATGTCACCGGTCTTCAACCAGCCTTCGCTGTCGAGCATTTCATCGGTGGCGTCCTGGCGCTGCCAGTAGCCCTTCATCACTTGCGGACCTTTCACGCACAGTTCGCCGATTTCGCCCAACGGCTGCTCAACACCGGCATCGTCGATGACTTTGCACACGGTGGATGGAACCGGAATACCGATGGTGCCGATCTGGATGTGCTGAATCGGGTTCACCGTGGCCACCGGGCTGGTTTCGGTCATGCCGTAACCTTCGCAGATGGCGCAACCGGTGACCGCTTTCCAGCGCTCGGCCGCAGCCAGTTGCAGGGCCATGCCGCCGGACAGGGTGACTTTCAGTGCGGAGAAATCCAGCTTGCGGAAGCCTTCGTTATTGCACAGCGCTACGAACAACGTATTGAGGCCGACGAACCCGCTGAACTTCCACTTCGACAGTTCCTTGACCATCGCCGTCAAATCGCGCGGGTTGCTGATCAGGATGTTGTGGTTGCCGATCAGCATCATCGCCATGCAATGAAAGGTGAAGGCATAGATGTGGTACAGCGGCAGCGGCGTGATCAGGATCTCGCAGCCTTCATTAAGGTTGGAACCCATCAGCGCCTTGCACTGCAGCATGTTCGCGACGAGGTTGCGATGGGTCAGCATCGCGCCCTTGGCCACGCCGGTGGTGCCGCCGGTGTATTGCAGCACGGCAACGTCGCTGCTGGCCGGGTTGGCTTCCGCCACTGGCTGGCCGTGGCCCTTGCTCAGCACGTCGTTGAACTTGATGGCCTTTGGCAGGTGATACGCCGGGACCATCTTCTTCACGTACTTGATGACGCTGTTGACCAGCAGGCGCTTGAGCGGTGGCAGCAGGTCGGCCACTTCGGTGACGATCACGTGCTTGACGCCGGTTTTCGGCACGACGGTCTCGGCCAGATGCGCCATGTTGGCCAGGCAGACCAAGGCTTTGGCACCGGAGTCGTTGAATTGGTGTTCCATTTCCCGCGCGGTGTACAGCGGGTTGGTGTTGACCACGATCAGCCCGGCGCGGATGGCACCGAACACAGCGACCGGGTACTGCAACACGTTGGGCAGTTGCACGGCGATTCGATCGCCCGGCTGCAAGTCGGTATGCTGTTGCAGGTAAGCGGCAAAGGCACCGGACAATTCGTACAGTTCACCGTAGGTGATTGTCTTGCCCAGGTTGCTGAATGCCGGTTTGTCGGCGAAGCGCTGGCAGGATTGTTTCAACACTGCCTGAATATTCGGATACTCGTCTGGATTGATCTCGGCAGCAATCCCGGCAGGGTACTTATCCTTCCAAAAGTCTTCGTTCATGGAAGCCCACTCCTCAGCAACGCGAATTCTTCACCGCATTTGATGCGATTATTATTGGTGTGTGTTTTTTACCGGTGAGTCTGGCGCTTTTACAAGGCCGAGAAGTCACAAAGCGCGCCGAGAGTAGCAGCTTTGCCAAGGGTCGACCAGAGCCAAAATCGGCCTCTACGGTCACAATTGTGACTCAAGAATTGCTAGCAGTCATTTTAGAGCAAAGATTCTATACCGCCCTGAAAGCCCCGTAATTCGGGCGCGTCCCTTAAAAGCTTCGCGGGCAAGTCGGATCGCCGCACCGCTCGCTCCTACAGGTTTTTTGTCGTTCACCAATACTGTGAACACCATCGAACCTGTAGGAGCGAGGCTTGCCCGCGAACCGTGCGAAGCGCGGCCATTCAGCGGCTATGCGATATCACGCAGTTCCCGTCGCAGAATTTTCCCGACTGGCGTCATCGGCAACGACTCACGCAACACAATGTGCTTGGGCACTTTGTACGCCGTGAAGTTTTCCTTGCAGTAGGCCTTCAGCTCTTCAAGGCTGACCCCCGATTCGCGGGCCACCACAAACAACTTCACCGCTTCCCCCGAACGCTCGTCCGGTACGCCGATCACCGCGCAGTTGGCGACCTTCGGGTGAGCCATCACGATGTCTTCGATCTCGTTCGGGTACACGTTGAAACCCGAGACGATGATCATGTCTTTCTTGCGATCAACGATGCGCACGAAACCGTCCGGGTCGATCACCGCGATGTCACCGGACTTGAACCAGCCCTCGGCATCCAGCACCTCGGCGGTGGCGTCCGGTTTCTGCCAGTAACCCTTCATGATCTGCGGGCCCTTGATGCAGAGTTCGCCGCGTTCGCCCAATGGCTGCTCGACGCCTTCATCGTTGATTACTTTCAGCGTGGTGCCCGGCACCGGCAGGCCGACCGTGCCGATACGCGATTTGTCGCCGTACGGGTTGGTGCAGGCCACCGGAGAAGTTTCGGTCAGGCCGTAACCTTCGGTGATGCGGCACCCGGTGAGCTGTTCCCAACGCTCGGCGGTGGCCTTGACCAGCGCGGTGCCGCCGGAGTTGGTGAGTTTGAGGCTGGAGAAATCCAGGGTCTTGAAGTCCGGATGATCCATCAGTGCGACGAACAGCGTATTGAGCCCCAGCAACGCCGAGAACCGCCACTTCTTCAGCTCCTTGATGAAGCCGCCGATGTCGCGAGGATTGGTGATCAGCACGTTGTGGTTGCCGGTCACCATCATGCACATGCAGTTCGCCGTAAACGCATAGATATGGTACAGCGGCAGCGGCGCGATCATCACTTCCTGCCCTTCGCGCAGCAGTGGCTGGCCGTCGCTGCCGAACTGCCCAAGGCACGCCCGCGCCTGCTGCATGTTCGCCACCAGGTTACCGTGGGTCAGCATCGCGCCCTTGGCCAGGCCCGTGGTACCGCCGGTGTATTGCAACACCGCGATGTCGTCGAGGCTGACTTTCAGCGGCTTGATGCCCAGGCCCCGGCCCATACGCAACGCGCTCTTGAAGGAAATAGCCTGCGGCAAGGAATACGCCGGGACCATCTTCTTGACCTTGCTGACCATGGTATTGACCAGCCAGCCCTTGGCACTGGGCATCAGGTCGCCCATCTTCGCTTCGATCAGGTACTGGATATCGGTGTCGGGCAGCACTTCCTGGACCTTCTGCCCGAACACGTTCAGGTACACCAGCGCCCGGGCGCCGGAGTCCTTGAACTGATGACGCATTTCCCGCGTGGTGTACAGCGGGTTGGTGTTGACCACGATCAGCCCGGCGCGCAAGGCACCGAACACGGCAATCGGGTAATGCAGGACATTGGGCATCTGCACCGCAATGCGATCCCCCGGCACCAGGTCGGTGTGGGCTTGCAGGTAACCGGCGAACGCCAGGCTGTGGCGTTCCAGTTCGGCGTAGGTCAGGGTCACGCCCATGTTGCTGAACGCGGGGCGATCAGCGAATTTCTTGCAGGAACGCTCGAACACCTCAAGCACCGACTTATAGGCCCCAAGGTCAATATCCAGGGGCACGCCGGCCGGGCGTTTGTCATTCCAGAAATCAGGTTGCATTGTTCTTGTCCTCTTTACCTGAGCCTATCCGGGCCGCTTTTTCTGTCACTTTTGAAAAGGCGGGGCTTCACGGACACTAGCAGCTATGGCGAATCAGGCAAATATGCGCACGGGCGTCATTGACCGTGTGAATCTTGCTGCAGCGGCGTGGCCTGATCAGACGGCAAGCGCAGGATGCGCTATAAAATGCACCAAGGCTGTTTTCCCACCCGGCAGCCCATGCAAAGGAATCGCCATGATCCACGACACTTTCTGGCTGACCGCGAGTGACCGCAGCCGCCTCTACGTCAACCAGTGGCTGCCCGATCCACCTTTAAAAGCCGTGATCCTGCTGGCCCATGGCATGGCGGAACACAGCGGTCGCTACGCTCGCCTGGCGGAAAAACTCTGCGCGCAGGGCTATGGCGTCTACGCGCCGGACCTGCGTGGACATGGCAAAACTGCCGAAAACGGGACACTCGGCCATTTCGCCGACGACGATGGCTGGTGCAAAGTGGTCGGCGACCTGGCCAGCCTCAACCAGCACATCGGCCAGCAACATCCCGGCATGCCGATCGTGCTGCTCGGTCACAGCATGGGCAGCTACATCGCCCAGGCCTATCTGCTGCACCACAGCGCCAGCCTGCATGGCGCGGTACTCAGCGGTTCGAACTTCCAGCCGATCGCTCTTTATCGCGCGGCGCGACAAATCGCCCGGCTCGAAGGCCTGCGCCAAGGACGCAAGGGCCGCAGCGCGCTGATCGAGTGGCTGTCGTTCGGCTCGTTCAACAAAAAATTCCAACCGGCGCGCACACGGTTCGACTGGCTCAGTCGTGACCCTGCGGAAGTCGATCTGTACGCCAACGACCCGCTCTGCGGCTTTCGTTGCACCAATCAGCTGTGGATCGATTTGCTTGGCGGCTTGCAGCAAATCAGCAAAGCGTCCAATCTCGCTCAGATTGATCCGGGCCTGCCGTTGCTGGTGATTGGCGGTGAATGTGATCCGGTGAGCGAAGGCAAACGTCTGAATGATCTGGCCAATGCGCTGCGCGCGGCCGGCAGCCAGAACCTGCAACTGACTATTTACCCGCAGGCACGGCATGAACTGTTCAACGAAAGCAACCGCGATGAAGTGATCGATGACGTGTTGAACTGGATCGCCCAGGCGCTGAGCCACCGCCGGCCACCCAGATCGGAATAGTTTTTTTTGTGGATTTTTTATTCGTCACAGGAATTGAAACAGATGACCCAGGTTACCAACACCCCTTACGAAGCCCTCGAAGTCGGCCAGACCGCCAGTTACAGCAAGACGGTCGAAGAGCGCGACATTCAGTTGTTCGCCGCGATGTCCGGTGATCACAACCCGGTGCACCTGGACGCCGAATTCGCCGCTGGCACCATGTTCAAGGAGCGCATCGCTCACGGCATGTTCAGCGGTGCGCTGATCAGCGCGGCCGTGGCCTGCGAGTTGCCTGGGCCGGGCACTATTTATATCGGTCAGCAGATGAGCTTTCAGAAGCCGGTGAAGATTGGCGACACCCTGACCGTGCGCCTGGAAATTCTGGAGAAGCTGCCGAAGTTTCGCGTGCGGATTGCGACTCGAGTGTTTAACCAGCGCGATGAATTGGTGGTGGATGGCGAGGCCGAGATTCTTGCGCCGCGCAAGCAGCAGACGGTGACGTTGCCTACCCTGCCGGCCATTAGCATCGGCTGATTGCCCTCAAAAGATCGCAGCCTCGTTGCACTCGACAGCTCCTACAGGGATACGCAAAACCTTGTAGGAGCTGTCGAGTGCAACGAGGCTGCGATCTTTTGATCTCAGGGCCCCTCCTGCACCTGCACACTCGCCGTCATCCCCGAACTCAAATTCATCCCCTCCGGCAATTTATCAATCTTGATCCGCACCGGAATCCGCTGCGCCAGCCTCACCCAGTTAAACGTCGGTTCGACCTCCGCCAGCAACTGCCCGTCCGGCGTGGTATTGCGATCGGTAATCCCGCGGCTGATGCTTTCCACATGCCCGTCCAGCGCTTTCCCCGCGCTCATCAACCAGACCTTCACCGGATCGCCAACACGAATCCGCGGCAACTTGGTTTCCTCGAAATACGCCTGCACATAGAAGGTCGAATCGTCGATCAACGCCATCACCGGTTGCCCGGCATTCACGTAATTACCTTGGGCCAGACGCAGGTTAGTGACGTGGCCGCTGCGAGGCGCATGGACCTGGCTGCGCGCGAGATTGAGTTCGGCGACCTTGGCTTCCGCCTGAGCCTCACGCAGTTCACCACGGGCAATTCCGGCGTTGATTTGCGCGTTCTCGCGCAGCTCGGCACTGATCGCTTGCGGCCCAAGGCTGGCGCGGCGGCTGGCTTCGCGTTCGCGCAGATTGAGTTGTTGCTGGCGGGTTTGCACCACCGCCTGGGCTTTCTCCAGCGCCGCTTCGAAACGATCACGATCGATGCTCAGCAACAAATCGCCGGCCTTGACCTGCTGGTTATCGAATGCCTTGAGCTCACGCACCCAACCGGAGACGTCCGGGGCGATCACCACCACGTCGGCGCGGATCCGCGCGTCCCGGGTCCAGGGCGTGAGCATGTAGTACTGCCACAAATGGAAGCCGGCAAAGATCGCCACCGCCACCAGGCTCAGGGTTACCGCGACACGTACGGGGGTACGCATTTTCAACTCCTTATAAAGGTCCGAGGACGACGGTGATCAGGGTCAATACACAGACGTACAAGGCGCAATCAAACAATGCTTCGTGCCAGATCCAGCGGCCGACCGGTGTCAGGCGCAACAGCATGCGCAAGGCTGCGGTAACGAGCAGTGCCAGCAGCACATAAATCAGAAAAGGACTGAGCAGCACGCCGCCCACCGACCACTCACGCAAGCCCATGGCTTTGCTCCTGTTGACGGCACCAGGCGCGCCAGCTGCTTTGCAATTGCAGCACGGCACCCTGGGCCAGTTTCACCGCGTCGCTGGGCGGCAACGCATACAAGGTCTTCAAGAATGCTTCGCTGGGTTGTTCCAGCGCATCGACGCAGTTGCCTGCGGGGCCTTGCTCGAGGACTTTTTCCAACTGTTCGAGATAACGCCGCTGAGGCCCGCTGACCGGCGCCTGCGCCACCGCCAGGCTCAACCGCAGATGCAACAATTCGTCGCCAATGTCGAGACCGAGCAAGCCGTCATCCCAGCGACTGCGCGCCGGTTCCGGCAGTTCCGGATAGTGCCGCGCCAATTGCAGCAAGCGATCGGCCATGCGCCCGCCGAACCAGCTTTCGGCACCGCGCAGGTTACGTCGGGTCAGGCGTACCAGATCGTCGAGCGTCGCCGCCAGCAAGCGGCGGCCATGCCATACCGGGTTACGCAGGATCAGCAAATGAAACGCCAGCACCGCTGCGCCGACACCGACCACCATCGCCTGGGCGCTGTTGAAGAACGTGGCGACGTCAAACTTCATCGCGTTCAGCGGCGACACCAACACGATGAAGTGCAGACAGAACGACGTGGCCGTGGCGCCAATCTGCGGCTTGGCCATGCCCAGCGCACCGAAAAACAATGGCACGCCCATGCCCATGCAGAGCAAGGCAAATCCACTCCATTGCGGCAGCAGAATCTGCCCGACGAAAAACGCCGCCGGAATCGCCAGGAAAATCCCGCGCATAAAACTCATGCCGATCTGCGCACCGTTCTCGCGACTGGCAAACAGGCTGCACACCACGCAGGTCAGCACCAATGCTCCGGCTGCGGCGGGCCAGGCCGTCGCCAGCCAGAAGCACGACACCACCAGAAACGCCAAGGCACTGCGCGCGCCAAACACCAGGGCCAATGACAGGTCGCGGTGCGGCGTCAGGGTGCGTGGCGGATCGACCGTTTCGCGGCCCTCCTCCACCGCTTTCAACGCCGCAGTCGCCGCCATCGCGGTATCGAGCAGCAAGGTGAATCGGGCCAGGCAATAACTCTGCGCGGAACTGATGAGCGGATCATGGCAGGCATCGAGCAACCTCGGCCGCAACGCTTGCAGGGTGGCGGTATCGGCACCACTGAGCGCGGCTTGAACCTCGGTCATCCAGGGCTGCAGTTGCTCGGCTTCTTGTGGTTCCAATTGCTTCCACTGTCGACGCACCGAACGGGCGATGCGCAGCAGCATCAAGAGCTTCTGACTCAAACCGCTGATGGCTCGTGCGCGTTGCCGACCGAGGCCACCTTCAAACCAGGCATGTTCTCGCTGGGCATCGACGGCGACAATCCGCCCGAGGATTTCCAGCAAACCTTTACGCGCCTGAGCATCGCCGGCCAGGGTGGCACGCGCCGCATTCATCCCACTGGTCCAGGCGGCTCGTGCCTGATCCGCCAATTGCCGCTCGACCCGCATCGGCCACAACAACGCGCTGGCCGCCGTGGCGCAAAGGATACCCAGACAGATTTCCGTACAGCGCGCCACGGCTTGGTCGAACACGGTCAGCGGATGAGTAATAGCCGGCAACGCAATGATCGCCACCGTGTAACCGGCCAGCACAAATGAGTAGGACCAGGCACTGCGCAACAACGTCGAACTCGCCGTACACAGCCCGAGCCACAACGCCAATGCCAATAAAAACAGCCACGGCGTCTGGGCGAACAAGCCCATGAACACCACCGACATGATCGTTCCGACCAGCGTGCCCAGCAATCTCGCCAGCCCTTTCTGCACCACCATTCCGGACAGTGGCTGAGCGACGATGAACGCCGTCATCAGCGCCCAGGCGGGTTGTTCCAGGCCCCAGCGCAATGCCAGCCACAGTGCCAGGCCGCCGCCGATCAAGGTCTTGATCGCGAACTGCAGCGCACGGAGGTCTGGCGCGAGTAACGCCTTCAAAGTGATAGGCACAAAAAACACTCTTGAAAGGACGATTTAACGATAGTCGGTTCGGTGAAAATCCATCAACTAAGCACAGTTTATGCAGGAGCTGTCGAGTGAAACGAGGCTGCGATCTTTTGATCTTGTTTCTTAAAAGCAAAATCAAAAGATCGCAGCCTCGTTTCACTCGACAGCTCCTACAAGGAATGATTCATCGTTAAACGCCAGGCACAAAAAAACGCCAGACTGGCTGGCGTTTTTGACAGGTTACGAGCGCTTAAGAGCGTGCGCGAGCCTGGTTACGCAGGGCTTTCACCTGATCGTGATTGCGTTGCACGCCGTGGTACTGACGTTCAACCAGATCACGAATGCCCACCAGGTTGTGCTTGTTGATTTTTTCCATGGCTTCTTTGTAAGCCTTCAACGCATGGTCTTCACCGCGTTCGGCTTCGTTCAGCACGGCTTCTTCGTCCTTGCCGGTGAACATCGCTTTCACGTCGACCCAACGACGGTGCAGGTCGCCGCTGACGCTGGTGGAAGTTTCCGGATCGCCACCCATCGAACGCACGGCGCTCTGAAGTTCGGCAGCAGCAGTGGCGCAGTCAGCGGAGCGTTGCACGAACAGGGTTTTGAGTTCAGGGTGTTTGATGTCTTCAGCGCAAGTCTTGAACCCTTCCTGACCGTCTTTGCTGGTTTCAATCAGGTCATTGAGTACAGAGATCGCTTCTTTATTCATGTCGGTCATTTTTCAATTCCTTGCGGGTTGATGAAAGATGCAATAGCTATTGCACCCTGCATGCCAGCTTCGAATTGATAATTTATCCGTTATTTTTCAATAGCTTAGTTTTAATGACAAAATCTGCATCCGCTTTTTTTGCATGATCTGTCAATTGGCCTGCATGCAGAATGCCTGTATTTTCCAGATCGAATGAATTCAGACGACCCATGATGAACCCAGAAAAACTCGAACTGTTGATCACCCGTGAAATGCCCTTCGGCAAATACAAGGGTCGAATCATTGCCGACCTGCCCGGCCAATACCTGAACTGGTTCGCCCGGGAAGGTTTCCCACATGGCGAACTGGGGGGGTTATTGGCCCTGATGCAGGAGATCGATCACAACGGTCTGTCCGAACTGCTCGAACCGCTACGCGCCAAACATGGCAAACCTGCCCCGCGCCACTGAAATTGCCGAAACCGAGTAGCCCATGCCCGATAACACCCGTCGCGCCCGTGATGAACACTTCTGGAAGACCTTTGCCGACCGCTACGCTGTCGAACCCGGGCCCATCAACCTGGAAAACGGTTACTTTGGGCGCATGTCGCGCACCGTGGTCGAGGAGTACCAGCGCAACATCGAGCTGATCAACCGCAGTAACTCGGTACACGTGCGCCAGCGTTTCGAACAGGTCGAAAGCCTTGAGATCCGGGCGCAGCTTGCCGGGATGATGGGCGTTCCCGCCGACACCGTGGCCCTCACCCGCAACGCCTCGGACGGTCTGCAATCGCTGATCCGCAATTACAATCGCCTGCAGCCGGGCGATCAGGTGCTGATCTGTGACCTGGAGTACGACACGGTCAAAGGCGCAATGCGTTGGCTGGCCCGGCATCGCGGCGTGGAAGTGATCGAAATCGACCACGCGCATCCCGCAACTTTCGACAGCTTGCTGGCCACCTATCGCGACGCCTTCGTGCGTTATCCAAGGCTCAAATTAATGGCCCTGACCCACGTCACCCATCGCACCGGATTGGTCATGCCGGTGCAGGCTATCGTGGCCGCCGCCAAGGAACACGGCATCGATGTAATCCTCGATGGCGCCCATGCCCTGGGCCAGATCGAGTTCAACCTGGATGAACTGGGCGTTGCTTTCGCCGGCTTCAATCTGCACAAGTGGATCGGCGCGCCCCTGACCCTGGGCTTTATCTACATCGCCCCTGAGCGCCTGGCCGACATCGACCCGGACATGGGCGAGATGCATTTCCCGGTCACCGATATTCGCGCCCGTACGCCGTACAGCACGCCGAACATCCCGGCGCTGCTGACGCTGCCGTTGGTGTTCGAGGAGCATCTCGCCATGGGCGGCGTCGCAGCCAAGAGCACACGACTCAACTACTTGCGCAACCGGTGGGTCAACGCGGTTCGAGAGTTACCGGGGATCGATGTCATGACACCCGATGACCCGCGACTGTATTGCGGCATCACTTCGATGCGCTTTACCCGTCATCCCGATCAACAGGCGATGGTCGAGCGACTGCTCAGCGACTACAACCTGTTCACCGTAGTCCGCCGCGGTGCAGCGAGCGGGCCATGCATTCGCATTACGCCGGGGCTCACGACCACCGCTGCCGACATGGATTTGCTGGCACGTGCGCTGACCGAACTGCGCTGACGTCAGACCGTGTACTTGTCAAAGTCCTCCGGCTTGATTTGCGTCGAAGCAGCGAAGGTGTCGATACCGATGGTCGTGTGCCCGAAAAAGCCATCCTCGTTCGAGTCTCGACCGAGGGTGTGCACCGTTAATGTCGAGGCCTCACCACCCTGATGCCGGTAGTGAAAGTCTTCATCGTTGGTCAGCGGCGAGGCAGATCTGCCGCTGTACTCTCGGGCGTTGAGCACCGAGCGCGAGGCGGGTTCGGGAAAGTAGAGCTGACCGACCCAGGCGACGTGTCGCTCGTCGAGGAAATTGTTGCCGGACGTAATGCGTACCGCGACATGAATGTGCATGGCACGACCGGCATAGAACCCCGGATAGATGGTGGTAAAGCGCACCACGCCTTTTTTGTCGGTGAACTGCCCGCCACGCAGATAGGTGTCGTCGTCGGTGCGCGGAACCGAGCCGATGTCACCGACATCCACTTCCTTGTTCGGGTTGATCTTGCTCCAGCCCGAGTACGCACCGCGCGCATTGCAATGCCAGATATCGACCAAGGCCCCGGTCACAGGCTGGCCGGTCATGGCATCGACAATCGCCAGTCGCAGCACCAGGGGAATGCCATCGGCGCTTTCGCTGATGTTGCGCCGGATCAGTTTCGGATTGCGGAAATACGGGCCGGCGATCTGCTCGGGAGACAGCAGGTAAACCGGGGGGGTGGGTGCAACGGAGGTGTTGTCGTCCATGACGTTCTCTCTTCCATAAGATGAACGCAGGTTAACGCTGGATGAGCGGCGGGATGCGGTA
This sequence comes from Pseudomonas sp. LBUM1678, assembly GCF_059695575.1. Taxonomy (NCBI): domain Bacteria; kingdom Pseudomonadati; phylum Pseudomonadota; class Gammaproteobacteria; order Pseudomonadales; family Pseudomonadaceae; genus Pseudomonas; species Pseudomonas sp. LBUM1678. Next base: position 5,181,373 of record NZ_CP166775.1, read on the forward strand.
ACTATGTATCGCGTGATGTCCCCTGTGGGAGCTAGCCTGCTAGCGATAGCGGCATGACAGACACCCAATCAGTGAATGTCAGACCGTTATCGCCAGCAGGCTAGCTCCCACATTTTTTGCGGGCAAAAAAAAACGGTGCACCGACCAAGCGCACCGTAAAGCCGTAGAACACACAACGAAGTGTTTGGTAAAGCCAATCAGTCCAGCAGCGCCAGTGCCTCGGCGGTGCATTCCTGAATGCGGGCCCAGTCGCCGTTCTTGATCCACTCCGGATCAAGCATCCAGCTACCGCCCACGCACATCACGTTTTTCAACGCCATGTAGCTCTTGATGTTGGCCGGGCTGACGCCGCCAGTCGGGCAGAATTTCACTTCACCGAACGGGCCGCCGAGGGCTTTGATGGCGGCAACGCCACCGCTGACTTCCGCCGGGAACAGCTTGAAGCGGCGATAACCCAAGCCATAGCCTTCCATGATGCCGGACGCGTTGCTGATGCCTGGCAACAGCGGGATCGGGCTGGCGACGCTGGCTTCGAGCAGGTCACGGGTAATGCCCGGCGTGACGATGAACTGCGAGCCGGCGGCTTCGGCAGCGGCGAGCATGGTGCGATCCAGCACCGTACCGGCACCGGTCACCAGCTCCGGACGCTGCTCACGCAGAATCTGGATGGCTTTGAGACCGAACTGCGAACGCAGCGTCACTTCCAGGGCTGTCAGACCACCGGCGGCCAGGGCGTCGGCCAGTGGCAGGACGTCCTGTTCGCGAGCGATGGTGATGACCGGCAGGATCCGCGCCTTGGCGCAGAGGCTGTCGATCAGGGCAACTTTGTCCGCCATGGAAACGGTCGGGGATGTCATTGTCATAGCGGCTGATCCTTGGCTCATGGGCACCAGTAAATCTCTAACGTAGGTTGCAGAAACGCGCGAATCGGCATGGCGGCGACATCGTCACCGGCCAATGCGGCACTCAGGGTGGTCAGCTTGGACTGACCGGAAATCGATAGAACGGTGGTCTTGGCCGAGGCCAGCAGCGCGCGACTCATGGTCAGGCGCTGATGCGGCACGGTCGGCGCCAGCATCGGATAGCAACGGCGTGTGCCGTCGACTTTCAAGGCGTCGGCCAGGTTCGGGCTGTTGGGGAACAACGAGGCCGTGTGACCGTCATCGCCCATGCCAAGGATCAGCACGTCGATCGGCGGCAACTCGGCGAGCAAGCGATCAGCCTGCTCAGCGGCCAGTTCAAGGTTGGCTGTGGCGCTGTACAGACTCAGGAACTGAGCCTTGGCCGCCGGACCTTGCAGCAGATAGCGCTTGAGCAGACCGGCATTGCTGTCGGCATGCTCCACCGGTACCCAGCGCTCGTCGGCCAGGGTCACGACGACCTTGGACCAGTCCAGTTTCTGCTTCGCCAGGTTCTGGAAAAACGCCACGGGGCTGCGGCCACCGGACACCACCAGCGTCGCAGTGCCGCGAGCGTCGATGGCGTCACTCAGGTGCTTGGCCACATTCAGCGCCAAACCATCGGCCAGCAGCACCGGGCTCTTGAACTCATGGGCGCTGACGCCCTGAGGCAGTTGCAATTTAGATATCGCCATACCACGATCTCCCATCCCGCGTGATCAGAGCAATGGAGCTCATCGGTCCCCAGGACCCGGCCGCGTACGGCTTGGGCGCATCACCGGATTTTTTCCACCCGGCGATCAACTGGTCACACCACTTCCACGCGGCTTCGATTTCATCTTTACGGACAAACAGGTTCTGATTGCCGCGCATTACTTCCAGCAACAACCGCTCGTAGGCATCGGGAATCCGCGCGCTGCGATAGGTATCGGAAAAATTCAGCTGCAACGGACCGCTGCGCAGCTGCATGCCCTTGTCCAGGCCTTGTTCTTTGGTCATCACACGCAAGGAAATGCCTTCGTCCGGTTGCAAGCGAATAATCAGCTTGTTGCTGATTTGCAGGCGCTGCTCGGGGGCGAAGATGTAGTGCGACGGTTCCTTGAAGTGGATGACGATCTGCGACAGCTTCTGCGGCATGCGCTTGCCGGTACGCAGGTAAAACGGCACGCCGGCCCAGCGCCAGTTGCGGATGTCGGCACGCAGGGCGACAAAGGTTTCGGTGTCGCTCTGGGTGTTGGAGTTAGGCTCTTCCAGATACCCCGGCACTGATTTGCCTTCGCTGTACCCGGCGATGTACTGGCCCCGCACCACTTGCGTGGTCAGGCCTTCCGGGCTGATCGGCGCCAGGGCCTTGAGCACTTTGACTTTCTCGTCGCGGATGCTGTCGGCGGACAGGTCGGCCGGTGGGTCCATGGCGATCAGGCAGAGCAGTTGCAGCAGGTGATTCTGGATCATGTCCCGCAGCTGACCGGCCTTGTCGAAGTAGCCCCAACGGCCTTCGATACCGACCTTCTCGGCCACGGTGATTTCCACGTGGGAGATGTAATTCTGGTTCCACTGGGTTTCGAACAGGCTGTTGGCGAAACGCAGGGCGATCAGGTTCTGGACGGTCTCTTTGCCCAGGTAGTGGTCGATGCGGTAGGTGCGGTTCTCCGGGAAGAACTGCGCCACGGCGTCGTTGACCTTGCGCGAGGACTCCAGGTCCGAGCCAATGGGTTTTTCCAGCACGACGCGGGTGTTTTCAGTCAGGCCGACCTTCGCCAGGTTCTCGCAGATCGCGCCGTAAACGGCGGCCGGCGTGGCGAAGTAGGCAATGACTCGCTGAGCGCTGCCGGCCATTTCGGCCAGGGCGACGTAATCGTCGGCCTTGAGGAAGTCGACATGCAGATAGCTCAAACGGGCCAGGAAGCGTTCGACCACAGCTTCGTCCAGCTCTTTGGCACCCACGTAACGGCGCAGTTCGGAGGCGATGAACGCCAGGTGCTCCTGCTCGCTGCCAGGCTCACGGGCCAGCGCGATAATGCGCGTATCCTCGTGCAAGAGGCCTGCGCCATCGAGTTGATAAAGGGCAGGAAACAGCTTGCGCAGGGCCAGATCGCCGAGGGCGCCGAACAAGGCAAAGGTGCACGGTTCAACCGTAATCGAAGGCATGATGTTTGTTCTTTTATCAAGTTAAGCTACAAATACCTTTTTTCAAGGCATCACTCAAGGGAAAATGTAGTAATAACCACAACATTTTCGCAAAATACAGATTCCGAGTGGTGGTCGGTCGGAGCCATCAGTAGGATAGGCCACCGTTACGGGCCGCATCAAAGGCCCAATTTGCATTAGCAGAACGCTTATTTGCGCTGCTGACCTAAGGAACATGAAATGGACCGCGTGCGAAATTTACTGGAACAGATCCAGAATCGCCTTGAAGACCTGAACAAGGCTGAACGCAAAGTCGCCGAAGTGATCCTGCTCAACCCACAGCAGGCCACCCGGTTCAGCATCGCCGCCCTCGCCCAGGCTTCGAAGGTCAGCGAGCCGACGGTCAACCGTTTCTGCCGTTCGTTCGGCGTCAGCGGCTACCCGGAACTCAAGCTTCAGTTGGCCCAGAGCCTGGCCAGCGGCGCGGCGTATGTCAGCCGTGCGGTTGAGGCCGATGACAATCCTGAAGCCTATACGAAGAAGATTTTCGGCAGCGCCATCGCCTCTTTGGACAGTGCCTTGCAGGCGCTGGACCCGAACCTGATCAGCCGCGCCGTCGACCTGTTGATCCAGGCCCGGCAGATTCACTTCTTCGGCCTCGGCGCCTCGGCCCCGGTGGCGCTGGATGCGCAGCACAAGTTCTTCCGCTTCAACCTGGCCGTTACCGCCCATGCCGACGTGCTGATGCAGCGCATGATTGCGTCGGTGGCGCATACCGGCGAGTTGTTCGTGATCATTTCCTACACCGGCCGCACCCGCGAATTAGTGGAAGTGGCGCGCATCGCCCGGGAGAACGGCGCTTCGGTGCTGGGTTTGACGGCCGAGGGTTCGCCGCTGGCCAAGGCCAGTACCTTGAGCCTGAATATTCCGCTGCCGGAAGACACCGACATCTATATGCCGATGACGTCGCGGATCATTCAGCTGACCGTGCTGGATGTGCTGGCAACGGGCATGACCTTGCGCCGGGGCGTGGATTTCCAGCCGCATTTGCGCAAGATCAAAGAGAGCCTGAATGCGAGCCGGTATCCGGTTGGGGATGAGTTCAACTGACCCTTCAAAAACCACCCCTCACCCCAGCCCTCCCGAAACGTCGGACCGCCCCAGAGGGGAGAGGGGGAAAGGGAGCAGATCTTCATGCTCTTCAAAACCTGAGTTCAACTCAAAGCTTCAGGCCGACGTAGATTGAACAATCAACGCGGTCAGTCCCCTCTCCCTACGGGCGGTCCGACGTTTCGGGAGGGTTAGGGTGAGGGAGCAATCGCCCTGACACACCTAAGCTCCCACCCGCGCCTGCAAACTCAAATGCGCCTTCTGCCCCGGCGCCAGGCTCATACTGTCCGTCCCGCCACTCGCCGCCTCCACACACACAAACTCGGAAATCTCATTCCAGCTCACCCCCAGCAACGGCCGCGAGCCCGGATGCCAGACCACCGTGTCCGCATGGTCACCGGTATCAATACACAATTCCCGCTGCCAGGCGTGATCCTTGAGCTGCAATTCACCGTCATGCTGGAACACTCGCTGACACCCACCGTCGACCCTCAACTCGCCTTCCTGCTGGCAAACCTGACGGTTCAACTGGTCGTAACCTTGCGCACCATCGAGCCCAGACAGCGCTACCTCGCCGACGTCACCAATACGCCAATAGGCGTGCAACGCCTGACTCAATTGGCATGGCAGGCTGTCCTGGTGCTCGGTGCTCAGGCGTAAATCCATGCGGTCACCCAAGTGCGCGTGCAGGTCCACTTGCCAGTCGCACAACTGAAGTTGCCAATGCAGCCGCACGCCATCGTCGTCATGGCTGCTGTCGAGCAGCTTCCAGTCGATCAACCGTGCCCAGCCATGTGAGGGCCAGGCATTTTCGCTCGGATGACGGCCATACCACGGCCAGCACACCGGCACGCCGCCACGAATCGCGCCGACTTGCGGCCACCTCGCCGCGCACCAGAGCCAGGGTTTCTGGCCCTTTGGCTGGAAGTGCAGCAACTGCGCGCCCTGCCGACTGAACACCGCCTGACACAGCGGATGGTCGATCACCAGCACATCGCGCTTCTGATAGCGCTCCCACGCAAACACCGGACGCTCGCGCAAGGATTTGAAGAAGCGTTGTAGCGGATGCTCATGCATGTGCCACGGTCCTGAAAATCATGGGTGTACTCATACGCCTTAGTAGCAAACTTACTGTGGCGAGGGAGCTTGCTCCCGCTCGGCTGCGAAGCAGTCGTAAAACCGAATAACGTGGTTTACCTGGAACACTTGAATGGCTGATTCTGGGGCCGCTTCGCAGCCCAGCGGGAGCAAGCTCCCTCGCCACAGATCCTCATCGACTCACACAAAAAAAAGCGGACAGCCTGGGCTGTCCGCAAAAATGCGCACATAGAGAGGAGCTTATCGCAACAGCGTTAGAACACCGACTGAATTTTCAGGCCGGCCACCAGCGCGTTATCGACTTCATCAACACCACCCGGGTGGGTGATGTATTGCAGGTTAGGACGCACGGTCAGCCAGTTGGTAACGTGGAAGCCGTAGTTGATCTCGTAGTTGTACTCAGTGTTACGCAGCGGCGCGAACAGCGGATCCTGATAGTCAGTGACGTTGTTGGAGGCGTTGACGAGCTCTGAGTTTTTCTTCACGTCATCGTTGACATGGATACGGGCGGCACCGATACCGAAGTCATCCTTCGGACGTGCATCGAACGGGCCCTTGTACACCAACATCAGCGACTGGTAGTTGTCGACGAAGTTGGTGTCCTTGTCGTGGAACGTGGCGTTGGCCGCGATGTTCAGACCGCGGGACGCGTCACCGTTGTGGGTGGTGAGTTGTTGTTGCGCCACGAACCAGTATCCGGACTTGCTGCTGTGGCTGCGATAGGCGTTGCCGCTGGTTGCCGCATCATCGCCGTTGTCGTCTTCGCGAACGTCATCGGCCTTGGCCGTGCTTTTGTAGTAACCGACACGGTATTCGCCCGGCAGGTTGCCAGGGTTAGGCAACCAGACCAGTTCGACCGGCAACACGGTGCCCTTGGTACCACTGCCGCTGAGCTTGAAGCCGTTACCGTGCTCCAGTTGCGACGGGTTCTGGTTGTACGCGCCGATCTGCGCATAGAACTCAGGCGAGATGTTGTACTTCACGCGGACCGCAGCCTGCATGACCGGCCAGTTGTACCAGATGTTGGTGGCCCAGTTACCCGCTTGGGAACCGCAGAACGCCAGGTTCTGGAACTCGCAAGGGAAGGTGTTGAAGTCTTCGCCTTCGCCGAAGTAACCGGCCTTGACGTCCAGTTTGCCGTCGAGAAACTGGTGCTTGATCCACAACTGGGTCAGACGGACCATGTGGCCACGGCCGTAGACTTCCTGGGAGGAACTCAAGGTGCCGGCACGCGGGTCGCCGACACGGTCATTGGAGATGTTTTCGCCGTTACGGTTGGTGAACTGGACCTTGGCCTGAGTGTTATCCCAGCCCCACAGCTTTTGCAGGTCCAGCGCCACGCCCAGACCAAACTGGTCGGCGTAACGCGCGGTCTTGTCGTTGTTGTAGCCACCGTGAAGGTTGCCGCCGACTTCACCGACATAGTCCATCTTGATGTCGATACCTTGCTCGATCAGCTTGGTCCGCTCGCCACCCCAATCACCGGTCATCCACTCGGAATCGGCGCTGAACGCATCAGCCGCATGCACACTGCCGGCCAGCATCATTGCCGCCACTGCTGACAACTGGCAGATAAGCTGAGCGTTGTTCTTCTTCTTCATCCCTACATCCTCGTTTTATTGTTATTAACTGTTTTTATTTAACGCGGTTACATCAGGTGCGATGCGCGACAGGCCACGCACCGCGGATTCCCCCTGTAGGAGCCGGCTTGCTGGCGATGGTGTGTCAGTCAACATCTGTGCTGAATGACACACCGCTATCGCCAGCAAGCCGGCTCCTACAATTGATCTCTATCTGCCTTTGAATTGCGCGACGTTCGCGCTGTGGTTCTCGGCTTTTGGCTGACCGGCCACCCCCAGGCGCTCCCCGGTCTTGGCATCGAACAACAGCACTTTCGATGGATCGAATTGCAGCGTCAGGGTCTCGCCCACATTCGGCGCGACGTCCGGTGCCAAGCGGCAGCAGACCTTGGTTTCATTGAGATTGACGAACACCAGGGTGTCGGGACCGGTCGGTTCGGTGACCTGGACTTCGGCGCGAATGGTCGGCAAGCCGTTCGGCTCGCTGCCCGCCAGCACGATCTGTTCCGGGCGCAGGCCGAGGATCACTTCGCGGTCTTCAAGGCCGGCGTCCTGCATGCCCATTGGCAATTCGCAGCGCGCCTGACCACTGTCGAGCAGTGCCACCAGACGGCCGTCCTTGCGCTGCAAACGCAGGGGAATGAAGTTCATCGGCGGCGAGCCGATGAAGCTCGCCACGAACAGGTTGGCCGGGTTGTTGTAGATGTCTTTCGGCGTACCGAATTGCTGAATGATCCCGTCCTTCATCACCGCCACTTTGTCGCCCAGGGTCATCGCTTCGATCTGGTCGTGGGTCACGTAGACCGTGGTGGTTTTGAGGCGCTGGTGCATCAGTTTCATTTCGGTGCGCATCTCGACGCGCAACTTGGCGTCGAGGTTGGACAGAGGTTCGTCGAACAGGTAAATCTTCGGCCGACGCGCCAGGGCACGACCCATGGCCACGCGCTGTTGCTGACCACCAGAGAGCTGACCGGGTTTGCGGTTGAGCAGGTGTTCGATCTGCAGCAGCTTGGACACCCGCGCCACTTCCGCTTCGATGTCGGCGGCGGGCATTTTGCGGATCTTCAAGCCAAAGGCGATGTTCTCGCGCACGCTCATGGTCGGGTACAGCGCGTAGGACTGGAACACCATGGCGATGTCGCGGTCTTTCGGGCTCATGCCGCTGACGTCCTGATCACCAATCATGATCGCGCCGCCGGTGATGGTTTCCAGGCCGGCGATGCAATTCATCAGGGTCGATTTACCGCAACCCGAAGGTCCGACAAGAATCAGGAACTCACCGTCCTTGATCGACAGTTCGATGTTCTTGAGGGTGTCCGGCAAGCCGGGGCCGTAGGTCTTGTTTACATTGCGAAGTTCGAGCGTAGCCATGATTACCCCTTGACTGCGCCGGCCGTCAGCCCGCGCACGAAATACTTGCCTGCGACCACATAGACCAGCAGGGTCGGCAGCCCGGCGATCATCGCCGCCGCCATATCAACGTTGTATTCCTTGGCCCCGGTACTGGTGTTGACCAAGTTGTTCAACGCCACCGTAATGGGTTGCGAATCACCGCTGGAGAACACCACGCCGAACAGGAAGTCATTCCAGATCTGGGTGAACTGCCAGATCAGGCAGACCATGATGATCGGGGTGGACATTGGCAGGATGATCAAGCGGAAGATGGTGAAGAAACCCGCGCCATCGAGACGCGCCGCCTTCACCAGCGCATCGGGAACGCTGACGTAGTAGTTACGGAAGAACAGCGTGGTGAACGCCAGGCCGTAGACCACGTGCACGAACACCAGGCCGGTGGTGGTGCTGGCCAGGCCCATCTTGCCGAGGGTGAACGAGGCCGGCAGCAGGACGGTCTGGAACGGCAGGAAGCAACCGAACAGCAGCAAACCGAAGAACAGTTGAGAGCCACGGAAGCGCCACATCGAGAGCACGTAGCCATTCAGTGCACCGATGGCGGTGGAGATCAGCACTGCCGGGACGGTGATCTTGATCGAGTTCCAGAAGTACTCGTCAACCGTGCCCCAGGCCTTGACCCAGCCAATGCCGCTGACCACGGTCGGCCAGCTCAGCAGGTTGCCGGAGTTGATGTCTTCCGGCGTCTTGAAGCTGGTCAACAGCATGACCACCAGCGGTATCAGGTAAAGGAATACGGCCAGGATCAGCACGCCGTAGATCGCGATGCGACTCAGGCTGATGGAAGGTTTGGCAGAGAAACTAGTCATGGCGCTTGGTCCTCAGCTCTGAGTACAGGTAAGGCACGATGATTGCGAGAATCGCACCGAGCATCAGAATCGCACTGGCCGAACCCATGCCCATCTGGCCGCGGCTGAAGGTGAACGAATACATGAACATCGCAGGCAAGTCGGAGGAGTAACCCGGGCCGCCGGCGGTCATTGCCGCCACCAGGTCGAAACTCTTGATCGCGATGTGGGCCAGAATCATCACGGCGCTGAAGAACACCGGGCGCAGGCTCGGCAACACCACTTTCAGGTAAATGCGCGGCATGCTCGCGCCATCGATCTGGGCGGCACGGATGATCGATTGATCAACACCACGCAGGCCGGCGAGGAACATCGCCATGATGAAGCCCGAGGCTTGCCATACCGCAGCGATCACCAGGCAATACACGACGCGATCCGGGTCGATCAGCCAGTCCAGGCGAAAACCTTCCCAGCCCCAGTCACGCAGCAATTTGTCCAGGCCCATGCCCGGGTTGAGCAGCCACTTCCAGGCGGTACCGGTGACGATCATCGAGAGCGCCATCGGGTACAGGTAAATGGTGCGAATGAAACCTTCGCGACGAATACGCTGGTCAAGAAACACCGCCAGTAGCACACCGATCACCAGCGTGATGCCGATGAACATGCCGCCGAAAACTGCAAGGTTCTTGCTCGCTACCCACCAACGGTCGTTGTCGAACAGCCGCTGGTACTGCGCCAGTCCCGCCCATTTGTAAGTCGGCAGGAAGGTCGACGTGGTGAACGACAGGATGAACGTCCACAGGATATAGCCATAGAAGCCCACCAGGACGATGAACATGCTGGGCGCCAACACCAGTTTAGGGAGCCAGCGCTGCAGTGCATCGAACGGCGAGGCCTTGCTGAACACAGCAACAGAACTCATGGGAAGATCCCGTACGAAGAGAAAATTTACGTTGGAAATGCTTCCCCTTGTAGGAGTGAGCCTGCTCGCGATAGCTGAGTGTCAAACTCTGGATGTATCAACTGATACACCGCGATCGCGAGCAGGCTCGCTCCTACAGGGGCCAAGCATTACTTGGCAGCTTTGACGGCAGTGCCCAGTTGCTTGGCGGCAGTGGCCGGATCGGCTTTCGGGTCATTGATGAAGTTGGTCACAACATCAAAGAACGCGCCTTGTACCGCCAGCGTGGTCGCCATGTTGTGCGCCATGCTCGGCTGCAGGCCGCCGGACTTGGCGTCCGCCAGGAAGTCCTTGGCGGCGGTCTGGGCGCAGGAGTCGAAACCGTACTTGCCCATGTCGCTCAGCATGTCGATTCGAACCGGGATCGAGCCCTTGTTGATGCTGAAGACTTTCTGGAAGCTCTCACCCAGAACGACCTTGGCAATGTCCTGCTGCGCGGCAGCAGTGCCCTTGTCTTTCTGCTTGAACACGGCCAGGGAGTCGATGTTGTAGGTGAAGGCCTTGTCGGTGCCCGGGAAAGCTACGCACTCGTAGTCCTTGCCGGCGACTTTCTTGGCCGCGGTCCACTCGCTCTTGGCCCAGTCACCCATGATCTGCATGCCGGCCTTGCCGTTGATGACCTTGGCCGCTTCCAGGTTCCAGTCCTGGCCTTTGCCGTCGGCATCCATGTAGGTCGAGACTTTCTTCAGCTCGGTCAGCGCCTTGACCATTTCAGGACCGGTCAGTGCTGCGTTGTCCAGATCGACCAAGGCTTTCTTGTAGCCGTCGACGCCCATGACCGAAAGGACCACCGCTTCGAACACGGTGCTGTCCTGCCAAGGCTGGCCGCCGTGGGCCAGGGCAATGAAGCCCGCAGCTTTCAGCTTGTCACCGGCCGCGTAGAATTCCTCAAGGGTGGTTGGGGCTTTCTCGATGCCGGCTTTCTTGAAGACTTCCGGGTTGATCCACAGCCAGTTGACGCGGTGAATGTTCACCGGCACGGCCACGTAGTCACCCTCGTACTTCACGGTATCGGAGACTTTCTTGTCGAGCAGGCTGTCCCACTTCTCTGTCTTGGCAGCTTCTTTCAAGACGTCGGTGTCGAGCAGACCGGTAGACGCCCATTCCTGGATGTCCGGACCTTTGATCTGCGCTACACCCGGTGGGTTACCGGCAACGGCGCGGCTCTTGAGTACGGTCATGGCCGTAGCACCGCCACCACCGGCGACTGCGCCGTCCTTCCAGGTGAAACCGTCTTTTTCGACTTGGGCCTTGAGAACATCAACAGCAGCTTTTTCGCCACCGGACGTCCACCAGTGAACGACTTCTACCGAACCTTTGGAATCGGCGGCAAGTGCACTGACAGGGAATGCAGAGATTGGAAGCAATGAGGCAAGAGAAATGACAGTAGCGAGGCGAGAAATCGCATTCATCTAGAATTACCTTTCTTGTTGTTATGCATGCAAGTCTGGTGCTTGCGCTGCATAGGATTTTAAACAGGAGTTATCCCCTCGCAGGTAACGAAGGGACGCGTGAATGTCACCACATGGTTACACAGGAGCGCTCTGGGACAACTGCCCCAAGGCAGTCGCCATGCTCGGCGCCAACGGCAGACGCGGAATCAACACGGCTTGCCAGGCGTGATACAGATCGGGTTTGCCGGCCCAGATATCGGCGCTCGGGCGGTTTTGCGGGTTGAGTTCATGGTGCCAACTGCCATCGCAGCGGTCGATGAAATGACTGTCACAGAATTCCCAGAACAGTCGGTACCAGGTTTCGTATTGTTCGTCGCCCGTGCGTTTAAGCAGCGCGCTGGCGGCGGCGCTGGCTTCGCAATGGGTCCAGTGCAAACGATGGCGAACCACCGCGCGATTGTCCCAGTCGAGGGTGTAGACAATCCCCGGCGCACCATCAATATTCCAGCCATGACGGCAGTTGTGATCGAACAGTTTTTGCGCGTCGGTGGCCAGCCAACCCGGCGTGAGCATCCCGGCCTGAACCCGCGCGGCTTCGAGGTGCAGCAACAGCCGCGCCCATTCAAAACCGTGGCCCGGCGTGGTGCCGTAGGGACGGAAACCGTCGGCAGGGTTGTCGTGGTTGTACTCGCGCAGCGGCTGCCAGTCGCGATCGAAATGCTCGACCACCAGGTAGTCGTTGGCCGCGGCGTGAACATGGATCACTCGTTCAACGATGCGTTGAGCACGGCACAGCCAGCGGTTGTCTTCGGTGACATCCGCCAGGGCGAGAAAGGCCTCGGTGGCGTGCATGTTGCTGTTGGCGCCGCGGTAGGCTTCTTCACCACTCCAGTCGCGATCAAAGGATTCGCGCATCGCGCCCTCCTCTTCGCTCCAGAAATGCGTGTCGATGATGTTGATCGCATCATCGAGCAATACTTGTGCGCCGGGGCGCTGTGCGACCACTGCGGAACTGGCGGCGAGGGCCACGAAGGCGTGCAGGTATGCAGCCTTGCCGGTGTTGCCGTCGCGATGATGGGCGACGGCAAACCAGCCACCGTGTTCGGCATCACGCAACGGGCCGCTGAGCGCCTGGATACCGTGATCGACCAGCTCGGCAAAACCCGGCAAGCCCTGGATGTGAGCCATGGCGAAGCTGTGGGTCATGCGGGCGGTGTTCATGGTTTCGGCTTGGGCGTTGGCCGGAAGGTGGCCCTTTTCATCGAGATTGCCGAAGCCTTCGGCAAGCTTTGAAGCCTTGGCAAATGCGAGCAGGCGCAGCCCTTCGGCAGCGAGCCATTGCTGATGGGCAGGAGCGTTGAGCCAACTGCTGAAAGCAGGTTGGAAGGTGTCCATGGGGTGCCTTTTTTGTTGTTTTGACTGGGGGCAGTCTAAACAACGGGCGGGGACGGGCTTGTAACGAAGGGGGCGAGTTATGTCACCGCTCTGTGACATGCAGATTTTGTACGGGGTGATTATTTGTGGCGAGGGAGCTTGCTCCCGCCGGACTGCGTAGCAGTCCCCTTCTTTTTAGGGATAAGCGGGGCCGCTTCGCGCCCCAGCGGGAGCAAGCTCCCTCGCCACAGGGTCCGCGTCAATCGATCGAGCGAGGCAACTGCAACGTCACCCGCAACCCACCTTCACGTAAATTCTGCAGGCTGACCTCTCCGCCATGGCTGTGCGCAATATTGCGCGCAATCCCCAATCCCAACCCATAACCCTGCTGCTGCCCGGCCAAGCGGAAGTGCGGTTCGAACACCTGCTCCATCCGTTGCTCCGGCACGCCCGGCCCTTCGTCATCGACGTGCAGGATGAACGCACTCTCATCGTCATCGATGTGCAAATGCGCGTTCTGCCCATACTTCAACGCGTTGTCGATCAGGTTGCCGATGCAGCGCTTGAGCGCCAGCGGTTTGCCTGGATACGCCGCCAGCGCCCGGCCCTGCTGAGTCACGCGACCATTGCCATTAGGCGCCAGATACGGCTCCACCAGGCAATCGAGCACATGGTTAAGGTCCACCGGCTCGATGTTTTCGTGGATGTCAGTGTCTTTCACGCATTGCAGCGCGCCTTTGACCAGCAGCTCCAACTCATCCAGATCGCGGCCGAACTTGGCTTGCAGCGTTTCGTCTTCGAGCAACTCCACCCGCAACCGCAGGCGGGTGATCGGCGTGCGCAGGTCGTGGGAAATCGCGCTGAACAACTGGCTACGTTCTGTCAGGTAACGGCTGATGCGTTCGCGCATGGCGTTGAAGGCGCGGCCCACTTCGACCACTTCACTGCCGCCGCCTTCGGCCACCGGCTCGACTTCGGCACCGAGGGACATGTCCCGCGCCGCCCGCGCCAGACGCTTGAGCGGCCGGCTCTGCCAGTGCACCAGCAAGCCAATGAACAACAGCAAGAAACCGCTGGTGAGGACGATGAACCAGACTTGCTGCGCCGGCAGGCCTTGCTCTTCAAGACTGGTGTAAGGCTCGGGCAAGAGCGAGGCGATGTACAACCACTCGCCCGGCGCCATCTGGATTTGCGTGACCAGCACGGGCGGGTTCACCGGCTCCAGGGTGAGCGCGTAATGCGCCCACGAGCGCGGCAATTCATCGAGTTTCAGCCCGCTGTTGAAGATCCGCAGGTCTTCGGGGCTGACGAAGGTCACCGAGATATCCGTGTCGTGACCCAAAGACTCGCGCAGCACTTCGTCCACCGCTTTGAGCACGGCTTCTTTGCGCGGAGTGATCGGCAGCACTTCCATGCCCAAGGGCTTGTCGTTGAGCGTCACCACGAAACGGGTGCCGCCCATGCTGCGCAATTGGTCGAGCACCAGGGGACGAAACGCGACCGGCAGCGAGCGAAAGTAACTGACGCTGGCGGTCATCGAATGGGCGAGGCTGCGGGCGCTGGTCACCAGGCCTTCGAGCTGGGTGGCGCGCAGTTGCGAGACCCAGATCACGCTCGACAACGTCTGCGCAAACAGCACGGCCAACAGGGTCAGCAGCAACATGCGCCCGAGCAGCGAACGCGGTACCGGCACGCGGGCGGCGAGCTGGCGGAAAAACTCAGTGGCCATTGCTGGCGACCACATTGGCTGCCAGTTGGTAGCCGCTGCCGCGCACTGTACGGATCAGTCGCGGCGGTTTTTCGGTATCGCGCAGACGCTGACGCAAACGGCTGACCGCCATGTCGACGATGCGATCCAGCGGCATCAAGTCGCGGCCTCGGGTGGCGTTGCCGATGGTGTCGCGATCGAGGATTTCCTGAGGGTGATCGAGGAACAGTTTCAGCAGCGCAAAATCGGCGCCGGAGAGAATCACTTCTTCCCCGTCGATGTGGAACAACCGGTGACTGACCATGTCCAGCCGCCAATCGTCGAACGCCAGCACTTCACCGCCGGAACGTTCCTGACCGAACTGCGCGCGGCGCAACAAGGCCTTGATGCGCGCCTGCAATTCACGGGGGCTGAAGGGTTTGCCGAGGTAGTCGTCGGCGCCCAGCTCCAGGCCGATGACGCGGTCGGCCTCGTCGGAGCTGGCGGTGAGCATGATGATTGGCACCTGGGCCTGACGCGGGTGCTGGCGGATCCAGCGGCAGAGGCTGAAACCGTCTTCGTCCGGCAGCATCACGTCGAGAATCACCAGATCGCTCGGCGCCTCGTTCATCGCTTGGCGAAAGCCGGCGCCATCGGGCGTGGTACGAACCTGGAAACCGGCGCGGGTCAGGTAGGTGTCCAGCAACTCGCGTATCTCTTGATCGTCATCGACCAACAAAATCGACCTGACTGAGCTCACGGGGCGGCGTCCTTGTTGTTTGAATTGGGCGGATTATGCCTGATCGAGCGTACATCGTTGGTGTCTGTACGGACCCCTTCGCGGGCAAGCCTCGCTCCTACAAGGTCAGAGCCGTTCGCGAATTCCGTGAACGACATAAAACCTGTAGGAGCGAGGCTTGCCCGCGAAGGGCGCGACTCGGTCTTAGGCCTGGTCGAGCGCCACACCCGCACCCATCAACCCGGAATACGGCGCCGTCACCAGCCACACCGGAATGCCTTTGAAGTAATCGCTCATGCAGCCCTTGTCGGCGAAGCACCGGGCGAAACCGCTTTCGACGAAGAAATCGGCGAACCGAGGAATCACCCCGCCAACGATGTACACGCCACCGCGTCCACCTGTGGTCAGCACGTTATTGCCGGCGACACGGCCGAGCCAGCAGCAGAACTGCTCCAGCACTTCCAGCGCAATCGGATCACCGGCCAGACCGGCAGCGGTAATCGACTCCGGGGTATCGAGCACCGGCTCGTGGCCATCCACCGCGCAAATCGCCCGGTAAACCCGCGGCAAACCGCTGCCGCTCAACGCGGTTTCAGCGCTGACATGCCCGATCTCATTGAAGATGTGCTGCCACAGTTGCGTTTCACGCGGGCTACTCAGGGGCAGATCGACGTGACCGCCCTCCCCCGGCAATGCGGCGAAACGCCCTTCGCCCAAATCCAGCAAAGTGCCAACGCCCAGGCCCGTGCCCGGACCGATCACCACGGCAGGGCGCAACGGTTCCGGCGTGCCTTCGCAGACCACCCGGAACTCGTCCGGCTGCAAGCGGGTCATGCCCAGCGCCATCGCCGAGAAATCATTGACCAGCAACAATTGATCGACCTGCAAAGTCTTGCAAAAGCCTTTGCGACTGAGCCGCCAGTGGTTGTTGGTGAACTTGAATTCGTCACCGCTCACCGGGCCTGCCACCGACAGGCACACCGAGCCGATCGAACCCAACGCCAGGCCAAGCCCGCTCAGGTAGAGGGCAATCGCCTCTTCCGGGCTGGCGTGGTCGGCCGTCGCCAGCACCTGGATCGCTTCCAGCTGCTGGTTTTTCCACAACGCGAAACGCGCGTTGGTCCCACCGATGTCACCGACCAAAGCCAGTTTCAATTAAGCGTCTCCAGGGCAGAAGTAAAGGCGCTGGCGCCCTGCTCTGCGGAGCTGAAAGCCATGCGCATGAAACCAAACAGTTCGCGCCCGCTGCCAATGTTATTGCCCAACAGGCCCTTGGCCGGGGTGCGCGCTGCGAATTCTTCGGCGTCCACCTTAAGCTCCAGGGTGCCTTTGACGCCATCGACGCGGATGATATCGCCCTCTTGCACCCGCGCAAGAGCGCCGCCGACATAAGCTTCGGGACTGACATGAATCGCCGCCGGGATTTTCCCCGACGCGCCGGACATACGCCCGTCAGTCACCAGCGCCACTTTGAAGCCGCGATCCTGCAGCACGCCGAGGAACGGCGTCATCTTGTGCAGTTCCGGCATGCCATTGGAGCGCGGGCCCTGGAAGCGCATCACCGCGACAAAATCCTTCTCCAGCAAACCGGCCTTGAACGCATCGGCCAGGTCCTGCTGATCCTGGAACACCATCGCCGGTGCTTCGACGATCTGGTTCTCCAATGCGACCGCCGAGACTTTCATCACGCCGCGACCGAGGTTGCCTTCCATTACCCGCAAGCCGCCCTCTGGCGAAAACGCACGCGAAACCGGGCGCAGGATGGTTTCATCGAGGCTGTCGGTCACGCCTTCGCGCCAGACCAGTTCACCGTTATCGAGGAACGGTTCCTGGGTGTAGCGGCTCAGGCCATGGCCGAGCACGGTGTTGACGTTTTCGTGCAGCAAGCCGGCTTCCAGCAGTTCGCGGATCAGGAACGACATGCCGCCCGCCGCCTGGAAGTGGTTGATGTCGGCTTTACCGTTCGGGTAGACGTGGCTCAGGGTCGGCACGACTTCGGAGAGGTCGGCCATGTCTTGCCAGGTCAATTGAATACCGGCGGCCATCGCGATGGCCGGCATGTGCAGGGTGTGGTTGGTCGAGCCGCCGGTCGCGTTCAGCGCCACGATGGAGTTGACCAGCGAACGCTCATCGACGATTTCACCGATTGGCATGAAGTTGCCATTTTGCTTGGTCAGGCGCGTGACCTGATGCGCCGCTTCGCGGGTCAGGGCATCGCGCAATGGCGTGTTCGGGTTGACGAAAGAAGAACCCGGCAAGTGCAGGCCCATGACTTCCATCAGCAGCTGGTTGGTGTTGGCGGTGCCGTAAAAAGTACAGGTGCCAGGGCTGTGGTAGGAATTCATTTCCGATTCCAGCAGCTCCTCGCGCGAGGCTTTGCCTTCGGCATAGCGCTGGCGCACATCGGCTTTCTGCTTGTTGGAAATGCCGGAGACCATCGGCCCACCCGGTACGAAGATCATCGGCAGATGACCGAAGCGCAACGCGCCCATCATCAGGCCCGGCACGATCTTGTCGCAGATGCCGAGCATCAGCGCGCCATCAAACATGTTGTGGGACAGCGCCACGGCGGTGGACAGCGCAATCACTTCGCGGCTTGGCAGGCTCAGTTCCATGCCTGGCTCGCCTTGGGTCACGCCGTCGCACATCGCTGGAGTGCCACCGGCGAACTGGCCGACAGAGCCGATCTCGCGCAGGGCTTTTTTGATCTGTTCCGGGAAGACTTCGTACGGCTGATGCGCCGAGAGCATGTCGTTATATGACGAAACAATCGCAATGTTGGCGGAGTTCATCATCCGCAGACTGTTTTTGTCTTCGGTGCCGCAACCGGCCACGCCGTGGGCGAAGTTGGCGCATTGCAGCTTGCCGCGCATCGGACCGTCGCTGGCTGCACCGCGAATGAGCGCAAGGTAAGCCTCACGGGTTGCACGGCTGCGGGCGATAAGCCGTTCGGTGACCTCAATTACGCGGGGATGCATGTGTAGAACTCCAGGCTAACGGATGTGGCGACCTGATTGTCTATGCTGAGCAAGCGCCGGTGTCGATGGGATGACAGACGGTTTTCTTGATCATTGGGACCAGTTGATTCAGGTCACTCGTTGTAGATTGAACAAAATATTGCCATTAAAAAGGCTTGTTTTCTATTTTTATGCGAATAATCTTGTAATTCCAACAACAAAACGACGGCGGCCCTGTTAAATGACTCTTCGAATCGCAATCAATGGTTTTGGCCGAATTGGCCGTAACGTCCTCCGCGCACTGTATACCCAAGGCTATCGCCAAGACCTGCAGATCGTTGCCATCAATGACCTGGGCGACAGCGCAATGAACGCTCATCTGCTCAAGTACGACACTGTTCACGGCACGTTCGACGCCGATGTCCAGCACGATCAGGAAAGCCTGACCGTCAACGGCGACCGTATTGCCGTCAGCGCCATTCGTAACCCGGCCGAACTGCCCTGGGCCGCGGAAAAGATTGATGTCGTGTTCGAATGCACCGGTTTGTTCACCGACCGTGCCAAAGCTGCCGCGCATATTACGGCCGGCGCGCGCAAAGTGATTATCTCGGCACCGGCCAAAGGCGCCGACGCCACCGTGGTGTACGGGGTTAACCACGACATCCTGCGCCAGTCGCACCAGATCATTTCCAACGCGTCGTGCACCACCAACTGTCTGGCCCCGGTGGCTCAGGTGCTGCACCGCGAACTGGGTATCGAAAGCGGTCTGATGACCACGATCCACGCCTACACCAACGACCAGAACCTGACCGACGTCTACCACACCGACCCGTACCGCGCCCGTTCGGCCACTCAGAACATGATCCCGAGCAAGACCGGCGCTGCTGAAGCGGTCGGTCTGGTGCTGCCGGAACTGGCAGGCAAACTGACTGGCATGGCGGTGCGTGTTCCCGTGATCAACGTGTCGCTGGTGGACCTGACCGTGCAGCTCAAGCGTGAAGCGTCGGCCGACGAAGTGAACGCGCTGCTGAAAGAAGCCAGCCAGCACTCGAAGATTCTCGGCTACAACACCCTGCCGCTGGTCTCCAGCGACTTCAACCACAACCCGCTGTCGTCAATCTTCGACGCCAACCACACCAAGTCCAGCGGCAAGCTGCTCAAGGTTTTGGCCTGGTACGACAACGAATGGGGCTTCTCCAACCGCATGCTCGATAACTGCCTGGCGCTGTGCAACGCAGAGTGACCGGGGAGCAACACCCATGATCGGTATCAGCTTCACGCAAAAGACCATGGCGGCGCGCAAGCGTATCGCCCTGGTCGCCCATGACCACTGCAAGGTGTTTCTGCTCGACTGGGCCGAGCGGCAGAAGGACAAGCTCGCGCAACATGAACTGGTCGCCACCGGCACCACAGGTTTGTTATTGCAACAACGCCTGGATCTGCCCGTGGAAAGTATGATCAGCGGCCCCTTGGGCGGCGACCAGCAACTCGGCGCGCGCATCGCCGAGCAGCGGGTCGACATGCTGGTGTTCTTCTGGGACCCGTTCGAACCGCAACCGCACGACCCGGACATCAAGGCGTTGCTGCGGGTCGCGGCGGTCTGGAATATTCCGGTGGCGTGCAATGAATGCAGCGCCGACTACCTGCTCAGCAGTCCGCTAATGGAGCAGGCGCACCAACACCGTATCCCCGATTACGCGACCTATCTGCTGGGTCGAGCCTAGCCCTTCGCAAGTCAGCTTCTCAAATCAGCACTTGACCACTCGAGCGGATGATAAGCATTATCATTCGCTCGAAATGGATCAGGTCCTCCCGTGAGTCAATCTCGCTTCAATCACGTCTTCATCGCCCAGCGAGTCTCTCTGCTGCGCACGCTGGAGCGGATGGTCAACAATCACAGCACCGCCGAGGACCTCTTGCAGGAGACCTACCTGCGAGTGACCCGGGCGCTCAGTGAACGGGCCATCGATCACCTTGAACCCTTCGTTTTCCAGACCGCTCGTAACCTGGCGCTGGACCATTTGCGTGCGCGGCGCATTCAGTCGCGCACGATGCTCGACGACGTGCCACTGGACGTGCTGCAGGCGGTTGCCTCACCAGTGAGTAGCGCCGAGGATGCTGCCCATGCCGAACAATTGCTGGAGCGTTTGAACGTGAGCCTCAGTGAACTCAGCCATCGGCAGCAGCAGATTTTCATCCTCAGCCGACTGCACGGGCACAGCTATCTGGAGATCGCCGAAAAGCTCAACGTCTCACTGAGCACCGTGCAGAAAGAACTGAAGTTGATCATGGCGATCTGCATCGGCGTTGCCGAGCGGCTAAACGGCGACTGAGTCTGTAGGTTTATTCTCTACCTGCCGGGATCGCCTGCGCTGACCTTCGGGCTTTGCTACCCTTGCCCACTTTCAAGCTTCACCCATAAAACAGCCGTGCACAGACACTGCCGAGGAAACACCGTGACGGACACCCACCGTTCCCCTCCGCCCTCCCCGGCGCGGGATGCCGCAAGCGCGATGGACCAGGCTCTGGACTGGCTGATCGTGCTGGGCAGTCCGAGCGAGGAACAGACCCGACAGTTTCATGACTGGCTGGCCGCCGATCCGTTGCATGCCGAAGCGTTCGCCAAGGCTCAGGCGATCTGGGATGGCCCGCAAGTGGTGCAATGCGCGAAAAGCCTGGCCGCCCGGCCGCCGAAAGTGACGGTCCTGTCGCGCCTGCGTCCGCACTGGAAACCGCTGGCCACGGCCGCCGTGCTGATCCTCGGTCTGTTCAGTTTCAGCGACCTGCCGATGCGCCTTCAGGCCGATCACTTGACCGTGGTCGGCGAACGCCAGCGGCTGCAACTGGAGGACGGCTCGAAAGTCCTGCTCAATACCAACTCGGCGTTTTCCAGCACCATCAACGATCAACAGCGCGTGGCCCGTCTGTATCAGGGCGAGGCGTTTTTCGAGGTGCCGGCCAATCGCGGCCAGCCACTGGAAATCGACGCCGGACCGGTCAAGGCCCGCGTGCGCGATACCGCGTTTGCCGTGCGTTATCAGGACGGCGTGGCGCAGGTTCGGGTGCAGCGTGGCGATGTCGATCTGCGGGCCACCCGCGACGATGCCCGGATTCGACTGTCTGCCGGCGAAAGCATCCGCATCGGCCCCAACGGCTTCGACCGCCCGGCCAAGCACGATGCCGCCACGGACCTGGCGTGGGTCCAGGGCCGTCTGGTGTTCGAGAACTGCCCGCTGAGCCAGGTGCTGGCGGAGCTGCGCCGCTATTATCCGGGCTGGATCATCAACACCAACGAGCAGTTGGCCAACGTCGCCGTAACCGGCAATTACCGTCTCGACCAGCCGCTGGACGTGGTCCGTTCGCTGGCCCACATCACCTCTGCGCGGCTCCAGGAATTCCCGGCGCTGGTGATCTTGAACTAAATGAGAATTATTTTTACTCGATAGCTGAAGTTCGTTCGTCTCGTTATAGCCAATGCAATTGATTCGCATCTCGCCATGCCAATCAGCACCTATAAAGATTCGTGCGACACGGAGCGCTATCGATGTCCTCTCGCCATACCCGCCAGTCCTCTTCACCTTCCCGCGTGCTGTCGCTGCTGACGGCTGCCATCCTGATGGCCGGAACCGCGCCGCTGATGGCCGCCACTGCCGCCGGGCAGCCGACCCGCAACATGGGCGATTACTCGTTTGCCATCCCGCAGCAGCCGCTGGTCTCGGCACTGAATGCCTTTACGGCCGTGACAGGCTGGCAGGTCGGCTTGCCCGCCGAACTGGCGGACGGTGTGGCCTCGCCGGGTGTGCGCGGTTCGTTGCCGCCGGAAAAAGCCCTCGATCGCCTGTTGGTGGGGACCAACCTGAGCTATCGCAAACTGGGCAGTAACAACATCGTGCTGGAGAAGCGCAGCAATAGCGGCGCGCTCAACCTGGACCAGGTGACCATCAGCGCCACTCGTAACGAACAGGACGTGAGCAGCGTGCCAAGTACAGTAACGGTCCAGACCCGCGAAGACCTGGACCGCAACAACGTGAATAACATCAAGGATCTGGTGCGCTACGAACCGGGCGTATCGGTCGGCGGTGCCGGCCAGCGTGCCGGTCTCACGGGCTACAACATCCGCGGCATCGACGGCGACCGCGTGCTGACCCAGATCGATGGCGTGCAAGTGCCCGACAGTTTCTTCAACGGCCCTTACGCCCAGACCAACCGCAACTACGTCGACCCCGAGATCGTCAAACGCGTGGAAATCCTCCGCGGCCCGGCGTCGGTGCTTTACGGCAGCAACGCCATCGGCGGCGCGGTCAGCTACTACACGCTGGACCCGGACGACATCATCAAACCGGGCAAGGACGTCGGCGCACGGTTGAAAACCGGTTACAGCTCGGCGGATGACAGCTGGCTGACCTCCGGCACGGTCGCCGGTCGCACCGGTGACTTCGACGGCTTGCTGCACCTGAGCCAACGCAACGGTCATGAAACCGAATCCTATGGCGAAACCGGTGGCATCGGCCTGAACCGCACCGAAGCCAACCCCGAGGACGTGCGCACCACCAACGTGCTGGCCAAACTGGGCTGGGACTATGCCGACGACGCGCGCTTCGGCCTGACCTACGAGCACTACAAGGACGACCGCGACACCAACCAGCTGAGTGCAGTCGGCGGCCCGTTCAACGCGGGACGCGGTTTCGGCTTCTATAAATCCCGCACCGGCAACGACACGGTCACCCGCGAACGCTTCGGCCTGGAGCACCGCTTCGGTCTGGACAGTCTGCTGGCCGACAACATCAAGTGGTCGCTGAACTACCAGATCGCCAAGACCGCCCAGAGCACCGAAGAAATCTACGCGCCGTCGCGTACCGTGTTGCGTAACCGCGATACCAATTACAAGGATCGCCAATGGGTGTTCGATGCCCAGGCTGACAAGTCGTTCGCCATCGCCGACACCGATCACCTTGTCACCTATGGCACCACCATCAAGCAAGACGAAGTCACCGGCCTGCGTACCGGCAGCGGCACTTGCCTGACCGTGGCGGGTGCTTGCCGGGTCATCGGTGCGCCGAGTGCCGCCGACACCCTGAAACCGGCCAGCGACTTCCCGGACCCGACTATCAACAGCTACAGCCTGTTCGCCCAGGACCAGATCAGCTGGGGCAACTGGACCTTCCTGCCTGGCGCACGCTACGACTACACCGAACTCAAGCCGCACATCACCGATGAGTTCCTGGCCACCGCCGACCAGAGCGGCAACGGCGTGGTGAGCGACAGCACCAAGACCTGGCATCGCCTGTCGCCGAAATTCGGCACCACTTACAGTTTCAACGACAACTACACTTGGTACGGTCAATACGCCGAAGGCTTCCGCACGCCGACCGCCAAGGCCCTGTATGGTCGTTTCGAAAACCTGGCAGGCGGCTATCAGGTCGCGCCCAATCCGGACCTGGACCCGGAAAAGAGCAAGAGCTATGAAACCGGCCTGCGCGGCCAGTTCGATACAGGCACGTTCGATGTGGCGGTGTTCTACAACAAATACCGCGACTTCATCGATGAGAACGCCATCACCCCTGGCTACAGCGAGACCACGTTCCAGAGCAATAACATTGCCCACGCAACCATCAAGGGCGTGGAGCTCAAGGGTCGCTTGAACCTCGACAGCTTCGGCGCCCCGACCGGCCTCTATACCCAAGGCTCGGTGGCCTATCTGTACGGCCGCAACGATGACAGCGGTCAGCCGCTGAACAGCATCAACCCGCTGACCGGCGTGTTCGGACTCGGCTACGACCAGGATAACTACGGCGCGCTGTTGAGCTGGACCCTGGTCAAACGCAAGACCCGCGTCGACAGCACCAGCTTCAAAACCCCGGACGGCACCAGCACCCAGTTCAAGACCCCGGGTTATGGCGTACTCGACCTGGCCGGTTTCTACAAGGTGACCGACGACGTGACGGTCAACGCCGGCCTGTACAACCTGACCAACAAGAAATATTGGCAGTGGGACGACGTGCGCGGTTACGACAGCGTCGGCGAAGCCTCGGTGACGCAACCGGCCAACCTCGATCGCCTGACCCAACCGGGCCGCAACTTCGCGATCAATCTGGTCTGGGACATCTGACGCTAATCACCTCACTGCGCTGCCTTTATGGAAGCGGTGCAGTGAGGTTTTTTTTACTGTCCTGCGCCTTCTTATTCGTCTCGTTACCAAGCGCCCCTTTTTCTCAAGGAATTCCCATGACCACTCAGGACACTGCTCAACGCCCTGCTTTGCGTTCGCAACGCTTGAACCAGATCACTCACTCGCCTCACACCAAGCTTGATGCCTTGGTCAAAGCCCACGCACCGTTTGAAACCCGGGCCAACTTTGCCCGTTTCGTGGTGGCGCAGTACCTGTTCCAGTCGGAACTGGTGTCGCTGTACAACGATGCCGAGCTGACGGCCATCGTCCCGGACCTGCCGGCGCGTTGCCGGGCGGAAGCGGCCATGGCTGACCTGGCGGACCTTGAAACCGAATTACCGGCACCGGTGGCTGGCGCGGTGAAGAACCCAGGCAAAGCCGAAGCACTGGGTTGGCTGTTCGTTTCCGAAGGTTCGAAGCTGGGCGCAGCGTTCCTGATCAAGCGTGCTGTTGGTCTGGGCCTGAGCGAAACGTTCGGCGCCCGCCACCTCGGCGAACCGGCCGGCGGCCGCGCTGAAGGCTGGAAACGCTTCGTCAAAACCCTCGACTCGCTGGCGTTCAGCGCTCAGGAAGAAGCTGAAATCGAGCAGGCCGCTGTCGATGCATTCAACCGCTTCACCGTGCTGCTGGAACAGGCTTACACCCCCGAACTCGCCTGATACAACACAGTCCCCTGTGGGAGCGAGCCTGCTCGCGATAGCGGTGGGTCAGGCGGCAATGATGTCGACTGACACTCCGTCATCGCGAGCAGGCTCACTCCCACAAGGGGACCGAGCCAGCTTGAAGATCCCGATCCTGCCTCACTCGCGCTAACCTGAACCCATGCCTCACCTCACCACCTCCAAACTCACCCGTCTCCTGTTCGGCCTGCTGGCCTATGTCAGCCTGGGTATCGGCCTGATCGCCATCGTCATCCCCGGCCTGCCGACCACCGAGTTCATCCTGCTCGCCGCCTGGGCTGCGACCAGGAGTTCGCCGCGCCTGAGTGCCTGGCTGGAAAACCATCGGCTGTTCGGGCCGATCCTCTGCAACTGGCGCAACGGTAAAATCATCGCTCGTCGGGCCAAGGTCAGTGCCACCGTCAGCATGTTGCTGTGCGCGGGGTTGATGCTGGTGATGCTCGATCACGGCTGGCCGATCTACCTGGCCATCGCCGGTATGAGCCTGGGCAATCTGTGGATCTGGTCGCGACCGGAATCACTGCCGCAACCCTCCTGAACCCACCGCGATTTTTCCCCGTTTTAATCCGTTTTGCGGCACATTTTTCCGCGCAAACGTTCAACCATGACCGTTCGTCGGTGCCACCATCATGCATCCTCACCCCACGCCGATGTGCATTAAATGGCGCTGAATGGACTTGGCGAATGGGGTCACCCCCGACTCACAGCCAACACCTCATCCATTCGCGAGTTCGCCCCTATGTTCGACTCTCTCTCTATCCGCCTGAAAATCGTCTTGCTGTCCGGCCTCTGCCTGCTTGGCGTGGTCGTGTTGATCGTCGGCATGAATTTCTACCAGACCAATCAGAACGATGAGCTGGTCAGCGCCTCGAGCAGCAAGATGCTCACCGCCAGCGTGCAGGACCTGCTCCAGGCCAAGGCCGCCGAGCAAGCGGTGCGGGTGCAGAAGACCTTCGGCGAAAGTCTGCTGGTGGTGACGGCCCTGGCGGACCAGATCAAGGACATGCGCACCCTGGCTGCCAAGCGCTCGCTTGAGGCCGGTGCCCTGCGTGAGGAGTTGAACCAGAGCCTGAAAACCGCGTTCGAGCGCAACAGCAAGGTGCTGGGGATCTGGCTGGCGTTCGAGCCCAATGGCCTGGACGGTAAGGACAGCGAGTTCGCCAACGATGCGGCGCGCCAGTCCAACGAAGCCGGGCGTTTCGCCAGTTACTGGAGCCGTGCCGGGGGGGCCGGGATCAACACGATCATGGTCGAAGACGACATGACCAAAACCACCTTGAGCCTCAGCGGTACGCCTTACAACAGCTGGTACACCTGCCCTCGCGATAGCAAACGCACCTGCCTGCTGGACCCGTATGCCGACACCGTCGGCGGCAAGGAAATGCTCATGACCACCATTTCCGTACCGCTGCTGGTGGACGGCAAATCCATCGGCGTGGTCGGTATCGACATCGCTCTCGATGCTCTGCAGGCAGCCGCTGTCGATTCCCAGCGTGAACTGTTCAACAACGCCGGGCACATGCTGATCGTCTCCGGCAGCGGCGTGCTCGCCGGTTACAGCGTTGACGCGAGCAAGGTCGGCAAAAGCATCGGCGACACGCTGGGCGCGGATGGCAAGGAAGTCCTGCAATTGCTCAGCGGCGGCGCACCGAAGATTCTCGAACAAGGCGACTTGATCCGTGCGGTGTACCCAGTCAGTCCGATTGCCGACTCCAAAGCCTGGGGCGTGGTGATCGACCTGCCCAAACACGTGCTGCTGGCCGACTCGGTCAAGCTGCAAGCGGTGCTCGATGACGCCCAGCAAAGCGGCACGATCAAAGCGGTGCTGGTGGCTGTCGCGGCCGGCCTGGTCGGTCTGTTGCTGATCTGGCTCACCGCGTCCGGCGTGACCCGGCCGATCAACAGCGTCGCCGAGATGCTCAAGGCGATTGCCAGCGGCGACGGCGACCTGACGCAGCGTCTGCACTACAGCAAGAAGGATGAACTGGGCGAACTGGTCAGCTGGTTCAACCGTTTCCTCGACAAGCTGCAACCGACCATCGCGCAGATCAAACAAAGCATCACCGACGCCCGTGGCACCGCCGACCAGTCTTCGGAAATCGCCCGTCAGACCAGCGAAGGCATGCAGGTGCAGTTCCGCGAGATCGACCAGGTGGCCACCGCGTCCAACGAAATGAGCGCCACCGCCCACGACGTCGCCAACAGCGCCTCGAACGCCGCCAATGCCGCGAAAGGCGCTGACCAATCGGCTCGCGATGGCATGTCGATCATCGAACGCAGCACCCGCGACATCAATCAACTGGCCGACGAAGTCAGCAAGGCCGTGACCGAAGTCGAAGCGCTGGCGGTCAACAGCGAGCAGATCGGTTCGGTGCTGGAAGTGATCCGCAGCATCGCCGAACAGACCAACCTGCTGGCTCTGAACGCGGCCATCGAAGCCGCCCGTGCCGGCGAGAGTGGTCGCGGATTTGCGGTAGTGGCCGATGAAGTGCGCAACCTGGCCAAACGCACCCAGGATTCGGTGGAAGAAATCCGCATCGTGATCGAGCGCATCCAGACCGGCACGCGCGGCGTGGTCGCCACCATGCATTCGAGCCAGACCCAGGCCCACAGCAATGCCGGGCAGATCCAGCAAGCGGTGCAGGCCTTGAGCAAAATCAGCGACGCGGTCACCGTGATCAGCGACATGAACCTGCAAATCGCCAGCGCCGCCGAACAGCAAAGCGCGGTGGCCGAAGAGGTCAATCGCAACGTCTCTGCGATCCGTACCGTCACCGAAACCCTGACCGGCCAGGCCACCGAATCGGCGCAGATCAGCAGCCAACTCAACTCCCTGACCACCCACCAGATGAAATTGATGGATCAGTTTCGGGTATAGATGTTTGCTTTTGTAGGAGCGAGGCTTGCCCGCGAAGGCGGTTGATCATTCAACATTGATGTCGACTGACATACCGTCTTCGCGGGCAAGCCTCGCTCCTACAGGGGAATTCATCCGGACGAGCAGTGTTTTGATCTATGCTCGGCCTCTCGTTCCGGAGGGCCTTCGATGACTGGTTTACTCACGTCCATTCAAGCCGCACTCGGCTTGCCTCACACGCCGATTCCTTTTACGTCGAGCGGCGCCCTGCCCTCGGCGTTTGCCGTGACCGACCTGGCCTGCGCCAGCATCGCTGCTGCCGGTCAGGCGGTTAGCGAATTACTGCAGCAACACACCGGTCGTTTACCCGGCCTTGAAGTCGACCGCCGCCTTGCGTCTTTCTGGTTCGCCACTTCGATTCGCCCCGTGGGCTGGAGCGTTCCACCGCTGTGGGACCCGGTTGCCGGCGACTACGCGACCCAGGACGGCTGGATCCGCTTGCACACCAATGCGCCGCATCACCGCGCCGCCGCCGAAAGTGTGCTCGGCGCCTGTGCCGACCGTGCGGCGATGGCGAGCAAGGTGGCGCAATGGGCTAAAACCGATCTGGAACAGGCCGTGATCGATGCCGGTGGGTGCGCCGCCGAGATGCGCAACCGGGCGCAATGGCAGGCGCATCCCCAAGGGTTGGCGGTGAACGCCGAACCGTTGATTCAGTTCAGCGCCGCTTCCTCTCAACAGCCGAAATCGTGGCAGGGTTCAGTGGCGCAACCGCTGGCCGGGATCAAGGTGCTGGACCTCACGCGTGTACTCGCCGGCCCCGTCGCCAGTCGTTTTCTCGCCGGCCTCGGCGCCGATGTGTTGCGCATCGACCCGCCGACCTGGAACGAACCCGGTGTGGTGCCGGAAGTCACGTTGGGCAAACGTTGCGCGCGACTGGACCTGCACAACAATGACGACCGAGCGGTGTTCGAAAGTCTGCTCAAGGACGCTGATATCGTGCTCCACGGCTACCGCGCCGATGCACTGGAAAAGTTGGGTTACGGTGCTGCCGAGCGTCAAAACCTGGCGCCGGGCCTGATTGATGTGTGCCTCAACGCCTACGGCTGGAGCGGCCCGTGGCAGAACCGCCGCGGCTTCGACAGCCTGGTGCAGATGAGCAGCGGCATTGCCGAGGCCGGCATGCAGTGGAAGAAAACGGACAAACCGACGCCGCTGCCGGTTCAGGCGCTTGATCATGCGACCGGGTATTTGATGGCGGCTGCGGTGATCATGTTGTTGGGGCGTGGCGGGTCGGCCAGGTTGTCGTTGGCGCGCACAGCGAAGTTGTTGATTGAAAACGGTGCGGGAACCGATGAGGCGCTGCGAGCAGAAGATGAAAAGGATCAAGGCATGCTGGTTGAGCAGACGCCTTGGGGGCCGGCGCATCGGCTTCATGTGCCGCTGAAAATCACCGGGACGCCGTTGCAATGGGCGATTCCGGCTTCTGAATTAGGTTCACATCGCGCGCAGTGGTGGTGACTGTTCTGGCCCCATCGCCAGCAGGCTGGCTCCCACAGTGAATCTGTATCGTTCACAAAACCTGTGGGAGCCAGCCAAACCAATCATCAAAACCAAGACAGCTGCCCCACAGCGGATTTATGTCGATCACAAAACCTGTGGGAGCCAGCCTGCTGGCGATGAGGCCGGAACAAACAACTCAATCCATCCGGCTCAACGATGTCCAAAGAAGCTGCGCCGCATACCCCCGCCAAGGCCGCCAAACCTCAGCTCGCCTCAACAAATCCCGCGCCGTCACCGCCCCACCCTCAAGCGCCGCCAGCGCATTGATCAACCCCACATCCCCACTCGGAAACGCACCCATCTCCCGCAACTGGCGCAACGCAATGTACTGCGCCGTCCAGTCGCCAATCCCATGCAACGCCAGCAAGCGCGCCACACCACCCTCCCGTCCCGGCTCAAACAGCAGGGGATCGTCCAGCAACGCTTGAGCCACGCCGGACAAGGTCCGCCCGCGACTTTTCGGCATGCCCAACGTCGCCAGATCCGCTACCGCCAACACCGCTGCGTCAGGAAAAACATGAGTCAGTCCCGGCATCGGCGACTGCAAGGGCTGCCCATACTGCGCCACCAGTTTCCCCGCCAACTTGATCGCCGCACCCACGGTAATCTGCTGGCCGAGCACCGCACGAATCGCCAACTCCAGCCCATCCCACGCCCCAGGCACCCGTAGCCCCGGACGCTCCGCAATCAACCGTTGCATCAACGGATCACTCGCCAACTGCCGATGCATCGCCGGCAAATCCGCATCCAGATCAAACATCCGCCGCAGCCGCGCGACGATCTGCGGCACGGCAGCCGGATCAGGAAAATCCAGCGTCACTTCCAACGCATCGCCCGCCACCGGCCTGATCGAAAACCTGCCGTGAACACCGTTCAACCCGATGCTTCGCGAATAAACGCCATCGATTACCGTCTCCATTCCGGCCACCGCCCGCGCCGACAAAAATTCCAGCATCGCCGACCAGTCATACGGCGGTTGATACGCCAGCAGCACCCTCACAACGACAGCAACCCGCTGTACAACCCGTACGCCGCCAGCCCTGCCCCGGAAATGACGCAGGTAAAAATCCCTTTCTCGATAGGCGTGAATAACGGCTCGCCTTGCTCATGCTTGGCCTTGGCAAACAAGATCACCCCCGGCGCATACAACAGCGCCGACAGCAGCAAATATTTCACCCCGCCCGCATACAACAACCACACCGCGTAACCCAGGGCGATGCCGCCAATCATCAGGTCCTTGGTCCGTTCGGCCGACGCGTGTTCGTAGGTTTCGCCGCGTCCGCTCAACAGCACCGCGTACGCCGCCGACCACAGGTACGGCACCAGAATCATCGACGAGGCGAGGTAGATCAGGCTGGTGTAAGTGCCAGCGGAAAACAGCGTGATCAGCAGGAAAATCTGGATCATCACATTGGTC
This sequence comes from Pseudomonas sp. LBUM1678, assembly GCF_059695575.1. Taxonomy (NCBI): domain Bacteria; kingdom Pseudomonadati; phylum Pseudomonadota; class Gammaproteobacteria; order Pseudomonadales; family Pseudomonadaceae; genus Pseudomonas; species Pseudomonas sp. LBUM1678. The sequence goes on from NZ_CP166775.1 coordinate 5,212,186, forward strand.
AGCCACAACGCATTGACCGGCACATGGTTAGCGTTTTCCTTGGTCAGGAAGGCCGGCATGGTTTTGTCTTTGGCCGTGGCGAAGAGGATTTCAGCGCAGAGCAGCGCCCAGGACAACAATGCACCGAGCAGCGAAATCGCCAGGCCGATGCTGATCAGCAGCGCACCCCAAGGGCCGACGATATGTTCCAGCACCGCCGCCAGCGACGGGTTCTGCAAGGTGGCCAGTTCGGGCTGGCTCATGATCCCCAGGGACAACACGTTCACCAGCACCAGCAACGCCAACACGCCGAGAAAACCGATGACCGTGGCCCGACCGACATCCGAGCGTTTCTCCGCTCTCGCCGAATACACACTGGCGCCTTCAATGCCGATGAACACGAACACGGTGACCAGCATCATGTTGCGCACCTGGTCCATCACGCCGCCAAAATTCGGGTTGCTGCGGCCCCAGATGTCGCGGGTGAAGATGTCCGCCTTGAAGGCTACGGCGGCGATGACGATGAACATAATCAGCGGCACGATCTTGGCCACGGTGGTCAGTTGGTTGATGAAGGTCGCCTCCTTGATCCCGCGCATCACCAGAAAATGCACGGCCCACAGCAACACCGAGGCGCAGCCGATGGCGATTGGCGTGTTGCCCTGGCCAAATATTGGAAAGAAATAACCGAGGGTGCTGAACAGCAACACGAAATAACCGACGTTGCCCAGCCAGGCACTGATCCAGTAACCCCAGGCCGATGAGAATCCCATGTAATCGCCGAAACCGGCCTTGGCGTAGGCGTACACCCCGGAATCCAGTTCAGGTTTGCGATTGGCCAGGGTCTGGAACACGAAGGCCAGGGTCAACATGCCCACAGCGGTGATCGCCCACCCAATCAAGATCGCCCCGGCATCGGCACGGGTGGCCATGTTTTGCGGCAAGGAAAAAATCCCGCCGCCGATCATCGAACCTACTACCAGGGCGATCAGCGCACTCAAGCGAAGTTTTCGCGTCGGTTGCGACATCCTGCATCCCCTTTTTCACGGCATCGGCACACATGGATAACTTTAATTAAATGGATAACGGGGTTTACCGTTTATTAAATATCGGCAAATACCGCCTTTTATTTATAGCCGATGTTTCTATGGCAATCGGTGAGTAACAGTTTTGTGTGTCAATCCTGATAAATCAATTCCGTACTGAAACAGACGGCAAAATTTGCGTAAACACGAAAACGAACTAGCTTTAAAACTCCTTGTACTAAGCGCTATTCCTGCTTGATCTGGCCGAGGCCTCTGTACAGGGCTTTTCCGGCAATACCGTTATGCCCGGAAAAGATTCATAAGTCTTTCATTAACAATGGAATGTGCCGATGTACTGATCCACGTCAGCTAATTGAATAGCTAACAGAATTAATCTGTTGTCTCTCTTCTCCTGCATTGGAGTCATGCAATGTCTGAATCCCCCGCAAAACTGAAACTCGGCGCACTTGTCGCGTTGGTTGTCGGCTCAATGATTGGTGGCGGGATCTTCTCTTTGCCGCAGAACATGGCCGCCAGTGCCGACGTCGGTGCCGTGCTGATCGGTTGGGCCATCACCGCAGTCGGGATGCTGACCCTCGCGTTTGTCTTCCAGACTCTTGCCAATCGAAAACCTGACCTGGACGGCGGTGTCTACGCCTACGCCAAGGCCGGGTTCGGCGACTACATGGGTTTCTCGTCCGCATGGGGTTACTGGATCAGTGCCTGGCTGGGTAACGTCGGCTACTTCGTTCTGCTGTTCAGCACCCTCGGCTACTTCTTTCCGATCTTCGGCGAAGGCAACACCGTGGCTGCCGTAATTGGTGCGTCGGTGCTGCTCTGGGGTGTGCATTTCCTCGTGCTGCGGGGGATCAAGGAAGCGGCATTCATCAACCTGGTGACCACCGTCGCCAAGATCGTGCCGCTGCTGCTGTTTGTGCTGATCGCGATTTTTGCGTTCAAACTGGACATCTTCACCGCTGACATCTGGGGCGTGAAAAACCCGGACCTGGGCAGCGTGATGAACCAGGTGCGCAACATGATGCTGGTCACCGTCTGGGTGTTCATCGGCATCGAAGGCGCGAGCATCTTCTCGGCCCGCGCGGAAAAACGCAGCGATGTGGGTAAGGCCACCGTGATCGGTTTCATCACCGTGCTGCTGTTCCTGGTGCTGGTGAATGTGCTGTCGCTGGGCATCATGACCCAACCGGAACTGGCCAAACTGCAGAACCCGTCGATGGCCGCCGTGCTGGAACATATCGTCGGTCCGTGGGGCGCGGCGCTGATCAGCATCGGCCTGATCATTTCTCTGCTCGGCGCGTTGCTGTCATGGGTGCTGCTGTGTGCGGAGATCATGTTCGCCGCCGCCAAGGACCACACCATGCCGGCGTTCCTGCGCAAGGAGAACGCCAACCATGTGCCGGTCAACGCCTTGTGGCTGACCAACGCGATGGTGCAGCTGTTCCTGATCATCACCCTGTTTTCCGCCAGCACTTACCTGTCGCTGATCTACCTCGCCACTTCGATGATTCTGGTGCCGTACCTGTGGTCCGCAGCCTACGCCCTGTTGCTGGCGGTGCGCGGCGAGAGCTATGAAAACGCAGCGGCCGAACGCAGCAAAGACCTGTTCATCGGCGCCGTCGCGTTGATTTACGCGATCTGGCTGATCTATGCCGGTGGCGTCAAATACCTGCTGCTCTCCGCCCTGCTCTATGCCCCCGGCGCGATCCTGTTCGCCAAGGCCAAGCTTGAAGTCAACAAACCGGTTTTCACCAACGTCGAGAAGCTGATTTTCGCCGCAGTCGTCGTGGGCGCCCTGGTGGCGGCCTACGGACTGTATGACGGCTTCCTGACCCTGTAACACACGACTTGTTTTGTCATCTGGAGGATCACTGTAATGACCACGGAAAAAGTTAAGTACGGCGTACATTCCGAAGCCGGCAAACTGCGTAAAGTCATGGTTTGCTCCCCCGGCCTGGCCCATCAGAGGCTGACCCCGAACAACTGCGACGAACTGCTTTTCGATGATGTGCTGTGGGTCGCCCAGGCCAAGCGTGACCATTTCGACTTCGTCACCAAAATGCGTGAACGCAATATCGATGTACTGGAAATGCACAACCTGCTGACCGACATCGTCGCCATCCCCGAAGCCCTCGACTGGATTCTGGAACGCAAGGTCACCGCCAACTCGGTCGGCCTGGGTCTGATCAACGAAGTGGGTTCGTGGTTGCGCAGCCTGGAGCCGCGCAAGATCGCCGAGTTCCTGATTGGCGGTGTTTCCGCTGACGACTTGCCGGACAGCTTCGGCGGCAAGACCATCCAGATGTTCCGCGACTTCCTCGGCCACTCAAGCTTCATTCTGCCGCCGCTGCCCAACACCCAGTTCACCCGCGACACCACCTGCTGGATCTACGGCGGCGTGACGCTGAATCCGATGTACTGGCCAGCGCGTCGTCAGGAAACCCTGTTGGCCGCCGCCATTTATAAATTCCACCCACAGTTCACCAACGCCGACTTCGAAATCTGGTACGGCGACCCGGACCAGGAACACGGTAGCTCCACCCTTGAAGGCGGCGACGTGATGCCGATCGGCAACGGTGTGGTGTTGATCGGCATGGGCGAGCGCTCGTCCCGCCAAGCCATCGGCCAACTGGCAGTGAACCTGTTCAAGAACAACGCCGTCGAGAAAGTCATTGTCGCCGGCCTGCCGAAGTCCCGCGCGGCGATGCACCTGGACACGGTGTTCAGCTTCTGCGACCGCGACCTGGTCACGATCTTCCCGGAAGTGGTGAACCAGATCGTCGCCTTCAGCCTGCGCCCTGACGAAAGCAAACCGGGCGGTATCGACATTCGCCGCGAAGAAACCAGCTTCCTCGACACCGTGGCCAAGGCCCTCAATCTCAAAGCGCTGCGTGTGGTGGAAACCGGCGGCAACAGCTTCGCCGCCGAACGCGAGCAATGGGACGACGGCAACAACGTGGTCGCCGTGGAGCCTGGCGTGGTGATCGGTTATGACCGCAATACCTACACCAACACCCTGCTGCGCAAGGCCGGTGTGGAAGTTATCACCATCAGCGCCGGCGAACTGGGACGCGGTCGTGGCGGCGGCCATTGCATGACCTGCCCGATCATCCGCGACCCTATCGACTATTAATTCTTATGCCCTGCTTCGCGCTCATAAAGCGTGAAGCAGGCGGATAACCGAAACCCAAGGAGATCCAAAATGGCTTTCAACATGCGCAACCGCAGCTTGCTCTCGCTGATGCACCACACGACTCGCGAGCTGCACTACCTGCTGGACCTTTCCCGCGACCTCAAACGCGCCAAATACACCGGCACCGAGCGTCCGCACCTGCAAGGCAAGAACATCGCCCTGATCTTCGAAAAAACCTCGACCCGCACCCGTTGCGCCTTCGAAGTCGCGGCCCATGACCAAGGCGCCCACGTCACCTACATCGACCCGGTGTCCTCGCAGATCGGTCACAAGGAAAGCATGAAAGACACCGCCCGCGTGCTGGGGCGGATGTTCGATGCCATCGAGTACCGCGGCTTCGAACAGGAAATCGTCGAGGAGCTGGCCAAGTTCGCCGGTGTGCCGGTGTTCAACGGCCTGACCGCCGAATTCCACCCGACGCAAATGATCGCCGACACCCTGACTATGCGTGAGCACAGCGACAAGCCGCTGCACGACATCAGCTACGCCTACCTCGGCGACGCACGCTACAACATGGGCAACTCGCTGCTGATGATCGGCGCCAAACTCGGCATGGACGTGCGCATCGCCGCACCCAAAGCCTTGTGGCCGCACGCGGATTTCATCGCCCAGTGCAAAGCCTTCGCCGAGGAAAGCGGCGCACGTATCACCATCACCGAAGACCCGAAAGAGGCAGTCAAGGGCGTGGACTTCATCCACACCGATATCTGGGTGTCGATGGGTGAGCCGGTGGAAGCGTGGGACGAGCGCATCGAGCAACTGCTGCCGTACCAGGTCAACGCCGCGATGATGAAAGCCTCTGGCAATCCGCGCGTGAAATTCATGCACTGCCTGCCGGCGTTCCACAACAGCGAAACCAAGGTCGGCAAAGACATCGCCGCACGCTATCCGAACCTGGCCAACGGCGTCGAGGTGACTGAAGAAGTCTTCGAATCGCCGGCCAACATCGCCTTCGAGCAAGCGGAAAACCGCATGCACACGATCAAGGCGATCCTGGTGTCGGCGTTGGCGGATATCTAACGGCTCACCGGCTCCCACTGACGAAACACGGTCAATGTGGGAGCTGGCCTGCCAGCGATGGCAGCGCCGCGGTGCATCTGACAGACCGCGGCGATCCAATCGCGAGCAGGCTCGCTCCCACAGGGTCAGGGTTCCATCGACAGACCGAGTTGCCCGCTTACTGCTCTTTTAGAAGGACTGCATTATGCGTATCGTCGTTGCTCTGGGCGGTAACGCCCTGCTCCGCCGTGGTGAACCCATGACCGCGGACAATCAACGCGCCAACATCCGGATTGCCACCGAACAGATCGCCAGGATTTATGCCGGCAACGAATTGGTGATCGCTCACGGTAATGGCCCGCAGGTCGGCCTGCTGTCGCTGCAAGCCGCCGCCTACACCTCGGTTTCGCCTTATCCGCTGGACGTGCTCGGTGCCGAAACCGAAGGCATGATCGGCTACATCATCGAACAAGAACTGGGCAATCTGCTCGACTTCGAAGTGCCGTTCGCGACCTTGCTGACCCAGGTTGAAGTCGATGCCAACGACCCGGCCTTCCAGAACCCCACCAAACCCATTGGCCCGGTCTACGCCAAGGCTGAAGCGGAAAAACTTGCCGCCGAGAAAGGCTGGGCGATTGCCCCGGACGGCGACAAATACCGTCGCGTGGTGGCCAGCCCCAGGCCGAAACGCATCTTCGAAATCCGTCCGATCAAATGGCTGCTGGAAAAAGGCAGCATCGTGATCTGCGCTGGCGGCGGTGGCATTCCAACGATGTACGGCGCCCACGGCAAGCTGCAAGGCGTGGAAGCGGTGATCGACAAGGACCTGTGCTCGGCGCTGCTGGCCGAACAGCTTGAATGCGATCTGCTGGTGATCGCCACCGACGTCAACGCAGCGTTCATCGATTACGGTAAACCCACCCAGAAAGCCATCGCCCAGGCCCACCCCGACGAAATGGAAAAACTCGGCTTCGCAGCCGGCTCCATGGGACCAAAGGTCCAGGCAGCCTGCGAGTTCGCCCGCCATACTGGAAAAACTGCGGTGATCGGTTCACTCTCGGACATCGAAGCGATCGTCCAGGGTACGGCCGGTACGCGCATCAGTACGGCGACACCTGGCATTACTTATTTGTGAGGAGAAACAGCAATGGCAACGTTTGAGCCCGGTCAATTACACATCGAGCGCCACGCGCTGAACGAGGACGATGTCAGCTATAACCTGCATCTGGACTATGAAGTTGTAAATGATCCCAAGGAAAGCAAAGGGATGCAGTTCACATTACATGGTTCGATCCAGGGCAAGGACATGACGGAAACGTTCTTCCTCCCCAAGGACCAGGCCTACAACTTTGCCAGCAACGTCACAAAAATTCTTGAAAAGAACGGCATCCCCAAAGTGCACAGCAGCCTCGGTTCAAGTCACAAGTTCTACGACCTGATGTTTGAGGATGTGCGGGTGCAGCTGGACATGAAATCGGGCGACCCGGTCAAACCCGAACACCTGGAGTAACCCACTGCCCCTGTGGGAGCGGGCTTGCTCGCGAAGGCGTCCTGACAGTCGACATCGATAGCGACTGACACGCCGCCTTCGCGAGCAAGCCCGCTCCCACATTGGTTCGGTGTTGCCCTGAAGTCCTGCGCAGGATTTCACCATTCGCCCGCCCCAAGGCATACTTGCCACCCTCCGCACGTCAGATTAAAAAACCGCCCCATGCGTATCCACGTCAGCTTCATCGACCGCGTCGGCATCACCCAGGAAGTCCTGGCCCTGCTCGGTGGGCGTAATCTCAATCTGGATGCGGTGGAAATGGTCCCGCCCAACGTTTACATCGACGCCCCGACCCTGAGCCCGGAAGTGCTCGAAGAGCTGCGCGATGCGTTGCTCAGTGTGCGTGGCGTGCAAGCGATGACGGTGGTCGACATCCTGCCCGGACAACGTCGGCACTTGCAGCTCGATGCGCTGCTCGCCGCCATGACCGACCCGGTGCTGGCCCTGGACAGCGACGGCAAGGTGTTGCTGGCCAACCCGGCGCTGATCGCTTTGTATGGGCGTGAACCGGCCGGTGAAAGCGTCGCCGACCTGTTTGCCGACCCGGCGCTGCTCGGCGCACTGCTGGAGCACGGCTTTCGCCTTCCGCTGCGCGAGATCACCGTCAACGGCCAGACCCTGCTGCTGGACGCCACCCCGATCACCGACGCTGGCGCCCTGCTGACCCTGTATCAACCGAACCGCATCGGTGAACGCCTCTCGGCGCTGCACCACGACCATGCCGAAGGGTTCGATGCGTTGCTGGGCGAGTCCCCGGCGATTCGTACGCTCAAGGCGCGCGCCCAGCGTGTGGCGACACTGGATGCACCGCTGTTGATCCAGGGCGAAACCGGCACCGGCAAAGAACTGGTGGCGCGGGCCTGCCATGCCATCAGCGCCCGGCACAGTTCGCCGTTCCTCGCGCTGAACTGTGCGGCATTGCCGGAGAACCTCGCCGAAAGCGAACTGTTCGGCTATGCCCCCGGCGCCTTCACCGGCGCGCAACGGGGCGGCAAACCGGGACTGATGGAACTGGCGAACCAGGGCACGGTGTTTCTCGATGAAATCGGCGAGATGTCGCCGTACTTGCAGGCGAAGTTGCTGCGTTTTTTGAACGATGGCAGCTTCCGTCGGGTGGGCGGTGATCGAGAGGTCAAGGTCAATGTACGGATCCTCAGCGCGACTCACCGCAATCTGGAAAAAATGGTCAGCGAAGGTGCGTTCCGCGAAGACTTGTTCTATCGCCTCAACGTCCTGAATGTCGAAGTCCCGCCCCTGCGCGAACGCGGCCAGGACATCCTGCTGCTGGCCCGCTATTTCATGCAGCAGGCCTGCGCGCAGATCCAGCGCCCGGTCTGTCGCCTGGCACCGGGCACCTACCCCGCGCTGCTGGGCAACCGCTGGCCGGGCAACGTGCGGCAATTGCAGAACGTGATCTTCCGCGCGGCGGCGATTTGCGAAAGCAGCCTGGTGGACATCGGCGACCTCGACATCGCCGGCACTTCCGTGGCGCGCCAGAGTGACAGCGACGTCGACAGCCTTGAACAGGCGATGGAAGAGTTTGAGAAGACCCTGCTGGAAAAACTGTACGTCAGCTATCCCTCGACCCGGCAACTGGCGAGCCGGCTGCAAACTTCTCACACCGCGATTGCCCATCGGTTGCGCAAGTACGGCATTCCCAATAAGCCCTGAAATTGCCCAAACACACCGTAGCCCCCTGTGGGAGCCAGCCTGCTGGCGATTGCGGTGCGGCAGGCAAAAAGATGTCGACTGACATAACCTCATCGCCAGCAGGCTGGCTCCCACAGGTTCTGTATACAGACTGATTCCTTCTCAAAAACGACCTCCATCTGTACTGAAAGCGCTACACCGGAACGATATCGATACACCCTCCCCCGATCACCGCTGTGCAAGGCTTTGATCCACCTAGGCTTTTTTCTTTGCCTCCTGCTGTAGCGATTTCGCTACAGACATCGACTCCCCGCTCTCCGCCATACGACCTAAGCAATTGATTTATAACGATAAAAAAACATTGGCCGCGAAATTGCTTAGTAACCCGCCATAAAGCAGGGCTTTAGCCCAAGCATTCAATCGCGTCCACCAGACGAGTCTGGCCCCCTTAGGAGTTTCCATGAGCGAATTGCGTTTTACTGAAGATCACGAATGGCTGCGCACCGAAGCTGACGGCAGCGTTACAGTCGGCATCACTGCTTTCGCACAGAACGCCCTGGGCGACGTGGTTTTCGTACAACTGCCTGAGCTGCAGTCCTACGACAAAGGCGCCGAAGCCGCCACCGTTGAATCGGTAAAAGCCGCCAGCGGCGTGTACATGCCACTCGACGGTGAAGTGCTGGAAGTGAACCCGGCACTCGACAGCAGCCCTGAACTGGTCAACGAAGATCCGCTGGGCGAAGGCTGGTTCTTCCGCTTCCAGCCAAGCGACGCCTCGGCTGTCGCCAAACTGCTGGATCAGGACGCCTACGACCGTCTGATCAAAGCCAACGCTGAAGCCTGAGGAGCGCTGACATGACTCAAATCAACCTGACCACCGCCAACGAATTCATCGCCCGCCACATCGGCCCGCGTTCCGGCGACGAGCAAGCGATGCTCAACAGCCTCGGCTTTGATTCGCTGGAAGCCCTGAGCGCCAGCGTCATTCCGGACAGCATCAAAGGCACCAGCGTCCTAGGCCTCGAAGACGGCCTGAGCGAAGCCGATGCCCTGGCGTTGATCAAATCCATCGCCGGCAAAAACCAGCTGTTCAAGACTTACATCGGCCAGGGCTACTACGGCACGCACACGCCGTCGCCGATCCTGCGCAACCTGCTGGAAAACCCGGCCTGGTACACCGCGTACACCCCGTACCAGCCGGAGATTTCCCAGGGCCGCCTCGAAGCGCTGCTGAACTTCCAGACCCTGATCAGCGACCTCACCGGCCTGCCGATCGCCAACGCCTCGCTGCTGGATGAAGCCACCGCCGCCGCTGAAGCGATGACCTTCTGCAAACGCCTGAGCAAGAACAAGGGTAGCCACGCCTTCTTCGCGTCCGTGCATTGCCACCCACAGACCCTCGACGTGCTGCGCACCCGTGCCGAGCCGCTGGGCATCGACGTGGTTGTTGGCGACGAGCTTGAACTGACTGACGTGACGCCGTTCTTCGGCGCCCTGCTGCAATACCCGGCAAGCAATGGCGATGTATTCGACTATCGCGAACTGACCGAACGCTTCCACGCCGCCAATGCGCTGGTGGCGGTCGCCGCCGACCTGCTGGCCCTGACCGTGCTGACCCCACCGGGCGAATTCGGTGCCGACGTGGCCATCGGCAGCGCGCAACGCTTCGGCGTGCCACTGGGCTTTGGTGGCCCGCACGCGGCCTACTTCTCCACTAAAGATGCATTCAAGCGCGACATGCCGGGCCGTCTGGTCGGCGTCTCCGTGGACCGCTTCGGCAAGCCGGCCCTGCGCCTGGCGATGCAGACCCGCGAGCAACACATCCGACGCGAGAAGGCCACCAGCAACATCTGCACCGCTCAGGTTCTGCTGGCCAACATCGCCAGCATGTACGCCGTGTACCACGGCCCGAAAGGCCTGACGCAGATCGCCAACCGTGTGCATCACCTGACCGCGATTCTGGCTCAAGGCCTGAAAGCAATCGGTCTGAACGTCGAGCAAGCGAACTTCTTCGACACCCTGACGATCAACACCGGCGCTAACACTGCCGCGTTGCACGACAAGGCGCGCGCCCAGCAGATCAACCTGCGTGTGGTCGATGCCGAGCGTCTGGGCCTGTCCCTCGACGAAACCACCTCGCAAGCTGACGTGGAAAACCTGTGGGCCCTGCTCGCCGACGGCAAAACCCTGCCGGACTTCACGGCATTGGCTGCTACCGTTCAAAGCACGATCCCGGCCACCCTGGTGCGCCAGTCGCCAATCCTCAGCCACCCGGTGTTCAACCGTTACCACTCGGAAACCGAGTTGATGCGCTACCTGCGCAAGCTCGCCGACAAGGACCTGGCGCTGGATCGCACCATGATTCCGCTGGGTTCGTGCACCATGAAACTCAACGCCGCCAGCGAAATGATCCCGGTGACCTGGGCTGAATTTGGTGCCCTGCACCCGTTCGCTCCGGTCGAGCAAAGTGCCGGCTACCAGCAGCTGACCGATGAACTGGAAGCGATGCTCTGCGCCGCTACCGGTTACGACGCGATCTCCCTGCAACCGAACGCCGGTTCCCAAGGCGAGTACGCTGGCTTGCTGGCGATTCGTGCCTATCATCAGAGCCGTGGCGAAGACCGTCGCGATATCTGCCTGATTCCGTCCTCGGCCCACGGCACCAACCCCGCCACCGCCAACATGGCCGGCATGCGTGTCGTCGTGACGGCTTGCGATGCCCGTGGCAACGTCGACATCGAAGACCTGCGCGCCAAGGCCATCGAGCACCGCGAGCATCTCGCGGCATTGATGATCACCTATCCGTCGACCCACGGCGTGTTCGAAGAAGGCATCCGCGAAATCTGCGGCATCATTCATGACCACGGCGGCCAGGTGTACATCGACGGCGCCAACATGAACGCGATGGTCGGCCTCTGCGCACCGGGCAAGTTCGGCGGCGACGTGTCGCACCTGAACCTGCACAAGACTTTCTGTATCCCGCACGGCGGTGGCGGCCCGGGCGTCGGCCCGATTGGCGTGAAATCGCACCTGACCCCGTTCCTGCCGGGCCACGCGCAGATGGAGCGCAAGGAAGGTGCGGTCTGCGCGGCACCGTTCGGCAGCGCGAGCATTTTGCCGATCACCTGGATGTACATTCGGATGATGGGCGGCGCGGGTCTCAAGCGCGCTTCGCAACTGGCGATCCTCAATGCAAACTACATTTCCCGTCGTCTCGAAGAGCATTACCCAGTGCTCTACACCGGCAGCAACGGCCTGGTGGCGCACGAATGCATCCTCGACCTGCGTCCGTTGAAAGACAGCAGCGGCATCAGCGTCGATGACGTCGCCAAGCGCCTGATCGACTTCGGTTTCCACGCCCCGACCATGTCGTTCCCGGTGGCCGGCACGCTGATGATCGAACCGACCGAAAGTGAATCCAAGGAAGAACTGGACCGCTTCTGCGACGCCATGATCCGCATCCGCGAAGAAATCCGCGCAGTGGAAAACGGCACGCTGGACAAGGGCGACAACCCGCTGAAAAACGCTCCGCACACCGCGGCGGAAATCGTTGGCGAGTGGACCCATCCGTACAGCCGTGAGCAAGCGGTTTACCCGGTAGCGTCGCTGATCGAAGGCAAGTACTGGCCACCTGTCGGTCGTGTCGACAACGTCTTCGGCGATCGCAACCTGGTTTGCGCTTGCCCGTCGATCGAAAGCTACGCTTAAACCAATGAGGGGGCGGGTTTACTCGCCCCCCTTTCAAGAACACCACAAAACCCTGTGGGAGCTGGCCTGCCAGCGATAGCGGTGGATCAATCTCCATTTCTGTTGCCTGACACACTGCCATCGCTGGCAGGCCAGCTCCCACAGGGGAATACACCAAGCCTGATATTCCGCCATTCCTATAACAAGAAACCGGAGAACAACCATGTCGTTAAGCGTGTTCGACCTGTTCAAGATTGGCATCGGCCCCTCCAGCTCCCACACCGTCGGCCCGATGCGCGCCGCTGCACGTTTCGCCGAAGGCTTGCGCCGTGAAGGGCTGCTGGCGGCAACCACCTGCGTCAAAGTCGAGCTCTACGGCTCGCTCGGCGCCACCGGTAAAGGCCACGGCAGCGACAAAGCCGTGTTGCTCGGCCTGGAAGGCGAACACCCGGACACCGTGAACACCGAAACCGTCGCCGCCCGTCTGCAAGACATTCGCGGCAATGGTCGCTTGAACCTGCTCGGCGAACACAGCATTGCGTTCAACGAGAAAGAACACCTGGCGATGATTCGCAAACCGCTGGCCTATCACCCCAACGGCATGATCTTTCGCGCGTTCGACGCTGCCGGCCTGCAAGTCCGCAGCCGCGAGTACTACTCGGTTGGCGGCGGATTCGTGGTCGATGAAGACGCCGCCGGCGCTGACCGCATTGTCGAAGACGCCACGCCGCTAACCTTCCCGTTCAAAAGCGCCAAGGACCTGCTGGGTCATTGCGCCACGTACGGCTTGTCCATCAGTCAGGTGATGCTGACCAACGAAAGCGCCTGGCGCCCGGAAGCGGAAACCCGCGCCGGCCTGTTGAATATCTGGCAAGTGATGCAGGACTGCGTTGCCGCCGGTTGCCGCAATGAAGGGATCCTGCCGGGTGGTTTGAAGGTCAAACGTCGGGCCGCAGCGCTGCATCGGCAACTGTGCAAGAACCCGGAATCGTCGTTGCGCGACCCGCTGTCGGTGCTGGACTGGGTCAACCTGTACGCCCTGGCGGTCAACGAAGAAAACGCCAACGGCGGACGCGTCGTCACTGCGCCCACTAACGGTGCAGCAGGGATCGTTCCGGCGGTGCTGCATTACTACATGCGTTTCATCCCCGGGGCCAACGAAGATGGCGTCGTGCGCTTTCTGCTGACCGCCGCAGCGATCGGCATTCTCTACAAGGAAAACGCCTCGATTTCCGGTGCCGAAGTCGGGTGTCAGGGTGAAGTCGGCGTGGCCTGTTCCATGGCGGCCGGTGCGTTGTGCGAAGTGCTGGGTGGCAGCGTGCAACAAGTGGAAAACGCGGCCGAAATCGGTATGGAACACAACCTCGGCCTGACCTGCGATCCGATTGGCGGGCTGGTGCAAGTGCCTTGCATCGAGCGCAACGCCATGGGTTCGGTGAAAGCCATCAATGCGGTGCGCATGGCCCTGCGCGGCGACGGTCAGCACTTCGTCTCCCTCGACAAGGTCATCCGCACCATGCGCCAGACCGGCGCCGACATGAAAAGCAAATACAAGGAAACCGCCCGTGGCGGTTTGGCGGTCAACATTATCGAGTGCTGATGCTCACGCGCATCCGCACACTTTTCAGGAGCTGAATATGTCCACCGAACAATTGCTGAAAACCCCGCTGCACGCCCTGCACATTGAACTCGGAGCGCGCATGGTACCGTTCGCCGGCTACGACATGCCGGTGCAATACCCGCTGGGCGTGATGAAAGAACACCAGCACACCCGTGATCAGGCCGGGCTGTTCGATGTCTCGCACATGGGCCAGATCCGCCTGACCGGCGCCAATGCCGCCAAGGCTCTGGAAACACTGGTGCCGGTGGACATCATCGACTTGCCGGTGGGCATGCAGCGCTATGCGATGTTCACCAACGAAACCGGTGGCATCCTCGACGACCTGATGGTCGCCAACCTGGGTAACGACGAACTGTTCCTGGTGGTCAACGCCGCCTGCAAGGATCAGGACCTCGCGCATCTGCAAAAGCACATTGGCGATCAGTGCACGATCGAGCCGCTGTTCGAAGAACGCGCGCTGCTGGCCCTGCAAGGTCCGGCCGCGGTCACCGTACTTGCGCGCCTGGCACCTGAAGTGGCGAAGATGACCTTCATGCAGTTCACCCGCGTGAAATTGGTGGGTGTCGAGTGCTTTGTCAGCCGTTCGGGCTACACCGGTGAAGACGGTTTCGAAATCTCCGTACCCACCGCCAACGCTGAAGCCCTGGCTCGCGCCCTGCTGGCCGAACCTGAAGTGGCGGCCATCGGCCTTGGTGCTCGCGATTCGCTGCGCCTTGAAGCCGGCCTGTGCCTCTATGGCCACGACATGAACACCGAGACCACGCCGATCGAAGCCAGCCTGCTGTGGGCCATTTCCAAGCCACGTCGCGCTGATGGTGCGAGGGCCGGCGGCTTCCCTGGCGCCGAGACCGTGTTCGCTCAACAACAAGCCGGGGTCAGCCGCAAGCGTGTAGGCCTGCTGCCGCAGGAACGCACGCCAGTGCGTGAAGGCGCAGAAATCGTCAATGAAGCGGGCGACATCATCGGTACTGTTTGCAGCGGCGGCTTTGGTCCGACCTTGGGCGGTCCATTGGCCATGGGTTACCTCGACAGCGCTTATATCGCTATCGACACACCCGTCTGGGCGATTGTTCGTGGGAAAAAGGTGCCTTTGGTTGTAAGCAAAATGCCATTTGTTCCACAACGCTACTATCGCGGCTGATTGCCTGTTTCTATAAGTAACGCGGTTGCGTTAACAGTGCACTAATGTGTAACGCAACCGCCATAAAACAGTGCATGCCTTATCGGCAAGCTTCGATTATGAACGTTGCTTATAACGTTCGAAAACAATTGAACAACCCTATCGAATAAGCCAGCACTAGTGGACACACTACTGCCATCAACCTGAGCAAAACCGGGCCTCTCACAGGGCTTGTTTTTTCTCCCGTAGTTGGCGTAGAGTTTGTTCACTGTGTTTGCATGGGTCGCTTGGAATCGTGACCTGGGCAGTAGCCTACAAGTTAGCTACATCCCGTTCGACGTCTTCTTACTCTCCTGCAACCAGCCCCAGTACTCTTTCAAAAGAAGGAGGCTGTCATTAATTTTGCGTCATAGGAAATAAGAAATGTCCCAACGTCAGAGCGGTACCGTCAAGTGGTTTAACGACGAGAAAGGTTTTGGTTTTATCACTCCAGAAAGCGGTCCGGATCTGTTCGTGCATTTCCGCGCTATTCAGGGCAACGGCTTCAAGAGCCTGAAAGAAGGCCAGAAAGTGACGTTCGTCGCTGTGCAGGGCCAGAAAGGCATGCAGGCTGACGAAGTACAAGCAGAAGCCTAATCTTCTGTAACGAAAAAGCCCCTGATGCTGACATCAGGGGCTTTTTTGTGCGCGTAAATCCGTAAAATGGCTTCTTTTTTCCGCCCAGAGGCTGCCATGTCGAAACACCTGCTCAAACCCGAGGGCGAGTTCCCCGCCGCTACCCTGGGTCGTCGTTTGGCAGCGATGTTCTATGACTTCCTGTTGTGTACCGCCCTGCTGATCGTCACCAGCGGCGTTTACAAGATGATCCAGATGGCGATCATCGGCGAAGACAAAATGCGCACCCTGACCGAGGCCGGCGCGCTGGACGGTGATCCATTGCTGTCGACCGTGTTGTTGTTTGTGCTGTTCGGGTTTTTCGCCAAGTTCTGGACCTGGTCCGGTCAGACGTTGGGCATGCAGGTGTGGTGCATCCGCGTGCAGAACGCCGACGGCTCGTCCATCAGCCTGTGGCAGGCGTTGCTGCGCTTTGTGGTGTCGATCGCGTCGCTGTTGTGCGTTGGGCTTGGGTTCATCTGGTCGCTATTCGATAAACAGAAACGCAGCTGGCATGACATGTACTCGAATACCCAGCTTGTCCGAATTCCAAAAAAGACCAAGTAATTCCGCCATACAAAAACCAATGTGGGAGCGGGCTTGCTCGCGAAAGCGTTGTGTCAGACAACATTGATGTCGACTGACACTCCCTCTTCGCGAGCAAGCCCGCTCCCACAGTTTTTTGCGACTTGCCTGACAGATATCAGGCGTTACCGGCCAGTTTCATCCGCGCAGCCTGGGTGAAATCGAGCATCCGCTTCAACGGCCGAATAGCCTGCGGAATCAACGCCGGATCCACAAAGATCTCGTTCGTCCCTTCCTTCAAGCACTTCAGCGTGCGCTCAAGGGTGTTCATGGCCATCCACGGGCAATGTGCGCAACTGCGGCAGGCTGCGCCGTTACCGGCCGTAGGGGCTTCAATGAAGACCTTGTCCGGGCAAAGCTGCTGCATCTTGTAGAAGATGCCGCGATCGGTGGCCACGATCAGGGTCTTGTTCGGCAGGCTCTGCGCCGCCGCAATCAACTGACTGGTGGAACCGACGGCATCCGCCAGTTCGATCACCGAGGTCGGCGACTCCGGATGCACCAGGATCGCGGCGTCCGGGTACAGCGCCTTCATGTCTTCGAGCTGCTTGGACTTGAACTCTTCATGAACGATGCAGGCACCGTCCCACAGCAGCATGTCCGCACCGGTTTGACGCTGGATGTAGGTGCCCAGGTGTTTGTCCGGGCCCCAGATGATGGTTTCGCCGTTATCCATCAGGCTTTCGACGATCTCCAGCGCGCAGCTGGACGTCACCACCCAATCCGCACGGGCTTTGACCGCCGCCGAGGTGTTGGCATACACCACCACCGTACGCTCCGGATGTTGATCGCAGAACGCCGAGAACTCATCCACCGGGCAACCCAGGTCCAGCGAGCAGGTCGCTTCCAGGGTCGGCATCAGAATGCGCTTTTCAGGATTGAGGATTTTGGCGGTTTCGCCCATGAATTTCACACCGGCGACCAGCACGGTCTTGGCCGGGTGAGCACTGCCGAAGCGGGCCATCTCCAGCGAGTCGGAGACGCAACCACCGGTTTCTTCGGCCAGGGCCTGAATCACCGGATCGCAATAGAAGTGAGCAACCAGCACCGCGTCCTGAGCCTTGAGCTCGGCAGCGATGGCGGCACGGTAAAAAGCTTCCTCCTCGACGGTCAGCGGCTTGGGCTGCTTGGCGTCGAGATGGGCTTGAACCAGAAGGCGTTCGGAAATTTGCGTCATGTTCGCAAGACCTGCAGGCGCTTTCGCGCGAAAGTCGAGTATACACCCGGCTCCGGACCCTTCAGGGTACCGCCGGGAGAGTGAGTATCATCAGGCACGGACAGCGTTGAAGATGCGCAAGGCTACAGAATATCCGACGGATGCAAAAGATGATTCTGACCTGCGCCACGCGGTGCAGCCCCGCGTTGAGCAGAGCTCAAATCGCAGGCAAAAAAAAATCCGGAAATCCTCACTTGCGTGGGCCTTCCAGACTTTTAAAACTGCTACAAAAATGGTGGGTCGTGTGGGATTCGAACCTACGACCAATTGGTTAAAAGCCAACTGCTCTACCAACTGAGCTAACGACCCGCTGTGTGGTGGCGCGTATAATACTGATTTTTAAGGACTATTCAACACCTAATTTGAAATAAATCAAAAATAAGGTGTTGGGTCGCTCACGCCGGCCGATGCAAAGCCTTCTGCACGCAGTCGGCAGCTGTCGCATTTGCCGCATGCGTAGCCTTTATCGTCGGCCTGATAGCAAGAAACGGTCAGCCCATAATCGACCCCCAACTTAACGCCTGCCTGGACGATCTGCGCCTTGCTGAGGTTCTGCAGTGGCGCCTGAATACGGAAGCCATTGCCCTCTACACCGGCCTTCGTCGCCAGATTGGCCATGCGCTCGAAGGACTCGATGAACTCGGGACGGCAGTCCGGGTAACCGGAGTAATCCACCGCATTCACGCCGATAAAGATGTCACGCGCGCCGAGCACTTCAGCCCAACCCAGCGCCAGGGACAGAAACACCGTGTTGCGCGCCGGCACGTAAGTCACCGGAATACCTTCGCCCGCCACTTCCGGCACGTCGATGCTGGTGTCGGTCAGTGCCGAACCACCGATACCGTTCAGGTTCAGGCCGATCACCTTGTGTTCCACCACCCCCAAATCCCGGGCGACACGTTCGGCGGCGTGCAACTCGGCGTGAGAGCGCTGGCCGTAATCGAAACTCATGGTGTAGCAGCTGTAGCCTTCAGCACGGGCCATGGCCACGACCGTCGCTGAGTCGAGACCGCCAGACAGCAGGATGACCGCACGTTTTTCAGCAATGTTCAGTTGTTCAGTCATCTCAGCGCCCCGGCTCGTCATTCCAAAGATATTTATGCAGCTGCAATTGCAGACGCACAGGCAGGTTGTCCGCTACCACCCAGTCAGCCAGGTCCCGTGCATTCAGGTCATGGTGGCTTGGCGAAAACAGCACTTCGCCGGCGCGCTTGTCGAGGCCGTACTGAATCAGCTTGGACACGGCCCAGTCGTAGTCTTCCCGCGAGCAGATGACAAACTTCACCTGGTCGTTGGGCGTGAGCAGATCGATGTTTTCGTAGCGGTTACGATGTGCTTCTTTCGAACCCGGGGTTTTCAGATCGACGACGCGACTGACCCGTGGATCGACCGCCGAGATGTCGAGCGCGCCGCTGGTTTCCAGCGACACTTCGTAACCGGCGTCACACAACTGCTTGAGCAACGGGATGGCGTTGGGTTGTGCCAGCGGCTCGCCACCGGTCACACACACGTAGCGCGGACGGAAACCGGCCACTTGCTCGAGGATATCGTCGAGCGGGCGAACGGTGCCGCCGGTGAACGCGTAGGCGCTGTCGCAATATTGGCAACGCAACGGGCAACCGGTCAGGCGCACAAAAACGGTGGGCAGCCCGGCAGTCCGCGTTTCACCCTGCAACGAGTAGAAAACTTCGGTGATTCTCAATGTGTCTTGCATAGTCGCCACGGGCATAACAGCTAAACAGGCTGTCCGCCTCCGTCAGGCACTTCAAGGAACCCCGCCATCGCGCAGATCCCAAAAAGCGTGTTTCATAAAAAGGGCGTGAATTCTAACGAAAAAACCCGCGACAAGCGCGGGTTTCTTCAAAACGGGTCAAGCAGCCCTTACATTTTCTGCAGGTCACGCTGAGCCAGCTGAGCGGCGGAAGTGCCCGGGTATTGCGACACAACCTGTTGCAGAATGCCTTTGACCTTGTCGGGATGACCAAGTCGGCGTTCTACGTCAGCGAGCTTGTACAGCGAATCAGGCACTTTAGGGTGCTTTGGATACAGCTGCGAAACCTTGGCAAAAGCCTGACCTGCACCTTGCAGATCGCCTTTGGCCAGATTCACTTCGCCCAACCAGTACTGGGCATTGCCCGCGTATTGGCTGTTCGGGTACTTGCGCAGGAATGCGGCAAAAGCCTGACTGGCCTTGTCGAAATCCTTGGCCTTGATCAGGTCGAAGGCTGCATCGTAATACAGTTTCTCCTTCGCCGGATCAGCCGGCTCGCTACCCGCGGCAGGCGCTTGGGCGGCTGCCGCTCCTGCACCTGCGCCAGCTGCTGCACCGGGGGCATTCAAACTGCCACCGGCGGAAGAATTATCAGGAGTCGCGGCTGGTGCAACGCCGGTTCCTATGCGCCGATCAAGATCCTGATATCGCTCCAGGTTCTCTTGCTTCATGCGCGCTACATCATTTTGCAGAACTTCGATCACACCCTGTTGGCGTGAGATCTGCTCCTGCATGGATTGCAATTGGTTGAACAGCTCGCCCTGTGCCGAGACAGGGGCCGAAACCCCTCCCCCGGCATAGGCGCCGTTCGTACCGTAACCCGCAGGCGGATTACTACTCCCGCTATTGTTATAGCCGGAATCGTTATCGACCACAGGAACCGCAGCCCACACCGCAAGCGGTGCGAGGCTGAGAGCCAAAACAGTTACAGCACGACGGCACGTTCGCATGACGAATTACTTACGCAGTTCGACGCGACGGTTTTGAGCCCAGGACTGCTCGTCGTTGCCGGTAGCAACTGGACGCTCTTCGCCGTAGGAAACCAGTTCCAGCTGAGCTGGGGAAACACCTTGCAGTACCAGGTAGCGCTGAACGGCTTTCGCACGACGCTCGCCCAGTGCCATGTTGTACTCACGAGTACCACGTTCGTCGGTGTTGCCTTCCAGAACAACGCGAGCGCCGTTAGCTTTCAGGTCTTTGGCGTGAACGTCCAGAGCGCGCATGGCTTCTGGCTTCAGGTCCGAGCTGTCGTATTCGAAGTAGAAGGTGGTGATTGCGCGCAGAGCAGCTTCTTCGCTCAGGGAGCCATCAACGGCACCAGTGTTAGCGCCGTAACCAGCGTTTGGATCAACAGCGCCTTCACCGGCGTTGTCGCCGCCTTTGGACGAGCAACCTACAGCTACAGCCATGGCCAGAGCCAGCGCAGCAAATTTACCAAACTTCAGCATTTCCATCGTGAAACTCCTAATGAACCCCAGTGTGTTAAGTACAACGTGTAGCGCCGCGTCAGTTCAGGTAAGGGGACCAGGAAGGTTCTCTGACTTCGCCTTGTGCGGTAGGAAGCGGGAGCCTTACGCGTCCATTAATGGACACGAGCATCAAGACTCCCCGGCCCTGCTGGCGGGTGGCGTAGATTACCATGGTGCCGTTGGGCGCAACAGTAGGTGACTCGTCCAGAGTGCTATCAGTGAGGATCTTTACACTACCTCGCTGCAAATCCTGGGCCGCCACCTTGAAATTAGTGAAGCCATCCTGGCGGTGAATCATCACCAGGGTCTTTTCATCAGCCGAAAGTTTAGGGTTGGCGTTGTAGTTACCAATAAAGGTCACACGTTCCGCACCGCCACCACCGACGCTGGTTTTGTAGATCTGTGGCTTGCCGCCACGGTCGGAGGTGAAGTAGATGGTCGAACCATCCTTACCCCAGAACGGTTCGGTGTTGATGCCGGGACCGTTGGTGACGCGAGTGATCTGACGCGAACCCAGGTTCATCACATAGATATCCGGGTTACCGTCTTTCGACAATACGAACGCCAGACGCTGACCATCCGGCGACCAGGCTGGCGCGCCATTCAGGCCTTCGAAGTTGGTGATCTGCTCACGGCGACCGGTGTCGATGTTCTGCATGAAAATACGCGGACGCTTCTGCTCGAACGAGACGTAAGCGATGCGCTTGCCATCCGGTGCGAAACGCGGCGACAGGATCGGCTCGCGCGATTGCAGCAGGGTCACGGCGCGGGCACCGTCATAGTCCGAGCGTTGCAGCGTGTAGCGCGTGTTCTTCTCGGAGAAACGTTCGGCCGTCACGTACAGCAGGCGTGTCGAGAACGCACCTTTGATACCGGTGAGTTTTTCGAACGACTGGTCGGCGATGTAATGCGACATGTCGCGCAGTTGATCGACGCTGCCCGACACGCTGCCGGTCAGCACTTGCTGCTCGGTGGCGACGTTGAACAGAGCGTATTGAACCTGCAGGCGACCGCCCGCTGGCACGATGCTGCCGACCATAATGTACTGAGCGTTAATAGCCTTCCAGTCGCGGAAAATGATTTCGCTGGCCTGGCTCGGCTGGCTGATCATGTTCTGCTTTGGAATTGGCGCGTAGTAACCCGAGTTGCGCAGGTCGTTGCCGATGATCTCGGCCATGTCGTCCGGCAGCACGGTGCCGCCCTGGAAACCGAATGGCACTACGGCAATTGGAGTTGCCTGGGAGCTACCACTGCTGACCAGGATATTTTTTTCATCTGCGGTGGCCAGTCCTGCAAAGCAGAACATGACTACAAGCAGTCCTCGAAGAAGGTTTCTCACAAGGCTAGATCCTCAGGTGTGAATGTCATCTTGAATGAACGATAGGGTGCGAAATCAGCTGGCTTCAGACCCTGCATTTCGGTCAATCGACCAATATTTTTTACCGCCGCTACCGCTGAACTGTCGAACGGTACATCACCGCTGGACTTGGCAACCGATACGCCGGAGATTGTGCCGTCAGGCAGCATGTTGATTTGCAGGATCACCTTCATGCCCTTACGGGCCGACGGTGGCTGCGCCCAACCTTCAGAAGCACGCGAGCGAATCAGGTCGTCGAAGTTACCCGCGACTTCATCACCCTGTTCATCCGCCAAGGCCTGCTGACGCTCCGTCGTGTCGGAAAGCAAATCTGCCAGGGCCTGAGCCTTTTTCTCATCGACGGATTTACGTGCCGCTTCCTGCGATTTCTTCTTCGCAGCATCGGCAGCAGCTTTCTTCTTCGCGTCTTCGGCGACTTTCTTCTTCGCCTCTTCAGCTTCAGATTTCTTCTTGGCGTCTTCCGCGGCTTTCTTTTTCGCGTCTTCGACAATCTTTTTCTTCGCTTCTTCAGCGGCCGCTTTCTTGGCCTCTTCTTCAGCAGCTTTCTTGGCTTCTTCTTCAGATTTCTTCTTGGCTATATCAGCCAATTGTTTCTCTTCAACCTTTTTGGCTTCCGCGGTCTTCTTCGCTTCATCGGCTTTCTTGGCTTCATCAGCCTTTTTTGCCTCATCCGCTTTTTTGGTCTCGTCGGCCTTCTTGGATTCTTCGGCTTTTTGAGCCGCATCTTCCTTCTTTTGTTCCGCGGCCTTGATCGCTTCCTGTTCGATCTTTTTCTGTTCCATCTGCTCGACTTCGGTCTGACGCGCGGCGGACTTCTTCGCTTCACCCGCAATCTTCTGATTGGTCTGGGTGGTCGCCTGACTTTTCGATTTCAGCTGGTACAAGGTCGCCTGGACAATCGGCTTGGCCGGCGGCAGCTCCGGTGTGAAGGCGAAACTGACGAACAGCATGCCGAACACCAGCACGTGCAAGACAATCGCCAGGACACTAGGCCAGAAGTAGCTTTCCGAGGCGGACGGCTCTCGCATTTGCTGCATCAGGGTGCCTCGGTAATCAAGCCAACATTACCGACCCCGGCTTTCTGCAACCCGCCCATGGCGCCCATCACGGAACCGTAATCGACGGTCTTGTCGCCGCGAATGAACACCTGGGTACGCTTGCCGCCTTCAGTCCCGGCGCGAATGATCTTGGTCACCGCGTCAGTCATCTGCGGCAAAGTCATGGCCTTGTCCTGTTGCTTTTCAGTGTCGACTTCGCTGCCAAGGTTCCAGTAGTAGGTCTTGTCAGACTTGATCGAAATGGTCAGGACCTGGGTGTTGTTGTCCTGCGGCAAGGCTTCGCTGGAAACCTTGGGCAGATCAACTTTCACGCCCTGATTGAGCATCGGAGCGGTCACCATGAAGATGACCAGCAGCACCAGCATCACGTCGATGTAAGGCACCACGTTCATCTCGGCAACCGGCTTGCGCTTTTTGCGAGCTCGAGCGATTAAAGCCATTGGAAATTACCTGCTTATTCTTCGCTGGTGTGCACTTTGCGGTGCAGGATCGCCTGGAATTCATCGGCGAAGGTGTAGTAACGGCCCAGCAGGGTTTCACTGCGAGCAGCAAAACGGTTGTAAGCGATAACGGCCGGGATGGCCGCGAACAGGCCGATCGCGGTGGCGATCAGTGCCTCGGCGATACCCGGAGCCACAGTGGCCAGGGTCGCTTGCTGGGCAGTGGCCAGGCCACGGAAGGAGTTCATGATCCCCCAGACGGTACCGAACAGACCGATGTACGGGCTGACGGAACCAACGGTGGCGAGGAACGGCAGGCTCTGTTCGAGCTTTTCTTCTTCGCGGGAAATGGCGACGCGCATGGCACGGGCCACGCCTTCCATGACTGCTTCCGGGTCAACGCCTGGCTGCTGACGCAGACGGGAGAATTCCTTGAAACCGGCACGGAAGATCTGCTCGACGCCCGAATCCGGATCAGGGTTGCTGCCGGCCTGACGGTAGAGTTTGGACAGGTCGATGCCGGACCAGAAGCGCTCTTCAAAGCTCTCCAGGGCACGTCGACCGGCGCGCAGCAGGTTGCTGCGCTGAAAGATCATGATCCATGAGGTCACCGATGCGGCTACCAGGATCAGCATTACCAGTTGCACCACGATACTGGCATTGCTGACCAGGCTCCACATGGAGGAATGGTCGACGACGTTAGCTTCCACGCTTTATCTCCTGCTTTGAGTGTGTACCCGCGCCGCTCACGTCGGCGAAGGCCGCTCGTAGAGCTTCGGGAATGGCCCGGGGTTTTAAACTTTCAGTGCGCACACAGGCCACCAGAAACTGCCCTTCGCAGAGCAGCACATTATCCGTGGCTCGCCTGACCTGCTGTTTAAAGCGCAGGCTGACACGGTTCAATTCGATTACTTCAGCACTTACCAGAAGCTCGTCGTCCAGTCGCGCCGGCGCGTGATAACGCGCTTCGCTGGAATGCACGACAAACAACAGGTCCTCCCCTGCCAGCGCCGACTGGGCAAAACCCAGATCCCGGAGCCGCTCGGTTCGAGCCCGTTCCATAAACTTGAGGTAATTGACGTAATACACGATGCCGCCCGCATCGGTGTCCTCGTAATAAACGCGACAACGAAGTGCGAACGGCTCAAGCCCGTTTTGCGCGCGCATACTCTAGTGCTTACTCCTCAGGTTGCCAATCCGGCCAGGCAACTGTTTTTCATTGATTCGCGGCTTTCTGGTGAAAGTACGGTCCTCAGACCGCACAAACTCCGAATAAATCAGCGCGCAAAGGTGATTAATCGTCTACGGCATCAAGGAACTCGTCTACCACGGGCATCTCGCCCAATCGTGACGGAATGTTTAAACCGAAATGCAAATACGCGTGCCGGGTGACCACTCGCCCCCGCGGCGTGCGCATGATGTAGCCCTGCTGAATCAGATATGGCTCCAGCACGTCTTCAATGGTATGGCGCTCTTCGCTGATCGCCGCCGCCAGACTGTCCACGCCGACCGGCCCACCGTCGAACTTCTCGATCATGGTCAACAGCAGACGCCTGTCCTGGTGATCGAAGCCACGTTCGTCGACATCCAGCAGGTTAAGGGCCAGGTCGGCGATCGGTTTGGTGATGTGGCCCTTGGCACGAACTTCGGCGAAATCCCGAACCCGGCGCAGCAAGCGGTTGGCGATCCGCGGGGTGCCACGGGCACGACGGGCGATCTCAAAGGCGCCTTCCGGGTCCAGCGGCAAACCGAGGATGTTCGCCGAACGGCTGACAATCGTCGCCAGGTCGGCAGTGTTGTAGAACTCCAGACGCTGGACGATCCCGAAACGGTCGCGCAACGGGTTGGTCAGCATGCCGGCGCGCGTCGTTGCGCCCACCAAGGTGAACGGCGGCAGATCCAGCTTGATCGAGCGCGCGGCCGGGCCTTCACCAATCATGATGTCGAGCTGGAAATCTTCCATGGCCGGGTACAGCACTTCTTCGACGATTGGCGACAGCCGATGGATTTCGTCGATAAAGAGCACGTCGTGGGGCTCGAGATTGGTCAACAGCGCCGCCAGATCACCCGGACGCTCAAGCACTGGACCCGAGGTGCTTTTGATCGACACGCCCATTTCCTGGGCAATGATGTTCGCCAGGGTGGTCTTACCCAGACCCGGCGGGCCGAAAATCAGCGTGTGGTCCAGGGACTCGTTACGCCCGCGAGCCGCCTGGATGAACAACTCCATTTGCTCGCGAACGGTCGGCTGGCCAATGTATTCGGCCAGGCTGACAGGACGAATCGCCCGGTCCTGGACTTCCTCGCGGTCGCGAGGGCCGGGCGTGGCGGCAATCAGACGATCAGCTTCAATCACTTAGATCATTCCCTTCAGGGCACGACGAATCATGTCTTCACTGCTCAAACCTTTCTCCTTGATCGCGGCAATCGCCTTGCTCGCTTCCTGCGGCTTGTAGCCCAGGGAAATCAGCGCGCTGACCGCATCATTTTCGGCGGTGGCGACCGGAGCCGAATCGGGCCCACCCGGCTGGTTCGGCACCAGGGCGAACATTGCCGGCACCGTTTCCCAAGCCTTGAAGCGGTCCTTGAGTTCAACCAGCAAACGCTCGGCCGTCTTCTTGCCCACGCCCGGCACCTTGGTCAGCGCCGAGGTGTCCTGGGACTGCACGCAACGGACCAGCTCATCCACTTCCAGGCTCGACATCAACGCCAGGGCCAATTTCGGCCCTACACCATTGAGACGGATCAACTCGCGAAAAAAGTCTCGCTCACGCTTGCCGAAGAAACCATAGAGTAACTGCGCGTCTTCGCGTACGACCAAATGGGTGTGCAGGGTCAGCGGTTCACCGACCGACGGCAAGCGATACAGCGTGGTCATGGGCACTTCCAGCTCATACCCCAGACCGTTTACATCCAGAATCAGGTGCGGCGGCTGTTTCTCAGCCAGTGTGCCGCGCAAGCGTCCAATCACGTTTCAGATCCTTGAGCGTTGGCCAGATCAATGACTGGCGACTGACAGAACAAGGGTTTTGCGCCGCCAACACAGGCGCAAAACCCTCATTCCCTAAAAATGACTGCTGATGCTATCAGAGACGCAGGCGCCCGCCACGACTGCGTGCCGTTCCCAGGCCATGGGGCAACAGGCTGGAACGGGTATGAGCGTGGCAAATGGCGATGGCCAAGGCATCTGAAGCATCGATTTGCGGCTTGCTGGTCAATTTCAGCATGTGCATGACCATCATCTGCACCTGCTCTTTATTCGCGGCGCCGGTACCGGTAACGGCTTGTTTGACCTGGGTCGCGGTGTACTCGGCGATCTCCAGGCTTTCTTCGGCACCCGCCACAATCGCGGCGCCCCGGGCCTGGCCGAGCTTCAGGGCGGAGTCGGCATTGCGCGCCATAAAGACTTTTTCAATGCCCATGGTCACCGGGCCGTAGGTCTGGATGACTTCACGCACACCGCGATAGACGATTTGCAGACGCTCATGCAACTCGCCGGACCCGGTGCGAATGCAGCCCGACGCCACGTACACGCAGCCACGGCCGGTATCACGTACCACGCCATAACCGGTGATGCGCGAACCGGGGTCGATACCAAGAATTAAAGTCATAACGCCTGCAGCTTAAAAGGGTGAGGCCTGCTGATGACACATTACGCGAAAGCGACCCGACCTGTAGGAGCCGGCTTGCTGGCGATGGCGGCCTTAAGGCAGCGTAAGACTTGAGGGCCTCATCGCCAGCAAGCCGGCTCCTACAGATTTTCGTGAGCCCTTAACCCAGCTGCGCGGCCACCGACTCTGGAATGTCCGCATTGGAGTAGACGTTCTGCACGTCGTCCAGGTCTTCGAGCATGTCGATCAGCTTGAGAACCTTTTCGGCGCCGTCCAGATCCAGTTCGGCACTGGTGGTCGGCAGCATCACGATTTCCGCGTCATCACCTTTGAACCCCGCTGCTTCCAGCGCGTTACGCACGGAGTAGAAGCCGGCGAACGAGGTGAACACGTCAATCGAGCCGTCTTCATGGGTGACCACGTCATCGGCATCGGCTTCCATGGCCGCTTCCATCAGCGCGTCTTCATTAATGCCCGGCGCGAAGGAAATCTGCCCCTTGCGCTCGAACAGATACGCCACCGAACCGTCGGTACCGAGGTTGCCGCCGCACTTGCTGAACGCATGGCGAACAGCGGCTGCGGTGCGGTTACGGTTGTCGGTCATGCACTCGACCATCACCGCCACACCGCCCGGGCCGTAGCCTTCGTAGCTCAGCTCGACCATGTCGTCGGTATCGGCAGCACCGGCACCACGGGCGACTGCCCGATCAATGATGTCGCGACTCATGTTCGCGCCAAGGGCCTTGTCCAGCGCCAGACGCAAGCGCGGGTTGGAACCCGGATCACCGCCGCCCTGACGGGCAGCAACGGTCAGTTCACGAATCCACTTGGTGAAAATCTTGCCCTTCTTGGCATCCTGACGTTCTTTGCGGTGCTTGATGTTCGCCCACTTGGAATGACCCGCCATATCTCGCTCCGAATTCTCTTTGAAACATTGCCCGCCACACACGGAGTGCCGGCCAGCAACAAAAAAATCTCGACCTAAAGAAAAGGCGCATCCCAAAAGGATGCGCCTTTGCGGTCAGCCTTACTCAGCCTTTGGCGTTTCGCGCAGACGAATGTGCAGCTCGCGCAATGCCTTGGCATCTACAACACCCGGAGCTTGCGTCATCACGTCGGCAGCACTCTGGGTTTTCGGGAAGGCGATCACTTCACGGATCGACTGGGCGCCGGTCATCAGCATGACCAGACGGTCCAGACCGAAGGCCAGGCCACCGTGTGGCGGCGCGCCGTACTTCAGGGCGTCCAGCAGGAAGCCGAATTTCTCTTCCTGTTCCGCTTCATTGATACCCAACAGGCGGAACACCGTCTGCTGCATTTCCTTGCGGTGGATACGGATCGAACCGCCACCCAGCTCGGTGCCGTTCAGGACCATGTCGTAGGCACGGGACAGAGCGGTCGCCGGATTGGCTTCCAGTTCTTCCGGGGTGCACTTCGGCGCGGTGAACGGGTGGTGCAAGGCGCTGAAGCTGCCGTCGTCGTTCTCTTCGAACATCGGGAAGTCGACGACCCACATTGGCGCCCACTTGCAGGTCAGCAAGTCCAGGTCGTTGCCGACCTTGATCCGCAGTGCACCCAGGGCTTCGCTGACGATCTTGGCTTTGTCGGCGCCGAAGAACACGATGTCGCCATCGACCGCGCCAACACGATCAAGGATCACGTTGAGGTTGGCTTCAGGGATGTTCTTGACGATCGGCGACTGCAGGCCTTCAACGCCTTTGGCGCGCTCGTTGACCTTGATGTACGCCAGGCCCTTGGCACCGTAGATACCGACGAACTTGGTGTAGTCGTCGATCTGCTTGCGCGGCATGCTCGCCGCGCCCGGTACGCGCAAGGCGGCGACACGGCATTTCGGATCGTTGGCAGGACCGCTGAAGACCTTGAAGTCGACTTCTTTAAGCTGGTCGGCAACGTCCACCAGTTCCAGCGGGTTACGCAGGTCTGGCTTGTCGGAACCGTAACGACGCATGGCCTCTTCGAAAGTCATGTGCGGGAATTCACCGAACTCCAGGTCCAGCACTTCCTTGAACAGGTTACGAATCATGCCTTCAGTGAGGCCCATGATGTCTTTTTCATCGAGGAAGCTGGTTTCGATGTCGATCTGGGTGAATTCAGGCTGACGGTCGGCACGCAAGTCTTCGTCGCGGAAGCACTTGGCGATCTGGTAGTAACGGTCGAAGCCGGCCACCATCAGCAGTTGCTTGAACAGCTGCGGCGATTGCGGCAAGGCGAAGAACGAACCGGCGTGAGTACGGCTCGGTACCAGGTAGTCGCGAGCACCTTCAGGGGTGGCGCGGGTCAGGATCGGCGTCTCGACGTCGAGGAAGCCGTTCTCGTCCAGGTAGCGGCGGATGCTGGTGGTCATGCGCGAACGCAGACGCAGCTTCTCGGCCATTTCCGGGCGACGCAGATCAAGGAAGCGATAACGCAGGCGGGTTTCTTCGCCGACGTCGGAGTACTCGTTCAACGGGAACGGCGGAGTTTCCGATTCGTTCAGCACTTCCAGTTCGTAGCCCAGGACTTCGATCATGCCCGACGCCATGTTGGCGTTGGTGGCACCGGCCGGACGCAGGCGAACCTTGCCGGTGATCTTCACAACGTATTCGCTGCGCACGCGATCGGCGGCGGCGAAGCTCTCGGCGCGGTCCGGGTCGAACACCACCTGGGCCAGACCGTCACGATCACGGATATCGAGGAAAATCACCCCACCGTGGTCACGGCGACGGTGAACCCATCCGCAAAGGGTAATTTCCTGGCCTTCCAGGGCTTCGTTCAGTTGGCCGCAATAATGGCTGCGCATCATGGTAGTGGTTTCACTTCTCGTAATTCGAAATTCGGTTGGAGGCCTTGCAGAGGTTGCAAGAGCTCGCGCGTAGTCGTTCAACTCAGGTTCCAGACCTTAGTCAGCTTTGTCGCCGCCGGCCAGATTCTTCTTGGAACCGGTCTTGAAATCGGTTTCGTACCAGCCAGTGCCGCTCAGGCGGAAGCCCGGCATGGACAGCATCTTTTTAAGCTCTGGCGCCTGGCAGGCAGGGCAGTCGACCAGCGGTGCTGCGCTGATCTTTTGAATGGCTTCCAACTGATGACCACAGGAAGCACATTGATAGTCGTACATCGGCATGGGGGTTGTCTCGGCGATCAGGTTGCTACCGCGCACGCTGGGTTTTGCGGCAAAGAGCGGGATTATATCCATTAAATGCAGCCTGTGCAGCCGTAAGACTGCACAGACCGACACTCTGCCCGATCCATCGTCGTGGCTAGGGCATTACGGCGCAGCCACCTTCTTTCAGGCTGTGCACGACGCAGACAACCCGCACCAGCCCGGTGAAGTTCTTGACCCCGCCATGACGCAGGTGCACTTCGCGGTCCACATGGGACAGCAGCGCACTGACCGTACAGCAATTGACCTTGGCCATATCGCCCAGAATATCCCAGTACACCTGCTCAAGCCGCAAGCAGGTGGCGAAGCCATTCAACCGCACCGACCGGGACAGAGGCTGGGCCAGCCCCATATCAAATTCGCTGACAAACGGATCAATCCTTATGTCCTTGACCGGACCGACCCTCCCCTCGCTTCGCCTGTCTCCATAATCCATATCGCTGACACTCCTTTGTCATCCCTGGCTTCTGTAAGAGCACTCTCCGTGGCCTTATAAAAGCGCAGGCGCAAAGGTATATCCAGATGACTTTATGACCATCGACGTAGGATAAGCCAACAGCTGAAGGGCGATCATGGAGAGCGTCCTAGGCCGGCCGTTTTCCTACGCAACCAGACGAGTTTTAACGAGCGCAAAAGCGATTTGAGGAAGGCAAAGACCGCGAACAACACCCGATGGGCATCATTCGCGTACTGACGATATTACTGATCGAGCAGGGACCGCAGCATCCACGCGGTTTTTTCGTGGACTTGCATGCGCTGGGTCAGCAGGTCAGCCGTCGGCTCGTCGCTGACTTTTTCCAGCAGCGGAAAGATCCCGCGCGCCGTACGCGTCACCGCTTCTTGCCCCTCGACAAGCTGTTTGATCATGTCTTCGGCGCTGGGCACGCCAGCTTCTTCCTTAATAGAAGACAGACGCGCATAAATCGAATAGGCGCCTGGCGCAGGAAACCCGAGGGCGCGAATGCGCTCGGCAATCGAATCGACGGCCAGGGCCAACTCGTTGTATTGCTCCTCGAACATCAGGTGCAGGGTCCGAAACATGGGACCGGTGACATTCCAATGGAAGTTATGGGTTTTCAAATACAGCACATAAGTGTCCGACAGCAGACGCGAAAGCCCGTCGACGATGGACTTGCGGTCCTCTTCACTGATACCGATATCGATTGCCATGTTTATCCCCTAAAGGTGATGAGTTCATCCAACAGGTGCAGGACCACTCTAGCAAGCCTGCCACCCCCTCGCAGCCCGGGATTGCACAATGGCCTGCGACAAATCGCCCCGCGAAGCACCGCCGGACTGCCTGATTTGAGTAGCTGCAGGCTTTGCTGTTAAATAGACAGTGTGTCGCGACCGCCTATTTTCCGGGGGCTGCGCATAGGCTGGTACCGGGTACGTGTCCAACGCCTCTTATTGTTCTGAAGCGAACCGTGCTCCATCAGCTCTTCCTTGTGATCCGTCTTAACGTGAGTTAATCAAAATGTTGAAAATCGTCCACCTGCTAATGGGCGCAGCAGCCCTGCTGCTGTCCTTCATCCCTAGCCTGCGATCCGAAGCAGTACCTTACCTGCAACAACCCGATGCGCTGTACCTGGCCTTTTTCGGCCTGCTCAACCTCACCCTTGCTCCCGTTATCCCTTACTGGAACAAAGGCCCACGTCATCAACTGCAAAACCTGGTCAGCGCCCTGCTGGTCCTGGCTGTCGTCCTGCAAACCCTGACCTTGCTCGCGCCAATGCCTGTCATTGCCGGTCAACCTGCCGTGCTGTTCAGCCTGGTGGCTGCCCTGATCGCCGTTCTCCTGCACCTGGCAATCAGCTTCTACAAATCTTCGCCGGCCGCTGCCTCGCCAAGCTATGACATGAGCAACCGCGATACCGGCACCGTCAAGTGGTTCAACACCTCTAAAGGCTTCGGCTTTATTTCCCGTGATTCCGGCGATGATATTTTCGTGCATTTCCGGGCCATTCGTGGCGAAGGTCACCGTGTTCTGGTCGAAGGCCAGCGCGTGGAGTTCTCTGTCATGAATCGTGACAAAGGGCTGCAAGCCGAAGACGTGATCGCCGCATTGCCGCGTCGCTGATTCAAGGCTAAAAAAAACCGCGAGCAGCTGAGCTGTTCGCGGTTTTTTATTGCCTGCAGTTTCAATAATGCGGCGGTGGCGCTTCTTCCTCGAAGGTTTCGAACTGGCCAGCCATTTCTTCCTGACGCTTGAGCAATGCGGCCATTTGCAGCTGCAGGCGCTCAACGGCGCGCTGCTGCGTCGCCAGCACATCGCTCAATGACTGGATGGTGTCATCCTGAAACGCCAGTTGGCTCTCCAGATCGGTAACGCGATCTTCCAGGCTCATGATTCAACCCTCCAGAAACGTGAAGTCTTCAGTCAATACCAGACGCAGTCGCTCGCGAATGGTCGCGACCTGCTCTGCGCTGTAAGGCACGGCCGGGTGTTTACCCCAGACCGGGGCTGGCCAGGCAGCGTCACCACGCGTGCGCACAATCACATGCATGTGCAACTGACTGACGACATTGCCCAGGGCCGCGACATTCATCTTGTCCGCGCCGAACGAATCCTTTAGCAACTGAGCCAGCAGGGTCGTTTCCTGCCACAACGACTGTTGATCTGCGACACCCAATTGAAATATCTCACTGATATCGTCGCGGCGTGGCACCAGGATGAACCAGGGGTAGCTCGAATCATTGGATAACAGCAACCGGCAAAGTGGGAAATCGCCAATCGGTAGCGTGTCTTGTTGAAGTCGTGGATCTAAAGCGAACACTCTGCGCACTCCCGCCGGGTCATCAGTTTTCAGCTTAGTGCCCATCCAGAAAGGCGGCGCACCAAGCGACAGGACGGCAGCATACCCGTGATCACCGCTGGCATCACGCTGAACGAACGCCCCGAAATGGGCCTTTTTCTATCGAGACGCACCAACACAGAACCGAAGCCTGCCCCCACAAAGGCGAAATGACTGATATCCCATGAATAGTTCCAGCCGTGTCATGAGCCCACTGTATGAATTCAGCACAGTGATTAAGATTTTTTGCACCAAAACCGCACAGTGCGTCTACGCTGAGTGCGGCAGCATCCGTGAATTACTCACCGAAGGGGTGAACCGGTAACATTTTTCGTTGTCATGCGATCGGCTTCACGGTAACAACACCATGCAGTGCACGGCGTCAAGCGTACGAAGAACGCGCTCGAAGCCCCCGGTTTTATGAGGTTTTTACAGCGACAGGCAGGCTTTCAGAAAAAAATAGCAGCAGAATTCTGATTTGTGCACGCTTGTTGCATTCACACCCACATCGCTTAGGAAGCCTCCGCTGGAAGTGGAAGCCCCAAGGCAAATAAAAACAGTGGCAGGGTTGCCCAATGGAGATTCAAACGTTTCACCAGGGACTCTTTTTACCGACGCTCAAGCCTTGGAAAACAACGCTAAAAGTTGCCAATCCGGTTGCGTCGAGGCAGTAAATTTGCGACATCTACCCAGCTGTTTGCGACAGGGTCGTAAAGAAGCTGAAAGGTTAGATACGCAAGTATCGCCAACATGGTCGGCGTGATATAAGTTTGCGCCGACACAAAAAGAAAGAGCCGCCCAGATAATAAAACAGGTGGGACGGCAGTACTCTTCTAAAACCAAAGGAGCAAATCACGATGCGCGTGATGAAGTGGAGCATGATCGCACTGGCAGTTGCAGCAGCAGCCAGTACCCAAATGGCTACGGCCGCACCTTTCGTAAGTGACCAGGCTGAAGCCAAAGGTTTTGTTGAAGACAGCTCGTTGAACTTGCTGGTTCGCAACTACTACTTCAACCGTGACAACAAAGACACCGCCAAAGACGTCAAAGACTGGACTCAAGGTCTTTGGGGCACCTACAACTCCGGTTACACCCAAGGTACTGTTGGTGTTGGCGTTGATGCATTCGGTTACCTGGCCATCAAACTGGATGGCGGCGATGGCACTTCCGGTTCGGGCAACATGAGCCGTAGCGACACTGTCAACCCTAACAACGGTGCCCGCGACGTTAACGACAGCCAGGGTAAAGCCGGCGCTGCCGTTAAGTTCCGCATCTCCAAAACCGAGCTTAAATTCGGCGACATGTCGCCAAGCACTGCTCCAGTGTTTGCTGTTGGCGGTTCCCGTATCCTTCCTCAAGTTGCCAGCGGTTTCCAACTGCAGAGCAGCGAAGTCAAAGACCTTGACCTCGAAGCCGGTCACTTCTACTCGGGTTCCAGCCAGGACAAAAACGCCCGTGACGGCGACCTGTGGGCAAACTATGCCGGCGTGAAAGCCGACAGCATGGACTATTTCGGTGGCAAGTACGGCATCACCGAGAACCTGAGCGCATCGCTGTATGGCGCCAAGCTGGAAGATATCTGGAACCAGTACTACGCCAACGTGAACCTCACCACCCCAATTAGTGGTGACACGTCGCTGAACACTGACTTCAACATCTACCGCACCACCGACACTGGTGACGCGAAAGCCGGTGACATCAGCAACACCGCGTTCTCGCTGGCTACTGCTCTCTCGTTCCTGAAAGCACACACCATCACCCTGGCCTTCCAGAAGGTTAATGGCGATACCCCGTTCGACTACGTCGGTATCGGCAAGAATAACCGCGGCGGCGACTCGATCTTCCTCGCCAACTCCATCCAGTACTCTGACTTCAACGCCCCTGGCGAGAAGTCTGCCCAGGTTCGTTACGACCTGAAAATGGCTGAGTACGGCGTTCCTGGTCTGAGCTTCATGACCCGTTACGTGAAAGGTTGGGACATCGACGGTACCAACACCCCAGCAGGCAGCGCTTACGCCGGCCTGTACGGTGAAGATGGCAAACACAACGAAACCAACTTCGAAGCCAAGTACGTTGTTCAGACTGGCCCGGCAAAAGATCTGTCCGTCCGCTTCCGTCAAGCTTGGCACTTTGCTAACGCCGACGAAGGTGAAGGCGACGTGAAAGAGTTCCGTGTGATCGTCGACTATCCACTGTCGATTTTGTAATCGCATCCAGTTAGTTTGCGGTAACAAATAAAAAGGCCCATCTTCGGATGGGCCTTTTTTTTAACCGCGTTGCGCAAGACGTTAATGATTAGCTTGCTACCCAATAAGCCTGACCGTTAAGTCAGACTTTGGTAACAACACACCTCAATTCACTGCTGCTTCCTGAACCACACGAATAACTCGCTGCGGGAACGGAATATCGATACCGGCTGTTTTCAAACGATCACGGGATTGTTCATTGAACATGAACATCACATCCCAGTAATCCGCCGTTTTCACCCACACTCGCAGAGAAACAGTGATCGAACTATCGCCCAACGTCGAAATCACTGCCTGAGGTGCCGGTTCAGCCAAAATACGCTCGTCTTTGGCCAGATCCAGCAAAACTTCACGGGCCTTCTGAAGATCCGCTTCGTAATCCACGCCCACATCAAACACAACTTTGCGGGTTGGCTGACGATTTGTATTGGTAATAATACCGTTCGACAAGTTGCCGTTAGGCACGATGATGGTTTTGTTGTCGCCGGTACGCAGCACGGTGTGAAAGATCTGAATACTGTCGACAGTACCCGCAACACCTTGCGCTTCGATCCAGTCACCAATACGGAACGGACGGAACAACAGAATCAACACGCCGCCGGCGAAGTTTGCCAGGCTGCCTTGCAAAGCCAGACCAATGGCCAGACCTGCCGCACCGATGGCTGCAACGAACGAGGTGGTTTCTACACCGATCATCGAGGCCACGCTGACGATCAGTAAAACCTTGAGAATGATATTCGCCAGGCTGCTGATAAAACCTTGCAGCGCGAGGTCGGCGTTACGCAGCGCCAGCAGGCCACCGAGCTTTTGCGTCACCTTGTTAATCAGCCACCAGCCGATGGCCAGGGTGAGCACCGCCAGCAACACGCGGCTGCCGTATTCCATGATCATGGGGATCCAGGCTTGGGATGCCTTGACCAGATTGTCTACTTCAGTATTCAAATCCATCTACGTTCTCCTGATTCCCGGCCATCCGGCACGCGAAAAATAAGCGGCAGAAAAGACTAACCCCACTCGGGATTCAGTCGTTTCTGCCGTTGCTTGGGCCTCGGACGCCGAAAAGGCCGAGAGGTTCCCGCTTGAAAGGTCAGTCGCGGAAATTATTGAACTGCAGTGGCATATCGAAGGTCTTGGCGCGCAGGGCCGCGATGGCTTCCTGCAAATCGTCGCGCTTCTTGCCGGTGATACGCACTTGCTCGCCCTGAATGGAAGCCTGGACCTTGAGCTTGGCGTCCTTGACGTGAGCAACGATTTTCTTCGCCAGCTCTTTGTCGATGCCTTCCTTGAGGACGGCTTCCTGCTTCATCAGCTTGCCCGACGCGTAGGCATCCTTGACCTCAAGGCACTGCACGTCGATCTTGCGCTTGACCAGGGACAGCTTGAGGATCTCGATCATCGCTTCCAGCTGGAAGTCAGCTTCGGCGGTCAGGTTGACGGTCAGGTCCTTTTCCTTGAATTCAAAGGTGCCCTTGCCTTTCAGGTCATAACGGCGATCGAGTTCCTTGACGGCGTTCTCGACCGCGTTGGTGACTTCGTGTTTGTCCAGTTCGGATACCACGTCGAACGACGGCATGTAATCTCTCCAATAAAAGGCGCGCTCGATAGCGATGGCGCGCGCTTGGCTTGCGGTTAAAATCGGGCTCATTATAACGGGTCTTTTCCAACCGATACTGCGAGCCTCACATGCCTGCGCCAAACCGAGCAAAAAGCTGATGTCCACCACCTGGCATGTATTGGGCGCCGGCAGCCTCGGCACCTTGTGGGCAACCCGCCTGGCGCGGGCCGGGGTGCCGGTCCGGTTGATCGTGCGCGATGAGCAGCGCTTGCAGGCGTATCAGGCGGCTGGTGGGTTGACGCTGGTAGAGCACGGCGAAGCCAACACCTATGAGATCCCCGGTGAAACACCGCACAGCAGCGAGCCGATCCACCGCCTGCTAGTGGCCTGCAAAGCCTACGATGCCGAGAAGGCCGTCGCCCAACTGGCGCCACGCCTGACGCCGGATGCCGAGCTGATCCTTCTGCAAAACGGTCTGGGCAGTCAGGACGCTGTCGCCGCGCAGGTTCCACAGGCGCGTTGCGTATGCGCCTCCAGCACCGAAGGCGCGTATCGCGATGGCGACTGGCGCGTGGTGTTTGCCGGTCACGGCTACACCTGGCTGGGGGATGCCGGCCATCCGGTGGCGCCGATCTGGCTGGACGACTTGTCTGCCGCCGGTATTCCTCACGAGTGGAGCACCGAGATCCTGACAAGGCTGTGGCGAAAACTGGCACTCAACTGTGCGATCAATCCGCTGACGGTGCTGCACGATTGCCGCAACGGTGGCTTGCAGGAACACCATTGCGAAGTCGCCACCCTCTGCGGCGAACTGACCGACTTGCTGGAACGATGCGGTCAACCGGCAGCGGCCGAGGACCTGCAACAGGAGGTCGAACGGGTGATCCAGGCCACGGCGGCCAATTACTCCTCGATGCACCAGGACGTCGCGAGTCAGCGCCGAACCGAAATCAGCTACCTGCTGGGCTATGTCTGCAAAACGGCCTCGCGGCACCGGCTGAACCTGCCCCATCTCAATCAGCTTGAGTCGCGGTTGATCGCCCATCTGCACAGCCTTGGATTGCCCAGCGACTGAGCAGCGGCTACGCTGGCCACTTGTTCCTTTTCAGCGATGAACCTGATGCCATTGCGCCAGCGTCTCGAAAACCTTCCGGTCGGCCAGAAACTGCTGGCCGCCCTGCTCGTGCTGTTGATCACCATCCTGCTGGTCGCCAACCTGACCTTTATCAGCGCCGCGTATTACATCTCCCAGGAAAGCATGGCGCCCCAGGCCTTGCAGACCATCGGACGTCTGGTGTCCAACCCGAGCCTGGTGGCCGACGCCTTGACGTCGAAGCAAAGCGCCGAACGCCTGCTCAACGAACTCAACAGTTATTCACCGCTGCGGGCGGCAGCCCTGTACGACGGCAAGGGTGAGCGACTGGCGCAATTGCAGCACGGCGAAAAGCTGCACCTGCCGGATCGCTATCGGCACATCGAATCCTGGCAGGCCACCGAGTTTCGCAGCAACCAAGTGATCACCCTGCCCCGCCCCGGCACCGCGCCGGGGCATCTGTTGTTGGTGGCCAGCAGCGAATTGCCGGTGGCGTTCTACACCGGAACCCTGACCGCCAGCCTGGGCATTCTGATCTTCAGTGTGCTGTTGTGGCTGGTGATCGCCCGGCAGATCAAACGCCTGATTACCCGGCCGATCCATCAGCTCGAAGAGTTGTCCCGGCAAGTGACCCGTGAAGAGAACTACGCCCTGCGCGCCTCCCGTGGCAACCACGATGAAATCGGCAGCCTCGCCGAGGCGTTCAACACCATGCTCTCGCGGATCGAAGCCCGGGAGCAGCAGCTCAAACGTGCCCGGGACGATTCCCAGGCAGCTTACGATCAGGCGCAAGGCCTGGCCGAAGAAACCCGCCACACCAATCGCAAACTGGAACTCGAAGTCCAGGTGCGCAGCAAGATCGAGAAGAAACTCACCGGTTTTCAGAACTACCTCAACAGCATCATCGATTCCATGCCGTCGGCGCTGATCGCCCTCGACGAGCAGCTCTACGTGACCCAGTGGAATCAGGAAGCCAGCGCCCTGTCCGGCACGCGTCTGGACGAAGCCTTGAACCAGCCGATCTTCCTCGCCTTCGAGCCGCTGAAACCGTTTCTGCCGCAGCTCAAGCAAACCGTCGAGCAGCACACAGTGGCGAAGATAGAGCGCGTCACCTGGTTCAAGGACGATGAACCCAAGCACTACGCGCTGACCTTCTACCCGCTGATGGGCGGTGCCGGGCGCGGTGTGGTGATCCGGATCGACGACATCACCCAGCGCCTGTCGCTGGAAGAAATGATGGTGCAGTCGGAAAAAATGCTCTCGGTCGGTGGTCTCGCCGCCGGCATGGCCCACGAAATCAACAACCCGTTGGGCGCGATCCTGCACAACGTGCAGAACATTCGACGACGCCTGTCGCCTGATCTGCCAAAGAACCTCGAACAGGCCGAGCAATCCGGCATTTCTCTGGAAACGGTCAACAGATACCTGCAAGCACGCGAAGTACCGCAGCTGCTTGATGGCATTCAACAGGCTGGCGCCCGGGCGGCGAAGATTGTCACCCACATGCTCAGCTTCAGCCGCCGCAGCACCCGGCAAATGGCCCCGTGCGACCTGCCGGCGCTGATCGATCAAGCGGTGGAAATCGCCGGTAACGACTTCGACCTGGCCATCGGTTTCGACTTCAAGGGCCAGGCGATCATCCGTCAGTTCGACCCGGCACTGGGCCCGGTGCCCGGCACGGCCAACGAACTGGAACAAGTGCTGCTCAACCTGCTGAAAAACGCCGCCCAGGCCATTCACCAACGTGAAGACGACAGCGAACCCGGGCGAATCATTCTGCGCACCCGGCTGAACCCGCCGTGGGCCGAAATCCAGGTCGAGGACAACGGCATCGGCATGAGCGAGAACGTGCGCAA
This sequence comes from Pseudomonas sp. LBUM1678, assembly GCF_059695575.1. Classification (NCBI taxonomy): domain Bacteria; kingdom Pseudomonadati; phylum Pseudomonadota; class Gammaproteobacteria; order Pseudomonadales; family Pseudomonadaceae; genus Pseudomonas; species Pseudomonas sp. LBUM1678. The sequence goes on from NZ_CP166775.1 coordinate 5,251,914, forward strand.
ACGCACCTTCGAGCCGTTTTTCACCACCAAGGAAATCGGTCAGGGCACGGGCCTTGGCTTGTCGGTTTCGTATTTCATCATCACCAATAACCACAAGGGTCAGATGGAGGTGCAGTCGACATTGGGCCAAGGCACCTGTTTCACCTTGCGCCTGCCGCTGGCGGGCAGCCCCGTCATCTCTCAAGAACTCAATCAGCTATCGAGGTAACCCATGGGTTTTCGCTTGTCGAAAATTTACACCCGCACCGGTGACAAAGGCGAAACCGGACTCGGCGATGGCCGCCGCGTGCCCAAGGACCACCCGCGGATCGACGCCATTGGCGAAGTCGACACGCTGAACAGCCAGGTAGGCGTGCTATTGGCCGGGTTGGCGGCAGAAAGTGCTGCGTATCCGGGCTTGAACGAGGTGATTGAGGTTCTTGCGCCCTGCCAGCATCGGTTGTTCGATCTGGGTGGCGAGTTGGCGATGCCGGTGTATCAAGCGCTGAATGCAGCGGAGATCGAACGCCTGGAAGCGGCGATCGATGTGTGGAATGAAGAGCTGGGGCCGCTGGAAAATTTCATTCTGCCGGGTGGTTCAACGCTGATTGCCCAGGCCCATGTGTGTAGAAGCCTGGCGCGCAGCGCGGAGCGGCGGTGTCAGCATTTGAATGCGATTGAACCGTTGGCCGGGGTTGGGTTGGCGTATATCAATCGGTTGTCGGATTTGTTGTTTGTGGTAGCGAGGGTGATTGCCAAGCGCCAGGGGGTTGCCGAGATTCTTTGGCAGCCGGCCGCTAAGCCCCACGAATAATCGGCGTATTCGAGGACGCTATCGCGAGCAGGCTCGCTCCCACATTTGATCGCATTTCTTCAAGAAGAACTCGGTCAACTGTGGGAGCGAGCCTGCTCGCGATGAGGCCAATGGCTACACCAAAGAATCAGGCCAGAACGCCCGAATCCCCGCCACACCCTGCGCCCCCGCTTCCCAAGCCTTTTGCTGTTCCGCCGGGCCAACACCGCCCAACAGGAAAACCGGCTTACTGAAACCCTCGATCAATGTCGCAGCCTGCTCCCACCCCAGCGGCAGCGCATCCGGGTGGGTCAGCGTCGGCTGCACCGGCGACAAGGTCACAAAATCCACCCCCATCTGCTCCGCCAGCGCCAGTTCTTCAGCGTTGTGGCAAGACGCCGCCAACCAGCGCGACGCCGGTAACGGTCGGCCCGCTGCCGCGTACTTGCGCAACTGTGCTGCGGTGATGTGCCAACCCGCGGACGGGAAGTCGCCCAACCACTCGAACGGGCCCTTGATCATCAACTGCGCCTTGCCGGCACACAGCCCCGCCGCATCCACCGCCAGATCACGGTATTTCGGATCGTAACCGTTGGGTGCACGCAGCTGGATCAACTTGATGCCGCCAGCGATGGCTTTCTGGATACCGCGCAGCAGTGCCGGGGTTTCCAGGTCTTCCGGGGTAATCAGGTATTCGCCAGGCAACCGTGCGGCCGCAACGATCGGCTGGTTGGCCGCCGGGAATTCGTAGTTCAGCAGATCGCGCTGAGCCACCCATTCCAAAGGCTGGCCTTCGGCACCGTGGGGTTCGCCGGTAAAGGCCGAGACTTCCCAAACGTCCAGCAACACTTGCTTGTCCGGGTAATCGTGGCGGACTTTGATCAACGGTCGCGCGGCGCTGACCACAATACCCAGTTCTTCCTGGAGCTCGCGAGCCAGGGCGGTTTCGACGGATTCGTCGTCCTCGACCTTGCCCCCGGGGAATTCCCACAAACCGCCCTGATGCTGGGTGCCGGCACGGCGTGCGATAAGGATCTTGCCACTGTTGTCACGGATAACAGCGGCGGCTACGTGTACTCGTTTCACTGCCCGATCTCCTCCAGACCTGCCTTCTGCCAGGCCTTGAACGACGGCCATTGGTAGAGGGTTTCGACGTAGGCTTCGTCCACTGCCGGCAACTTCACCTGATAAGTGCGCAAGCGCACGGCAATCGGTGCGAAGAAGGCATCGGCGAGGGTCGCGCGGCCAAACAGGAACGGCCCGGTTTCAGTGGCGGCCGCACGGCATTCGGCCCAAAGCGCCAGCATGCGTTCGATCTCCGCCTGCACATCAGGGGGCGTCGGCGACAGCGGTGCATCGCGGCTCAGGTCGAAAGGCATGTTGCCGCGCACGGCAAAAAATCCGGCATGCATCTGCGCACAGGCCGAGCGTGCCTGGGCACGGGCGGCGGTGTCTTTGGGCCAGAGACCGGCGTCGGGGAATTGTTCGGCCAGGTATTCGGCAATCGCCAGGGAGTCGGCGATGGTGCCGTGTTCGGTTTTCAGCAGCGGGACTTTACCGGTCGGCGAGTGCTTGAGCAGACGTTCGCGGGTGTCCGGCTGATTCAGCTTGATCAGTTCTTCGGTGTAAGGGGCGCCAGTGAGGTCAAGGGCCAGAGCGCCACGCAGGGACCAGGAGGAAAGCAGTTTGTCGCCGATGATCAGGTGGAGGCTCATGTTCGGGACCTTTTGATGAGGAAAGCAGGCCAGTCTTGTGGTGACTGACAGACCGTCATCGCGAGCAGGCTCGCTCCCACAGTGGATCGAGGTGTACACAAATCCAATGTGGGAGCGAGCCTGCTCGCGATTGCAGCGACTCGGTCTACGGGGTGATCAAGTACGGTACTCGGCGTTGATCTTCACGTATTCGTGGGACAGGTCGGTGGTCCAGATGGTTTCGCTGCAATCGCCGCGACCCAGTTCGATACGGATAGTGATCTCTTCCTGCTGCATCACCGCTGCGCCCTGGGCTTCGGTGTAGGTCGAGGCGCGGGCGCCACGGCTGGCGATGCAGACTTCGCCGAGGAACACGTCGATCTTGCTCACGTCCAGGTTCGGCACGCCGGCACGGCCGACGGCGGCGAGGATGCGGCCCCAGTTCGGGTCGGACGCGAACAGTGCGGTCTTGATCAGCGGCGAGTGCGCCACGGTGTAGCCGACGTCCAGGCATTCCTGGTGATTGCCGCCGCCGTTGACTTCGACCGTGACAAACTTGGTCGCGCCTTCGCCGTCACGCACGATGGCCTGGGCCACGTCCATGCACACTTCAAACACGGCTTGTTTCAGCTTGGCGAACAACTCACCGCTCGCGGAGGTGATTTCCGGCAGCGCAGCCTGACCGGTGGCGATCAGCATGCAGCAGTCGTTGGTCGAGGTGTCGCCGTCGATGGTGATGCGGTTGAACGACTTGTTCGCGCCATCCAGCAGCAGGTTTTGCAGCACGTCGCGGGAGACTTTGGCGTCGGTGGCGATGTAACCGAGCATGGTCGCCATGTTCGGGCGGATCATGCCCGCGCCTTTGCTGATGCCGGTGACGGTAATGGTCACGCCATCATGCTGGAACTGGCGGCTGGCACCTTTCGGCAAGGTGTCGGTGGTCATGATGCCGGTAGCGGCAGCTTCCCAGTTGTTGACCGACAGATCATCCAGCGCGGCTTGCAGCGCGCCTTCGATTTTCTCGACCGGCAGCGGCTCGCCGATCACGCCGGTGGAGTACGGCAGCACCAGGCTGGCATCAACGCCAGTCAATTCAGCCAGTTTGGCGCAGGTGCGCTCGGCAGCCGCCAGGCCAGGTTCGCCGGTACCGGCGTTGGCATTGCCGGTGTTGGTCAGCAGGTATCGCACCGGGCCTTGCACACGTTGCTTGGCCAGAATCACCGGAGCAGCGCAAAAGGCGTTGAGGGTGAACACACCCGCGACCGTGGAACCTTCGGCGCAGCGCATGACCACGACATCTTTGCGCCCCGGGCGCTTGATGCCGGCCGAAGCGATACCGAGTTCAAAACCGGCAACCGGGTGCAACGTTGGCAAAGGACCAAGACCAACAGCCATGAATGCGCTCCTTAATAAATGATGTCAGCACCGCTTTCAGGAAGAACGGTGGTGTAAATGGCAAAACGCCGCGACGGCTGATGCCGGTCGCGGCGCGGGTATTTCAGCGGTTGAAACGGGTTTTACTGGATCTGCCCGTGGCAATGCTTGAATTTCTTGCCCGAACCGCAGTAGCACAGTTCGTTACGGCCCAGCTTCTGTTCGTTGCGAACCGGTGCGGTGGCGAGGGCGACGTCGACCTCTTCACCGAGCAATTCCGGTTGCTCGAGACCCGGCGCTTCGTCGTGCTGGAACTGCATGCGCGCCGCCAGTGCCTCGGCTTCCTGACGCAGGCGTTGCTCTTCTTCGATCGGATCTTCGCGGCGAACCTGAACGTGCGACAGCACACGGATCGAGTCGCGCTTGATCGAATCCAGCAGCTCGGAGAACAGCGTGAACGACTCGCGCTTGTACTCTTGCTTCGGGTTCTTCTGTGCATAACCACGCAAGTGGATGCCGTGACGCAGGTGATCCATGGTCGACAGGTGGTCTTTCCACAGGTCGTCGAGCACACGCAGAACGATTTGCTTCTCGAAGGTGCGCAGCGCTTCGGCGCTCGCCTGTTCTTCTTTCTCGTTGTACGCCGCCAGCAATTCGTTCAGCAGCTTCTCGCGCAGGGTTTCTTCATACAGGTGATCGTCTTCGTCGAGCCATTTCTGGATCGGCAGCGCCACACCGAAGTCGCTCTGCAACGCCGCTTCCAGACCGGCCACGTCCCACTGTTCAGGCAGCGATTGCGGTGGAATGTGCGCGCTGACGGTCGCGTTGAGTACGTCCTGACGGAAGTCGGCGATGGTTTCACCGATATTGTCGGCAGCCAGCAACGTGTTACGCATGTGATAAATCACTTTACGCTGTTCGTTGTTGACGTCGTCGAACTCGAGCAGTTGCTTGCGGATGTCGAAGTTACGACCTTCAACCTTGCGCTGAGCCTTCTCGATGGCGTTGGTCACCATGCGGTGCTCGATCGCTTCACCGGACTGCATGCCCAGGGCCTTCATGAAGTTCTTCACCCGGTCAGAGGCGAAGATGCGCATCAGGCTGTCTTCCAGCGACAGGTAGAAACGGCTGGAACCGGCATCACCCTGACGACCGGCACGACCACGCAGCTGGTTGTCGATACGGCGCGATTCGTGGCGCTCGGAAGCGATCACCTGCAAGCCGCCCGACTCCAGCACTTGCTGGTGACGTTTCTGCCAGTCGGCCTTGATCTGGGCAATCTGCTCAGGGGTCGGGTTTTCCAGGGTCGCGACTTCCACTTCCCAGTTGCCGCCCAACAGAATGTCGGTACCGCGACCGGCCATGTTGGTGGCGATGGTCAGCGCACCCGGGCGACCGGCCTGGGCAATGATCTCGGCTTCTTTTTCGTGGAACTTGGCGTTCAGAACCTTGTGTTCGATGCCTTCCTTCTGGAGCAGATTGGACATGTGCTCGGAAGTTTCGATGGTTGCAGTACCCACCAGAACCGGACGGCCCAGGGTCATGCATTCCTTGATGTCATTGATGATCGCCGCGTATTTCTCTTCGGCGGTCAGGAACACCAGGTCGTTGTAGTCTTTACGCGCCAGCGGCTTGTTCGGCGGGATAACCATCACCGACAGACCGTAGATCTGGTGGAATTCGAACGCTTCGGTGTCCGCGGTACCGGTCATGCCGGACAGCTTGTTGTACAGACGGAAGTAGTTCTGGAACGTGGTCGAGGCCAAGGTCTGGCTCTCGGCCTGGATGTTCAGGTTTTCCTTGGCTTCGATGGCCTGGTGCAGGCCTTCGGACAGACGACGACCCGGCATGGTACGACCGGTGTGTTCGTCGACCAGGACAACCTGACCGTCCTGCACGATGTATTCGATGTTGCGGTTGAACAGTTTATGAGCGCGCAGACCGGCATAAACGTGGGTCAGCAGGCCCAGGTTGTGCGCCGAATACAGACTCTCGCCTTCAGCCAGCAGGCCGACGCCGGTCAGCATGTCTTCGATGAACTGGTGACCGGCTTCGTTGAGTTCGACCTGACGGGTCTTCTCATCGACGGTGTAGTGGCCAGCCTTGGTGACTTCACCTTCCACTTCTTCGACGTGCAACTCCAGCTGCGGGATCAGTTTGTTGATCTCGATGTACAGCTTGGAGCTGTCCTCGGCCTGACCGGAAATGATCAGCGGGGTACGGGCTTCGTCGATGAGGATGGAGTCGACTTCGTCGATCACGGCAAAATTGAGTTCACGCTGGAATTTTTCTTCCATGCTGAACGCCATGTTGTCGCGCAGGTAGTCGAAACCGAATTCGTTGTTGGTGCCGTAGGTGATGTCGGCGGCGTAAGCCAGACGTTTCTCTTCCGGCGGCTGGAAAGGCGTGACCACGCCGACTGTCATGCCGAGGAATTCGTAGAGCGGACGCATCCAGTTGGCGTCACGGCGGGCCAGGTAGTCGTTCACCGTCACAACGTGCACGCCCTTGCCGGACAGCGCGTTGAGGTAAACGCCCAGTGTTGCCACCAGGGTCTTGCCTTCACCGGTACGCATTTCCGCGATCTGGCCTTCATGCAAGGTCATGCCGCCGATCAGCTGGACATCGAAGTGGCGCATACCCATGACACGCTTGCCGGCTTCGCGGGCGACCGCAAAGGCTTCAGGCAACAGCTTGTCGAGGGTTTCCCCTTTGGCGATGCGGGCCTTGAACTCATCTGTCTTGGCACGCAATTGATCGTCCGAAAGGGCCACCATTTGCTCTTCGAAGGCATTGACGAATTGCACCGTCTTGAGCATGCGTTTGACTTCACGCTCGTTCTTGCTTCCAAAAAGTTTCTTTAACAAAGGCGCAAACATATCGGCAGGATCTTCCACACTAAAGGGATGGAGGGCGGCCCCGTGAGTCGCCCGTGCAGCCCTCATGGCCGCATGCGAACGAGCATTCTACCCGGAAACGATGGTGAGGAAAGTGGCGTTGTTCCACGATGCATGCACTGCGCTGTAACGGGGCTCACTTAAAATAAGGGCTTTTTACGCAACTTCAAGCCATTCGCGGCAGAAGTTACTCGTTGATTTAATGGGTAAAGCGCTCGCAAAGCAATGGGTCGGGTGCAGGTGGTGCTTTCTGCTACCATGGCGGCTCTGTTACTTCAGGTGTCTGATCATGGCATTTCGCCCTCTCACGGCCAGAGCACCCGCCGTTCTGCTTCGCGAAGCCAAACCGCTGAAAGCCATTTTCGGCCACGCTCAACGCCTGGGTCATTTACAACGCCTGCTCGATAGCCAGTTGCAGCCCGCCGCGCGCGAGCATTGCCATGTGGCCTCGTGGCGCGAAGGCAGTTTATTGCTGATCGTCACTGACGGTCATTGGGCCACCCGCCTGCGTTATCAGCAAAAGCGTCTGCAACGCCAGTTACAGATGTTCGACGAATTCGCCAGCCTGACGCGGATTTTGTTCAAAGTGCAGCCACCCACCGTTCAGCAAGGGGCGGCGGGCCATACCATCAGTTTGTCAACCGATGCCGGCGCAACCATTCAGGCCACGGCCGACGGGATCAGCGATCCGAATCTGCGGGCGGCGCTTGAACGCCTGGCGGCGCACGCCAAACCCAAAACCTGACATAAATTCCAATGTGGGAGCGAGCCTGCTCGCGATTGCGGTATGACATTCAACATACGTGTTGACTGATACACCGCTATCGCGAGCAGGCTCGCTCCCACAGTTTGATTGTGCCCGCTTGTTAGCGGCGCTTGCTGCCGCCGAGCAGCGACCCCATCAGACCGCGTACCAGCTGTCGGCCCAATTGATTGGCCGCCTGGCGCATCGCGGATTTCAGCGCCTGCCCCGCCGCCGTGCCGAGGAACTCCCCGGCCTTGTCGGTAAAGCTCGGCTCTTCGGCGGCCGGTTTACCCGGAACGGCGTCGGGCTCCGGCGCTAACCCTTTGCGCCCCATCAATATTTCATACGCCGATTCCCGATCAACCGGCTTGTCATACCGCCCCTTGAACGGCGACCCGGCGATCAGCATCGTGCGTTCGGTTTCGGTCAACGGTCCGATCCGCGATTGCGGCGGGGCGACCAACACACGCTGGACCATCTCCGGCGTGCCCTTGTCCTGCAAGGTGCCGACCAGCGCCTCGCCGATCCCCAGCTCAGTCAGCACCGACAACGCATCGAATGCCGGATTCGGCCGGAAGCCCTCCGCCACCGCCCGCAAGGATTTCTGCTCCTTGGCGGTGAAGGCGCGCAAACCGTGCTGGATACGCAGGCCGAGCTGAGCCAGCACGTCATCCGGCAAGTCACCCGGCGATTGCGTGACGAAATACACGCCCACGCCTTTGGAACGAATCAGCCGCACCACCTGCTCCAGGCGATCCTGCAAAGCCTTGGGCGTGCCGGCAAACAATAAATGCGCTTCGTCGAAAAACAGCGCCAGCAGCGGTTTGTCCGAATCGCCACGCTCCGGCAACTGCTCGAACAACTCAGCCAGCAGCCACAGCAAGAACGTCGCATACACCTTCGGTGCTTCGTGGACCAGACGACTGGCATCCAGCAAGTGAATGCGCCCACGGCCATCGGCCGTCGGTTGCAGAATGTCTTCGAGTTGCAGCGCCGGTTCGCCGAACAGCGCTTCGGCGCCTTGTTGCTCCAGGGTCGACAGACGCCGTAACAGCGCCTGACTGGAACCGGTGGTCATCAGCGCCGCGTCGTCCCCCAGCAATTCGGGGTTGTCACGCAGGTGATTGAGCAGCGCCTTCAAATCCTTGAGGTCCAGCAGCAACAGCCCTTCGCGGTCCGCCACCTTGAACGCGGCATACAGCGCCGACTGCTGACTGTCGGTCAACTCCAGCAGGCTGCCAATCAGCAACGGCCCCATTTCGCTCAAGGTTGTGCGCAATGGATGACCGGACTGACCGTGGATGTCCCACAAGGTGACCGGATACGCCGCAGGCTTGTGGTTCAGCCACGGCATCCCGGCGATCCGCTCGGCGATTTTGCCTTGAGGGTTGCCGGCGGCACCCAGGCCACACAGGTCGCCCTTGATGTCTGCCGCGAACACCGCCACGCCAGCGTCGCTGAACGCTTCGGCCAGGCGCTGCAACGTGACTGTTTTACCGGTCCCGGTAGCGCCCGCGACCAGACCGTGACGGTTCGCCAGGCGCATGGCCTGAGAGACAGGCTGGCCGGCAAGGTCAGCGCCAATAACGAGTTGCGATGTGTCAGGCATTTTGTCACCCATGGTTAATCTTTGATCCTGCACGGCCGATACAAATAGTTGTGAGACCAATCCGAAAATAGCGTCGGTAATTCCCTAAGGAGAGGATGGAAATATCAGCTTTTTTTCAACATTGCCCATTTTGCGTGCCTATATAAAAGCACGCTCAGGACATTAAGACCTTAGCGGAACCCCAAGCCATGAACAAAAACCTGCGCTTCAGTCATAAAATTTTGCTTGCCGCCGCCCTCATCGTCATTGCCGCCTTCGCCTCGTTCACACTGTACAACGACTACCTGCAGCGCAACGCCATTCGCGAAGACCTGGACAATTACCTCAATGAGATGGGAGACGTCACCGCCAACAACATCCAGACCTGGCTGGCCGGTCGCATCCTGCTGATCGATAACCTCGCTCAAAACATTGCCATCAATCCTGAACAGGCCAACGTCGCCAGTCTGCTTGAGCAGAAAGCCCTGACGTCGACCTTCATGGCGTCCTACCTGGGCGATGCCACCGGCAGCTTCACGATTCGCCCGGACGCAAAAATGCCCGCCGGCTTCGATCCACGGGTGCGCCCTTGGTATAAAGGCGCCGAAAGCAGCAGCACGGCGACCCTGACCGAACCTTATATCGATGCGGCCACCGGCCAGACCATCATCTCCATCGCCAGCGCCTCGAAAAAGGCCGGACAAAGCGTGGGCGTGGTAGGCGGCGACTTGAGCCTGCAAACCCTGATCGACACCCTCAGCGCCCGGGATTTTTCCGGCATGGGCTATGCCTTCCTGGTCAGCGCCGACGGCAAGATCCTGGTTCACCCGGACAAAGCCCTGGTGATGAAGTCCCTGAGCGAGGCGTACCCGAAAAATACCCCGCGCATCAGCAGCGACTTCAGTGAAGTGGAGGTCGACGGCAAGACCCGCATCGTCACCTTCACCCCAATCAAAGGCCTGCCATCGGTCAACTGGTACATCGGCCTGTCGGTGGATAAAGACAAAGCCTTCTCGATGCTCAGCGAATTCCGCGCTTCGGCGGTCATTGCGACCATCATTGCCGTGGCGATCATCATCGCGCTGCTGGGCATGCTGATCCGCATCCTGATCCAGCCGCTGCACGTCATGACCCGCGCCATGGAAGACATCGCTGACGGTGAAGGCGACCTGACCAAGCGCCTGACCATCGTCAACAACGATGAATTCGGCGTTCTCGGCACGGCGTTCAACCGTTTCGTGGAACGTATTCATGGCTCGATCCGTGAAGTGTCCTCGGCCACCGGCCAGGTCAACGAAGTCGCGCTGCGGGTGGTAGCCGCGTCGAACTCGTCGATGTTCAACTCCGACCAGCAAGCCTCGCGCACCAGCAGCGTGGCCGCGGCGATCAACCAGCTCGGCGCCGCCGCCCAGGAAATCGCCCGCAACGCTGCCCAGGCTTCCAGCCAGGCCAGCGATGCCCGCAGCCTGGCCGAAGACGGCCAACAAGTGGTGGATCGCAGCATCAAAGCGATGAATCAGCTGTCGAGCATGCTCAGCGCTTCGAGTACCAACATTGAATCGCTGAACAGCAAAACCGTGAACATCGGGCAGATTCTCGAAGTGATCACCAGCATCTCCCAGCAAACCAACCTGCTGGCACTGAACGCCGCCATCGAAGCGGCCCGTGCCGGTGAGGCCGGACGTGGTTTTGCCGTGGTGGCGGACGAGGTGCGCAACCTGGCGCATCGCACGCAGGAATCGGCGCAACAGGTGCAGACCATGATCGAGGAGCTGCAAGTCGGTGCTCGTGAATCCGTCAGCACCATGAGCGACAGCCAGCGCCACAGCCAGGACAGCGTGGAAATCGCCAACCTGGCGGGCGAGCGGTTGAACAGCGTGACGTTGCGTATCGGTGAGATTGACGGGATGAACCAGTCGGTGGCGACGGCGACCGAGGAACAGACGGCGGTGGTCGAGTCGATCAACGTGGATATCACTGAGATCAACACGCTGAATCAGGAGGGTGTGGAGAACTTGCAGTCGACGTTGCGGGCTTGCTCGGATCTGGAGCAGCAGGCGGCGCGTTTGAAGCAGTTGGTGGGCAGTTTCCGTATCTAGCGTCTGACAAGGCCTCATCGCGAGCAGGCTCGCTCCCACAGTGGATCTTTGCCGCACACAAGATTTGTGTCGAGTGAAGATCAAATGTGGGAGCGAGCCTGCTCGCGATGGCGGTTTGAAATACACCGCAAAAACCTCGCTGGATCCCCCCGCCACAAAACCCCAACCGAACATCTATCCTTCATAAAGGTCAACCAAGGGAGAACAACGGACCGGAGGGATGCTCATTGTGCATATCGCGGACATAACCATGTTCTACGCCCCTGCCAGCGGAGGCGTGCGCACGTATCTGGATGCCAAGCACCGTCGCCTGAGTATCAAGCCAGGCATTCGCCACAGTTTGCTGATCCCGGGGGCACACCTGAGTGAACAGGATGGCGTTTACACCGTTCCAGCCCCGGCCCTGCCCTTCGGCAAGGGTTACCGTTTCCCCCTCCGCCTGGCTCCATGGCGAAATGTCCTGCAAGACTTACAGCCCGATCTGATCGAAGTCGGCGACCCTTACCTCACCGCATGGGCGGCTCTGGATGCGCGCCGGCAACTGGATGTGCCGGTGATCGGGTTTTATCACTCGGACCTGCCGCTGCTGGTCAGCAACCGAATGGGCAATTGGGTGACCCCGAATGTCGAGGCCTATGTTAGCAAGCTGTATGGCAACTTCGACCGGGTGCTGGCGCCAAGTCAGGTCATGGCCGACAAATTGATCGGTCTGGGGGTGAAGAATGTGTTCGTGCAGCCGCTGGGCGTCGATCTGCAAACATTCAATCCCGGAGCAAGGGACAGCGGCTTGCGGGCTGAACTGGGCATCGATGAAAACACTCATCTGCTGATCTTCGCCGGCCGTGGCTCCAAGGAAAAGAACCTGCCGGTCCTGCTCAGTTGCATGAAGCGTCTGGGGCCTCGCTATCACCTGCTGCTGGTCGGCTCGTCGATGCCCGCTGTGGTGCCGGACAACGTCACCGTCGTCGATGAGTTCTGCCCGGCCACGCAAGTCGCGCGGTTAATGGCCAGCGCTGACGCGTTGCTGCATGCCGGCGATCAGGAAACCTTCGGCCTGGTGATCCTCGAAGCCATGGCCAGCGGCATTCCGGTCGTGGCCGTGGCAGCCGGGGCCTTTCAGGAAATCGTGACCGATCAATGCGGCCTGCTGTGCGCGCCGAACAATCCACTGGCGATGGCCAACGCCGTCCGCGAGCTGTTCAGTCAGGACAGCGCCGCCCTGGGCAAACGAGCCCGCAGTCATGTTGAACAGCATTACGCCTGGGACACCGTGGTCAACAGCCTGTTGGGTCACTATCACGCTGTTCTCGGCAGCCAATGGCCGGCGACCGCCAATGGTTGAGCCCATGAACCCGCCCAGTCTGTTACTCGTGCTGCACGACGTGGCGCCGCAAACCTGGGCCGATTACCAGCCTTTTGTTGAAGCCGTGGATGCCTTGGGCGAGGTGCCGATGACCTGGCTGGTGGTGCCGAACTTTCACAAGCATGCCGATCTGGACGAGCATCCAGGATTCAGACGCATGCTCACCAGCCGAGTCGCCCGAGGTGACGAACTGGCATTGCACGGCTATTTTCATTGCGATGAAGCCCCTCCTCCCAGCAATCCCAGAGACTGGTTCATGCGCCGGATCTACACCCACGAAGGCGAGTTTTACAGCTTGTCACAAGCCGCCGCCCTCGCCCGCCTGCGGGCCGGAATCGAAGTGTTCCATCGCTATCAATGGCCGCTGGAAGGCTTCGTCGCCCCGGCATGGCTGATGAGCGAAGGCACACGTCAGGCATTGCGCCAGTTACCGCTGACCTACACCAGCGTCCCTCAGCATCTCTATCGTCTGCCGGATTTCACGGCCATCGATGCGCCGGGGCTGGTCTGGAGTGCGCGCAGCGCCTGGCGCCGGGGCCTGTCGAAACTCGTCAGCGATCAGCGTGAACAGCGTTGGCGGCAAGCGCCGGTGATTCGTCTCGGCCTGCACCCGGTGGACATGCGCCATGGGTTTTCGCGCCATTACTGGCTGCAAACCCTCAAGCGCTTGCTCGATGAGGGGCGCGTGCCAATGACCAAGGTCCAGTGGCTCTCGCAGCGCAGTGACCGTCTCGGTCGCGCAGCATGAGCCGGGGGATTCTGCTGTTTATCGCACTGCTCGCTGCGGTGCTGATTCCGTTGCTGCTGGGGGGCAACGAGACATGGTCGCGGCTGCAAAATTTTCCATTGAATGAATTGCTGATCATGTTCGGCATGATCTTGCTGTGCTGGGTGGTGAACACTTTGCGCCTGCGCCTGTTACTGGGCGATCAGTGCGACAAGGTGGGCCGGGTCAAAAGCCTCGGCGTGGTGATGGCCGCCGAGTTTGCCTACTGCGCCACACCTGGCGGCAGCGGCGGCCCGCTGACCATCATGGCGCTGCTGGCGCGCAACGGCGTACGCCCGGCAAGGGGCAGCGCGGTGTTCGCCATGGACCAGCTCAGCGACCTGTTGTTTTTTCTCTGCGCGTTGAGCGGGATTCTGATTTATGCGTTGTTTCAGCACCTCAGCGAACGCCTGGAATGGCTGCTGATCGTCAGCGCCATCTCGATGTTCGGCGGGCTGCTCAGTTGCGTCGTCGTGGCCCGTTACCATCGACTGCTGATTCGCCTGAGTGGGCGGTTGCTCGTTCGCCTCAATGTCAAAGGCACCACGCGCCTGCGCTGGGCGCGAAAGCTGCTGCACTTTCTTGCGGCGTTCACTGACACGCTGAAGTTGCCCGTTCTTACGTTGATCAAGGTGTTTGCCCTGACCTGCGTGCATTGGCTCCTGCGGTATAGCGTGCTGTATCTGGCGTTGCGCGGGCTCGGGGCGGATTTACAGTGGGCCTGGTGTTTCCTGATCCAGATGCTGTCGCTGAGTGCCGGGCAATTCAGCCTGTTACCGGGCGGTGCCGGCGCGGCGGAGTTGACCTCGGCGGCGTTGCTGGCGCCCATGGTGGGAAAATCCACCGCGGCGGCGGCGATTCTGATCTGGCGGGCGGTGACGTATTACTTCTACCTGGTGGTGGGTGGCCCGGTGTTTTTGCTAATGCTGGGGCGGCCGCTGCTCAAGAAGCTGATGAAGTTCAAGCAGGCCTGAAAAGATCGCAGCCCGCGGCAGCCCCTACAAGGAGATTTGCAGCGCCGATTCGGGCCTCATCGCGAGCAGGCTCACTCCCACAGGGGAGCTTTGGTGTGGCACAGATCCAATGTGGGAGTGAGCCTGCTCGCGATGACGATGGGTCATTCACCGCAAATCTCCATGCAGGAACTGTCGAAGGTTAGGGCTGCGTTCGGACGATCTTTCAGGCTTCCCCGATTTCTTCGTCGGGTTCTTGCTGCAACTGCTCCCACAACTCGGCGGCACCGGGGAATTCCGTGCCGTCATCGGGGCTCATGTCATCCGGGTCGTAGCGACTCAAACAGCCCTCACCCAGTGTGGCGGGGGCCTTGGAAGTGGCTTTGTCGAGTGGATCGGCCATGGTCATGTCCTCTCTTTACCAGATCGTTTCCCACGCTCTGCGTGGGAATGAAGCCCGGGACGCTCCGCGTCCCTTTCGCGAGCTGGAACGCGGAGCGTCCCCTGAGGCATTCCCACGCAGAGCGTGGGACAGGCTATCAGAACACCACGGTCTTGTTGCCGTGCACCAGCACCCGGTCTTCCAGGTGATAACGCAGACCGCGGGCCAACACCATCTTCTCGACGTCACGGCCGAAACGCACCATGTCTTCGATGCTGTCACTGTGGCTGACGCGTACCACGTCCTGCTCGATGATCGGACCGGCGTCCAGCTCTTCGGTCACGTAGTGGCAGGTCGCGCCGATCAACTTCACGCCACGCATGGAAGCCTGGTGATACGGCTTGGCGCCGACGAACGACGGCAGGAAGCTGTGGTGAATGTTGATGACCTTGTGTGCATATTCACTGCACAACTCGGGCGGCAGGATTTGCATGTAACGGGCAAGTACCACCACTTCGGCATCGTGCTGTTTGACCAGACGCGAGACTTCTGCGAAGGCCGGCTCTTTGTCCTGTGGATTGACGGGTACGTGGTAATAAGGAATGCCGTGCCACTCGACCATGCTGCGCAAGTCATCGTGGTTGGAAATCACACAGGAGATTTCGCAGTCCAATTCATCACTGTGCCAGCGGTGCAGCAAGTCAGCCAGGCAGTGGGACTCACGGCTGGCCATCAACACAACGCGCTTTTTCTGCGCGGTGTCGGTAATGCGCCAGTTCATCGAGAACTCTTCGGCAATCGGTGCAAATGCCTCGCGAAAGGCTTCGATACCGAAAGGCAACGAATCAGCACGAATTTCGTGACGCATGAAGAACCAGCCACTCTGATTGTCCGAGTGATGGCTCGCTTCAGTGATCCAGCCGTTATGTGACGCCAGAAAGTTACTGACTTTAGCAACGATGCCGACGCGGTCCGGGCAAGCAATCACCAGCCGAAAAGTGCGCATGAGGGGGAAACTCCAGAACTTCGCAAAGGCCGCCATTCTAGCGATTGCGCAGCAAAACTGCAGTATTGATGACGCATTGCCCTGCACGCGGGTCAATGGAACAGATTCGGGCAGCACCTCGCCGCCCGCGCGATGGTGTTCTTTTAGTCAATCTTCAAGCGTTCAATTGTGAATATCTGTGATGACTGCATCACACTTTTAACACTGCGTTCAGTTTGCGCCCTATTTACCGGAACTAATTTAAATAAAACGCCGGTTAAATGTTTACTTGATGAAACACCCTGACTATTATTGCGGCACTGTCACCCTGCCATCCAGCGCCCAACATAAGGTAGTCCTCATGTCCTTGATCAACGAATATCGCGCCACCGAAGAAGCTATCAAAGAGCTGCAAGCCCGTTTGAAGAACCTGTCCCAAGACGACAAACTGCAAACCGAGCTGGAATTCGAAGGCAAACTGCGCACCCTGATGGGCGAATACTCCAAGTCCCTGCGTGACATCATCGCTTTGCTGGATCCAGAGTCCAAGAGCAAAGCACCACGCGGCGGCGCAGTAAAAACTACCGGCACCAAGCGTGCTCGCAAAGTTAAACAATACAAAAACCCGCACAACGGCGAAGTCATCGAAACCAAAGGTGGCAACCACAAGACTCTGAAAGAGTGGAAAGCCAAGTGGGGCGGTGACGTGGTT
This sequence comes from Pseudomonas sp. LBUM1678, assembly GCF_059695575.1. Lineage (NCBI taxonomy): Bacteria > Pseudomonadati > Pseudomonadota > Gammaproteobacteria > Pseudomonadales > Pseudomonadaceae > Pseudomonas > Pseudomonas sp. LBUM1678. The sequence continues at coordinate 5,268,244 of NZ_CP166775.1, forward strand.
GAAGGCTGGGCTACCCTGCTGGGCTAATCCCCACAGGTTGTCAAAGAATTATCCGCGACAAAAAATAACGCCAGCTGATGCTGGCGTTTTTTTATGCCCGGTATAAAGCCAGGGCATTTTTCGTTTTCAAAGATTCAAACGTTTGCGTAATCCCTGGACATAATTCTGCCATTCATTCAGCACCTCTCGCTGAAACGATGTAGCAGTAACGTTCAATTGGGCCGCGGCTTCTACAAAACTTTCAAGCGTATTTGGCGCGCCCCACTCGGGTGCCGACAAACGTTGCTGACAGAATATTCGCCAGCGCTCTTGCTCCTCGAAACTCAACGTATCAGGGAAGTTGCGTGCGCGATAACGAAACAATAATTCAGGTAAACGTTCGTCATCGAAAGGCCATTGCTGTTGTGATAATTGGGCAGGGTCGGCGGCCCTGACTTGCTCACAAAGTCGACGATCGCGATCACCGATAAAACCATCGTATAACTGTTGTTCGGGGTCTTGGCTCGAGGTGAAATCTTCGCTGGCATAAATCGCCAACACTTTATCTCGCCAAACTTGTTGTGCGTCACTTAGCCGCAGTACGCGATCCTGATAAAGCGCCATGTCCAGCCCCAGGCGTTGCTGATCGTCAGGACGAAGTACCGACAACGGCGCCACCACCGGGCACTTGTTGATATGAATGAGTTTGAGCGGCACCGGCAGTTCGCCGTCGGCCAGGTCATCGCGGCGGGTATACAGCCGCTGACGCAAGGTGTCTGCATCCAGATCGAGTAAACCCTGGGGATCCAAATGCAGGTCACAGACAATCAAGGCGTTTTTGTTGCGCGGATGCCAGGCCAGTGGCAGCACGACTCCCACATAACTGCGAGCCGCCGAGAATCGCCCGGAAATGTGCACCATCGGCTGTAACAGCCGAATCTGATCCATCACCTTTTGTTTGCTGCGCAACTGAAACAGCCAGTCATACAACTTCGGCTGCTTCTCGCGAATAAGACGTGCGAGGGCGATGGTGGCGCGAACGTCCGACAGCGCCTCGTGGGCATTGCCGTGGTCAATGCCATTGGCGGCAGTCAGCCGTTCGAGCTTGAGCGTCACCCGCCCGTCATCATCGGTTGGCCAGACGAGGCCATCGGGACGCAAGGCGTAGGCGGCTCGCACCACATCAATCAGGTCCCAGCGGCTGTTTCCGCCCTGCCATTCGCGCGCATACGGGTCGAAAAAGTTTCGGTACAGGCTGTAACGGGTCATCTCGTCATCGAAACGCAAGGTGTTGTAACCCGCCCCGCACGTACCCGGCGCCGCCAGTTGAGCATGCACCCGCGTCATGAAGTCGGCTTCGCTCAAACCGTGTTCGGCCAGCTGGCCGGGCGTAATGCCGGTGATTGCGCAAGCGGCCGGATGCGGCAGGATGTCGTCGCTGGGCTGGCAAAACAGGTTGACCGGCTCGTCTATTTCATTGAGATCGAAGTCGGTGCGAATCCCCGCCACCTGCAGCGGGCGGTCGCATCGGGGGTTGATGCCAGTGGTTTCATAGTCGTACCAGAAGATCGAGGTCACGGGCTGTTCCTGAACTGAAGATCGGCAAAGTCTAGGCGTTCACATCCCGCCCCGGCCAGTAACTTGTCATTCAATCAGGTCTGGTTACGTAACGTGCAATACATAGTTATGTCGTTTTCCCCCGAGAGGCTGCTAGCATCGGACGGACATCGAATCCCGAACAGGCCACATCAAGGTTGCCCATGCTCGAGACCACAGCACTGCCAAGGAAAGCGACGCTGCCCCCGCCACTGGACACGCGGTATCAAGTCGAAACGCCAGAAGGCATCGACTTGCCACTGCGCCCGGCCGGGTTGATGGTTCGTGCGCTGGCCTTCTCCATCGACCTCGGGCTGCGCGGGCTGATTCTCGGCGTGCTGTTTATCGTTCTGGCGTTTCTCGGAAAACTCGGCGCCGGGCTGGGCTCGATTCTGTTGTTCGGGGTCAGTTGGTGGTACATGGTGCTGTTCGAGGTGCTCAATCAGGGTCGTTCGCCGGGCAAACAATGGATGGGTTTGCGCGTCGTGCACGACGACGGCACGCCGATCGGATGGTCTGCTTCACTACTGCGTAACCTGTTGCGATTCGTCGACCTGTTACCGTTCGGCTACTTCCTCGGCGCCATCAGTTGCCTGCAACACCCCTCCTTCAAACGCCTCGGTGACCTGGCCGCCGGCACGCTGGTCATCTACCGTGAACAACCGTTGACCCGACCACAACTGCCTGACGTCCCGCCTCGGCGCCCGGCCTTTGCCCTGACGCTGACCGAACAACGGGCCATCCTCGGGTTTGCCGAACGCCAAGGTGAACTGTCCGCGGCGCGAACCCATGAACTGGCGTACATCCTTGCTCAACCGTTGCAGGTTTCTGCACCGCACGCCGTGGTGGAACTCAACGGCATCGCCCGTGGTTTGTTGGGGCCCGCATGAAGCAAAGCCTTTTCGAAAATCGCCACAAGGCCGAATGGGAGCAGTTTTCCCTGATGCTCGAACAGCTGGAGCGCGGCAAGAAAGCTGTCGGGATCGCCAGCTTCCCGAAAGACTATCGCCGGCTCTGCCAACAGTTGGCACTGGCGCAGGAACGCGGCTACAGCAGTTTCCTGATCGACTCGTTGCAGCAACAAGTACTGCGCGGGCATCAACAGCTTTATCGGCATCGCAGTCGACTGGGCGCCAACATATTGAGCTTTATCCTTGCCGGCTTTCCGCGACTGGTGCGCGAACAATGGCGCTTCGTGCTCGCCGCCGGCCTGATGTTCTTTGGCAGCCTGATCGGCTTCGCCCTGCTGGTGTATCTGTTCCCGGACCTGGTCTACAACTTGATCCCGGCCGAGCAGGTCAATGAAATGCAGAGCATGTACGACCCGGTCGCCGGCCATTTGGGCCGCTCGGCGGAACGCGCCGCCAGTGAAGACTGGGTAATGTTCGGTTACTACATCATGCACAACATAGGCATCGCCTTTCAGACCTTCGCCAGCGGTTTGCTGTTTGGTCTGGGCAGCGCGTTTTTCCTGCTCTTCAACGGTTTGATGATCGGTGCGGTGGCCGGGCACCTGACGCACATCGGCTTCGGGCAAACCTTCTGGTCGTTCGTAATCGGTCACGGCGCGTTCGAACTGAGTGCCATTGCCCTGGCCGGGGCCGCCGGCCTGCAACTGGGCTGGGCGTTGATCGCACCGGGGCGCCTGCCCCGTGCCGAAGCGTTGCGGCTGGCAGCGCGTAAAAGCGTGTTGCTGATCTGCGGTGTCATGCTGTTTTTGCTGATTGCGGCGTTTATCGAAGCCTACTGGTCGTCGATGACCGCGCCGGCGCCCATGACCAAATACCTGGTCGGCGCGGCGCTTTGGCTATTGGTGGCAACTTACCTGCTGTTTGCCGGACGAACCCGCCATGCGCCTGAGTGACGCCACGGTGGTGATCCGCCCGCGCACCTCCTGGGAAGCCATGGACCTGGGCGTGCTGCTGAGTCAGCGCCATCGACGATTGCTGATGACTAGCTGGGCCATCATCACCTTGCCGATCTTCGCCCTGCTCACCTTTTTCCTGTGGGATTCACCCTCCCTCGCCGTGTTCATCTTCTGGTGGTTCAAACCGGCGTTCGAGCGGCTGCCTTTGTACATCCTGTCCAAAGCCATGTTCGGTGAAACGCCTACCTTGAAACAGGCGCTGCGCCAATGGCCGCGCCTGCTCAAGCCACAATTGCTGGCCAGCCTGACCTGGCGACGCCTGAGCCTGAGCCGCAGTTTTCTGATGCCGGTGGTGCAACTCGAAGGCCTGGCGGGTGACGAACGACAACAGCGCTTGCGGGTGCTGCTGCAGCGCAACGCCGGTGCCGCGCAGTGGCTGACGATCATCGGCGTGCATCTGGAAAGCGCGCTGTGGATTGGCTTGATGGTGTTGTTCTACATGTTCCTGCCACAGCAGGTCGAACTCGACTGGAGCTGGCAGACCTTGATCACCGCCGCCACACAGGACTGGAAATGGCTGGAACACCTGACCAACACCTTTTACGTGCTGGTGCTGATTGTCTGGGAACCGATCTACGCGGCCTGCGGCTTCAGCCTTTATCTGAATCGGCGCACAGTGCTCGAAGCCTGGGACATCGAACTGGTGTTCCGCCGATTGCGCCAACGCCTCAACACCACGGCGGTCACGCTGCTTTTGGCGGCGATTCTGCTGGTACCGGCCGCACAAAACGTCTGGGCCGCCGAGCCGGTCATTACCCCGGACAGCCCACGCCTGCTGGACCAACCGCTGACCAGCCAGGCCTCCAGAGACAGCATCAAAACCCTTCTCGATCAGCCGCCATTCAAGAACAAGGAAACGGTGACCCGCTATCGGTTTGGCGAAGACCAGCCCGACACCAAAACCCCGGACGACGGGAAAACACCTGAATGGCTGAAGGCGCTGGCCAGCCTGCTCGACAGCCAGCGTTTCGGCTTTCTCGCCCACTTGATTGAAGTGCTGTTGTGGAGTGCATTAATCGGTGGCATCGGCGTGTTGATCTGGCGTTACCGCGACTGGTTGCTGGCGTTCGTCAGCCGTCGACCAGTGTTAAACCGTAAAGCCGCACGCCCGTTGCCGCAGCAAGCGTTCGGCCTGGACCTGAGCCGCGAAACCCTGCCCGCCGACATTGCCGCCAGCGCCGAAAGCCTCTGGCAAACCAATCCGCGCGCGGCTCTCGGGCTGCTTTATCGCGCCCTGCTCAGCCATTTGTTGCACGACCACAACATGGCGTTGAAACCCGCCGACACCGAAGGCGAGGTGCTGCAACGCGTCGAGCAACTGCAGCAACCGGCCTTGCTCGCCTTCAGCAAAACCCTGACCGGGCACTGGCAGAACATGGCCTACGGGCATCGCCTGCCACCCGCGCATTTGCAACAGGAACTGTGTGACGGCTGGCGAATATTGTTCGGCCCGGGAGCCGCCCGTTGAGCCGGCGTTTGTGGCTTTCGGTCGGTGTGTTTATCACCGTGCTGGTGGGCGCGCTGAGTGTTTATCTGTACCTGAAGGCCACGCCCTATCAGGCAGAAATCGATCACGGCCCCACACCCGAAGCCCAGGCCAATCCCTATCTGGCGGCCGAGCATTTCCTGCGTAAACAGGGCCTGACCGTCGGCCATGCCAACAGCCTCGACGTGCTGCCCACCCTCGATCCACATCAACACAGCCTGTTGTTGCTCGGTGATCGCTACAACATGACGCCGCGCCAGATTGATCAGGTGATGAACTGGACCCGGGCCGGCGGGCGTCTGTTGTTTGTCGCCCAGTCGCTGTGGGATGAAAAGGCTGGCCAGAGCAATGATCTGCTGCTCGATCGCGTGCAGCTGCACCAGTCGCTAAGCAAAGACCTCAAGGACCCGCCGCCGGATCCCCTCGACGACCCCTACCCCAAACTGACCAAGCTGTACCTGGAAGATGAGGACGCGCCAGCCTACGCCAGCTTCGATACCGCGTTCCATCTCGAAGACCCGAAAAACCTCGCGCAAGCCTGGGCCAACAGCGGCAAGGCCACCCACATGATGCAACTGAACCACGGGCTCGGATCGATCACTGTGGTCACCGATGCCGACCTGTGGAAAACCCCGGACATCGACCAATACGACAACGCCTGGCTGCTCTGGTACCTGACCGCCGACACGAGCGTGACCCTGCTGTTCAACACCGATCACGACAGCCTGCTGACGTTGTTGTTGCGCAACTTCCCGCAGGCGTTGGTCGCCCTCATCGCCCTGATCGGTCTTGCGCTCTGGCACGTCGCGGTGCGCCAGGGTCCGCTGCTGGAACCGGCGGCGAAAGGTCGCCGGCAACTTCAGGAACACCTGCGCGCCAGCGCCGATTTCATGCTCCGCCGCAACGGCCAGCAGCATCTGCTGCAAGCCTTGCAACAAGACATTCTGCGGCGTGTGCGGCACCGTCATCCCGGTTTCGAACAACTCGGCGTTGCCGAGCAATGGCTGGTGCTTGCGCGCCTGACCGGCCAACCCACACGCGCCATCAGTCAGGCGATGAGCCCGCGACCGAAAAAGCGGCTGTCCAGCGCTGATTTCAGCCGTCAGGTCGCGCACCTGCAAACCTTGAGGAACACGCTATGAGTCAACAGATCGAGCCCGGCAGCGCGACCCACGCGGCCCAGCAACGCCAGCGCGCCAGTCAGTTGGCCCAGGCCGTGCGCAATGAGTTGCAGAAAGCCGTGATCGGCCAGAACAGCGTGATCGACGACGTCCTCACCGCGCTGATCGCCGGCGGCCACGTGCTGCTCGAAGGTGTACCGGGTTTGGGGAAAACACTTCTGGTGCGCGCCCTCGCCCGCTGCTTCGGCGGCGAGTTCGCACGCATCCAGTTCACCCCGGACCTGATGCCCAGCGACGTCACCGGGCACGCGGTCTACGACCTGAACACCGAGCAGTTCAAACTGCGCAAAGGTCCGCTGTTCACCAATCTGCTGCTGGCCGACGAGATCAACCGCGCCCCGGCGAAAACCCAGGCCGCGCTGCTCGAAGCCATGCAGGAACGCCAGGTCACCCTCGAAGGCCGCGCCCTGCCCATCGTGCAACCGTTCATGGTGCTCGCCACGCAAAACCCGATTGAACAGGAAGGCACGTATCCGCTGCCTGAAGCCGAGCTCGACCGCTTCATGCTCAAGGTGCGCATGGATTACCCCGACGCCGATCAAGAGCTGGACATGGTTCGTCAGGTCAGCCGTTCGACCCGCGCCGACATGCTCGACGTACAACCGCTGCGCACCGTATTGCAAGCCAAAGACGTAATGGCCTTGCAGCGCATTGCCAGCGATCTGCCGCTGGACGATCAGGTCCTCGATTACGCCGTGCGCCTGGCCCGCACCACCCGCACCTGGCCGGGCCTGACCCTCGGTGCCGGGCCACGCGCCTCCATTGCGCTGGTACGTTGCGCCCGCGCCCGGGCGCTGCTGCGCGGTGGCGACTTCGTGATTCCGGATGACATCAAAGGCTGCGCGCTGGCGGTGCTGCGTCATCGCGTGCGCATTGCACCGGAGCTCGACATCGAAGGGCTGGACGTTGATCAAGTGCTCAAGCAGCTGCTCGATCAAGTGCCGGCGCCGCGTTTGTGAACAGATCCCTGTCCAACACAAGCCCTGTGGCGAGGGAGCTTGCTCCCGCTCGGCTGCGCAGCAGTCGCAAATCAGAAGTACACGTTTTATCTGACACTCTGCGCCGGATGGTTTTGGGGCTGCTGCGCAACCCAGCGGGAGCAAGCTCCCTCGCCACAAAAGGCGTGCAGCCATGAAACCCTCGCGCCTGTTGCTGATCTGGCTCGCCATCCTGCTGGCCTTCGGCATCGTTCTGGGCACATTGCGGGCATTGGAGTTCGACGTACCGTCGCGCCTGCTGTCGATCCACTGGGGATTACTGCTGGCTCTGTTGGCCTTGGCGACACTTGATGCCATCCGCCTCAAACGCCTGCCCTCGCCTCGCGTAAACCGGCAAATGCCCGGCAGCCTCGCGCTTGGTCGATGGAGCGAAGTGCGACTGGAGGTCGAGCATGACTTCGTTCAACCCCTGAACATTCAGATCTTCGACCATGTACCGGAAGGCCTGAGTTTCGAAAACCTCCCGCTTCTGGCAGAACTGCAACCCGGTCAACAGAGCCTTGTCGGCTACCGCCTGCGTCCCCTCAAGCGCGGCCACTTCACCTTCGAACACTGCGAGATCAACCTGCCCAGTCCAATGGGCCTGTGGTCCGGCAAACGCCTCATCAACGTGACCGACAGCACCCGCGTCTACCCCGACTTCGCCCGTCTCTACGGCGGTGAACTGCTGGCGGTGGATAACTGGCTCAGCCAACTCGGCGTGCGCCAGCGCCAACGGCGTGGCCTGGGCCTGGAATTCCATCAACTGCGCGAATTCCGCGAAGGCGACAGCCTGCGCCAGATCGACTGGAAAGCCACCGCCCGCCAACGCACGCCCATCGCCCGCGAGTACCAGGACGAGCGCGACCAACAAATCATCTTCATGCTCGATTGCGGCCGACGGATGCGCAGCCAGGACGGCGAACTGGCCCATTTCGATCACGCACTCAATGCCTGCCTGTTGCTCAGTTACATCGCTCTGCGCCAAGGCGATGCAGTGGGCCTGAGCACCTTCGCCAGTGACCGAGCGCATTACCTCGCCCCGGTCAAAGGCACGGGCCAACTCAATGTATTGCTCAACACCGTCTACGACCTCGACAGTACCCAACGCCCCGCCGACTATCAGGCCGCCGCCACGCAACTACTGGCCCGACAAAAACGCCGGGCGCTGGTGGTGCTGGTCACCAACCTGCGCGACGAAGACGATGAAGAACTGCTCACCGCCGTTAAACGCCTGAGCAAACTGCATCGAGTGTTGGTGGCGAGCCTGCGGGAAGACTTGCTCGACAATTTGCGACACGCACCGGTGCAGACTTTGCCGGAAGCGCTGGTCTATTGCGGGACGGTGGATTACTTGAATGACCGGGCGCAGCTCCATGAGCGGTTGAGTGCTCATGGAGTGCCGGTGGTGGATGCCCGGCCCTCAGAGTTGGGGGCCGAGTTGGTGACGCGGTATTTGAGCTGGAAAAGGGCTGGGGGGATTTAGCGGCATCTACCGATTGACGCCCCCTCTACCTTTGTACCCACAGTCACTAACGAACTACTTTAAGGACAAGGGATTGTTTAAAAGTAGTGCTCTGGTTTTTTATAACAGCTTCGATTGTTACATCTCCAACCTCAATACCATGGAAATTGAGTTTGACCATGCCCCCGGCGCCAGTGTACAGCGACGCAAAAGGAAGGCCATTAACGTTCCAGTCGACCCTGCGCCCCGCCAATAAAGCCGGAGGTGGCAATAACTTCATGACCCGCGCCGTAATCATCGAAGACTTGCCTACCTGGATGATGGCAGGTAGGGCCCAGAAACTATCAAATACGGCTTGCTCCAAAGGATTGACCGTTATCACTTGCGTCTTCGAACCTGGCAAAGCTGAATCCAAAGACGCCATCAATTCATATTCACCCACGCCAGGTGTTTCCAACGTAATCGAGGCAACACCCTCATCATCGGAAACCGAGTCAGTCAAGGATTCCCCCGCAAAACTCCACTTGATCGTGATGCCCTTCAAAGGCAGGCCTGTGAGAGAGCCAATCACCGTGACCCAAGCGTTTACTTCATGCCCGGGATAGGTACTGGGTCTGTCACAGGTGAGTGACTGGATCACGGCTGCTTGTTCATAAACAAGCGGCACCGAATCCCAGCCACCTTCACCACCTTTAACTGTCGCCCATAACACATCCATATTCTGGGCAACAGGGATAAAACTCAGCCAGGCAAATCCGTCCACATTGGTGAACGAAGAAGGCAGAAGTTTATTACCACTCGCCCACATGACTTCCACATTTTCCAGTGGCAAACCGGTAAGGCTGGAAATTACTTTCGCCCGTACGCGAGTTCCCGTCGCCCGATCATTCGCCAGTTCGCTATCGTTTACTTCAACGAGTTCAATGATTTTCCGCGGCTCATTGAGCGTATAGGCCAGGGCTATCGATTCCGAATGGCGCTCATCCCCCACCGTCGCAGTCAGCTCGTTCGCTCCGGGCGTGGTTGGAACAAAACTAATTTGCGCCACACCGTAATAATTGGTCACTGAGGTCACAACCCCAAGATCAGGACTACGCCAGGTTACCGTCCAACCCACCATCGGCCTGCCGCTTATAACCGACACCACCGTGACCGTTCCAACAAACGCTTGCCCCCAGTCCAGTGTCTGAAAAGCGCTGTTGCCGCTGATTTTCAGCACCTGCGACCCCGGCCCCACGGATATCGCATTAGGCGGTGACAGGCTCGCCAGCCGTTCGGACGACAGGCAAAACGCAAATCTGCCGTTAATCAAATCACCCACAATGAACTCGTATTGCAAACCCGTGCTCTCGAACCGCCGTGGCACCCCGAGGCCTTCCGACAAAAATTTGATACCCAGTGCAGCAGGTCCGGTTCCGGTCATTCCCAGCGTCAAGGCCTTACCAAACAATTCGCTGCTTGCGGAAGCCTCCAAATTCATAACGTGTCGACCCTTGCGGCGCGGGAAGTAGGTTTTCAGGCCCCAAGACCGGGGTTCCTTGCCATCAAAACTGACCGTCAGCCCCGCCCACGGATCGCTTGCCAGCGCACGGACCGTCATGACACGTTTCTCTTCAAAACCGTCGTAAGGACTCGCTACCACGGCCTCCACCCGATGTACCTGCTGAGCATCATTCGGTTTAAAAGGAAACATGGACCAGCCATCGACACCGGTTGGAACCACAGTTGAGTTGTTAGCCATCCACTTCACCGGCACCTGATCCACCGGCTCCCCGGTGAAATGGGAGACCACATTGACCGACAGCCAGGCAGGCTCTTCCCCAATGACCGGATCCACCGCCGATTCGTCCGATGCCTCAATCCTGACTTTGTTGTGCGCCAGCAACATCGAGGTCGCGGTGGCGACAAAGCGCAGCTGAGGCAGTGCCAACGTCAAGAAAAACTGGCCCGATTCCAGGCTGTGTTTAAAGTCCAGCACCCAGACCGCACCTCCGTCACTGAGGCGTTGTGAGACACCGGACTCGGGGTTGATGGTTGCGCCCAGTTCACCGGCGGGTGTTCCCGACCATGTCAGCGATGCCATCAATCCCACCAGCGAGCTCAGCGCATGGGGCATTACGTTAAAATGGTGAAGTGCACCCAGGCAGGGATAGAACGTCTGGCCATCGAGTGTTGCCTTTATCTGATCGAGCATCAGACTCATTTCTTCTTTCAGATCCACCGACACCAATCGCCCAAAAAGCGCTCGAACAGTCGGCTCCTCCTCAAGCTGCAGCTCCAGATCAAACAGGCTGCTGGTGCTCTCATTCGCGTCTGAATCGAGCCTCCACTCCACGCCTGATGCCACTAGAGGTTTGCGCATATCCAGATCAGCGGGAAACAGTCCGATACGCGGATCCTCATTTCGCCATTGCAAACTGATGTTTTTACCGGTCCATGGGCTATTAGGTAGAGGCTGGACTTTAAGGGTATGGGTTTGTCCACGTCGACAGAGCACACCCAGCTCAACCCGATCGACTTCCACCCCATCAAGCAGGATCTTGACCTCACTCTTCCAGGGACTGGTCGCGATCGCCTTCACAGTGAACGGATGGTCAACTGCAACGGCTTCCGCATGGGCGCGGACGCTGGCAGTGACGACATGTTCCCTGGCGCTTCTTGGCATCCATTGCACACTGGCCCAGCCGCCGGAACCCGTGCGGGTCGAGATCGTTTCATCGAACGTCTTCCAGTCAACCAGTGCGCCGATGACCGGATCGCCGGTCCCGCCGTTCACCTCGTGAACCACCTGAACGCGCAAAAAGACACTGTCCTCTTCATCCACCACCGGAAACTTGTTCGCCTCACGCACATCACCGACCTTGACCAGGTTGCGCGCCAGCGACATGGTTTTTTTCGGCGAAGGCAGGAGCAATTTCGAGCAGACCAGCGACAGCCAGAACTGGCCATCCAGGTTGTCTTCGCTCGTCAGCAACCAGGTAAGCTCGCCGTCCGTGCCCGGCACTGGAACCTCAAGATCAGGACTGATGGCAACACCCAGTTGCCCATGGGAGACACCGCTCCAATGCAGCGCAAAATCTGCATCCGATAACGTGGCAGGCAGTTTTACGTTCACGGCATAAACAGAACCCCGATTGGGGTAGCCGGTTTTTTCTTCCCAAGGCGTCGCAACGCCCTCGACGACCGCTGAGACATCCTTCCACGGATCCGTAGCCAATACCCGGACTACAAACGTGTGAGTGAGGACGCCCGTGGCGAAGTACAAACTCTCGACCGATGCTTGGATGTCGACGTCACCCGCTTGCGTCGGCCGAAATTCAAAATACGCCCAGCCTTCGTCATTGGTATCGGTTACACCTATTACCTGTTCGGAAAGTGTCCACGTCACCGGCCTCCCGCTGACAGCCAGCGAGGTGTAATGCGAAATCACCTTGACCCCCAACCGTACACTCTGGTCGAGTTCCAGCACCGGATAATAAGCCGGCTCAAGCCATTCACGGAACGCCAATCGATGGTGCCCGAGCGACACATTCATCCGGTAAGGTTCGGCGGTGTACTGGTTAAGCAGAGACAGCAAAAGGAGGACAGGGTCGTCAACGTCCATAAACGGGCAACTGATCTCCCATCCATCCTCAACCCGCTGATTGACGCCCCAGTCCGGCGTCGCGAGAATCGCGTCGTCCGGGTTGTTTTCGCTGATCAGCGCAGCGCGGGTACCCAGCCACACGTTGTCGTCCGCAAGCTCGAACTTCAACGTGTGGGCGGCGTCCACGCACAGGTACAAAGGCCGTCCCGTCTGGACGGGGTTGCCGTCGAGCAACAGTGTTTGCACCTCTACCGGCCCCAGGTGCAAGGCGAGCTTGATTCCAGTGATGCAGATCTTCGATAAATAGTCCGAAGGTTCATTCTTGGGGCTGAATATGCTTATGGTGATTACGTCCTGACTTTTAAGGTCCAGCTCCAATGGGACGTCGTACTGGATAGGGAAGAGTTCCAACGGCTGCCCGCTGGCCCGACGCAGTTGATCCTCCTCCTGATTACGTTGCCCGCCCGGTTCAAGGCTGATCTCCTGTTTTTCCTCCGAGCCATTGATGTTGATCCGCATCAAACCCGCTTGGGTATGTCGTGTCTCGCACAGAAAGCTCAGGACATACCCTGCATCAGGGCCAGCATCCATGGGGAGTTTTATCTCCTGACTGACCGAAGACTCATTACCGGCAGCCAGAAAAGGAATGAAGTCGCCCTGATAGAACTCTTTCTGTATACCTAGCCAATCCTGATTGTCCGGGCCTTTTGTCCAATGGCTGAGCGCCTCGGTGAAATCCCCGTTGAGAACCAGATTCTCATCAGCCTGAATGATGGGTTCACGCATGGCTGCCTGCTCCTTCGTCCTTTTTGTTTCGCCCTGTAGTGGTGGCCTGGGTCACCATGTCTTCCACTTTGCGCGTGAAGGTCGGCACGCCGACTTTGGCCGTGTAACGAATACGCACGATGATGTCGGTTAGAGAAGCCAGCATCGACCGCTGCGGCTCTTTGCCTGGCCAGGGAAAATTCAACACCCAGCGCGAGACCACCCCGGTGTTTTCGAAAGGGTTGAGCAAACCTTCATCGGGTTTCGTCGCGACCATGCCGCTGTCGTCGCGGCCCGTCGACAGGGCTATTCGCTGACCGCTGCGCAGGTTGATTTGCACATCGGCCGGGGCCACAGCGCCTTCAGGTTTGTGCAGGTATTTCACTGATTGGGCGGTTGCCTGGGTCGCGACCATGCTGCTGATCTGAAGCAACGTGGCGATCACATTTTCGTAAGGCCCGAGCAGCATCGGCAGATCGACTTCCACCGAACTGATCTGCCGGCAGTAGTGCCCCGGATGATCGCGATCGAAGAGCAGCTGGGTGAGCTTGAATTCAAGCGATCCGCTGCTGAGCAACTGCTCCAATGCAGTTTTCCAGTCCGCTATTCCGGTCTGCGGATCGACCGTGTCTTCAAACAACTGCCGCAAAGAGATGGTTTTAATCAGTTCCAGACGCCGCTCATGGCGTTGCAGGTATTCGCGCTCGATACGCAGCAGATACCCATGCAGGTGCTCGGCTGCTGTCAGGCCGTGACGCAAGTCCACCCACACTTGAGGCAGGGGAATCTGCGAGTCGTAATCGCCGGTTTCGGCACTGAGCGAAGCCTGGGCGCTGAGGCACAGGCTGACCACCGCATCGTAAGCCTGATAATGCAACGCCTTGAGCTGGCCCAACATCCAGCCGTACAGTTCGGCGTTGGTCGCACGTTTTTTCAGAAAGTTGAAAACCGTCAATGCCTGACTGTTGGCTTGCAGGGTCTGATCCAGGCTGGTCCGGGCCGCCCGTACGGCATGTTGTTGCGCGACGATCTGAGCGTCGATCGCCCGAACCTCCGCCAGTGCCTGCTTGCTTTGCAATTCCCAATCGGCGCGGCGGCGGCGGTAGGCTTCGGTGGTGGCTTGTCGGTCCGCATCAATTTGCAGCGCCGCGGCGGCGATGTCCAAGCCGTAACAAACAGCATCGACCGCTTTATCGGGACGATGGCCACCGGCCGCCAAGCCAAAAATGTTGGGTATAGTGGCAAGAAGTGCACCAAAGGGCTTAATCGCTGAAGAGGTGAGCGCCAGTACTTTTGACTGAAGCAGACTGTCCATGACTGAGTATTCAACATCCGATATGTTGTCCTTAGCGAGTTGCGCATACGCCTCGGCCCGCTCTTGCGCCACCGCTCGGCTATTCGACAGCGCAGACACACTCGCTTCCATTTGGTCGATGTTCTGCCGTTGCAGGGTCTCGGCATAGGTACCCAGTTCCACCAAATGCTTTTGCTGCAATTCCTCCTGCGCCGCCCGGTCCCGTCGATCAAGCAGGTTCAGTACCTGAGCGCCGTTATCCTGCAAGCTCTGCACGGCACGTAACGCCGCCTCGAATAGAACGCGCCAACGAAAGGCACCCACCACCAGCCGGCCCCCCATCGGTCTCGGCCCTGCAACGCCACCCGCCGCGAGATCGCGCAGCAATTGATCAGGGTCTGCTGGCGGTTCGAACAACAGGATGTTCGACGACGCGCCGTCGATAGTGAGATTATTGCGCAAGTTGTGCAGGCGATGGTCGGGTCGTGCAAACAGATCCAGCAATATCTGGTTGATCGGAATTTTAAAAGGGCCGACCGCTAATAGCCCCATCAGTGGCGGGTTTTCGCAGGCAGCAGGGAAATCCTCCAGTCCGTAATCGAGGTTTAGTTCAAAGCCCTCCAGCGCCGACCGCGAACCACTGTTTCCTAAAAGAGAATCAACGGTCGCCGTTTTCCAACTGTTCACCGTGCGCACCAACGGCGCCTTGCCCATCAGGAACTTGGCCTGGACGTAGCACAACTTGGCCGCCACCAGGCTGTCACGGGTCAGTTGACGGTAATACCAGTCGCCCCATGCCATCAGATTATTGACGTACTCGGTAAACATCAGAATCTGAAAGTGCCGGGGGGCTGAATAGCCGATGGCATCCGGGTCGGTCGGGTCCTGGGTTTCAGAGCCGGGATTACCGGGGTTCGTCAATGGCCGGCAGCGCCAGTACCGCGGCTTTGCATCCGGCTCGGAAGATTCATCTGCAGTAGCTTGTGGATCAAACACAGAGCGCAACCAGTTCTGCGCTTCATTAAACCTGCCTTCCTCACGCAAGCGTGTGGCCACCAGGTGCGCCAGGTGAAAAAACAGCTCCCAGTAAAACAACCCGTTGGCGCCGTCGAATGCACCGTTCGGCTCGTTGAACACTACCCCGGTCGGGCCCGGTTCCTTCAGGAACTGTGTGCCCCAATTCAGTACGGCATCGATGGAAATGTTGGAAAGCTGGACGATGTCGGGACCGAACAGCGAGTTCAGGCGAGTGTATTGCAGCGCCAGTTCCGCCTGATTGAGCTTCAGAAACTGCGCTGCATCAACAGTGTTTTTAAGCAGGGCCGGAGGGGGGAAGTGCACAACGTTGGAGATCGTTATTGCGAAGTGTTTGAATTTACGGGTGGTTTCACCAAAGGAAAATTCAGCCGCACTCGACCATCCACCCTTCACCCGTTTAAAGACCAGCCATTCGGTACTCCAGCCCCCGGCGCTCGGAAAGATTTTCTTTATCGGTGCCGGGTCGCCGTCGGCCGAATTTTTTAACTTCAACTCAAATTCAATGTCCGTTCCGGGCCAAGTCGTTGGTCGGCAAAAACCTTGGACAAGCAGCACATCGTAGCCATCAACAGGTACCACAACGACGCGCAAATCCAGAAATTCTATTAACTCGTTCACATTGGGATCGTAAGTTACAACGACTGGCAGTCGACTGATCAACGTATGCTGCACCGTCAAGGGGGTAGCAAATCGTTGCGCCGCATGTTCGAGCCAGTAGCCGTCACCCTCTTCCACGCGGCGCATCAGCACATCCCTTACAACCGCGACCTTGAGGGAGCCCGTGCCAGTCTTGCCATTAGTCAACATCACTTCCAGCGTGCCCTTGGGATGCTGCTCACTGACCAACACAGTCGCAATCAGCCGAACGTCTGCGGAAAGGTCTTCCTTATGCGCAGAAGCATGCAGACTCAGCGGTGCCGACCACTGACCGTTTTGCGTCATGAAAGCCAGGTGGATATCGAGTCGGTAGGGAAAATCCGAACCCTCCGGTTGATCGACGGACTTGTCGCGCCAATCGGCCCACACCACACACAACCGCCCATTCCAGAACACCAGCCGAATGTCCAGCACCGTCGCACCCGAGGGAATATTCACGGGTTGCCATTCACGCCACGCCGCCGGATTGATGGCAGTTTGTTGAGTGCCGAGTTCAACTTCAGCCTTGCGCCAGAAGTATTGGGGCGGCTCGGTCCGCGTGCGGCCAACAAAGAAGTAATCCGCTCGAGCGGGCGTTGGCGGGCGTGAGGTATCCCCTTTGAAGCCGCCCATGTAGCAGCTGCACACGTCCAGATCGCAGGTCTTCTCGAAGGTGTGCAGATAGTCCTGCAATGCCGCCTGGACGGAGTCGGTGGTCAAACTGCTCTGGTTCAAGTTGTTTTCGAGGGCTTTGAACAGGCTGGTCTTGCGCTGGCGAACAAAAGCGCTCATGAAGTTTTCCGGGTAGCACAAGATCAGTTGCAGCGCCGCCCAGGTCGGATAATTGTTGTAGAGTTCCCAGGTGTCCAGGTCGTGTTTGCCGAACGAGTGCTTTGTGTAGCCGGGCTCCAGCTTGCGGTACACCGCATGAATGTACTGCTGAGCACAACTGATTGCTTCAGCAACCCAGGAACTCTGCACCGGGTAGCTGTCCAGCGGATCCATGCGCAGCAGTTCGAACAGGTCTTCCGCTGTTCTCATAAAGAAGTAAGACTTCTCTCCTTCTTTTTTGACATTACCGATGCAGTATTCCATCAACGCGGAGCGACGTTTTTCCGACAGCAAACCCATGATATTCGATGCCATGATCCTTTCTCCTTAGCCTTTAACCGGGGGACGCACGTCAGCCAGCGATACCTTCATCCAGGGCTCCTATCACCCTCGAAAGTGATGGGACCGTAAACGGCCTCAACGTTGCTCTCGGCCCGGACGCTGAAATTGACTGTTCCGCCGCTGCAGGAGACAAACACTCGCGTGAGCCCGTTCTTGTCGGTAAAGCCCTGGCGGGGCCGAATAATGACGGATATATCCTCCTTCCCTTCGGTTTCAGAGAACCACTGCACGAGTTGGCTTTCTCCAAGATTTCCATACCTGTCCATCAGCTTGGCGTAGAGTTCGACTTCGTCACCAACTGCCACGGGGCCCAACGGTATCGGGGACATGAGTGGTCGCGGAAATTGCAGGCTCAAGGGGTCGGCTATGACCTCAATGACAGGGGCAGGTTGCGCGTCAAACAGATCCAGCCAGAACAGCGGCGTTTCCGTGCCCATCATGCTGCCCGGGATAAACACCGCTACGAGCGTTCCATCCGTCCCGGTCGCTAGTGTGCCAATGTTGCCCAGGGTGGCGTGCCAGTAAACATTGACCCCCTTCAATGGAGCACCCGCTGCATCCTTGAGGGTCACCTTGAAAGAGATTTTCTCGCCAGGTTTATTAGCCACCACAGAGTTGCCGCCGACCACTGTGCATTGCAGGTCGACGAGTTGCTTGAGATCGCTTGCGGTTTGAACAGAAGGCTCGGGCGATTCGGACAGGCTCAACAGGGCGTTCTCGGCGGCAGTGGCATACTCTTGCTTGGCAGCGGGCGTATCAACGGTCTCAGGCAACTTGCCGATCTGGAAAATCGTCAGGGCTTTCATACCGCTGTGCTTCGACAGCACAAGGATGCGCATCAACATGTCCAGCTGTTTCAGGTTTTTCAGAACCTTGAGGGCCGGATCTATACGAGCGACACACTCGCGCACTTCCTGGACGCTCCAGCCAAAAAACTCGGCCAGTATGATGGACGAGGCCTGCTGGGCCAGGGCCAACGCATCACCGTTTATGTTCGGCAGTTCGTTGACCTGACGTAGATAGTCGAACAGTTTCTGCGCCGGTTGTTCGCTCAGTTCGAACGCCCGGGTGAGCGCGGTGAGGTAGTAGAGCGTTCCCACCGAGAACGCATGTTTGTCGTCCTGCCCTATCCAGGAGCGATAACCGTAATCCAGGTATTCGCGCAGCAGGACGGCACTCAGATTCAGTCTGGTCACCACCGCACTGCGACGGCGCACATCGGCCAGCAACGTGAGCAGGGGATCAGGCTGTTCATTGCGCACACGCACAGGTTCTTCAGACCCCGTGCCGATCCGTTCGACCACCAGACGCAGTAGCTGATAAATCGTTGCATTGGCCCAGTCGAGCACCTGAATGGCTTGCTCTGCATCAACACCGGCATACACCGCCAGGCATTCCTTGACCACCGACGCCTGAGCGTCCCGGGCCTGCACGAGCACACCGAACATTTGTTCGACAATGGCCGCGCGCAACGTGGCCTCAATGTCGCCCAAGCCGTCCTTGACCGCCTTTTCAATTTCTGCGCGAGCATAGG
The DNA here is from genome assembly GCF_059695575.1 of Pseudomonas sp. LBUM1678. Taxonomy (NCBI): domain Bacteria; kingdom Pseudomonadati; phylum Pseudomonadota; class Gammaproteobacteria; order Pseudomonadales; family Pseudomonadaceae; genus Pseudomonas; species Pseudomonas sp. LBUM1678. The sequence goes on from NZ_CP166775.1 coordinate 5,286,881, forward strand.
CCGGGTATGCAGATTCAATCGTGCGCGGTGCCAGCACCAGACCATCAGCATCAGCCACGCCCCGCAGCAGATCGAGCCAATCAGCAGCCGGCAGCGCCGGCACCCCGGCCATTAACAGCCCGGCGTTGGTCAACAACGCGGCCGGCAGCAGGTTGCCAACCTGCGTGAACAGTTGCAGTTCAAGTTCCGAGGAGGCACTGGGTCGCGGTTCAGACACTTGCTGCAGCATCCACAGCACCGGGATATCACGATCCTTGCACCAGCCCACACAGGAATGCATGGCGTAGATCAGGTTCAACACATCCGGTGCGCTTTCTGAGCCGTTGTTGATTTGCGGGAGCCCAGCCAGCCCCTTGACCCAGCTTTCTCCACCCAGCAACGTCAGCATCAACACGCCTTCTACCGGTGTGATGTCCAACATTCGCGCCAGCGTCACCAGTCGGTAGAAACTTGAAATGATCGCCGCGCTTCTTTTAAGTTTTGTTTTGTCGGTGAGGTTGTGCGCCTGAGCAATTACCAGGGCAAGGTAAGCGTAGGTCTGCAAATCAATATCCAGCCCGCTGCACAGTTGGTTGACCGTCAAGTCGGTCGCCCCTTCTGCGGGCAGCGTCGCGAACTCCAGGTTATCGAGCTTCAAGGGCTGACGATAATTGCCTTGGCTATTGAACACCTGATCGAATTGCGAGAGCGCGTCCCCGCGACCGTAAATCGACAGCGCATCGATAAACACCGCGAAGTCTTGCGCAGTACAGCCGTAGCGTTCGCGAAATAACTGAAAAAGGCCCAGTGCATGCACCACGTTGTCCGTTATCCACCACTTGCCTGCGGTCGCGCCGCCGCGCACGTCAGCCCGGATGGCGGCGGCCAGCAAGGCATCAACCTCGTTGCTTGGCATGTCCAGCAAAATGTCCAGACGCACCTTGCGGTTCAATCGGTCAAATCGGGCAAAATCCTCGGCGATATCGGGTTTCGCTGACAATCGATGCAGGAAAGACGGCCCCTCTCCGCCACTCGTAATCTTGATAGGGGGTGCTGTACGTGCATTGACGTAAGTCGAACCGAAAAGCTCGCTTTCCGGGCCTGCCGGCGTAACCGGTTCGTACGTCACATTGGCTGAGCGCACCGGCTCGAAATTGCCGACTGATAGCAATGTCTCGATTCCGCGAGTATCGAGTTTTGACCGTTCACCGAAGAAATTTACTTGATCCAGGTTTTGATACTTGTACAAATCGTCTGTACCGAAGTTTCGAGCGAAAAAAGCTTCTCTCCCATCAAACACTGCGGGAGGCTCCGTCAGCAGCTTGCGCTGATAAGGCCCCATCCGCGAGGCATGGGCCATCGCGCGTCCGGCATCGGCTCCCCAAGCCCCCGGTAGCAGAAAATAAGGGAAGTGAAAGTCAATCACGTGCGCAAAATTACCCACCGACAGACCAAGGTCCAGCGCAATGGCATCCATGGTGACCCAATGCTGGTAATACGGCAGTCCGTTCGGGTAGCGCGCCTCAATCAACGCCTCTTCAAGCTTCGCATCCGGCTCATGACTGGTGATGAAGTCTTCCAACACCGAAACGATAATGTCGACTGCGGATACCGACTTGTGCACCGCGTTGAAGTCCACAGAGAGTTTTTTCAGGTCTGTGCGGCGATCGTGCAGGGGGAATTTTTCCTCAGCCACGCCATACGCTTCGATACGGTCTCTGATCCATCGCAGCAGTTCGATCAGGTAAGCCACTGGCGACGCGATCGACTCCAGCGCATCCGGTGGACACAGCGTGTCAAACGGGGTACCGAACAACTGCTCATAATTTGGCCCCGTGACAAACGACAACAACCCGCTCGATGGCCTTGCCACAGCCTTTTCACCACCCGTCAGCGAGTGTTCGATAAACTGGCGGCGCACATGGATGACCATGCTGTTGAGCCCTCGCAGAAGCTGCTTTGCGTCCTGCGGGTTGACCCCAAAATCGCGGGCCACCTGCTCATGGCCTTTTTCCACCAGAGAGAAGATTGATCCGCCCTTCTCGAGGTAGGCTCGCAACCCGGAATTGGTTTCGCGCGTTTCCGGATGAGTCATATCTTCTAACAGTTGCGAGGCGGGGCGGATGGACACGTCAGCCATGGTTCAGATTCCTTGAGTCGGTAGCAACCCGCGACAGCCTGACAAACCTCAGGCTATGCGTTCGGTGAAAGAGATTTGGCGCCAGGACACAGCCATCGTCTACTGTCAGAACTGACAGGTTTTATGACCGCTCGTCGGATGTTTGGTATCTGGGTTCCGTTGACGGGGCAGGCACGACTTCGAAGCGCTTGCTCTCGACCCAGTCGGAAACCGTCTCGCCCTCCTCGCCGTTTGTGAGGGTTTGCCAGAACCAGCACCACTGGCCGCCAAGGGGCAGCGGTTGCGAGGCCACACCGTGCCATTCCCCGGAGACGGAAATATTCACGGCCCATTTCACGTCGGGGTTAAACCAGCTCACAACTTCCCCGACACCCACCGCCCCCAGGCCTTTGAACTCGACCGGGTGACTGACCCGTCGTCCCGCTGCAGGCGACTCGATAGTGGGCACGTACGTACCCAGCACCACCGATCGTTCGAGGGAATCGGCGGAATCGAAGCCGTCGCACGAGGCCACGGCCACCAGACCGTAACCGCCACCGGGCTGATCGAATGCCACCGTCACCGACCACGTGCGATCTTCCAGTACCGGACCCTGCCCCAACACCGTACGCCCCCCGTTGATCAGTATCACAGCCACCCTGTCCCCCGGCTCGCCGAAGCCTGACACCACCACCTGACGACCGACGTGGTCGTCCGCCGTTGGGGTTTCGATACTTGGCTTTGCCGGCACCACCTGGTAGCTCAATGGCTGGCTGTCTTTTGACGTCTGCTCTTCAAAGGTTTGCTTGGCCCAGATGGTTTTAGCCCCCACCGGCAAGGTCACCTCGGCTTTCCAGCGGCCGTTGTTGTCCACCGCAACGTTCGTGAGTAAAGGCTCGGCTTCGCCCTCCAGCAACACTACGACTCGCCCGCCCGGCATGGCCCAGCCCTCCAGTGTCGAGGTTCGCGGCAGATCATCGTTCTCTTTCGGATTTGTGATGAACGGTGGCATCACCACGACTTCGAACGTGCACGGATCACTGGGCAGCGATTCCCGTTCGTTGAGCGTTTGTTGAGCTTCGATGGTGTACTCAAAAATATCGAGTGAGAGGTCGATCGACCATTCGTCATCGTCCGTCAGCAATTTGGGTTCACCCAGCACCCCACCGAATCGGACATCGCGCAGTTGCATCGTGGCCCCTGCCAGGCCGTTATTCCCCTGGACAGTTATGTCGCGACCAACCTCTGCGTTGGGGGCGGGTTGCGTGATGACCGGCTTGGGGATGAGCGAATCGATCTGGAAGGTTTCGGATGCGGCCAGTGAGGTTTGCCCGGCGGCGGTCTGGGTCACGGCGACGATATGGCGGATGTCCGGTTCGAAGGGTTCCGCGCGCTGGAAGCTCCAGTCTGTACGGGTCACATCGGCAACAAATGTCCCATCGCTGTCACTGAAGGTGAGCTCAACGTCAGCATTCAGCCAGCAGGTTCCCGAAATGACGACGAAGAAGCCATTCACGTCCACCTTGCTGATAACCGGTGCCAACGGCGGGATACAGACATTCAACTCGACCCAGCTCGGCGACCACTGACCATTCAGGAATTGCCTGATATAAACTTTTCGATCGAGTGTCGGGCCCCACACTTCTGAAGACTTGCTCGACCACTTGCCATTGATAACAGTCGCATCGGGGGCGGCCGTGGAGGTGTTGCCTGGATTGGCAATCGTTACCGTAGCGCCGGTTCGACCATCGCCTGAAAAAACAGGCTGGTAATCCTTCGTGTACTGCACATCGGTCGGATCTTCCAGTTGCCGGTTGACGGTGAACTGGAATGGCTGCGATTCGATCCAGCCATTGGCATTGTCGGGAACTTTCTGAATTGCCGTCAGTGTGTACAGGCCCGGAGTCCAGTTCTCTGCCGTCGTATCCCATTCGCCATTGGCTTTCACCAACACAGAGGGTGGCGCAGCTCCACCCGGGCCACTGACAATCCTGATATCGACCGTAGCACCGGCATGGCCGTGGCCGGAAAACTTCACCGTGGTTTCGGTAGGATAGGTGACGATAACTTCGGTTAATGCGGGAGGAAGGACTTTAAAAGTGCGCGGGCCACCAATAGTTTTATTACCTGAATAAGTGAGGCGCGGAACAGCAGTAAATATGCCCGCGGGTATATCGTTGTCGTACTGATCAATCTTCCACTTGCCATCCGCCCCCACCGCCCCCTGGCCGACCTTAAATAGATGATCAAGATCTCTGAGCACCTCAACAAAGCCCCCTGGTATACCACCGTGTCCGGATATCTCTCCTCGCGGATCAGTGACCGCACCGGAATCTGGCACGTCGATAACGGGAATAGTCTGCAGATGGATTTTGCGAAACGAAGAATTTGACACGCGGTTACGGGTAGCGTCCCACACCCTGAAACTGAATGCTTTATCGTACGCAGATAGATCCAACTTTATTGTCCAAGCCCCATTGGTATCGGCAGGTCCAGATACACCAATTTCTGTCCCTATATTAACTGGGCCTTCAGTAATACGGGCTGGATGACCAGGCACTACATTATCACCACTGATTTCTACCAATTGGCTGCCTTCCACCACTGCACCCTCGACGGGTGTCTCAATGTTCGGTGCTCCGACAATAGTTATATCTTTAGGTAAAGAATATTTAAACCCACCTGGGCCGAATACTCGAGCGATGATTCTATAATTATCAGACTTGAGATTAGGATCCAGATTTAAATACCATTGCCCAGGCGAATAAAAAGAAGAACTGGCCAACTCCACTGTCGTATCGGGATGCTGCAAAATTTTAATCCAATCGTAGTCCCCATGAACGATGGTTCCACCTACAACAGAGTTTCTCTCATCATATGTTTCGATAACGGGCTGTGGGGGTGGTCTTAGGGTATTTGTTTCGCTTGAAAACTGTTGCAGCCGATCGCCCTCCACGAACGCTTCATTGCTTCCTGATGCGGTGACATGATCATCATCGTCCGACATAACCCTCTCCCGACGCCAACCAGTGGATATTCCAAGGCACCTTTCTACGTCGCAAACCGGCGCGCTGCCTACCTGTAAAATCTGACAGTTCCGACGAACGGTACAACCGTGGAAACGCGCTTCGCCTCGATTTATCAGGCGTTCGCCAAGTGACTACAGCGCCTTGCGCAACGGACTACACATCCGCCAGAATCCGCCGGCTTGTGCACCTTGGCCTTGCCCCGTAACTTGATCCGCGTCGCTGCCAATCAGCGATCGGGTTTAGTCGCCCGGCGGTTCGATACATGTGCACAAGCGTCATCCAGTCGGGTATTCCCTATCCCCGCACTTGATGGTGGCTGTTCGCAGGGCGCCCTCGGGCGCGCCGGAATTCGTATCTCCGCCGGTCGACTAACCTGCGTCCAGCCGCCACCCTCCGTTTAGTCGCGAGACGGTGGTGGCCCTATTACGGAGATCGATCATGTTCAAACCAACACCAAATCCACCCCCAGAAACCGACCCGGTTTCCCCCTACGCCACCCTCGATTCAAGAAAGCTCCACGCCGCCGCCGACAAGGCGCTGGACCATTACCTCAAACCCGACGTCGAATCCCTTCGCTCTTCCCAGGACCGCGCCATGAAAATGTTCACCGTTGTCGCCGATGCCAATCCCGAAGCGTTGAACATCGAGACCTACGAAACCTTTTCTACGGTCAGCACTTTGCTGCTCGACCTGGCGGACAGCCTGGACGACAAGCCGCGGCATCTGGCGATGGCGATTTACCGGATAAGTGAGTTGGGGTTGATGCTGGTGGAGCGGTCGCTGGATAACGAGAAGGCGATCAAGGTGACGTAGCGTTCAGCCTTTATTTCATTGTTGTCTGAGCTGACGCCATCGCGAGCAGGCTCGCTCCCACAGGGGACTTTCGGTGACCACAACATTTGTGAACACCCGATACCCATGTGGGAGTGAGCCTGCTCGCGATGCTTTTGACGATTCACCTCACGCCGACGCAGGCAACGGCTGAAAACTGAAGTACTGCGTCAACGCCTCCACCAATTGCTCATACTCCGGCGGCGCCCGTTGCAGGCTGAACCCGGCGTCGTAATGGTGGGGGGTCTGGTCTTCGTGGCACCACAGGCAACACGCCGTCAGGTCAATGACCTGCTGACAACCGTCGCTGGTGGGGATTTTCACACGCAGGTCAAAGTCGACGCCCACCATCATGGGTAACTGGCTGATGAGCATCAGCCCGTCGGCGGACACATTGCCCAAAAAGCCGATGGGTTTGTCGGTGACGCTGTTGAACACTTTCAAAAAATACGGCAGTTGATGCCGCTCGATCCGGCGGTCAGTAAACATGCGCAATTGGCCCAGCAAGGCCCTTAAGCAGGGCCGCACTAATGCTTCGGAACGTGCCTGTTTTGCTCTTGTTGAAAAAGCCTGGCGCGCTCTCCCCGATCCCGGTGCGTCAGTCCATGAAACCGCTGACGCTTACTTCTGCCGATCACAGGTATGACCTCGGTTTAGAGGCAAGGCTCTAAAACCGATCTTCTGGACTATAGCTCACCACCGCCGGGCGGCCAGCCGTTGCATGACAGCTGCAATCAGAAGCGCGTCGGGCGCACGGCCGCCGCACTGCGCATCGGGTAATGGCCCAGGCTCTGCAAGGTTTCCAGACGGGCGCGGGCGCGGTAGGCGTATTCGCTTTGCGGGTAGGACGCGATGATGTACTGGTACGTCTGCGCCGCATCAATGAACAGCTTCTGCCGTTCCAGGCATTGGCCGCGCATCATCGACACTTCCGGCCACACATAAGGCCGCGCACGGCTGGAGCGTTCGACTTTCGACAGTTCGAGCATCACTTGCTCGCAATTGCCACGATCGTACGCGCTGTAGGCGTTATTCAAATGATGGTTCATCGACCAACGGGTGCAGCCCGTGACGCTGAGGACGCTGAGGGCAAGTGCGGCAATGGGCACGAATCGCATGGGGGTTCTCCTGTCTTGAGCTCTGTATCGACCCGTGAGCAGAAATCTTCAGGAATGTTCGGTTAAAGATATAAACGAATAAGTAGTGCACATGAACAATGACTACAACGGGAGAGCATAGTAGCCTCACTCAGCGCTTGAACTCAGGAGTCTTTGCATGTCCGTCCGTCGTACCAAAATCGTCGCTACCCTTGGCCCGGCCAGTAACTCGCCGGAAGTTCTCGAACAGCTGATTCTGGCTGGCCTGGACGTCGCCCGCCTGAACTTCTCCCACGGCACCCCCGACGAGCACAAGGCTCGCGCGAAGCTGGTGCGTGACCTCGCCGCCAAGCACGGCCGTTTCGTTGCCCTGCTGGGTGACCTGCAAGGCCCGAAAATCCGTATCGCCAAATTCGCCAACAAGAAGATCGAGCTGAAGATCGGTGATCAATTCACCTTCTCCACCAGCCATCCTCTGACCGAAGGCAACCAGCAAGTGGTCGGCATCGACTACCCGGACCTGGTCAAAGACTGCGGCGTCGGCGACGAGCTGCTGCTCGACGACGGTCGTGTGGTGATGCGCGTTGATACCGCCACCGCCACCGAACTGAACTGCACCGTGCTGATCGGCGGCCCGCTGTCCGACCATAAAGGCATCAACCGTCGCGGCGGTGGCCTGACGGCGCCGGCCCTGACCGAGAAAGACAAGGCCGACATCAAGCTCGCTGCCGAAATGCAGGTCGACTACCTCGCCGTGTCCTTCCCGCGTGACGCCGCCGACATGGAATACGCCCGTCAACTGCGCGACGAGGCCGGCGGTACTGCCTGGCTGGTGGCGAAGATCGAACGCGCCGAAGCCGTGGCCGACGACGACACCCTCGATGCACTGATCAAAGCCTCCGACGCCGTCATGGTGGCTCGTGGTGACCTCGGTGTGGAAATCGGCGACGCCGAGCTGGTGGGCATTCAGAAGAAAATCATTCTGCACGCACGCCGCCACAACAAGGCTGTGATCGTCGCGACCCAGATGATGGAGTCGATGATCCAGAACCCGATGCCGACCCGTGCCGAAGTGTCCGACGTGGCCAACGCCGTGCTCGACTACACCGACGCCGTGATGCTCTCGGCGGAAAGTGCTGCCGGCCTGTATCCGCTGGAAGCCGTGCAAGCGATGGCGCGCATCTGCGTCGGCGCCGAAAAGCACCCGACCAGCAAGACCTCCAGCCACCGCATCGGCAAGGTGTTCGAAAGCTGCGACCAGAGCATCGCCCTGGCCGCCATGTACACCGCCAACCACTTCCCGGGCGTGAAAGCGATCATCGCCTTGACCGAAAGTGGCTACACGCCGTTGATCATGTCGCGCATCCGTTCTTCGGTGCCGATCTACGCGTTCTCCCCACACCGCGAAACCCAGGCCCGCGCGGCCATGTTCCGTGGCGTCTACACCGTACCGTTCGACCCGGCATCGCTGCCGCCTGAGCAAGTCAGCCAGGCTGCGATTGACGAGTTGCTCAAGCGCGGCGTCGTGGAGAAAGGCGACTGGGTCATCCTCACCAAGGGCGACAGCTACCACACCATCGGCGGCACCAACGGGATGAAAATCCTGCACGTTGGCGACCCGATGGTCTGAGTGTCCGGCTGCTGAAAAACAGAAGCCCCGCCATGTGAATGGCGGGGCTTTTTGGTTTTTGATCCGGAAGATGTGCTGTCGGCGCGGGCCTCTTCGCGGGCAAGCCTCGCTCCTACAGTGGATCTTCGGCGCTCACAAAACCCTGTAGGAGCGTAATGCTGTTCACTTAAGAGAACTTCCAGACGAGCAAGCACCTGTGGCGAGGGGATTTAGCGAAACGTCGCACCGCCCCGTTCGGCTGCGAAGCAGTCGTAGAGCAGGCAACTTAGTCTGTCTGAACGGACGCTGGGGGCCGCTTCGCGACCCAACGGGGATAAATCCCCTCGCCACAAATGTGGGTACCCGCGCTTAAGTGAACAGCATTACTGTAGGAGCGAGGCTTGCCCGCGAAGGCGTCAGCCCGGTCACCGCATCGTCAATGTCGTTTGATAAAGGCTGACAACGCCGCCATCGCCTCAGGCGAACGCAGCCGCTGGGTGAACAATGCGCCCTCTTCTTCGATCACTTTGCGCAGCTGTTCCCGGTCCGGGGCTTTCATCAATTGCTTGCTGATGCGCACCGCTTCCGGCGGCAATGATTCGAACCGCAACGCCATTTCCCGCGCCTTGGCCAACGCGGCTTCGCCGTTGCCCAACGCTTCGGTCGCAATGCCCCAAGCGGCGGCCTGTTCTCCGCTGAAGCTCTCGCCAAGCAGCAGTAATTCCGCCGCTTTGGCATGCCCGAGCAGTCGCGGCAGGATCAGGCTGGAACCAAACTCAGGGCACAACCCAAGGTTCACGAACGGCATCCGCAACCGCGCATCCCGGCTGACATACACCAGATCGCAATGCAGCAACATCGTCGTGCCAATCCCCACCGCCGCACCCGCCACAGCCGCGATCACCGGTTTGCGGCATTCCAGCAAGTTGAGCATGAAGTGGAACACCGGGCTGTCGAGGTTGCCCGGCGGTTGCTGGATGAAGTCGGCGATGTCGTTGCCGGCGGTGAAGCACTCGGTGCTGCCGGTGATCAGCACGGCGTTGATTTCGGGGTCCGTGTCGGCCTGTATCAGCGCCTCGGCCAAACGGCTGTACATGGCGCGTGTCAGGGCGTTTTTCTTGCCGGGGCGGTTCAGGCGCAGGGTCAGCAGGCCGCGTTCGCGTTCAAGCTGGATGGCATCGGTCATGGCGAGTCCTGATCTGAGAGTAACAACTGTGGCGAGGGAGCTTGCTCCCGCTGGGCTGCGCAGCGGCCCCAAAAGTTTGTGAGCGCTGCGCACTCAAGCGGGAGCGAGCTCCCTCGCCACAAAAATCAGCGCTCAACCACGGGGAACAAAGACATCCGCCAGCAGTTGGTTGCGCGGCAATCCGGCCAGGTACAAACGCCGGGCGAAGGCGTCGACGCTGTCGGGGGCTCCGCAGACTAAGGCCAGGGTTTGTCGGGAAACAAGCCGCAGTTGCGCCAACGCCTGCGGCAACTCGGCCGGGGTCCAGCATTCGAGACTGAGGTTTTCACGACCGTCGGCCATGGCTTGCAGGGGTTTGGCCAGGTAATGCTCGCTGGCATCATGGGCCAGGTGAATGACGCGGATGGCGCCTTGGTGATCCTGACGCAACGCTTCGCGCAACACTCCGAACAACGGCCCCAACCCTGTGCCGGCAGCCATCAGCCACAGTGGCCGGGTGTTCCAGTCCGGGTCGTATTGCAACGCCCCGCCGCGCAGTTCGCCGAGGCGGATCGGGTCGCCGATTTTCAACTGACGGGCCGCGTCGCTGAATTCCCCCGGCTGGCGGCAGTCGAGGTGGAATTCCAGAAAGCGGTCTTCTTCCGGCAGACTGGCCAAGGAGTAAGGCCGTGCCACGTTCCCCGCCCACAACACCAGATGTTGCCCGGCGCTGTAGCGTAACGGTCGTTCCGGTATCAGGCGCAGACGCAACACGCTGGCGCTCAGCCAATCGACCGCAGTGACCTGTGCCGGGCGGCCGTCGCCTTGTGGGTCGAAGGTATGCACTTGCAAGTCCTCGACCACCTGACACTGGCACGCCAGGCGCCAACCTTGCTGACGCTGTTCAAAGCTCAAGGCATCGGGACGGCTGTCGCTGGGCAAACCTTGGACACATTGCACCAGGCACGCATGGCAACTGCCGGCGCGGCAACTGTAGGGCACGGCCACGCCGTTTTGATTCAGGGCATCGAGCAGGTTGCTGCCCGGCGCCACCGACCAGTGGCGCTCGCCGACCCGCAACTCAGGCATCGACGTTCTCCCACGCCGCCGCGCAACGGTTGCGACCGTCACGCTTGGCGCGATAAAGCGCCTGATCGGCGCGCTGCAAGGCGTCGTCGAGATCATCGCCCAGCTCCAGCAAGGTCATGCCGGCCGACAAACTGAGGTGGGCGACATTGAGGCCGATCAACTCGACATCGGTGAAGGCGATGCGCAGCCGCTCGCAGCAGGACGTGAGGCGTTCGGCGTTGCAGTCAGGCAACAGCACCACGAACTCTTCACCGCCATAACGGGCCAGCACATCACCCTCGCGCAGGCACGCGGTGGCCACGCCGGCAAAGGCTTGCAGCACTTGATCGCCGGCGGCGTGGCCGTGAACGTCGTTGATGCGTTTGAAGTGGTCGAGGTCGATCAACGCCAGGCCATGTACCACGCCCGCCTCCATCGCGTTCAACTCGCGGGATGCCAGGCGCAGGAAATGCCGGCGGTTGAACAGCCCGGTAAGTTCGTCGGTGGCGACCAGATCTTCGAGCTGGCGCATCATCCCGCGCAGGGTGTCCTGATGCGCCTGCAAGGCGAACCGGCGTTGGCGCATGCGCTGACGCGAGGCCTGGACGTAACGGGCATAAAGCTCCAGCCAGATCAGCACGATGAACAGCACGCAAACTTGCAACGCGGCGAGCGCCGGGTCGTGCAACTGGAAGTGGTAGCCCTCCCACAGCGTGATAGAGCTGAAACTGAAAAACACCAGGAGCGCACAGCGCACAAACGCACGACGGGAAAGATGGAACAGCCCGAACAACATGATCAGCAGGTAGAACACCAGGAACGCGCCGCGTGCCTCATCCAGATTGGCAATCAGCCACGTCTGCCAGCCCAGGCCCATCAACACTTGCGCTTCGGTCAGGCTCGGGTCGGAAAACCGCAGGTTGCAGCCGCTGTAAAACATCGTGAACAACGCTGCCTGAGTGATCACCACCAGCGCACTGCCGATGGCCACGCTGGCCAGCGGTTCATCGTAATGCCCGGTGAAAAACGCCAGCCACAGCAATAACAAAGCCAGGGCGTAGGTGCCGGCTGCGAGGGCAAAGCGTTTGAGCAAAAGCCGTTGGATGGCGTTATGGGTCAATCGTTGACTCACCGTGCGAAAGGAGGCTGATCGAGTGTCCTACTCTACAGACCGAATGCCACTTTAGTGGGGTGTCTGATAAATGACCATTCAATTTTCGGGGCAGAAAACTGGCGTCAAAAGCATGTCCCGTTTTCGCCTGGATTCTGGTCCTTGCCACGGTCCCTGTAGCAGCTGGCGAAGCCTGCGTCCGGCTGCGAAGCAGTCGTAAAACCTGTGTTTATGGTCTGCCTGATACAACGAGGTGCCCGATTTCACGACGGCTTCGCCGCCGAACGCAGGCTTCGCCAGCTGCTACAGGGATCGCGGTGTTATGCGACCAACGATTGACTGCCGGCGGGTGTGCCCGCCACCGAGGCGCGTTATACTGCCGCGCCTTTTTAGCGTCGCGCCAGCAGCCCCGGCGTGCCTTGAAAGGTGCTTGCAACCGACCGATGCACCCAAGCTGCAAGCACCTTATTGAATGTTCCCGTCTTTTAGAGGAGCGCGACTCATGACCGTGATCAAGCAAGACGACCTGATTCAGAGCGTTGCCGACGCCCTGCAGTTCATTTCCTATTACCACCCCGTTGACTTCATCCAGGCGATGCACGAGGCCTACCTGCGCGAAGAGTCGCCGGCAGCCCGCGATTCGATGGCGCAGATCCTGATCAACTCGCGCATGTGTGCCACCGGCCACCGCCCGATTTGCCAGGACACCGGCATCGTTACCGTGTTCGTGCGCGTGGGCATGGACGTACGTTGGGATGGCGCCACCATGGGCCTGGACGACATGATCAACGAAGGCGTACGCCGGGCTTACAACCTGCCGGAAAACGTCCTGCGTGCATCGATCCTCGCCGACCCGGCGGGCGCTCGTAAAAACACCAAGGACAACACCCCGGCCGTTATCCACTACTCCATCGTTCCGGGTAACACCGTGGAAGTGGACGTGGCGGCCAAGGGCGGCGGTTCCGAGAACAAGTCGAAAATGGCCATGCTCAACCCGTCCGACTCGATCGTCGACTGGGTTCTGAAGACCGTTCCGACCATGGGCGCCGGCTGGTGCCCACCGGGCATGCTCGGCATCGGCATCGGCGGCACCGCCGAGAAAGCTGCGGTGATGGCCAAGGAAGTGTTGATGGAATCCATCGACATTCACGAGCTGAAAAAGCGCGGCCCGTCCAACCGTATCGAAGAGATGCGCCTGGAGCTGTTCGAGAAGGTCAACCAACTGGGCATCGGTGCCCAGGGCCTGGGCGGTCTGACCACCGTGCTCGACGTGAAGATCATGGATTACCCGACCCACGCCGCTTCGTTGCCGGTGTGCATGATCCCGAACTGCGCCGCCACCCGTCACGCGCACTTCGTGCTCGACGGCTCCGGCCCGGCCTCGCTGGAAGCGCCACCGCTGGATGCTTACCCGGAAATCGTCTGGGAAGCCGGCCCGTCGGCTCGTCGCGTCAACCTCGACACCCTGACCCCGGAAGACGTGCAGAGCTGGAAGCCGGGCGAAACCGTCCTGCTCAACGGCAAGATGCTCACCGGTCGCGATGCTGCGCACAAGCGCATGGTCGAGATGCTGAACAAGGGTGAAACCCTGCCGGTGGACCTCAAGGGTCGTTTCATCTACTACGTCGGCCCGGTTGATCCGGTGCGCGAAGAAGTGGTTGGCCCGGCTGGCCCGACCACCGCCACGCGAATGGACAAGTTCACCCGTCAGATCCTCGAACAAACCGGCCTGCTGGGCATGATCGGCAAATCCGAGCGCGGCCCGACCGCAATCGAAGCGATCAAGGACCACAAAGCCGTTTACCTGATGGCAGTGGGCGGCGCGGCCTACCTGGTGGCGCAAGCCATCAAGAAATCCCGCGTTGTTGCTTTCGCCGAACTGGGGATGGAAGCGATCTACGAGTTCGACGTGAAAGACATGCCGGTGACCGTTGCGGTCGACAGCAAGGGCGAGTCGGTTCACATCACCGGTCCTGCCATCTGGCAGCAAAAGATCAGTGAAAGCCTGGCGGTCGAAGTGCAGTAAGCGTTTCAACTCGCCAAAACGGCCGGCTCGTCTGAATGGACGACCCGGCCGTTTTTTTGTCTGGATAAATGCTAATGGCATTAAAAACTCTGCGTTTACAGCCAATTGTTCTAGAAAAACACTTCTGACCTGTCAGATCTGACAGGTTACGTATGGCTCCCATCTTGTTAGCGTCTGACTCATCAAGCGACACCGTTGCCGCGGGCGAGCGCCAGGCCAAAACAGGATCAGCCCCATGGAAGACCAAGCGTCCCTGAGTATTATTGAACCCTCGATCACCAAGAGTGCTTCAGTCACCACCATCGGCAAAGAATGGGGCAAGGTCGGCTGGACGGGAGGCGCTTCCTTCAACCTGTTGCTGCCACTGTCCCCCGGACGCGGCTTGATCCCCGACTTCTTATTGAGTTACAGCAGCCACTCGGGCAACGGAGCGTTCGGCATCGGTTGGCAGTTGACCCTCAGCGCCATCACCCGCCAGACCAGCAAAGGTGTGCCGCGTTATAACAAGGATGATGTGTTCATTGGCCCCACGGGTGAGGAGCTGATGGCTGAGCGGAACGCCAACGGTGAAATCAAGAAAACCGAGGTCTCTGAATACCGTGGTTTGGCTATCGGCACGCACAACGTGGTGCGGTATTGGCCACGGGTCGAAAGCACGTTCGATTTAATTGAATTCTGGTATTCCGATTCGAACCCCATGGGTTTCTGGCTGGTGCACGGGGCCGATGGCAGCCTGCACCTGTTCGGCAAAACAGAGAACGCGCGCAAGGCTGACCCGCTCGATCCGCAACGGATTGCTGCCTGGCTGTTGCAGGAGAGCATAACTGCCTTGGGCGAGCATATCTGCTACGAGTACCTGAAAGACGACGATCCAGGCGAAGAACCTGCCTCGCATGACTATCGGGCCCAACGCTACGTGCATCGTGTGCTGTATGGCAACGTTGCGGCGTATGACCAATTGTATGGCTGGGCGACGTCGACAACGCCAACACCTGAATGGCACTTCCACCTGGTGTTCGACTACGGCGAACGCACCCGGGACCTGACTGAAAAACCTGTTTATGACACCACGACACCCAGACCCTGGCTGATTCGTAACGACCCCTTTTCGTCCTATCGACAGGGCTTCGAAGTGGGCACCCGCCGCCTCTGCCAGCAGGTACTGATGTTTCACCGGTTTGCGGTATTGGGTGCCGAGCCGGTGCTGGTCCGCCGTTTGCTGCTGGAGTACGCGCCCAACACAGCCCCTTGGTCCTTCAGTTTGATCGCGGCCGCGCATTATCAAGCGTATGACGCCAGCGGCACCGTGGAAAACATGCCACCGGTGGAGTTCGATTATTCGGCTTTCGAACTCAATACGGAGCCAAGTGCCTTCTTCCCGTTCGAGAACATGCCGGGTATCGAAGACGGCGGACTCTACCAATGCGTCGACCTGTTCGGTGAAGGCCTGCCGGGCTTTCTGTGTCGCTACGACCAATGCTGGTACTACCGCGAGCCCTTGCGTGCCACCACAGGCCCCGACGACATCCACTACGGACCGTGGACAGCGCTGACAAAAATCCCGGTGGCCGACCGCGATAAAACCGCGCATCAAGCGCTCATGGACATGACCGGCGATGGGCGTCTGGACTGGATCATCGCCCAACCCGGAATGTGTGGTTTTTATACGCTGAACCCGGATCGGACCTGGTCAAGCTTCATACCCTTTTCGGCCTTCCCGGTAGAGTTTTTCAACACCCTTTCCCAGCTGGGCGATTTGACGGGCGACGGGCTCAACTCGCTGGCGCTGATCGGTCCCAACGCCGTGCGCCTTTACGCCAATCAGCGTGCAGACGGCTTTGCCAAAGGCGAGGATGTCGCGCATAAGACAGACGACCCTTTGCCATTGTTCAGCAACTCACGCAGCGAACTGGTGTTGTTGGGCAATCTGCTGGGCAGCGACATGACCGAGTTGTGCCGCATTCGTCACAACGAAATCAAATGCTGGCCAAACCTGGGCCACGGACAATTCGGCAAGGGTTTTGTCATCAGATGCCCGATTTTCGAGTACGAAAAATTCGACGCTGCACGGGTACGGATCGCGGATCTGAACGGGTCCGGTGCCCCTGCGCTCATCTATCTGAATTCATATAGTTTTGACATTTACTTCAACCACGGCGGCCATGGTTTTGAACCAACGCCCATTACCGTCCTCTGGCCCGAAGGCGTGTGCTACGACAACCTGTGTCAAGTCACCTTCGCCGACCTGCAAGGGCTCGGCTGTGCCAGCCTGATCCTGACCGTTCCGCACATGAAGCCCCGGCACTGGCGCTATGATTTTGTCAGCGCCAAGCCGTACCTGATGATCGCCAGCAATAACAACATGGGGTGCAGCACTGAGGTGGTGCACCGGAGTTCTGCGCAGTACTGGCTGGACGAAAAGGCTCTAATTCTCGAGCTCAATCGCCTCCCCGTCTGCTATCTGCCTTTCGCCATGCAAGTCGTCAGTCAACAAACCCAGCGGGATGAAATCACCGGCAATTGCCTGAATCAGTTTTTCAGTTATTTCGAAGCCTGGTACGACCATCGGGATAGGGAACTGCGTGGCTTTGGCCGACTGCACCAGACCGACAGTGAAACCGGCTCGGGCGAAGACGAAAGCTTCACCGCCCCGGTATTGGTGTGCACCTGGTTTCATACCGGCTGGCAAATCGATATGCCTTGCGCAGGTTACTTCGATCTCGATAATGAGGCAGAGCCGCTGGGCAAAGCGCTGTTTTGTCGATATCACCCGGACGACGAATGCGAAGAAATCATTACGCCCGACGATGATGCTACCGAACACGAGATCGCCCGTGCCCTCGCAGGCTCGGTGCTCAGAATGGAATCCTATGCAGCGAATGACCAGGCCCGGGCGCTTCCTTTCCTGGTTGTCGTGTACCGATACATCGTCCGTGAAGTGCGTGAGCGTGGCGAGCACTATCCCGACGCGGTGTTGTTGACGTCACTATTGGAAGAAATCAGCTATCACTATGATGGTTTCATCAACGATCCGCTGTGCCGACATGTCATCAACTTGAACCGGGACGCCTATGGGCTGACGACCCACAGCATCACGGTCAGCTATGCCCGGCGCAGGACCGAGGCAGACGAGCCACCTTCTACCGATGACGATGAATGCAAATGGTGGATTGATGCCCATGATCCGGCTCAGCAGTCTTATTATTTGAGCGAAACCCGCGCCGAGTTTATTCACTTGGTCAACCTGCAAGGCTGGAGACTCGGCCTGCCCTGGCGGCAACGCGGCAATGCGTTGGTATTGCCCAAGAAGCCGGCCGCTGGAGGCCTTGAACCCAAAGGGGTTTCGTATGAACAGTGTCTCGCGCTGTTCAAATCACCCGAATGGGTGGATCAGCGGGAATTGACATCGCAATCGGTGCAACACTACGTCACTACGGACAACGAACCATTACCGAGTGGCACCGCCTGGTTCGAGGCCTTGTTGGGGCCGATGGAAATCGCTCAACTGAACAAGGAAGCGCTGGACGTCTACGGTAACGTGACGCCGCCGATCAATATCCGCGAAGAACTGACGAAGATTGGTTATCTGTGCATGAATCTGTTTCTGGGCACGGACAAAGAGGCCGACGAGGAAGAGGACAAAGAGAGAAACCTTTGGTCCGTCCTATACACGTTTGCCACATACGCCGGCCTCGATCACTTCTACAAAGTGACGCAATACAACGAGACGTGCAGTCACGGTATTACCAAGGCGCAATACGACGAATACAGTCTGATGACCATCAGAGTGGAGCGGCCGGATGGCTGCATCACGAGCGCCAGGTTTGACTATTGCTCGTTGCAACCGCTGCAGCTCATCGATATCAACGAAAACGTTGAAGAAGCCCTTTACGACCCGTCCGGCCCGCACACCGTCACCTTTTTTGGCAAAGAAGACGGCATTGACGCCGGCTTCAAGCCCATCGCCGACTACATACGCCCTGAAGACGATAGCCCAGGCACCGCAATTGAATCCCCCGAAGATGCGTTGCAAAATGCCGCCAGCACCTTTCGCAAGGACCTGTTCAGCTGGATGGGCCGGCTCCCCGAGTCCGTCAGGCAAACAACCGACTGGCTGACCGACTGGATTGCACAGGGTTATGTGTTACCGAGCCTTCATATACGGGCCAGTGCCCGCCTGCGCCTGGCCAGGCTCAAATCCCGAACGCCAGCCGAGCAGGCATTGCGGGACCTGCTGCTCATCGTCGCGCGCATTCCAGTGCACAGCGTCGTCCTTAGCGCTGATCGTTACTACTACGATGTAGACGGACCCATCCAGATCCACATCAGACTGACAATCGTCGATGGCTTCGGCCGCACCCTGCAAACCCAGCAAAGAGTTGAGCCGGGTGATGCCTATGTCGTGGAAAACGGCGAACTGGTGATTGAAAACGGTGAGCCAAAGGTGGCGCACGCCGAGCAGCGCTGGCGCATCAGCGAACGCGTGGAATACAACAACAAGGGATTACCCGTACGCACCTATCGCGCCTATTTCGCCAATGCTTATGGCTACATCAATGACGCTTGCTTCAAGGTATTCGGCCATCACGATAAAAGTTTCTACGATGTGCTGGGGCGCCTGATCAAGATCATCAACGCCAAAGGTGACGTCGCGTACACAATCATTCAGCCCTGGTACACGACCCGTCTGGACTTTAATGACACCTATCGTGAGCCGGCTTCGCAAGCAAACGAGGCCGACACAGCATGACGGCCTCTGTCCATTGGAACACGCCATCGGTGACGTCCAGTGACCCGCGCGGCCTGCCGGTGCGCCAGATCGATTACTTGCGCAGTGTCGCCGGTGGCGCCTTGCAAACCCTCACTACCCGGAACGTCTATAACGTTCTCGGAAAGATGGTGGCGCAACGGGATCCGCGGCTGATTGATGCTCTCAGGCCCAACCTGGCCACGGTCTATGGTCTTTCCGGGCAACCGGTAAAAGTTGACAGCGTCGACGCCGGGAGGCGGATAAGCCTGCCAGGGCTGGCCGGTGAAATCCTCCAGCGCTGGGACGAACAGGGCAACCATTGGCGCACGGTTTACGATGATCAGTTGCGCGTAATTGCTGTCGATGAAAACGACCAACCGAATGTCGAAACCTTTAGCTATGCCAACGCCACGACCGATCCAGCGTTCAACCTGCGCGGTCAGATGGTCGCGCAGGTCGATCCCTCGGGTACGGTCGAGTTCAGAAGCTTCAGTCTGCACGGCCAACCGCTGTGCGACAGCCGAACGATCACCGATGCCGGCACTTTCCCCGGCAGCCGCACCTACAGCCCGCTCGGCGCGTTGCTGACACAGACCGATGCCGGTGATCATCAGCAACGGATGTTTTACGACCGCGCCGGGCAGCTCCAACAGGTCCAGCTGCGGCTCGCTCCCACCGAGGCCTGGCTGCTCGTGCTTGAAGATGCCTGCTACAACGCCGCCGGCCAGATCATCGAGCAACGCGCTGGCAACAAGGTGGTCAGCACCTGGACTTACGATGACGCCGATGGCCGTCTCGCCACGTTGAAGGCCGGAGTACCCGGACAGCCCCTGCTCCAGCATTTTCAGTACTGGTATGACTTGGTCGGTAACGTCATGCGCATCGACGACCTCACGTTTCAACTGGTGTATTTCGCCAATCAGCTCATCGATGGCCACCGCGCATTCACCTACGACACGCTGTACCGGCTGACCCGCGCCACCGGCCATGACGCCGCCCCGAGCTCGGACCTGCCCGGTCGCCCATCGCCGAGTGATCCCAACAACCAACTCAACTACAAGCAGACATACGATTACGACGCGGGCGGCAACCTGATCAAGTTGATCCATGAGCGTGCGGTGGGCGGTTACACCCACGAAAAGTTCATCGACCCGACCAGCAACCGCGGGGTGCGCTGGGAAGAAGGTGAACCCGACCCGGTGTTCGACACCTTGTTTACCCGCAATGGCGGCCTCAAGGCCTCGGCCCCGGGACGCCCCCTGCACTGGAATAGCCGTGATCAACTGGCCAGCGCGACGCTGGTTGAACGGGACAACGGCCCCAACGATGAAGAGGTCTTTCGCTACAGTCAGGGCGTACGGGTGTTCAAGCGCCATGAATGGCAAGCTGCAACCCTCACCCATTTTCATCAAGTGATCTACTTGACGGGGCTGGAAATCCGCACCCGCGACAACGGCGAAGAACTGCACGTCATCACCTTGCCGGGGGGCCGTGGCAGCGTGCGTTGCCTGCATTGGGTCGACAAAAAACCCGACGGTATAGAACAGGATCAGCTGCGCTACAACCTGGATGACGAACTGGGTTCCTGCCTCATGGAGCTTGACCAGAACGCCCGACTGATCAGCCACGAAGGTTATTACCCGTTCGGCGGCAGCGCCTGGCTGACGGCGCTTTCCTTATTGGAGGTCGGCTACAAAACCGTCCGTTATTCAGGCAAGGAAATGGATGAATGCGGGCTTTACTACTACGGCGCGCGTTATTACGCGCCGTGGTTGCAGTGTTGGGTGAGCGCCGATCCGGCGGGGGAAGTGGACGGGCTGAATCTGTATGCGTTTGTGGGGAACAACCCGATGCGCTTCCTGGATAACGGTGGCACGCACAAGGAGGAGGCTGCACAACAGCAAGTCATCGACACGTCGAATACGCTATCCACCGTCAACAGCGAAATGAAGAAGCTCAATTATCAACTCTACAATCTCACTCGAACCCGCGACATTTACAAAACGGCGGGCAAAAAACTGTTGTATAGCGTGGCGTCGTTTGCCGTCACTTTTCATGCGGGAGCGGCTGGTGCGGCAGTGGGATCGGGGGTCGGCAGCCTGACGGGACCGGCAGCACCCGTTGCAGTGCCGGTAGGCGCGGCTGTCGGAGGCATTTTTGCCGCTGAAGCGGCGGCCAAAGTCATGGACAAACTCGGCGAAGAAACGGGACTGGGCTATGCCATCACACCGGATCCGTCAGGTTTCTCGGTCAGTAACATCAAAAGCAAATCCCGCGCCGAGCCGTTCAGTGTCAGCGCTGTGGCGCAAAGCTTCAGCCCGGAAAATTCTGCAGGCCTGACCAAAACGGCCATTGAAACGACGGCCCGAGTCATCGGTAAACACCTCAAAGTGCCTTACCTCAAACAAACCCTGGCCATTGCGCGTCAGGCTGCCCACCTGACCGAAGCGCTCAATGATTCCCTTGGCCAAGGCGATCTCGACAAGATAACGGCCAATCTCAATGCGCTGGACACCTATCTCAATGATGTAGAAGCGCAAGTCAACGAAGCCTTTGAAACACTGGCAGGCGCTGCCGTCAGCGATGACCGGCTGATCGGTGCCCTCAACATGCCGATGAGTTCGGGTGCCCTTGATAAGTCGAAGCTTGAGCAGGAATTCAAAGTCGCACGAAGCGGAATCAAGCAAGCCAGAAACCTGGTCGGAAGAGTCTCTCAATACCTCATCGAAAAAAGAGCCGCCTGACGGCCTGCACCGCGGCGGCGCCCCTGAATCCTCGGGGCGACGTCATGGTATGGTGCGCGCCCCTATTGCTGATTGTTTCAGACACCATGCTTGCTCGTTCGCGCACATTACGCCTGACGCTGTACACCTTGCTGATCGTCGCCGGTGCCGTATTGGCGGCCGGTGTTGCCCTGCGTCACGCCGAACGCCAGGCGCTGGTCGAGGACGCAGCGCGTGCCAATCAGCAATTGGCGCTCTACGCCAATTCCCTGCACACCCTGATTGATCGCTACCGCGCCCTCCCCGCCGTGCTGGCGCTGGACCCGGAGTTGCGCGCCGCGCTCGATGGCCCGGTAACCGCTGAGCAACAGGACGCATTGAACCGCAAACTGGAAAAAATCAACGGCGCGGCGCAGTCCTCGACCCTGGAGCTGCTCGACCGCACAGGCCTGGCCGTGGCCGCCAGCAATTGGCGCTTGCCCAGCAGTTACGTCGGCCACAACTACGGTTTTCGCCCTTACTTCAGCCAGACCCGCACCCAGGGCACAGGGCGTTTTTATGCGGTGGGCGTCACCAGCGGCATTCCGGGGTATTTCCTGTCCAGCGCGGTGACCAGCGACAGCGGCGAATTTCTCGGCGCGATGGTGGTCAAGCTCGAATTTCCGGAACTGGAACGCGAATGGCGCCAGGGCAGCGACACGCTGCTGGTCAGCGATGCACGCGGGATCATCTTCATCGCCAACCAGCCGGGCTGGCGCTATCGCCTGTTGAAACCCTTGAACGACAGCGATCATGCCGAGCTCAAGGTCACCCGCCAATACGACAAACAACCGCTGACGCCGCTGGACTATCAATCGCTGCAGCGCTTTGACGACAACAGCGATCTGGCGCGCGTTGTCGGTCCTGACGGCACGGCGAATTACCTGTGGGAATCCCTGCCACTGTCCACGGAAGGCTGGACCTTGCACCTGCTGCGCCGCCCGCAAGTCGCCTTCGAAGACAGCCGCAACGCCGCACTCGCCGCTGCCGGGCTGTGGCTGGCGCTGGTGTTTCTGTTGCTGTTCCTCAATCAACGCTGGCGCCTGGCGAAAATGCGCCAGCGCAGCCGAGAAGAACTCGAACAACTGGTGGAAGAACGCACCCGCGACCTGCGCACCGCTCAGGACGGTCTGGTGCAATCGGCCAAGCTCGCGGCCCTCGGCCAAATGTCGGCAGCCCTCGCCCATGAAATCAATCAGCCGCTGACCGCCCAGCGCATGCAGCTGGCTACGCTGAGGCTGCTGCTCGATCACGGCCGGGTCGACGACGCCTACAAGGCGTTGAAACCGGTGGACGACATGCTCACGCGTATGGCCGCCCTCACCGGCCACCTGAAAACCTTCGCTCGCAAAAGCCCCAGCGGTTTGCGCGAACGCCTGGACCTGGCGGCAGTTGTCGACCAATCGCTGCAATTGCTCGACGCGCGCCTGCGTGATGAGCAGGTCAGCACCGTGCTGCACCTGACGCGTCCGGCGTGGGTGCGCGGCGATGCGATTCGGCTGGAACAGGTGTTGATCAATCTGCTGCGCAATGCGCTGGATGCAATGCAGGACAAACCCTGCAAACGCCTGGAAATCCGCCTCGAAGCCGACGAACAACTCTGGCGCCTGACCGTCACCGACAACGGTGGCGGCATCGCCGAAGAGCACCTGCCGAACGTCTTCGATCCGTTCTTCACCACCAAACCGGTGGGTGATGGCCTGGGCCTTGGCTTGGCCGTATCCTTTGCCATCGTTCACGAATCGGGCGGTCGCCTGAGCGCCGACAATCACGCCAACGGCGCGGTGTTCACCGTGACCTTGCCCATCGACCTGGAGGCTCCCGGCCCATGCTGAATTCCGTGATGGTGGTCGACGACGAAAGCAGCATTCGCAGCGCCGTTGAACAATGGCTGAGCCTGTCGGGTTTCGAGGTGCAGCTGTTCAGCCGCGCCGATGAGTGCCTGGCGCAATTGCCCGGTCACTTCCCGGGCGTGATCCTCAGCGATGTGCGCATGCCCGGCATGACCGGGCTTGAGCTGCTGGCCGAAGTTCAGCGGCGCGATGCCGACTTGCCGGTGATTCTGCTGACCGGCCACGGTGATGTGCCGATGGCGGTCGAAGCGATGCGCGACGGCGCCTATGACTTCCTCGAAAAACCCTTCAGCCCGGAAACTCTGCTGAGTAGCTTGCGCAGGGCCTTGGACAAGCGCCGGCTGGTGCTGGAAAACCGCGCCTTGCACGAGCAAGCCGACAACCGCGCCAAACTCGACGCGACGCTGTTGGGCGTGTCCCGTGGCTTGCAGACGTTGCGTCGGCAGGTGCTGGATCTGGCGGCACTGCCGGTCAATGTGCTGATCCGGGGTGAAACCGGCAGCGGCAAAGAGTTGGTCGCCCGCTGCCTGCACGACTTCGGGCCGCGCGCCGACAAGCCGTTTGTGGCGTTGAACTGCGCAGCGATTCCCGAGCAGTTGTTCGAGGCTGAGTTGTTTGGCCACGAGAGTGGCGCGTTCACCGGCGCTTCGGGCAAGCGTATCGGCAAGCTTGAATACGCGGACGGTGGCACGCTGTTCCTCGATGAAATCGAAAGCATGCCGCTGGCCCAGCAGGTGAAACTGCTGCGAGTGTTGCAGGAGCAGAAGCTTGAGCGATTGGGCTCCAATCAGAGCATCCGCGTGGATTTGCGGATCATTGCCGCGACCAAGCCTGATCTGCTGGATGAGGCACGGGCCGGGCGGTTTCGAGAGGATTTGGCTTATCGGTTGAACGTGGCTGAATTGCGCCTGCCGCCCTTGCGCGAACGGCGTGAAGACATTCCGTTGTTGTTCGAATCGTTTGCACAGAATGCCGCCGAGCGCTTGGGGCGGACTTTTCCTCCATTGAGCGGCCCGCAGTTGAGCCATTTGCTGAGTCACGACTGGCCGGGCAATGTGCGCGAATTGGCGAACGTCGCCGAGCGGCAAGTGCTGGGGCTGGGTGAGCCGGAACCGGTCGGGATCGATCCCGGGCAGTCGCTGGCAGCGCAGCAGGAAGCGTTTGAAGCGCATTGTCTGCGCGCGGCGTTGACCCGGCATAAGGGCGATGTGAAAGCGGTGCTTGAAGAACTGCAACTGCCGCGCCGGACCTTCAATGAAAAGATGCAGCGGCATGGACTGACGCGGGAGATGTTCCTGCAAGACAGCTGAATTTTCAGTGCCTGGACTGGCCCCATCGCGAGCAGGCTCGCTCCCACATTTGAACGGTGTACACCAGTCCCCTGTGGGAGCGAGCCTGCTCGCGATGATGCCGGCAAAAACAAAGCACCTCATGACCTATAAGCAGTTTTCCGCTCACGCCCAATCCAGCATAAGCGGATTTCCGCTCACTCGACTTTCAAAACCCCTCTAGCCCGGCCCTCTTTGATCTGGCACACCTCCTGCTATAGCCCAGTCAGGCTGCGTTTCAACGCGCTCCACAAAAACAATTAAACGAAGGATCCTTCAATGGATAACTCCAACGCCCTGCCCCTTGGGTCGGCTGCCGTGCCCGCCAAAGAAAGAACCACCGCCAGTCGCATCAAGTCGATCTTCAGCGGCTCTGTCGGCAACATGGTCGAGTGGTACGACTGGTACGTCTACGCTGCCTTCTCCCTGTATTTCGCCAAGGCCTTTTTCCCCAAAGGCGACACCACCGCACAACTGCTGAACACCGCCGCGATCTTCGCCGTGGGCTTCCTGATGCGCCCGATCGGCGGCTGGTTGATGGGCCTCTACGCTGACAAGGCCGGTCGCAAGAAAGCACTGATGGCTTCGGTGTACCTGATGTGTTTCGGCTCGCTGCTGATTGCCCTGAGCCCCGGTTATGAAACCATTGGCATTGGCGCACCGGTCCTGCTGATTTTCGCTCGCCTGTTGCAAGGCCTGTCGGTCGGTGGCGAGTACGGCACGTCGGCAACGTACCTCAGCGAAATGGCGACCAAGGAACGTCGCGGCTTCTACTCCAGTTTCCAGTATGTGACCCTGATCTCGGGTCAGCTCATCGCGTTGGCGGTGTTGATCGTGCTGCAACAAGTCCTGACCACCGAAGAGCTGTACGCCTGGGGCTGGCGCATCCCGTTCGCCATCGGCGCGTTGTGTGCCGTGGTCGCGCTGTACCTGCGTCGTGGCATGGAAGAAACCGAGTCGTTCACCAAGAAAGAGAAGGCCAAGGAAAGCGCAATGCGCACCTTGATGCGCCATCCCAAGGAACTGATGACCGTGGTCGGCCTGACCATGGGCGGCACCCTGGCGTTCTACACCTACACCACCTACATGCAGAAATACCTGGTGAACACCGTCGGCATGAGCATCTCCGACTCCACCACCATTTCTGCGGCCACGCTGTTCCTGTTCATGTGCCTGCAACCGATCATTGGCGGGCTGTCGGATAAAGTCGGTCGTCGTCCGATCCTGATTGCCTTCGGCATTCTGGGGACGCTGTTCACCGTACCGATCCTGACCACTCTGCACACGATTCAGAGCTGGTGGGGTGCGTTCTTCCTGATCATGGCGGCGCTGATCATCGTCAGCGGCTACACCTCGATCAACGCGGTGGTGAAGGCTGAACTGTTCCCGACCGAAATCCGTGCGCTGGGCGTTGGCCTGCCGTACGCACTGACCGTGTCGATCTTCGGCGGCACCGCTGAATACATCGCGCTGTGGTTCAAGAGCATTGGCATGGAAACCGGTTACTACTGGTATGTGACGGCATGTATTGCTGTGTCGTTGCTGGTGTACATCACCATGAAAGACACCCGCAAGCATTCGCGGATCGAGACGGACTGATTGCGTCAGCGCAACAAAAACAGGGGCAGACCTTAGCGGGTCTGCCCCTTTTCATTGAATAAACACAATCCCTGTAGGAGCCGGCTTGCTGGCGATGGTGTGTCAGCCAACACCCATGTCGCTGATACACCATCGCCAGCAAGCCGGCTCCTACAGGGATTGCGTCCGCTGGAAAATATGGGTTCATCCTTGCACTATGAACGCCATCCGCACACCGCCCAGGAATCCCTCCATGCCCGACGACATCCACTTCTACGAACCCGCCAACGGCCACGGCTTGCCGCATGATCCGTTCAACGCCATCGTCGGCCCCCGCCCCATCGGGTGGATTTCCTCCCAGGACGCCAACGGCCGCTTGAACCTGGCACCTTACAGCTTTTTCAACGCCTTCAACTACATTCCGCCGATCATCGGGTTTTCCAGCGTCGGCCGTAAAGACAGCCTGAACAACATCGAACAGACCGGTGAATTCGCCTGGAACCTGGCCACCCGCCCGCTGGCCGAGCAGATGAACCAGAGCTGCGCCATGGTCCCGCCCGAGGTCAACGAGTTCGAACTGTCCGGCCTGACCCCGATCGCCTCGAAAATCATCCAGGTGCCGCGGGTGGCCGAAAGCCCGGTGTCCTTCGAGTGCAAGGTCACGCAGATCATTCAGTTGCAGCGGGCGGATGGGAACGTGGTGCCGAGTTGGCTGATTCTGGGCGAAGTAGTCGCCGTGCATATCGCCAAGTGGCTGTTGAAAGACGGGGTGTACGACACCGCCGCGGCAGAACCGATTCTGCGCGGCGGCGGGCCAGCGGATTACTTTCAGCTGGGGCCAGAGGCATTGTTCAAGATGTTCCGCCCGGGGGCGGTCAGGTAATTACCAGATCAACCCACCGTCTTCGCCCACGCCCTTGAGGCGGGTCAGTTCCAGTGCGGCAGCCTCGTCCGCTTCTTTGGCGGTCTTGAAGGTCTGGTCTTCCAGCAATTTGTTGAAGCGCGGTGCGCCGGAGCCGCCGATTGGTTTGGTGGCAATCGCAGCGTAGTAGCCGCCTTCACGGGGAACTACAGCGGATACGGCTTCGAAGGTTTCAAAGGCTTTACGTCCCATGTCGCGGATCCTGGCTGATTGAGAATGGAGCCATTAAACCCTCAACCCGCCATTTTGTGTACCCGCGACAGGGACTGTCCCAGCGCCTGAGCGGCCGATACATCCTTGAATGTATGAAAATCCAGGCTGTTGACCACCAGCTCCTGCACCAGCTCGGCGAAAATTTGCATCGCCGGCGTGCCAAAGTAAGCGGTCATCGCTTGCTGGTGCGTCCAGAAACCGGACACCAGCCACAACTCCGGATCGCATTGCGAATGCTGCAGGGAAAAACTCAGGCAACCCGGCGCGCTGCGGGACGGCTCGATCAACGCGCTCAGGCGCACACCGAGTTCCGCCGAACGCCCGGCGCGGGCACGGACAAAAGCCATATGACTGACGGGGATCTGCGTAGACATGTTCAACCCTCCCAGGTAGTCGAGTGGCAGCCGTGGGACGGGCTGCGACAGGATCAAAGGTTAAGCGCGCGGGTGGTAGTGCGGTTAGTCGATTCCTGCCGGCTTTTTGCACAATCCTGCGCGGCGTTTCGGAAAACCTGTAACAACCTGTTAAGGCGTTCGCACCGATTAAACACGGCTATCAAGCAAGTTTCCCTTGGCTGACGCAGCCATAGAGGCACCGCTGATCCACTCAATGCAGAATCAGGCAAGGTTGAGGCAGGATGTGTCTACCGCTTTGTCTTGCACAAACTTAAGCTCGGCTCATTACCCACCCCTCAGCGAGGATGCCCGGCATGTCGTCGTTCGATCACTTTCAAGCCCCGCTGGATGCCGACATGGAGAAGCAGCGCGCTGAACTGGCCGCCATCATCCGTCGCAACACCACGGACGATGGCACTTATGCCACTGCCGTCGGCTCGCTGTTCATGTCGCGCCACAGCCAGTCCCACGACTTTGCCCCGGTGCTGGCTCAACCGGCGTTGTGCATCATGGCGCAGGGGCGCAAAGAGGTTCGGCTGGCCGACGAATTCTTCAATTACGACCCGCTGAATTACCTGGTGGTCTCGGTCTCGATGCCGTTGAGCGGGCGCGTGGTGAATGTCACGTCTGAAGAGCCGATCCTCGCGGTGCGGCTGGACATCGACCCGGCGGAAATCACCGCGCTGATTGCCGACGCCGGCCCGCTCGGAGTGCCCACCCGGCCGACCGGGCGTGGCTTGTATGTCGAACGGATCGATACAGCGATGCTCGACGCGGTGTTGCGCCTGGCCCGGTTGCTGGAAACCCCGAAAGACATCGCCATGCTCGCGCCGCTCATTCGTCGGGAGATTCTTTATCGGTTGCTGCGCAGCCAGCAGGGGCATCGGCTGTATGAAATCGCCATCGCCAATAGCCAGAGCCACCGCATCAGCCAGGCGATCAAGTGGCTCAACGGCAATTATGAGCAACCGCTGCGCATCGATGATCTGGCGAAGGAAGTGAACCTGAGCGTGTCGACGTTGCATCACCGGTTCAAGGCGATGACGGCGATGAGTCCGTTGCAGTATCAGAAGCAGCTGCGCTTGCAGGAAGCACGGCGGTTGATGCTGGCCGAAGGGCTGGAAGCCTCGGCGGCGGGGTATCGGGTGGGGTATGAAAGCCCTTCGCAATTCAGCCGGGAGTACAGCCGGTTGTTCGGGGCGCCGCCGTTGCGGGATTTGGCGCGGTTGCGGTTGAGTGTCTGATTCAGCCTTGAGGGTGTAATTGATGGCCTCATCGCTGGCAGGCCAGCTCCCACAGGGATTGTGGGTGATCACACAATCAAGTGAACACCGATGTAACCTGTGGGAGCTGGCCTGCCAGCGATGAAGCCAGCAAGGCCAACATCAAATCTGGTTCAGGCGCCGAGCACGCGACAAGCCTCAGCCGGCAAGGTCACCGACACCGGATTGCCAATGCTCAACCCAAACCCCTGACACGGCGTGCTCAACGCCGTAAACGACACCCCGGAACACTCGACCGTCGTTTCAATCGTCGCGCCGATATCCCGCACAAACGTCACCGTACCGAGCAACCGGTTCCCCGCCGTCGCTTGCGGATGGGACAGTTGCAGGTCTTCGGGGCGAATCAGCATTTTCACCTTCTCACCGACCACAATGCTGCTGCAGATCGGCACTTCCAGCGCATCGCCACCCGGCAAGCCAATCTTGCCGTTGCCCAGCGCCGTGGCCGGGAAGATGTTCCCCGAGCCGATAAAGTCCGCCACAAATTCGTTGGCCGGATGCCGGTAGATTTCAATCGGCGTGCCCACCTGCTGCACCCGATGCTCACCCAGTACCACCACGATATCGGCCATGGTCATCGCCTCGCGCTGATCGTGGGTCACCATGATCGTGGTGATGTTCAGGCGCTGTTGCAGCTGGCGGATTTCCACTTGCATCGACTCGCGCAGCTTGGCGTCGAGCGCCGACAGCGGTTCGTCCAGCAAGAGGATTTTCGGGTGGTTGGCAATCGCTCGGGCAATCGCCACGCGCTGGCGTTGACCGCCGGAGAGTTTCGCCACCGGGCGATCAATCATTTCCTGCAGTTGAATCAGCTCCAGCAACTCCACCACCCGCGCTTGCTGATCAGCCTTGCTGACGCCCCGCAGTTTCAGCGGATAGGCGATATTCTCCCCCACCGTCATGTGCGGAAACAGCGCCAGGGACTGGAACACCATGCCGAAATTGCGCTGATGCGCCGGCGTGTGGCCGATGTCTTCACCGTCCAGGCGAATCTCGCCGCCGCTGAGGGTTTCGAGCCCGGCGATCATCCGCAGCAAAGTGGTTTTACCGCAGCCCGACGGGCCGAGGAAACACACCAGTTTGCCTTCTGGCAAATGCAGGTTTACATCCTTTACCGCGCAGGCCGAGCCGTAATATTTCTCGACGTTTTCCAGAATCAGACCAGACATATGAATCACCTCAAGAAATCAGAACGAAACGCCACCTTCACCAACCAGCTTCTCCAACGCCCAGATCAGGACGAAGTCGATCAGCACGATCAGCACGGCAAACGAAAATACGGTGGGGTCGAGCGAAGACACGGTGCGGCTGTACATCCAGATCGGCACGGTCATGACGTCGATGGTGTAGAGGAAATAGGTCACGGTGAATTCGTTGAACGAGACAATGAACGCCAGCAGCATGCCTGCCAGGATCCCGGATTTCATCAACGGCACCACCACATCGATAATCGCCCGCAGCGGCGAAGCGCCGAGCATTTGCGCGGCCTCTTCGACTTCGCTGCCGATGGAGAGCATCGCCGCGGTGCAGTTCTTCACCACGAACGGCAAGGCCAGGATCACGTGGGCAATCACCAGCCGTGAGGTGGTCATTTGGAACGGCAGGCTATCGAACACCAGCAGCAACGCCAGGCCCAAAACCACCATCGGAAACACCAGCGGCAGCGACATCAGTTGCAGCGCCACGGCTTTGCCGCGGAACTCGCAACGGGTCAGCGCGTAAGCGGCCGGCACCGCGATAATCGTCGCAAACACCATGGTCAGGCACGCCACCATCAGGCTGGTGGTCATGGCTTTGCCCAGGCTCAGCACATCGCTGGAATCCGGCGACACGAAGGTGTGCCAGGCGGCCTTGTACCATTGCAGGCTGTAACTGCTTGGCGGGAAGTCGAGGTTCGACGCACCGCTGAACGACATCACAATCATGGTCAGGATCGGCAACACCGCCAACAGCAGGATGAAGCCAGAGAGGATGCCGGCGAACTTGCCGGTCTCGCCGGGCAACAGTCCATAACGCTTTTTGGTCAACGTGCTCATTGGGAAGCCTCCAGCATGCGCCGACGACGGCCAGTGATGAATTCGGACAAGGTCATGATCGCGAGGGTGGTGACGATCAGCACCACACCGGCAGCGGAGGCGGCAGGCCAGTTCATCAGCGGCGCGATCTGGTCATGCACCATCACCGCCAGCATTGGCACGCGACGCCCCCCGAGCAGCAAAGGCACCACGAAGCTGCTGGCGTTGTAGGCAAACACCAACGTCGCGCCCGTGATGATCCCCGGCATGCTCATCGGCAACACCACTTGGCGGAACACCTGGAAGCGACTCGCACCGAGGGTGGCGGCAGCTTCTTCGTAGGTCCGCGCAACGCCGCGCATGGCGCTGGCAATCGGCAGCACGGCCAGCGGGAACGCAGTTTGCACCAGGCCCATCAGCACGCCGTTCTGGTTGTAGAGCAGCATGATCGGGCGCTTGATCAGGCCCAGGCCCATCAGCGCCTGATTGAGCATCCCGCCCGGGCCGAGAATCACCAGCCAGCCGTAGCTTTGCAGCAGCAGGTTGACCAGCAACGGCAGCAGCACCGCGGCGAGGAAGATCCGTCGCACGAACGGCGAGGTCAGCCGCGACATGGTGTAGGCCACCGGGATCGCCAGCAGCACCGCGATCACCGCGCTGATCAGCGCCAGGCGCAGGGTCAGCAGCAAGGATTTGAGGTAATAGGGTTCGAGCAATTGGGCGTAACTGGCCAGGCTGAACCCGGTCCATTCCGCGCCTTTGGTGCCGACGCTCATGCGCAGCACCAGCAGACTGGCGGCAATCAGCACGCCCAGAAACAGCATCGACGGCGTGAGGAAAAACCAGGCACGCGCCGTCGGCGAAACACCCCGATTGGTGCGCGATGGAGCGGCGGCGACCGGATGAGTCAGAGGTTGGTGTTCCATAGCAAGGGTCTCGTCAATGGAAAGCAGCTGAGCGAGCACAAGACTTGAAACCACATTGGCCCCTTGTGGGAGCGAGCCTGCTCGCGATAGCGATCTGTCAGTCGACATCAATGCTGAATGTCAGACCGCAATCGCTAGCAGGCTAGCTCCCACAGGGATTTGCAGTGTTCTGAAGACTTGTGTTCGTCACTCGATCAGGAAGAAAAGATTTCCGTGTAACGACGAATCCATTTGTCATGCACGGAGGCCAGGAAGGCGTTGTCGTGCATGATCGCTTTCTCGGCAATCTGCTCCGGCGTGAGGATGTACGGGCTCTTGCGCGCTTCGGCGGAGATGATCGCCTTGGCATTGACCGGACCGTTGTAAATGTCCTCGGCCATCTTGCCCTGCACCAGCGGGTCCAGAGAGTGGTTGATGAAGGCGTAGACCAGATCGGTATCGCCCGGACGATTCTTCGGCATCACCGAGAGCATCAGGTCGGTGTAGAAACCTTCCTTCATGCCAAACGTGGCGCCCAGGCCGTAGGCCGGATCGCGAATCTGTTTCGGGAAGAAGGCCGGCGCGTACAGGCCACCCATGTCCAGGGAACCGGTGCGGAACAGTTCGGCGATCTGGTTCGGGTTTTCGCCCAGGGTCACCACACGATCTTTCAGCTCGGCGAGTTTCTTGAAGCCCGGCTCGATGTTGTGCTCGTCACCACCGGCCAGTTTGGCGGCGATGATGATCAGGTCCATCGCTTCGGTCCAGTTCGGCGGCGGCAGGAAGATGTTCGGCGACAGCTCGGCGTCCCACAGGGCGGCGTAACTGTCCGGTGCTTCCTTGATGGTGCGGGTGCTGTAGACCAGGCTGTTGCACCACAACAGGTAACCGATGCCGTGGCCATTGGCGCCGGTGCGGTATTTCTCCGGCACGTCGACCAGGTTGGGGATGCGGTTGAGGTCGGGTTTTTCCAGCAGGTTGGCCGCGGCCAAACCTTCTGCTCCGACGCCGGCCAGGGTGATGATGTCGTACTGCGGACGATCACCAGCGGCCTTGAGTTTGGCGACCATTTCCGAGGTGCTGCCGGTGCGGTCAGCGATGACCTTGCAGCCGTACTTGTCTTCGAAGGTTGCCGCGATGTTGCGCAATGCAGCAAGGCCGGTGTCATCGGACCAGGTCAGCAAGCGCAGGGTCTTGCCCTGGAAGCGCGTGTCGCTGGCATTCGCCTTGACGAAGGGCAAGCTCATGGCCGCCGCTGCCACCGAGGCCACGCCCACGGTTTTGATGAATTGACGTCTGTTTAGATCATGCTCGCCCATTACGGACTCCCTTTGTTTTTGTAGGTATAAGGCAGGTCGAAACTGTTGCATCCGCGCGCCTGGATCAGCGTTATCCCTCGTATTTTCGGGGGTTTGGCTGAACCAGTGAGTTCATCCTGAGGTCGTGCAAAACACCTGACTATCGATAAAAACTCATCGAAGCCATGACACCAGCGCATGCCTCATGTGGGAGCGAGCCTGCTCGCGAAAGGCGCATGAGCGACGCGGGCTTTCTGACCCCCCGCGTTATCGTTAACGTCCATCGCGAGCAGGCTCGCTCCTACAATGAAAGGCGTCAGACGGCGCGAATTACGTGTTTGATTTCCTGGAAAGCCTGCAAGCCCCACGGCCCCAATTCGCGGCCGATGCTGCTCTGTTTGTAGCCACCCCAGGCGGTCTGCGGGAAGATCACTTGCGGCGCGTTGATCCACACGAGCCCCGCCTGCAAGGCGTTGGCGACCCGATCGGCTGCTTCGTTATCACGGGTGACCACGCTGGCGACCAGACCGAACTGACTGTCGTTGGCCAGGGCAATCGCCTCGGCTTCGCAAGCAAAACTGCGCACGCAGATCACCGGCCCGAAAATCTCTTCACACCACAACGCACTGTCGAGGGGCACTTCGGTGAAAATCGTCGGCTGCAAAAAATATCCGCGCGGCAGGTCTGCAGGGCGATTGCCGCCGCAAATCAGCTTGGCGCCGGCACTCAAACCGCGATCGATGTGGCCGAGCACGCGTTGGTATTGCGCCTGATTGACCAGCGCGCCCATTTCGACGTTCGGGTCGAACGGGTCGGCGACGCGAATGGCTTCGGTACGAGCCTTCAAACGAATGAGGAATTCATCCGCCAGTTCGTCAGCGACCAGCACGCGGCTGGTGGCCGAACACATTTGACCGGCATTGAAGAAACCGCCGCCACAGGCCACTTCCACGGCCAGTCCGATGTCGGCATCGGCCAACACCAGCAGCGAGGATTTGCCGCCCAGTTCCAGGCTCACGCCTTTGACGGTTTCCGCTGCGCGTTGCATGACCTGCACACCGACCGCGTTGCTGCCGGTGAAGGAGATTTTGGCAATGCGCGGGTCGGCCGACAGCGGCGCGCCGACGGCCAGGCCCGTGCCGCAGACCAGGTTGAACACACCGGCTGGCAAGCCAGCCTCGGCGATGATCGTCGCCAGTTCCAGCTCCGGCAGCGGGGTGACTTCGGACGGCTTGAGTACCACGCAGCAACCGGCGGCCAGCGCCGGGGCGAGTTTCCAGGCGGTGGTGACCATCGGGAAATTCCACGGCACGATCAGGCCGACCACGCCGCACGGTTCACGGCGCACACGAGCGCTGAAATCGTCGGTGGGCAGCTCGACGTTGCTGTCCTGCTTGGCATCGAGGCCTTCGGCGAGACCGGCGTAATACTCGAAGGTGGCGACCACGTCATCGACGTCAATGGCGGCTTCGAACAGCGGTTTGCCGTTGTTGCTCGACTGCAACTTCATCAAGTGTTCACGCCCGGCCTGAACGCCCGCAGCGATCCGGCGCAGGATCGCGCCGCGCTCAGTGCCGGTGGTTTTCGACCAGTCACCGAAGGCCTTGGTGGCGGCGGTGACGGCTTGATCGACGGCTTTTTCATCGCCGCCATTCACGGTGGTCAACAGGGCTTCGGTGGCCGGGTTGATCACGCGCAAATGTTCGTTACCGGCCGACCATTGGCCGTCGATGTAGAGGCCGTCGAGAGTGGTAGGAAAATTCATTTCGACACCGCCTTCATCCACTGGGTCTGATCGATTTCAATCAGCGTCGGGCCTTGGCGGTCGGCGGCAGTACGCAGTGCGCTGCGCAGTTGCTCGACACCGTTGACCGCTTCGGCCGCACAGCCCAGCGCCTTGGCGACACCGATGAAGTCCGGGGTGTAGATGTCCACGCCCACCGGCTCGATGGCGCGGTTGACCATGTATTTCTTGATCTCTTCGTAGCCCTGGTTATTCCACAGCAGGACGATCACCGGGGTGCGCGCTTCAACTGCGCTGGCCAGTTCCGGCAGGGTGAATTGCAGGCCGCCGTCACCGATCAGACAAACAACCGGAGGACGCGCACCGCCTTCAACGCTGCCGCCGAGCCAGGCGCCAATGGCCGCCGGCAAGGCGTAACCGAGGGTGCCGTAACCGGTGGACGAGTTGAACCAGCGACGCGGGCGTTCCGGGTTGAAGGTCAGGTTGCCGGTGTACACCGGCTGGGTCGAATCGCCGACGAAGACCGCGTCTGGCAGTTCGTGCAGGACGGTTTCGAGGAAGCGGGTCTGGGCCAGGGTCGGCGCATCCCAGGTGGCGGCGAGTTCTTCGCGCAGACGGGCAGCGCGGACCTGACCCCAATCGTTGCGGCGCTCGACCAGCGAGTGTTTGGACAGCTCGCCGAGCAAGGCCTGCGCGGCGTTGCGTGAGTCAGCCACCAGGGCGACTTTCGGCGGGTAATTGCGCACGGTCTGGTCGGGGTCGATGTCCACCCGCAGCAGCACGCCGGGAATCTCGAAACCGCCGGCAAACGTGACGTCGTAATCGGTCTCGGCCAGTTCGGTGCCGATGGCCAATACCACGTCGGCCTCGGCCACCAAGGCACGGGTCGCGACCAGGCTTTGGGTCGAACCGATCAGCAGCGGGTGATTGGATTCGAGCATGCCTTTGGCATTGATGGTCAGGGCCACTGGCGCGTCCAGCAGTTCGGCCAGTTCAGTCAGCTCGGCGGCCGCATCGATGGCACCGCCACCGGCCAGAATCAGTGGGCGCTTGGCACCGGCCAACAGCGCGGTCATGCGGCTGATGGCGCTCGGCGAAGCACCGGCACGGTCGATGTTGACCGGCAGACTGGTGAGCAAGTCGTCGGCTTCTTCGACCAAAACGTCCAACGGAATTTCGATGTGAACAGGACGCGGACGACCGGCCTGGAACAGTGCGAAAGCACGCGCCAGCACGACTGGCAATTCAGCCGCCGACATCAGGGTGTGGGAGAACGCTGCCACGCCGCCGACCAAAGCGCTCTGGTTCGGCAGCTCGTGGAGCTTGCCGCGACCGCCGCCCAACTGGCTGCGCGATTGCACGCTGGAGATCACCAACATCGGGATCGAGTCGGCATAAGCCTGGCCCATCGCGGTGGTGATGTTGGTCATGCCAGGGCCGGTGATGATGAAGCACACACCCGGTTTGCCGCTGGTGCGCGCATAACCGTCGGCCATGAAACCGGCGCCCTGTTCGTGACGCGGCGTGACGTGGTTGATGCTCGAACGGGCCAGCCCGCGATACAGCTCCACGGTATGAACCCCGGGAATACCGAACACCTGCTCGACCCCGTAATCTTCGAGTAACTTGACCAATACTTCGCCGCACGTCGCCATGTCTTTGCCCTTTTTGTTCGTTTGAGACGCCGGGCCTGCGCAGTGTTTATGATGCGTGGGCAGGTCCAGGGATGGCCTCATTGGAACGGGCGACACGTAGCCGCAACAATGGATAAAAAGTCATACTAGCCATGTCCTCACGTCATACCTTGGATCCCAATGAAACGATTGCCTCCCCTGCCGGCGCTGCACACTTTTCTGATCACCGCGCAGTGCTGCAACTTCACCCGGGCCGCCGAACAGCTGTACATCACCCAGGGCGCGGTGAGCCGGCAGATCGCCGGGCTGGAAGAACATCTGGGTTATGAATTGTTTATCCGCCAGGCGCGGGGCCTGGACCTGACCGCCGAAGGGCGGGAATGGCTGCCACGGGTCCAGCAGATTTTCGTCTTGATCGACGAGGCGGTCGAGCAGATCGGCGAGAAGCGCAAAACCCTGCAACTCAAGGCGCCAACGTGCGTGATGCGCTGGTTGTTGCCGCGCCTGGTGCAGTGGCAACGGGAGCGCCCGGATGTGCCGGTGGAATTGACCACCACGGTGAAACACGGCGTGGATTTTCATCGCGAGCAGTTCGATGCGGCGGTGATCTATGGCGTTCCGCCGGAGACGTCACTGACGTCCCATCGGCTGTTCGATGAGCAACTGACGCCGGTCTGCTCCCGGCCGTACCTCGAAGGGCCGGTGCCGTTGCAGGCGCCGGAGGATCTGGAACAACACATGCTGTTGCACCCGACCCGCGACGAACGCGACTGGAAAGCCTGGCTGGCCAGCGCCGATATTCGCTTGAGCAATGTCGGCAAGGGTCAGCATTTCGAAACCCTGGACCTGGCGATGTCGATGGCGTCCCAGGGGACCGGTGTGGCGATTGGAGATTGGTCGTTGATTGGCGACGATCTGAGCGCCGGGCGGCTGGTCATGCCGTTTGAATTGAAGGTGAAAACGGGTTTGGCGTATTACCTGGTGTTCCCGGAAAAACCCGGGCCTTCGCCGAAGTTGCGCGAGTTGATGGGGTGGTTGGTGGAGCAGGCTCAATCGCGCTGAGCCTTGCGCTGAACTGCACCCTGTAGCAGCTGGCGAAGCCTGCGTTCGGCTGCGCAGCAGTCGTAAAACCATACACCGCGGTGTGCCAGGAAAACCGTGGATACAGGGTTTACGACTGCTGCGCAGCCGAACGCAGGCTTCGCCAGCTGCTACAGGTTTGTGGTGTTGCGGGGATCAGTATCCGACTGTGAACCGCTGCCGAGAGTGCTTCGGCGCTTCCACTTCATCGATCATCGCAATCGCATAATCGGCAAAGGTGATCCAGCTCCGCCCTGCACCGCTCACCAGCAAATCATCCTTGCCCACCCGAAACGCCCCCGTGCGCTCACCTTCCACAAACTCCGCCGACGGTGACAGAAAGGTCCAGTCCAGATCCTGTTCCTGACGCAGGTTCTCCAGAAACAAAGCCCCGGCACTGGCCTCTGCCTTGTACGCCTCCGGAAAGCCCTTGCTGTCGATGACGCGAGTGCCATCCGGCAGCAACAACGAACCCGCACCGCCCACCACCAGCAAGCGTTTCACCCCTGCCTTTTTTACCGGGCCCACGACGGCGCTTGCCGGAAGGGTCGCGAAGTGCGCCGCGCTGATCACCACTTCATGACCCGCGACGGCCGCTTGCAACGCTTTGGCATCAAGGGCATCGACGTTCCTGGCCACCACACCGGCACGCGGGGTGATCTTCGACGTGTCACGGGCGATTGCCGTGACGCTATGACCACGACGCAGGGCTTCTTCCAGCAGTTGGCTGCCGGCACGGCCGGTGGCACCGATGATTGCGATTTTGCTCATGACGTTCTCCAGTTGGCTTGGGTATATCTGACGTTTGCAGCGAGTGCGATAACGCAATCCTGTGGCGAGGGAGCTTGCTCCCGTTCGGCTGCGCAGCAGTCGTAAACCTGAGAATGCTCTGTGGCTGACACACTGCAGGGGAGCGCTTCGCACTCCAGCGGGAGCAAGCTCCCTCGCCACAAAGGCCCTTCAGTCACTCAATCCGGTTACCACTTCATCTCGCCCTTGGCGACTTTCGCGCTCAGCTCCAGCGAGCTCACTTCGCCCACTGCCGGGAAGCGTTTTTTCATCGCGGCGATCAGCGCGGCGGAGTCTTTGGCCTTGGCGGTTTCTTCGTCGAAGGCCTTGATGTAATCGGCGGTGAACTGCACAGCAGCCAGCGAACGGGCGCTCTCACCGAGATAATGCCCCGGCACAATGGTTTTCGGCTTCAAGGTTTCGATGGCGTGCAGCGTAGTCAACCAATCGGCGTGGGATTGCGCGGTTTGGGTGTCGGCCATCCACACGTGGATGTTTTCTGCGACGACCACGCCACCGACGACAGCCTTGATCGACGGGATCCACACAAAGGTCCGGTCCGGCTGCTTGCCGTTCAGGCCCACCACCTGCAACTTCTGCCCTTCAAGCATCAGGCTGTCGCCCTTGAGTACGCCGGGCACGATGGTTTTGGCTGGCACGTCGGCGCCCATCTTCGGCCCCCAGAACGCCAGTTTGCCGTCGACGGTGTGCTTGATGTGATCAACGGTTGGCTGCGAGGCGAGCACTTTGGCGTTCGGGAACGCGGCGGTCAGGGTGTCGAGGCCGAAGTAGTAATCCGGGTCACCGTGGCTGATGTAGATGGTGGTCAGTTGCTTGCCGCTGGCGCGGATCTTCTCGACCACTTGTTCGGCCTGGGATTTGCCGAATTGCGCGTCGACCAGAATCGCTTCTTTTTCGCCGCTGACCAGGACCGAGGTCACCGGGAAGATCGCCTTGTCACCCGGGTTGTACACGTCCAGGGTCAGGGTCGACGCCGCAGCGGCGTGGGCCGCAAAGCCGAGGGTGGCGGTGGCCAGCAAAATGCGCTTGAGAGAGGTGAAGCCGATCATCTGTTGCTCCGTGGTCCGAATGCCGTGTCTGGCGATGGGGACAGAGCTTAGTTGCCTGACTCAGTACAAAAAATGCGATGCTTGAACATAGTTTGTTTCTGAAAGCGGGCAAATCATGGATCGTCTACAAGCAATGCGGGTGTTCGTCTCAGTGGTCGACCTCGGCAGCCAATCGGCCGCCGCCGATCATCTGGACCTGTCACGGCCGGTGGTTTCGCGTTACCTGGCGGAGCTGGAAGACTGGGTCGGCGCACGCCTGATGCACCGCACCACACGCAAATTGAGCCTGACCGCCGCTGGCAGTGAAATCCTGCCTCGCTGCCGGCAGATGCTCGACTTGTCCACCGACATGCAAGCCGCTGTCAGCGAGCCGGACGAGGCGCCCCGCGGCCTGTTGCGCATCAGCGTCAGCACCTCGTTCGGCCAGGCGCAACTCGCGGATGCCATGGCGGCTTACGTCAAACGCTATCCCGGTGTCAGCATCGACATGCAGATGCTCGACCGCACCGTGAACCTGGTGGATGAACGCATCGACCTGGCGATCCGTACGAGCAACGATCTTGACCCAAACCTGATCGCCCGACGGCTGACGGTCTGCCGCTCGGTGATCTGCGCCTCCCCCGCTTACCTGCGCGAACACCCGACACCGCAACGGGTCGAGGACCTGAGCCAGCACAACTGCCTGACTCACTCCTACTTCGGTAAAAGTCTCTGGCATTTCGAAGAGGACGGCGAGCCGGTGTCGGTGCCGGTACAGGGCAATATCAGCGCCAACGAGGCCAGTACGCTGCTGCGCGCAACCCTCGCCGGGGCTGGCGTGGCTATGCTGCCCAGTTATCAGGCGGGCGTGCATATCCACAGTGGCGAGCTGATTCGCCTGCTGCCCCACGCCGAGCCACGGCAGATGAGCGTGTACGCGGTGTACGCCTCACGCAAACACATGCCGGCGGCGCTACGCAGCATGCTGGATTTCCTGGTGCTCAGATTCCCCGAAGAACCGCAGTGGGATATTGGTCTTTAACAGGACCCAATGTGGGAGCGAGCCTGCTCGCCATGACGGTCTTCTGACATCTCTGTTGCCTGACACTCCGCTATCGCGAGCAGGCTCACTCCTACAGGGGATATCAGTGTTCTGAATGGCGGGTTACATACGCAAGACGTGTTACTGGCAACTCACCCGCGCTGACCTATGCTGAAAGGAGTACCGAAGGGTATTCGTTCAGAGGTCAACGCCATGAACATCAAAACAAGAAGATACCTCGCCATTTTCGTCACCTGCGCCGCGACGTTGGCGCTGTATGGCACCGCCGCCTGGCGTGTCGAGCAGTTGCGACAACTGCCCCGTGAAACCGCGAGTTGTAACTACGAGCATTGCATTCCCCACAACGCGACCCTCAACGCCCTTCGGTAACGAAGGCGGTCAGGCCTCGTTGTCCTGATCGGCCTTCAAGCGGTCGCGAAAAGCCTTGGGCGAAATCCCCACCCGGCGTCGGAACAGGCGCGTGAAGTTGGTTGGATCGGAAAATCCCAACACATCGGACATTTCGTAAATGGTCATGCTGGTGTAGGTCAGCAAGCGCTTGGCCTCCAGCAGCTGGCGCTCGTGCATGATCTGCAACGCCGGTTGCCCCGCCAGCTCACGGCAGGTGCCATTGAGGTGGGACACGGAAATCCCCAGCCGATGCGCCAGATCCTCGACCTTGACGTGCTGGCGGTACGTCTCTTCCACCAGCTGGATAAATCCGTTGAGGTATTCCCGGGCCCGTTGCGGACGCTGACTGGCGGCGCGGCGTGTAATCACCTGACGGCTGACCCAGACCATGATCACGCTGACCAGCGAATGCATGAGCATCTCGCGCGCGGGCTGGTGGCCGGTGTATTCGTCTTGCAGCGCCGAAAACAGACTGTTGAGGTAGTCGCTTTCCTTGCCCGCCGGGTAACTTTCGGCAAGAGCCAGCGTGTTCACCGAGTTGCCCAGTTGCGCCTGAAGATGGGCAACCAGCGGCGCGGCGAGGGTCACGACGAATCCTTCGACGTCCTCGGAAAACCGGTAACCATGCACCGATAACGGCGGCAGGATCAGGATCGCCGGTTCAGTCAGTTGCGTCTGTTTGCCTTCGATTTCAAGCTCTGCCTGACCTTTGAATACGAAGAGCAACTGGCACAAATCGGCGTGACGGTGGGGTTTGATTTCCCATTGGTGTTCGCGGCTGCGTTTGGAAATGGTTTCACAGTGCAGCAAGTCGGGGGTCGGCCAGTCCAGGCTTTCACCGTAGAGCTTGAACACTGGAATCGAAGGCAGGTCAGGCTTGTTCATCACTTCAATCCAGGCCTCAAAGGGTTACGGGCGATAATCGCACCGATTGGCAGAATGTACAGGTATCGGCTCAGTTTTCACCTTCAATTGACAGACCCGCAAGGGAAAAATGCAAGCACTCGATCCATAAAAATCATTCACCGGCCGTGGTCGCGTGAAGCTTGCGAGTCATAACAACAATGAAAATGCTGAAAACCCAAATCGCTATCATCGGCGCCGGCCCCTCCGGTTTGCTGCTCGGCCAGTTGCTGCATAACGCTGGAATCGACACCCTGATCCTCGAACGCCAGACCCCGGATTATGTGCTCGGGCGCATTCGCGCCGGTGTCCTTGAACAAGGCATGGTAGAGCTGTTGCGGCAGGCCGGGGTGGGTCAGCGCATGGACGCCGAAGGGCTGGTCCATGGTGGTTTCGAACTGGCCCTCGACGGGCGCCGGGTGCACATCGATCTGCAAGCCCTGACCGGTGGCAAAACGGTGATGATCTATGGCCAGACCGAAGTCACCCGCGACCTGATGTCCGCTCGTCGGGAGGCTGGCGCGCAGACCATTTACCAGGCTGCCAACGTCGTACCGCACGGGATGAAAACCGCAGAAGCGTTCGTGACGTTTGAGAAGGATGGCGAAACGTATCGCCTTGATTGCGACTACATCGCCGGGTGCGACGGTTTCCATGGCGTGGCGCGACAGTCGATTCCCGCGGATTGCCTGAAGGTCTTCGAGCGGGTCTATCCGTTCGGCTGGCTCGGCATTCTCGCCGATACGCCGCCGGTTCACGAAGAGTTGGTCTACGCCCGCCACGAGCGTGGATTTGCCCTGTGCAGCATGCGCTCGGCGACCCGCACCCGTTATTACCTCCAGGTGCCGGCGGACGAGAAGGTCGAGGACTGGTCGGATCAGCGCTTCTGGGAAGAGCTCAAATCGCGTCTGCCTTCTACGTTGGCCGAATCTCTGGTGACCGGGCCGTCGATCGAAAAGAGCATCGCTCCGCTGCGCAGTTTTGTGGTCGAACCGATGCAGTACGGACGGATGTTCCTGGTCGGCGACGCCGCGCACATCGTCCCGCCTACCGGCGCCAAGGGCCTGAACCTGGCGGCCAGCGACGTCAGCACCTTGTTCACGATTT
Organism: Pseudomonas sp. LBUM1678; assembly: GCF_059695575.1. Taxonomy (NCBI): domain Bacteria; kingdom Pseudomonadati; phylum Pseudomonadota; class Gammaproteobacteria; order Pseudomonadales; family Pseudomonadaceae; genus Pseudomonas; species Pseudomonas sp. LBUM1678. The sequence continues at coordinate 5,329,976 of NZ_CP166775.1, forward strand.
TGCTGAAGGTTTACAGTGAGGGGCGTCTGGATTTGCTGGAAAAGTATTCCGAGATCTGCCTGCGCCGGGTCTGGAAAGCCGAACGGTTTTCCTGGTGGATGACCTCGATGCTGCACCGTTTCGATGATCACGATGCCTTTAGTCAGCGCATCAACGAGTCGGAGCTGGACTATTTCGTGCACTCCGAGGCCGGTCGAAAAACCATTGCAGAAAATTACGTCGGGCTTCCTTACGAGGCTATCGAATAGCTTGCTACCGACTTACACTGGCGAGCATCCCCGCTCGCCTTGCTCCTTGCGGGTCAATCACTGTCCGCAGGTTTTTACCCGTGACCAATCTCAACCAGCCTGAAACGCCTAAACCGGCCATTCGCAGCGTGTTGATCGCCCTGATGCTGGCGATCTTTCTTGGCGCACTGGACCAGACCATCGTCGCCGTTTCAATGCCGGCCATTTCCGCGCAATTCAAGGACGTCAGCCTGCTGGCCTGGGTGATTTCCGGCTACATGGTGGCGATGACCGTGGCGGTGCCGATCTACGGCAAACTCGGCGACCTGTATGGCCGACGCCAGTTGATGCTGTTCGGCATGGGGCTGTTCACCCTTGCCTCGCTGTTCTGCGGCATGGCCCAGAGCATGGAGCAACTGGTGCTGGCGCGGATCATTCAAGGCATCGGCGCAGGCGGGATGATTTCGGTCAGCCAGGCGATCATCGGCGACATTGTCCCGCCCCGGGAGCGCGGTCGCTATCAAGGTTATTTCAGCAGCATGTACGCCGTGGCCAGTGTTGCCGGCCCAGTGCTTGGCGGCTACATGACCGAATACCTGTCCTGGCGCTGGGTGTTTCTGATCAACCTGCCGCTGGGCATCGGTGCCTGGCTGGTGGCCAATCGCACGCTGGTGGGGTTGCCCGTACCACAACGCAAACCGATCATCGATTACCTCGGCACGTTGCTGATGATCATCGGTTTGACCGCATTGCTGCTGGGCATCACCCAAGTCGGTCAGGGCCACTCGTGGCGCAGCGCCGAAGTGCTGGGCCTGCTCGGGTGTGCGGTGTTGGTGCTGGCGCTGTTCGTCTGGCATGAACGCCGGGCGCGGGAGCCGTTGCTGCCGATGCACCTGTTCGCCAACCGCAACGCAATCCTGTGCTGGTGCACGATTTTCTTCACCAGTTTCCAGGCCATCTCGCTGATCGTGCTGATGCCGCTGCGCTTCCAGAGCGTCACCGGCGCCGGGGCCGACAGCGCCGCGCTGCACCTGTTGCCACTGGCCATGGGCTTGCCGATCGGGGCTTATTTCGCCGGACGCCGCACGTCGGTGACGGGACGCTACAAACCGATGATCCTGGCCGGCGCGATCCTCATGCCGATCTCGATTCTCGGCATGGCGTTCAGTCCGCCCCAGGCTTTCGTCCTCAGCAGCCTGTTTATGTTGCTCAGTGGGATCGCCGGTGGCATGCAATTCCCGACGTCTCTGGTCGGGACGCAGAACTCGGTGGAGCAACGGGATATCGGCGTCGCCACTAGCACCACCAACCTGTTCCGCTCGCTGGGCGGCGCGGTGGGGGTGGCGTTGATGTCGGCGCTGCTGCTGGCGTTACTGCAGGACTCGAGCTTCGCCCACCTGGCCGGCTCGTCGATGATTGCCGAGGGCAGTTCGGGGAATGTGTTGCTGGATGGTTTGAACGCTGCGCCGGGGGATGCGCAGAACGCCTTGCGCGCCGAGTTGCTGCTGACCTTCCAGCATTTGTTGATGGTCAGTGCGGCGGTGTCGCTGTTGGGGTTGGCGGCGGCGGTGGCGATGCCGAATATGTTGTTACGAGGGCGTGAAGACAAGGTTCAATAGAGGGACCGAGTCGCCGGCCATCGCGAGCAGGCTCGCTCCCACAATGGATCTTTGTCGTCCACAAATGCTGTGAGCGCTGGAGATCTACTGTGGGAGCGAGCCTGCTCGCGATGGCGTTCTCACAGACACCCATGAATCAAGGGCTGTAATACCCGACAGCCACCAGAAAATGCCCGACCTTTTTCAGGTAGGCATGCTTGTCTTCAACCTTGCCGGTCACCGGGTTTTTCCAGCGGTATTCGTATTCGCCGTAATCCTGTTTGGCGATCAATGCCAGGATCGGCTCGCCCACCGGTTTGCCTTCCGGGTCCTTGATCTTGCCGAAGTCGGTGTTGATCAGCCGCAAGGTGGTGCCGTGGGCCACATAACGCTGGGTGTTCAGGTCGACGACGAACACGTAAAGGTCATCCTGCAAGTAACCGCCCTTCAGGGAGTTGATCGCGGTCAGCGTGCCCTTTTCGTCCTTGGCCAGATCGGTCGCCGCTTTGTTCAGCAAGGCCATCGCCTGCTCCGCTGACGCCCGTGGCAAGTAGTAACCCACGGCCAGAATCCGCTGGCCAACGCGCTGATAGAACACATGCTTGCGCTCGACCTTGCCGTCGGACCAGTTCTGCCAGCGATATTCGGCCTGCTGAATGCCATTGCCCTCCGGCACGTTCAAGGCGTCCTTGAAGGCTTTCTGCAAATCCGGCCCGAGGGTTTCAGACACATCACGCCTGATCAACGCCGAAGACGGCCCGCCGCTGGCGAGCATCACGCCCTTGGTATCGACCACGAAGACGTAACGATCCTTGTCGACAAACTCGCCCTGGCGGCTGAAAGCTGCGAAGGCCTTGTCGCCGTTGTCGTGGTAGTAGGCCAGGGCTTTTTCCAGCAAGGCCTTGGCGGCCTGGCTGTCGTCCTTTTCCGTAGTGGCGGCCTGAACCTGCCCCAGGCACATCAAGAGCATTGCGCCCAGCACGGCTAATTTGTGCAGCCCCCCCATAATGCATCCCTCGTTCTTGTCGGTGTTTCAAGAGCGTAGACGGGTTGGGGATATGTACGAATATTCAGGACCCTGTAGCAGCTGTCGAGCCCCAGCGAGGCTGCGTCCGGCGGCGAAGCAGTCGTCAATCCTATCGACTTGGTTTACCTGAAACACCGCGATGGCTGGTTTTACGACGGCTTCGCCGCCGGACGCTGCCTCGCTGGGGCTCGACAGCTGCTACATCGGCCTGTTTAAGGCTTACTGCCGGGCGCGGAGTTGTTGCTGCAGATTCTGGATCTGCGCCTGAAGGGTGTTGATGTTGCGGGTAGTTTGCCCGCGGAACGCGTCAAACTCGGCGGTATTGGTGGCGCCTTGCGCAGGAGACGGACGGTTGTCCTGCTCGCTTTTGAGCACGATGATGTCCTGTTCCAGACGCTCGATAGCGGCGCTCGGGTTGCCTTGTTTCTTCAGCGCGACGATGTCGGCACCGAGGCTTTTGAGCTGGGCGTCGAATTTGCTGCTGTCGTCCGGGGCGCTTTTCAGCGCGGCCAACTCAGTGCTCAAGGCTTTGACCTGCGCCTGCAATTGCACGTTGGCAGTCTGGTGTTCGGTGCTCTGGGCGGACATCTGCGCCAGGCGCTTGTCCAGATCAGTGGTTTGCGCGGTCATCTGTGCCAGACGCTTGTCCAGATCGCTGGTCTGACCGACAACGCCTTGCTGCTGCTTGCCCTGATCCAGTAGTTGGGTTTCCAGCTGCTTGATTTGCAGCTTCAAGGCTTCGCTGTCGCTGGTGACGTTGGTCTGGCTGGCGACAACCTTGCCGGAAATATCCTGCAAGCGCCCCGCCGCATCCTCACTGATGCGCGCGAAACTTTCCTGGGTGGCCACCAGTTGCTGTTCCATCAGCGAAATCTGCTGAAAGCTCCACCAGGCAAGCCCCCCGAACGCAAAGAACAAAGCGCCGACCAAGGCCCACAGAGGACCGGTGCTGGCACTTTTGACTTTGACGACCGGCGCCGTCCGCGAATGCACCGAGGTGCGAGTCGTGGCCGGAAAATCATCGTCATCGGGGACGTCTGCGCGCAGGCTCGGTAAATCGAAGTCGTCGTTGGCATCGTTACGCATGGACATTGAGTCAACCTTTGTGGAACGCGGTGATGGTTGTATGCGGCGAGTATAAACCCCACTGCCGCACCGATTGACCCTCAACGCCAAACTCGGTTCAGTGCGGGCAGACGGGGGACTGGAAAGTCAGCGAAGGTCTTGGGCCTTCCACCAGCCGCAGAACTCATCGAGGGCCGTCCAGAGACTGACTTTTGGATCGTAATCCAGATAATGCCGGGCGCGGCTGATGTCCAGGGTGAAATTTTTGTTCATGACCTGCATGCCCAGACGCGACAGCGTCGGCTCGGGACGCCCCGGCCACAATTTGCACACCCCTTCGTTGAGCGCGGCAACGCTGTAGGCCAGCCCGTAGGAACGGTAGCGCGTCACTTGTGGGACTTCCATCTTACGCATGACGTAATTGACCACGTCCCACAACGGCACCGGCGTACCGTTACTGATGTTGTAGGCCTTGCCCAATGCGGAACCGCTGGCCAGCAAGCTGCTGAGCAACGCTTCATTGAGGTTTTGCACGCTGGTGAAATCGACCTTGTTCAGGCCATTGCCGATGATCGCCAGGCGTCCCTTGCGCTGCATTTTCAGCAGGCGCGGGAAGATGCTCATGTCACCCGCCCCTGTCACGAAACGCGGGCGCAGGGCCAGGGTTTCGAGACCAAATTCCTGGGCACCAAAGACTTTTTGCTCGGCGAGGAATTTGGTGGCGGCGTAGGGATGCTTAAACCGTTTAGGCACCTGTTCTTCGGTCAGCCCCAGATGATCACGGCCATCGAAGTAGATCGACGGCGACGATAAATGCACCAGGCGCCGAACGCGCTGCTTCAGGCAGGCCTCGACCACGTTTTCGGTGACCTGCACGTTGCCTTGGTGAAAGTCCTGATAACGCCCCCACACACCGACCGCGCCGGCGCAATGCACCACGGCGTCGACATCGGAACACAGCTCGCGCGCCAGTTCCGGGTCGCTCAAGTCGCCCGGGATAAACTCGGCGCCACGGCGCACCAGATGTTCGACGCTTTCGGCCCGGCGACCGTTGACCCGCACGTCCAGGCCTTGCTCCAGAGCAAAACGCGCAAAGCGTCCGCCAATGAAGCCGCTTGCGCCGGTGACCAGAATTTTCATGTAGAGCTCCGATGTGTTTCGTTTTGCGTAATGCGTGAGTCTTGACGCTGCCCGTCAGTCCAACGGCACCAGCCATTGCCTGGATGAGCGTACCAATTGATCGGTCAGTAACCCCAGCAGCTGACCGCCGTTGCGCCAATGATGCCAGTACAGCGGCACATCGATGGGCTTATCTGGCAAAAGCTCCACCAATACACCGCGCTCCAGTTGCTCGCGCACCTGCAACTCGGGCACCAGGCCCCAGCCAAGTCCGGCCTCGGCCAAGCGAATGAAGCCTTCAGACGATGGGCACAAATGGTGCTCGAAACCGCCATCGACACCGAGGGACGCGAGGTAGCGATGCTGTAGGAAATCGTCAGGGCCAAACACCAGCGCCGGGGTTTTCGCCAGCAGGTCAGCACGCACCCCTTCAGGAAAATGCCGGGCGATGAACGCGGGACTGGCCAGCGCCCGATAGCGCATGGCGCCCAATAACACGCTGCGCGCGCCAGCCACCGGACGCTCGCTGGCGCAGATGCACGCGGCCACTTCGCCAGCGCGCATGCGTTTGAGGCCGACCGTCTGGTCTTCGACCACCAGATCCAGCAGCAGGTGTTGCTCGGCGCAGAAATCACTGACGGCTGCGGCCCACCACGTCGCCAGACTGTCGGCATTGAGAGCGATGCGCAGACGTTCCGGCAGACCTTCCTCGTCCAGCGCCGGGACCAGCGTCTGTAGATCCCGCTCAAGCAAACGCACCTGCTGGACATGGTTGAGCAACCGTCGACCAATCTCGGTGGGCGCCGGCGGTGTGACCCGCACCAACACCGGCTGGCCGATCCGCGCCTCCAGCAGTTTGATGCGCTGGGAGATCGCCGATTGCGACAAACCCAATACCTGCGCGGCGCGTTCAAATCCGGCCTGCTCGACCACCGCGGCCAAAGCAGAAAGCAATTTATAGTCGAACATCAGTTTTCCTAATGAGCGATCAGCATGATTGGTTTTTCTTATACCGCGTTGCGCCGGAGAATGGCCACCAAGAACTCTTGAACAAGGATCACCGACATGGCTGGCGAAACATCATTGGCAACGCTGCTGCGCAGCATGAGCCCGCAGCTCAACGACGGCGAATACGTGTTCTGCACGCTGCGCGACGGCAAGTTGCCCGCCGGCATTGAGATCGTCGGCAGCTTTCGCGAGCAGGAAGGCCTGACAGTGATTCTGGAACGCTCCCACGCCGAACAGGCCGGTTTCAGCTTCGACTACGTCGCGGCCTGGATCACCTTGAACGTGCATTCGGCCCTCGAAGCCGTCGGCCTGACCGCCGCCTTCGCCACGGCATTGGGCCAGGCCGGCATCAGTTGCAACGTGATCGCCGGTTACTACCACGACCACTTATTCGTCGGTCAAGCCGATGCCCAACATGCCCTTCAAGTGCTGCGAGACCTGGCAGCCAACGCGGAGTAAACCTTATGTGGCAAAGCTATGTGAACGGCCTGCTGGTGGCTGCCGGGCTGATCATGGCGATCGGCACGCAGAATGCGTTTGTGCTGGCGCAGAGCCTTCGGCGTGAACATCACCTGCCGGTGGCGGCGTTGTGCGTAACCTGCGATGCCTTATTGGTTGCCGCTGGCGTGTTCGGGCTGGCGACGGTGCTGGCGCAAAACCCGACCCTGTTGGCGGTCGCCCGCTGGGGTGGCGTTGTATTTCTGATTTGGTATGGCAGCCAGGCGCTGCGTCGGGCGTGTTCTAAACAAAGTCTGCAACAAGGTGAAAACCATACAGTGCGCTCGCTGCGCGCGGTGATGCTCAGCGCCTTGGCCGTGACCCTGCTCAACCCGCATGTTTATCTGGATACGGTGCTGTTGATCGGCTCTCTCGGCGCGCAACAAACCGAGCCCGGCGCTTATGTGGTCGGGGCCGCGAGTGCGTCGTTGTTGTGGTTTTTCACCTTGGCACTGGGCGCTGCATGGTTGGCGCCGTGGCTGGCCCGGCCCAGCACCTGGCGGATTCTCGATCTGTTGGTGGCGGTGATGATGTTTGCAGTGGCGTTTCAATTAATTGTTGCCGGCTGATTATTCCAAAAGGCTCTGGAACCTCTATTCCACACAGTTGTTGCGTGGTTATGCCGCACCCCCGGTGCTATGATCCGATCCGATGCGCCGCAAAGAGTACAAACTCCCCGGCGCTTGTCTGGCCGCCCGTGATCGGCCTTGCGCTCACCGCAACTGACCTGATTAGGAGAATCATCATGGCTTTCGAATTGCCGCCGCTGCCTTACGCACACGATGCCCTGCAGCCGCACATTTCCAAGGAAACTCTGGAATACCACCACGACAAGCACCACAACACCTACGTCGTGAACCTGAACAACCTGGTGCCAGGCACCGAGTTCGAAGGCAAAACTCTGGAAGAAATCGTCAAATCTTCCTCGGGCGGTATCTTCAACAACGCCGCTCAGGTCTGGAACCACACTTTCTACTGGAACTGCCTGGCGCCAAACGCCGGCGGTCAACCAACCGGCGCGCTGGCTGAAGCCATCAACGCTTCCTTCGGTTCGTTCGACAAGTTCAAAGAAGAATTCAGCAAAACCTCCATCGGCACCTTCGGTTCCGGTTGGGGCTGGCTGGTGAAAAAGGCTGACGGTTCCCTGGCCCTGGCCAGCACCATCGGCGCCGGCAACCCGCTGACCAGCGGCGACACCCCGCTGCTGACCTGCGACGTCTGGGAACACGCTTACTACATCGACTACCGCAACGTTCGTCCGAAATACGTCGAAGCGTTCTGGAACCTGGTCAACTGGAAATTCGTGGCTGAGCAATTTGAAGGCAAAACCTTCAAGGCTTAAGATCGACGCCAGACAAGAAACCCGGCTTTTATGCCGGGTTTTTTTATGGCCTCAGGAAATATCAGAGCGCCCTGAGCGGCCTTGAAAATTGGGGCGACTGTGCGGCCGTCTTCGCGAGCAAGCCCGCTCCCACAGTGGGTATGGGTGGACACACCATTTATGTACCCCCTCAATCTCATGTGGGAGCGAGCCTGCTCGCGATGAACGATAACGCGGTCTATGAACTACTACGCCGGATCAACGTTATCCAAAGCTCGGTTCACCGCCAGCTCCGCCAGCATGATGATCTGCTGGAGCGCCAGCACCGTGTGCCGCTGCGGACCGATCAGGTTCGCGGCGAAATCACTGGCCATGACGCTGGCCGAGGCCAGGGACTCGCAGGCTTGGGCCAGGAGGCTTTCGCTGTCCATGTCTGGTGCGATCATGAACATCGTGCTGGGGCGACGGGGTTTTTCGATGTATTGGTCTGGCGGGTCGAGGTAGTAATCGAGGGCGCGTTTTATGGCTTCGCGGTCTCGGAGGAGCGTTTCGGCTTCGGGGGCTTCGGAGGTGGGTGCGGTGTTGACGGGTGGATCGGGAATCAGCTTATTCATTGGATGCTCTTCTCAGTTGGAGCCATCACTTGCCGTTTCTCACGCGACGAAGGGGTGGCAGCTATGTGCGGAGTGAGAAACCGGTCAGAGCCCAAACCCGGCCGGACCGAAGTCCGCCCGCACACAGCCGCCATAGAGCATTGTCGACAGCGAATAAGCTGGCGGCAATTATGGTGGTACTGGTGTTGTATTAACAGGCTTACCGGGTTCTCACACCCGGTCGCTGAGTTTTCAGCGACAGCCAGAGGTTAGAGAGACTGCTTCCTACCCGGCAACCTGAAAAATGCGTGGGAAATTGCTGTGTTTTTTACACATTATTCAACACTCAAAAATGGAGCGCGGAGCGTCCCGGGCTGCATTCCTTTGCTGCGCGTAGGGAACGATCAATCGGGGGGAAGCAGGAAGAAATTGGTCGGCTGTCAGGCCGCCTTCGCAGGCAAGCCAGCTCCCACAGGGTTCGGTGTACACCTGCAAGAAATTGGTCGGCTGTCAGGCCGCCATCGCTGGCAGGCCAGCTCCCACAGGGTTCGGTGTACACCTGCAAGAGATTGGGCGGCTGTCAGGCCGCCATCGCTGGCAGGCCAGCTCCCACAGGGTTCGGTGTACACCTGCAAGAAATTGGTCGGCTTTCAGGCCGCCATCGCAGGCAAGCCAGCTCCCACAAGGGCTTGGTGTACATCAGCAAGAGACTGGTCGGCTGTCAGGCCGCCATCGCTGGCAGGCCAGCTCCCACAATGGATCGGCGTAAGCCTTCCGCTTCTCACCACTCAATAGGCCGAGCGTTAGCTCGCCTGCTTTTGATTTTGATCCACCCGCCCCTTTCGGGAGGCTGAGTGGAGGTGTTCATCCGGGGAGTGGCGCGTAGCGCCGTTCGACGCAGTCGAACACGCTGCATGTAGGTGCAGCGAAGCCAACCGGAGGGCAGTGTCCCCGGATGGATACCGGAGCGAAGGTACGCCGAGCCTTAGCGAGGGGCCGGACGCTTGGGGCGAGCGTTTTTTTGCTTACTTTTTTTAGGCGCTTGTAAAAAAAGTGAGTCGCCGTAAGGGCGAAACCATAAGTGGCCGTTACCGCAGGAATGGATATGTACACAACCAACAAGAACATGGTCGGCTATAAGGCCGCCAAGTAACCAAGCCAATCTCCGACAATGAAACCAGCGTTCAGCCCCTTGCCCCCACGCCACAGCAGGCTAACATCAACAAATGGAAAAATAGTCCCAATCCCCCTCAAGTTGAAGGACCCAACAACCGACACAGTACTAATAGGGCAAATACTCAAAACAACAGCATTTCTGCCAAGCTACCGGCAAAAAACCCTGAGATTGATTGTCCCTTTGACTGCCATCACGGGATTGCCAATACTCATGGCAACTTGATGCTACCCGCACGGAACAAGGAATAACCCTTTGAAGCTGGAACTCAAGAACAGCTTGTCGGTGAAGTTGCTCCGGGTTGTGCTCCTGTCGGCATTGATCGTCGGCGTGGTCTTGAGCTGCGCGCAGATCGTTTTCGATGCCTATAAAACACGCCAGGCCGTGGCCAGTGATGCCGAGCGCATCCTCGACATGTTCCGCGACCCCTCCACCCAGGCCGTCTACAGCCTGGACCGGGAAATGGGCATGCAGGTAATCGAAGGCCTGTTCCAGGACGACGCCGTGCGTCAGGCCTCCATCGGCCATCCCAACGAAGCCATGCTCGCGCAAAAATCCCGAGAGTTGCAGTATTCAAACAGCCGCTGGCTGACCGACCTGATTCTCGGCAAAGAGCGCACCTTCACCACCCAACTGGTCGGTCGCGGCCCGTACAGCGAATATTACGGCGACCTGAGCATCACCCTCGACACCGCCACCTACGGGCAGGGTTTCATCGTCAGCTCGGTAATCATCTTCATCTCCGGCGTGTTACGCGCCCTGGCCATGGGCCTGGTGCTGTACCTGGTCTACCACTGGCTGCTGACCAAACCGCTGTCGCGAATCATCGAACACCTGACCGAAATCAATCCGGACCGCCCCAGCGCACACAAGATTCCGCTGCTCAAGGGCCACGAAAAGAACGAACTGGGCATCTGGATCAACACCGCCAACCAGTTGCTCGAATCCATCGAACGCAACACCCATCTGCGCCACGAAGCGGAAAACAGCCTGCTGCGCATGGCCCAGTACGACTTCCTCACCGGCCTGCCGAACCGTCAGCAATTGCAGCAGCAACTGGACAAGATCCTGGTCGACGCCGGCAAACTGCAACGCCGGGTTGCGGTGCTGGTGGTGGGCCTCGACGATTTCAAAGGGATCAACGAACAGTTCAGCTATCAGACCGGCGACCAGCTGCTGCTGGCCCTGGCCGATCGCCTGCGCGCTCACAGTGGTCGCCTCGGCGCCCTCGCCCGCCTCGGTGGCGACCAGTTCGCCCTGGTCCAGGCCGATATCGAACAACCTTATGAAGCCGCCGAACTGGCGCAAAGCATTCTCGATGACCTGGAAGCGGCGTTTGCCCTCGATCATCAGGAAATCCGCCTACGCGCGACCATCGGCATCACCCTGTTTCCCGAGGACGGCGACAGCACCGAGAAGCTGCTGCAAAAAGCCGAGCAGACCATGACGCTGGCGAAAACCCGTTCGCGCAACCGCTATCAGTTCTACATCGCCAGCGTCGACACCGAGATGCGCCGCCGCCGGGAACTGGAAAAAGACCTGCGCGACGCCCTGCGGCGGGATCAGTTCTACCTCGTCTACCAACCGCAGATCAGCTACCGCGATCACCGGGTAGTGGGCGTCGAGGCATTGATTCGCTGGCAGCATCCCGAGCATGGTCTGGTGCCGCCCGACCTGTTCATCCCGTTGGCCGAGCAGAACGGCACCATCATCGCCATCGGCGAATGGGTGCTGGATCAGGCCTGCAAACAACTGCGCGAATGGCATGACCAGGGTTTCATCGACCTGCGCATGGCGGTGAACCTGTCCACGGTGCAACTGCACCACGCCGAGCTGCCGCGAGTGGTCAACAACCTGCTGCAGATGTACCGCCTTCCCCCTCGCAGCCTGGAGCTGGAAGTCACTGAAACCGGCCTGATGGAAGACATCAGCACCGCCGCCCAGCATTTGCTGAGCCTGCGCCGCTCCGGCGCACTGATTGCGATCGACGATTTCGGCACCGGTTATTCGTCCTTGAGCTATCTGAAAAGCCTGCCGCTGGACAAGATCAAGATCGACAAGAGTTTCGTGCAGGACCTGCTTGATGACGACGACGATGCCACCATCGTTCGGGCGATCATCCAGCTGGGCAAGAGCCTGGGCATGCAGGTGATTGCCGAAGGCGTGGAAACCGCCGAGCAAGAGGCCTACATCATCTCCGAAGGCTGCCACGAAGGTCAGGGCTATCACTACAGCAAACCGCTGCCGGCGCGGGAATTGGGTGCCTACCTGAAACAGGCGCAACGCACTAACGCGGCAATTTTGTAGATATCAAAAGATCGCAGCCTCGTTTCACTCGACAGCTGCTACGGGTCCATGTGCTTGCGTAGCAGCTGTCGAGTCAAACGAGGCTGCGATCTTTTGATCCACGACACAACTCTTGTGTGAATAAGAAATATTTCCAGCTACAACCCTTTACACATAATGCGAAAGATTTGCATTATGTCGCAGTTTTGCGCACTCGCTGCGCCATACCACCCCCTCTCGAAGCAGGATGTTCGCCATGATTCGTATGCCTCTGGCTACCGCCAGTCTGTTGGCCATCGCTATTTCCCTCGCCGGTTGTGGCGAAGGCAAAGACAAAGCTGCAGCTCCAGCGCCGGCCGCCAGCACGACCGCGCCGGCGCCAGCCACCGCACCTGCCGCTACCAGCAAAGTCGACGAAGCCGCCGCCAAAGCCGTTGTCGCGCATTACGCCGACATCGTCTACGCCGTCTACAGCGATGCCGAATCCACCGCGAAAACCCTGCAAACCGCCGTCGACGCCTTCCTCGCCAAGCCGAACGCCGACACCCTGAAAGCCGCCAAGGCTGCCTGGGTTGCTGCCCGCGTTCCTTACCTGCAGAGCGAAGTGTTCCGCTTCGGCAACACCATCATCGACGACTGGGAAGGTCAGGTGAACGCCTGGCCACTGGACGAAGGCCTGATCGACTACGTCGACAAATCCTACGAGCACGCACTGGGTAACCCGGGTGCCACGGCCAATATCATCGCCAACGTGCAAGTTCAGGTCGGCGAAGACAAGATCGACGTCAAAGACATCACCCCGGAAAAACTCGCCAGCCTGAACGAGCTGGGCGGTTCCGAGGCCAACGTCGCCACCGGCTACCACGCCATCGAATTCCTGCTCTGGGGCCAGGACCTGAACGGCACCGGCCCAGGCGCCGGCAACCGTCCAGCCTCCGATTACCTGGAAGGCAAAGGCGCCACCGGCGGTCACAATGATCGTCGTCGCGCTTACCTGAAGTCCGTGACCCAGCTGCTGGTCAGCGACCTGGAAGAAATGGTCGGTAACTGGAAGCCGAACGTGGCTGACAACTACCGCGCCACCCTGGAAGCCGAACCGGTTGATACCGGCCTGCGCAAAATGCTGTTCGGCATGGGCAGCCTGTCCCTGGGCGAACTGGCGGGCGAGCGCATGAAGGTTTCCCTGGAAGCCAACTCCCCTGAAGACGAACACGATTGCTTCAGCGACAACACCCATAACTCGCAGTTCTACGATGCCAAGGGTGTTCGCAACGTCTACCTGGGCGAATACACCCGCGTCGACGGCACCAAAATGACCGGCGCCAGCCTGTCGTCCCTGGTGGCCAAAGCCGACCCGGCGGCCGACACCGCGCTGAAAGCCGATCTGGCCGCCACCGAAGCCAAGATGCAGGTCATCGTCGATCACGCCAACAAGGGTGAGCACTACGACCAGCTGATCGCCGCCGGCAACACCGCTGGCAACCAGATCGTCCGTGACGCTATCGCCTCCCTGGTCAAGCAGACCGGTTCGATCGAAGCCGCCGCTGGCAAACTGGGCATCACCGACCTGAACCCGGACAACGCTGATCACGAGTTCTGATCAACGCTGGCTGAGTGACTAAAGAGGCGACCTTCGGGTCGCCTTTTTCATGCCTGCCTGACACGGACCACTGTAGGAGCGAGGCTTGCCCGCGAAGACGGCATCACATTCAACATCAATGGTGACTGATACATCGCTTTCGCGGGCAAGCCTCGCTCCTACAGGGTCTTGCGCAGATCCTGTGGGAGCGAGCCTGCTCGCGATGGCCGCGCCTCGGTCTTCTGTGAAAACCTGCCCCACATCAACCAAACGATAATTCCTCTTATTCAATCTCCCCTGCCCTGTTAGACTTTGCGCCTTTGTTTTGCTCGTCTTGCAGGATGTCTGATGCCCTCGCTGCTTCTTCGCTTGTCCGCACTGTTTCTGGCCATGGGCCTGAGTGCCTGCGATGACGCCCCGCGTTTTACCAAGGCCGAACCCGGTGAAGCCCGGTCCGGTGGCGCAGCGACCGTGCGCAAGACCGATCAGAACGCTTTCTCCCTGCCCTCAGCAAACCTGTCGCCGTCACGGCGCGTGGATTTCAGTGTCGGCAACAGCTTCTTCCGCAACCCCTGGGTGATCGCCCCGTCGACCACAACCGCCCGGGACGGCCTCGGTCCGCTGTTCAATACCAACGCCTGTCAGGGCTGCCACATCAAGGACGGTCGCGGTCATCCGCCGACGCCCGATGCCGTGAACGCAGTATCGATGCTGGTGCGCCTGTCGATCCCGGACGCGCCGGCGTATGCCAAAGTCATCGAGCAGCTCGGCGTCGTCCCGGAGCCGGTCTACGGCGGCCAGTTCCAGGACATGGCCGTACCCGGCGTGACCCCTGAAGGCAAAGTGCGCGTCGACTACACCCCCGTTCCGATCCGCTTCAAGGACGGCACCGAACTCGAGTTACGCAAACCCAGCCTGAACATCACCCAGCTGGGTTACGGCCCGATGCAACCCGACACCCGTTTCTCGGCGCGCGTGGCCCCGCCGATGATTGGCCTGGGCTTACTCGAAGCCATCCCCGACGAGGCGATCCTCGCCAACGCCGAGGCGCAGGCCAAGGATAAAAACGGCATCGCCGGACGTCCGAACCGGGTCTGGGACGACGTACAACAGAAGACCGTGCTTGGCCGCTTCGGCTGGAAAGCCGGGCAACCAAACCTCAATCAACAGAACGTTCACGCGTTTTCCGGCGACATGGGCCTGACCACCAGCCTGCGCCCCTTCGACGACTGCACCGATGCGCAAACCGCCTGCAAACAGGCACCGAATGGCAACGGCCCGAATGGCGAGCCGGAGGTCAGCGATAACATCCTGCGCCTGGTGCTGTTCTACAGCCGCAACCTGGCTGTACCGGCCCGCCGTGACGTCAACGCACCCGAAGTGCTGGCCGGCAAAAACCTGTTTTTCCAGGCTGGCTGCCAGTCCTGCCACACACCGAAATACACCACCGCCGCCAACGCCGCCGAACCTGAACTGGCCAATCAAGTGATTCGCCCTTACAGCGATCTGCTGCTGCACGACATGGGCGACGGCCTGGCCGACAACCGCAGCGAATTCCAGGCCAGTGGCCGCGACTGGCGCACGCCGCCGTTGTGGGGCATCGGCCTGACGCAAGCGGTCAGTGGCCACACCCAGTTCTTGCATGACGGCCGCGCGCGCAATCTGCTTGAGGCCGTGCTCTGGCATGGCGGCGAAGCGCAAGCGGCCCAGCAACAGGTTTTGTCTTTCAATGCTGAGCAGCGCGCTGCGTTGCTGGCGTTTTTGAATTCCCTTTAATACGTATTCCATAGCGGGAGCCCGACATGTTCCGTCCCAAATTGTTGTTCACCAGCCTAGCCGCACTCGCCCTCGGCGCTTGCTCGCCACAGGACCCGCAAGCCGTCACCTCGGCCGCCATCGCCAAATCGGTGATCCTGCCGACTTACACTCGCTGGGTTGAAGCCGACCGCCAATTGGCTGTCAGCGCACTCGCCTACTGCGAAGGCAAGGAAAACCTCGACACCGCCCGCGCCGACTTCCTGCACGCGCAGAAAGCCTGGGCCGAGCTGCAACCGCTGCTGATCGGGCCGCTGGCCGAAGGCAATCGCGCCTGGCAGGTGCAATTCTGGCCGGACAAGAAAAACCTGGTCGGCCGTCAGGTCGAGCAACTGGTCACCGCGCAACCGCAGATCGATGCCGCCGCCCTGGCCAAGTCCAGCGTCGTGGTGCAGGGCCTCTCGGCCTATGAATACATTCTGTTCGACAGCAAGCCGGACGTGGCCAACGACGCGCAGAAAGCCAAGTACTGCCCACTGTTGAAGGCGATTGGCGAGCGTCAGAAACTGCTGGCCGAAGAGATTCTGCAAAGCTGGAACAACACCGACGGCATGCTCGCGCAGATGAGCAAATTTCCCAACCAGCGTTACGCCGATTCCCACGAGGCCATCGCCGATTTGCTGCGCGTCCAGGTCACCGCCCTCGACACTCTGAAGAAAAAACTCGGCACGCCGATGGGCCGCCAGAGCAAGGGCGTGCCGCAACCCTTCCAGGCCGATGCATGGCGCAGCCAGTCGTCCCTGACCGGCCTCGAAGCCAGCCTCGCCGCCGCCAAAACCGTGTGGGAAGGCGTCGACAACAAAGGCCTGCGCGGCCTGCTGCCGACCGAGCAGAAACCGTTGGCCGACAAGATCGATGCCGCTTACGCCGCGTCCCTGAAGCTGTTCGCCAGCAATCAACGTCCGCTGACCGAGATGCTCAACGAGGACGCCGGGCGCCAGCAACTCAACGACATCTACGACAGCCTCAACGTCGTCCATCGCCTGCACGAAGGCGAACTGGCCAAGGCGCTGGGCATCCAACTGGGCTTCAACGCCAACGACGGTGATTGATGAGGGCGAGTGCCATGCTGCGACGTCAGGCTCTGACTTTAGGTAGTTTGCTGCTGGGAGCAGTGACACTGGGCGGCTGGACGCTGTTCAAGCAAAAGGACAAAAGCCCGCTGCTGCTTTCAGCGCGGGATGATGGCGACGGCAAGCATTACGCCGTCGGTTATCGGCTGGACGGCACCCGGGTGTTCGCCACCCAGGTCGGCCAGCGTTGCCACGACATCATCAACCACCCGACGCTGCCGATCGCGCTGTTTGTCGCCCGGCGTCCGGGCACCGAGAGTTACCTGATCGACCTGCGCGACGGCACGCTGCTGCAAACCGTGGCCTCGCTGCCGAACCGGCACTTCTACGGTCACGCGGTGATTCACAAGAGCGGCGACTGGCTGTACGCCACCGAGAACGACACCTCCGATCCGGGTCGCGGACTGTTGGGTGTGTACAAGTTTGAAGGTGAGCGGCTGGTGCACAGCGGCGAGATTTCCACCCATGGTATCGGCCCGCATCAGGTGTCGTGGATGCCGGATGGCGAGACCCTGGTAGTCGCCAACGGCGGCATTCGCACCGAAGCTGAAAGCCGGGTCGAGATGAACCTCAATGCCATGGAGCCGAGCCTGGTGCTGATGCAACGGGACGGCACCCTGCTGAGCAAGGAAACCCTCGCCCAGCAGATGAACAGCGTGCGTCATCTGGGGATCGCCAGCGACGGCACCATCGTCGCCGGTCAGCAGTTCATGGGGCCATCCCACGAGTCTTCGGAACTGCTGGCGATCAAGCGTCCAGGCCAACCGTTCGTGGCGTTTCCGGTGCCGGAGCATCAGTTGCAGGCGATGGGGCATTACACCGCCAGCGTTGCGGTCCACAGTGACTTGCGGCTGGTCGCGTTGACCGCGCCGCGCGGCAACCGTTTTTTCATCTGGGACATGGACAGCGGCGAAGTGCGCCTGGATGCTCCGCTTCCCGACTGCGCCGGGGTTGGCGCGGTGGCGGATGGGTTCGTCGTGACCTCGGGTCAGGGCCGCTGCCGGTACTACGATTGCCGCCAGACAAATCTGGTTGCAAAACCGCTGGAGCTTCCGGCAGGGCTCTGGGACAACCACCTTCACCTCATCTAAACACGGTCCCTTGTAGCAGCTGGCGCAGCCTGCGTTCGGCGGCGCAGCCGTCGTGAGATCATGCACCGCGGTGTATCAGGCATACCGAGTTGAATGGATTGACGACTGCTACGCAGCCGAACGCAGGCTGCGCCAGCTGCTACAGGTCGTGGGGGGCATGCGACGCGGTAAGGTTCAAGACGGTATCTACAGGTCGCGGCGCCGTCTGGCTGTAATTTCTACCAGTTGGAATCACCCTCCCACTCGGAGTAATGTGCCCCACTGTCTCACCTGATTTTCTCCAAGGAAGTGGAAATATGCTGCGTCGCCGCATGCTGATCATGTTGGGTGTTGTTCTGCTGATCGTGCTGGTCCTGGCCGGTTACAAAGCCTTCTCCATCTACACGATGATTCAAGGCTTTTCCGCGCCGAAACCGCCGATCAGTGTCGCCGCGACCACTGCCGCCGAACGCCCGTGGCAAGCCCGTCTGCCGTCCGTTGGCACGCTCAAGGCGCTGCAAGGGGTCGACCTGAGCCTGGAGATCGCCGGCACCGTCATGGATGTGCAGTTCGAGTCCGGGCAGCAGGTCAAGGCCGGCCAGCCGATCGTGCAACTCGACAGCGGCGTGGAAAAGGCTTTGCTGGAAACCGCGATGGCGGACCTCGGGCTGTCGACAGTGAATTACAACCGCGGCAGTCAACTGGTGGGTAGCCAGGCGATCTCCAAAGGTGAGTTCGACCGACTCACGGCGATCATGAAAAAGGATCAGGCCACGGTTAACCAGCTCAAGGCGTCGCTGGCGAAAAAGCGCATTCTCGCCCCGTTCAGCGGCACCATCGGTATTCGTCAGGTGGACGTCGGTGACTACGTGGCCAGCGGCACCATGATTGCCACCCTGCAAGACCTCAGCAGCCTCTACGTCGACTTCTTTGTGCCCGAGCAGTCGGTGCCGAAGATCGGCATCGGCCAGTCGGTGCAGATCATTGTCTCGGCCTACCCGACACAAACCTTCCCCGGCACCATCAGCGCAATCAACCCGAAAGTCGAAAACAGCACCCGCAACGTGCAGGTCCGCGCAACCCTGGCCAACCCTGACGGCAAACTGCTGCCGGGCATGTTCGCCAGCCTGCAAGTGATGCTGCCCGACCCGCAGCTGCGCATCGTCGTGCCAGAAAGCGCGATCACGTACACGTTGTACGGCAACTCGCTCTACGTCGTCGCGCAGAAAAAAGCCGAAGACGGCAGCCTCGAAAAAGACGACAAGGGCCAGCCGATCCTGATCGCCGAACGGCGTTTCATCGAAACCGGCGAGCGCCGCGACGGGCTGGTGATGATTACCAAAGGCGTGCAGAACGGCGAAAAAGTGGTCACGGCCGGTCAGATCAAACTGGACAACGGCGCACACATTGCCATCAGCGACGACAAGACCCTAGCCGAGAAGAGCAGTCAGCCTCGCGTTGACTGATCAAGGAATCCACATGGCTTTTACTGACCCGTTCATCCGCCGCCCGGTGCTCGCCACCGTGGTCAGCCTGTTGATTGTGCTGCTGGGCTTCCAGGCCTGGAGCAAGCTGCCGCTGCGCCAATACCCGCAAATGGAAAACGCCCTGATCACGGTGACCACGGCGTACCCCGGGGCCAACGCCGAAACCATTCAGGGCTACATCACCCAACCGATGCAGCAAAGCCTGGCCAGCGCCGAGGGCATCGACTACATGACCTCGGTCAGTCGCCAGAACTTCTCGGTGATCTCGATCTACGCGCGCATCGGCTCCAACAGCGACCGCTTGTTCACCGAGCTGCTGGCCAAGGCCAACGAGGTGAAAAACCAGCTGCCTCAGGACGCCGAAGACCCGGTGCTGAGCAAGGAAGCCGCCGACGCCTCGGCACTCATGTACATCAGTTTCTTCAGCAAGGAGCTGAGCAACCCGCAGATCACCGACTACCTGTCGCGGGTCATCCAGCCGAAACTGGCGACCCTGCCGGGCATGGCTGAAGCGGAGATTCTCGGCAACCAGGTGTTCGCCATGCGCCTGTGGCTGGACCCGGTGAAACTGGCCGGTTTCGGCCTGAGCGCCAGCGACGTGACCAACGCCGTGCGCCAGTACAACTTCCTCTCCGCCGCCGGTGAAGTGAAAGGCGAGTACGTCGTCACCAGCATCAATGCCAACACCGAGCTGAAATCCGCCGAAGCGTTTGCCGCGATTCCGCTCAAGGTCGATGGCGACAGTCGCGTGCTGCTCAGCGATGTTGCGCGGGTCGAGATGGGCGCGGAAAACTACGACTCCATCAGTTCCTTCGGTGGCACACCCTCGGTGTACATCGGTATCAAGGCCACGCCGGGCGCCAACCCGCTGGACGTGATCAAGGAAGTGCGCAAGATCATGCCGGACCTGGAAGCCCAGCTGCCGCCCAACCTCAAAGGCGAAATTGCCTACGACGCCACGCTGTTCATCCAGGCCTCGATCGACGAGGTGGTTAAAACCCTCTTCGAAGCCGTGCTGATCGTGATCGTAGTGGTGTTTCTGTTTCTCGGGGCGCTGCGGTCGGTGGTGATCCCGGTGGTGACCATTCCGCTGTCGATGATCGGCGTGATGTTCTTCATGCAGATGATGGGGTACTCGATCAACTTGCTGACCCTGCTGGCGATGGTGCTGGCCATCGGGTTGGTGGTGGACGATGCCATTGTGGTGGTGGAAAACATTCACCGGCACATCGAGGAAGGCAAGACGCCGCTGGATGCGGCCCTCGAAGGCGCCCGGGAGATCGCCATGCCGGTGGTCTCGATGACCATCACCCTGGCGGCGGTGTATGCACCCATCGGTTTCCTGACCGGGCTCACGGGGGCGCTGTTCAAGGAGTTCGCCCTGACGCTGGCCGGCGCGGTGGTGATCTCCGGCGTGGTCGCGCTGACCCTGTCGCCGATGATGTGCGCCCTGCTCCTGCGCCACGATGAAAACCCCAGCGGCCTGGCCCATCGCCTGGACCTGATTTTCGAAGGCCTCAAGCGCCGCTACCAAAGCATGCTCCACGGCACCCTCAACACCCGGCCGGTGGTGCTGGTGTTTGCGGTGATCGTGCTGTGCCTGATTCCGGTACTGCTCAAGTTCACCAAGTCGGAACTGGCGCCCGACGAGGATCAGGGCATCATTTTCATGTTGGCCAACGCCCCGCAACCGGCCAACCTCGACTACCTGAACACCTACACCGACGAATTCATCACGATCTTCAAGGAGTTTCCCGAGTACTACTCCTCGTTCCAGATCAATGGATTCAGCGGCGTGCAATCGGGGATCGGTGGTTTCCTGCTCAAACCGTGGAACGAACGCGACCGCACGCAGATGGCAATCCTGCCCGAGGTCCAGCGCAAACTGGAGAGCATCTCGGGCTTGCAGATCTTCGGTTTCAACCTGCCCTCCCTGCCCGGCACCGGCGAAGGGTTGCCGTTTCAGTTCGTCATCAACACGGCCAATGATTACGAAGCGCTGCTGCAAGTGATGGACCGGGTGAAAAAACGGGCGATGGAGTCCGGCAAGTTCGCCTTCGTCGACGTCGACCTGGCCTTCGACAAACCCGAAGTCGTCGTGGATATCGACCGTGCCAAGGCCGCGCAGATGGGCGTGTCCATGCAGGACCTCGGTGGAACACTGGCGACGTTGCTGGGACAGGCGGAGATCAACCGTTTCACCATTGAGGGTCGCAGCTACAAAGTCATCGCTCAGGTCGAACGACCCTTTCGGGATAACCCGGACTGGTTGAACAACTATTACGTCAAGAACACCCAAGGCGAGCTGCTGGCCCTGTCGACCCTGATCACCGTCACCGACCGCGCGCGTCCACGGCAGCTGAACCAGTTCCAGCAACTCAACTCAGCCATTCTGGCGGGAGTCCCGCTGGTCAGCATGGGTGAAGCCATCGACACCGTGCGGCAGATCACGCTGGAAGAAGCGCCGGCCGGTTTTGCCATGGATTACGCCGGCGCGTCGCGGCAATACGTTCAGGAAGGCAGCGCGCTGTGGGTGACCTTCGCCCTGGCGCTGGCGATCATTTTCCTGGTGCTGGCGGCCCAGTTCGAAAGCTTCCGTGATCCGCTGGTGATCCTGGTGACGGTGCCGCTGTCGATCTGCGGCGCGTTGATTCCGCTGTTCCTGGGTTGGTCGAGCATGAACATTTACACCCAGGTGGGGCTGGTGACCTTGATCGGGCTGATCAGCAAGCACGGCATCCTGATCGTCGAGTTCGCCAACCAGCTGCGCAAAGAAAAGGGGCTGACTCCGCGCGAGGCGGTGGAAGAAGCGGCGGCGATTCGGCTACGACCGGTATTGATGACCACGGCGGCGATGGTGTTCGGTATGGTGCCGTTGATCATTGCCACGGGCGCGGGGGCGGTCAGCCGGTTCGATATCGGCATGGTGATCGCAACGGGGATGTCGATTGGCACGTTGTTCACGCTGTTTGTGCTGCCGTGCATCTACACCCTTCTAGCCAAACCCGATGCTAAGGAACACCAGTAACCCCTGTGGGAGCCAGCCTGCTGGCGATAGCGGTCCGCCATTCAGCATTGTGTTGAATGACACACCGCCATCGCCAGCAGGCTGGCTCCCACATTGGTCTGGTGCAAGGCTTTAAGTTCGGGCACAAAAAAAGGCCTCGCATTTTGGCGAGGCCTTTTATTTGGGCTTCAATCTGTTCAACTCTGTGGCCTCATTCCTTGAGAAAGTCCGAACATGAACAGTAATAAATCATGATCGGGTTGGGATGCCACGGATGCCTTGGCAACCCGTGGCAACGGACAGTGATCATCAGCACTCACTGAACTGAGGACTTGCGTGCGGGGCTGCTCCCACGCCGCCAACGCCAATGAAGCAACTGCCAAGGCTCCTATCAAGAAAACACCTCGCGCAATTTCTAGTTTCATTGCTATAAACCTTTGATAGCGCTGCCAAACGCCGTCTCATAAAAATAGACGAGTTTGCGCCAGTCCGTCGTGCTGAACGACGAGTGGCGACGCAGTTGCTTCAGGTCATGAGCAGCCGCGCGGTAGGCGGTCAAACGCTGTCGGCATTTCTCCAGGTCGATCAAGGCAATCTCGACCTTGGCTGAGTCGTCTTCGCCGGTAACCCGCACGAATACGTGCTTGATATAGATGCAGCTGTGCTGCCAACGGCCTTTGTGCATGCGGGCCAGATTGTCGGCCAGTTCCTTCAAGACGCGATCATGCACCACCTCGCCGTGGCGCTCGCGACCGCCGCCGGCGTACCAGTGTTCGAGTTCCTCAAAGCCGTCCAGCGACTTGGTCACCAGCAATGCGCGCCATTTGTGCACAGGGTCGCGCTGTGCGCCGCAGAAAACGATTTCCGGAACTCGCACATCAAGCGCGCGCAGGCCAATGAGCGCATCCTGTTCGCGCAACACGGTCGGGCGGCCGAACGGGTGCAGCCAGCTGCGGTAGATATGCCCGGTCTGCCGCTTGGCGTAGAGCAGCTGGCCATCACTGCCCATGACACGCTCCACGCCACTTTCTCCACCGCGACGGACGTTGGGTTCTTCTACCCATTCACCGCGCTGATTCCAGAAATAGTCGAAGCGGTCCTGAGAAGCGACATCCGTTTCTGCTGCACATTGCACTGCCATCCTGTTACCTCTTGCGTAATACGTAAACTCGCCACATGGCATAGAGCGGTAAAAAGTCCAGTTGTTCCTGGATACGAAACCCTGCCTGTTCGAATTCCTTTTCTACCGTGGCCGCCGGTAACACAAATCGGTTTTGATAACCTTCCTGCCCACGCCGCCGCTCTGAGCGCTTGCGTTTCCAGGCTTTGAAATTACCGTCCACCCACAACGAAAGGATCACGCTGTCACGCGTGACTCGTTCAAATTCGCGCAGAATGGCCAGTCGATGCTCGGCTTCACCGATGTGATGCAGTAAACGCATGCAGAAAATGCTGTCGACAGCGTTATCGGGCAAGGCGATGTCGAATGCAGACGTGTGTAAGGGTTGTACCCGCTTTACGACGTCGGCAGGTTGCGCCTGGGTGGCAATCTTCAGCATTGACTCGGAGTTGTCGGCTCCGATGATCGCGCGATTGGCCTTTTCCGCCAGCAATGGCCAGAAACGCCCCGCACCACAAGGCAAATCCAGGACCAGCCCAGGCTCACCGACCAGCGCCAGCGCCTTTCGCGCCAGCTGCTCGTCCCGCCAGTGGGACAGTCGACGGCCGAGGCCATCCTGATGTTTTTGCAAGTATCGTTGAGCGTGCTGGTCGTCGTATTTTTCGGAAAAATCTAGTTTGATCGGGCCGTCCATCATCAAGGTCTCCTGTACTTCTGATGACATCTACCTTATGTAGCGTAGTGTCAGCGTCAGGTCATGCCTTTGTGAAAAAATTGTCATGTAAACACGCAATCATTTCAAGGTTTTTCAGGACGACAGGCACGAACCGAGCCTTTAGCTTTGGGCACCTCTATTCTTGACTCAACGCCACTTCAAAACGACAGCCATGGGGTTCCATGTTGGTCAGGCTGACGTTCCAGCCCTGGTTCTCGCAGATCCGCTGCACCAGTGACAGCCCAAGCCCCAGGCCTTCGCCGCGCTTTTCGCTGCCGCGCACGAAAGGTTCAAACATCGCCTCGCGTTTTTCCTCGGGAATGCCCACGCCACTGTCTTCGACCGTGAAACCCGTGGCCGAGAGGGTCAAGCGGATGAAGCCGTGTTCGGTGTAATGCAGTGCGTTACGCAACAGGTTGCCCATGACGGCGTGCAAGAGCGTTGCGTTGTAGCAGGTGCCAAGCGGATTGCCCGGCTCGAAGATCAAATTCAGGCCCTTGGCTTCTATCGGTTCGCGCCACTGATTGAGCAGCCCATCAGCGATCTGACTCAACGACTGCTGCGGTGCAATGCTGGCGTCTTCTCGCTGGGTCCGGGCCAACATCAGAAACGTTTGCACCAACTCGCGCATCTCTGCGCACGCGCGGGCGATTCGCTCGACCTGGGCTCGGCCACGCTGGTCGATACCGGGGTTTTCCAACAGCAGCTCGCAGGAACTGGCCAGTACCATCAACGGCGTGCGCAGTTCGTGGCTGACGTCGCTGGTAAACAATCGCTCACGGGTCAACGCCTGGCGCAAACGCCCAAGGGTGGCGTCGAAGGCAACGGCCAGTTCGCCCACTTCGTCGGCGGCATAATCCGGTGCCAGAGGCGGCGCCAGCCCCAGCAATTGATCGCGATGACGCACCTGGCGGGCCAGCCGAACCACCGGCGCCATCACTTTGCGCGCCAGGACCCAGCCGAGAAAGACCGCCAGTGCCAGGCTCAGCACGAAGCCCACCAGCACCACGGCAAACAGCACCCGCTCACGCTCTTCGAAATCGCTTTGGTCCTGAAGCAGTACGTAACGCCGGCCATCGACGATTTCGACCATCGCGTGATACGACAGCTGCTCGCGAAAGACCTCGTGAAAACCGGAGTCCAGGTGCCGCAAATCCTTGGGCAACTCGAAATCCCCTGGCCCGCCGCTGAAATAGAAAAGTTGGTCCGGCTCGGGGCGATGGCTCCAGTCCGAGACGCTGTCCATCAGCAACAGACGTTGCAAGTCGCCGCCCAGCCCGGCCGAAATCAGCTTTTCTTCCACCAGGTGCACGGTCGCCACAATGCCCATGGCGAAGGCACCCGCCACCAGCGCGCTCATCAACGCAAAGGCGATGATGATCCGCTGGGCAAGGCTCTGCTTAAACTCCATCTCGGCCCTCGGCCAAGCGATAACCCACACCGTGCACGGTGTGCAGCAAGGGCTTGGCGAATGGCTTGTCGATCACCTGACGCAGTTGATGGACGTGGCTGCGCAGGCTGTCGCTGTCCGGGCAGTCATCGCCCCACAGGGCTTCTTCGAGAATTTCGCGGCGCAGTACATGCGGGCTTTTCTGCATCAGCACGGCCAGCAACTTCAGGCCGACCGGGTTGAGTTTCAGCAGACGACCTTCGCGGGTCACCTCCAGGGTGTCGAGGTCGTAGCTCAAATCGCCAACCTGCAAGGCTCGCCGACCGCCCCCTTGGGCACGACGCATGACCGCCTCGATGCGCGCCGCCAGTTCGGACAGGGCGAATGGCTTGATCAGGTAGTCATCGGCACCGGACTTGAAGCCTTGCAGCCGGTCATCCAGCTGATCGCGCGCGGTGAGCATGATCACCGGCGTGTCACGGCGGGCGTCTTCGCGCAGGCGTTTGCACAGGGTGTAGCCGTCGATGCCGGGCAACATGATGTCGAGCACGATCAAGTCATAGTGCTCGGTGGCCGCCAGGTGCAGGCCCGACAAACCGTCCTGCGCGCAATCCACGGTGTAGCCTTTGAGCCCCAGGTAGTCGGCCAGATTGGCCAGGATATCGCGGTTGTCTTCAACCAATAGAATGCGCATGGGCACCTCCTCCGTACACAGTAACGGCCGTCGTGGCCCGCGCAGCTTAAGGCCAAGTGTGGCTCAGGGCTAGGACTGCGTGCAGTTGTAAATCCGATAGAAAAAGCCGATGACGGCTTAACAAGTTTTTCACTATCGATTCACACGTTGACGACAGCACCGGGCTCAGACTCCGCGCGGATGCGCTCTCCAGAACCCTTCACCGACCAAGGAATTGCCATGGCTTCGACCGCTGCCCGCCCCGCTTCCAGACCGCTCAACTTCTGGGTGTGCCTGGGCGTACCTGCCACTGCGGCGATCATTCTGCTGCTGCTCGAACTGACGTCCCTGGACATGGACCTGGCCAAACTGTTCTACGACCCGGTCACCGGGGATTTCATCGGGCGCCACAGTTACTTCCTTGAAAACATTCTGCATGACCGCGCCAAGCAAGTGGTCATCGCGTTTTCGGTGTTTGCCATCTTCGGCTTCATTGGCGCCTTTTTCGTGGACAGGCTCAAACCGTTCAAACGTGAACTGGGCTGCCTGGTGCTGTCTCTGGCGCTGGCGACCTCGTTCGTGACGCCGGTCAAAGCGGTGACGGCGGTGCAATGCCCGTGGAGTCTCGAGCAATTCGGCGGCCACGAAACCTACAGCGAACTGCTCAGCCCGCGCCCGCAAACAGACAAGCCTGGCCGTTGCTGGCCTGGGGGTCATGCGGCGACCGGGTTTACGCTGTTTGCGCTGTTCTTTGTCTTGCGTGACCGTCGTCCGCGTCTGGCACGCCAGGCGTTTGTGTTTGCGTTTGCACTGGGGACGGTGTTTTCGGTGAGCCGGATGATGCAGGGGGCGCACTTCTTTTCGCATAACGTGTGGACGGCGATTTTTTGCTGGTTGATTTGTCTGGGGTCTTACTACTACATCTTGTACCGACCGGCGACCAAGATTGAGGCGATGGCCAAGACCAATCCGGTTAACGCCTGAAATACAAATCAATGTGGGAGCGAGCCTGCTCGCGATAGCGGTGTGTCAGGCCACATCAATGCTGGCTGATCCGCCGCTATCGCGAGCAGGCTCGCTCCCACATGGGCCGATGTGCGCCTCGGAATCCGGGTAATAAAAAACCCCGCCGGCTCATCGCCGGCGGGGTTTTTATGTACGGGGTAAGGCTGGCTTACATCATGCCGCCCATGCCGCCCATACCGCCCATGTCTGGCATGCCGCCGCCAGCTGGGCCGTCTTCCTTGATCTCGGCGATCATGGCTTCGGTGGTGATCATCAGGCTGGCAATCGACGAAGCCGCTTGCAGAGCCGAACGAGTCACTTTAGCCGGGTCCAGGATACCCATTTCGATCATGTCGCCGTATTCGCCGGTGGCAGCGTTGTAACCGTAGTTACCCGAACCCTGCTTGACCTTGTCTACAACTACGCTTGGCTCGTCGCCGGAGTTGGCAACGATCTGGCGCAGTGGCGCTTCAACAGCGCGACGCAGCAACTGGATGCCAACGTTCTGGTCATCGTTGTCGCCTTTCAGCTCGGAGATAGCCTGCAGAGCGCGAACCAGTGCCACGCCGCCGCCAGGTACCACGCCTTCTTCAACGGCTGCGCGGGTTGCGTGCAGGGCGTCTTCAACGCGGGCTTTCTTCTCTTTCATTTCAACTTCGGAACCAGCGCCAACCTTGATCACTGCAACGCCGCCGGACAGCTTGGCCAGACGCTCTTGCAGTTTTTCACGGTCGTAGTCGGACGAAGTGTCAGCCACTTGCTGACGGATTTGCAGAACGCGAGCCTGGATATCAGCTTCAACGCCGGCGCCGTCGATCACGGTGGTGTTTTCTTTGGACAGGATCACGCGCTTGGCATTACCCAGGTGTTCCAGGGTAGTGCTTTCCAGGCTCAGACCGATCTCTTCGGAGATAACGGTACCGCCAGTCAGGACAGCGATGTCCTGCAGCATGGCCTTGCGGCGGTCGCCGAAGCCTGGAGCCTTGACGGCTGCGACTTTAACGATGCCACGCATGTTGTTCACAACCAGAGTCGCCAGGGCTTCGCCTTCAACGTCTTCGGCCACGATCAGCAGTGGACGGCCGGCTTTGGCAACGGCTTCCAGTACTGGCAGCATTTCGCGGATGTTCGAGATCTTTTTGTCGACCAGCAGGATCAGCGGACCGTCCAGCTCGGCAGTCATGGTCTCTGGCTTGTTGACGAAGTACGGGGACAGGTAGCCACGGTCGAACTGCATGCCTTCAACAACCGACAGTTCGTTTTCCAGGCCCGAGCCTTCTTCAACGGTGATCACGCCTTCTTTACCGACTTTTTCCATGGCTTCGGCAATGATGTCGCCGATGGAGCTGTCGGAGTTGGCCGAGATGGTGCCGACCTGAGCGATTGCCTTGGTGTCAGCGCAAGGCTTGGACAGCGCTTTCAGCTCTTTGACGATTGCGATGGTCGCTTTGTCGATACCGCGTTTCAGGTCCATCGGGTTCATGCCGGCAGCGACGGCTTTCAGGCCTTCGTTGACGATCGATTGAGCCAGAACGGTAGCGGTGGTGGTGCCGTCGCCTGCGTCATCATTGGCACGGGAGGCAACGTCTTTGACCAGCTGCGCGCCCATGTTTTCGAAGCGATCTTTCAGCTCGATTTCTTTGGCAACGGACACGCCGTCCTTGGTGATGGTCGGAGCGCCGAAGCTCTTCTCGATGATCACGTTACGGCCTTTAGGGCCCAGGGTCGCTTTTACTGCGTCAGCCAGGACGTTCACACCGGCGAGCATTTTCTTACGGGCGGAATCGCCGAATTTAACTTCTTTAGCAGCCATGATCGATATTCCTTAAATACTTTGTAGTAGCGGGAAAATGAGCGGGGAATCAGCCTTCGACTACAGCGAGGATTTCGCTCTCGCCGATAACCAGCAGGTCTTCGCCGTCAACTTTCACAGTGTTGCTGCCGGAGTAAGGGCCGAACACAACCTTGTCACCCACTTTTACGGACAGCGCACGCACTTCACCGTTGTCCAGAACTTTGCCTGGGCCTACAGCGAGGACTTCGCCCTGGTTTGGCTTTTCAGCAGCCGAACCTGGCAGGACGATACCGCCAGCGGTTTTCTTTTCTTCTTCGCTGCGACGGACGACGACGCGGTCATGCAGAGGACGAAGCTTCATTGTCGATCTCTCCTAATTGTGGTTTTCATCGGCCGGTGTATTCCCGGCGGGTTTAACAAATCCGGCGGTGCCGGGTGCGGTTCGTCAAGCGAACCGCGGAAGTCTGTCTGGCATGATCGCCAGAAACCTTGCGGTGACCGTTACATAAGGGCGCATAAGCTTATTACAAGGGCGAGGATCGAAATTTTTTGCATCAATGCCCTGAAAACGAACACGGCACCCGAAGGTGCCGTGCAGCTGAAACGCTTTACTTGGAATCGCGGTGTTCGTACTCGCCTTCGATCACATTGGGCTCGCGGCCCAGTGGCGGCTGCGGAGCAGGACCGCCACGTGGTTGAAGATCGTCGGCGAACGCACGCTGACGGATCGCCGCCTCTTCGGCGCGCTGGCGCATTTTATTGGCCAGCAGTCGACGGGAGATCGGCAGCAGCATGATCAGACCCAGCACGTCAGAGACGAAGCCCGGCAGGATCAACAGACCACCCGCCAGGGCCAGCATCAAACCTTCCAGCATGGTCTGGGCCGGCAACTCGCCGCGGTTCAGGCTTTCACGAGCACGCAACGCGGTGGCCAGACCGGCGATACGCAGCACGAAAACGCCGAGCATCGAGCCGAGAATGATCAGCAGCAGGGCCGGGAAAAACCCGATGGCCCCGCTGACCTTGACGAATACGAACAGCTCCAACACCGGAAACAGTACAAAGAGCAATAAAAAAGGGCGCATCAAATGGTTCCTCAACGCAAGAATGCCTTGCCAGTCTTCCCTAGATGACGTCGCCGTTTCGTGAATTCAAGCGTCGGCCACTTCATTTTTCGGCCAATGCTCGGCGTGAGCCAGGAAAACCAAGGCTTCGCGCACTTGTGTCGGCGTATTACAGGTTGCCTGGAACGGTAGCCAGTACAGGGCCTGACCAATGCGCAGGTGCATGCCTTCGCTGTCGATACCGGCCAGTTGCGCCGGTTCGGTTTTCGGTAGCCCCGCCAGATCGACGTAGTGGGCGATGGCTTTGGCGTGATCGGCATTCATGTGCTCGACCATGCTCAGTTCGGCTTTGCCGGCGAACGGGTTGGCCAGGGTCAGCTGGTCGACCCAGTGAATCGCGCCGAAACCGCCGATGTAGCGGTGACGCACAGGCTTGAGCACCCAGAAATCGAAATCGTGGGCTTTGTGGTAGCTCTGAGAGTCAGGGAAATAGCGGTAGTAACGCTCGGCCGCCGCTTCGATCGCGGCTTCGTCTTCGAGCTTTTCTGCTTCGGCGAGGTAAGTCAGGCGACCAACGGCTTGAACATCGTCGGCCTCGCGCTCGCCTACAAACAGCGAGCATTTCGGATCCTTCTGCAGATTGTGGGTGTGCTGGGCGATGCGGCTGATCAGGATCAGTGGCCGGCCCTGCTCGTCCAGGCAATAAGGAACGACGGAGCCAAACGGGAAGCCGGGCATCGACTTGGAGTGCGTCGACAGCACCCCACGGTATTCCTTGAGAAGCAATTCTCGGGCATTCTTGGCCGCTTCAACGCTCAATTTATGACTCCTTATATAGAATCCGTCGAGAAAACGGACAGGCGCCTGGGGATAAGTTCCAGTACGCCATCGGGGCAGTTCTCATGTGCAACCAGGCCGCATCAGGTGCAGATCGAGAGGCCCTCTAGGAAGGAAACCACTCTGAACCTGCTATTGGGGCATGCGAATGCAACTCACTGACAAAGTAATCATTATCACTGGCGGTTGCCAGGGTTTAGGCCGCTCCATGGCCGAGTATTTCGCGGGTAAAGGCGCGAAGCTGGCGCTGGTGGACCTGAACCAGGAAAAGCTCGACGACACCGTCGCGGCGTGCAAAGCCAAGGGTGTAGAGGCGCGGGCTTACCTGTGCAACGTCGCCAATGAAGAGCAAGTGACGCACATGGTCGCTCAGGTGGCCGAAGATTTTGGCGCGATTCATGGCTTGATCAACAACGCCGGGATCTTGCGCGACGGCCTGCTGCTTAAGGTCAAGGATGGCGAAATGACCAAAATGAGCCTGGCCCAATGGCAGGCCGTCATCGACGTCAACCTGACCGGCGTGTTCCTGTGCACCCGTGAAGTCGCGGCAAAAATGGTCGAGCTGAACAACAGCGGCGCGATCATCAATATCTCCTCGATCTCCCGTGCCGGCAACGTCGGCCAGACCAACTACTCCGCCGCCAAGGCTGGCGTGGCCGCAGCGACCGTAACCTGGGCCAAGGAACTGGCGCGTTATGGCATTCGCGTGGCGGGCATTGCGCCGGGCTTTATCGAAACCGAGATGACGTTGGGCATGAAGCCTGAAGCCTTGGAGAAGATGACGGCCGGGATTCCGCTCAAGCGCATGGGCAAACCGGAAGAGATCGCACATTCGGCGGCGTATATTTTCGAGAACGACTACTACACCGGCCGGATTCTGGAAATGGATGGCGGGTTGCGGATCTAAACCACAATGTCACAGCCTCATCAGGTGTAGCAGCTGCCGAGGTACGAGGCTGCGTTGGGCTGCGCAGCAGCCCCGAAGGGCGGTCCTGCGGACACGCAACGCAGCCTCGTGCCTCGGCAGCTGCTACACAGCGGAGTGATTCAATCGTCGCTGATGGTGATGTTCGGCATCGCCGGTGTCGCCGCTTCCTGCAACACAATCCGCGCGCCGACATGGCGGGCGAGTTCCTGGTACACCAGCGCAATCGGGCTGTCCGGCTCGGCGATCACCGTTGGCTTGCCGCCATCGGCCTGTTCGCGGATAGCCATTGCCAGCGGCAACGACGCCAGCAGTTCGACGCCGTATTGATTGGCCAGCTTCACCCCGCCACCTTCACCGAACAGATGCTCGGCATGCCCGCAGTTGGAGCAGATGTGCACGGCCATGTTTTCCACCACGCCCAGTACCGGGATGTTGACCTTGCGGAACATCTCCACGCCTTTGCGCGCGTCCAGCAGCGCCAGGTCTTGCGGGGTGGTGACGATGACGGCACCGGCCACCGGGACTTTCTGCGCCAGGGTCAACTGGATGTCACCGGTGCCTGGCGGCATGTCGATGACCAGGTAATCCAGGTCGCCCCAGGCGGTTTGCGTGACCAGTTGCAACAGCGCGCCGGAGACCATCGGCCCGCGCCAGACCATCGGCGTGTTGTCGTCGGTCAGGAAGGCCATGGACATCACTTCGACGCCATGGGATTCGATCGGCACGAACCACTTCTGATCCTTGACCTTTGGTCGGGTACCTTCAGGGATGCCGAACATGATGCCCTGGCTCGGACCGTAGATGTCCGCGTCGAGAATCCCGACCTTGGCGCCTTCACGGGCCAGGGCCAGTGCGAGGTTGGCGGCGGTGGTGGATTTGCCCACGCCGCCCTTGCCGGACGCCACAGCCACCACGTTTTTGACGTTGGCCAGGCCCGGAATCTGCGCCTGGGCCTTGTGCGCGGCGATCACACTGGTGATGTCAACGCGAGCGCTCGTCACGCCGTCGAGGGCTTCGATCGCCATTTGCAGCATCTGCGACCAGCCACTTTTGAACAGACCGGCGGCATAACCCAGCTCCAACTGAACGCTGACGCGATCACCCTGGATGTCGATGCCGCGCACGCACCCGGCGCTGACCGGGTCCTGGTTCAGATAAGGGTCGGTGTATTGGCGAAGGACGGCTTCCACCGCTGCGCGATTGACGACGCTCATGGGCAACTCCGATAGCAAGACTGGAAAATCAGGCGGGTATCCTAACCGTTCTATGGCCTGGACGGCATGCCCGCCTATGATTTGTGGCAAACACATCCCTGTGGCGAGGGAGCTTGCTCCCGCTCGGGTGCGAAGCAGCCGCAATCAGACGGATGCGTTCCTTCCGATGGAGCCGGGTTGCAGGGTTTGGGGCGGCTTCGCCACCCAGCGGGAGCAAGCTCCCTCGCCACAGTTTTTTGCGATTGCCGCATATGGATACAGGCTCACGGGGTGAAAAATATGCGCCGGCGCTTTATAGTGGCCGACCTCCGTTTCATCAAGTAGCCGAGCCCCATGTCCGAGCCACGCAAGATCCTCGTCACCAGCGCCCTGCCCTATGCCAATGGTTCGATCCATCTTGGCCACATGCTGGAATACATCCAGACCGATATGTGGGTGCGCTTCCAGAAGCACCGCGGCAATCAATGCATTTATGTCTGCGCCGACGACGCCCACGGTTCGGCCATCATGCTGCGCGCGGAAAAGGAAGGCATCACCCCGGAACAACTGATCGCCAACGTCCAGGCTGAGCACAGCGCCGACTTTGCCGAGTTCCTGGTGGACTTCGACAACTTCCACTCCACTCACGCCGAAGAAAACCGTGAGCTGTCGAGCCAGATCTACCTGAAGCTGCGCGACGCCGGGCACATCGCCCAGCGCTCGATCACTCAGTATTTCGACCCGGAAAAGAAAATGTTCCTGGCCGACCGCTTCATCAAGGGCACCTGCCCGAAATGCGGCACTGAAGACCAGTA
The DNA here is from genome assembly GCF_059695575.1 of Pseudomonas sp. LBUM1678. NCBI lineage: Bacteria > Pseudomonadati > Pseudomonadota > Gammaproteobacteria > Pseudomonadales > Pseudomonadaceae > Pseudomonas > Pseudomonas sp. LBUM1678. The sequence goes on from NZ_CP166775.1 coordinate 5,363,458, forward strand.
CGGCGACAACTGCGAAAAATGCGGTGCAACCTACGCACCGACCGACCTGAAGGATCCGAAGTCGGCGATCTCTGGCGCCACCCCGGTGCTCAAGGATTCCCAGCACTTCTTCTTCAAGCTGCCGGACTTCCAGGAAATGCTACAAGCCTGGACTCGCAGCGGCACGTTGCAAGAAGCCGTCGCGAACAAGATCGCCGAATGGCTGGATGCCGGCTTGCAACAGTGGGACATCTCCCGCGATGCGCCGTACTTCGGTTTCGAGATTCCAGACGAGCCAGGCAAGTACTTCTACGTCTGGCTGGACGCGCCGATCGGCTACATGGCGAGCTTCAAGAACCTCTGCGATCGTACGCCGGAGCTGGACTTCGACGCGTTCTGGGGCAAGGACTCCACCGCCGAGCTTTACCATTTCATCGGCAAGGACATCGTCAACTTCCACGCCCTGTTCTGGCCAGCGATGCTCGAAGGCGCCGGTTTCCGCAAGCCGACCGGCATCAACGTGCACGGCTACCTGACCGTCAACGGTCAGAAAATGTCCAAGTCCCGTGGCACCTTTATCAAGGCCCGGACTTACCTGGACCACCTGTCGCCGGAATACCTGCGCTACTACTACGCGGCCAAGCTGAGTCGTGGCGTCGATGACCTCGACCTGAACCTCGAAGACTTCGTGCAGAAGGTCAACTCCGACCTGGTCGGTAAAGTCGTCAACATCGCCAGCCGTTGCGCCGGCTTCATCCAAAAGGGTAACGGCGGTTTGCTGGTGGCCGGCAACGCCGCTCCAGAATTGACCGAAGCGTTCCTGGCCGCAGCGCCAAGCATTGCCGAGGCCTACGAGGCTCGCGACTTCGCCCGTGCCATGCGCGAGATCATGGGCCTGGCCGACCGCGCCAACGCCTGGATCGCCGACAAGGCGCCGTGGTCGCTGAACAAACAGGAAGGCAAGCAGGATGAAGTCCAGGCCATCTGCGCCCTGGGCGTGAACCTGTTCCGCCAACTGGTGATCTTCCTCAAACCGGTGCTGCCGTTGCTGGCCGCCGATGCCGAGGCGTTCCTCAACGTCGCGCCGCTGACCTGGGACGACCACACGACCTTGCTCAGCAACCATCAGCTGAACGAGTTCAAGCCGTTGATGACCCGTATCGACCCGGTAAAAGTGCAAGCCATGAGCGACGCCTCGAAAGAAGACCTGACCGCCAGCCAGACCGACACCGGTGCTGCTGCGCCTGCCGGCAACGGCGAACTGGCCAAGGATCCGCTGTCGCCGGAAATCGAGTTCGACGCCTTCGCTGCGGTCGATCTGCGCGTAGCGTTGATCGTCAAGGCCGAACACGTGGAAGGGGCTGACAAACTGCTGCGTCTGACCCTGGACATCGGTGACGAGCAACGCAACGTGTTCTCCGGGATCAAGAGCGCTTATCCGGATCCGTCCAAGCTCAACGGCCGTCTGACCATGATGATCGCCAACCTCAAACCACGAAAAATGAAGTTCGGTATCTCCGAAGGCATGGTGATGGCCGCCGGTCCTGGCGGTGAAGAAATCTACCTGCTCAGCCCCGACAGCGGCGCCAAGCCGGGTCAACGCATCAAGTAAGGTTCTGCGCTAAATCGATCCCACAGTCGTGCCTGTCGCGGCTGTGGGATTTTCATATCTGGCCCCACCCTCCGTCCTTGCCGGATAATGCCTAAGCTTTTTAGACCGCACTGTTAAAAAGCCCTATTTCTGCCGGCACGATCATGACCGAGATGCTTCTTACGCTTATCAGCGCAGCCCTGATCAACAACCTCGTGTTGCACTGGCCGCTGGGCGTCGATCCGCTGCTGGGCAGCGAGCGCGATCAGGTTCATGCCTTGGGCATTGCCACGACCTGTCTGATGCTGGTTGTCGGCCTGTTGAGCTACTCGGCCTGGCACTGGCTGCTGGTGCCGCTGGAGCTGACTTCGCTGCGCCTCTTCGTGTTCCTGCCCTTGAGCGTTTTGCTGATCAGCCCACTGTTGAAGCTGCTGTCGCGGTTACTGCCCAAGCTTGCGTTCGATGGTCTCTGGCCGTTGCTGCTGGGCAACGCGGGTGTGTTGGGGCTGGCATTGCTCAACGCCGGGGACGACCAAGGATTCTTTCACACCACTGCCCTGTGCCTCGGCGCCGGTCTGGGTTTCTGGCTGGTGCTGAGCCTGTTCAGCGACTTGCGCCAGCGCATTCTCGATAACGATGTCCCCCTGCCCTTTCGTGGCCTGCCGATCGAGTTGATCGGCGCCGGACTGATCGCAGTGGCTTTTCTCGGATTCACCGGACTGATCAAAACATGAGTCTGATTCAACGCATCGACGCCCTCCTGCCGCAGACCCAATGCGGCAAGTGCGGCCACCCTGGATGCAAGCCATACGCCGAAGGCATCGCCAGCGGCGAGTCGATCAACAAGTGCCCGCCGGGTGGCAGCGAAACCATCTCGGCACTGGCTGACTTGCTGAAAGTGCCGGTACTGGAGCTGGACGTCAGTCGCGGCTCGGCCCCCGCGCAAATCGCCTATATTCGCGAAGCCGAATGCATCGGTTGTACCAAGTGCATTCAGGCGTGCCCGGTGGATGCGATCGTCGGCGCGGCGAAATTGATGCACACCGTGATTGTCGACGAATGCACCGGTTGCGACCTGTGTGTCGCGCCCTGCCCGGTGGACTGCATCGAGATGCGGCCACTGCCCTTGGCCACCGTGCTGCCGATTGTCGGTGGCTTGGCGTTCAGCCTTGAAGAACAACAGGCGCGCACCGCCAAACGCAATCGTGCGCGGCGCCGCTTCGAGCAGCGCAACGCCCGCTTGCGGCGTGAAGAAGAACAGAAACTCGCCGAACGTCAGGCCCGCGCCCAACGCGCCGTGCCGCACAACGAAGTGACGCCGCTCGACCCGGTTCAGGCTGCGCTTGAGCGGGTGCGCGCGCAGAAAGCGGCGAACGCCGATGCGGCGTTGAAAAAAGCCAAGATCGATGTGGCGATGAGTCGCGCGCAACTGAACAAGTCGCTCAAGGCCTTCGGACATCCACCGACCTTCGAACAGCAGTCGCAACTGATCGTGCTGCAACAGCAGTTCGAAGCGGCTGAGCAAGCCTTGGCGAGGCTGGAAAGCAGCGCGCCGCCAACCCCGGCGCCGGTTGCGCCAGTGAAGGATGCCGAACTGAAACGGGCGAAGATTCAGCTGGCCATGCGCCGTGCCGAACTCAACAAAGCGCGAGCCAGTGAAGCAGCGGTGGAACAGATCGCAGCGCTGGAACTCGCGGTGAAGGACGCCGAGTGCCAGGTGGATGCCTATGTCGCCCCTTGAATCGGTGGACGAACGCCTTCAGCAGGCCATGAAGCTGGTGTTGCTGGCCACCGTGCCGGGGATGCTGGTGTTGTTCTGGTTGTATGGCTGGGGCGTGTTGATCAACCTGATTCTGGCGGCGGTTAGCGCATTGGCCGTTGAAGCAGCGGTGTTGCAACTGCGCAAGCGATCGATCAAACCGACCTTGAGCGACGGCAGCGCCCTGGTCAGCGCGACGCTGCTGGCACTGGCCTTGCCACCTTACTGCCCGTGGTGGCTAACGGTCAGTGCAGCGGCATTCGCGCTGCTCGGCAAACACCTCTACGGCGGTGTCGGCAAGAATCCGTTCAACCCGGCGATGCTCGGTTTTGCCTTGGTGCTGGTGGCCTTTCCCCAGCAGATGACCCTCTGGCCATCGTCACACGGCATGAATCTGCTCGGGGGTTTGCAGCAGGTCTTCGGCTTCGGCCAGACCCCGGATGCCTGGGTCCAGGCCACGGCGCTGGACAGCCTGCGGATCAACAAAAGCCTGACCATGGACGAACTCTTCGCCGGCAACCCGGCGTTCGGCAATTTCGGCGGACGCGGCGTGGAATGGGTCAACCTGGCCTTTCTCGCAGGCGGCGCGTTTCTTCTGCAACGGCGGGTGTTCACTTGGCATGCACCGGTCGGCATGCTCGCCAGCCTGTTCATTATCAGCCTGCTGTGCTGGAACGGTTCGGGCTCCGACTCCCATGGCTCACCGCTGTTTCACCTGCTCACCGGCGCGACCATGCTGGGTGCATTCTTTATTGCCACTGAGCCGGTGTCCGGCGCGAAAAGTCCCGGTGCCCGACTCCTGTTCGGTGCCGGCGTGGGATTACTGACCTACCTCATCCGAACCTGGGGCGGTTACCCGGACGGTGTAGCGTTTGCCGTGTTGCTGATGAACCTTTGTGTCCCGGCGCTGGAGCGGTTTGTCGCGTCCAGGCAGGAGCAGGTTGCCCCATGAACCGAGCGACAAGTGTTGTGATCCTGGTGCTGCTGGCCGGGCTGGGGATCGGCGCGACATATTTCGCGCAATACGCCGGCGCACCGCGCATCAGCGCGCAACAGCGCTTGATCGACAGCCGCAACCTGCTGGACCTGCTACCGCCGGACAGCTACGACAATCAACCGCTGGATCAGCCGCTCACCCTCAAAGACATCCGCTTGGCTAACAGCATGCTGCTGGGTGGCTATCTGGCGACCAAGACCGGCCAACCTTGCGCGGTGTTGCTGCGCAGCCAGACGCTGGGCTACGAGGGCTCCATCGAGTTGCTGGTCGCCATCGGCGCAAACGGTAAGTTGCTGGGGGTCAAAACCCTCAAGCAATCGGAAACCCCTGCGCTGGGCGGCAAGATCGCAGACTGGCCCAATGCCTGGCTTCAGCTATTCACCGGCAAGTCTCGAACCGACCCCGGTGACACGGGCTGGGCCTTGAAAAAAGACCAGGGCCAATTCGATCAGATAGCGGGCGCGACCATTACATCCAGAGCGGTGATCAGCGCCGTCCATGACGCGTTGCGCTACTTCGATGAGCATTCGCAACAGCTGATCGGGAGCAGCGCTCATGAATAAATCAGCAACGCTGCGCAACTCACTGATGCTTGCGCCTCTTATCGGCGCTACGGACGCTTGGCTGACGGCCTTGGGCCTGTGGCTGATGTTCTTCGTGGTGATCAATGCTTATGACGTCAGCATGGCGGCCTTGCGATCACGGCTGATCCCGTCCACCCGCTTGCTTGCCAGCATCCTGCTGGCTGCCACGTTGACCAGTTGCGCGGAACTTGCCGCCCAGGTCGGGTCACTTCAATGGCATCAGCACGCGGGGATCTATGCAGGACTGATCGCCGTGCAATGCGTGGTTTTGGAACACAATGGTTTCTTCCAGGAATCGCGACTTGATCGCCTGCGCTTGTGTGGCCTGTTTGGCGCGCTGATGGTGGGCCTTGGCCTGCTGCGCGAGCTTATCGGCAACAGCGGCCTGCACCTGGCCACGCTGGTCCCTGGCGGATTCATTCTGCTGGGGCTGCTGATTGCCGCCTGGCAGGCCTGGAACCGCCCGACTCCCTCACACTGACTGATTTCGAGGAAACGCACTGTCCATGAATGCCGCAAAACGCCTGGAAATTTTCCGCAGGTTTCACGAAGACAACCCGGAACCGAAGACCGAACTGGCCTATTCCTCGCCGTTCGAATTGCTGATTGCCGTCATTCTCTCCGCCCAGTCGACCGATGTCGGCGTGAACAAGGCCACCGCCAAACTCTACCCGGTGGCCAATACGCCGGCGGCGATTCATGCCTTGGGGGTTGAAGGCCTTTCGGAATACATCAAGACCATCGGCCTGTTTAACAGCAAAGCGAAAAACGTGATCGAAACCTGTCGTTTACTGGTGGAGCGCCATGGCGGCGAGGTTCCGCAAACCCGAGAGGAACTGGAAGCGCTACCCGGCGTCGGCCGCAAGACCGCCAATGTGGTGCTTAATACCGCTTTTCGCCAACTGACCATGGCCGTAGACACCCACATTTTCCGGGTCAGCAACCGCACGGGCATTGCGCCAGGCAAGAATGTGGTGGAGGTGGAGATGAAGCTGATGAAGTTTGTCCCCAAGCCATACCTGCTCGATTCCCACCATTGGTTGATCCTTCATGGACGCTACGTTTGCCTGGCCCGCAAGCCACGTTGCGGTAGCTGCCGGATCGAAGACCTGTGCGAATACAAGCAAAAGACCTCGGACGATTGAGGCGCTATTAGATTTATTGATCCATCGATTGAAAAAATCTTTTTTACCCGCCGAGAGATTGTCGATATAAGGGGCGCCAAAGGCAGTCTTAGCCTGGAGTTAACCTTATGAGCACTGGCAAAGAGCAATTGGACGTAGAAGACGACTTCACACCCGTTGAGGCCGATGACGCTGAACCGGTGGTTGAAGTGGCGAAGACAAACCTGAGCAAACGCCGCACCATCGACAATCTGCTGGAGGAGCGCCGACTGCAAAAGCAATTGGCCGATTACGATTTTGACATGTGACACCTAAAAGCCTCCCGAAACGGAGGCTTTTTACTAAGTGCCAATCCCTCAATCGCCAGTGCACTCATACCAGTCCATTGCGTTGAGCCAGCTCAATCAGGTCGACCAGGGAGCGAGCATTGAGCTTCAACAGCAGGCGGGTCTTGTAAGTACTGACGGTTTTATTGCTGAGGAACATTCCATCGGCAATCTCCTTGTTTGTCTTTCCTCGGGCCAACTGTTGAAGCACCATCATTTCGCGCCCGGACAGACGATCAACCATATCGGCTTCACTGGCATTCCCAAGACTGGAGCGCACGGTATGCAGCGCTTGATTCGGAAAGTAACTGTAGCCAGAAAGTACGGCCTTTATTGCACTGAGCAACTCAGTGAGATCCTGCTGCTTGCAGACATATCCGGCAGCACCCGACTGCATGCAACGCATGGAAAAATGGCCGGGGGCCTGAGAGGTCAATATCAGAACTTTAAGAGGCATCGCCGTCGATGTCAGGCGCGCTATGACTTCCAGCCCATCCAGTTTGGGTATTCCAATATCCAGAATGACAATATCCGGCATAAGTTCGCGGGCTAGTTGTAATGCATCCACGCCGTTATCTGTTTCTGCAATGACTTCGTAGCCATGACGCTCCATCAGCATACGTACCGCAAGACGAATGACGGGGTGATCATCCACAATCAGCACTTTATTCATGGGCAAGTCCAATTTCGCTGTTCGAATTTTTAGAGCCCGCACAATAGCCTAGTCGTTTCATCCATGGCATGCCGGCCCCCTCAGCCACCGGCACCGAGAGACATTCCCTACAAACAAAAAGGATAAGTCTTACAAAAATCAGGCGAATACTGTGTGTCTTAAATTTTACCGCCCAGTCAGCGCTGGGCGTTTTACAATATTTTTGTATCGTTTTACATCAGGAATTCAAAGAAACAGGATTCTATTCGAGCGATCCTACAAGCGCTGACGATTGAGCTACGCTTTAAAGTAACCGGCCTTGTCAAATCAAGATTACACTAGATAGTTAAGACCCTTACCCACCAACTTAACCTGCCACAACAAACTTAACATCAAGCAACACTTCAAAAAACAGAAACTAACATGCACTTATTAAAACAAGCACAACAACAGTACCCGACTCGCAAATAATACAGCTACTATGGCACCCACTAAAAAACCAACTAAAAGGAAACCACAAAAACAGTACAAGTCTTTCCCTGCCACACCTTAATTTACCAACACCCGGAGCCTCTCCATAAATCGACCGAGAAAAGACAATCTTTCATGAGCAAAAAACATGATCAAACTCAAAACAAGAATTACCAACCCCATGACAATCATTGCGATATTTGCAACGCTGTCTGAAACATCGGCCGCTATTTCTCTTCCCTTTCTCGATAACGAGGAACGAGAGATCTATATCTGGTTCCTTATCAGCTTTCCCTTTTATTTGCTCTTTCTATTCTTCGCAACACTCAACTTCAACTATCGATCGCTTTACGCGCCCTCGGATTTTGAGAAAGGAAAGCATTTCATAAAGGCCATGACCGATACCGATCACTCACAAAGCAACACACCAGAGCATTTGATTGGGCATCACCAACGCTCGACGGTGTTGCTAAAGGATCTACACATCGTCGACGCACGATGGATGAGTAACAAAGTGGATTTCAACACCTTGATGGAGAAGGTCCAGCAACCACAGGAAAACCCTGCACGGGTGATCGTGTTTCTCACGTGCACCGATTCAGAGGCATTGTTGAAGGAAGGCGCGCACAGGCATTCGAAACAGACCAGGAAACGCAACAGCACCACGTTCTGGATTGCTTACAATTTGAGCTCACATGGCATGACGACCATGGCTTGAATACCAATAGCAGAAGACAGCTATCGAAGGACGATCAGAGAGTAAAAGCAGACGAAATCACAACAACAAAAAAGCTGAAACATAATGCCCGGCAAGAATATTCCCTTTTTCAGATATGTGGCCTTGTCATCGACAAGGCCACATTTCCATTACCGTCGTTGCAGCTTCAAAGGTCTCAGAAAAGCTTCCGGCCTTTGTTCGCAGCAATGCGCATGCGCAAGGCGTTGAGCTTGATAAAGCCCGCCGCGTCGGCCTGGTTGTAGGCGCCGCCGTCTTCTTCGAAGGTCGCGATGTTGGCATCGAACAACGATTCGTCGGACTTGCGACCGGTGACGATCACATTGCCCTTGTACAGCTTCAGGCGCACAACGCCGTTCACGTGCGCCTGGGACGCATCGATCATCTGTTGCAGCATCAGACGCTCAGGGCTCCACCAGTAACCGGTGTAGATCAGGCTGGCGTATTTAGGCATCAGCTCGTCTTTGAGGTGAGCCACTTCGCGGTCCAGGGTGATCGATTCGATCGCACGGTGAGCGCGCAGCATGATGGTGCCGCCAGGGGTTTCGTAGCAGCCACGGGACTTCATGCCCACGTAACGGTTCTCGACGATGTCGAGACGGCCGATACCGTGTTCGCCACCGATACGGTTCAGGGTCGCCAGCACGGTGGCCGGAGTCATTTCAACGCCGTCCAGTGCAACGATGTCGCCGTTGCGGTAGGTCAGTTCCAGGTATTGCGCCTTGTCTGGAGCCTTCTCCGGGGAGACGGTCCATTTCCACATGTCTTCTTCGTGCTCGGTCCAGGTGTCTTCCAGCACGCCGCCTTCATAGGAGATGTGCAGCAGGTTGGCATCCATCGAGTACGGGGATTTTTTCTTGCCGTGGCGCTCGATCGGGATGTTGTGCTTTTCAGCGTAATCCATCAGCTTTTCACGGGAGAGCAGGTCCCATTCGCGCCACGGAGCGATCACTTTCACCCCAGGCTTCAAGGCGTATGCGCCCAGTTCGAAACGAACCTGGTCGTTACCCTTGCCGGTGGCGCCGTGGGAAATGGCGTCAGCCCCGGTTTCGTTGGCGATTTCGATCAGGCGTTTGGCGATCAACGGACGAGCGATGGAAGTACCCAATAGGTACTCGCCTTCGTAAACGGTGTTGGCGCGGAACATCGGGAAAACGAAATCGCGCACGAATTCTTCGCGCAGATCGTCGATGTAGATCTCTTTCACGCCCATGGCCTGAGCCTTGGCGCGTGCAGGTTCGACCTCTTCGCCCTGACCCAGGTCAGCGGTAAAGGTCACCACTTCACAGTTGTAAGTATCCTGCAGCCACTTGAGGATCACCGAAGTGTCCAGGCCGCCGGAATACGCCAGAACGACCTTGTTTACGTCCGCCATGCCATCACTCCACGGGGTTCTACGGAAAGCCGTGAAGTCTACCGGTCATACGCAATAATTTACAGAGGCGCGACAGCTTATGACGACGAAGCGACAGATTCTGTCGAGCGAGCGACGATTTCGGCGGGTTCAGGAGGTCGCCGGGGCGCTTCCAGGCGTCGTGGTTTGAGGCGCAACTTTCTCGGTCGGTGCTACTCGCTCGAGGCGCACTGCGACCCGGCGATTCTTCGCGCGGTTGCTGGCGTTGGTGTTTGGCGCCACAGGGTATCGCTCACCGTGGAAACGCATGGTGATCTGCGATTCCTGAATGCCATTGGCCTTGAAATAGTCCATCACCGCCAGCGCCCGGCGGCGTGACAGCTCGCGGTTGGTCAGACGATTGCCGCTGTTGTCGGAGTGCCCGTCGAGTTCGATGTGATTGACCGTCGGATCAGCCTTCATGAACTCCAGCATCACCTGCAACTGAGTCTTGGCTTGCGGATCGAGATCGACGCCTTCACCCGGGAAGCCGATCTCGGACTGTTTGACCTGCTCGAAATTCTTCGGCAGCAGTTTCGCCACGCAACCCTGATAGTCGTTGAAGGCCTTGCTGAACTTGACCGGCAACAGGCGCACTTCAGACACCCGGCCATCGCCGGAGGCATGCCGAATGACCGGACTGCGGCCGTCCATCAACCCGCTGATCAGGCGCCCGGCCTGAACTTGCGAACTGTTGAACAACACGTTGCCGCTGCCGATTCGCACCGAGCCCAGGTTGATGTCGCCACGTCCCGGCTGCCACGGCGCAGCGGCCGCCAGCAGGGTCGCGGACCCACCGCCGACCATCGGGTTGTAGGCTTTGAGACGAAACGTCGCCTGCTCGCCAGCACGGCGCACGAATTCACCCGAACCGAAATCGGTAATCGGTTGAGTCAGGCGACATTCGAACTTGTCACCTTCGACCGTCCACTCGATGCTCTCCAGACGCGTCTGGAAAGTGAGCGCCATCGCAGGGAGGCTGGCAAACACACTGAGCAAGGCTAAATAACGCTGGCGCACGGGAGGCTCCACTGGCTTCTACAACAAAAAGACCGACACACATATTTACGGCATACCTGTTGGATATCGGAAGGTTCCTGCAAAACTTGATAGCGAGTGCCTGAGAGAGTCTTTTCCGGTAGCATTCCCCTCAGTTTGACCCGCCTGGAATCCCCTCATGTCCGACCGCCTGACCCTGCTGCGTCCCGACGACTGGCATATTCATCTTCGCGATGGTGCTGTGTTGACCAATACCGTTGCGGATGTCGCGCGCACCTTTGGTCGCGCCATCATCATGCCCAACCTGGTACCTCCGGTGCGTAACGCCGCTGAAGCCGACGCCTATCGCCAGCGGATTCTCGCTGCACGCCCGGCCGGCAGTCGTTTCGAACCGTTGATGGTGCTGTACCTGACCGACCGAACCCAGCCCGAAGAAATTCGCGAGGCCAAGGCCAGCGGTTTCGTTTACGCCGCCAAGCTGTACCCGGCCGGCGCGACCACTAACTCGGACTCTGGCGTCACCAGTATCGACAAGATCTTCCCTGCACTTGAGGCCATGGCCGAAGTCGGGATGCCCTTGCTGATTCACGGTGAAGTCACCCGTGGCGATGTCGATGTGTTCGACCGCGAAAAACTCTTCATCGATGAGCACATGCGTCGTGTGGTCGAGCGTTTCCCGACGCTCAAAGTGGTGTTCGAACACATCACCACCGCCGACGCCGTGCAGTTCGTCAACGAGGCTTCGGCCAACGTTGGCGCGACCATCACCGCGCATCACCTGCTGTACAACCGCAACCACATGCTGGTGGGCGGGATTCGGCCGCACTTCTATTGCCTGCCGATCCTCAAGCGCAATACCCACCAGGAAGCCCTGCTCGACGCCGCAACCAGCGGCAGCGACAAGTTCTTCCTCGGCACCGATTCGGCGCCGCATGCCCAGCACGCCAAAGAAGCAGCTTGCGGCTGTGCCGGTTGCTACACCGCTTACGCGGCGATCGAGATGTACGCCGAAGCCTTCGAACAACGCAACGCGCTGGACAAGCTCGAAGCGTTCGCCAGCCTCAACGGACCGCGCTTCTATGGCCTGCCGGTGAACACCGATCGCATCACCCTGGTCCGCGATGAGTGGACCGCCCCAACCAGCCTGCCATTTGGCGAGCTGACCGTAATCCCGCTGCGCGCCGGTGAAAAACTGCGCTGGCGCCTGCTGGAGGAAAACGCGTGAGTGAAGACCATTTCGACGACGAACAGGACGGTCAAGGCGGCGGAGGTGGTTCGCGCCACCCGATGGCTGCTCGCTTCCGTGGGTACCTGCCAGTTGTTGTCGACGTTGAAACCGGTGGTTTCAACTCTGCCACTGACGCCTTGCTGGAAATCGCCGCGACCACTATCGCCATGGACGAAAAAGGGTTTGTGTTCCCCGATCACACCTATTTCTTCCGCGTCGAGCCTTTTGAAGGCGCGAACATTGAAGCCGCCGCGCTGGAATTCACCGGGATCAAACTTGATCACCCGTTGCGTATGGCGGTGAGCGAAGAAGCCGCGTTGACCGACATCTTCCGTGGCATCCGCAAGGCCCTGAAAGCCAACGGCTGCAAACGGGCAATTCTGGTCGGGCACAACAGTAGCTTCGACCTGGGTTTCCTCAACGCAGCTGTGGCGCGCCTGGACATGAAACGTAACCCGTTTCATCCGTTTTCCAGCTTCGATACCGCGACCCTCGCCGGCCTGGCTTACGGTCAAACCGTACTGGCCAAGGCTTGCCAGGCGGCGGATATCGACTTTGACGGTCGCGAGGCTCACTCGGCACGCTACGACACCGAGAAGACGGCCGAGCTGTTCTGCGGCATCGTCAATCGCTGGAAACAAATGGGCGGCTGGGAAGACTTCAACGACTGATGTGGGAGCGAGCCTGCTCGCGATGCAGGCGACGCGGTTCAACATGAAGATCGCGTCATCATTCATCGCCAGCGACCCGCTCCTACAGGGATCTGCGTCTTCCGCCCATAAAAAAACCGGCCTCAGCGGCCGGTTTTTTTATGCCTGACGCCTGGGCTTACAGCGCCGCAGCGTGCTCGGTCAGGTAAGCCGAGACGCCTTCTGGCGAAGCGTTCATGCCTTTGTCGCCTTTCTTCCAGTTGGCAGGGCAAACTTCGCCGTGCTCTTCGTGGAATTGCAGCGCGTCGACCAGACGGATCAGCTCTTCCATGTTACGACCCAGCGGCAGGTCGTTGATGATCTGCGAACGGACAACGCCTTTGTCGTCGATCAGGAACGCGCCACGGAAAGCCACGCCGCCTTCGGACTCAACGTCGTAGGCCTTGGCGATTTCGTGCTTCATGTCGGCAGCCATGGTGTAACGAACCTGGCCGATACCGCCATTGTTCACCGGGGTGTTGCGCCATGCGTTGTGGGTGAAGTGCGAATCGATCGAAACGGCGATCACTTCAACGTTGCGTGCCTTGAAGTCAGACATGCGGTTGTCCAGAGCGATCAGCTCGGACGGGCAAACGAAGGTGAAGTCCAGTGGGTAGAAGAACACCAGGCCGTATTTGCCTTTGATGGCCGACGACAGGGTGAAGCTGTCTACGATTTCGCCATTGCCGAGTACGGCCGGTACGGTGAAGTCCGGGGCTTGTTTGCCTACGAGTACGCTCATTGAATATCTCCTGGTCTATTAACGTGAAGAACTGGGTTCGCGTCAGCCTGCCACCCTCAGGCGACAGCCCTGTGACACGACCCCCTTCGCAAGGACCGACCATCATACACGGCGTTTTTGAGCTGTCCTCAACGGTTTTTCACTGGTGCATCAAATTGGTCGTCGCGGTAGCTAATGGCAGATCGCCTGGAGGAAAACCGTTCGTCAGTCTCACGCGCTTATAACGCAAAGCTTTCAGAAACCACTTTGACAATCATTCTCGTTAACATTAAGATCCATCGCAATTGAGTCACAACCAGCGACGGTTCTCACTTATGTATGTCTGCCTCTGCACTGGCGTCACCGACGGTCAAATCCGCGATGCAATCTATGAAGGTTGCTGCAGCTATAAGGAAGTCCGTCAGGCTACCGGCGTAGCCAGCCAATGCGGCAAATGCGCCTGCCTTGCCAAGGAAGTGGTGCGTGAAACCCTGACCAAATTACAATCGGCGCAGGCTGCGATTCCTTTCCCTGTGGAATTTACTGCCGCGTAAAAACCGTATTCCAAAGAACCGGACTTGATGTCCGGTTTTTTTATGCCTGAAAATCAACTGCTTACGCTCCAGACGCGGAACACAAACATTCTTATTCCGATTAATTTTCACTTAAGTTTCAATAACTTAGGTTTGACACTCTTAGTTGTGCAGCCCAAACTCTGCCTTATAGACAGCTAATACAGGGCAGGACCCCATCATGAAAGGCGACATTACAGTCATCCAGCATCTCAACAAGATCCTTGCCAATGAGCTGGTCGCGATCAATCAATACTTTCTGCATGCGCGCATGTACGAAGATTGGGGTCTGAACAAGCTCGGAAAGCACGAATACCACGAATCCATCGATGAGATGAAACACGCTGACAAGCTGATCAAGCGCATCCTGTTCCTCGAAGGTCTGCCGAACGTCCAGGACCTGGGCAAGCTGCAGATCGGCGAACACACCCAGGAAATGCTTGAGTGTGACCTGCGTATCGAAAAAACCGGCCATGCCGACCTCAAGGTCGCTATCGCTCATTGCGAAACCGTTGGCGACTTCGGTAGCCGCGAACTGCTCGAAGACATTCTTGAGTCCGAAGAAGAACATATCGACTGGCTGGAAACCCAACTGGGCCTGATCGATAAAATCGGTCTTGAGAACTATCTGCAATCGCAGATGGGCGAAGACGAGTAAGTTAGTACCCGCTAAATTCGAGACAATAAAAAGCCCCGCGCTCTTTTAAAGAGGCGGGGCTTTTTTATGCTTTTGCTCTTGTAGGAGCGAAGCTTGCTCGCGAAAGCGGTGTATCAGGTACGACGCCTTCGCGGGCAAGCCTCGCTCCTGCACAGGAAGCAAATCAGGCTTCGGTCTTGCCAGCAGCAGCCGCTTCAACAGCCGTCTTGATCGTGGTCTGCAACGAACCGTCAGCAGCCATCTCGGTCATGATGTCGCTACCGCCGACCAGCTCACCACCAACCCACAGTTGTGGGAAGGTTGGCCAGTTGGCGTACTTCGGCAGGTTGGCGCGGATTTCAGGGTTCTGCAGGATGTCCACGTACGCAAACTTTTCACCACATGCCATCACGGCCTGCGCGGCTTTCGCGGAGAAGCCACACTGCGGGGCATTCGGCGAACCTTTCATGTAAAGCAGAATGGTGTTGTTAGCAATCTGCTCTTTAATCGTTTCGATGATATCCATGGAGCACCTCGGCTGAACTTTCCGACTCAGGGTCGGCACGGTGGCGCATTGTAACGGAAACCCGAGCGCCATGCTCGGTCTCCCCGACAGACACTATCAAGCCGCCGCCACGGTCACCGGAACACCGTTCAACGCCGCATTCCCCGACAATTCGTCGAGCTGACATTCATCGGTCAGGTCATTGGCGCTGGAACCGGGTTGACCACTGGCGATCGTCATCTGCACGCCCGGGCGCGCATGGCCCCAACCGTGAGGAAGGCTGACCACGCCTTTCATCATATCCAGGCTGGCGACCACTTCAACTTCGATCATGCCGACTCGCGAAGTGACCCGCACGCGCTGCCCATCGCTGAGTCCACGACTGCCCAGGTCGTCCGGGTGCATCAACAATTGATGACGTGGCTTGCCCTTCACCAGACGGTGATAGTTGTGCATCCATGAGTTGTTACTGCGCACATGGCGGCGGCCAATCATCAACAATTCATCGGCAGCCGGTGCTTGCAGCGCGGCGAACCGGGCCAGGTCGGCGAGGATTGCGGCTGGCGCGGCCTGGACTCGCTGGTTAGCGGTTTTCAAACGCGGGGCCAGGTTGGATTTGAGCGCGCCCAGATCGACGCCATGCGGGTGATCGAACAGAGTCGCCAACGAAAGCTTGTGTGGCGAGGCATCGCCATAAAACCCCATCCGCAGACCACGATCGATCATCTGCGCAGGTGGAATGGTCGGCTTCAGCTCCTTGCCGGTCTTCGCGGCAAAAGCCTGGGCCAGGCCGACAAAAATCTCCCAGTCATGCAACGCACCTTCAGGTTTGCCCAGGATCGCCCGGTTGAAACGGGTCACGTTACGCACCGCAAACATGTTGAAGGTGGTGTCGTAGTGATCGTTTTCCAACGCCGAAGTCGACGGCAGGATCAGATCGGCATAGCGCGTGGTTTCATTGATGTACAGGTCGATGCTGACCATGAACTCCAGCCCGTCCAGCGCCTGTTCCAGTTGCCGGCCATTAGGTGTGGACAGCACCGGATTGCCGGCCACGGTGATCAGCGCACGGACCTGCCCTTCCCCGCCCGTCAGCATCTCTTCCGCCAGGGCCGACACCGGCAACTCGCCGCCGTACTCGGGACGTCCGGACACGCGGCTCTGCCACAGATTGAAATGCCCGCCCGACGTCGACGCCACCAGATCCACCGCAGGTTCGGTGCACAACGCACCGCCGACGCGGTCGAGGTTGCCGGTGACCAGGTTGATCAGTTGCACCAGCCAATGACACAGCGTGCCGAAGGCCTGGGTCGAGACGCCCATCCGGCCATAGCAGACCGCTGTCGGCGCCGCCGCAAAATCCCGTGCCAGTTGGCGAATCTGTTCTGCCGGCACCGCGCACAAGGGGCTCATGGTTTCGGCGGTGAATGTTGCGATCGCGTGACGCACCTCATCCAGACCGTCCACCGGTAAATGGCTGTCACGGGTCAGGCCTTCGATGAACAAGGTGTTGAGTAACCCGAACAACAGCGCAGCATCGCCACCGGGACGCACGAACAGATGCTGATCGGCGATCGCTGCCGTTTCACTGCGGCGCGGATCGACCACCACCACTTTACCGCCCCGGGCCTGAATCGCCTTGAGGCGTTTTTCCACATCCGGCACGGTCATGATGCTGCCGTTGGAGGCCAGCGGATTACCGCCGAGGATCAGCATGAAATCGGTATGGTCGATATCCGGAATCGGCAACAGCAAGCCGTGGCCGTACATCAAATGGCTGGTGAGGTGATGAGGCAGCTGATCGACGGAGGTCGCGGAAAACCGGTTGCGGGTTTTCAGCAAGCCCAGGAAATAATTGCTGTGGGTCATCAACCCATAGTTGTGCACGCTGGGGTTGCCTTGATAAACCGCCACCGCATTCTGCCCGTGATGCTCCTGAATCGCCGCCAGGCGTTCAGCGACAAGGCTGAACGCGTCTTCCCATTCGATGGGCTGCCATTCGCTGCCCACTCGCAACATCGGCTGACGCAGGCGATCCGGATCATTCTGAATGTCTTGCAGGGCTACCGCTTTGGGGCAGATGTGCCCACGGCTGAATGTATCCAGCGGATCGCCTTTGATCGAGGTGATCTGCACGCCGCTGCCTTCGACCTCAGTGGTCTCGATGGTCAGGCCGCAGATGGCTTCACACAGGTGGCAGGCACGGTGATGGAGAGTCTTGGTCATGGCCAGTCTCTGTTTTGTTCTGGGCGGGCAATATCGGCCGCGGGAACAAAACTATGGCGCGTGCCCCGCAACTGCGCCAGCGACGTTCGTCTTGTGAATCGGCCACCATCAGGCCAGCCGATGGCCGCGCACAATCAGTTCGGCGGCAACCTGGGCGGCGCCTGCAACTGGATTTCCTGAATGGTTTCGATCTGTTCCTGGGCGACATGTACGCCGGTGAGCTCGCCAATCAGTCGCCAGTGCTCGTCGAGCCCGGCGCTGATGGTCGCCATACGGTCGATCATGCGTCGACCGGCCGCCTTGGTCACTTCGTCTTCACTGCGCATCAATTCGAAGGACATCGACGTCATGGAAGCAGTGAGGTGAGTCAATGAGCGGGCCGTGAGGCCGAGTAAATCCATTAACAGCTGTTCTTTCGATTCCATTCCGAAGGCTTCCTGCGTCACTCGTGAGTTAGTTATAACCCAGCACTTTGCATAAGCAAATGTTTCAGGCCAGACACAGTTACGGCCGGTGCGTTGAAGCCTTGTCAAAACATGAGTGCGGCCGCACAGACAGACTCACTGAGGCTGAGAAATCTTCAACGCCTTCTTTTTAAGAGGTGAGGTCAATGCCGTCCATATTCCACCGACAGCCAGCCAAAGCATGACGCCGGACCCGATCAGGATGATCGCTTTCTGGTTTGCCAGGATGCCCAGCTGATGAGGCTCGGCTTGATAGACTTGCAAAGCAATATCAATGACGCTCACCACGGTGAACCACGCGACCACCAAGGCAGCGCCATGCTTCAGGTCGGGCGTCGATCGCGCAAGTAACGAAGCCCCCAGATAGATTCCAATTGCGATCAATCCCCCCAATACCAAAAATTGGGTCGAATCAATCTGCAATCGCGTCATCCTTGAAGTTCTTCACGCCGATAAAAGCGCCGACGATGGCGCCAACCACTGCACTTGGAACGCCCGGGTAAATCGTGCTGGCGATAATCGCGAAGCCCATGACCGTGGAAATCACAGCCATATCGAATGCTGGGGAAACACGACGAAGTCGTGTAAGGCCAGTGTGTCCGGTTTTATTGATCTCCATACAGCGCTCCCTCCCTGGGAGTGTTTGACTTTCTCAGTCGAGAATCCGCAATGGGGCGGATAATACCTGAGCGCAGCCCGATACCCGGCACCTGAAAACGTAACAGCGAACGACTCCGCCTCCTTGAAACGACGCCATTGACGAAGCGCAGTTTGAGGGCAGAAAGCGCTGCTCAGCGGGTCTGCCACTCTTCGCCGGATGATGAGTCTGATCACGTCATTTATTGCATTCCAGCTTCGGCACCGTGTACAAATGTTGCTCCGGGCCTGCACAACCTGATCAATGCCACGGTGCACAGGCCAAACGGTTTTAAAGCTTGAAACATGTTGGAAGCTGTAAAAACAGCCCCTATTGGAAAAACGCGACATTTAATGTCAATATCGCGCCTCCCCCTATTTCGTCGCCCCGTGCGGCTTACGCCGCAGGTCTCGCCCGTTTTTCAGTTAAACAAGGCTTTGAGTATCTGCGGTCTGTTGCAAAAAGGTAGTCAATGATGAGCGCAAGGCACTTTCTCTCCCTGATGGATTGCACGCCCGAAGAGCTGGTCAGCGTGATCCGTCGAGGCGTTGAGCTCAAGGACCTGCGTAACCGCGGCGTACTGTTCGAGCCTCTGAAAAACCGCGTGCTCGGGATGATTTTCGAGAAGTCCTCGACCCGTACCCGAATTTCGTTTGAAGCCGGCATGATCCAGCTCGGCGGCCAGGCCATCTTCCTGTCGCCGCGCGACACGCAGCTGGGCCGTGGCGAGCCGATCGGCGACGCTGCCATAGTCATGTCGAGCATGCTCGATGCGGTGATGATCCGCACGTTTTCCCACAGCACACTGACTGAATTCGCCGCCAATTCGCGCGTCCCGCTGATCAACGGCCTGTCCGATGACTTGCACCCGTGCCAGTTGCTGGCCGACATGCAAACCTTCCTCGAACATCGCGGCTCGATCCAGGGCAAGACCGTGGCCTGGATCGGCGACGGAAACAACATGTGCAACAGCTATATAGAAGCGGCGATCCAGTTTGACTTCCAGTTGCGCATCGCCTGCCCTGAAGGTTTTGAACCCAACGCGCAATTCGTGGCCAAGGCCGGTGATCGCGTGACCATCGTCCGCGATCCGAAGGAGGCCGTGCGCGGCGCTCATCTGGTGAGCACCGACGTCTGGACCTCCATGGGCCAGGAAGAAGAGACCGCCAAGCGCCTGAAGCTGTTCGCGCCGTTCCAGGTCACCCGCGCCCTGCTCGACCTGGCTGCCGAGGATGTGTTGTTCATGCACTGCCTGCCGGCCCACCGTGGCGAGGAAATCAGCCTCGACGTGCTCGATGACAAGCGCTCCGTGGCCTGGGATCAAGCGGAAAACCGCCTTCACGCACAAAAGGCGCTGCTCGAGTTTCTCGTCCCGCCTTCGTACCACCACGCATGAGCCATCCATTACTGCTTAACCTGCGCAACCTCGCCTGTGGCTATCAAGACCAGCGAGTGGTGCAGAACCTCAACCTGCATTTGAATGCCGGCGATATCGGTTGCCTGCTGGGCTCTTCGGGTTGCGGCAAGACCACCACGCTACGGGCGATTGCCGGTTTCGAACCGGTACACGAAGGTGAAATCACGCTGGCGGGCGAGACCCTCTCCCGCGCCGGTTTCACCCTCGCCCCGGAGAAACGGCGGATCGGCATGGTGTTCCAGGACTACGCGCTGTTTCCGCATCTGAGCGTGGCCGAAAACATCGCCTTCGGAATCCGCAAGCATCCGCAAAAGGATCGCGTCACAGAAGAACTGCTCGAACTGGTCAACCTGAAAAACCTGGGCAAGCGCTTCCCGCATGAGTTGTCCGGCGGTCAGCAGCAGCGCGTCGCACTGGCCCGCGCACTGGCGCCGGAACCGCAATTACTGCTGCTTGACGAACCGTTCTCCAACCTCGATGGCGAACTGCGGCGCAAGCTCAGCCATGAGGTGCGCGACATTCTCAAGGCCCGTGGCACCAGCGCGATTCTGGTGACCCACGACCAGGAAGAAGCCTTTGCAGTGAGCGATCACGTGGGGGTTTTCAAGGAAGGCCGGCTGGAGCAGTGGGACACACCCTACAACCTGTATCACGAACCGCTGACGCCGTTTGTGGCCAGCTTCATTGGCCAGGGTTACTTCATTCGCGGCCAGTTGAGCAGCCCCGAGTCGGTGCAGACTGAATTGGGTGAGTTACGCGGTAATCGCGCCTACACCTGGCCGGTTGGCGGTGCGGTAGACGTGCTGCTGCGTCCGGACGATATCGTTTATGCACCGGACAGCGGTTTGAAGGCGCGGATTGTCGGCAAGTCTTTTCAGGGTGCGTCGACGTTGTACCGGTTGCAGATGCCGACCGGTGCACAGCTTGAATCAATTTTCCCGAGCCATGCTGATCATCAAGTCGGTGCCGAAGTCGGTATTCGCGTCGCGGCTGAGCACCTGGTGTTGTTCCAGGCATCCGGCAGCACGGCGGCGCAGATTCCGGCCACCGAGTCGGGCGTCCGCCGCTACAGCACCGCTAGCTGATTACCTGAATTTGTAGGAGCGAGGCTTGCCCGCGAAGGCGTAGTATCAGTCGATATCATCATCACCTGACATTACGCCTTCGCGGGCAAGCCTCGCTCCTACGGGATTTGTGCTCAACCGAGAGTTAGTGTTCCACTCGCAACCAACGTCGCATTCCCGCCAATCTTCACCCTCCCCCCCTCCAGCCAGCAGAACAACTCCCCGCCTCGCTTCGGACCACTGATAAGCGCTGAGGCTCGACTTACCCATCCCTGATTCAGCTGCGACCTATGTCGGCAAACTTGGCCTGGGTGTGTTCGGCCAACACGGCCGGCGCCAATTCGACTTCCAGACCGCGCCGACCGGCGCTGACAAAAATGCTGGCAAAGGGTTGAGCCGAGTTGTCGATGAAGGTGCGCAAACGCTTTTTCTGCCCCAGCGGACTGATGCCCCCGAGCAGATAACCCGTCGCACGTTGCGCAGCGGCAGGATCGGCCATTTCAACTTTTTTCACGCCTGCAGCGTGAGCCAGATGCTTCAAGTCCAGACTTCCGACGACCGGCACCACCGCCACCAGCAACTCCCCTTTCTCGCTGGCCGCCAACAGGGTCTTGAACACTTGCGCCGGGTTCAGTCCCAGTTTCTCCGCGGCCTCCAGCCCATAGGACGCAGCCTTCGGATCATGTTCATAACTGTGCACGCGATGTTCGGCTCGAACTTTTTTCAACAAATCCAATGCGGGGGTCATGGCAGCTCCAGACTGGGCGGCAGTAGAAAAATCCTGCGCTGGATTCTAGGACATTGATCGGCAAAAGGCTCTATTGCGCCCTGTTTCAAAGGCTTGGCAGCGCCACCCGCCGCTCGTCCGCCCTCGGCCCACCGCGTGAACGATACGATCATTCACGTGACTAATAGTTGAATTGTGACTGACGGTTCACTATCGACCTTTGACAGCGGCGTTTCTTGTCTATATTTTTTCGAATCTGAATACTGTACGAATGTGTCATCGCAGCACCCAGCAGTAAACCGAGAACAGGATGGGGATTCTGCCTCGGTGGAAAACGCGCTTTGGCCATGACGAAAGAAGCGCCAGACAACAACAAAAACGAGGTTTTCAATGACAACTGCTTTACAACAACCGTCGCTCTCAAGCCAATGCATGGCCGAGTTTCTGGGCACTGCACTGCTTATCTTTTTCGGCACCGGTTGCGTTGCTGCGCTCAAGGTCGCGGGTGCCAGCTTTGGCTTGTGGGAAATAAGCATCATCTGGGGCGTCGGCGTGAGCATGGCGATCTACCTGACCGCCGGGGTTTCCGGGGCTCACCTCAATCCTGCCGTGAGCATCGCCCTGAGCATTTTCGCTGACTTCGAAAAGCGCAAACTGCCGTTTTATATCCTATCTCAAATTGCTGGCGCGTTCTGCGGCGCATTTTTGGTCTACACGCTGTACAGCAATTTATTCTTCGATTTCGAACAAACTCACCATATGGTTCGTGGCACCCAGGCCAGCCTAGAATTGGCGTCGGTGTTCTCCACCTTCCCCAACCCGGCCCTGTCCACCGCCCAGGCTTTCCTGGTTGAAGTGATCATCACCGCCATTCTGATGGGCGTGATCATGTCCCTGACCGACGACAACAATGGTCTGCCAAAGGGGCCACTGGCACCGCTGCTGATCGGTTTGCTGATTGCAGTGATTGGCAGCTCGATGGGCCCGCTCACCGGTTTTGCGATGAACCCGGCGCGTGATTTCGGTCCGAAGCTGATGACTTTCTTCACAGGCTGGGGTGAAATTTCCCTCACTGGCGGCCGCGATATCCCGTATTTCCTGATTCCGATTTTTGCACCGATTGTCGGTGCCTGCCTCGGCGCTGCCGCGTATCGCGGGCTGATTGCCCGTCATCTGCCCAACGCCACACCTGCTACAAAGGATGCAGCACCGGCCATTGACGGCAAACCAAGAACTTCTTGATACCGTAGGCGCGTGATCCTGCCCATAAAATCGCGCGCCGGACCTCTCTCCCTTTTTTCGTCCAAGGCAATCGACATGACCGACATTCAGAATAAGAACTACATCATTGCCCTCGATCAGGGTACGACCAGCTCCCGCGCGATCATTTTTGATCGTGACGCGAACGTGGTCTGCACCGCCCAGCGCGAATTCGTCCAGCACTACCCGCAAGCCGGTTGGGTCGAACACGACCCGATGGAAATCTTCGCCACCCAAAGCGCCGTGATGGTCGAGGCCCTGGCTCAAGCCGGCCTGCATCACGACCAGGTCGCGGCCATCGGCATCACCAACCAGCGCGAAACCACCGTGGTCTGGGACAAGACCACCGGCCGCCCGATCTACAACGCGATCGTCTGGCAGTGCCGCCGCAGCACCGAGATCTGCCAACAGCTCAAGCGCGACGGCCACGAGCAATACATCAGCGACACCACTGGCCTTGTCACCGACCCGTACTTCTCCGGCACCAAACTCAAGTGGATCCTCGACAACGTCGAAGGCAGCCGCGAGCGTGCGCGCAAAGGTGAATTGCTGTTCGGCACCGTCGACAGCTGGCTGATCTGGAAATTTACCGGCGGCAAGGTCCACGTCACTGACTACACCAACGCCTCGCGCACCATGCTCTTCAACATCCACACGCTTGAGTGGGACGCGAAGATGCTGGAGGTGCTGGATATTCCGCGCGAGATGCTGCCGGAAGTGAAGTCCTCGTCCGAAATCTACGGCCACACCAAAAGCGGCATTGCCATCGGCGGTATCGCCGGCGACCAGCAAGCTGCCCTCTTCGGCCAGATGTGCGTCGAGCCAGGCCAGGCGAAAAACACCTACGGCACCGGCTGCTTCCTGCTGATGAACACCGGTGAAAAAGCCGTGAAGTCCAAGCACGGCATGCTCACCACCATCGCTTGCGGCCCGCGTGGCGAAGTGGCTTACGCGCTGGAAGGCGCGGTGTTCAACGGTGGTTCGACCGTTCAGTGGCTGCGTGACGAACTGAAGATCATCAACGACGCCCACGACACCGAATACTTCGCCAACAAGGTCAAGGACAGCAACGGCGTGTACCTGGTGCCAGCCTTTACCGGTCTCGGCGCACCGTACTGGGACCCGTATGCCCGCGGCGCCCTGTTCGGCCTGACCCGCGGCGTACGCGTGGATCACATTATTCGTGCAGCGCTGGAGTCGATTGCCTACCAGACCCGCGACGTTCTGGACGCCATGCAACAGGATTCAGGCGAACGCTTGAAATCCCTGCGCGTGGACGGCGGCGCGGTCGCGAACAACTTCCTGATGCAGTTCCAGGCCGACATTCTCGGCACTCAGGTCGAGCGTCCGCAAATGCGCGAAACCACCGCACTCGGCGCGGCTTACCTGGCCGGCCTGGCGTGCGGCTTCTGGGGCAGCCTGGATGAGTTGCGCGGCAAGGCGGTGATCGAACGCGAATTCGAACCGACCCTGGACGAAACCGCCAAGGAAAAACTCTATGCCGGCTGGAAAAAAGCCGTCAGCCGCACCCGCGACTGGGAACCGCATGAAGGCGCTGAATAAGCCAACCTGAGTACTCGTATCGGTATGTAACTGGTCGGGAGCAGATTCCTGCGGCATCATGGGCAAATTTTTGCACGGCAGCCCAAAGGAAGCCCCATGAATCTGCCTCCCCGTCAGCAGCAAATCCTCGAACTGGTCCGCGAACGCGGCTACGTCAGCATCGAGGAAATGGCTACGCTGTTCGTCGTTACACCGCAGACCATCCGCCGCGATATCAATCAGCTTGCGGAAGCCAATTTGTTGCGTCGCTACCATGGCGGCGCAGCCTACGATTCCAGTGTCGAAAACACCGCCTACGCCATGCGCGCTGACCAGATGCGCGATGAAAAGCAGCGTATCGGTGAAGCCATTGCGGCGCAGATCCCGGATCACGCCTCGCTGTTCATCAATATCGGCACCACCACCGAATCGATCGCCCGGGCGCTGCTCAACCACAACCACCTGAAAATCATCACCAACAACCTGCACGTGGCCTCGATGCTCAGCGCGAAGGACGACTTCGACGTTCTGCTGACCGGAGGCAATGTGCGGCGCGACGGCGGTGTGGTCGGTCAGGCGAGTGTCGACTTCATTAACCAGTTCAAGGTCGACTTTGCCCTGGTCGGCATCAGCGGTATCGATGAAGACGGCAGCCTGCTGGACTTCGATTATCAGGAAGTGCGGGTGTCGCAGGCGATCATCGCCAACGCCCGGCAGGTGATTCTGGCGGCTGACTCCAGCAAATTCGGGCGCAACGCCATGATTCGCCTGGGGCCGATCAGCCTGATTGATTGCCTGGTCACCGATCAGCAGCCTGTGCCGGCGTTGGCGCAGTTGTTGAGTCAGCACAAGATTCGACTCGAAGTCGTTTAACCCTTTCCAAACAGCACGCTCCCTTGTGGCGAGGGAGCTTGCTCCCGCTGGGCTGCGAAGCAGCCCTTAAACCGGTAATCGTGGTACTTCAGGAAGAGCGAGTCATCTGATTTGCGTCTGCTGCGCAGCCGAGCGGGAGCAAGCTCCCTCGCCACAAAAGTCTCCATCACCATCATTTAATGTTCGTAAATTTTCCTTTCTCGGCCCTTCGATCAGTATTTTCAATCGAAGTTGACTGGCTGTGGGCGGTTTAATGGGCTACTATTTTCGTAAATGAACATTAATGTTCGTATTCCAATACAGAAAATCAAAAGAGCCCGAGGCCAGCCGATGCCCACTTCTACCTTGCCTACGCCCCCACTCGCTGAGGTCTACGACATCGCCGTCATTGGTTGCGGGATCAATGGCGTGGGGATCGCAGCGGATGCCGCCGGCCGCGGCCTTTCGGTGTTCCTTTGCGAAAAGGATGACCTGGCCAGCCACACTTCGTCGGCCAGCAGCAAGCTGATCCACGGTGGCCTGCGCTACCTCGAACATTACGAATTCCGCCTCGTACGCGAAGCCCTCGCCGAACGCGAAGTGTTGCTGGCCAAGGCGCCGCACATCGTCAAGCAAATGCGCTTCGTGTTGCCGCACCGTCCGCACCTGCGTCCGGCCTGGATGATTCGCGCCGGTCTGTTCCTGTATGACAACCTCGGCAAGCGGGAAAAACTCGAAGGTTCGAAAAGCCTGAAGTTCGGCCCGGACAGCCCGCTGAAAAGCGAAATCACCAAAGGCTTCGAATACTCCGATTGCTGGGTCGACGATGCGCGCCTGGTGGTGCTGAATGCCATGGCCGCCCGCGAAAAAGGCGCCCACGTCCACACCCAGACCCGTTGCGTCAGCGCCCGTCGCACCAAGGGCTTGTGGCACCTGCACCTGGAACGCGCCGATGGCAGGCTGTTTTCGATTCGTGCCAAGGCTCTGGTGAACGCTGCCGGCCCATGGGTCGCCAAGTTCATCCGTGATGACTTGAAGATGGAATCGCCGTACGGCATCCGTCTGATCCAGGGCAGCCACCTGATCGTGCCGAAACTGTACGAAGGCGAACACGCGCACATTTTGCAAAACGAAGATCAGCGCATCGTGTTCACCATCCCGTACCTGAACCACTTCACCCTGATCGGCACCACCGACCGCGAATACACCGGCGATCCGGCCAAAGTAGCGATCACCGAAGGCGAAACCGATTACCTGCTCAAAGTGGTCAACGCCCACTTCAAGAAGCGGATCAGCCGTGACGACATCCTGCACAGCTATTCCGGCGTGCGTCCGCTGTGCAACGACGAATCCGACAACCCGTCGGCCGTCACCCGCGACTACACCCTGGCACTGTCGGGCACTGGCGAAGAAGCGCCGTTGCTGTCGGTGTTCGGCGGCAAGCTGACCACCTACCGCAAACTGGCCGAGTCGGCGCTGGCACAACTGGCGCCGTACTTCACGCACATCAAGCCGACGTGGACCGTCAGCGCGACATTGCCGGGCGGTGAAGACATGACCACCCCGCAGGCGTTGAGCTCGCTGATTCGCGACAAGTTCGACTGGGTGCCGACTGAAATTTCACGCCGCTGGGCCACCACTTATGGCAGCCGCACCTGGCGCATGATGGAAGGCGTGCAAAGCCTCAGCGATCTGGGCGAACACATCGGCGGCGGCCTCTACACCCGCGAAGTCGATTACCTGTGCAGCGAAGAGTGGGCGACCACCGCCCATGACATTCTGTGGCGTCGCAGCAAGCTGGGCTTGTTCACCACCCCCGCCGAACAGCAGAAACTGGCGGATTACCTGAGCAAGGTCGAGCAAAACCGCAGCAAGATCGAAGCGGCCTGATCGCCGATCCGCTTGAACGAAAGCCCCTGAATCGAAAGGTTCAGGGGCTTTTTGCATTCCGCCAGATACCTATCCCCCCTGTGGGAGTGAGCCTGCTCGCGATAGCGGAGTGTCAGGCGCAATCAATGCTGGATCTGATGACTCATCGCGAGCAGGCTCCCTCCTCCAGGGGATATGTGCAAGTCGATAGATTGCATTCGGTTTTCCGAACACGACCTGTCGGTCGATTCGGTTAACCGGATTAACCTTCGCTAAAAACCAACGCCATAAATATTTAATACCTTTACAAATCAACAACTTGATCTATATCGCCTGGCCTGGCACGAGTCATGCTCTACACTCTTGGACGAATGCTTGTGCACCCCACTCAGGAGCCGTCAGGCATTCGAAGCACAAAAGGGCCGATGAACTGGCTCCATAAAAAAAACAATGTCGAGGAAAATTTGATGCGCATCGTTCCCCATATCCTGGGCGCAGCCATTGCTGCCGCTCTGATTAGCACTCCAGTTTTCGCTGCCGAGCTCACCGGCACACTGAAGAAGATCAAAGAGTCCGGCACCATCACCCTCGGGCATCGTGACGCTTCCATTCCGTTCTCCTATATTGCGGACGCTTCCGGCAAACCGGTTGGCTACTCCCACGATATCCAGCTGAAAATCGTCGAAGCCATCAAGAAAGACCTGGACATGCCGAACCTCCAGGTCAAATACAACCTCGTGACCTCGCAAACCCGTATCCCGCTGGTGCAGAACGGCACCGTGGACGTCGAGTGCGGCTCCACCACCAACAACGTTGAACGTCAGCAGCAAGTTGACTTCTCCGTCGGCATCTTCGAAATCGGTACGCGTCTTCTCTCCAAGAAAGACTCCACGTACAAGAATTTCGACGACCTGAAAGGCAAGAACGTCGTGACCACCGCGGGCACCACGTCCGAGCGCATCCTCAAGTCGATGAACGCCGACAAGCAAATGGGCATGAACGTCATCTCCGCCAAAGACCACGGCGAATCCTTCCAGATGCTGGAATCGGGCCGCGCCGTCGCGTTCATGATGGACGACGCACTGCTGGCCGGTGAAGCGGCCAAAGCCAAGAAGGCGAGTGACTGGGAAGTGACCGGTGATCCGCAGTCTTACGAAATCTACGGCTGCATGGTTCGCAAGGGCGATGCGCCGTTCAAGAAAGCCGTGGATGACGCGATCGTCGCTACCTACAAGTCCGGCGAGATCAACAAGATCTACGAAAAATGGTTCATGGCGCCAATCCCGCCAAAAGGCCTGAACCTGAACTTCCCGATGAGCGACGAACTCAAGGCCCTGATCGCCAATCCGACCGATAAAGCGGCTGACGACAAGAAGTCCTGATTTCTGACTAACCTTATCTCCTGAGGGGGCCGCAGCCCTTTCAGGAGATAGTCACTCCCTGCTGGCATTTTTGGAAACACTCGAACCGGTGGCTGTCGAGCCGCTCGTGTGTGCCTGACTCCCAAGGTCGGGCGGGAACGGAGCTTCCCCAGGCGGGCATTTGTACATCGATCGATCTGAGGGGAGACCCTAATGAATTACAACTGGGACTGGGGCGTGTTCTTCAAGTCCACCGGCGTGGGCAGCGAGATTTATCTCGACTGGTACCTCACCGGTTTGGGCTGGACCATCGCCATCGCCATCATGGCCTGGATCATCGCCCTGACGCTGGGCTCGATTCTGGGCGTCATGCGCACCGTACCGAATCGCATCGTGTCGGGCATCGCGACCTGCTACGTCGAACTGTTTCGTAACGTACCGCTGTTGGTGCAACTGTTTATCTGGTACTTCCTGGTGCCCGATCTGCTGCCGCAAAACCTGCAGGACTGGTACAAGCAGGACCTGAACCCGACCACCTCGGCGTTCCTCAGCGTTGTTGTCTGCCTGGGCCTGTTCACCACCGCCCGCGTTTGCGAACAAGTGCGTACCGGCATCCAGGCGTTGCCCAAAGGCCAGGAAGCCGCCGCTCGCGCCATGGGCTTCAAGCTGCCACAGATCTACTGGAACGTGCTGCTGCCCCAGGCCTACCGGATCATCATTCCGCCGCTCACCTCGGAATTCTTGAACGTGTTCAAGAACACCTCCGTCGCCTCGCTGATCGGCCTGATGGAATTGCTCGCACAGACCAAACAGACCGCCGAGTTTTCCGCGAACCTGTTCGAAGCTTTCACCTTGGCGACGCTGATCTACTTCACCCTGAACATGAGCCTGATGCTGCTGATGCGCATGGTCGAGAAGAAAGTCGCCGTACCGGGCCTGATCTCCGTAGGGGGTAAATGATGGAATTCGACTTCTCGGGCATCATCCCGTCCCTGCCGGGCCTGTGGAACGGCATGGTCATGACCCTGCAACTGATGGCGCTGGGCGTCGTCGGCGGGATCATCCTCGGCACCATCCTGGCACTGATGCGCCTGTCCCACAGCAAGCTGCTGTCGAACATCGCCGGCGCCTACGTCAACTACTTCCGTTCGATTCCATTGCTGCTGGTCATCACCTGGTTCTACCTGGCGGTGCCGTTCGTGCTGCGCTGGATCACCGGCGAAGACACCCCGATCGGCGCATTCGCCTCCTGCATCGTGGCCTTCATGATGTTCGAAGCGGCGTACTTCTGCGAAATCGTCCGGGCCGGCGTGCAGTCGATTCCCAAGGGCCAGATGGGTGCTGCCCAGGCCCTGGGCATGACGTACGGCCAGATGATGCGTTTGATCATCCTGCCGCAAGCGTTCCGCAAGATGACCCCGCTGTTGCTGCAACAGAGCATCATCCTGTTCCAGGACACCTCGCTGGTCTACGCGGTCGGCCTGGTGGACTTCCTCAATGCCTCCCGTGCCAGTGGCGACATCATCGGTCGCTCCAATGAGTTCCTGATCTTCGCAGGTCTCACGTACTTCACAATCAGCTTTGCCGCCTCGCTGCTGGTCAAGCGTCTGCAAAAAAGGTTTGCCGTATGATCTCTATCAAGAATGTCAACAAGTGGTATGGCGACTTCCAGGTACTGACTGACTGCAGCACCGAGGTCAAAAAAGGCGAAGTGATCGTGGTGTGCGGGCCGTCCGGCTCCGGCAAATCCACCCTGATCAAATGCGTCAACGCGCTGGAACCGTTCCAGAAAGGCGACGTGGTGGTCGATGGCACGTCCATCGCCGACCCGAAGACCAACCTGCCGAAACTGCGCTCGCGCGTCGGCATGGTGTTCCAGCATTTCGAACTGTTCCCGCACCTGACCATTACCGAAAACCTGACCATCGCGCAGATCAAGGTGTTGGGCCGCAGCAAGGAAGAAGCCACCAAGAAAGGCCTGCAACTGCTTGAGCGCGTCGGCCTCTCGGCTCATGCCCACAAGCACCCGGGCCAGCTCTCCGGTGGCCAGCAACAGCGTGTGGCAATTGCCCGTGCACTGGCGATGGACCCGATCGTCATGCTGTTCGACGAACCGACCTCGGCGCTGGACCCTGAAATGGTCAACGAAGTGCTCGACGTGATGGTGCAACTGGCCCACGAAGGCATGACCATGATGTGCGTGACCCACGAAATGGGCTTCGCCCGCAAAGTGGCGGACCGCGTGATCTTCATGGACCAGGGCAAGATCATCGAAGACTGCAAGAAAGAAGACTTCTTCGGCGACATCAGCCACCGCGCCGAGCGGACACAGCATTTCCTTAACAAGATTCTGCAGCACTAAGACGGTACTGGCTTGCCCTTGTGGCGAGGGAGCTTGCTCCCGCTGGGTTGCGTAGCGACCCCAAAACCTGCAAATGCATTTTGTCTGACACACCGCATTTACCGGTTTTACGACTGCTTCGCAGCCGAGCGGGAGCAAGCTCCCTCGCCACAGGTTCCGCGTTCGACTGGAAACCAGACAAGCCTGTTGCCACACTGGTTGACCCAAGGCATCTGTGATGAAATGCGACCCCACTCTCTATCGCGCCGCGCCGCCATCACTCGCCGTGAAACCCCGTCTGATCCGCCATCTGTTCCTGCCGCCGCTGGTCATCGCCCTGATGATCGGGTTGGGTTACCTCGGCTTCTGGGTCAGTGAACACTATGGGATTCGCAGCCTCAGCGAGAACGGCCAGCGTCAGCTCGAACTGCACGCCCGTGCCGTCGAGAGCGAGATCAGCAAGTACACCTACCTGCCCAGCCTGCTGGAACTTGAATCCAGTGTTTCAAAATTGCTGGCCGACCCATCGCCGGAACACCGGCAGACCGTCAACGACTACCTCGAAGGCCTGAACCGGCGCAGCCGCAGTCGGGCTATCTACGTAATGGACACCACCGGCCGTGTCATGGCTACCAGCAACTGGCGCGATGTCGACAGTTACCTGGGCGAAGACCTGTCCTTTCGCGCCTATTTCCAGAACGCCGTACGCGGTCAACCGGGGCGCTTCTACGGCATCGGCAGCACCAACGGCGAACCCGGTTACTACCTGGCCCACGGCCTGGAAGAACACGGCAAGATCATCGGCGTCGCGGTGGTCAAGGTGCGCCTCGAAGCCATGGAAGAACGCTGGCAGCGCGCGCGCCTCGAAGCGTTCGTCAGCGACGAGAACGGCATCATCATTCTCTCCAGCGATCCGGCGCGACGGCTCAAGTCGGTTGTGCCCTTGAGCGACGAAACCAAAGAAAAACTCGCCCGCAGCCTGCAGTACTACTGGTTTCCGCTGAACGAACTGCAACCACTGGCCCGGGAACAACTGGCCGAAGGCGAGGAAAAACTGACCTTCCCCGCCAACAGCGAAGTGGAATCAGATGAAGAGGACATCAGCTACCTCTCGCAAACCCGGCCCTTGAGCGACACCCCATGGAACTTCACCCTGCTCACGCCGCTCCAGGATTTGCGCCGCGAAGCGATCAATCAGGGGATTCTGGTGGCGGTGGCGTTTGCCCTCGTGGCGTTCCTGTTGATTGCCTGGAACGAGCGGCGCAAGGTGATCGCCACCCGCCTCGCCGCCCGGGAAGCCCTGCAGGAAGCCAACAATCAGCTGGAGCGTCGGATTACCGAACGCACCACCGACCTGCGCGCCAGCAACGAACGCCTCAAGGGCCAGATCCGCGAACGGCGTCAGGCCGAAGAGACCTTGCGCCGCGCCCAGGATGAACTGGTGCAGGCCGGTAAACTCGCCGCCATCGGGCAGATGTCGACCAGCATCGCCCACGAACTGAACCAGCCGTTGGCAGCGCTGCGCACCTTGTCCGGCAACACCGTGCGCTTTCTTGAGCGCGGTCAACTGGACGTCGCCAGCACCAACCTCAAGACCATCAACGATTTGATCGACCGCATGGGCCGAATCACCGCCAGCCTGCGTTCCTTCGCCCGTCGCGGTGACGACAAAGGCCGGGCCAGCCTCGGCAAAGCGGTGGATGCTGCCCTGCAATTGCTGGGCGGTCGCGTGGAGAGCGCGCACCTGCAAGTGCATCGTGACTTCAACGATGTGCAGGTGCAGATCGACCAGACCCGCCTCGAGCAAATTCTGGTCAACCTGATCGGCAACGCCCTCGACGCCATGCAGGCTCAACCGTTGCCCGAGCTGAGGCTCGAAGGCGAACAATTCGATGGCAAATATCGCCTGCGCGTACGCGATAACGGCCACGGCATCGACGCCGAAGCGCGCAAGCATTTGTTCGAACCGTTCTTCACCACCAAACCCGGCGAACAAGGCCTGGGCCTCGGCCTGACCCTGTCCGCCAGCCTGGCCGCCGCCACCGGCGGACATCTGGGTGTCGAACACCCGGCCAGCGGTGGCACCACATTCGTCCTCAGTTTACCGTTGGTAAGCCCCACTCACGCCGAGCCAATATGAACAACGACCTTAGTGTGCTGATCGTCGAAGACGACCCCCATGTGCTGCTCGGCTGCCAGCAGGCGCTGACCCTGGAAGACATTCCCTGCGTCGGCGTGGGCAGCGCCGAAGAAGCGCTGGAGCGGGTCGGCGACAACTTTGCCGGCATCGTCATCAGCGACATTCGCCTGCCTGGCATCGATGGCCTGGAACTGCTGACCCGACTCAAGGCCCGGGATCGCAGCCTGCCGGTGGTGCTGATTACCGGCCACGGCGACATCTCCATGGCCGTCGGCGCCATGCAGAAAGGCGCCTATGACTTCATGGAGAAACCCTTCTCCCCGGAACGCTTGGTGGACGTCGCCCGTCGCGCGCTGGAGCAACGCAGCCTGGCCCGGGAAGTCTCTTCGTTGCGCCGGCAACTGGCAGAGCGCAATTCCCTGGAAGGCCGGATCATTGGCCGCTCGCCGGCCATGCAGAACCTGCGCGAACTGATCGCCAACGTCGCCGATACGTCGGCCAACGTGCTGATCGAGGGCGAGACCGGCACCGGCAAGGAGTTGGTTGCGCGCTGCCTGCACGACTTCAGCCGTCGGCACACCAAACAGTTCGTCGCGCTGAACTGCGGCGGCCTGCCGGAGAACCTGTTCGAGAGCGAGATTTTCGGCCATGAGGCCAATGCCTTCACCGGCGCCGGCAAACGGCGGATCGGCAAGATTGAACACGCCGACGGCGGCACCCTGTTTCTCGACGAAGTCGAAAGCATGCCCCTGCCCTTGCAGATCAAATTGCTGCGGGTGTTGCAGGAACGCACCCTTGAACGCCTGGGTTCGAACCAGAGCGTGGCCGTGGATTGCCGGGTCATTGCTGCTACCAAGTCCGATCTTGATGAGTCGAGCAAGGCCGGCGAGTTTCGCAGCGATCTGTATTACCGCCTGAACGTGGTAACGCTGGAACTGCCGCCCCTGCGCGAGCGACGTGAAGACATCCTGCAATTGTTCGAGCACTTCCTGCAGCAGTCGTCCCTGCGCTTCGACCGCGCCGTGCCGGAACTGGACAACCAGACCCTGTCGAACCTGATGAGCCACGACTGGCCGGGCAACGTGCGTGAACTGCGCAACGTCGCCGAGCGTTATGCCCTCGGTCTGCCAGCGTTCAAGAAGTCCGGCGCCAGCGGCAGCAATCAGGGCCTGGCCTTCGCCGAAGCGGTGGAAGCATTCGAACGCAATTTGCTCGGCGACGCGTTGCAACGCAGCGGCGGCAACCTGACCCAGGCCAGCCTGGAATTGGGGATGGCCAAGACCACGCTGTTCGACAAAGTCAAAAAGTACGGGCTGAGCCACTGATGGATCTGATTCTGAAAGCGGCGCTGGGTGCGGCTGTCGTGGTGATTCTGGCTGCACTGGCCAAGACCAGAAACTATTACATCGCAGGCCTGGTGCCGCTGTTTCCGACCTTTGCGTTGATTGCGCATTACATCGTCGGCAAGGGGCGTTCGCTGGATGATTTGAAGACCACCATCGTGTTCGGGATGTGGTCGATCATTCCGTACTTCGTTTACCTGGCGACGCTGTATGTGATGGTTGACCGCATGCGGCTGGAGGCTTCGCTCGCCGTGGCGGCGGTGGCGTGGTTGATGGCGGCCACCGTGCTCGTCACCGTGTGGGTCCGCCTCCACGCCTGACCACCCCCAATCCCCTGTGGCGAGGGAGCTTGCTCCCGCTGGGTTGCGAAGCAACCCCAATACCTGCAATCGCGTTCTGACAGGTAAATCCTGTTTAACTGATTTGCGACTGCTGCGCAGCCGAGCGGGAGCAAGCTCCCTCGCCACAATGAATTCCAGTGCAGTTTGTGGCTGGCCCGTCCCTTGCATTTACCCTCAAAAGCCCCCTCGGCCGGCCTTCATGATCGATGAAGCCGGTGTCTGGGAGGGTCTGCCAAGGGTGAATTGCGACCTTGAACATTTTAGATCTCGACCACAGCCTGACTGCCCAGGCGCCCATCAAGTGGCTACTGGAAAGCGGCCGTGCCAAACGCCTCGACTTGCTCGACCTCGGCCCGAAACTGCGCCTGTGGTCCAGCGAACGAACCTGGCGCCGCTTCGCCGAACGCTTGCAGCAACGGCCCCGGCACAACGGCCCGCAACCGGAAATCTTCTTCGTCGGCTCCGGTGATTACCACCACCTGACCCCGGCGTTCCTGACCGATTTGCCGGAGCCGGTGAGCCTGATCCACTTTGACAACCACCCCGACTGGGTCCGCTTCGCGCCGCGCCGGCATTGCGGTTCGTGGGTTAACCAGGCGCTGAAACTGCCGAACATCCAGCGCATCGTCACCCTCGGCCCGTGCAGCGATGACCTGCAAAATCCGCAGCTCAAGGGCGGTAATGTTCGGGCGCTGAAACGCGGCGTGTTGCAGCTGTTTCCGTGGCAGCACGCCCCCTCGAAAGTATGGGGCCGAGTCGGTGACGGCGCCGGCCATCAACAGCAGGAAAACCTGCTGCACTGGCGCAATCTGGCGGAGCTCGACTGGCCAGTGTTTCTCGAACAAATGATCGCCAGCCTGCCCACCCGCGCGGTGTGGATCACCGTAGACAAGGACGTATTGGCCAGCGAGGACGCGGCAACCAATTGGGACCAGGGCGGCATGCGCCTCAGCCATTTGCTGCAAGCCATCAGAGCCTTGGCGGCGAGCAAGCGAATCATTGGCATCGACATCTGCGGCGAGTACGCCCGCCCGGCCTTCAGCAACGCCCTCAAACGCTGGGAAGCCAAGTCTGACCAGCCCCCGGCCGAACGCTGGAGCGAAGCCGATCTGCTGCGTAACTCGGCGACCAATCAGGCGTTGATTGATGTGTTCGAGGAGCTGTTCCCATGACCTACACCGTGATTGTGCTGGTGGCGTTTTCCATCGTGCTGGACGTCATCGGTCAGCTCTGTTTCAAGCTCGGCCTGGACCGTTTGCCGGAACTCGAAGGCGGGTTTCGGCTGAATGCGTTCTGGGGCCAGGTGTTCAACGCGCCGCTGTTGTGGTGCGGGATCGGCGCTTACGTGATCGAATTTTTCGTCTGGCTCGAAGCCCTGTCCCGGGCGCCCCTGAGCCTGTTGTTTCCGGCGGCGGCGCTGGCGTATTGCGGCGTGGTGCTGGCCGGCAAGCTGATCCTCGGCGAGACCGTCAGCCGGCGGCGCTGGCTCGGCACCCTGGTGATTACGGCGGGCGTGATGCTCGTGTGTGTCGCCCATGCATGAGGCTCAATCGATGATCAGAGGGAAGACCGACTGGCTGCATGAGCGCCTCGGTACGGTGGTGCTGTGGGCGCTGTTGATCGGCTTTGAAAGCGCCGGCCAGATCGCCACCAAGGTGGGCGGAGATCAGCTGGGGCAGATGGATTTCAACCTGCAATGGCTGCTGGCCGTGGCGGTGAATCCGGGGGTGTGGTTTGCGATTGCCTGCTACATCGGCGCGTTTTTCGTATGGATGCTGATCTTGCGGCGCAGCAGTTTATCCCTGGCGTTTCCGCTGAGTTCACTGGTGTTTGTCGGGGTTTTGCTCGGGTCGTGGCTGGGCCTGGGTGAGCAGATCAGCGTGCTGCACTGGGTGGGTGTGGCGGTGATTATGGGGGGGATTGCGTTGCTGGCCGAGGGTGAAGAAACCTGAAAATCACCGCAATTCCTGTGGCGAGGGAGCTTGCTCCCGTTCGGCTGCGCAGCAGTCGTAATTCGGGCAACTCGGTGGATCTGAAGGATTGCAGGGGGCCGCTTCGCGGCCCAGCGGGAGCAAGCTCCCTCGCCACAAGTGCTCAGTTGAACTTGTAGGCCAGTGCCGCCTGCACTTCCCCTTGGTTGGTATCCCCAACCTCTTTGACAATGCTGCTGTTCGCCGCAGAGCCCGTCAGGTGAATCCAGCTCGCGCTCGTCAGCAACGACCACTGCGGCGCCAGCGGGAACTCGAAGCTCTGGGTCAACGCCACATTCTGCAATCCACCGCCCGCGTTATACGGCCGAATCCCTGAAGCTTGAGACTCTTCACCACTCACCCCAAAAAACGTCTGATTCTGCCGGGCATCAGCAAAATGCGCAGTCAGATTAGAGCTGCCAATCACCCCGCCACCCAGCGGATAACCCACCTCCCCGCCGACACGCCCCAACACCCCGCCCTGCCCGCCGCGCCCGCCAACCGCTTGCCCGACCGACGCAAACACTCGCCAGAAATCAGCCGGCGCGTACTGCACGTAGCCGCCCACTTCGCCCATGTCCGGTACATCGCGCAAGCCATGCAGCTCGCCGTTGGAGGTGCGCCCTGGCAGGTAATTCACGAACGGTCCGGCGCTGAAACCGTTGGCTTTCAACGCATCCCAGGTCAGCCCGTCATCGGTGCTGAGACTGACATCGCCCCAATCGAGATCGAGGTACGGCACCGGCCGGGTTTCGTAGCGGCTACCGGTCGGATCGTGAGGTTGATAGCTGAGGCCAACCCCTGCCTCACCGGTGATGCCGTCCGCGGAAACGTTAGCCGAAAGGCACGTCAGCGCGGCGAATAGAGCAACAGTAATCCTCGACATGAGGCAATTCCTTGAGCTGGACATGCGCGCATCAATCCCCGAATCGCACCTCTCGCGCAAGCACTCATGTTGTTTGTAGCGACCTACAAAAATTGTAGCTTCGCCGACACAAACACACGCCAGAACCCCGGCCCCGCTGGGCCTAACCCGGTTGGCACAGTCCCTGCTCTACCTCCTTGGCAAGCGCAAACAGCGCGTACTGCGCTCGCTTTATCCAAGAGAGGTACTGAGATGATTGACTGGCATATCGTGTGTGATTTCGACGGGACCATCACCCGCACCGACGTGATCGACAGCATCCTCCAACGGTTCGCCGACCCGAGCTGGGAAGCGATCGAAAACGAGTGGCTGGCGGGTGACATCGGTTCCCGTGAATGCCTCAGCCGCCAGCTCTCGCTGGTCAGAGCCACACCTTCCGAGCTGCTCGGGTTCTTCGACACCATCGAGATCGACCCGGACTTCCCTGACTTCGTCGACCACGTCATCGGCCTCGGCGCTTCCCTTGAAGTGGTGAGCGATGGCATCGAGCAAGGCATCGCCCGGATCCTGGCGCGCAACTACGTCAGCCTCTTGCCGATCCTCGCCAACCGCTTACGGCAGATCGACCACCAGAGCTGGCGCATCGACTTCCCGCATGCCAGCGACGCCTGCCGCGCCGCCTCCGGCAACTGCAAATGCAAATCCACCCCCAGCACCAAACGGGTGCTGGTGATCGGCGACGGCCAGTCCGACATGTGCGTGGCGTCAACCGCCGATTTCGTGTTCGCCAAGGATCGCCTGGCCGAGCACTGCGAGCGCAACGGCATCGCCTATGCGCGCTTCGACAGCTTCGCCGAACTGCCTGCGTTGCTCGCTCTGCTGCCAAGCGCCCGAGCCGCCAACGCCACCTCTTTCAACGTAGAAACACAGGAACGCTTCCACCATGTCTGATATTCGAATCGCTACGCCTGAAGACCAGATCCTTCTGGATAAGGAAGCCAAATACTGCTCCTACGGCGACACCGTTCACTACATCGATCCGCCGCGCATCTTCAGCCGCTGCGAAGGCTCCTACGTCTGGGACACCGAAGACCAGGCCTACCTCGACCTGCAAATGTGGTACTCGGCGGTCAACTTCGGTTACGCCAACCCGCGCCTGAACAACGCGCTGAAACAGCAGATCGACACCCTGCCGCAGATCGCCAGCCAGTACCTGCACAAAGGCAAGATCGAGCTCTCGGAAATGATCGCCGTGGACGCGAAGAAGAAATTTGGCCTCGACGGTCGCGTGCACTTCAACGTTGGCGGTTCGCAGTCCATCGAGGACTCGCTGAAAGTCGTGCGTAACGCCACCAACGGCAAAAGCCTGATGTTCGCCTTCGAGGGCGGTTACCACGGTCGGACCCTCGGCGCGTCGTCGATCACTTCCAGCTACCGCTATCGCCGCCGCTACGGCCACTTCGGCGAGCGCGCCAATTTCATCCCGTTCCCGTACCACTTCCGTGGCCCGAAAGGCATGACCAAGGAAGAGTACGGCAGCCACTGCGTGCAGCAATTCGCCCGCCTGTTCGAGACCGAATACAACGGCGTCTGGGACCCGAAAGTCGGCCAGAGTGAATACGCCGCATTTTACGTCGAGCCGATCCAGGGCACCGGCGGCTACGTGATTCCACCGATGAACTTCTACAGCGAACTCAAGCATGTGCTGGATCAGCACGGCATTTTGATGGTGGTCGATGAAATCCAGATGGGCTTCTATCGCACCGGCAAGCTGTGGTCGATCGAGCACTTCGACGTCAAACCGGACGTCATCGTCTTCGGCAAAGCACTGACCAATGGCCTCAACCCATTGGGCGGCATCTGGGCCAAGGAAGAGCTGATCAACCCGAAAATCTTCCCACCGGGTTCGACCCATTCGACCTTCGCGTCCAACCCGTTGGGCACGGCGGTGGGTCTGGAAATGTTCAAGATGACCAGCGAAGTCGACTACGGCGCGATGGTCATGAACAAGGGCAAATACTTCCTCGAAGGCCTGAAAGACTTGCAGAAACGCTACCCGATCATCGGCGACGTCGACGGTCTTGGCCTGGCCCTGCGCTGTGAAATCTGTGGGCCGGACGGTTTCACGCCAGACAAGGCAACCCTCGACTTCATGGTCGACGAAGGCATGAAGGGCGACATCGAAATCGACGGCAAACGCCTGGGCCTGATCCTCGATGTGGGCGGTTACTACAAGAACGTGATCACCCTCGCGCCGTCGCTGGAAATCAGCTACCCGGAAATCGACTTGGGCATCGCCTTGCTCGACCGTCTGCTGCATCGGGCGATGAAACGATGAACGACTTTTTTTCAAGTGCAGCTGAGATCGACATGGGCGAAGGCAGCGCCGGTTTCGTTCTCGGCAACGGGGAGGTTGCGGTGTTGTTGATCCACGGCCTCACCGGCACGCCGACCGAGTTGCGTCGGGTCGCCATGGGCCTGGCGAAGGCCGGTTGCACGGTCTACGTGCCGACCCTGGCCGGCCACTGCGGGGACAACGCCGACCTGCAAGCCACCGGCTGGCGCGACTGGTACGAGAGCGCGCGCAACACCTTCATCGGTGTTAGGCGCAAACACCAGCACGTGTTTGTCGGCGGTTTGTCGATGGGCGCGGTGCTGGCGATGTACCTGGCCGCCGAGCATCCGGGGCAGATCGAAGGCATGTTGCTGTACTCGACGACCCTGCGCTACGACGGCTGGAACATGCCCAAAGTCGCCGTGCTCACACCGTTGCTGATGGCGATTCCGTATGGCGTGCACCTGTGCCGCTTCAATGAAAAATCACCGTTCGGCATCAAGGACGAACGCTTGCGCGCCATCGTCGAGCGGCAGATGAAGGCCGGTGAAAGCAGCAATGCCGGGCTGCTGACCATGTCCGGGGTGAGTGTCCGGGAACTGCATCGGCTGGTGGCCGCGGTGAAAAAACGCATGCCGCAGATCACCACTCAGGCGCTGGTTTTGCACTCACGGGAAGACGACATCACCAGCCGCTGGAACGCCGACTATGTGGAACGCAAACTCGGCGGCCCGGTGGTGAAGATCCTGCTCGACGATTGCTACCACATGATCACCGTCGACCTGCAATACCGGCGTGTCGTGGAGCTGAGCGCGGACTTCATCCAGCATCGGTTCATGCAACAAGTAACCGCCCCGCAACCCGTGCGCCAGGATTACCGGCAACTGGCCTGACTCTCGCAACGATCCCTGTAGCAGCTGGCGAAGCCTGCGTTCGGCTGCGAAGCAGTCGTGAAATCAGCCACTGCGGTGTGTCAGGCATACCGCGCCAGCAGGTTTTACGACTGCTGCGCCCGAGCGCGGACCGAGCCGAACGCAGGCTTCGCCAGCTGCTACATAAATTGCGTAACGACGCAACGTTGTGGGAGTCGGGCGATGGAGAAACCCGTGGGTAAATTTTAAGGAACCGATGTGATCACTGCCCTTGCCTTTTCGACGATCGAAGCCATCGACCGCACAGCCTGGAATGACTGTTTCCCCGCTGAACTGGAGGGCTGGGATTATTACCGGGCCGTTGAACAGGCGGGCATCGCGGATTTTCAGTGGCGTTATCTGGCGCTGTACGAGGACGAGGTGTTGGTCGCGGCGGCGGTGGCGTTCACCACCGCGTATTCGCTGGACACCACGGTTCAGGGGTCGGGCAAACGCGTCACCGAACAGTTGCGCCGCTGGTGGCCGGGCCTGTTCGACGTGCGGCTGTACGCCCTCGGTTCGCCGGTGGCCGAGCAGTGCCATGTCGGGACCGCACGGCAGATCGACCCCGCCCGGCGTCCGGCCTTGCTTGAGCAATTATTGACCCTGGCGCGAAACGACGCCGATCAGGCGGGCATCGGTCTGCTGGCGGTCAAGGACGCGTCGCACCGCGATCCGCAATGGTTGAAGGTGTGCCAGGAGGCCGGCCTGCAAAGCATGCCCGGTCTGCCCAGCGCCGAACTGCCGATCCGTTTTGGCTCCGTGGACGCGTACCTCGGCACCCTCGGCAAATCCACCCGCAAAGACCTGCGCCGGACCTTGCGCGGGCAAGGTCCACGCATCGAGTGGCGGCGCTCCGTCGAAGACCTGCTCCCGCAAATGATGGCGCTTTACGAAGCCACACTTGAGCGCAGCGACTTGACCTTCGAACGCCTGCCGCCGGACTACTTTCGCCAGGTCCTGGAACACCTCGATGAACGCGCCGCGTGCGTGCTCTACTGGGTCGGCGCTGAACTGGTGGCGTTCAACCTGGTGCTGCTGGACGAGCAACGCCTGGTCGATAAATTCTTCGCCCACGACCTGAGTCGAACCCGCGATCACAACCTGTACGTGCGCAGTTGGCTGGCCAATGTCGACTACTGTATTGAACACGGCATCCCGATCTACGCGTGCGGTCAGGCCGGCTATGCCAGTAAGCTGCGCCTGGGTTGCTCGTTTACCGGCAACACCGTGTTTTTCCGCCACCGCAACCGGGTGCTCGACAGCCTGCTGCGACTGGTGAAAATGTTCATTCGACCGGACCGTTCCGATTCCGCCATGGCTGCTGCGATAAGCGAAGCACGATGATCAAAAACCCACGCGCCACCGCCCGACCTTTCGCCCTCTCCGGCTGGAGCCTGCAGCGCAAACTGGTGCTCGCGTTCTGGCTGGTCAGCGTGATCCCGACCATGATCGCCGCGGAACTGGCGGCCACCACCCTGTCGCAGATTTTCGACAGCAACGTGCGGATCTGGCTGCAGGAATCGACCAAGATCGTCGAGGACGAGATCAGCGAGATCCTGCGTGACAACGCCCGGGCCGCGCAGTTGTTCCTGCGCTACACGCGCCCGCCCACGGATCGCTTGTCGAGCAAACACGACAAACTGACCAGCGACATCGCCGACTCCATGGGCATCGACGTCGTGGCGCTGGTGCGCAACAGCGATCACAAAGTAGTGTTCAGCACCACTGCCGATGACATCGTCCGTCAAATCAGCACCGAGCCCAAAGCGGTGCTGCAAACGCTGCAAGTCGGCGGCGTCGCCACCGGCACCGTTGTGTCGACCTTCGAGACCGATCAGGACGGCGTCGATTACAAACTGGTCGTTGCCACGTACCTGGACAGCAGTTTCCTCACCAGCGTCGCCGATGTGCATTCCCTCGACCTGCGGCTGTACCTGGCCAAGGCCAATGACTTCTCGGAGATCTTCTCCACCCAGCGCTTCGAAGATCACCCGGCCGCCGTGCCGGAGAAAATCGAACAGATCCTGCGCAACACCAAGCAGCCGATCGAACAATTCACCAATCGTTACAGCGGCATCTACCGGCCCATTCTCAACGAAAACGGTGAGCTGCAAGGTGTGATATTCAGCGGTCTGCTGCGCCACACCAGCCTGGTCGGGCTGGTGAACCAGAGCAACCTGTTCATCCTGATTTTCCTGCTCAGCTCGGCGGCGTCCCTGGCGGTCGGCTGGTTTGTCTCCCAACGCCTGACCAAGCCGTTGCGCGGGCTGTCCAAAGGCGTGCAAGCGGTGATTGCCGGGGACTACCGCCAGCGCCTGCCGGTCTCCGGCGGCGACGAACTGGCGGAACTGAGCAGCACGTTCAACCACATGAGCGAACGCCTCGCCGAGTTGCAGCACCTGGAATCGCAACTGCGCCGCCGCGACCGTCTGCATGCGCTGGGCGAAGTCGCCATGGGCCTGGCCCATGAAATCCGCAACCCGCTGGGCATCATCAAAACCGCCACCCAACTACTGCACCGGCGCGCTGATTTGCCCGAGACCGACAAGCGTCATCTGGAATACGTGGTCAGCGAAGTCAGCCGCATCAACGACCTGATCACCGATTTCCTAGACTTCGCCAAGCCCAGCGCGCCGATGCGTTCGACCCAAGCGGCGCGGCCGCTGGTGGATGAACTGATCGGCTTCTGCGCCCCGGAACTGGCCAGCCACAACATCGATGTGCGAGTCGACGATCAGGCGCCCGGCGCGACCCTTCACGCCGACGCACGGCAACTCAAGCAGGCCGGCCTGAACCTAATCGTCAACGCCATCGACGCCATGCCCGACGGCGGGCGGCTGACGGTTGGCATCAGCAGCGACGAGCACTACACCGTGATCAGCGTCTGCGACACCGGCCAGGGCATTGAACCGGACATGCTCGAGCGGATCTTCACGCCGTTCGTCACCACCAAGGCCTCGGGCACCGGGCTGGGTCTGGCCA
Source organism: Pseudomonas sp. LBUM1678 (assembly GCF_059695575.1). Taxonomy (NCBI): domain Bacteria; kingdom Pseudomonadati; phylum Pseudomonadota; class Gammaproteobacteria; order Pseudomonadales; family Pseudomonadaceae; genus Pseudomonas; species Pseudomonas sp. LBUM1678. The sequence goes on from NZ_CP166775.1 coordinate 5,407,071, forward strand.
AGGTGTTCTCGATCATGGAAAGTCATGACGGGCGCATCGAATGCGTCAGTGAAAAAGATGCCGGAACCACCTTCACGCTGTACATTCCGGCCAACGGTGAAGATTTCGACGAGGGCAGCGATGACGCATAACGTACTGGTGGTCGACGACGAGCCCAAGCTCTGCGACTTGCTGGCATCGGCCCTGGGTCAGAACGGCATCCAGGTGTTCACCGCTGGCAATGGCCTGCACGCGCTCAAGGTGCTGGAGTGCGAGGACATCGACCTGGTGATCAGCGACTGGCGCATGCCCGGCATGGACGGCCCGCAATTGCTGGCGGAAATCAAAAGCCGTTTTCCGCAGTTGCCGGTGATCGTCATGACCGCCTACAGCACGGTAAAAAACGCGGTGCAGTCGATGCGCAACGGCGCCTTCGACTACATCGCCAAGCCGTTCGACATCGATGAACTGGACATCACCGTCAGCAAGGCCCTGCAATTTCGCGACATCCTCAAAGACAACCAGCGCATGCGCGCCGAGCTCGACGAGCATCAGCAGATCGACAGTCTGATCGGCGACAGCCCGAGTTTTCGCCGGGTGCTGCACGCGATCGATTCGGTGCGCGAAAGCAACGCGACGATTCTGCTGACCGGCGAAAGCGGCACCGGCAAGGAAATGGTCGCCCGGGCGATCCACAAACACGGCAACCGCGCCGACAAACCCTTCGTCGCGGTCAACTGTGCGGCGATCCCCGAAGGGCTGCTGGAAAGCGAAATGTTCGGCCACCGCAAAGGCGCGTTTACCGGCGCGGTGGCGGATCGCGTCGGGCGTTTCATGCAAGCCGACAAGGGCACGCTGTTCCTCGACGAAATCGGCGAAATGCCCCTGGCCTTGCAGGCGAAAATCCTCCGGGCCTTGCAAGAACGGGTGATCGAGCCGGTGGGCGATCCACGCGAGCGCAAGGTCGATGTGCGGGTGATTGCCGCGACCAACAAGAACCTGCTGGACGCGGTGGCCAACAAGGAGTTTCGCGAAGACCTTTATTACCGCCTCAACGTGTTCCCGATCCCGCTGCCGGCCCTGCGCGAACGGGTTGAAGACGTCGCGCAACTGGCCCGGCATTTCGCTCACACCCTGGGTGCCGCGGCGGGCAAGCGTTTTACCGGATTCAGCCCGGAAGCCTTGCAGGCGATGGCCAATTATTCGTGGCCGGGGAATATTCGCGAACTGCAAAACTGCGTGGAGCGGGCGACGATTGTGGCGTCGGGGGCGGTGATCGAAGAGGAGGATTTGCCGGCTTATTTGTTTGCCTCAAATTCTGGTAGCAGCGGCGCCCTGGTCACCGAAGGCAACGTGCCGGCGGACCTGGAGGCGGCGTTGGCCGAGGTCGAAAAGGCCTACATTCTGGCGGCGCTGGCGCAGAGCAATGGCGTGCAGGCCGCGGCGGCGCAGTTGATCGGGATCTCCGAGCGCAGCTTCTGGTATCGCTTGAAGAAACTGGGCATCCACGTAGACAAAATCGTCCGCTAATTTCCAGCTACACACAAAACCCTGTGGGAGCGAGCCTGCTCGCGATAGCGTCGTGTCAGTCACCCTCTGCTTGACTGAGACACCGCTATCGCGAGCAGGCTCGCTCCCACAGTTATTCGGCTCGCCGCTCGATCAGCTAACGGTCCCGCCTTTTGATTCGCTCATGATCTGCCGAATCGCTCCGACAAAGGTCTCGACCGGCTGCCCACCACTCACCGCATACTGCCCGTTAAACACCACCGTCGGCACCGAGCTCACCCCGCGCGACAGCCACAGCTGCTCTTCTTCGAGCACCTCTTTGGCAAACTCATCGGACGCCAGAATCGCTGCCGCCCGCTGCCGGTTCAGCCCTACACTTTCCGCAATCTGCGCCAACTGACCGTGATCGGACGGATTCCCGCCATCAGTGAAATACGCCTTGAACAGCGCTTCCTTCAGGTTGAACTGCAACCCTTCCAGCCCCGCCCAAAACAGCAACCGATGGGCATCAAAGGTGTTGTAGATGCGGCTGTTGCCATCGGTGCGAAACGCAAACCCGACCTCGTCACCACGGGCACGGATCATCTCGCGGTTCTTCTGCGATTGCTCAGGGGTCGAGCCGTACTTTTCGGTGATGTGTTCGGTGATGTTCTGCCCTTCCGGCCCCATTTTCGGGTTCAGTTCGAACGGCTGAAAACGGATCTCGGCCTGGACCTCATCACGCAGCACTTCCAGCGCGCGGGTCAGGCCATACAGGCCGACAACACACCACGGGCAGGACACGTCGCTGACGAAATCGATTTTCAAAGGGGTACTCATCATTCACCTCGCAGGCTGGAAAGGCGGCGGAAAGTTTGAACGATACACCTGACGAGACCGAGGTGGCAGCCATTCCCCTAACCCCTGTGGAACAGAGGTGGCAGCCATTCCACATATCCTGTGGGAGCGAGCCTGCTCGCGATGGCGGTGTATCAGTCAAGCAGATGGCGACTGACACGACGCCATCGCGAGCAGGCTCGCTTGTATGTTTAGACTTGAAGGGGTGGGCGGGACTACAGACTCGATTCTGACTCTGACCAGTACAGACCGTGGGAGACTTCTCGTCCCGCCCCTTCTACCCAAAGCGCCGATAAGGAATTCATCGGTAAACCGACGATAGAGACAAGCCAGCGCAACGGTAGACCCCAACAAGCACTTAAACCCTAGCTCCGAGGATTTGTCATGACAATCCTTACTTCGCAGACGGTTGTTGGTATCGATATCGCCAAGGCCCAAATTGCTGTCTATCGCACCGACCTGCAAATCATTCAAGACATCAAGAACGATCGAACCACCCTTAAACGTTGGCTTAAAACCCTGCCCGCCCAAAGCGCTATCGCCGTTGAAGCCACCAACATTTACCACCTGGACACGGTTGAGTTGGCTCATGAAATGGGTCATCAGGTCTACGTGGTGGACGCTTATCGGGTAAGTCATTACCGCCGTGGCGTCGGACAACGAGCCAAGAATGATCCCTGCGATGCGCGTTTGCTGGCGCGTTACTTGGAGAATGAACAAACCAAACTGCGGGTCTGGAGCCCGCCACCCAAGGCCTACAGCTCACTGAAAAGCCTTCTCCATAGACGTGCAACGCTGATCCAGAACCATGCTGGGCTGATGTTGAGTTGGGCCAATGAACCCTTGTTGAAGAAAGTGCAGGCCGCTCAGCAGAAGGCATTCAAGCAAGCGGATCAGGCTATTCAGAAACTGCTGCGCAAGGTCAGCAAAGAGGCAGGGATTGAGGCGAATATTGATCGCTGCAAAGCCATAGAAGGCGTTGGGGAGCTGACCGCAACGGGGTTAGCGACGACTTTTATGCGGGGCGATTTTGCGAACAGCGATGCGTTCATCGCATTCCTGGGAATGGACTTGGCAGTCGACGATTCCGGCAAGAAGAATGGGCGGCGGTACCTGACCAAAAAAGGAGATCCGGAGGTTCGTCGTTTGGCTTACAACGCCGCAATGGCGGCGTGTCGCTCGTCTAAATGGAAGCCGTTTTACGAGGCATACCTGGCTAGAGGCTTCTCGAAAACCCAGGCTTTGGTCGCCTTGGCCCGAAAGCTCTGTCGGGTGGCATTTGCCCTGATGAAAAATCAGAGCGAATACCTGTCAGCCTGAGAATTCAGGGTTGCCGGGCAACATAGAATCTCCCACAGGGGATTTACGGTGTTTTTGGGGATGTGTTTAGTTCTGTTTAAGGTTACTTCCTGAAAGCTACAGCGCCTTGCGCCGTCGCCTACAACCACGTCAGAATCCGCCGGCTTGTGCGCCTTGGGGGCCGTCGGTAACTTGGTTCGTGTCACTGATTCCCAGTGATCGGGTTTAGTAGCCCGGCTTTTTCCGGTCGCATAAGTGTCATCTAGTCAGGCAGTTGCCTGCACTTGATGGTGGCTGTGCGCATGGCGCCCTCGGGCGCGCCGGTTTTGACTGGAGGCCGGTCTACTAACTTGCGCACAGCTGCCACCCATTCGTTTAGTAGCGAGATGAGTTGCAGCTCTACTAGCAGGAGCTCCAGTTCAATGTTCAAAATTACTCCGAATCCCCCAGAAACCGACGACGTCTCCCCCTACGAAACCCCCGACTCCAAAAAACTCAACGAAGCCGCCGACCGCGCCCTCGATTACTACCTCAAACCGGTCATCCCCAAAGACACCCCACGCCGGCCCAGCACCATTTACACCATCGCCCCCGACATCGATCACGAAACCCTGCTGGCCAACGCCTGTGAATCCCTTGCGTCGGCGAGCGTGATGTTGAGTGACTTCGCGGCATTGATGGAAGGCCCGCAGCGCAATACCGTGCTCGGCATTCAGCAGTCGGTCATGTTGGGTGAACTGGCGGTGAACCGGATGCTCGACAACCTCGTTCCACCGACATAACCAACTGAGGGCGATGAGCCTTTGTGGCGAGGGAGCTTGCTCCCGCTCGGCTGCGCAGCAGTCGTAAAACCGGCCAATGTGGTTTGCCTGATACACCGCATACGCAGGATTGGGGCCGCTTCGCAGCCCAGCGGGAGCAAGCTCCCTCGCCACAGGGTTTTGTCCCACAGTCTGGATTGGGGATTACAGGAGATTTGGGGTTGGCACCGGATCAATCTGCGCCCAATGCGAGGTGTCTTCGCGATGGGCCTGCAAGTACGGCAACACCGCCGCCAGCAACGGCGCCTTGAACGCTTCCTGGAATCGATGCGCCAGTCCCGGAATCAGCTTCAACTGGCTACCGCGAATATGCGCCGCCAGGTGCACGCCGTGCATCACCGGCAACAGCGGATCGGCCGTGCCGTGGACCACCAGCGTCGGCACGCGCAATTGGTTAAGCAACGCCACACGACTGCGCTCGGCGAGGATCGCCATGATCTGGCGCTTCACGCCTTCCGGGTTGAACGCGCGGTCATAAGACAGCGCCGCCTGATGCAGCAACGCCTGCCGATCATCGCTGACGGCCGGGCTGCCCAACGCCGCCAGCAAATCCGCCTGCTGCTCCAGCGCCACTTCGCGATTCGGCGCGCTACGCCGCGACAACAACTGCACCAACGCCGCGCTCGGCGCCGGCAAGCCTTCGGCTCCGGAGCTGGTCATGATCAGGGTCAGGCTCTCGACCCGCTGCGGCGCCATCGCCGCCATATGCTGGGCGATCATCCCGCCCATGCTCGCGCCCAATACGTGGAATTGCTCAACCTTCAGCGCATCCATCAGGCCAAAAGCGTCGTCCGCCATGTCGGTCAGGGTGTACGGCGCCGCCACCGGCAAACCGAGTTTGTAGCGCAGCACTTCGAAAGTCAGGTTGGCGTCGGCGGGCGCTTGCCGCCAGGTCGAGAGACCGACGTCGCGATTGTCATAGCGAATCACCCGAAAACCTTGCTGACACAACGCGACCACCACCTCGTCCGGCCAGTGAATCAACTGCCCGCCCAGGCCCATCACCAGCAGCAACGCCGGGTCGGACGCACGGCCGATGCTCTGGTACGCCAGGCTCACCTGCGCCAGATCGGCCTGTTGGGTTGGAACATTGACATCGCAACGAGACGCCGCGAAAGACGGTAATCCAAACAACAACGCGGCCAGGAAGGCCGCTGTTGATAAAAATCGTGCACGCATGAAAAAACACCGAAACGCAGAACCCCAGTAGAGCGCGAGTCTGATGAAGTTTGATCAAGCGCGCTGCCACAGTTACGTGACAGTTTGATGAAGAGTGCTGAACGGTCGTGTGAAGCATCGACGGCTACCGCTGGTCAGAAAACAGTCTGAACCTGTTATTTCTGACAGTAGCCAGCCTGCAAGTTTGAGCTTTCAATCAGTCTCTGACGCGCCTTGCCGCCCCGGTTCGTGCGCTTTTCGTGCGAGTCGGAGAATAACCGTGACTGCTTTTTCTTTTTACACACCAGAACAACTGGCCGAGCTGAGAATAGAAAGCCCGCAAAAACCCGTCGACCCGTTTGCCGAAGTCAGGTCGCAGGGCCTGTTCACAGAAGATGGAGCACTCAGGATATTCCCCATCCTGATCCCCGGTTGGCACGTGGTCGACTACCCCACCGCCTCCCATGGGGTCAACGCGGATGAGACCGCAGGTCCCGGGCTTGGATGGTGGGTTCTTTTCCCCTCTTATCCCCTGATGGAGGCGTTTGACACCCTACGCCTGTACATGGGCAAACGCCTTGAGCCCGGTCAGGTCCCGGACCCGACGGATCGAGGCACACTGATCAAGACCGAAATCGTCCCCAGGGATCACAACAACGAGGACATCGTCAGTTTCATTCCCAGAACGGCCGTCGAAAAACCTGGCATCCATCTGACGTGGTACACCGTCGAACGCACCAGTGGCGGTGGACCGGAACGTTCAGAAGAGATCACCGTATGGTTCAAGCCAACCTTTCCGGACAGCCTCGATCCAACCGGCAACACCCGCGAACGCGTACCTCTGGAAGCTCCGCGCTTCCCGGCGGTGATTGATAAGGAGATGGTGGAAGCCGGCGTTGACTTCATCATCCCGGCCTGGCCAGTCATGACCATGGGAGACCGGATTGTTCTGACGATCGATAACCAGATCGTCGAGTTCGTCATCGATGCCGGGCAAGTCGGTCAGGACATTGTGGTGTTTGTGTCTTCCGCGATCCTTAAGCTGATCGGCCCTGCCGACCCGCTGCTGGTGAGTTACAAAATCCATGACCAGGTACACAACAGCAGCCTGACGTCCAACGTCGGTGTGGGTACGCTGGAACCGGACACGACCTATCTTGAAGCGCCTTCAGTGCGTCTCGCCAATGACGATGTCCTGGCGATCGACGATCTCGACGGTGGGCCCATGGAGGTTGACGTACTGGTGCGACGTGCAGACGCCGTCGCTGGCGATACAGTGGAGTTGACCCTTTACGACGCCGCTACCGGGTACAGCAAAGTCTTTGGTCCACTCGACTACAAGGCGGGTGTCGTGACATTCGAGATCCCTTTTGAACTCGTGAACAAACTCGCCCCGACGACGATAAAACTGAGCTACCACAGGATCAGGATGGTGTCGGGTTCGCCAGAACGGACGCCGTCTTACCCTTATTCCCCTAGATTGATCGGCGAAAAATACCGGGCTCCAGCGCCGACTGCGCCGCAAGCCCACGGGGCGGTCCTGTCGCCAGATCTGGCCGAGACGGTCGTCTATGCCGGCCCCGAAATCGAAGGCCTCGCGGTCGGTGACAAGGTGACACTGACCTGCCTGAGTACAAGCGCCGGCGGCACCACCCGACTGCAAACTTACGAACGGTTTGTCACGCAGGCCATGGTGATTCCGGGGGTCGGCATCGTCGTACCCTTTGACTGGGAAACCACGCACCTTGATACCTATCAGGACGGTTCCGTCCGGCTGTCCTATACCGTCACCGGCATCAGGCATGCCGCGCCACTGGAGTCCTTCATAAGTCGTCTGCGTATCGACCTAGTGACCAATGTCCTGAACATCGTCGATGTCGGTAAAGATGAAAACGGCGTGCTCGATCCGAAGGATATTCCTTTCGGCACCCCAGCCATTTGCCCGGCCAAAGGCCACACGCGCATCGGCGACACGGTTCACCTGGAAGTACGGGGGCCTGACGGCAATCTTGTTTTTGCAGACTCGTTGCTCATTGCCGCGGCCCATCTCGACAAAGACATTGAATTCAGATTGGCCTACGAGCTCATCAACTCACTGCTCAATCTAGTCATCACAGTGGACTGGTACATCGAACGCAACCGGGAACTGCCTCTGACCGCCCCCGAACTGGTGCTGCGAATCGGCGCCAAAGCCTTGTTGCTACTACCGCCGGAGTTGATACAGGCCTCACCTGGCAACCTTATCAATCCGCAAAACACTCAGAAACTTGCCACGGTCAAAGTCACCTACACCGGGATGGACCCCACCCACCGTGTCACCCTCTTCGTCAAAGGGCGTGATGGTTTCGGCAGCCCGGTGCTTGCGACACTTCAAGGAAGCGCCAGCGGGACACTGACCTTCACCCTGCCCCTGACCGCCGTCCCCGCCAACATGGGCACATTCATGTCCTTTTGGTATGTCGTGACGCAGGAAGGCATACATGATCAAAGTTCTGCGCCCACCAAATATGAAGTCACGTCCATTGCCAATGAAGACATCAACTACCCGCGCATGACCATCAAGGAGGCGCCGGATCACAAGGTCCTGAACCTCAACAACTTTACAGGCGATGCTCACTGGACGCTGATTGCCTGGCTGTTCATTGCCATCGGCACCCGGATGCGGGTGGCCCTGAGTGGGCAAAAATCCGACGGGAGCGAATACGTCATCATGCTGTTCGAGGGGGTGATCACCGCCAACCATGTGAGCACCGGATTGAGCGGAGTCATCTCTCGGGAACAGCTCAAACTGTTCAAAGACGGCACGCAGGTTCGTGGATTGTCGATCGCAAATTTCAGCGACAAGAGTGGTGTTGATACGTTCTTCCCTGTGCGGGAGCTGACGATCAAATCGGAAATGCTGGCAAGGCCGATGATTACTCAGTTGATTGACAATCAAGGGGCAATTACCGGGCAAGTTGTCAACGGTGGGGCGTGCGACGACACAACACCTGAACTCGTGGGGACCGCAACACCTAAAAGCACCGTCCATTTGTTTGATGGAAGCACATCGATAGGCACCACAACATCGGAAGAAAACGGGATCTGGAGGAAAACCCTGAATATCGGATTGGGCAGACATAGCCTGACTGCGAAAACGCCTGATGGTCAGCAGAGCTCACCCGACTGGATCGTTACTACTCGCCCCGATCTATATGATGTTACTAACTTCGTAGGTAGCCTTAATGGCTGGAATATCGGCCCAGGAGGAAGAACTGGCTGGCTTTTGCCCTCTCCACAAGTTGGTTTTTTCAATATCACACCCGGGGGTTACAATCATGCGGGCGCAATTCTGTATAAAACCTTTCAGCTGGCCACAGGGGCGAGGTATCGATTTACGGCTCGTGTGATGAACGCCACAGGATCGGGAGGACGTCAAAACCCTCTGTTTAACTTACGGATCATCAATCTTCTGGAGACTCCTGGAGTGACACCACCGAGGCTCGTGCAGCATGATCTGGTCGGTGAGTTTACTGCTCCCAACAACAACAGCGCGACATTTGAGATTCACAACCATCAATCTTCAGCGGATGGAAACGACTCCCTGATTTTGTTGATAATTGTGCAACAACTCACTAACGCGACACATGCCTAGCGCAACGTAAAAGAGCCGGCTTTAAATCGTCGTTTGCTCGTAATTTGAAAGGAGAACCCGCTGATCGTCACCGATCCAGCGGGTTTTTCATTCAAGCTGAAAAGCGACTAGTCGTCAGGCCAACTGACTCCGCAACTGCCTTGCCGCCGCCACCATATTCACCAACGCCGCCTCAGTCTCCGGCCAGGCCCGGGTCTTCAACCCGCAATCGGGGTTCACCCACAAACGCTCCGCCGGAATGCGTTTAACGGCTTTGCTCATCAACTTGACCATCTCTCCCGTGTCCGGCACTCGTGGCGAGTGAATGTCATACACACCCGGGCCGATGTCGTTCGGGTAGTCGAACGCTTCGAAGGCGTCCAGCAATTCCATGTCCGAACGCGAAGTTTCGATGGTGATCACATCGGCATCCATCGCCGCGATGGACTCGATCACATCGTTGAACTCGCTGTAGCACATGTGGGTATGGATCTGGGTTTCATCCCGCACACCGGAAGCACTCAAGCGGAACGCTTCCACCGCCCAGTCCAGGTATTCCTGCCATTGCGCCCGGCGCAGCGGCAAGCCTTCGCGGAATGCGGCTTCGTCGATCTGCACGATTTTGATGCCGGCGTTTTCCAGGTCGACCACTTCGTCACGCAGGGCCAGGGCCAACTGTTGCGCCTGGATTTTGCGCGAGACGTCTTCGCGGGGGAACGACCACATCAGCATGGTCACGGGACCGGTGAGCATGCCTTTCATGACCTTGTCGGTCAGGCTCTGTGCATAGGTGATCCAGTCGACGGTCATGGCGTTCGGGCGGCTCAGGTCGCCGTAGATGATCGCCGGTTTGACGCAGCGCGAACCGTAGCTCTGCACCCAGCCGAAACGGGTGAACAGGTAGCCGTCCAGTTGCTCGGCGAAGTACTCGACCATGTCGTTGCGTTCGGCTTCGCCGTGTACCAACACATCCAGGCCCAGGCGTTCCTGAACTTGCACCGCGTGGCGGATTTCACTGTGCATGGCGTCGGTGTAATCGTTGGCCGACAGCTTGCCTTGCTTGAAGGCCTGGCGTGCCAGACGAATCGAACCGGTCTGCGGAAACGAGCCGATGGTAGTGGTCGGAAATGGCGGCAGTTTCAAACGCGCCTGTTGCTGCGCGATGCGTTTGGCAAACGGCGAGTGGCGTTGGCTGTCTGCTGCGCTGATGGCGTTGATGCGTGCCTGCACCTGGGCTTTATGGATACGCGGTGACTCGGCGCGGCTGGCCTGAATCGCTCGGCTTTCGGCGAGTGCGGTTTGCACCTTGGGCGATTGCGGGTCGTTGAGGGCATCGCGCAGCACGGCGATTTCCCCGCACTTTTGTACAGCAAAGGCCAGCCAGCTTTTCAGTTCAGGATCGAGTTTGTCTTCGCGTTCCAGGTCCACCGGGCTGTGCAGCAACGAGCAGGAACTGCTGACCCACAGGTTGTCGCCAAAGCGTTCCTGGGCCGGTTGCAGTTGCGCCAGAACTTGCTCCAGTTCGCAACGCCAGACGTTGCGGCCGTTGACCAGGCCCACCGACAGAATCTTGTAGGTCGGCAGACGATCCAGCACCTGGCCGAGTTGATCCGGCGCACGCACCGCGTCGATGTGCAGGCCTTGCACGGGCAGGCCGACCGCCAGGCCGAGGTTGTCTTCCAGGCCGCTGAAGTAGGTGGCCACGAGTTTTTTCAGCGGCGAATATTGAAGGATGTGATAAGCGCGTTCGAAGGCGTTTTTCCAGGCTTGCGGCAGGTCGAGGGTCAGGATCGGTTCGTCGATCTGCACCCATTCCACGCCTTGCGCGGCAAGGCGGCCGAGGATTTCACCGTAGATCGGCAGCAAGCGCTCCAGCAGATCGAGCTTGTCGAAGTCCTTGCCTTTGGCCTTGCCCAGCCACAGGTAAGTCAGCGGGCCGATGATCACTGGTTTGACGTTGTGGCCCAGGGCCTTGGCTTCGTCGACTTCGTCGAACAGCTGTTCCCAGCTCAGTTTGAACTGCTGGTCAGCAGTGAATTCCGGGACCAGATAGTGGTAGTTGGTGTCGAACCACTTGGTCAGTTCCTGGGCGTATTGCAACTGGGTGTGTTCACCGCCGCAGCAGGTCGCGGTAGCGCCTCGGGCCATGGCGAACAGGGTGTCGAGGGTCGGCAGGCCGCGCGCATCCTTGACACTGTCGAAACGCTCGGGGATCACGCCGAAGGTCAGGGAATGAGTCAGCACCTGGTCGTACCAGGCGAAGTCGCCGACGGGCAGTAGGTCGATGCCGGCGTCTTTCTGCAACTGCCAGTGGTTGGCACGCAGTTGGCGGCCGACGCTTTTCAGCGCGTCCTGATCGAGATCGCCCTTCCAGAAGGATTCGAGGGCTTTTTTCAGTTCGCGGTCCGCGCCGATGCGTGGAAAACCAAGTGTGTGGGCCAGAGCCATGGTGAGTTTCTTCCTGTAAAAGAGGCTGTAAAACATGGCGCCATTGTCGACAGCCAACCCAACATGAGACAAACTCAACCTTTTCGTGTTGATCACAAGTTTTCCTCATGGAGCCATCCGGTGCTTGAAATCCGTCACCTGAAGACCCTGCACGCCTTGCGCGAAGCGGACAGCCTGGTCGATGCCGCCGACCGCCTGCACCTGACCCAGTCGGCCCTGTCCCACCAGTTCAAGGAGCTTGAGGAACGGCTGGGGATGCCGTTGTTCGTGCGCAAAACCAAACCGGTGCGCTTCACCAGCGCCGGTTTGCGCCTGCTGCAACTGGCGGACGCGACCTTGCCGCTGCTGCGCGGCGCCGAACGTGATATCGCGCGCCTGGCGGGCGGTACGGCGGGCCGTTTGCATATGGCGATCGAATGCCACAGTTGCTTCCAGTGGCTGATGCCGACCATCGATCAGTTCCGCGATGCCTGGCCGGAAGTCGAGCTGGACCTGGCCTCAGGCTTCTCCTTTGCCCCGCTGCCGGCCCTGGCCCGTGGCGATCTGGATTTGGTGGTGACCTCCGACCCGCTGGAACTGGCGGGGATCACTTACGTGCCGTTGTTCACGTATGAAGCGATGCTCGCGGTAGCCAACCAGCACCGTCTGGCGAGCAAGGCCTACATCGTTCCGGAAGATCTGCTCACGGAAACGCTGATCACCTACCCGGTGGAACGCGATCGGCTGGACATCTTTACCCGCTTCCTCGAACCCGCCGATATCGAACCGGCGCAGGTCCGCACCTCGGAACTGACGGTGATGATGATGCAACTGGTGGCCAGCGGACGCGGCGTGTGCGGCATGCCCCATTGGGCGCTGCACGAATACAGCTCACGGGGTTACGTGAAGGCCAAGCGGCTGGGCGAGAAGGGATTGTTTGCGACGCTGTATGCGGGGATTCGCGCGGACATGCTGGATGCGCCGTACATGCGCGATTTTTTGCTGACGGCCAAAGACACGTCGTTCTCGACACTGGATGGGGTTAGCGCAGTCCGCTGACACACCACAAGACCTGTAGGAGCGAGGCTTGCCCGCGAAAGCGGTGTATCAGCCAAGTAGATGTCGATTGTCACGACGCCTTCGCGGGCAAGCCTCGCTCCTACAGGATCTATGTGATCCTTAGAGTTCGCGCCACATGTGGATTTTGTCGAAGTAGTCTTCGCCGACGCGTACCGCCATGGGTTCGAGGCCGTACTGTACAAAGCCGCAACGCTTGTACAGGTTGAACGCGGCCTCGTTGCCCGCGGTGACGGTCAGCTGGATCAGTCTCAGGCCTTGATGGTTCTGCGCTTCAGCCAACGCGGCTTGCACCAGTTGTTGACCCCACCCCCGCTCGCGAACCTTTCCAGACACGTACATGCCAAACAACGTCGCCTTGTGCCGGGCCTTTTCCCGGGGTTCGAAGGCCAGGCCGACGATGCCTGCCAACTTGCCCTCGTCAAACGCCCCAAGCACCACATCCAGTTTGCTGGTCAGGCGCGACTCCCACCAACTCAGCGGCATCGCGGCACGCTCACGTACGCTGGAAGTGAACGCCTGCGGATGCAGGTCATAGGCTTCAAGCATCAGAGCCCGATAATCCAGGGCATGGCTGGCATCCAGTCGTTCAATCCACATGATCAAGCCGTCCGACGTTGCTCAAGCATCAGCCGCACTGCCAGCGCTGACAAGACAAACCCCATGAAATAACGCTGCACCGCCAGCCAGGTCGGGTTGTTGACGAACCACGACGCGATGCCCGCAGCGAAGATTGCGATCAGCAGATTGACGCAGAAACTGACGCTGATCTGGGTCAAGCCCAGCACGATGCTTTGGGTGAACACCGAGCCATGTTCAGACGAGATGAATTGCGGAAACACCGACAGGTAAAACACCGCAATCTTCGGGTTCAAGGCACTGGTGAGAAACCCCATGGTGATCAGTTTGCGCGACGAGTCCGGCGGCAACTGTTGCGCTTCGAAAGGTGAACGCGCCCCGGGCTTGACCGCCTGCCAGGCCAGCCACACCAGGTACAGCGCACCGGCCCACTTCAGCACTTCGTAGGCCATCGGCACGGCCAGAAACACCGCGGTCAAGCCGGCCGCGGCGGCGAACAAATGCACGAAAAACCCCGCGACCACACCGAGCAACGAGGTCACGCCGGCCTTGCGCCCCTGGCAGATCGATCGGGAGATCAGGTAAATCATGTTCGGCCCCGGCGTCAGCACCATCAGCAACGCGGCGGCGGCGAAAATCAGCAAGTCTGGTAGCGGGATCATAGGGCAATCCTGGTCCGTGAGTAATCAGACGGTCGCGGTCAGCGACGCTCGATAAAACGGCAGGATCAGGTCTCGTGTCAATGGCGCCAGCGTGAGATTGCCGTCGGTGGCCGGATCGATCCAGCGCACCTCTTCGATCTCCGCCGCAGGTGATACGTCTGAATCGATGGTCAGCTGAAAGAGTTCGGCCTGTACGACAAAACCCGGCTCGTTGGCGGCCGGTGCCGAGAAAGGTCCCAGGTAGGTGGCGTGCGCGGGGTCGATGACCAGCCCAAGCTCTTCTTCCAGTTCACGGGCCAGGGCATGAACCGGTTGCTCGTGGGCCTCGATCTTGCCGCCGGGTTGCATGAAGGCTTCGGTGCCGCGCTTGCGGACCAACAGCGTGCGACCGTCGGGGCCGATCAGCAGGGCGGCGGCAATGCGGATGATGCGGGGGGAAGCGGCAGATGAAAGTGTCATGGATCTGGAGTGGCCTTGGGTAAAAACCGCAAGGATCACATGGGTGTCGGGGCGTCGTCACGGGGAAAAAATATCTGCCGAGCACTGCTGAACCTTTGTGGGAGCGGGCTTGCTCGCGAAAGCGGTGTGTCAATCAAGTAGATGTCGACTGACACGACGCCTTCGCGAGCAAGCCCGCTCCCACAGGGGATCACGGCAGTGGCTGGACGACCTCTGGCGCTTCGGGAATCGCGGCCTCCTGCACTTCCGGCACCTTCACAAAAACACTGTACTTCGCCCCTTCCATCGCCTCGAAAGCGATCAGTTTCTCCACCAGCGGCCCACTCAGCACCTTGCCCGCATTGAGCAGCAACATGCCGTTATCGGCGTTGAGGTTGTGCGCCAGAATCATGCCCGCTGCCAGGTCCCGGGTGGTCAGTACCTTGACCGTCGGATCGGCCAGCGACACATCACTCAGATACGCGGCGCAGACCTGAATGAAGTCCTCGACCAGCGCCGGATCGTAGAGTCGACCGGCGTACTGGCGGATATAGACCAGCGCTTCATCGCTGTTCATCTGGCGCTCAAGGATCAGCCCACGCTGCAACTCGATGAAATCCACCGCCAGTTTCAGCCACCGCGAACCCAGCGGGATCGCCTCGCCCTTGAGCCGGTCGGGGAAACCAGTGCCATCCCAGCGTTCCTGATGGTGAAGAATCAGGCGAGCGGCATCTTTCATTGGGTCGAGGGTCATCAGCAACGATTCACTCTGCTTCGGATAACCGCGATAGCGCTCCTGATCGCTGTGGTGCAGCAGGTCCGCAGGCGCGGTCATCATGCTGTCGGTCCAGCTCAGCTTGCCGATGTTGTAGAGCGCCGCGGCCATGGTCAGGTCGCGGGTGCTGCCCTCGTCCAGGCCATGGAGTTTGCAGTACACCCGCACCAGCTCGATGATCTGCCGGTTAGTCTGCTTGGCCGGCGGTAAACGCAGGTTGGCCAGCAACGAAAACACCTCGGTGCCGGTGACATAGCTGTGTTTGAGCTCTTCGTAGGCCAGGTCGAGCATGTCGGCGGTCTGTTGCAGCTCCGAGGTACGGGACGCAACGTGTTTTTCCAGGGTCGCGTTGAGCAGCTTCAATTCCTCGTTGCGGTCCCACGTCTCCTGCACCAGGCGCAACCGTTCGCGCTCGGAATGCTGGTAGGCGAGGGATTGTCGCAACGTCAACACCAACTCCTCATCGTGCCAGGGCTTGCTGATGTAACGGTAAATCTGCCCATCGTTGATTGCTTTGACCATCATCGTCGGGTCGGCATAACCGGTCAGCAAAATGCGCAGCGTGCCGGGATGGAGCTGGTGAATGTGCGCCAGCAGCGTGGCGCCGTCCATATTGGGCATGCGCGCATCGCTCATCACCAGGTCGACCGGCTGTTTGGCCATGATTTCGAGGGCCTGGGCACCGCTGGTCGCCAGCAGCACGTCGTAGGGTTGGCCGCGCAAGAGCCGACGCAGACTGTTGAGGATCGATTCCTCATCGTCGACCAGCAGAATCGTGGGTTTATAGGCGGCAGTCGTGGGGAGTTGCTCTTCCATGGCATTACCTCAAGCGAAACGGGCGTTGTTGCGTCAGTCATCAGCCAAAACATTCCGTTTCTGGCCCTGCCTGAGCTACAGGCTAGATGATTTCCAGCAAGGCCCCTGGAAATGATTCGTCTCAGTCGACCGGGCGAAGTGCTGCACGGGCGACTATGCTCAGTTCACTCGGATCCATTATCTGTACCGTTGCCACGTGATCAGGGAAAGGATGCCCCTATGAGCACACCGCTCCACACTGCCACCGCTCCCGGCGTATACCTATGAATACGCTGCTGGCGCGAACCAACCGTCGGATACTTATCGTCGACGACACTGCTTCCATTCATGCAGACTTCATCAAGATCCTCAGCCCGCCATCGATTGATGACGACGAGCTGATCAGCGCCGAAAACGCCCTGTTCGGGACTCAAGCGACGGCAACACTGCAAAGTTTCGTGCTCGACTCGGCGTATCAGGGCCTCGAAGCACTGGACAAGGTCGAGCGAGCGCTGGCCAACGACCTGCCCTACGCAATGGCCTTCATCGACATGCGCATGCCGCCGGGCTGGGACGGTCTGCAAACCATCGAACGGCTGTGGCAGGTCGACCCCAAGCTGCAAGTGGCGCTGTGCACCGCCTATTCCGACTATTCCTGGGAAGACATCGATGAACGCCTGGAGCTGGGCGACCGACTGCTGATCCTGAAAAAACCCTTCGATGCCATCGAAATCCGGCAACTGGCCAGCGCATTGACCGCCAAATGGCAGATGACCGAAGACGCCGAGCTGAAAATGTCGCTGCTGGAACAGGCCGTCGAAGAACGCACCCGGGAGCTGTCCGATGCCAACATCATCGTGCAGAACAGCCCGACCATTCTCTATCGCCTGCGGGGCGAACCGTTGTTTCCGCTGATGTACATCTCCCACAACATCACCAAGTACGGTCACGTCGCGGCGAACCTCGTCGCCTCGGCCAACTGGGCCCAGGAGTTGATCCACCCGGACGACCAATCGAAGGTCGATACGGCCATGGCCCGGGTGCTGGACCGCCATGCGGCAGGCGCGTCCATCGAGTTCCGGATGCGCACCGGCGACGGTGCCTGGCGCTGGGTCGAAAACCGCTATATCCCGGTGCGTGACGATGAAGGACGCTTGCTGGAAGTCGAAGGCATCATCATCGATGTCACGGAACGCAAGGTCGCCGAGGAGAAAATCGCCCTGCTGGCACGCACCGACGGGCTCACGGGCCTGGCCAACCGGGCCACCCTGATCGAACGCCTGCACCAGGCATTCGCCGCCGCACGTCGGGGCGCCACACCGTTCGCGATGTTCTACCTGGACCTCGATCACTTCAAACGCATCAACGATACCCTTGGTCATCCGGTGGGCGACCTGTTGCTGCAGGAAGTCGCCCGGCGCATCAAGGCCTGTGTGCGCGAAAACGATGTGGTCGCGCGCCTCGGCGGCGACGAGTTCGCCATCCTGCAACTGGATGTCGGCGACCCGACCCAGTCCGCATCATTGGCCGGCAAGGTCCGCGATGCGCTGGTGCTGCCCTACTCCCTGGCCGGCAATGACGTACGCGTTTCGGTCAGCATCGGCATCAGCAGCTATTCGCCGCTCATCACAAGCGCCGACGGCCTGCTGAACCAGGCCGACATGGCGCTGTATCGCTCCAAGGAAAAGGGCCGCAACCAGTATCACTTTCACTCCGAGGAGATCAATCAGGAGGTGGTCGAGCGCATGACCATCGCCAACGATCTGAAAACCGCCATTGAGCATGACGAACTCGAACTCAATTACTGGCCGGAAGTTGACCTGAGCAGCGGCAGGATCCTCGGCATGGAAGCCCAGGTCAGCTGGAACCACCCCGAGCGTGGATTGCTGGAAGCGCCGGCGTTCCTGCCGGCGGCGGAAAAAACCGGCGCCATTATCGCCCTCGGTCACTGGGTGCTGGATCGCGCCTGCCAGCAAATGCGCCAGTGGCGCGATGAAGGCATGGCCCCGCCGGTCATTGCCATCAAGCTGTCCCTGGCCCAGCTCAAAAGTGGGCCCGAACTGATCTATGACGTGCTGCGCACCACCGCGCGCTGGGAACTGTGCGCCTGGGACCTGCGCTTCGATGTCACCGAAGCGACCCTGGCCCAGACCAAATGGACCCACAACGACGTGCTGCCGCGCCTGCGGGAGCTGGGGGTGAAGATCGCCATCGACGACTTCGGCACTGAGTATTCCTCGTTCGACTACCTCAAGACCTACCAGGTCAATCACCTGAAACTCGCCCAGGCCTTCATCGACACCGCGGCCCGCGATCCGGCCAGCGCCAACACGTTGCGCGCGATTATCAATTTCGCTCGCGAGGTAGGGATCGGAATCATCGCCGAAGGTGTCGAAACCCAGGAACAGCGCAGTTCGCTGATGGCCACAGGCTCGCCAATGAACGCTCAGGGTTACTTCTTCAGTAAAGCGGTCAGCAGCCAACAGGCAGCCGAATTACTTAAAGCCGGCAGTATCGTGCCCACCAGCCCAGGAAACGGGCCGCCCCTGGACAACCCGCGCACCACGGAGGGCCAAGGATGAAAACTTCGTCCGTCCAGACCAACCGGCGCATCCTGATCATCGACGACACGCCCTCGATCCATCAGGACTTTCACAAGATCCTCGGCCCCGATTCCGACGATGAGCGGTCCCTGGCCGGCACTGAAGAGGCGTTGTTCGGCACGCTCAAGCCTGCCCGACTGACGTTCCAGCTCGACTCTGCGTTTCAGGGCGAGGAAGCCCTCGAACTGGTCAAACGCGCCCAGGCCGAAGGACGCCCCTACGCCATGGCGTTCACCGACATGCGCATGCCGCCGGGTTGGGACGGGCTGGAAACCATCGAACAACTCTGGAAGATCGACCCACATCTGCAAATCGCGCTGTGCACCGCCTTTTCCGATTACAGCTGGGAAGACATGGCTGAACGGCTGGAGTTCGGCGACCAGTTGCTGGTGTTGAAAAAGCCCTTCGACAGTCTGGAAATCCGCCAGATGGCCAGTGCTCTGACCTGGAAATGGCAGATGACGCACGACGCGGAGACGAAAGTGCAAAGCCTGGAGCAAACCATCGAGGCGCGGGTCCACGAACTGCTCAAGGTGTCTCATCTGCTGCAATACGACGTATTGACCGATCTGCCAAACAGCACGCTGCTCGGTGATCGGCTGAACCAGTCCCTGGCGTTGTCCCGCCGCCATGACAAGCAACTGGCGGTGATGTTTCTGGGCCTTGATCGCTTCAAGCGCATCAACAATGCCCTGGGTCATCCGGCCGGTGACGAGATGCTCAAAAGAGTTGGGCAGAGCCTGGTGTCCACGGTGCGTGAGTCCGATTCGGTGTTTCGCTACGGCTCTGACGAGTTCGTGGTGATCCTCGCTGATATCCGTCATCCGCAACAGACCAAAGGCATCGCTGAAAAACTCTTGAACGCCATTTGCACGCCCCAGCACATCGCGGGCCATGACCTGAGCGTGACCGCCAGCCTGGGCATCAGCATCTACCCCGATGACGGCTTCGATGCCATCGCACTGATCAAGAAAGCCGAAACGGCGATGCGCAACGTCAAAGAAAGCGGCCCCAACGACTTTCGCTTTTTCATCGACGAGATGAACCAGCGTGCCCGGGATCAGCAGAGCATCGAGTCGGGTATTCGCCTGGCACTGGAGCGGGACGAATTTGTGCTGCATTACCAGCCAAAACTGGACCTGGGCACCGGCGAGGTGGTCGGTGCAGAGGCGTTGATTCGCTGGCAGAAACCGGGGCATGGCTGGGTTTACCCGTCGGATTTCATTGGGGTGGCCGAAGACAGTGGCTTGATCGTGCCGTTGAGCAAATGGGTGCTGGCCCAGGCCTGTCGACAAGCCTGTGCCTGGCAGGCAGCGGGGCTGCCGAGGCTGTGCATGTCGGTGAATGTGTCGGCCATCGATTTTCGTCAGCGAGACTTTGTCGAAGGCATTGAACAGGTCCTCGATCAAACCGGTCTGGACCCGTCATTGCTGGAGCTGGAAATCACCGAAGGCGTGCTGATGCAGAACATCGATGCCACGGTCACCGCCCTGAACCGGATCAAGGCAATGGGGGTGCGACTGGCCATTGACGACTTCGGCACCGGTTATTCCAGCCTGAGTTACCTGCGGCGTTTTCCCATCGACGTGCTGAAAATCGATCAGTCGTTCATTCGTGGCCTGAGCCGGGACAGCAACGACGCCGCGCTGGTCAGCGCCATCATCAGCCTGGGCAAGAGCCTCAAGCTGACCATCATCGCCGAAGGGGTGGAAACCCTCGAACAGCTGGATTTCCTCAAGGCCCATCAGTGCGAGGAAGGCCAGGGTTACTACTTCAGCAAAGCCGTGGCGCCGGACGCGTTTGTGCAATACCTGACGTCGGTGAAATCCCCTCCTCCTGCCACCACATGACCGATAAGCAGCGACACACGGGCTATCAGCCAAGGAAGTATCAGATGTCGCCATCCTCCCACCGTCTTCTTCTGCTGCCTTTGCTCGGGCTTTGCCTGACGGCCAGCGGCGCGCCACTGGACGAACCGCTTAAACCGCTGCCGGCTGTCCCACAGCAAAACCCTCTGCGGGTGGAATTGGGTCGCCAGTTATTCAATGAACCCCGTTTGTCGGTCAACAGCAGCCTGTCCTGCGCCAGTTGCCACCGACTTGAAAGCGGCGGTGCCGATAACAAGGCGTTTTCCATCGGTTTCAACGGTCTTCCAGTCGCCATGAACACCCCCAGCGTGTTCAACGCCAGCCTGAACTTCAGGCAGTTCTGGAACGGCCGCGCCGACACCCTGGAAACCCAGGTCCACACCGTGGTGCAGAGCCCCAGTGAAATGGGGAGCAACTGGAAACACGTGGTGCAAACGCTGTCCGCCGATCCGGCTTATCAAACCGCGTTCGGCAATGCTTACCCGGACGGCGTGACCATGAACAATGTGCAAAACGCCCTGGCCACCTACGAGCGCACGCTGATCAGCGCCAACTCGCGTTTCGACCAATACCTGCGGGGCGATACCGACATCCTCACCCACGAGGAGAAGTACGGTTATCAACGCTTCAAGGACTACGGCTGCATCACCTGCCATCAGGGGATCAACATCGGCGGCAACATGTTCCAGAAATTCGGAGTGATGGGTGATTACTTCAAGACGCGAGGCAACTCGACTGAATCCGACCTGGGCCGCTACCTGGTGACCAAGGACGAAGAGGACCGCAACGTGTTCAAGGTTCCGAGCCTGCGTAACGTCGCCGTGACCGCGCCGTACTTTCACGACGGTTCGGCCAAAACCCTCGAAGAGGCCGTGGACGTGATGTTCACGTTTCAGCTGGGGCGCATTCCCTCCACCGAGGACAAGGTGCTGATCATCCAATTCCTCAAGACCCTGACCGGTGAATGGGAGGGCAAACCGTTATGAAAATGTCTCGCGGACGCAGCCTGGCGCTCCTCGGTATCGTGGCCCTGATACTGGCCTCGATACTGCTGTTTCTGTACCTCAAATCCAGCTCGAACCAGACGTCGACCTACGCCGAATCCCGGGATCTGGTTTCCCGGATGAAACAGCTGAACGCGCAATGGGAAACGGAAATCCTCAAGGCCAGGATTGCCATCAACCACAACTACGATCCGCTGGTCGCACCGTTGACCGAGATGACGAAGCTGTGGGAGCGGTTCGACACGATGGAGTCGAATCACGGCCGCAACGACTCGCCCGCCTGGCTCACCAGCCATGATGCGTACCTGAGCGCCATCGAGGAAAAGACCCGGCTGGTGGAACAATTCAAGTCCCACAATGCCGTGTTGCGCAACTCACTGGCGTTTCTGCCGACCGCCGAAGACGACATTCAGGAACCCCTCGCCCAGTTGCAGGACGGAGACAAACTGCAACTGCAAAACATCGCCAACGACACGTATGACCTGGTACTCAGCACCATGGAGTTCGCCATGGTCACCTCTGACGGCAAGGCCGCCGAAATTCTGGTGGGCCTGAGCAAACTGAAAGTGAACAAACTGCGACTGCCGGAGCAATTCCACAGTCCGCTGGATATTCTCGACAAGCACATCGAGCTGATCCTGCGGGAACAGCCGGTGGTCAACCGGTTGCTGGAAAACATCGAGGCCATTCCCGTGGCCGAACGGCTGGACGACATCACCGATCTGCTAAACAACGATCAGCAGCGCACCGATGCGATCGACCAGCGTTATCACTTCTACATGCTGGCGTTTTCGGTGCTGCTGGTGCTGTTGCTGGTGTACCTGGCGATTCACCTGATGCGCAGTTTCACCGTGATCAATCGCGTCAACAAAGACCTGAAAACTGCCAATGATGACCTCGAAAAACGGGTCGAAGAACGCACCCGCGAGCTCAAGGATACCCAGAGCGAATTGCTGGACACCGCGCGCCAGGCCGGCATGGCCGAAATCGCTACCAATGTGCTGCACAACGTTGGCAACGTGCTTAACAGCGTGAACATTTCCGCCGACCTCGTCAGTCGCAAACTGCGCAGCAGCAAGGCCCAGGGGCTGGGCAAGGCCATGCAGCTGATCAACGAACATCAAGGCGACCTGGGCACCTTTCTGACCCTGGACGAAAAAGGCAAATTGCTCCCTGGCTACCTGAATCAACTGGTCGACGCCATTGCGCTCGAACAACAGAACATGACCGAGGAACTGGCCCAACTGACCAAAAGCGTCGATCACATCAAGGACATCGTCGCCACCCAACAGTCCTACGCCGGCGCCAACAGCCTGATGGAACCGCTGCACATCAGTGAACTGCTGGAAGACGCCTTGCGCATGAACTCCGGTGCGCTGACCCGGCATCACGTCACGGTGGTCAAGGAGTACAACGAGGTGCCGCAGGTCATGGGGGACAAGCACCGCTTGCTGCTGATCCTGATCAACCTCATCAGCAATGCAAAATACGCCATGTCCGACCTCAGCAATCGTCCGCGACAAATGACCCTCGGGGTAAAAATCGTTGAAGACGCCACCCTGCAAATCAGCGTCAAGGATGATGGCGAAGGCATCGCGCCGGAGAACATGACGCGCATCTTTGCCCACGGTTTTACCACCCGCAAGGAAGGTCACGGCTTTGGTCTGCACAGCTGCGCATTGGCGGCTATCGAAATGAACGGCCATCTCAGCGCTCACAGTGACGGGCCTGGCAAGGGCGCACAGTTCACCCTGCAGATCCCGTTGAAAACCGTCCCGGAGGAGGCATGAGTGAACTTGCGAACCGGCGAATTCTGCTGATCGACGACACACCGTCGATTCATGCCGACTTTCGCAAGATCCTCACACCGGTTTCGGTGCAGCACGTTGAACTGGACGAGATGGAAGCCACGCTATTTGGCAGTGAAGTCAAAGCCACCACTCCCCTCTTCGAACTGGATTCGGCCTATGGCGGCCAGGAAGGCCTGGGCAAACTCACTCAGGCGTTGCAGGAAAGCCGCCCCTACGCCCTCGCGTTCGTGGACATGCGCATGCCTGAGGGTTGGGACGGCGCGCAGACCATCGAACATCTGTGGCAGGAAGACCCGCGCCTGCAAGTGGTGGTGTGTACCGCGTATTCCGACTATTCCTGGGATGAACTGCTGGACCGTCTACAGGCCCATGACCGCTTGCTGATCCTGAAAAAACCCTTCGACAACATCGAAGTCCAGCAAATGGCCAACACCCTGCTGACCAAGTGGGAGATGACCGAACGCGCGTTTGTGCAGATGAGCCACCTGGAGCATCTGGTGGACCAGCGCACCACCGAGTTCAAACAGGCCAGCGAGGCGTTGCAGCGGGAAATCGACGAGCGCAAACAGCTTGAATCGCAACTGGTGCAGTCGGAAAAACTCGCCTCACTGGGGCAATTGGCCGCCGGTGTCGCCCATGAAATCAACAACCCTATCGGCTTCATTTCCTCCAACCTCGGCAGCCTTGATGGCTACTTCAAGCAACTGCAGGAAATGCTCGACGCCTACCGCGAAGCCGAAGAAGCGATTGCTTCAAACGAGGTGATCGAACGTCTCGGGCAGTTACGTGAACGGATCGAACTGGAATTTCTGCGCGACGACATCCCGTTGCTGATCAAGGAGTCCAAGGAGGGCATCAACCGCGTCGGGCAGATCGTCAAAGACCTGAAGGACTTCTCCCGCGTGGACTCCAACCAGGAATGGCAGTGGACCAATCTGCAACAGGGCATCGAATCGACCCTGAACATCGTCGCCAATGAACTCAAGTACAAGGCCGACGTGGTGAAGGAGTATCAGCCGCTGCCCGACATCGAGTGCCTGCCATCGCAAATCAACCAGGTGATCATGAACCTGATCGTCAACGCGTCCCAGGCAATGGGCCCGCAGCGCGGCACCATCACCCTGCGCACCGGGTTTGAGGGTGAACGGGTGTGGATCGAAGTGGCAGACACCGGGTCGGGTATTGCCCCGGACAGCTTGCAGAAAATCTTCGACCCGTTCTTCACCACCAAGCCGGTGGGCCAGGGGACAGGGCTTGGGTTGTCCCTGTCTTATGGGATTGTGAAGAAGCATGGGGGGGATATTTCGGTAGTGAGTGAAGTCGGTGTGGGAAGCACATTCAGGGTCGAGCTACCCGTGCACCAGACAAACTCAGCCACCTGAACACCCCTGCCCCCCTGAACACACCCTTTGTAGGAGCTGTCGAGTGAAACGAGGCTGCGATCTTTTGACTTTGTTTTATCAAAAGCAAGATCAAAAGATCGCAGCCTCGTTTCACTCGACAGCTCCTACAGAGATCAGAGATCAGGGATTGGTGTGGGTTATGCAGCCTCCTGGAAATCCATCTCCGGTGGCTGGCGGCGGAAGCCACCGGTCAGCACCGCCAGGTACACCACGCCAATTGCCAGCCAGCTCAGGCCCAGGTAAATCGCCAGGTGATCGAGGCTGACCATCAGCCACAAATCTGCCGCCAGGCCAATGAACGGGAACAACAGGAACAGCACGAACTCTCGCAGGCCCTTCTTCTCACCGCCAATCCAGTAGTGAAAAATCACTGACAGGTTCACCAGACTGAACGCAAGGAACGCGCCGAAGTTGATGAACGAAGTCGAGGTGGTGACGTCGAGTTTCAGTGCCAGCAAAGCCACCACGGCGCACAACAGGATGCTGTTGACCGGGGTGCCGAAGCGTTCATGCAAGCTGCCGAAAAAGGATTTGGGCAGCACACCGTCGCGGCCCATGGCAAACAACAGACGCGAACCGCTGGCCTGAGCCGACAGGCCCGACGCGAACTGGCCGACGATCAGGCCGATCAGGAAGATCGACACAAACAGGTCACCACCGATGTTGCGGGCAATTTCATAAGCCGCCGAGTCGACGCTGTCGAACTGGAACGATGGATGCGCGATCTGCACGAAGTACGAGACGCTGACGAAGATCAGCCCGCCGATCAGGGTAATCAGCATGATTGCCCGCGGGATGGTGCGGCGTGGGTCGCGGGTTTCTTCGGTCAGGGTGCTGACCGCGTCGAAACCGAGGAACGAGTAACAGGCGATGGCCGCGCCGCTCATGATCAGCGGCATCTGCATGTCGCCGTTGAAGAACGGTTTGATCGACCACAACGGCGTGCTCGCATCGCCACCGACGTAGTGGATGCACAGCGCGACGAAGGCAATCAGCACCAGGAACTGCACCAGCATCAGCAAGGCGTTGATGCCGTTGGCCAGTTTCAGGCCGACGATGTTGATCGCGCTGGTGATGCCGATGAACGCCAGTACCCAGATCCACTGCGGCACGGCCGGAAACGCGGAGTTGAGGTAGGCGGCACCGATCAGCCAGATCGCCATGGGCAGGAACAGGTAATCGAGCAGCACCGCCCAGCCCGCGATGAAGCCGAGTTTCGGGCTGATGGCCTTGCGGACATAGCTGTAGGCCGAGCCTGCGACGGGGAACGCCGAGGCCATTCGGCCGTAGCTCATGGCGGTGAAAAACATCGCCACCAGCGCCGCCAGGTACGCGGCCGGGACCATGCCGGCGGTGGATTGAGCGAGGATGCCAAACGTGCCGAGCACAATG
This sequence comes from Pseudomonas sp. LBUM1678, assembly GCF_059695575.1. Taxonomy (NCBI): domain Bacteria; kingdom Pseudomonadati; phylum Pseudomonadota; class Gammaproteobacteria; order Pseudomonadales; family Pseudomonadaceae; genus Pseudomonas; species Pseudomonas sp. LBUM1678. The sequence continues at coordinate 5,433,121 of NZ_CP166775.1, forward strand.
ATCGGCGTCATGTAGGCGATGCCGAACAGCACCACCGAACCCAATGACAGGGTGCGTTGCAAACGAGCCATGAGCGACTACTCCGAATTTATTAGATTTATGGGCAGAGCCGAGTTCGGCGCAAAAATTTCGGGGGTTGCGTTGTTGTTTTAGGTTCATGGGCAATCAGGTGTGTTGCCTGTAAGGGCCTCATCGTCGGATCGCCGCCCGGAGCCGGCTCACTCCCACATTGGATTTCTGTCGTTCACACAATTTGCGTCCACTGGAGATCCCCTGTGGGAGCGAGCCTGCTCGCGATGGCGTCAGCCCGGACGACACGGAATCCGGATCAACGCGAAGGAATCAGCAACTCCCGCACGCCAGAAGCCTGCTCGACAATCTCACCCGGCAACTTCAACCGCTGATCATCCAGATACCGATAGTCCTTGCGTGCCGCCTCCAACCGGCTGAAATCCAGCTCAACCGCAAACCGCCCTTCCTCCCGCCCGGCCTCGAACAACAAGGTGCCCAGCGGATCCACCAGCGCACTGCCACCGGCAAACACCAACCCGTCGTCGCTCTCTTCCACCCGGTTGACCATCAGAGCAAACGCCTGATTTTCCTGGGCGCGAGCCATGATCGCGGTGCGGTGAGTCGGGCCGTAAGGGTCCATGTTGCCGTTGGTGACGATCAGCAGTTCGGCACCCAGTTGCGCCAGGGCGCGGGCGGTTTCCGGGAATTCGATGTCGTAGCAAATCAGCAGGCCGACCCGCACGCCGTTCCATTCGCAGGTGGCGTATCGGTCGCCCGCCTCGAACACACCGCGATCTGACGCCCACAAGTGCGTCTTGCGGTATTTCAGGGCGATGCCTTCAGGGGTAATCAGCAGCGTAGTGTTGTAGAAGCGGCCGTTGTCGTTCTCGGCCATGCCGATTACCACGGCGATGTTGCGCTCGTGAGCCGCCGCTACGACGGCGCTGACCGTTGGCCCGTCCAGCGGTTCGGCGGTTTGGGCTACGGTGGCAGCGGACGGAAAGCCCATGAGGTGGGTTTCCGGGAATACGATCAGCTGCGTGTCGGCGCTGCAGGCAGCGATGGCCGCCAAGGCCCGTTCGAGGTTGTACGCGGTGCCGTTGTCACGGCCCGCCAACTGGGCGAGTTCGACTTTCATGGGTAGTCCTTGTTAGGGGCCGGGCGGCAGAAAGATTGCCCGGTCTGTGTCTGTGCGCCAGTATGCGCAGCAAGCCACCGGCCGGGGAATCACGCCGCTGGGGTAACCCGATAGGGGTAGAGGCATGACACTTTCATTAGACGATATCGCTTGGCACCGCTCGGTCGGGCAACTGATCGACGCCCTGGACAAGCCCAACTTCTGGACGCAGCTGGTGCGTCTGCTGGACCAGTACGTGACCTTCGACAGCTGGGTGGCGCTGCTTTTCAGCGCGCACCAGCACCCGCAAGTGTTCGCCGAATGCCCGGGCGAGGACGGCAGCCCTGATCAGCTGTTCCAGGATTACCTGCGCGGCCTGTACCTGCTTGACCCGTTCTACATCGCTTGCCGCGAGCAATCGCGCACCGGTCTCTATCGCCTGTCGGAAGTGGCCCCGGAGCATTTCGAGCTGACCGAGTATTACCAACGCTACTTTCGTCTGAATGTGGTGGCCGATGAAATCCAGTTCAATTGTCAGCTCGAAGGCGACCGCACGCTGTGCCTGTCGTTGGGCAGCAAGCAACGTTTCAGCGGCCAGCAGATTGCCTTGCTGTCGCTGATCCAGCCTTGGGTGCTCGGTCTGTTGCGCCAGCGTCTGCCCTACGAAATTAACGAAGTCGTGGCCCTCGCGCCGGCGCCGGTCCAGGGCGACTGGCGGGTGCAGTTGGAGGTGTCGGTGCAACAACTCAAGGGCGCGCAATTGACCGCCCGGGAACTGGATGTCGGCCGATTGATGCTCAGCGGTTGCTCCAGTAAAGAAATCGCCCGTAAGCTGGAAATCTCTGCTGAAACCGTGAAAGTCCATAAGAAACACATGTACAGCAAGCTGGGGATCAAATCCCAGTCGGAGCTGTTTTCGATTTTCCTCCAGGCGCAGAATGCCTGATTGCTGTTGCAGCGCCGCAGACTCCTGTGGCGAGGGAGCTTGCTCCCGCTGGATCGCGAAGCGGTCCCGATACAGGCACCGCGTTCAGTCAGACAGAGCCCGTCAGCAGGTTTTGCGACTGCTGCGCAGCCGAGCGGGAGCAAGCTCCCTCGCCACAAAAAGCCAGCCGCATTGCCAAAACACAACCGAGTCCGAACCCAAGGAACCCGTATGAGCCTGTCACTCCTGAGCCGCTACGCCTTCTTTGCCGCTTGCGTGATATTCACCCTCGCCAGCCTGCCCTTCCTGGAACACGACTGGCTCTGGCCGATCACCGCCGTGACGGGCGTCTTGAGCCTCGTGGGCCTGTTCGATCTGTTGCAGAGCCCTCACGCGGTGCGTCGCAACTACCCGATCCTGGGCAATATTCGTTATCTGGTGGAGGGCATTCGCCCGGAGATCCGCCAATACCTGCTCGAATCCGATAGCGACGCCCTGCCCTTCTCCCGTGCCCAGCGCTCGCTGGTCTATTCCCGGGCCAAGAATGAAAGCGCCGACAAACCCTTCGGCACGCTGATCGATGTGTACCAATCGGGTTTCGAATTCATCGGCCACTCGATGCGTCCGGCGCCGTTGAGCGATCCGAGTGCCTTTCGTGTCATCGTCGGCGGGCCACAATGCACCCAGCCGTACTCGGCCTCGGTGTTCAACATCTCGGCCATGAGCTTCGGCTCACTCAGCGCCAACGCCATTCGCGCGTTGAACCAGGGCGCCAAACTCGGCAACTTCGCCCATGACACGGGCGAAGGCAGCATCAGCGCGTATCACCGGGAAAACGGCGGCGACCTGACCTGGGAGCTCGGCAGCGGCTACTTCGGTTGCCGCACCGCGGATGGGCGCTTCGACCCGGAACGCTTCGCCGCCCAGGCGCAGACGCCGCAAGTGCGGATGATCGAAATCAAAATGAGCCAGGGCGCCAAACCCGGTCACGGCGGCATCCTGCCCAAGCACAAAGTCACCAAGGAAATCGCCGAAACCCGCGGCATCCTGATGGGCGAAGACTGCATCTCGCCGTCGCGGCACAGCGCGTTTTCCACGCCGATCGAACTGATGCACTTCATCCAGCAATTGCGTGAACTGTCCGGCGGTAAACCGGTGGGCTTCAAATTCTGCCTCGGCCACCCGTGGGAATTCATGGGCATCGCCAAGGCCATGCTGGAGACCGGCATCCTCCCGGACTTCATCGTGGTCGACGGCAAGGAAGGCGGGACTGGCGCCGCGCCCGTGGAATTCACTGACCACATCGGCGTGCCGATGCGCGAAGGCCTGCTGTTCGTCCACAACACGCTGGTGGGCCTGAACCTGCGCGACAAAATCAAACTCGGCGCCAGCGGCAAGATCGTCAGCGCCTTCGACATCGCCAGCGTCCTGGCCATCGGCGCCGACTGGGCCAACTCGGCACGCGGCTTCATGTTCGCCATCGGTTGCATCCAGTCGCAAAGCTGCCACACCAACAAATGCCCGACCGGCGTCGCCACTCAAGACACCCTGCGCCAACGCGCGCTGGTGGTCCCGGACAAGGCCCAGCGCGTCTTCAACTTTCACCGCAACACACTCAAGGCCCTCGCGGAAATGCTCGCGGCCGCCGGCCTCGATCATCCTTCACAGCTGTCGGCCAAGCATCTGGTACGGCGCATGTCGGCAACCGAGATCAAGTTGTTCTCGCAGTTGCATGTGTTTTTGAAACCGGGGGAGTTGCTGACGGGTGAGGTGAATGGCGAGTTTTACTCGCGGATGTGGCAGATGGCGCGGGCGGATAGTTTTGAGCCTGGTGAGGTGGTTGCTGCGTAAAGATTGCTCTGCATGCCAGCCTTATGGACAGGCTGGCATTAACGAACCTTCAAGCTTCGCGCTCGCTATACAGGACAAATCTGGAAAAGAAGAACCCGCAGATCAGACTCAACAGCGAGAACGACGCGACGGTCATTAGTCCGTGGATTTTCCAGACATCGGCGTAATGTCCGACCACGAAACTCATTACCCCCATAAAGAACACATACATCAGATAACGAAGAACCGACGCTCCGGCCTCAAACGTGTAAAGCGCATGCACATAGAATGAGAACGTCGCGGCCACACAAAACGCCGAAAAATTACTGACAGCCTGGCTAAGATCGGCCGCGGTAGTCAGTACGTAAAATATCTGCCAATGAATCAGCGTATTGGCCACGCCAACGACTGCGTAAGTAGAAAATTCTTTCCATAAGGCTTTCATGTCCGTCCCTTGAACTCGTTCCCGTTTCGGGTGTGTTTCAACCTAAAGACAGGGTCGGTGCGCGTCTACTGTAAGAACTAACAGGTAGCGCAGCATTCCAGACCAACGGTCACGGAGTTCACCACTGGAGAGCGGGAATACGGGCGGGTTCTTTCATGACAATAAAACCGTAATCCCCCAGCAGATAAATCCGATAGAACAGGCTGTCTACCAGCGGTGGATAACCCTGATAACCCACCAGCGTGGCGTTGCGCCGTTCCTTTTCCCTGACCACATTGGTAATGCCTGCTTTGGGCAGGTTTTCAGCAAGCATGTAAAAGTCGACGTTCAGCAGGTAATGCAAAACCGGCATCTGCTTGAACGAGCCGGCGGCACTCGCCAGCCAGTGATCGGAATACGTCACCGACATATAAATGCGCTTGGCTTTGCGCAACGCCGGGTGGGAAGCAATGTCGGCACTCAAGGCATACAGCGCATTCGTCGCGAAGGCTTTTTGTAACGTCAGCACCCGTCCATACGCGAAGGAAAGCGAGAGCGTCGCCAGCAGCGGAACCAGCAACAGCAACGGCAGTTTTCCATGCACCGGCGCCAGCGCCCGATGGCTCAGGTAGAACAGCAGCACCATCACGACTGCAAAGCCCATCAAGGTGCGCGCGCCTTCGTTGAAGTCGCGAAAAAACAGCGAGGCTCCAGGCACCAGCGAAATCAGGACAGGCAAGATCAACAGACACAGCAGGCCCATGACAGCTTTTTTGAGCCCAGTGTCCTCACGCTCCAGCACGCGTTGTCCCACGCCCACAGCACCAACGATGGCGCACAGCAACAGCGCGGCGAACACCCAGATAAACCCGCCATGGAACAGCAGCACGATTTTTTCCAGCACCCGGCCCAGATTGGTTTCAATTTGCAGCAGCGGCGCCGCCGCCCCGTTCAACAACGCAGTACGGCCCTGGGTCATGAAGGAATAGGCGGTGGCGTAATAGATCAACCCGGCCAGCGCCACTTGTGCCACTTTGCAGCCGATCAATCGGTACAACGCAGGCCATGCCCATTTGTCGTTCGCCCCCCGCAGCCACTCCAGGCAACAGAGACCGAGAAACACATTGAAGCTGACCTGATAAAGCCCTATGGCCAATGCAATCAGCGCGGCGGGTATCAGGAGATGCTGGACGCGCGAGGAGCTTCGAAACGTGATTGCGTAAATCACCGCCACCAGGCTCAGGGCCATGGTCGGTCCGTCGTATTGATACGACAGGTTCTGCAGGAAAAACGGGTTGTACCAAAGCGGCAGCACCACCAGGCAATGGGCAAACGTCGGTTCGGGAAAGTAGTGGAACGTCAGCCGGGTCAGGGCAGTACTCATCGCCAGCGTGGCGATCAACAGCGGTAACGGGAAGATATTCGGCGCGGCACCGCTGAACGTCAGCAGGTTGTAGAACCACTGCGCGAACAACCGGCCCTCCTCCGCCCAGCCGGTGCCGGCGGCCAAGGCACGCCAGTTGTCATCGATGTAGGGAAAATCCGCGAGGATCAACGGCAGAATGTAAATCAGCGCCGCAAACACAAACATCAACCAGACCTGACGGCCTGTGAGCTCTTTGTCGAGCCATTCGCTGATCCTCATGCCGGCGCCTCTTGGGAATTCCGCCTTCAATCGATAAAGCTTTGAAACCGACGGTAGTCAGAGATCGCAGACCTGCGCGGCTTTTAGACAAGCGGTTGCCCCCTCGTCGATGCACAGAGACATTCCGTAATATCCGCACTTTGCAATTGCCGGCGAATCCCTGCACCCTGCGCGCCGCCAATGTGGGACGCGCAACCTTTTGTATCGCCGGCGCGCCTACTTCCAAACCCGTTCAAGAGCCCGCCGCTATGACGACTGAACGCGATCGCCGAATCGACTTTTTCCGTGGCCTGGCACTGATCTTCATTTTCTGGGATCACGTGCCCCACAACCCGCTGGGTCAGATCACCCTGCGTAACTTCGGTTTCAGTGATGCCGCCGAAATCTTCGTGTTTCTCGCCGGCTACGCGGCGGTCCTGGCCTACGGCAAGATCCTCGCCCGCGACGGTTACCTGATTGCCTGCGTGAAAATCCTGCGCCGGGCCTGGGTCCTGTATGTGGTGCATATTTTCCTGCTGGCGATGCTGATGGGTATCGTGTTCTTCGCCAACAGCCATGTGGAAACCCGCGACCTGGTCGAGGAAATGGGCCTGCACCACTTCATCACCAACCCGCAGCAAGCGTTGACGGATGAGTTGCTGTTGCGCTTCAAACCCAACCTGATGGACCCATTGCCGTTGTACATCGTGCTGCTGGCCGGGTTGCCGCTGGTGCTGCCGTTGCTGGTGCGCAAGGCCTGGGCGGTGGTGGCAGTGTCGTTGACCGTGTACCTGCTCGCGCCGCTGTTTGGCTGGAACCTGGCCGCGATCAAGGATGGCGTGTGGTATTTCAACCCGGTCACCTGGCAATTGCTCTTTGTGCTTGGCGGTGCCGCCGCGATTCATGGACAGCGCCGACGGTTGACCGAGACGCGTCCGCTGCGGCGCCAGCCGTTGTTTGTCAGTGCGGCAATGTATGTGGTGGTTACCGGCGTGATCACCGTCTTGTGGCGCTGGCCGGAAATACATGACGCGCTGATGCCGGCGTGGCTGAGCAACCTGCTGTACCCGATCAGCAAGACTGACCTGTCGCCGGTGCGCCTGCTGCACTTTCTGGCGCTGGCGTATGTCACGGCGAAACTGTTGCCGGACACTGGCTGGACGCAAAATTGGGTGGCACAGCAATGCAGTCGCATGGGGCGTTATTCGCTGGAAGTGTTCTGCCTTGGTGTGTTGTTGGCGCCGTTGGCGGATATGGTCAATGCCCTGACCGACGATGCGTTTGCCATGCAGATCTTCACTGCGCTGGTGGGTGCGGGGTTGATGGGGTTGCTGGGGGTTTGGCTGGATTTCAACAAACGCCTGACCGCACCGATTCAAACGGTGCCGGTCAATTGAGGCACACCAGGCTTTTGTGGCGAGCGAGCTTGCTCGCGCTCGGCTGCGAAGCAGTCGTAAGTTTTTAGGGCCGCTACGCGCCCCAGCGCGAGCAAGCTCGCTCGCCACAGGGATTTCGTCAGCCAATAAAAAGCCCCGGCCAATGGACCGGGGCTTTTGCATTTCAGGCGTGGCGACTTATGAAGCCGAGCCCACCGCACCTTGCGACACATTGGTCGGTTGCAGCTTGAACACGTAGAACAACACCGTCAGCAATACCAGGAACGCCGGGCCGACATACAGCGCCACTCGGGTGTCCGGGAAGTACGCCATCAGGCCGACCACCAGCACCAAAAACGCCAGCGCCAGGTACGAGCTGACCGGGTACAGCCACATTTTGTATTTCAGGCCGGCACGCTCGCTGGCGCTCAAACCTTTGCGGAACTTGAGCTGGGCCAGCAGGATCATCACCCAGGTCCAGATCGCGCCGAAGGTGGCAATCGCGGTCACCCAGACGAAGACTTTCTCAGGCACCAAATAGTTGAGCAACACGCCCAGCAACAACGCGCCGATCGACAGCAGCAGCGCACGACGTGGCACGCCGTTGTTCGAGGTCTTGGCAAAACCGGCCGGGGCCTGGCCATTCTGCGCCAGGCTGTAGAGCATGCGCCCGGTGCTGAAGATGCCGCCGTTGCAGGAAGACAACGCCGCGGTGATCACCACGAAGTTGATGATGCCGGCCGCGGTCTTGATGCCCAGGCGTTCGAAGGTCATCACGAACGGACTGCCTTGGGTGCCGATTTCGTTCCACGGGTAGATCGACAGGATCACGAACAACGCACCGACGTAGAACAGCAGAATCCGCCAGAACACCGAGCCGATTGCGTTAGGAATGGTCTTCTGCGGGTTCTTCGCTTCACCGGCAGTCAGGCCGATCATCTCGACGCCGAGATAGGCGAACATCACCATTTGCAGGGACATCAACACGCCTTGCACGCCGTTGGGCATGAAGCCGCCGTGCGCCCAGAGATTGGAAATCCCCAGCGCCACCCCGTCGTTACCGAAGCCGAATGCGATCACGCCGATGCCGCCGACCACCATCGCGATGATGGTGACGATCTTGATCAGGGCGAACCAGAACTCGAATTCACCGAAGGCTTTCACTGCGATCAGGTTGATCGAACCCATGCTGATCAACGCCGCGAGTGCCCAGATCCAGCGCGGCACATCGGGGAACCAGACGCCCATGTACACCGCCACGGCGGTGATTTCTGCGACGCAGGTTACCAGCCACAGGAACCAGTAATTCCAGCCGGTCAGGAAGCCGGCCAAGGGGCCGAGGTAGTCTTGGGCGTAACGGCTGAAGGAGCCGGCGACCGGGTTGTGCACGGCCATCTCGCCGAGGGCGCGCATGATCACCAGGATCGCCAGACCGCCGATGATGTAGGACAGCATGATGGCAGGGCCGGCCATTTCGATGGCCTTGGCCGAACCGAGGAACAGGCCGACGCCGATACAGGCACCGAGCGCCATCAAGCGAATATGCCGTTCGCCGAGTTCGCGTTTAAGCGGGCCGCCCTGAGCGGTCTCGCCGTGGGGCAGGTGATTGCCGACTGGCATAGGGGTACAACCTCGTCTTGTTATTGGATATGACCACCGAGTAACAAAGCGCTGACCGGTAAGCCATTGCTTCTGAGAAACCGGGCCTGCTTCGTGAGCAAACCCGCCTTGCAGGACAGCACCTGCAAGATCAGCGGGGCGTGCAGTATAAAAAGCTTCGTACAGGGCTTTTCACTCTATAAACCACAACATTCAGCCAGAACTCTCGGGAAAAGCCCGGTTTGCGGAGGGGCATTACCTGGCTTTTGTAGGATTTTTCACAGCTGAAACGGCGCGGAGTATTGCACAGCATTGGTGCATCGTCATGTCCCTGCCTTGGCCTTATTTATTGCTTGATGGCTCTAATCCAAGCTTTTCAGGCTCACGCACGCGTCCTTAGGCAAAAGAGCTGTTGTGGCGAGGGAGCTTGCTCCCGCTGGGCTGCGAAGCGGCTCCACTTCTGTCACGGTCTTTCAGGAAGAACGCCTTCCGATTTGCGTCTGCTACGCAGCCGAGCGGGAGCAAGCTCCCTCGCCACAAAAGCAGTGTTTACGAGTGAATCCTTCAGGAGTAACGGAAATTTCAGTCAACAATTGCAGCTACGCGTAGGCAGATAAGCAATTAGGGTTAGCGGGATCCACTCCAAAAGGAAGCAACGGAATGCATCCACACCCGAACTCACACCGGCTGCGCCATGGACGCTTTTCAGAACAAGGTCGGGCCTACCTCATCACAGCGGTTGTGCATCAACGACGCCCTCTTTTCACTGATTGGAAGTTGGGACGCCTGCTAGTAGCCGAGTTGAGGCGAGCCCATGACCAGGAATGGGTCAATTCTATTGCCTGGGTGATCATGCCCGACCATTTCCACTGGTTGGTGCAGCTGGAACAAATCTCTCTGACGCGACTCATGCAAGCCATCAAATCCCGCAGCACGCTCACTATTAACAAAGCATCAAACCGTCGAGGGGCTTTCTGGCAAACCGGCTATCACGACCGTGCAATCCGCGACGGGGAGGAACTCTTGCCGTTCGCTCGTTACATCGTTGCTAACCCTTTGCGCGCAGGGCTTGTGGATAAAATCGGTAACTATCCTTTATGGGACGCCTGCTGGCTCTGAAACCCCGTCTTAAAACTACATATCTCATTGTGGCGAGGGAGCTTGCTCCCGTTCGGCTGCGCAGCAGCCGCAAATCTGTCACCTGTTTTTATCAGACAAACCGCGATGGCCGGGTTCAGGGCCGCTTCGCAGCCCAGCGGGAGCAAGCTCCCTCGCCACAGGTTATGGGAAATATTCGAGATTCTTGCAGCCACAATTTTTTCACCATCGCCAACCACCGACTAAGCTTCAGACAAGTCCGATCAATCTGCGTGAATGGATCAGTCGACTATGGGCGCGTTATGGCAAACCGATACGAGTAAAACTGTGGTTCCGACTGAACGTGTGGATGAAGCGCCTATACCTGAAAAACCCCCTCGCAGTCGTACGACGCATGGTTGGGGGGCGTTTTGGTTGTTGCTTGTCATTATCCTGATTGTCCTGGGGCTCGCTGCCGCCAAGGAGATGCGCACCTCGAAGTTTCAGTCTCGTGAGGTGAGCAAATTCGCCGCCTCCTTGAGTTACGAAATGAAACCCGGCCCCAGCGACGCCATTCGCTATCCAGGCGCAGGCCCTTTCGATTTGCGTCTGGGTTACAGCTCCATGGGAGAGTTCCTGCCGCGTTTGATCAAGCGTGACTACGTCATTGCGTCACAAACCCGCTTCTCTCAAAAGCTGATGGACTACACCGACAACGGCTTTTTCGTGCCCTACGCGGAGAAAATACAGGCGGGATTGTCGATTACCGATTGCCGTGCGGCACCGCTGTATCAGTACAAATACCCACAACAACTCTATTCAAGCTTCGATGCGATCCCGCCGGTGGTGGTCAACAGCCTGCTGTTTATTGAAAACCGCTTTTTGCTCGACCCTCGTCAGCCCTTGGCCAACCCCGCCGTGGACTGGCCTCGCTTCGGCATGGCGATTTGGTCGCAAGTTGCCAAGCTGATACACCTGCCGGGCCAGTCGGCGGGTGGCAGTACGCTGGCGACGCAACTTGAGAAATACCGGCACTCCCCCGATGGCCTGACGGTGTCGGGCGCGGAAAAGATCCGGCAGATGTTTTCCGCCACCGTGCGTGCTTATCAAGCGGGCCCGGAAACCTTGCAAGCCCGGCAAAATGTGGTTCGCGACTACCTCAACAGCGTGCCGCTGTCGGCGGTACCGGGCCACGGTGAAGTGCATGGCATGGCCGAAGGGTTGCGCGTCTGGTACGGCGCCGATTTCAACAAGGCCAACGAACGGCTGGCCAGCACCGAAACGGATCCCAAGAGCATGGCCGAGAAAGGCCTGGCCCTGCGTGAAATGCTCTCGCTGATGATCGCCCAGCGCCGCCCTTCTCACTACCTGACCAAGGGCCATGATGAACTCGCCGACCTCACCGACAGCCACATCCGCCTGCTGGCGGCGAATGGTGTGATCGATGCGCCTTTCGCAGCGGCAGCCCTGGCCAGCAAAGTGACCTACCGCGACTGGCAAACCCAGCCGACCATTCAGCCGATTGAAACCAACAAAGGCATCAGCGTGGCGCGCAGCCGCTTGGGCGGGCTGCTCAATCGTCCCCTGTACGATCTCGACCGCCTCGACCTCTCCGCCACCAGCACCCTGCAAGGCGACTTGCAAACCCAGACCACCGAGTACCTCAAGCACCTGGCCGACCCGGCGTTTGCGACACAAATAGGTCTGATGGGCGAACGCTTGCTCACCCCCACCAGCACCACCCAGGTGCGCTACAGCTTCACGTTGTTTGAGCTGACACCGGACGGCGCGCGCGTGCGGGTGCAGACCGACAGCACCGACCAGCCATTCGACATCAACGAAGGCAGCAAGCTGGAACTGGGCTCCACCGCGAAAATGCGCGTGCTCACCACCTACTTGCAAATCATGGCCGAGCTGCACGATAAGTACGCCGAAATGACCGTCCCGGAATTAAAGAAAGTCGACGTCCCGGATCAGGATCGCCTGAGCCGCTGGGCCGTCGATTACCTGATTCAGAACAAGGACCGCAATCTGTCGGCCATGCTGGGCGCCGCGCTGGACCGCAAATATTCCGCCAGCCCCGGCGAAGCCTTTTTCACCGGCGGTGGGCTGCATACCTTCGTCAACTTCCGCAAGGAAGACAACGGCCGCATTCCGACCTTGCGCGATGCCCTGCGTGAGTCGATCAACCTGCCGTTTATTCGGCTGATGCGTGACCTGGTGCGCTACACAACGTATTCAGGCCCCAACAACAGCGCCGAATTGCTCAAGGACGACCGCGACCCACGGCGTCAGGAATACCTGGCCAGTTTCGCCGACCGCGAAGGCACTTCTTTCCTGCTGAAGTTCTGGAAGAAGTACAAAAACAAGGACACCCAGGCGCGGCTCGATACCTTCCTCGACAGCATGCGCCCGACCCCGATCCGCATGGCGGCGGTGCACCGTTATCTGCTGCCCCAAGCCAGTCAGGAAAGCTTCAACACCTTCGTACGCTCGCATCTCAAAGGCGCGAAGCTCACCGAAAAACTCACCGACGAACGCCTGCAACGGCTCTACGACAATTACAGCCCTGGCGCCTACGACCTGCCGGATCAGGGCTTCATCGCCAAGGTTCACCCCCTGGACCTGTGGCTCATGGGCTACCTGCTGAACAACCCGGATGCGAAGTGGAGCCAGATCGTCAAAGCCAGCCAGTTCGAGCGTCAGGAAGTCTACAGCTGGCTGTTCAAGAGTCGTCACAAGGGTGCCCGCGACAGCCGAATTCGCACCATGCTGGAGATCGAAGCCTTCCTCGACATCCATCAGCGCTGGCAAAAAGTCGGCTACCCGTTCGATCACCTGGTGCCGTCGCTGGCCACCGCCATCGGCAGCTCCGGCGACCGCCCGGCAGCGCTGGGCGAGTTGATCGGCACCATCCTCAACGACGGTGTGCGCATGCCGACTCTGCGCATCGATACCCTGCACTTCGCGGCGAATACGCCGTACGAAACCAAACTCATCAACGACCCGGACGCCGGCAAACGGGTGATGCCGTCCGAAGTGGCCACGGCCATGCGCGAGGCCTTGTCGCAAGTGGTGGACGCCGGTACGGCTAAACGTGTTTCCGGCAGTTTCATCACCGCCGATGGGAAACCATTGGCCATGGGCGGCAAGACCGGGACCGGGGATAACCGCATCGAAGCCATTGGTTCCGGCGGGCGGATTCTGAGTTCGAAGTCGATCAACCGCACGGCCACCTTTGTGTTTTTCATCGGTGACAACCACTTTGGGACGCTGACCGCCTTCGTACCGGGACGCACCGCCGAAGCCTTCAAGTTCACCTCGGCGCTGCCGGTGCAAGTGCTCAAGGGCATGGCACCAATTCTTACGCCATATCTGCAACCGGGTACACATACACAATGCCTGCCGGTTGAGGTAGCGCGACGCTGATAAACGATGGCGTTAATTAATTATTTTCGGCATTGGTAATTCCAATGCATTTGGGGGGCCAACACTGATTAAGCAGCGGTAATTCAGACTTTTACTTTGAGCCTCGAGCGTTAGGCTGGTCACTCCACTTAACGCTCAAGGTTTATCCAAGGCATGACTGACTTACACGGACGTATATCAGCGCTACCCACACCCGCGGCCGACGACAATAAAGGCCGGCACTACGACTTCATCAATCGTCGTATCCACCCCACGTTCCAAGGCGCTTCGGTGCAACGGATTCAGGAGCTGAGCCTCACGCAGACGGCTTCAGGACAATGGGTACAAACCACCAAAGATTTCGATCACACGCCTCTACAAGAAGCCAACCTTGAACTCTGGTCCGCTCAAAACACCGTCGACCGTGTATTAGACAGGGTGCAAGGCGTTTATGAGTTCGCCGAACCGTTACTGACCGACGCGCTGTTGAAACAGTTCGGTGTCGACGTCGATGTAAAGACAACCTGGTTGTATCTCTATCTGCCGAAAAAACTGCCCTGGTATGCCAGTGATCTGGGCGGTGTGGTGACTCGATCCGTTTCACTGCTGGACGCAGCCCTGCACAACTTCGCGAGCCACGAAACCTGCGAAGCAGACTCGAACTTCATCAGCCAGCCCGATGGGCGCGGGCACTTCGATATCCTGCCGATCAAACGCAAAATGTCTATCGCCCAGTTCCAGACCCTGTGTCGCCAGCTGGACATTGGCGCGCGCTACACGAAATACCTCGAAGAACAGTTGCTGCCCAAGGACGGCCTCGCCCAGGGTTTCTTGAAACGCAAAGTCGTCGACAGCGAAAAAGCCGCTTTTAAAGCGGCCGCTCAACTGGCCGTTCTGACGGGCGACATCGACGTCGAAGCCAGTGACATGATCCTCAAGATGCTCGATGGCCAGCGCAACCTCACCCGTAAAGGCCGGGTGATGCAATTCGCCGAATTGTCCATCCTCGACAGCCAGCTGACCGGCATCGTGTTGATCACACCGAGGCTGGAACAGCGCATCCGTGACGTGACACCGGTGATTGTTTACGTCCCGCAAGACCCTGAGCACCCACTGAAGGAATACCCCTCGACCGTCGCCTTCATGGATGAACTGACGCGCCAGCTGCATGACAACGAGGTTGTGTCGTCCACCGGCATGACCTACCAGCAATACTTCAGCCGGTTCGTCGACCAATCAGACCGAGGGCATTTTTTCGGCGGGCTGCAACAACGCCTGTTCGAAGTGAAATGGCATCAGAAAGAGCCGCTGGACCAAGGGCCGAGCTGGCGGGAAGTGGCCGTCACCAACCCCAGCCTGCATTTCAAAGCCACACCGATCCCCGGGGAACTCTGGGAGTACCTCTTTCAGCAAAAGCTCAAGGTCCTCAATGACGCCCGACACATCGCCGTGTCCACTGCCGATGCCGATACCAACGCCCGATGGGCCTGGTGGGAGAACTTCAAGAAAATTGTCTCGGACATCTTCAACATCGCCCTCATGGTCGTTACGCCGTTCGTTCCGGGGCTGGGCGAATTGATGATGGTCTACTCCGTGTATCAGATGACCAGCGACGTCATCGAAGGCATCGTCGACATGACATTGGGACTGTGGGCCGAAGCCGGCGAGCATATTGCAGGCGCGGTCTCAGATTTTCTTTCGCTGGTGGCGTTTGCCGCAGGCGCGAAGATTGGCAGCCTTGCGCGCTTGAAACTGTCGTCGCTGATCGAAGGCATGAAACCGGTGACACTGCCCAATGGCGAACCCCGGCTGTGGCATCCCGACCTCACGCCTTATCAGCTGCCCGATGTGAAGTTACCGGCTGACTCCCGCCCCGACGCGCTGGGGCTTCATGCCCACGAGGGCCAAGATATTCTGCCACTGGATGACAAGCACTACGTCGTGCAAAAGGACCCGCAGACCGGCAACTACCGCGTCAAACACCCGCTTCGCGAAAATGCTTACTCACCCGAATTGAAACACAACGGCCGCGGGGCCTGGACTCATGAAGCCGAGAACCCGCGAGCATGGGATCGCCCGACATTGATGCGTCGTCTCGGCCACTCCGTGGACGGCTTCAGCGACGCAGAACTCGAGGACGTTCGTATCGCCAGCGGCACCGACGACGCTGCGCTGCGCCGAATGTACGTCGACAACACAGCCCCGCCACCGTTGCTGGACGACAGCCTCACCCGCTTGAAAATCCAGCGCCAGACCCGCCAGGCCATTGAAAGGATTCGATCAGGTTTGCCCCTGGATCCGTCGTCCTACTGGTTTGAACCGCTGGCGACTTACCTGGACGGCTGGCCTGCGGAGAAAGCCCTGAAAGTCTACGAGAACGCCGACAGGAGCGGCCGGTTCCGCCAGTACGGCAATGCCGATGCGACCGACGAGCAGACGCTGTCCACCAGTTTGTCCAACCTCATGAGCGAGCAATTTGCGCCCAGTCTTGTCGAGTTTCTCAGCGAAGAAGAGTTGCAAGCCATGCTCGGTCGGTCCACCGTCAAAAGTGAACGGGTGCAAGCGTTACGTAATCGACTGGCGGACGAAGCCAATCGACTGGACGCTGACATCTTCAATCAGCTTTACCACGGCGCAGAAGCGTCCGACGATCCGCAGATCCGGCTCCTTCGCCAGACCTTTCCCGAGCTGCCGACCCGTGCGGCACAGACACTGCTCAACAGTGCCGACGCTGCCGATCTGACACGCATGAACCAGAAGCAGCGTCTGCCGTTGAGCCTCAAAAGCCGTGCGCGTGAAGCCGCCTTCGAGGCCCGGACGAACCATGCCTATGAAGGTTTTCACGACGGTGCGCAGTGGACAGCGCAAACCGAGAGCCTGGCGCTGAACGCATTGAGGATTAATACCGACACGTTCGCGCAATTGCGCATCGAGGTTCGCGAAGGCAGCGATGCCGGACCCTTGCGCAACAGTGTGGGTGCGCAAGACGCCTCGACGGTCCGGGTGCTGGTCAAGGATGAAGGGAACCGGTTCGAAGTCTGGGACGGCGACAACCACAAACTGCACGACGCCGCTGATTTTTACGAAGCTGCCCTCAACGCCCTGCCGAAAAACAAACGCGCGCAGCTGGGTTATCGCCCGGGCCAGGGTGAGTTTTTCAAGCAATGGGTGATGGCAAAGACCGAGACACCTGCGCAGCGCCGCACCGCGCTCGCGGCCCCGCCGATCCGCCCGATGGCGGACCATGAAGACATGACGCTGTTGCGCGGTCCCGGTTTCTCGACCACCGCCGCCACGCTCACCCACCGGGTGGAAGATTTGTACCCCCACTTCAATGAACGCGAGGTCAATACCTTCGTTCGGTCCCTGGGTTCGCAAGAACAAGGGCATCAAACACTGACGAGGCTGGACCGAGAGCTGCATGACCTTCACAAGCTGATCGGTCGGTGGCAAAACCAGCGAATCGATACGTGGGGGCCTGATCGACACGGGTTCGTGAACGGTGGCGGGCAGCACATTGCCATACGGCTGATCGAGTGTTTCTCAAGAACACCCGACGTTTTCGGTGAGCGCAATATCACTGTCGACGGCGGTTATGCGCTGGACCTGTCCACCGAGTACGACGTGCTCGATCTCGAACGCTGGTGGAAGGAGCTGCCCGATATGAAGCACTACCTCGATCAGATCACCACCTTGAATCTGGACCGCACGAACGTTTCCGAAACCCCTTCCGGCCTGTTGAGCGACTTCCCTCATCTTCGGCAACTGAGCGCCCGCAGCTGCGGGTTGACGCAACTCCCCGAAACCATCGGCAAGATGCACTACCTGCGAACCTTGCGCCTGACGAACAACGAAATCACGTTGACCCCCTCGGCGGTGGAGCAACTGCGCAACCTGACCCACATGGAAACACTCAGGCTGGATGACAACAGGCAACTGGGCATGCTCCCGAACGTCGGGCGCATGCCCAAACTGAGAATCCTCAGTTTGAGCAACACCGGGGCAACGACCTGGCCCGATGGCCTTTTCGGGCCGTCCAGCAAGCGTCGACCCCGTGGCTTCTTTCTGGATTTGCAGGAGAACCCGATCAGCGTCATTCCGACCGTCGTGCCCGGCTCGGAGGATGCCTTCCTCCTGGCGCGAACCCGCTTGTACGAAAAGCGACTCTCGGATGCAAACCAGGTCATTTTCAAAGACTATCGACGGTCAGTCGGCGTCGCTTCCAGGCAGGTCTACGCCGACGCTGCAAGAGATGCGATGAACCTGTGGCCAATGAAAGACGACTCTGTCTGGTGGAGTGCCGAGGTTTCAGGGCTGGGTACTTTCCGGGAGGAAGCCTGGCACGATTTGATGACCGAGCCTGGCTCTGAAGATTTTTTTGCCTTGATCCAGAAACAGACGCTGTCGGCCGATTACCGGGCCGGGGGTGATTTGCGTGAACAGCTCAGCAGCCGGGTATGGCGCATGGTCGAAGCCATCGACCTGGACACCGAGTTGCGCAAGGAATTGTTTGAAATGGCGAGGGCGCCCACCACCTGCGCCGATGCCGGGGCTCAGGTGTTCAACCACATGGGCATCAAGGTGCTCGCCTCCGAAGCCTATGCCTTGTCGACGTCCAACGCCGTCCTTGAAAGCAAATTGGTGAACCTGGCCAGAGGCGCCGCGCGCCTTGCGCGGGTGGATGACATTGCCCGTGCCGATTTCGGCAGCCGTGCGGGCAATCCCGATGAGGTCGAGGTGTACCTCGCCTACGAAACCGGCCTGGCTAAACGCCTCGGTTTACCGTGGCAATCGGAGTCGATGCTGTTTCGCCAAATGGCCGGCGTGAGCGCCAAAACCCTCGACACAGCCTTCGATACGGTGATGTCGATGGAGGCAGGCGACGGGTTGATCAACGACATGATCGAGCAGCCGTTCTGGCAGAAATACCTGCGTGACACTTACCCGAGCGAATACAGGCGCAATGCCCGGCTGTACGAAGCCAAGAGTGACTTGCTGGATGAACTGCGCGAAGCACAACAGGCCTGGGCCGGATCCAAGGGCCTGCAGATCGCGCGGCGACGAGCCCTGAGGCAGCGCCTGCTGGACCTCGCCCGGCGACTGAATGTCGATGAAAGTCTGGTGCTCACCGATCAGGACATGACCGATGAGGTCTACGGCCGATTGCTTCACGACATGGGTTACGAAGAGAAAGAGCTGAGCAGAACCCTGACCCGCGCAGCGCTGCAAAAAGACGCACAGCAATAATCGGGAAACCCTGATGCACCGGGTGATGCATCAGGGTTCAACCCTTAACCCACTTCCGAATCCCAAATAACAGTGACAAGGCCTGAGTAGGTTCTGGCGACATTCGGCTTGAGCATTTCGCCGACCTGATCCTGGGCAATCTCGAAGTGCAACGTTCCAGGTTTGCGATCGACATAAAAGCGTGGTTGGAAAAGCTCAGTGCCACTGCCGTCACGCCGCAGCGGCCGGCGACTGACCGGTTGATCGGAAGCATCCACCAGGCCATTTGGCAAGGTCAGGCTGACGTCGAGCGGCACGAAATGATCCGAAACCGGGTCGCGCACCGCACAGCGGTTGCCGTCCAGGCTGTACTGGCAGTCCAGGCTCATTTTGAAACGACTCGACGAAGAAATATTGAACGTCTGATCCCGAAACAGCCGCGTCGGCTTGCGTCCCTGTGTCAGCCAGGCCTGCCAACCGCCCTGCGGGACCAGTTCAACACGATTGCCACCCGGAGGAATCTCGACCTTGAGGGTGTGCCGAACATCCAGGGAGAAGTTGAGGGTCAGTTGATTGTCATTGGGGATCATGACATCGCCCATGTCGAAGTCCTGATGGGGACCGACCGTGTAGGTAATCGAACCGGTGTATTTACCTGCGGCCATGTTCAGCGGATCGGGCGTGCGCAGCTCATAGGCGAAAACGAAATATAGATACCGAAAGGACATCGGAATGTCGAAAAGTGCCTTTTTGCTGCACACGCCAGCACCGACCGGGACCCTCCAGAAACTGTTGTAACCACGGGGGCCATAGCTATACCAACCAACACCCTGGCAAGGACTCGGGGCATAAACCCAGCCCCCTGCTTCCCAAAGATAATCCCAACCCCCGCCCTCGGTCAGCTCGGTAACGGGGCGAGGAACTTGTGCTTCGTGACCAATACCTCCTATCCGAATGGAAAGCATTTTTGAATCACCCGATTCATGCGTAACACGCACCTCTCTCCACTCCGAGGGAACGCGGGCCATGCCGCCCTGACGAGGGTCCGCGTGATTGGCCAGGATGGGAGCATTGGCTGTGAACAAAATCGGTGCGCCAAGGCTGAACAGCCCATGGGGTTCACACGCTTGAGGTACCTGGCGACAAAACCCCTCGGACGGCGTCAGGTTGACGAATTTGTTGTTCTGCGGTTTAGCCGAATCCGGCACGAATTCCGCTGTGATCTCCGCCACTACCGCCCGCGCAGGCGTTGAAAATGCGGCGCACAACAGGCCAGTCAGTACAAGGACGCTGCGCACCGTGGTCGTTCGCCGGCTCAATAGCTTCATCATTTTGGCAACACCCCATTGAACATCATGTTGACGCTCCCAAAGTAGCTTCCGGGTTTATAAACCCCATCGACAGGCGGTACTGGCACGATCTCCAGCAACACCCGCTTACCCGGCGCCGCATCACTCATCGATACCACCTCGCTACCTTCCAGTTCGCTCAGCAACTTGCCGTTGAACAGGACCTGCAAACCGATGTCATGGGCGTCCGTCCCGTTGGACAAGTAGGGCCGGCCCTCAAGCCGGGCTTCGATGGAGCCGGCTTCATTCTTCACATCGAAATACTTGCGCAAGCTGCCCAAGGTCGAGGTCACAAGATTCCACGGCAATTGCTGTTCGCGGTGAATCCAGCCGGGGTCTGCGGGAATGACGTAAAACGCTTGGCTCGGGATTGTCACGTACACTTCGAAGTGCTGCACTTCGCGGGCCGCAAACGCTGAATGGCAGGCCACTGCCGACACCATCAGAACCGTCAGTTTTCTGAACATGGTCATCAGCCCTTCACATCGAGTTTCTTGCTGCTCTCGCCTTCAACCAAAGTGAAGCGGTATGCGCGGCCAGCCTGTTTCTCGAACTCGAAAACACGGCCGGCCAGAATGTGATGCTTGGTGGTGGGCTGGCAGTCCTGCTCGTTCTTGACCGAACAATCCTTGAATTCATCGATCACCACCACGGTGTTGCCGTCGTTGCGGATCCGGTACTTCGCCGCCTCGTTCTCGATCACGCTGGCATAACGCGTGTCCTTGGGACGAACGAAAAACACCGCGCCATAACCGGCCAGCACCGTGACCCCGGCGGACAGGGTTTTCTTGTACGCCTCACGGTCTTCAACGGAGACCGCAAACTCGTCTTCTTTCTCGGGCACCACCGGCACGAAACGCACACGGAAATAGCGCTCTTTGTCACGCTCGCCCATGTACAGCAATCGCGTGCCTTGCATACCACTGGCAGGCACGATCAGCCGCGCCGGACTGGCCATCAAGCCATCCCGGGCGGTGCCATCGGCACTGGATTTGAGCGGCACTTCCCGGGATTTGCCCTCGGCGTCGTAGAGGATTTCAAGGATGTTGACCTTGACGAATGCGGTGCTGTCGCCGCCGTTGAAGACGCGTTTCAAGAACGTGCTTTTGTCACCGTCCAGGTAGTCGTAAACCGTGCCGATATTGATGCTCGGCCCGGCGTGCGCCGTCTGGGTGAACAAACAAAAACCAATCATTGCCAACCGACGTTTCATCGTCATTTACCTCATAGAAAAAGTGCGTTGCGCCGGGCATCAGCCTGCCGTCGGCGTCTCAAGCGTCAGGTCCGCCAATGTGTCCGGCGTGCAACGCAGATCGCCGATCATCAGCACGTCGTTTTCAGTGCGGCCACTGCCCGGATCGAGTCGGAACTGGCACAGCAACTGATTGCCGTGACGCACTTCCAGGGTCGGTGAACCGGCGTTCATTTCCATGGAGAAGAAGCCGTCCACCTCACTCACCCCGCGACTGGCGTGGTTGATGATGTGGTGTCCCTTGAGCGGGTTGCCCTGAGGGTCGATCAGGCGGCCGAGTACGGTGAGGGTTCGCATCACGCGAATTTGCCGATAATCCACGCCGCCCTTGTTCAGGTGATAGCTGGAACGGGCTGGCTGGATGGTCGCGGCAGGCACGTCGTTGCCTTCGAAATCGAAACTGACGGAGCTGCTTTTGTAAGCCGTGATCGGCACGAAATTGCGCCCGGGCTTGAGTACCGCGCTGCCGCCGCTCAAATCGTCGGCGCGCAAGGTGATGTCGTCGATGTCCGATTCGACATCGATGATCATCCCCGCACCGTTGCGGTGGTATTGACTGGTCACAATCATTTTTTGCCCGCCAACCGCCACGGTGCTGTCGAGGTTCAGGCCGCCGGTGAGGTCGTTGTTGTAGGACGAGCGCTGGATGAACCCATCGCCGTTGACCAGGTCCGATTGCATCGTCGCCAGTGCATTCAAGCCGATGCCATAGGTGTCGGTGATGGCCGTGGCGGAAACGCTTTGCAGCAGGTGATCCTGCAAACTTTTGCGGTAAGTGATCGAGGCATTGTTATCGCGCCCGCCGTCGCGATCGGTACGGGTGCCGATGCTGCCGGACAGCTGTTCTCCCGTGCCACCGAGCGCAATATTCACGCTCAGATCTAGGCCTCGATTGCGATCATCTCCAGAGCTGAAACTGCCCGGCCTGTCGAACAGCGACAGGCGCCAATTGGCGTCACTGCCGAACAGTTGCGTACGCTGCGTCCAGCCCAGATCAACGCCGACGCCTTCGGTGTTGCCTTCGCTGTGGGACACCCGCGCGTTGACCGAGCTTTTGCTGGTGAGTCGATGATTCACCGACAACGACGAGTTGCTGGTCTGGCCGATAAACACGTTGCGCTGCCGCACTCGCGTGCCGTCGGGCAGGGTGTCGTAGAGCCGGGTGGTGTCGAGCCAGCTGCGGTTATGGCTGGCGACGATGCTGCCACTGCCGTAGGAATAAAGGCCCTGCACGTCGAGGCCGGTGCCGTAATCCTGGGTTTGATAGACGTTGGCATAGACGCTGGCGTTATTGACGATGGCCCAGTCGACCGACGTGCCGTATTGCAGGGTGTCTTTCACCTGTCGACCCGACAGGCCGAGGATCACCCGCGGGTGCAGCAGGAAGTTGAACGCGGCGCCGGCGGTCATGTCGCCGTCGGCCTGCTCATCCCAGTTGCTGAGCATTTTCGATTCACGCCCGGCGAACAGGTTGTAGCGCCAGCGCTCGTCATGATTGCGCCAGTTGTTGGGTTTGTAGACCAGCTCCTGCGTGCTGGAAGTGATCTGGCCGTCTTCGATCAGGCGCACTTCGACTTCATAGATGCCGCCGGGCAGTGGCCGCGTATCGAGGGTCTGCAAACCGGCCGGCATCGCCTGGGTGTTGATCAGCAAACCATCGCGATAGATTTCCACCGAGCCCTGTCGATTGGCCGTGACGTAGATCGGGTAGACCGCCGGTTTCGGGTTGTCGATGGCCAGGCTGTCGGAGCTGCCGTACATGACGCCCAGCGCGGTGTCAGGGCTGGCGCCAAAGGAGCGCGGCTGGCGGGTCAGCCCTTCCGAGTTGGGTGTGAACAAGCCCAGCCGCAGAAAGCTGCCTGCCAGCTCACGCTGGGTAAAAAGCTCATGCACGGCGCGATAGGTCTGGTTGTCCACACCGCCCAGGCGGGACAACTGCACATTGACGGCTTGAGTCCAGTTGCCCAGGCTGCTGCTGGCTTCCAGACCGTATCGACCACCGAGGTCCTGGTTCTGGCCGCCATTGAGGTTCAACTGGTTGCGCACGATCAAACCGGTGCTGCCACCTTCGGGCTGGTTGTAATAAAGCTGCACCTGGTCATCGCGCTCGGCGTTTTCCGTGAGGATCGACACCAGGGAATTTTCCAGGCTGTAGTGCACCGCCAACAGTTGCTCGGGGCAATTGGCCTGGCAGGCTCCCAGCACCCCGCCCTGTTTCAGATAGTTGGCCCAGATGTCGCGTTCACTGGGCTTGATCATGCTGTCGCTGACATCGGTGAAGTCCACGAGGGTGATGCGATCGTCGCGGGTCAACACGACCATCGCCTCACCGAGAAACTGTTGATCAAGTTCCACGCGCACCGCCAGCGGTACATCAAAGAAATGCTCTTCGAACTCGCTCGGTAAACCCTTGGCTTGCGCGAGCAAACTTCGAGGTGTGTGGCCGTTGTCCGCTGGCGCGGCCAAGGCAGTTGCACAAAAACATAGGGCAAGCGCCGTCGCGATGGGAGTCATCGGGAACATGAACGAAATACTCTGAAGATGAATTCGTTGAAACCCGATCGACAGGGATGCCCCCTGTCGATCGGTGAGCGTTATCAAGCAAGACAGAACTTACTTACAGAACGCGCTTTGGTTTAAATGCGCGGAATGGCATCAAATATGACGACTGGGTTCGCGGTATAAGTTCCTACCTGATTGTTGTTCGGCTTGGCGGCAGTAATGACCAGGTCTGCGCGCATGCCACCGTTGGACTCGACGTCACCGACCACTTCCTGGGAATCGGCAGTCAACTCCGTGCCGTTGAAGGTGTAGGTCAGAGGAATGTTCAAGGTCGCATTGCCGTTGAACAGCGGCGTAGGACCGCCTACAACGTAAGCGCCTACCGAGCCATTGGTGTGTTGAATGTCAAAGGTGCCACGTACTTCCGACAGAACGCCGGTACCGACGACGTACTGCATTCTCTCGTCTTTACCGAAATCTTTGTCTACAGGCTGAGCGTGGAAAACCTTGCTCGGGATTTCAGCGGTAATGTTGATGGAGGTGCGCGATTCTTCAGCAGCGAACGCCATCGAAGCGCTCAGGGCCAGGAGGGTCATCGGAACGGCGATTGCAAACTTCTTGAACATTATTGAGTACCTGTCTTTTTCAAAGGATTGGGCCGAGGAAAGTTTGAACAAGCCATCGCCATTCACTGCGGTGCTGGCGATTTGGCTTAACTTTCGACGCCGAAGAATGATCGTCCAATCTCTTGAGAAAGTAAGTACGCAACTTCCGAAGAACATGTAGTAACAATGGCTTTCGAACCGCAGGAAAAAAGTGAAGAAAACACTAATTAGATTGTTTGACCCTCAGACAAATACTACACACAGTTTTACCTGGAAAAGCACACAGACAGGCACTCATTAAACTTCCGTAAGATGTGGCCTACTTATCTCATGACGATGTATTAAATATCAACTGAAGAACTTCCATAATTAGTTCAATTACTCTAAAAGAGCAACCAGTGCATCATTCCTCGTCGCTGAATGCGTATGCCCTCTCAAGCGGCGACCCATGCCGACCGTTGGTCCAAAACGCTTGCGCTCGCCTAAAGATATATCTTAAGTTGTATCTAAACACGACGAGAGAAGACGCAAAAATGAGAGACCATCATTCCCATCGAGACCACAGCGACAGCCGCGACGGCTTCGAAAAACGCCCGGGCCTCGGCCGTGAGCGCGGCGGACGCGGACCCCGGGTGTTCGCCCCCGGCGACCTGAAACTGCTGCTGTTGGCTTTGATCGCCGAGCAGCCCTGCCACGGCTATGACCTGATCCGCCAGATCGAAAGCATGTTCGACGGCGCCTACAGCCCCAGCCCCGGCGTGATCTACCCGACCCTGACCTTTCTTGAAGAAAGCGAAATAATCCTGGGCGACGCCGAGGGCGGCAAAAAACGCTACAGCATCACCGACGCCGGACGTCTGTCGTTGACCGAGCAGGCCATTGCGCTGGACGGCGTGCGGATGCGCATCGAGGTCAGCAAGCGCTCATTGCGCGGCCATGATCGTCCGGCCGAGATCCACGAGGCGGTGCACAACTTGCGACATGCCTTGCAGATGCACCACGGGCGCTGGAGCCCGGAAGAAATTCTGCGGGTGCGCGACCTGCTCAATAACACCGCCAAAGCCATCGTCGATGGCCCTGCCGTTCAACCCATTCAGGAGAAAGCCGAATGACTGAAGTGATCGTGCAATCCATTCACCGTGTCACGCATGAGATCAAACGCCGTCGCCTGGAGGTGCTGCGCGTGGTCAACCTGACGCCGCGGATGCGCCGGATTACCTTGGGCGGCCCGGAGCTGGCCGGTTTCGTCAGCCTCGGCACGGACGATCACGTCAAACTGCTGTTCCCGCAAAACGCGGCAGAACACGCGGCACTGGACACCCTGGTGCTCGGCGCCGGTAAAGACAACGGGCCGATGCCGGCGATGCGCGACTACACGCCCCGTCGTTACGACCTCAATGCCCTGGAACTGGACATCGATTTCGTACTGCACGGCGACGGCCCCGCCGCGACCTGGGCCGAGCAAGCCAAACCCGGCCAGTTCCTGCACATCGGCGGGCCCCGCGGCTCGATGGTCGTGCCGGACATGTTCGACAGCTACCTTTTGATCGGCGACGAAACCGCCCTTCCTGCCATTGCCCGCCGGCTCGAAGGTTTAGCGGCCAATCGGCGTGCGCTGGTGATTGTGGAAGTGGAGAACGGTGCCGAGCAGCAACGCCTGGAAAGCGCCGCACAGGTCAATGTGATCTGGGTCTTGCGCGAAGGTGGCAAAGACAATTTGCTGACCACCGTAAAGCAACTGCAAGTGCCGAGCGGCAATCTGTATGCCTGGGTGGCGACCGAGGCCAAGGTGTCACGGCAGATCCGTCGGGTGTTGCTGGATGAGCATGGTTTGAACGAGCAGTTTGTCAAAGCCGTGGGTTACTGGCGGCTGGGTGACAGCGACGAAGAGTGACCGCGAATCAATATTGTGGCGAGGGAGCTTGCTCCCGTTGCGCTGCGCAGCAGTGCTAAAACCAGCAACCGAATTTTACCTGAAACACCGCGTATGCTGATTTTACGACTGCTTCGCAGCCGAGCGGGAGCAAGCTCCCTCGCCACAAAAGCGCTCTGCATAACCATCAAGTGTTCATCGGCCACGCCACCTATCCAACGCGATAGTAATTAGAGCAATCACCACAAACCCCGCCAACAATCCCCCTGCATTCAAAAACACCTGTGGATAACCCAGCGTGCCGACGTCAATGAACGGATAGGGATAAACCGCCAACTCGTGACCACGCAGCAGTGAATAGGCGAAGTACACCAGCGGGTAAATCATCCACAGGCCGATATGCCGCAGCCGCAATGTGCCTTTGGGCACACACAACCACCAATACACCAGAAACAGCAGCGGCATGACGTCATGCATCAGCTCGTCAGCCAAAAACTGCCAGCCTTCGGGATGCCACAAGTGGCGCAACAACAGGCTGTACGCCAGGCCGACGACAACGATGCTCACGGCAATCGCGCTGCTGACCCACGGTTGCAAAAACCAGCGTCGCGCCGCCGACTCGCGAGGCGTCCACTCACAAGTCAGCACCACCGCCACCAGCGTATTGGTCAGTACGGTGAAGTAGCTGAAAAAGCTCAGCAGCCCACCCAACAGACTGGCTTCCAGCGTCCAGCGTGAGTACAGAATCAGGTACAGCTGAATGGCCAGGCCCGACCAGCCCAGCACCGCGGCTACCGCAACAAAACGACGCCTCGCGGCAGAACCTGGGGTCGACAGGTTGACCATATTCAGAGCGGGCGCTTGGTGCGCATCAGCTTCACATACAAGTGTTCGACCTTCTCCCGGGCCCACGGGGTTTTGCGCAGGAAGGTCAGGCTTGACTTGATGCTCGGATCACTCTTGAAACAGCGGATATCGATGCGCTCGGCCAGCCCCGACCATTCGTAATGTTCAACCAGGGCATTGAGGATTTGCTCCAGCGTCACGCCGTGCAGCGGGTTGTTGTTCTGTTCGGTCATGCCGGGCCTTCGAGCGATGTAGGGATGGGAAGCCGCGCACCTTAGCCGAGGGCTTCCTTGGGGGGAAGCGATCTGTGTGCTGTCAGCTAAATGTAGGTGAAACGCAAAAAATCGCAGCCTCGTTTCACTCGACAGCTCCTGCATTGGAGTTCACCTGTAGGAGCTGTCGAGTGAAACGAGGCTGCGATCTTTTCCTACGGACTGTTACCAAATCCGAAACGGTCCATGTCAGCAAAAGCGCTTTCTCTATTTGTAACAGGACATTATCCTTGCGTCCGTCAAGCTGAAACGCTTCAACTGCCCGCGACATAGTGCCGCTTTCCGTTCACTCCCCCAGAAAAAGATCAAGAATTCCTTCTCTATGCCTGATTTCCCAACTCCGCGAGACAGCGCTGTCTGCACCGCTATTGCCGGCCGAAAAGCCCGGACCCTGATCGCTGGGTTTAGCGCTTTTGGCCTTGCCACCTGTACTCAGGCCGCTCCCGCTTTCGATAGCGAATCGCCCTGGATGCTCGGTGACTGGAACGGCACGCGCACCGAACTTTCGGAAAAAGGCTACGACTTCAAAGTCGATTACACCGGCGAAATGGGCAGCAATCTGCACGGCGGCTACGATCACGATCGCACCGCGCGTTACAGCGACCAGTTTGGTTTCGGCACGCATCTGGACTTGCAGAAGATTCTGGGCTGGGACGATGCAGAATTTCAGCTGACCATCACCGAACGCAACGGCAACAACATCAGCAACGACCGGATCAACGATCCGCGCGTCGGCGGTTTCACCTCGGCTCAGGAAGTCTGGGGCCGTGGGCAAACCTGGCGCCTGACGCAGATGTGGTATCAACAGAAATTCTTCGACCAGAAGCTCGACATCAAGGTCGGCCGTTTCGGCGAAGGCGAGGACTTCAACAGTTTCCCCTGCGACTTCCAGAACCTGGCGTTTTGCGGCTCGCAAGTCGGCAACTGGGTCGGCGGCATCTGGTACAACTGGCCGGTCAGCCAGTGGGCGATGCGCGTCAAATATCACCTGACGCCTGAGCTGTACGCGCAAGTCGGCGCGTATGAACAGAACCCGTCGAACCTCGATCGCGACAACGGCTTCAAGCTCAGCGGCAGCGGCACCCAAGGCGCGATTTTGCCGGTCGAGCTGGTGTGGTCGCCCAAGCTCAACGGCCTGCCGGGCGAATACCGCGCCGGTTATTACTACAGCAACGCGAAAGCCACGGATGCCTACAAGGACAGCAACGGTCAGCCCGCCGCCCTGAGTGGCGAGGCTTACCGCAGCGCGTCGAGCAAGCACGGAGTGTGGCTGGGTGTGCAACAGCAGATCACCAGCCGAGCCAGCGACCATTCGCGCGGCTTGAGCGTGTTCGCCAACGGCACGATGCACGACAAGAAAACCAACGCCATCGACAACTACGTCCAGGCAGGTGTCGTCTATAAAGGCCTGTTCGATGCTCGGGCCAAGGACGACATCGGTTTTGCCCTCGCCCGGGTGCACGTCAACCCGGCCTATCGCAAGAACGCCGAAGCGACCAATCAGGCTCGCGCCGTCTTCGACTACGACGACCCCTCGTTCCTGCCACCCCAGGACACCGAATACAGCGCCGAACTCTATTACGGCGTGCACGTCACGAACTGGCTGACCGTGCGCCCGAACCTGCAATACATCCGTCACCCCGGTGGCGTGGACAAGGTCGATGACGCGCTGATAGGCGGGATAAAAATCCAGTCATCGTTCTAAAAAACACCGCAGAACCCTGTAGGAGCGAGGCTTGCCCGCGAAGGCGATCTATAAACCAACATCTATGTTGAATGTTAATCCGTCTTCGCGGGCAAGCCTCGCTCCTACAAGGTAATGCGGCGTCCAACCGTTTTTTATCTGAACCATGCCCGCAAAGCATCGTCATCTACAGTGAACTTGCGCGGGACTACTTGAAACGTCACGGAGAACCACACTATGAGCACTGATGGTGCTTTGAGTCGAAGCCGTCTGTTGCCGACCCTGCTCGGCATTCTGCTTCTGCTAATGGGCTTGGCCATGCTGGCCGGCGGGATCAAGCTGAGCATGCTCGGCGGCTCGCTGTATTACCTGCTGGCCGGTATCGGCCTGACGCTGACCGGCGTGCTGCTGATCCTGGCCTGCCGCGCTGCGCTGGGCCTTTATGCACTGGTGCTGTTCGCCAGTACCGTGTGGGCCCTGTGGGAAGTCGGCCTCGATTGGTGGCAACTGGTGCCGCGCCTGGCCATGCTGTTTGCGCTGGGCCTCGTCATGTTGCTGCCGTGGTTCCGCCGCCCACTGTTGCGCGAAGGCGCATCCCCAATAGGCACCGGCGCACTGAGCGTCGCCGTGGTGCTGGCCGCCGTTGCTGCGCTGGCCAGCCAGTTCACCAACCCCGGTGAAATCAAAGGCCAACTGGACCGCGACAGCGTGCCGGGCATGACCAACACCGCACCGGCCATGCCCGACGGTGACTGGAACTCCTACGGCCGCAGCGCCCATGGCGATCGTTACTCGCCTCTGGCGCAGATCACCACGCAGAACGTGAACAAACTGGTTCCAGCCTGGACCTATCGCACCGGCGACCTGCCAGGGCCGAACGACCCGGGTGAAACCACGGCCGAAAACACCCCGCTGAAAGTCAACGGCATGCTCTACGTGTGCACGCCGCACAGCCAGGTGATCGCCCTTGACCCGGACACCGGCAAGGAAATCTGGCGTTTCGATCCGAAGCTCTCCACGCAAAACGCGGCGAACTTCAAGGGTTGGGCGCACATGACCTGCCGTGGCGTGACCTATCACGATGACGCCGCTTACGCGTCCGAGCAAAGCCCGACCGGCACCGCCAGCCCTGCGCCGGTCAGCACGGTCTGCCCTCGCCGGATCTTCCTGCCGACCGCCGACACCCGCCTGATCGCCCTCGACGCCGACACCGGCAAGATGTGCGAAGACTTCGGCAACAAAGGCCAGGTTGATCTCTCCGCCAACATCGGCGGCTTCAACGCCGGCGGTTACTACTCCACCTCGCCTCCAGCCGTCACCAAAGACCTGGTGGTGATTGGCGGCCACGTCACCGACAACGTTTCCATCGACGAGCCAAGCGGCGTGATCCGCGCGTTCGACGTGCACACCGGCAAACTGGTGTGGAACTGGGACAGCGGCAACCCGGACGACACCACGCCGATTGCCGAAGGCAAGGTCTACACCCGCAACTCGCCGAACATGTGGTCCATGTTCGCCGTCGACGAAAAACTCGGCATGCTCTACCTGCCGATGGGCAACCAGACCCCGGACCAGTTCGGTGGCGCGCGCACCCCTGAATCGGAATTGCACGCTGCCGGCCTCACCGCCCTCGACATCGCCACCGGCAAAGTGCGCTGGCACATGCAGCTCACCCACCACGACCTGTGGGACATGGACGTCGGCGGCCAACCAACCCTGATGGACCTGAAAACCGCAGACGGCGTGAAGCCAGCGGTACTCGTGTCGACCAAGCAAGGCAGTATTTATGTGCTGGACCGCAGCACCGGCAAGGCGATCGTGCCAATCAACGAAGTGCCCGTTCCGCAAGGCGCTGTCGAAGGTGATCACACCTCGCCGACCCAACCGAAATCCGACCTCAACCTGATGCCGCCGCCGCTGCAAGAGCGCGACATGTGGGGCGTGACCCCGTTCGATCAACTGATCTGCCGGATCGACTTCAAATCCATGCGCTACGACGGCCCGTTCACGCCGCCATCGCTGCAGGGTTCGATCGTTTACCCAGGCAACTTCGGCGTGTTCGACTGGGGCGGCATCTCGGTTGACCCGGTGCGTCAGATCGCGTTCGTGAACCCGAGCTACATGGCGTTCAAATCGAAAATGATCCCGGCCGCCGAAATCGCCGCCCAAGGCCCGCGTAAAAGCGAAACCGAAGGCGTGCAGCCGAACAAAGGCGCACCTTACGGCGTCGTCCTCGAAGCCCTGCTCTCGCCAATGGGTCTGCCGTGCCAGGCACCGGCCTGGGGCTACGTGGCGGCAATCGATCTGACCACGTCGAAAGTCCTGTGGAAGCACAAGAACGGCACCGTGCGCGACAGCTCACCGGTTC
Organism: Pseudomonas sp. LBUM1678; assembly: GCF_059695575.1. Lineage (NCBI taxonomy): Bacteria > Pseudomonadati > Pseudomonadota > Gammaproteobacteria > Pseudomonadales > Pseudomonadaceae > Pseudomonas > Pseudomonas sp. LBUM1678. The sequence goes on from NZ_CP166775.1 coordinate 5,464,490, forward strand.
CGATCCCGCTGAGCATGGGCGTGCCTAGCCTGGGCGGCACCTTCACCACCGCCGGTGGCGTAGGCTTCCTGAGCGGCACCCTCGACCAGTACCTGCGTGCCTATGATGTGAAAAACGGCAAACAACTGTGGGAAGGCCGACTGCCAGCCGGCGCGCAAACCACGCCGATGACCTACACCGGCAAGGACGGCAAGCAATATGTGCTCGTCGTTGCGGGCGGTCACGGGTCGCTGGGCACCAAGCAAGGTGACTATGTGATTGCGTACAAACTGTCCGAGTAAGGTTTAGCGGCGGTTAAAGGAAAGGCGACTCCTGCGAGGGGGTCGCCTTTTTTGTGGGTGCCGATTTGGTTGCCATACCACTGAACAAATGTGGGAGCGAGCCTGCTCGCGATGGCGGACTGTCAGCCACCCTGGATGTTGAAAGTTAAACAGCAATCGCGAGCAGGCTCGCTCCCACATTGGATCGCGTCGGACCTGATTTTTTTTGCCGACGTCCTACAGCTGTGGCTGTTCCGGAGGAGAATTCCGACAGGTTCTAGCGGTTGTCGTGTCAGAAGCCCGGACGATAGGCTTTCAAGGTCGCTGCAAATTCAGCGGCCGGGTTTGGTCGCCCAGGTTTAGAATGGCGCACTTTTCGTGCTTGCTTCATGGCGAGCTGTGCGTGGGAGGGCTTCGGCCCTGCCGGGTTCCATTCCCTGGTCGACCAACCTGCGTACGGTTCGCCACCCAACTGCTTGGTCGCAGTCGTGGCGAACTCCCTGTCCCCGAATGGAGCTTCACCATGTTCAAAGAAACCCCGAATCCCCCAGAAACCGACGACGTTTCCCCCTACGAATCCCTCGATCCCAAAAAACTCAACGACGCCGCCGAACACGCGCTGGATCACTACCTCAACCCCGCCGCCCTCAAATCCCCTGCCGCCCGCAAACCCAGCACGATGTTTTTGATTGCCCCGGATATCAAAGACGAAGACCTGTTGGCCCATACCTGCGAGTCATTGGCCCAGGCCAGTGTGATGGCGAGTGATTTCGCCGACTATCTGGAAGGCCCGCACCGGCACAAGGCGATGGCGATTCAACAGATCGTCATGCTGGCCGAACTGGCAGTGAACCGGATGCTGGACAACGTCGCCGTACCCAAACCTGCGCCACACAGCTAATCCCCCTGTAGGAACCAATCCCCTGTGGGAGTGAGCCTGCTCGCGATTGCGGTGTTTCAGTCGACATCTATGTTGAATGTTAAACAGCCTTCGCGCTCCCACATTTGGCCGAGGCTGGCCTGAAAAAAACTGCGAACGTCCTACAGCCGCTGCTGTACTGGCGGAGGATTCTGACAAGTTCTATCGGTTGTCGTGTCGGAAGTTGGGAGGATAGGCTTTGGGTGTCGCTGAAAATCAGCGACCAGGCGTCGCGGCCTGAATCAGCTTACTTGGTGCATAATCACCCGCCTCAACCGACCAGCCTTCAGTGCTTGTCGTTTGGTCTTATGGTGGCTGTGCGCGGGATACCTTCGGGTATGCCGGGTTTCCAAGTAGCTCGGTCCGCGAACCTGCGTACAGCTGCCACCTACAATCGCGTCGCGGCGATCAGTGGCGGCTCCACTACTTACTTGGAGCTTCACCATGTTCAAAGAAACCCCAAATCCCCCGCATAACGACGACGTTTCCCCCTACGAATCCCTCGATTCCAAGAAACTCAACGACGCCGCCGAACGCGCGCTGGATCACTACCTCAATCCCGCCGGCCTCAAATCCCCTGCCACCCGTAAACCGAGCACGATGTTTTTGATTGCTCCGGATATCAAAGACGAAGACCTGTTGGCCCATACCTGCGAGTCGTTGGCCCAGGCCAGCGTAATGGCGAGTGATTTCGCGGACTATCTGGAAGGCCCGCACCGGCACAAGGCGATGGCCATTCAACAGATCGTCATGCTGGCCGAACTGGCAGCAAACCGGATGCTGGATAACGTCCCCGTACCAAAACCTTCGCCGAACAGCTAATCCCCTGTAGGAGCGAGGCTTGCCCGCGAAGGCGGCGTGTCAATCGACATCGATGTTGAATGACACGCCGCCTTCGCGGGCAAGCCTCGCTCCTACAAGGGTTCGGGGTACACCTGCAAGTCATTGGTCGGCTGTCAGGTCGCCAAGGTCAAAAGAAGCACCTGTCCAAACCCTGAACACACACCCAGAAATATCCCGCCCCATTGAAACCACCCCCCACCTGCCCCATCTAAGACCCATACCCCATTGCGCAGGTGCCCCATGAGCGACCAGCAAGAATTCCCCGAAGACCCGAGCGAGTACGCCGACCCAGAGAACGCCGAACACCCTTCCACCGGCAAAGGCCTCGCCCTGCCCGGCCAGAACCTGCCGGACAAGGTCTACATCATCCCGATCCACAACCGCCCGTTCTTCCCGGCCCAAGTGCTGCCGGTCATCGTCAATGAAGAACCGTGGGCTGAAACCCTCGACCTGGTCAGCAAATCCGACCACCACTCCCTGGCCCTGTTCTACATGGACACGCCCCAGGAAGATCCGCGCCACTTCGACACCTCGGCTCTGCCGCTGTACGGCACGCTGGTCAAGGTGCACCACGCCAGTCGCGAAAACGGCAAACTGCAATTCGTCGCCCAAGGCCTGACTCGCGTACGCATTCGCAGCTGGCTCAAACACCATCGCCCGCCGTACCTGGTGGAAGTCGAATACCCGCACCAACCGACGGAGCCGACCGACGAGGTCAAGGCCTACGGCATGGCGCTGATCAACGCTATCAAGGAACTGCTGCCGCTCAACCCGCTGTACAGCGAAGAGCTGAAGAATTACCTCAACCGCTTCAGCCCCAACGATCCATCACCGCTGACCGACTTCGCCGCCGCCCTGACCTCGGCCACCGGCAACGATCTGCAGGAAGTGCTCGATTGCGTACCCATGCTCAAGCGCATGGAAAAAGTCCTGCCGATGCTGCGCAAGGAAGTCGAAGTCGCTCGCCTGCAAAAAGAAATTTCCGCCGAAGTTAACCGCAAGATTGGCGAGCATCAGCGCGAGTTCTTCCTCAAGGAACAACTCAAGGTCATCCAGCAAGAGCTTGGCCTGACCAAAGACGACCGCAGCGCCGACATCGAACAGTTTGAGCAGCGCCTGGAAGGCAAGGTGCTGCCGGCGCAGGCGCAAAAACGCATCGAAGAAGAAATGAACAAGCTGTCGATCCTCGAGACCGGTTCGCCGGAGTACGCGGTCACCCGCAACTACCTCGACTGGGCGACCTCGGTGCCTTGGGGCGTGTTCGGTGAGGACAAACTTGACCTCAAACACGCACGCAAGGTGCTCGACAAACACCACGCCGGCCTCGACGACATCAAGGACCGCATCCTCGAATTCCTCGCGGTCGGTGCCTATAAAGGTGAGATCAGCGGTTCCATCGTATTGCTGGTCGGCCCGCCCGGCGTGGGTAAAACCAGCGTCGGCAAGTCCATCGCCGAATCCCTCGGCCGGCCGTTCTACCGCTTCAGCCTCGGCGGCATGCGCGACGAAGCCGAGATCAAGGGCCACCGCCGCACCTACATCGGCGCACAACCGGGCAAACTTGTGCAGGCGTTGAAAGACGTCGAAGTGATGAACCCGGTGATCATGCTCGACGAGATCGACAAGATGGGCCAAAGCTTCCAGGGCGACCCGGCCTCGGCACTGCTGGAAACCCTCGACCCGGAACAGAACGTCGAATTCCTCGACCACTACCTGGACCTGCGCCTGGATTTGTCGAAAGTGCTGTTCGTCTGCACCGCCAACACACTGGACTCGATTCCCGGCCCATTGCTGGACCGGATGGAAGTGATTCGCCTGTCGGGTTACATCACCGAAGAAAAAATCGCCATCGCCAAACGTCACCTGTGGCCGAAGCAGCTGGAAAAGGCCGGCGTGTCCAAAGGCAGCCTGAGCATCAGCGACAGCGCGTTGAAAGCCTTGATCGACGGTTATGCCCGTGAGGCCGGGGTGCGCCAGTTGGAAAAACAACTGGGCAAACTGGTGCGTAAAGCCGTCGTGAAGTTGATCGACGAGCCGAAAGCGGTGATCAAGATTGCACCGAAAGACCTCGAAGCCTCACTCGGTCATCCGGTGTTCCGCAACGAACAAGTGCTGTCCGGCACCGGCGTCATCACGGGGCTGGCCTGGACCAGCATGGGCGGCGCGACTCTACCGATCGAAGCCACGCGCATCCACACCCTGAACCGTGGCTTCAAACTCACCGGGCAACTGGGCGACGTGATGAAAGAATCGGCGGAAATCGCCTACAGCTACGTCAGCTCCAACCTGAAGTCGTTTGGCGGTGATCCAAAGTTCTTCGACGAAGCTTTCGTTCACCTGCACGTTCCTGAAGGCGCCACCCCGAAAGACGGCCCGAGCGCCGGCGTGACCATGGCCAGCGCCCTGCTCTCCCTCGCCCGCAACCAACCGCCGAAAAAAGGCGTGGCCATGACGGGCGAGTTGACGCTGACCGGGCATGTACTGCCGATTGGCGGGGTGCGTGAGAAGGTGATCGCGGCGCGGCGGCAGAAGATCTTTGAATTGATTCTGCCGGAGCCTAACCGTGGAAGCTTTGATGAACTGCCGGATTATCTGAAGGAAGGGATTACCGTGCACTTTGCCAGGCGGTTTGCGGATGTAGCGAAGATATTGTTCTGAGCCGCAGTTCAAGCGCTGTGAGGTTGATACCCGCAGCGCTTTGTTATTCCGAATCATTATCTAAAAATGACTCGTAAAAACATAACAAGCTAAAAAACTGTCAACTTTGACAGTATCTCTTGGTAATCCGTCTCGCTAATACTGACTGCTCAATCTTAATCAGCGAGATTAGTGCATGAATACTCAAGCAGGAGAAATAGAAAATATTTCCGGAAAGATTAATGCGATTTTTCCACACACAGTCGAACCAAGCGGTATTCCATTTGCAAGGGCTCCGTATGAAAGCCAACGAATTAATAGCCCAAATATTCCAGGTAACAACTATTTGGTGATCGGCAGCACCTCCGGTGCTCACAACTCTAGTCCAGCCATTACTAGCGATTTTCGAGCGCTTGATTTTAGTTTAAGGAAAGGCATCACCTCCGGCACCTATAAATTCCCTGGAGGTGCGAACGGTGACCTGACGGATGTGCAATACAGTGAAATGTCATATATAGGTAATTCTTACGTTCTCCTAGGCCTCACTGAAACCGAAGCAACCCTGGAACTGGAAGTTTTAGGGAACGGGCGCTACTACAAGTCAAATAGTTTCACCATTACTGGCAAAACAAATAAAGGCGAAACACTGTCTTTGAAGGTAACGTTTGAACTTTACGTGACTATCGATTAAGCAGAAGCCGCCCTGTCTTCAAAGGCATCCGAATTGACCCGATTGCCTTTGAAGCCGTCAACACATTTAGTATTCCTACGGACTTCAGTTATGCTCGCCGTTCGTCGTGAACGCCGGAGCCACTAACCTTATGTCCCCCATTCGCCTGTTTGTCCCCCTCGCCCTCTCCCTGCTGGCCGCGTGCTCCACGCAACCGAAGCAGAACCTGACCGTGGAAAAACAAAGCGAATGCCCGGTACAAATGCGCAGCGGACAGAACCTGATCCTGACCCTGCCGAGCAACCCGACCACGGGTTATCGCTGGGCGATTCAGGATTCGGCCGGCGGCGTGTTGCATGCGCTCAGCCCCGAGGTGTACAGCAACCCGGAAGACGCCGGCATCGTCGGCAGTGCCGGCATTTCGACCTGGCGCTTTCAGGCGTTTACCGCCGGTACAGGCCGGTTACGTTTGACCTATTCACAGCCATGGGCACCGGAAGTGCCGGCAGTGAAAACCTTCGACTGCGCGATCGCGGTTAACTGATCGTGGGCTGGCTGATTCTGGCGCTGATGGGCGCAGTGACCTTTCTTTATGGCTTGAGCGTGCATGCTGCGCTGCTTTGTCTGCTGGTCAAACCGTTGCCGGTGTTGGCCTTGCTCGGCTGGTTGCACGACGCAACGCCCAGTGACTACCGGCGCTGGATCAGCCTGGGATTGATTTTCTCCCTGCTTGGCGATGTGTTGCTGGCGTGGCCGGGGGATTTGTTTGTGTTTGGGCTGGGGGCTTTTTTGGTCGCCCATCTCGCGTATCTGAAGGCTTACTTGAGCGATTGCCGGCGGTTGGCGTTATTGCCATTGGTGATTGCCTTGGGTGTTGGCGCGGTGCTGCTGGGGATTTTGATTTCCCACGGACTGGGCCCGTTGTTGATCCCGGTAATCATCTACGGCTTGGCCATCAGCGCAATGCTCTGGCGGGGGCTGGCCCGGCTCGGGACCGAAGTGCCGAAACGCTCGGCGCTGTTGGCAGCGGGCGGTGCAGTGGCGTTTGTGTTTTCCGACAGCGTGATTGGCATCAACCGGTTCGTGGCGCCGTTCGATGCGGCGCCTTATGTGATCATCCTCAGCTATTGGCTGGGGCAATGGGGGATTACAGCGTCGGCGTTCGCTCAGAAACATCGTTGAATCCATCGCGAGCAGGCTCGCTCCCACAAGTACAGCGCAATCCTGTGGGAGCGAGCCTGCTCGCGAAAGCAATATCCCTGACAGCAAAGATTCCGTATTCAGTCTTGTCTGTTTATCAGACAACCCGCGCATCCCCCCGTCAATTTGGCTAAAATGCCGGCCTTTTCCACCAATGCCGCTGGAACCGCCGTGAGCAAAGACCCCGATCGCCTTTTCGCCCAGCCTTTGGCCCAGGTGCCTGACTTCGCCTTTAACGAGGACGTGGTGCGGGTGTTCCCGGACATGATCAAGCGCTCGGTGCCGGGTTATCCGACCATTGTCGAGAACCTTGGCGTGCTCGCCGCGCAATTCGCCCAGCCCAACAGCGTGCTCTACGACCTCGGCTCGTCCCTGGGCGCCGTGACTCAAGCGTTGCGTCGTCACGTGCGCACCGACGGTTGCCGCGTGATCGCTGTGGATAACTCTGCGGCGATGGTCGAACGCTGCCGCGAATACCTCAACGGTCAGGATTCGATGTTCCAGGAGTTGCTGCCGGTGGAGGTGATCGAGGGCGACATCCTCGCCCTCGACTTCCAGCCAGCCTCGGTGGTGGCGCTGAACTTCACTTTGCAATTCATCGCCCCGGAACAGCGCACCGCGTTGCTCTCACGCATCCGCCAATCGCTGCTGCCCGGTGGCGCGTTGATTCTGTCGGAGAAGCTGCGTTTCAACGACCTCGAAGAACACGCGCTGCTCACTGACCTGCATGTCGCGTTCAAACGCGCCAACGGTTACAGCGAGCTGGAAATCGCCCAGAAGCGCAGCGCCATCGAAAACGTCATGAAGCCCGACAGCCTCGAAGAACACCGCGAGCGCCTGTTGGCTGCCGGGTTCTCGAAAGTCGTGCCGTGGTTCCAGTGTCTTAACTTTGCCTCGTTGATTGCCTTGCCATGATTGATCTGTCCCCCCTCGCCCGTCGTCTGGCCGGCACCCCGCTGGCTGAATGGGCCAACACCCTGCAAGCGCAACTCGACAAGAAAATGGAAAAGGGTCATGGCGACCTGGAGCGCTGGCAAAGTGCGCTGGATGCCTTGCCGAAGATTCAGCCGAGTGAAGTTGATTTGCTCAACGGTCTGACACTGGACACTGATTGCGACGATGAAACCCGTGCGCAAATGCGTACCGCGCTGATGGGCTTGTCGCCCTGGCGCAAAGGCCCGTTCGACCTGTTTGGTGTGCACGTCGACACGGAATGGCGCTCGGACTGGAAGTGGTCGCGCGTTGCACCGCATCTGGACCTGAAGGGCAAACGCATCCTCGATGTGGGTTGCGGCAATGGTTACTACATGTGGCGCATGCTCGGTGCTGGCGCGGACAGCGTGATCGGTGTCGATCCGAACTGGCTGTTCTTTTGCCAGTTCCAGGCGGTGCAGCGCTACTTGTCAGAACCCAATGCCTGGCACCTGCCATTCCCTTTCGAAGACCTGCCGCCGAACATGGAAGGCTTCGATACTGTGTTTTCCATGGGGGTGTTCTACCACCGTCGCTCGCCGATCGAGCATTTGCTGGCGCTGAAGGATTGCCTGGTCAAGGGCGGTGAGCTGGTGCTGGAGACGCTGGTGATCGAAGGCGATCAGCAACAGGTGCTGGTGCCGGAGGACCGTTATGCGCAGATGCGTAACGTGTGGTTTTTGCCGTCGGTGCCGGCGCTGGAGTTGTGGCTGCGGCGTGCCGGGTTCACGGATGTTCGCTGCGTCGACGTGAGCGTGACCACGGTCGAGGAACAGCGCGGGACGGAGTGGATGAAGTATCAGTCGTTGAGTGATTTTCTTGATCCTGAAGACCACAGCAAGACAGTGGAAGGTTTGCCGGCGCCGATGCGCGCCGTCATCGTCGCTCGCAAATAAAACACCAATCTCCTATCCATAGGAGATCCCCTGTGGGAGCGAGCCTGCTCGCGATAGCGGTGTGTCAGTCGACATCACTATTGACTGATACTCCGCTATCGCGAGCAGGCTCACTCCTACAGGGGTTTGGTGTTTAGTCTGCTGGTTTCGCGCGGCGGGCCTTGAAGAATTCGCTAAGTACAGCCCCGCACTCTTCCGCCAACACCCCACCTTCAAACACCACCCGATGGTTGAGAAACCCCTGGGTAAAAAACTGCCCCTGACTCTGCACGATCCCCGCTTTCGGCTCCAGAGCGCCATACACTACCCGCGCAATCCGCGAATGCACGATCAGCCCGGCGCACATGCTGCACGGTTCAAGGGTCACGTACAGCGTGCTGCCCGGCAGGCGATAGTTGCTGGCGGCCAACGCCGCAGCGCGGATCGCGACCATCTCGGCATGAGCACTCGGGTCATTGCCGCTGATCGGGCAGTTGAAGCCGCGGCCGATGATCTCGCCGTCTTGCACCAGCACCGCGCCCACCGGCACTTCACCCAGCGCCGCGCCTTGTGCGGCCAGGGCCAGTGCTTCGCGCATGAAGTCGCGGTCGCGGCTGCGGTCGATGATCGCGGCGGGACGTATCTGACGCATCAGGCCACCTCGATGGCGGCCATCAGGCCGGTTTCCATGTGGTCGATCACATGGCAATGGAACATCCACACCCCGGGGTTATCCGCCACCAACGCGACTTGCGCGCGCTCGTTCTTGCCCAACAGGTAAGTGTCGGTGAAGTACGGGATGACCTTGTGCCGGTTCGAGGCGATGACTTTGAAGCTCATGCCGTGCAGGTGAATCGGGTGCTGATACTGAGTCATGTTCTTCAACTCGAAAATGTAGCTCTTGCCCTTCTCGAGCTTGGCAATCGGGCGGTCGGCGCAGGTCTTGTCCGTGATGTCCCAGGCCTTGCCGTTAATCTGCCACAGGCTTGGCGGTTTGCCGTTGTCGACGTTGACCGACACGGAGCCCACCCATTCGAAATTGAAGTTGAGTTTCTCGGCATTGGCCAGGTCCGGCTCGGCCACCGGGTTGGCAGGCAACGCGGGCGGCCATTCAGTGGGTGCCTCAATGTTCGCCACCGAGCGGATTGTGCCCAGGCGAACCGGGCCGTTGCGCAAGGACAATTCTTCACCGGCGGGCGGCGCCTTGATCGCCAGGCAGATGCGCATGCCCGGGCCGAGCCAGTATTCCTTGCCCATGGGGCGCGGCTCCACGGGATTGCCGTCCAGCGCGTAAATCTGCGCTTCGACGCCGGGAATGTTGAGGCGATACGTCAGCGTGTTATCGAGGTTGAGCAAGCGCACGCGGGTGATTTGCCCGGCGGGCAAGTCGATCACCGCTTGCGAGACACCATTGATCGTCGACAGGCGCCCCGCCGTGCCACCACGGGCGGCTTCACGAGGAATGCTGAAGGCCACGAAAGCGCCCTCTTCATCGACATGCCAGCTCTTCAGGCTCAGGGTTTTCTCGTACTTGAAACCGGTGGGCTCACGCTCTTCGATGATCAGCGGGCCGACCAGGCCACGGCCGAGTTCTTCGCTGCTGTTCACGTGCGGGTGATACCAGTAGCTGCCGGCGTCCGGCACGCGGAATTTGTAGTCGAAGTATTCGCCCGGCAATACCGGAAGCTGCGATACGTAGGGCACGCCGTCCATTTCCAGTGGCAGGCGGATGCCGTGCCAGTGAATGGTGGTCGCCACCGGCAGATGGTTGATGAAGCGCACCCGCAGCCATTCGCCCTGACGAACCCGCAGTTCAGTGCCCGGCGCCGACGGGCCGAACGCCCATGCCTCGGTCTTGTGTCCGGCGACCAGTTCGACGTCCAGCGGTGCCGCGATCAGCTCATAGTCATGGCCGGCGTCAGCGTCAGCCATCTTGCCCAGCCAGTACCTCGACGCGCCCCCCGCTCCGACACCAACGACAACAAGACCGGCCAGGCCACCGAGGATTTGGCGACGGGTAAAGGACATGAACTCAACTACCTCACGTATCAGCGGCAGGCCCGTGGGCCTGTAAAAGGCGAATACGATACACCTGCGGTTGAGAAACAGTAAGGGTGGGGCGGCAATGGGACACAGGGATATCAGTGCTGGCAAAGCTCCTGTGGAGAGGGAGCTTGCTCCCGCTGGGTCGCGAAGCGGCCCCAAAACCTGTAACTGCATTCCATCTGACACTCCGCGACGAACGGTTTACGACTGCTTCGCCCGGGCGCGGATCGGCCGGCGGGAGCAAGCTCCCTCGCCACAGGAGAGCGGTTACGGCTAGAGGCCGGTAATCAAATGCACCACCCCGTCATCCAGCGTCATGACACCCGGCACACCCGCGATATTCAAAGCCTGCCGATCCATCCGCCCCACATCCCGCAACTCCACCCGCACCCGGGTCAGCGCCACAGGCTGCTGCGACTTGAGGTTATCCACACCACCCAGCGCGGCTACGATATCCGGCGCCAGCCCGGAAACAGGCTGAGCAACCACCTTTGGCTCATCCACCACCAGATCCGGCGTCAACGCTTTCCAGAACGCTCGCTGCATTTTCTCGAACATGTTCAGTTCTCCAGAACCAGTGAAGTATCGACCGTCGCCTCGTGATACAGGCGCAACGCCTCGCGCACCTGCCCGGCACTTTCCAGGCCCAGCACTTGCTGTGCGATGGCCTGACAGTCCACCAGGTCCACTTCGCGAACGGCTGCCTTGATGGCCGGAATCAACGGCACGCTCACTGACAGCTCATCCACCCCAAGCCCCAGCAACAGCGGCACGGCCAGTGCCTCGGAGGCCATGGCGCCACACACGCCAACCCATTTGCCGTGGGCATGCGCGGCCTTCACGGTGCTGGCAATCAACCGCAGAACAGCCGGATGAAAGCTGTCGGCCTGACTGGCCAGACGCGGGTGATCGCGGTCCATGGCCAGGGTGTATTGCGTGAGGTCATTAGTGCCAATGGAGAAGAAATCCACCTCGGGCGCAAACAGATCAGCCATCAGTGCCGCGGCCGGCACTTCGATCATGATCCCCAGTTTGGGCAGTGCCGTGAGGCCCAATGCCAGCGCCTCCTCTTCAAGCATTTGCCGGGCCAGGCGCAACTCCGAAAGCTGCGTGACCATCGGCAACATGATGTGCAGCCGAGCCAGACCAGCACTGGTCAGGATGGCCTTGAACTGATCGCGTAACAGCTGCGGACGCTCCAGGCACAAACGAATCCCGCGCATGCCCAGGAAAGGGTTGGTTTCGCTGTCCATCGGCACGTAGGCCAGAGGTTTGTCGCCGCCGACATCCAGCGTGCGCACCACCAGATTACGCGTCGGCCCGAGTGCCTTGGCAATGGCGCTGTAGGTGGACGCCTGTTCGTCATGGCTCGGCGCATGATTGCGGTCCAGATAAAGAAACTCCGAGCGCAACAAACCGACGCCCTCGCCTCCCAGCGCCATGGCCTGTTCGGCTTCAGCCAGCGAAGCGATGTTGGCGGTCACTTCAAAATGATGACCATCGCGGGTACAGGCAGCCAGCGTCGCGTGCGCCAACTCATGCTGCTGGCGTTGCTGTTGAATCTGCCGCCTGGCTTGCAGCTGCTCAATGGCCTGCAAATCCGGATCCAGCTGCAGTTCGCCCTTGTCGGCATCGAGCAACACCTGGGTTCCGTTGACCAGCGCCAGCACCTGCATTGGCAACCCGCAGATTGCCGGCAAACCGAACGCCCGGGCGAGGATCGCGACGTGGCTGGTGGCGCCGCCGCCGACCGTGGCAAAACCCAGCACCTTGCGGGTATCGAGCCCTGCGGTTTGTGAAGGTGTCAGTTGTTCGGCAATCAGGATCGCCCCTTCGGGCAGCTCCATCGCCTGATTCCGTACGCCGAGGATCAGCTTGAGCACCCGCTGGCCCACGTCGGCCAGGTCCGCCGCCCGCTCCGCGAGTAAGGCATTGCCCAGGCTTTTGAACAAGTTGGCTGTCGACTCGGTGGCCGCGCGCCAGGCAAACCCGGCGCTTTTGCCTTCGTTTATCAGCACGTGAGCCACTTCCAGCAAACCCGGGTCTTCGAGCAGCTCCTGATGCGCCTTGAAGATGTCTGCCTGGGCGTCGCCCATGGCGTTGTCACGCAATTGTTGCAGGGCCACCAGCGCCTCCGCCAAGGCGCGAGACAGTTGATCGCGTTCAACCTGCGGCGTAGCACCGAGTTCATTCACTTCGAGGTTTTGCTCGGCTATCTGCACCACGTGGCCAAACGCCGACCCGGGCGATGCGCAAACCCCACGCAGCACCGTCAGCGATGAAGCCTCGATCTCACTCACCTCGACCTGCGCCGAGGCCACCACCGCTTCACCGCATCCACTGGCCAGCAGATCGGTCAGCGCCTTGATCGCCGCTTCAGCATCCGGGCCGGCCGCGCTAACTTGCAAAATGTCACCGTGAGCCGTCTGCAATGCCATGATCGCCACCAAGGATTTCGCGTTCGCGCTCTCCTGCTTTTTATGCAGGTAAATGCTCGCCGAAAAACCTTTCGCCGCCTGGGCGAACACCGCGGCCGGACGGGCGTGCAAGCCGTTCGGGTTGGCCAGTGTCAGCGGCTTGGAAAACAGTGCTTCGTCCTCTTCCGCTACCGGAACATCCGTTGCCTGCTCGACAGGGTACAAACTCAGAAGCGGCTGGCCACTGTCTACCAGACCCGTTTCCGGCGTCAGCCAGGTGAACGGCTCCCCGCTGACCACCAGCATCAACGTCAGCAGGCTGCGGGCATTTAAAGCAACACTATCGGCATCGAACTCGATCAGCGATTGCCCCACGTCAACGTGCTGGCCCTCCTCCACCAGCCGCGTAAACCCCTTCCCTGCCAGGTTCACCGTGTCGAGTCCGATGTGCATCAATACCTGCACACCCTTTTCGCCGGTGATGCTGACCGCATGCCCATTTGCCTGCACATTGCTGACAACCCCTGCCAGCGGCGCGCACAAGGTAGTTGAGGTCGGGTCGATGCACAGGCCATCGCCGATCACGCGGCTGGAAAACACCGGATCGGGCACGAGGTCCAGTGGCACCAGTACGCCGGACAGGGGGGCGTGCAGTTGCAATTGTTGGGGTGTGGCCATGACGTCACCTGCTGTTCTGTTCTTTGAAGTGCCGATGGAGCGCGAGGCTCCGACAGCATCGCTTATTTCCACCAATACTCGACCTGCAATCCGACATTCGAACCGTGCCGCGCCGTGCCGAAGGCGCCGGTATCGGACAACGCCGAACCTGCCGCCAGTTCATTGGCCGCCCGTTTGGCCGCCTCGTTCCAGCTGGCATAGGTGTAATACAGACGCACCTCGGGCCGAGCCCAGAATTCCGGGCCTTTGGGCGACCACGTCGGCGCGAAGGTGAACTTGTTCAGCTTGCGCGTGCCGCCCGTGGCTTCGACCTGATCGTGACCCAGTTCGGCCACCAGTTTGAACTGCTCGGTGATCGCGTACGCCGGGCGAATCCCCAGGGAAATCCAGTCCTGATCGGCACCGTCCGGCCGAATGTCTTTCTGGTAAACCGCCTCGACTTGCCCGCCAAATCGTGGCGTCACTTGCCAGTCGAAGAACTCCACCAGCCGGTAGCTTTTGTTGCTGTCGTCCAGTTTCACGTTACCGGTATAACCCAATCCGGTGCCCGGGCCTTCACCGTACTGGAAGGCCAGTTTGTTCTTGCCACCCAGAAAGCCTTTTTGCACATGCTGGGTGGTGATTGCCCAACCGCGATGAGCCTCTCGGCTGTCGGGTTTATCGATGTAGCTCAGCCCGAGCTCCAGTTCACCACCGGGGTTGGTGTCGAAGCCGGCGACGTTGAAATCGTGACGGTTGATGTAGTCCTTCTGGTAAAGGTTGTCTTTGCGTGAAAAAGCGTAGCTGTACTTCAAATCGCCGATCAGCACATCCTCGATACCGCCGCCCGTGGCACTCTGGTTCCAGTAGTAGAAGTCGGAGATGTGGATGTCGTTCCGCTTGTAGTAACGCCGGCCGGCCCACAGCGACCCGCCGTTGAGGCTGGGCATGTTCGACCACTGCGCGTACATCTGCGGCATGCGCACCGAGCCGTTTTCGCCGTTGAACGTCAGGTCCTTGTCGTACTGGTTATACAGCGAAGCCATGCCGTCGACGCTCAGCACCGAACCGTCGTCCAGGGTGTACAGGTCCTGGCGCAGTTCGAGTTCGGCGTACTGCTCACATTCGTTGCCCAAACGGTATTTGGTCTGCGCTCCGGGCAGTTGGAAACACTGCTGTTTACCACTGTTGACCGATGTCCCAACGCCGCTGCGCAGGTAACCGCCGAATTCCAGAGCCTGGGCCGATAATGGCAACGCCAGACACACACTCGCGGCGACAAGGCTGCGATTTATTGTTGTTTTCAAGAACCACTCCATTATTTTTATTGTGTTGTTCCGCAAATTCGGCGCGCAAAACTCCCCCGCGCAGCGTTCTGCGTGTTTTTTTAAATCGGTATTTTTAGTGGTCGGTCAGTCGGTCAGGTGTAAAACGAATGACTCATAGGGCCTTAAAAGAATCTGCCGGTTTCGCGGCGGACAGTCCGGGTAGTTGCTGATGACCAAGCGTTGAGCCATCGCGTCGCTGATTACTTCATCTGCCAGCTCCACTTCGCACGGCGTGCCATAGAAGTTATTCAGCACCAGCAAACGCTCACCGTGACCTTCACGCACATACGCCCAGATTTGCGTGTGCTCCGGCAGCAATTGCTGATAGACACCATCGGACAACAGCGCTTCGCTTCGGCGCAGGGCAATCAACTGACGGTAGTGGTGCAACACGGAGTCCGGGTCGTCGAACTGAGTGGCGACGTTGATCTGGGTCGCGTTGGCCGGCACGCCAATCCAGGGTTCTGCCGCACTGAATCCTGCGTTCGGCTCGGCGTTCCAGTGCATCGGCGTACGGCCGTTGTCCCGGGATTTCTGCATGATCGCCGCCATGTTGTCGACATCATTGGTCCCAGCCTCGCGCTTGAGCCGGAAAATGTTCAGCGTCTCGACATCGCGGTACTGATCGATGTGATCAAACCCCGGATTGGTCATGCCCAGTTCTTCGCCCTGGTACACAAACGGTGTGCCCTGAAGGAAGTGCAGCGCGGTACCGAGCATCTTCGCCGAGATCACTCGATATTCACCGTCGTTGCCAAAACGCGAGACCACTCGCGGCTGGTCGTGGTTACACCAGAACAGCGCGTTCCAGCCACCGCCAGCCTGCATGCCGGTCTGCCAGTCCGAGAGGATGCGCTTGAGCTGGAGGAAGTCGAAGTCGGCGCGAATCCACTTCTGCAGGTTCGGGTAATCGACCTTCAGGTGATGGAAGTTGAAGGTCATCGACAGTTCTTTCGAATCCGGTTTCGAGTAGCGAATGCAGTGCTCCAGGCTGGTGGAGGACATCTCGCCGACGTTGATCAGGTCATGACCTTCGAAGACTTCGCGGTGCATTTGCTGCAAGTACTCATGCACGTTCGGGCCGTCGGTGTAGAAGCGTCGACCGTCGGTGTTGTCCTCGGGAAAATCCGCCGGTTTGGAGATCAGGTTGATCACATCCAGACGGAAACCGCCCACGCCTTTGTCGCGCCAGAAACGCATCATTTTGAAGACTTCGGCACGTACCTTCGGGTTGTCCCAATTCAGGTCGGCCTGGGTGTGATCGAACAGGTGCAGGAAGTACTGACCGGTCTGCGCCTCGTATTCCCACGCCGAACCGCCGAACTTGGATTCCCAGTTGTTGGGCTGATCGCGCCAGATGTAGAAGTCGCGGTACGGGTTGTCGAGGCTGCTGCGGGCCTGCTGGAACCAGGTGTGCTCGATCGAGGTGTGGTTGACCACGATGTCGAGCATCAGCTTGATCCCGCGCTTGCCGGCCTCCGCGATCAGCAATTCGCAATCGGCCATGGTCCCGTAGCTCGGGTCGATGGCGTAGTAGTCGCTGATGTCGTAACCATTGTCGCGCTGGGGTGAACGCAGGAACGGGGTGATCCACAGGCAATCGACACCCAGCCAGTGCAGGTAATCGAGCTTGGCCACGACGCCAAGCAAATCACCCGTAGGGTTGCCGGCGTGGCTGTGAAAACTCTTCGGGTAGATCTGGTAGATCACCGAACGTTGCCAGTCTTGCATGGCGCTATTCCTTCAACAAATTGATGTGGCGACCGTCAGGCAACCCGATACCCGGGGCGAACAATCTTCATGCTCAACCCGCAGGTCAAAACAAACGGCACGACCATCGCAATGACCATCCCGATCACGAACATCGGAATGAACTGCGGAATGATCGAGATGAAACCGGGCAAGCCACCGACACCGATGGCCAAGGCCTGGACCTTGTTCAGCGACAGGAAGATGCAGCCCAGGGCCGAGCCGGTCAGGGCCGCATAGAACGGAAATTTGTAGCGCAGATTGACCCCGAACATCGCTGGCTCGGTGATGCCGAAATAAGCGGAAATCGCCGAGGTCGAGGCCATGCTTTTGTCGCGCACATTGCGGGTCATGTAGAACACCGCCAAAGCCGCGCTGCCCTGGGCGAGGTTGGACATGACGATCATCGGCCAGATAAACGTGCCGCCCTGGGTGGAGATCAGCTGCAAGTCGACCGCGAGGAACATGTGGTGCATGCCGGTGATCACCAGCGGCGCGTAGAGCAAACCGAAAATCGCGCCACCGACCATCGGAGCCAGGTCAAACAGGGTCACCACGCCCTCGGTGATGAGAATCCCCAGATGCCGGGTCACCGGGCCAATCACGGCCAGTGCCAGCACGCCGGTGACGACGATGGTGGTGATCGGCACCACCAGCAATTGCACCGCGTTCGGTACCCGCGCCCGCAGCCATTTTTCGATGACGCTCATCACATAGGCCGCCAGCAGGATCGGCAGGATCTGCCCCTGATAACCCACCTTCTCGATCTGGAACAGCCCGAGGATGTCGAAGTACGGCAGGCTCTGGCCGTCCAGACCCGCGACTGCCTTGCCGTAGTTCCAGGCATTGAGCAGATCGGGATGAACCAGCATCAGGCCGAGCACGATGCCAAGGATTTCGCTGCCACCGAACCGCTTGGCCGCCGACCAGCCCACCAGCGCCGGGAGGAACACAAACGAGGTGTTGGCCATCAGGTTGATCAGGCTCCAGAGCCCGTCGAGTTTCGGGTAGGCATCCAGCAGGGTCTGGCCCTCGATGAACATGCCCTTGGCGCCAATCAGGTTGTTGATGCCCATCAACAGCCCCGCAATGATCAACGCCGGCAGGATCGGCATGAACACGTCGGAGAACACCCGCACCAGACGCTGCATGGCGTTTATCTTGTCGGCGCTTTTTTGTTTAACGTCGGCGATGGTTGAAGCGGCGAGACCGGTTTGGCGGCGCAGTTCGGCATAAACCTTTTCAACCTCGCCGGGGCCGATGACCACTTGGAACAAGCCACCGGTGAAGAACGAGCCTTTCACCAGGTCAATCTGGTTCAGCGTGGCGCTGTCGACCAGGCTCGGGTCCTTGAGGGCCAGGCGCAGGCGTGTGACGCAGTGCGCGGCCTGCTCGAGGTTGTCGCTGCCGCCGAGGCTTTGCAGCAGCTCGCTGGCGATGTTCGGATAGTCGTGGCTCATGCTTTTCTTCCGCTGTAGTTTTTTGTTTTGGCAGCACGCCAAAGCGAAAAGTACTCGTCTGTACGAGTTAAAGCAACAACTCGTACAGACGAGTTTGGTTTTGTTTACCTCTAACCCGACAGTCGGCGATTTTTCCTACGCACCAGAACGATGAAACCTAAACCCGCATGGACAAACCCCTACCCTGCCCTTAAGGTTCGAAACCTTGAGCACATCGCGGCACAGAGCCATACCCATGAGTAAATACAACCAGATCTACAGCGATCTGCTTGCCAGCATCACGACCGAACGTCTGGAACGCGGCGCCCGGTTGCCTTCCGAAACCGAATTGATGGACAGCTATCAAGCCAGCCGCGGCACCGTGCGCAAGGCCATCGAGCAATTGCAGGAGCGCGGTTTCGCCCAGAAAGTCCACGGTAAAGGCACCTTCGTGCTGTCGACTAACCCGATCGAATTCCAGTTGGGCGGCATCGTCAGCTTCCAGGAGACTTATCCGCGACTGGGCAACGACGTCAGCACCGAGGTGGTGGAGTTCACCCAGATCCCCCTCGAAGGTGCGCTGCTCGAACACATCAAGGCTGAAGAAGGCAGCCTGATCACGCGGATCAAGCGCGTGCGGCGGATCGACGGCAAACGCGTGATCCTCGACATCAACCATTTCGTCAGCGACGTGATTCCCGGCCTGTCCCGCGACATCGCCGAGCAGTCGATCTACGCCTTCATCGAACAGACCCTGCAACTGCAAATCGCCTACGCCCAGCGCACCATCGAAGCGGTGCCCCGGAGCAAGGACGACCAGCACCACCTGGACCTCGACGGCCAGAGCCATGTGATCGTGGTCAGCAACCAGACCTTCCTGCAGGACGGTCGCCAGTTCGAGTACACCGAATCACGGCACACCCTCGACAAGTTCTACTTTTCGGACGTGGCACGGCGCTGACCCTATACGGTCGCGAATCGGGTTGGGGCATAACTATGTAGTGCACTTGCCTTGAGCAAATGGGTAATCCTCACGGCCCATTTCTCAAGGAGCGAGAGCATGCCCGTTGATCAGAGTACTCAAGCGTTACCCAATGCCGCCGATAAGGAGCAACTGTTAACGATTGCCCCCGTCGTCGTGACAGCCTGCCCGGGCTTGAAAGAAGAAGCCCATGCGGTCGCCAGCGAAATCCTGAAAAAACACGGTATCACCGACATGGACCCGGATCAGGTCTGGTGGCATCGGTTTGACAACGTCTCGGCCAGCAGCACAAAGGCTTTTCTGAGTTGGGAGCACGCCCCCAACCCCTGTGAATCATTGACCCTGACGCAACTGGTCATCCATGGGTACCGCGTGACCGATCAAGACGACGCCCTCGAACTGAACAGTAATGGCGGGTTTTACACTGCGGATGCAAACGCCAGTATTTTCAATGAAACCAACGAAGTGCGGATGTACCCCAGCAAGGTCCTCACGGACCTGTGGGAGATGAACCTCAGTGAACGCTATCTGAATAAACTGTACGCTTTCTGGACGACACACTTCGATGACTTCCGGACCCTGGCCAAATGTAACTACCTCAGCAAAGCCGTCGAGGCGCGGCAAGGCGGTCAACTGGAAGAGGAGGATTTTCAGACCGTCGTAAGGGCCGTCGTCGGTGGCGCGTCCTGGCCAATCAGCCTGGCGACCCTGCAGTCTCAAACCGCTTCGCCTTCGGATCTTCGTGTCTGCGCCCTGGATATCGCAGGGCATGTCGCCACCGATATTCTGCGCATCGTCGACCAAAAAGATCGGCAGATCACTTACGTCCCCGGCGCCGCACAACCCTTCCACGTGCATCCGACACTGACGGACATGCACTGGTGGATCTTGCTGCAAATGAATGAAGAGCAGCCCCGTACGGAGTTCATGACCCATTTTCCGTTGTCCGTGCGTAAAGAAATCCACGACAACATCACCCCGCTGATGAACCAGTTGGTCGGCACCTGGGGTAAATATGACCATCGCTTGATCAATCAGAAAAACATCACCATCAGCGGTGATGCGTTCACCTGGCAGAGCTGGGCGGTCCAGAGCACGATGCTGGAAGAGGCCGATCTGACGCTGGTAACCCACGGCCAAATGCGCAAGCAGCTTTGGCTCGGTTACCTGTCTGCCGGGCTGCATGTTTTGGGTCCATTGACGGTTCTGGGCTGGCCAATCGCGCTGCCGGTGATCGGGGCCAGCATCGCTGCGATGGGCTTGAACATCGACAAGGCGGTCAATGGCAAAACAGCGGTGGAACGCAAGGCAGGCATCATTGGCGCGGTGCTCGATGGCATCAATGTGCTGTTCAACATTCCGCTGCTCAAGGACGCCAGTGTATTGGACGAAGCCGGGGCTGAGGCGGCAGAAGCGGCCGAGATGGCGGACTTGAACAAGACGCTCGATCCAGAAGAAACTGTCGGCACGCAAGATCCGCAGGCGCCCGACGAATCGGAGGAAGTCACCCTGCAACCTGGAAAGTTACCAGGTCCGCCCGATGAAACCGCGCAAGCGCTTGAGGTGCCAGAGCACTGGCAGAGCAATGAAATCCTTGAAAGCTACCCCATAGCCACCACTGGGAAATTCCAGGGTGTCTACACACTCGATTCACAGCCATCCAACGCCATCCTGATAAACGAGCAGGCTTACTACGTGCGTTATGAGGCAGACGTTAACGGCGGCGGAACCTGGGCAATCATCGACCCAGAAAACCCGCATGCCTTCACTGGGTCGATTCCGGTACGCCTGAATGCCGAAGGTGAATGGGAGTTGGCGCCGAAACTCCGATTAACCGCTGGCGGCAAAGGTCTCAGCAAGCCAGTTCCCGGACCCTCCCGGTCCGCTGCTCCAGTGCAGTCAACCGCTCCAGTGCAGCCCGCTGCTCCAGTGCCTCCCACCGCTCCAGTGCCGCCCGCTGCTCCCGTGCAGCCCACCGCTCCAGTGCCGCCCAGAGCAAATGATCTGTCGCACTTGACCCGATACGATGCCCCCAACGGCCGGTCACTGACCTCCCTGGCTTTGGGCAAACCGGAAACCCATATAAAAGTCATTAACATGCCTGGTGGACAAATCAGAGGGCTCTCCCACTACGAAGAGTTTGTCGCCGGACATCACTCGGCACTGGTCAGGGACGCAACCGGATTCCAGATGCCCAAGAACTTTTTCGCTTCGCTGCCTCCCCGCCCAGTCCAGCCCGTGATCACGCCATCCACGACGGTTACCGAACTCATCGAGAAGATATTCGATGCAGCGCCGGGGCTGGTGGTCGGTGAAAGTCAGGATCGTATTGCCAGCATGCGGTTCCTGATCGAAAACATGCCGACGCTGGCCAAGAGAGGCGTCAAGACGATCTACATGCATCGTCTGCTCAACGACTTCAATCAAGTCGACCTGAACAACTTCGCCGAGACCGGGAAGATGAATGCCATGCTGGCGAAGTACCTGAAAAAGCTGCCAGGCGATCCTGCGGGACAGTTCACGCCGCTGGAGGTCGTCAAATCGGCCCGACAGCACGGCATTCGAATCCAGGCCACTGACTGCCTGGCAAGTTATCGCTACACAGAATCGACCGTGGGCGCCATGTCACGGCAATCAGTCAAGACCTACCTCACCCACACCATCATGCAGGCCACTCAAGCCCGCAACGGCGGCGGAAAATGGCTGGCGCTCACCGACCAGGAAAGTACCAACACGTTCAGGGGAATGGCCGGCATCAGCGAAACGGAGGGTGGTATCGGTTTGCGCATCGAAGAAGTGCGACCCGAACAGAGTCAGCACCTGGACATCGACCATGGCATCGAAGTAGGCCATGACGTTGCGGGAGTAAACTTCCAGATGCGCGGCAATTCCAACACCCTGTACGCCGACATCAGCCTGCAGATGCCGACGCCGTTCATTCAACGAACGCCCGAGCAGATCAATCAGTTGCTGTTCCGCCAAGGCATGTTCACCATTGAAAGGTCGGAGGAAACCTACACGCTGATTCATCGCAGCCGCACCAACCAGATTGTGCGAACGACAATCGAGCGAGCAATGGATAGCGGCTTTCGGATCAACCGTCCGGCCTGGCCTGCTGTTGACCAAGTGACCTTCGCAAATCTGCTCAGCCTTACACACGCCCTCAATCGCATAGGCCTGACACTGGAAGGACGCCTGCCCGCTGTAGCTGCCTGATACGCAAAAGGCCCCGTGAACTTACGCTCACGGGGCCTTTCAGGTGTTACAGGCGACAGTCAGACCGGGATCACTCCCACTCAATCGTCGCAGGCGGCTTGCTCGACACGTCGTAGGTGACGCGGGAGATGCCTTCGATTTCGTTGATGATCCGGCCGCTGACGGTTTCCAGCAGTTCGTAAGGCAGGTGAGCCCAACGCGCGGTCATGAAGTCGATGGTTTCCACGGCACGCAGGGCAACGACCCAGGCGTAACGACGGCCATCGCCAACAACGCCAACCGATTTCACCGGTTGGAACACCACGAAGGCCTGGCTGACCTTGTGGTACCAGTCGGCCTTGCGCAGTTCTTCGATGAAGATGTGGTCGGCGCGACGCAGCAGGTCGGCGTATTCCTTTTTCACTTCACCGAGGATCCGCACGCCCAGGCCCGGGCCTGGGAACGGGTGACGGTAGACCATGTCGTACGGCAGGCCGAGTTCCAGGCCCAGACGACGGACTTCATCCTTGAACAACTCGCGCAGGGGTTCAACCAGCTTGAGGTTCATTTCTTCCGGCAGGCCACCCACGTTGTGGTGCGACTTGATTACGTGAGCCTTGCCGCTTTTCGCGCCAGCCGACTCGATCACGTCCGGGTAGATGGTGCCCTGAGCGAGGTACTTGATGTTGTCCAGTTTGTTGGACTGGGCATCGAAGACGTCGATGAAGGTACGGCCGATGATTTTGCGCTTCTTCTCCGGGTCGCTTTCGCCAGCCAGATTGTCGAGGAACTGGTCTTCAGCGTTGGCGCGGATCACTTTGACGCCCATGTTCTCGGCGAACATGGCCATCACTTGCTCGCCTTCGTGCAGACGCAGCAGGCCATTGTCGACGAAGACGCAGGTCAGCTGGTCGCCGATGGCTTTGTGCAGCAACGCTGCAACCACCGAGGAGTCAACGCCGCCGGACAGGCCGAGCAATACGTTGTCGGTGCCGACCTGGGCGCGAACCTGAGCGATGGCGTCTTCAGCAATCTTCGACGGTGTCCACAGCGCTTCACAGCCGCAGATGTCGAGGATGAAGCGCGACAGGATGCGACCGCCCTGCTTGGTGTGGGTCACTTCCGGGTGGAACTGCACGCCGTAGTAACCGCGAGCGTCGTCGAACATGCCGGCGATCGGGCAGCTCGGGGTGCTGGCCAGGATGTGGAATTCCTGCGGCATCTTGGTGACCTTGTCACCGTGGCTCATCCACACGTCGAGGCCGAACAGGCCGTCGGCGTCGATGTGGTCTTCGATGCCGTCGAGCAGGCGGCTCTTGCCGACCACGTCGACACGGGCGTAACCGAACTCACGCAGTTCGGAACCTTCAACCTTGCCACCCAGCTGTTCAGCCATGGTCTGCATGCCGTAGCAGATACCGAAGACCGGTACGCCCAGGTCAAACACCGCTTGCGGGCAGCGAGGGCTGTTGGCTTCGTGCACGGACTCGGGGCCGCCGGCGAGAATGACGCCTTTTGGAGCGAATTCGCGAATCGCGTCTTCATCCATATCGAACGGATGCAGTTCGCAGTACACGCCGATTTCACGCACGCGGCGGGCAATCAGCTGGGTGTACTGGGAACCGAAATCGAGGATCAGGATGCGGTGAGCGTGAATGTCGAGGGCCATGTGGTCAGTCTCGTCTATGCAGTTCGGTGAAGAAAATCAGAAACAACTCGGGGCTGAAAACAGCCCCGGTTACTTAACTTTTTGCTGGAAGCATCAACCTACGCGGTAGTTTGGCGCTTCTTTGGTGATCTGTACGTCGTGGACGTGGGACTCGGCCATGCCGGCGCCGGTGATCCGCACGAACTCAGGCTTGGTGCGCATTTCTTCGATGTCGGCGCTGCCGGTGTAGCCCATCGAGGAACGCAGGCCGCCCATCAGTTGATGGATGATGGCGCTCAGGCTGCCCTTATAAGGAACACGCCCTTCGATGCCTTCCGGTACCAGTTTCTCGGCGCCTGCCGAGGAATCCTGGAAGTAACGGTCGGAGGAACCTTGAGCCTGGGACATCGCGCCCAGCGAACCCATGCCGCGGTAAGCCTTGTACGAGCGACCCTGGAACAGTTCGATCTCGCCTGGCGCTTCTTCAGTACCGGCGAACATCGAGCCCATCATCACGCAGGAAGCACCGGCTACGATGGCCTTGGACAGGTCACCGGAGAAACGGATGCCGCCGTCGGCGATCAACGGAACGCCTGTGCCTTCAAGGGCAGCGGCGACGTTGGCGATGGCACTGATTTGCGGGACGCCGACACCGGCGACGATACGGGTGGTGCAGATCGAGCCCGGGCCGATACCGACCTTGACTGCATCAGCGCCAGCTTCGGCCAGGGCCTTGGCGGCAGCGCCGGTGGCAATGTTGCCGCCGATGACCTGCACTTCAGGGAAATTCTGTTTGACCCAGCGAACGCGGTCGATCACGCCTTTGGAGTGACCGTGTGCGGTGTCGACCACCACCACGTCAACGCCGGCGTTGACCAGGGCGGCTACGCGGTCACCGGTGTCTTTACCGGTACCGACAGCAGCGCCAACGCGCAGACGACCTTGATCGTCCTTGCTGGCCAGCGGGTAAGCCTTGGCTTTTTCGATGTCGTTGACGGTCATCATGCCTTTGAGGGCGAATTTGTCGTCGACGATCAGGACGCGTTCGATGCGGTGCTTGTGCAACAGCTCGCGAACGTCGTTCTTGTCGGCGCCTTCCTTGACGGTGACCAGACGCTCTTTAGGCGTCATCACTTCGCGGACAGTGGCTTCCAGACGGTTTTCGAAACGCACGTCACGGGAAGTGACGATGCCGACCAGGTCGCCATTGTGCAAAACCGGAACGCCGGAGATGTTGTGTTGGCGGGTCAGTTCGAACAGTTCACGAACCGTGGCGTCAGCCTCGATAGTGATCGGGTCCTTGACCACACCGGCTTCGTAACGCTTGACCTTGCGGACTTCGGCAGCTTGCTGCTCGATGGTCATGTTCTTGTGGATGATGCCGATGCCACCTTCCTGAGCCATGGCAATTGCCAGACGGGCTTCAGTGACGGTGTCCATGGCGGCAGAAACCAGAGGAATATTCAGCTCGATGCCACGGGTTAGGCGGGTCTTGAGACTGACTTCGTTAGGAAGCACCTCGGAATAACCAGGCACTAGGAGAATGTCGTCGAATGTCAGAGCTTCTTGGCTGATACGCAGCATCGCGGGGGCTCCCGAGCGGGAAAATGGAAGCGCGCCATTATAGTCAGACACCCCCTCGGGTTCAATGTAAAACTCTGTCTATTATCAGCATTGCTGATATACGGGGATTGTCGCGTCCTACAGCTCGACTTTCACCCAACTGACTGGCTGATCCAGCCAATCGGCAAACTCATCGATAAAGCTCTGCTTGAACCCGGCCTCGGCCCAGTTATTAAAGATGAATCCAAGGTTGGAAAAACCGCATTCCTGCAGGAATAGAAAGCCGTTGATGTCGTCTTCATGCCCGCATTCCGGGCAGGTGAAGTTATCGGTGCGCCCCGGCATCCAGTCTTCCAGGCTGTCGAACAGCGCTTCGCCGACTTCCTTGCGGCACTCGGCGCAACCCGCTTCCTCCAGGAATCCCTTGGCCGGCGTATAGATGCAACGCTTGGTGATGATCTCCAGGCCATTGATCGGCTCACTGAACGGCAGCGCCTGTGGATGCAACACCACCGCGCGGGCACCGTCGGCGATGGCGTGGGCCATGCGGTTGCCGGTACGACCACAGGTGGTCAGCTCTTCCTTGATGATGTTCTTGCGCACCAGCCAGCGCACAACCGCCCGGGCCCGGGGTTCGTGCACCGGCAGCGTGGAGATTTTCGGGACGATGATGCTTTGGGAGTTCATGGTGCAAGCCTGCTAATACTGAGTGATCCGCCCTTGTGGGAGCGAGCCTGCTCGCGATTGGGCCGTTCCAGCCAACAGTGATGTTGACTGACCCAACGCCATCGCGAGCAGGCTCGCTCCCACAGGGTTTTGCGGCCGGCAGCTTAATCCCTGACGAAATCCGGTCAAGTACTCAAATAACGCCCGATCAAGGCAATCCCGCTCGCCAGCACCAACCAGGTCACCAGCCGCACGAACGCCTCGCGGGACAATTTCATGGTCAACCGCCGGCCGATCCACAACCCCAAGGCCATGGCCGGCAACAAACACAACGCCAATACCAACAAGGGTAGCTCGGCATAGACACCCGCGACGGCAAACAGACTCAGGCGCACCACGGTGCTGCAACTGATCAGCGCACTCTGGGTCGCCCGCGCCGCCTCTTTGGGCAACCGGCTGTTCAAATAGATCGCATATAAAAAGCCGCCACTGCCAAACAAAGCCCCGAACAGCCCGCCCACCGTGCCCATCGGCACGGCCCAACCGGCGGACAATTGCGTCGGCCGGGTTTTGACCCACAGGCTGTAAATCGCATAGGCGCTGATAAACAGCCCCATCAACAGCAACAACACATCGGATTTGAGGTTCAGCAGAAAGATCACCCCCAGCGTGCAACCCACCGCCATGCAGGGCAGCAGCCGCAGCAACTCGGGTTTCGCAACCTCCCGTCGCGAAGGCAGCAGATTGCCGAACGCCGCGACGAAATCCAGCAGCACCAGCAACGGCACGATCTTCGACAGCGGCATGAACAGAATCAGAATCGGCCCCGCCACCAACGCGGTACCAAACCCGGCGATGCCAAACACGATGTACGCCAGGGCAATGCCCAATCCAATCACCAGCCAATCCGTGGCGCCGAATGGCCATTGGTTCAACATCTCAAGCACATTCATCTGCACGGCTTCCTTGAATACCCGGGATGACTTTAGCCAGCACCGAGTCTTGCGACTAATATCATCAAAGCCGTCCACCCATCTCAAAAAGGCATGCCTGGTGCTTTCTACCCGCCAATTGCGTTACTTCGTGGAAATCGCCGACTGCGGGAGTTTCAGTGCCGCGGCCGAACGATTGTTCATTGCTCAGTCGGCCCTGAGCCGGCAAATCAAGGACATGGAAACGCGGCTGCAAACGCCATTGTTCGAGCGCACCGCACGCCAGCCCCGACTGACGGCGGCCGGTGAAGCCTTCTTGCCCCGGGCCAGAAACCTGCTCAATGAGCTGACCAAAGCCAGTGAGATGGCCACCCAGGTCGGCAATGGCGAACTCGGCACCTTGCGCCTCAGCCACTCCAGCACCGTGCCCATGAGTGGCCGCCTGCTGCGAGGTATCAGCGACTATCTGGATGCGCATGTCGGCGTGTCCATGGACATCGCCAAGCTGTCTTCCGAAGCGCAACTTGAAGCATTGGCCGACGGTCGGCTGGATGTCGGACTGCTGCGCCTGCCGGTGTTGCGCCAGCGTGAAGGCGTGCAGATTGTTCCTTTGTATAGCGAACGATTGCTGCTGGCCGTTCCCCCCAATCATCGGCTGGCTGTGGATAAGTCCCCTCTGAGGATCAATCTGTCGCAGTTGAAGGATGAGGCGTTTATCTCCATTCCTCATCCGCAGCGTGGCGGGTTGAGTTATCTTTCCGCCGAGTTATGCATGCGTCAGGGCTTTTTCCCGAAAGCGGCGCGGGTGGTGTCGCGCAAAACCACGCAACTGCAACTGATTCAGGCCGGTTTCGGCATCGCCCTGCTGCCGGAGTCGATGCAGGACATTGCGCCGCCCGACATCCGTTTCCTGCCGTTGGCCGACCCGGATTGCCACAGCACTGTCGCCCTCGCCTGCAAGCAAAATCCCACCGCATTGGTCCAACACTTCATCAACACCTGCACAAATACCTGTGGGAGTGAGCCTGCTCGCGATAGCGTTTTCACATTCAATATTTCAGTCGACTGACACACCGCCATCGCGAGCAGGCTCGCTCCTACAGGGGATTTTTGCTGGCTCATGGAGATTCACCGCCGAATGCCTTTAAACTGCGCCCCATGATTAAAGATCCCTTTGCAAGACTCGGCCTGGACCGTGAAGTCCTGACTGTCAGCCAGCTCAACGGCCGTGCGCGGGTGTTGCTTGAAGACGTGTTCAGCAATATCTGGGTCGAAGGCGAAATCTCCAACCTCGCCCGGCCGGCGTCTGGCCACGTGTATTTCACCCTCAAGGACAGCGGCGCCCAAGTGCGTTGCGCGTTGTTCCGGCAGAACGCGGCGCGGGTTCGTCAGGCGTTGAAAGACGGTCTGGCGGTCAAGGTGCGCGGCAAGGTTTCGCTGTTCGAGGGGCGTGGCGACTATCAGTTGATCCTCGACACCGTAGAGCCGGCCGGTGACGGTGCACTGCGTCTGGCCTTCGATGCGTTGAAGGAAAAACTCAGCGCCGAAGGCCTGTTCAGCGCCGAACGCAAAGTGCCGTTGCCGGCGCATCCGCAGCGCATCGGCATTATCAGTTCGCCGACTGGCGCGGTAATTCGCGACATCATCAGTGTATTTCGCCGCCGCGCGCCGCAGGTCCAGCTGACGCTGATCCCGACCGCCGTGCAGGGCCGCGAAGCAACTGCGCAGATCGTCCGCGCACTGAAACTGGCGGACGCTCGCGGTTTCGATGCGCTGATCCTCGCCCGTGGCGGCGGTTCGCTGGAAGACCTCTGGTGTTTCAACGAAGAAGCCGTGGCCCGCGCCGTGGATGCCTGCGTGACGCCGATTGTCAGCGCCGTCGGCCATGAAACCGACGTCTCGATCAGTGACTTCGTCGCCGACGTCCGCGCCCCGACGCCTTCCGCTGCCGCCGAATTGCTCGCACCGGATTCCAGCGACCTGGTGCGCCGGGTCGAGAGCCTGCATCGTCGTCTGGTGATGCGCATCCGCGACCGCTTGATGCGCGACCGCTTGCGCCTGGAAGGTATGTCCCGTCGCC
This sequence comes from Pseudomonas sp. LBUM1678, assembly GCF_059695575.1. Classification (NCBI taxonomy): domain Bacteria; kingdom Pseudomonadati; phylum Pseudomonadota; class Gammaproteobacteria; order Pseudomonadales; family Pseudomonadaceae; genus Pseudomonas; species Pseudomonas sp. LBUM1678. Next base: position 5,493,568 of record NZ_CP166775.1, read on the forward strand.
TGCGTCATCCTGGCGAGCGTCTGCGCCAACAGGCGCAACGCCTGGATGACCTGGACATGCGCATGCGCCGCGCGTTCGAACGCAGCCTCAATACCCGCCGCGAACGCTTGATCCGTCTGGAGACCCGCCTCGCCGGGCAGCATCCGGGACGGCAACTGGCGATGCTTCGTCAGCGCCTCGACAGCTTCGCCGAGCGCCTGCCGCGTGCGATGCGCGAAGGGCTCAAGTCCCGTCGTCTGCAACTGCAAAGTCAGGTGCAGACGCTGCAGGTGGTCAGCCCGCTCGCGACGCTGGCCCGTGGCTACAGCATTTTGCTGGATGAACGCGGCAACGCGATTCGCAGTGCCGAGCAAACCCACCCCGGTCAACGGCTGAAAGCCAAACTGGGAGACGGCGAGCTGCAAGTCCGGGTCGAAGACAATCACCTGACGCCTGTCACCCTTTCTTTACTGGATTGATCCATGCCGCGTTTTTTAGCTCCGCTGCTGTTGTTGTGCCTGACCTTCAATGCCCACGCCGACAGTTACATCACCCGCCTGCTGAACAAACCGGTGCCGGGTGGCGTGGCCGTGGTGGATCTGGGCACTGCTGCCCAGGCGCCAAAAGCCAGTTATCAAGGCAAACCGGTGCTGGTGGTCAAGGAACAGAGCAATTGGCTGGCGATTGTCGGCGTGCCGTTGACGGTTAAACCGGGGACGCAGCAGGTCAGCAGCGGCGGTCGTAATCTGAGTTTCACGGTCGGCAGCAAGAAGTACCCGGAACAGCACATCACCCTGAAGAACACGCAGCAGGTCAATCCGAACCCGGAGAATCTGAAGCGTATCGAAGGCGAACTGGCCGAGCAGATCGCTGCCTACCGCACGTTCAGCCCGAACACGCCAAGCAACCTGCTGCTGGACAAACCGGTCAACGGGCCGCTGTCGAGCAAGTTCGGCGTGCGCCGGTTCTTTAATGGTGAAGAGCGTAATCCTCACTCAGGCCTGGATTTCGCCGTGGGGGCCGGCACACCGATCAAGACCCCGGCGGCGGGCAAGGTGATTTTGATCGGCAACTACTTTTTCAACGGCAACACGGTGTTTGTCGATCATGGGCAGGGCTTTATCAGCATGTTCTGCCATATGTCGAAGATTGATGTGAAGGTGGGGCAGCAGCTGGCGCGTGGTGGAGTGGTGGGCAAGGTGGGTTCTACCGGGCGGGCGACCGGGCCGCATATGCACTGGAATGTCAGCCTGAATGATGCGCGGGTGGATCCGGCGATTTTTATTGGTGCATTTCAGCCATAAATAGTCGTTGAGGCTGCCGGCCTCTTCGCGGGCAAGCCTCGCTCCTACAGATTTGCGTCGTGACCAAATCGTGTGATCACCCAATATCTGTAGGAGCGAGGCTTGCCCGCGAAGGCGATCTCAAGAACGCGGCTTATTCCGCTTCCAAGTCCTCAATCCCATGGACCTCCCGGTCCGCCAGACAATGGTTGATCCAGGTTTGAGTTTCTTCCGAGAAGCCAGCCAATTCTTCCGCCGTGATCAACCCGCGGGCACACAACCCCAGCAAGTGAGAGCGGGCCTCATGGCGTGAGAACCTGAAAACGCCAAACGCCCAATACAGCTCTTTTTGCCCGGCCTTCAGCAGTTCTTCGCTGGCTTCGATCCGGTCATATGGCGCCAGGCTTGTGTCGAGAACCGTACGCTCGACCTCCTCCATGATCCGAATGCACATCCGTTCATGCGCCTTCGGGCGCAGCGCGCTATAAAGCTTCCAATCCGACTCGTTCATTGCCGACTCCCGCATTCCAGTCGCCTGGTTGAGGCTTTAAGAATAGCTGCGCCCACCGACACAAGACCGCCAACTTTCAATTGCGCAACGCTCAAACCTCGCGCAAACATCAAAACAATCACGACCATTCGAAGCAATAAAATCGCGGCATAAGCGCTTTTTCGAGTATTCCTCTCAATTTTTTTCGACTGCTTGCCATCCTCAACCACGGCGGTTAGGGTTGAAGGCATGAAAACCTCGCATACCCTCATTCAGCTTCGCCAGCACCGCAGCCTGTGCCTCGTCAGCGCACGACTGCCAGGCTGAATCGCGGTGCCTCGCCCTACGCCTTTCCCAAGAACAGTTGATCCACCGGCAGGCCGCCTTTTTTCGGCCCACACAATAAGGATTTCCCGATGAGCATGCTCAAAGACCCGTCTTCGAAATACCGCGCGTTTCCGACCATCGACATACCAGACCGCACCTGGCCGTCGAAGACGATTACCGCAGCGCCGATCTGGTGCAGTTCCGACCTTCGTGACGGTAACCAGTCGCTGATCGAGCCGATGGACGCGGTCAAGAAGCTGCGCTTCTGGAAAACCCTGGTGCAGGTCGGCGTGAAAGAGATCGAAGCCTCGTTCCCGGCCGCTTCGCAAACCGACTTCGACTTCGTGCGTACCTTGATCGAAGGCAACCACATCCCGGACGACACCACCATTCAGGTGCTGACCCAGGGCCGTGAAGACCTGATCGAGCGTACCTTCGAATCCCTGCGTGGGGCGAAGAAAGCCATCGTTCACCTGTACAACGCGACCTCCCCGTCCTTCCGCCGCATCGTCTTCAACCAGGACAAGGACGGCGTCAAGGCCATCGCCGTGAACGCCGCCAAGCTGTTCGTCAAATACGCGGCCCAGCAGCCGAACACCGAGTGGACCTTCGAATACTCGCCGGAAACCTTCAGCGCGACCGAACTGGAGTTCGCCAAGGAAGTCTGCGACGCGGTGATCGAGGTCTGGAATCCGACGCCTGAGCACAAGGTGATCCTCAACCTGCCAGCCACCGTCGAATGCGCGACCCCGAACATCTATGCCGACCAGATCGAATGGTTCGGCCGTCACATCAACCGTCGTGACAGCGTGATCATCAGCCTGCACACCCACAACGACCGTGGCACCGGCGTTGCGGCCACCGAACTGGGCCTGATGGCCGGCGCCGACCGTGTCGAAGGCTGCCTGTTCGGCAACGGCGAGCGTACCGGTAACGTCGACCTCGTGACCGTGGCGCTGAACCTCTACACCCAGGGCATTCACCCTGAGCTGGACTTCTCCGACATCGACGGCGTGCGCAAAGTCGTCGAGGAGTGCAACCAGATCCAGGTGCACCCACGTCACCCGTACGTCGGCGACCTGGTTCACACCGCGTTCTCCGGCTCGCACCAGGATGCGATCCGCAAGGGCTTCGCCCAGCAGAAACCGGACGAACTGTGGGAAGTGCCGTACTTGCCAATCGATCCGGCCGACATCGGCCGCAGCTACGAGGCGGTGATCCGCGTCAACAGCCAGTCGGGCAAGGGCGGGATCGCTTATCTGCTGGAACAGGAATACGGCATCAGCTTGCCGCGTCGCATGCAGATCGAGTTCAGCCAAGTGGTGCAGCGTGAAACCGATCGCCTGGGCCTTGAGATGACCGCTCAACAGATCCACGCCTTGCTGCACAGCGAGTATCTGCAGGCCAACACCCCGTATGCGCTGGTCAGCCATCGCCTGCAGGAAGAGAACGGTCACAGCGCCGTGGAAGTGGAAGTCTCGGGCAAAGGTCAGGGCGAAACCAACCTGCACTGGCGCGGCAAGGGCAACGGTGCGCTGGAAGCGCTGGTGGCCGGTCTGCCGATTCCGGTGGAGATCATGGACTACAACGAACACGCGATCGGCGCGGGCACCAATGCCAAGGCCGCGGCCTACATTGAACTGCGTGTGAACGGTGAACGTGCGGTGCATGGCGTCGGCATCGATGAAAACATCACCACCGCGAGCTTCAAGGCCCTGTTCAGCGCGCTGAACCGCTCCCTGAGCCAGCCGGAAGCGAAAGCGGCGTAAGCGTTCGCTGAAATGCAAAAGGCCCCAAGGTGAGAACCTTGGGGCCTTTTTGTTTGCCTGTGATTTTTGTGGTGCTTGTCATGGCCTCTTCGCGAGCAAGCCCGCTCCCACATTTGACCTGTGTGAACACAAATCCAATGTGGGAGCGGGCTTGCTCGCGAAGAGGCCGGCTCAGGCTGTCGAGACTTCAGGTGAACTCGAACGTATCGGCATCGAGATTGGCCGGGAAACGTGTGCGGTAGGCTTGCAGATCCGCCGCATTCAGTACGACCTGAAACACACCATCGGCTTCGCCCGCACTGAGCAATGTCTCTCCCTGGAAATCCAGCACCTGGCTGTCACCGGTGTAGGCAAAACCTTTGCCGTCGGTACCGATGCGATTCACCGCGGCCACGTAGCAGAGGTTTTCAATCGCCCGCGCCGGCAGCAAACGGTTCCAGTGCTGGCGGCGTGCTCCGGGCCAGTTGGCGGTGTAGAGCAGCAAGTCGGTGTCTTGGGCATCGCGGCTCCAGACCGGGAAACGCAGGTCGTAGCAAATCAGCGGCCGCACTCGCCAACCCTTGAGTTCGAACTGCACCTGGCGCTCGCCCGGCGTGTAGTGATTGTGCTCGCCGGCCATGCGGAACAGGTGACGCTTGTCGTAGTGCCAGACCTCTCCGTCCGGCCGCGCCCACAGTAGACGATTGCGGTGGCTGCCATCGGCGGCCTGGACGATGACGCTGCCGGTAATCACCGCGTCGAGTTTTGCCGCCTGGACGCGCAGCCATTTGCTGGTCGGACCGTTTTCCGCTTCTGCGAGAGTTTCCGATTCCATGGAAAAACCGGTGGTGAACATCTCCGGCAGAATGATCAGGTCCGCCCCGCGAGCCTGCTCAAGCAATTGCTCGAAATGCTCCAGGTTGGCCTGGCGGTCATGCCAGGCGAGGGTGGTCTGGATCAGCGCGACATTCAGATTGGGCAGTGCACTCAGATCACGCATAGTTTTGCCGCTGCTTCACGCAACGTCTCCTCGCGTTTGGCGAAGCACAAGCGCACCAGACGCTGGCCCTCGGGTGGCGTCTGGTAGAACACCGAGATCGGGATGCTCGCCACGCCATGTTCACGGGTCATCCACAGCGCCATCTCGACGTCATTGAGGTCCGGGCGAATCTGCGAATAATCGACCAGCTGGAAATACGTGCCGGTCACCCGCTTGAAGCTGAAACGCGACGGCGCCAGCAGATCGCAGAACAGATCGCGCTTGGTCTGGTAGAAACCCGGCAACTCTTCGACGTGTTCAGGATGTTCGGCCATAAAGTCGGCCAAGGCGTATTGCAGCGGTGTCACGCCGCAGAAACTGACGTACTGGTGCACCTTGCGCAGCTCGGCAGTGAGCGCCGGCGGGGCCACCACGTAGCCGGTTTTCCAGCCGGTAACGTGGTAGGTCTTGCCGAAGGAACTGACTACGAAGGCGCGTTGATACAACTCTTCGTGGTTCAGCACGCTGACATGAGGCACGCCGTCGAAGACCAGGTGTTCGTAGACTTCGTCGCTGACGATGTAGATGTCGCGATCCCGAATCAACGCAGCCAACTGATCCAGTTCGGCACGACTGATCAGCGCGCCACTCGGGTTATGCGGGGAGTTGAGAACGATCATCCGGGTGCGCGGGGTAATCGCTTCGGCAAGCTTCTCGAAGTCGATGGCAAAGTCATTCAGCCCAAGTTGCACATGCACACAACGACCACCCGCCAGCTCAACCGACGGCTCGTAACTGTCGTAGCACGGATCGAACACGATCACTTCGTCGCCGCTGTGGATAACCGCCTGAATCGCACAGAAGATCGCTTGAGTGGCGCCGGGCGTGACCGTCACTTCATGGTCGGCATCCACGTTGACGCCGTAGCTGCGGGCGATTTTCGCCGAAATCTGCTGACGCAGCGCCGGCAGGCCGGTCATCGGTGAATATTGGTTGTGGCCACTGGCGATGTGGCGGCCGACCGCATCGCACAAGGCTTGCGGGGCATCGAAATCGGGAAAACCCTGGGACAGGTTGATCGCCCCGGTTTGCGCCGCGAGCTGAGACATCTGAGTGAAGATAGTGATGCCGACATTCGGCAGCTTACTGGTGATCATCGGTGATTCCCTGCTCTACACCCGGCTCTAACGGCGGCGCGGGAGAGCCCGAGGATAGCCCATCCGGCGCCCATAAAAAAAGGGCGCCCGCTGGCGCCCCTCTTCTAAAACATTCACCACACACCTGTGGCGAGGGAGCTTGCTCCCGCTGGACCGCGAAGCGGTCCCAATATCTTCAACCGAGATCGTTCAGATAGAACGCGTCGGCTGGTTTTGCGACTGCTGCGCAGTCGAGCGGGAGCAAGCTCCCTCGCCACACAAGCCCACACACAAAGGTGTGGGAAACCGAATCAACGCTTGTCGCGGCGCTTTTTGTCGGCCTTCTTGTGGTGCGACATCATGCGGCGCTTTTTGTTGACCTGACGGTCGGTGAGCGAGGTCTTGTTGCCTTCGTACGGGTTCTCGCCGCCCTTGAACTCGATACGGATCGGCGTACCGACCAGTTTGAGCACACGACGGTAAGTGTTTTCCAGATAGCGCACATAAGACTTCGGCACTTTCTCGATCTGGTTACCGTGGATCACGATAATCGGCGGGTTAGCACCACCCAAGTGGGCATAGCGCAGCTTGATCCGGCGGTTGTTGACCATCGGTGGCGCGTGCTCACCAACCGCATCTTCCAGAATCGTGGTCAAGCGGTTGGTTGGCCAGCGGGTGACCGCAGACTTGAACGAGTTCTGGACGGAGGCGTAGAGGTTGCCCACGCCCGTGCCGTGCAGGGCCGAGATGAAGTGGATGTCGGCGTAGTCGACGAAGAACAGTCGACGTTGCAGCTCGACCTTCACGAAGTCACGCTCGCTCGGCGTCATGCCGTCCCACTTGTTGATCGCGATCACCAGCGCACGACCCGACTCAATGGCGAAGCCCAGCAGGTTGAGGTCGTGGTCGACCACGCCTTCGCGGGCGTCCATTACAAAGATCACCACGTTGGCGTCTTTGATCGCTTGCAGGGTTTTGACCACGGAGAATTTTTCGACTTCTTCGTGGATCTTGCCGCGCTTGCGCACACCGGCGGTGTCGATCAGCGTGTACTTCTCGTCGTTACGCTCGAACGGGATGTAGATACTGTCGCGGGTGGTGCCGGGCTCGTCATAGACGATGACACGGTCTTCACCGAGCATGCGGTTGACCAGGGTCGACTTGCCGACGTTCGGGCGGCCGATGATGGCGATCTTGATCCCGTCTTTTTCGCTTGGGCCAGGAATGCGCTTGGCTTCCTCGCCTTCGGCAACGATCTCTTCCTCGCCTTCTTCCAGCTCGTCATCGTCTTTCGGGAAGTCGCTGAGGGCGATTTCCAGCATCTGGGTGATGCCACGACCATGAGCACCGGCGATCGGGATCGCGTGGCCCATGCCCAACGGGGCGAATTCGGCGCGGGCCATTTCAGGGTCGATGTTGTCGACCTTGTTGGCAACCACGTAAGAACGCTTGTTACGTTTGCGCAAATGCTCGGCGATCATCTGGTCGGCGGCGGTGAAACCGGCCTTGGCATCTACCAGGAACAGAACGACATCGGCCTCTTCAATGGCCAGCAGCGACTGCTCGGCCATTTTTTCGTCCATACCGTGCTCGTCACCGGAGATACCGCCGGTGTCGACCAGAATGTAGGAACGCCCTTGCCACTTGGCCTCACCGTATTGGCGATCACGGGTCAGACCGGACAAGTCGCCGACGATGGCGTCGCGAGTCCTGGTCAGGCGGTTGAACAAGGTGGACTTGCCGACGTTCGGTCGGCCCACCAGGGCGATTACGGGAACCATGCGGCTCTCCACTTCGTTATTTCAGAAAATACAAAAGCCGCTGCGAGGCAGCGGCTGGTGCTCGGGGCAATCACTGCGTGCTTGTCTGTGGGAGCGAGCCTGCTCGCGATAAACGCCAATACACCGCGTTTATTCAGGACACCAACGTAATCGTTGACGTCCATCGCGAGCAGGCTCGCTCCTACAGTCCAACAAACGGTGAAGCCGCTTGGGGGTTAAACCCCAAGCATAGTCAAATCTTTACTTGATGGTCAGGGCTTCCAGTTTGCCACTGTTGCCATACACATAAATCGTGTCACCCACCACCAGCGGACGGGCACGCAGGCCGTCGCTGTCGATGCGCTCGCGGCCGACGAAACGACCGTCCACCTGACTCAGCAGGTGCAGGTAGCCTTCCATATCACCGACTGCAACATAGCTGGAGAACACTTCCGGAGCCGACAGTTGACGACGGGCCAGCGAATCGTTGCTCCACAAAGCTGTGGTGGAACGTTCGTCGACGCCTTCAACGGTGCCCGAAGACAGGCTCACGTAAACACTGCCGAAACCCTGAGCGACGCCGGCATAGCTGGAAGCATCACGCTGCCAGAGCTGACGACCGCTTTCCAGGTCCAGTGCCGCAACGCGACCCTGATAGCTGGCGACATACAGAGTACCGCCGGACAGCAGCAAGCCACCGTCGATATCGACCACACGTTCCAGTTCTGAACGGCCTTGTGGAATCGCAACACGTTGTTCCCATACCGGCACGCCGTTGGAAATATCGAGAGCGACCACTTTACCGGTCGACAAGCCAGCCACCGCGAGGCGGTTGGTGACGATCGGTGCACTGGTGCCGCGCAGAGTCAGGACCGCAGGCGTGCTGTCATACAACCAGCGCTGGTTGCCGGTGGCGGCATCCAGACCGATCAGACGGTCATCCTGAGTCTGAACCACAACCACGTCACCGTTGTTGGCCGGCGGTGCGAGGACTTCACTGGACACGCGAGCGCGCCATTTCTCTTCACCGTTGATCGCGTCCAGGGCAACGATTTCGCCCTTGATGGTGCCGATCGTGAGCAAACCGTAACCTACGCCAACGGCGCCGGAAACAGGCAGATCAAGGTCCTTTTTCCATTTGACGTCGCCGTTGCTGCGATCCATCGCCACGACTTCACCCGTGACGTCGGCGGCATAGATGGTATCGCCATCGATCGCCGGCACCAGCATGTTGTAGGTTTCGCCCTGACCGTCACCGATCGAACGACTCCACTGCTTGTGCAGAACCACTTCTTCTTTGAAGTCGGTCAACTCGGCCGGCGGCAATTCTTTTTTGCTGTTACTGCTGCAACCCGCGGCCAAAACGGCCAGAGCCAGCAATGCTGCATGTTTCCAACGGATCACGTCACGCATCCCCTTTGGCCAGGTCGTCCAGCTTGATTTGTAGGCCACCGACCGCCGCTTCATCCGACAGTGCCGCTTTGGCTTTTTGATACGCCGCGTTTGCTTCGTCAGTACGACCCAACTGCACCAGCAGGTCGCCCTTGAGTTCTTCGCGAGTGGCCAGAAATGCCTTGTCGGCATCACCTTCGAGCAGCTTCAAGGCTTCATCAACCTTGTTCTGCGCGGCCAGCACCTGCGCCAGACGCTGACGGGCAATTTCGCCCAGCGCCGGGTTGGCCGGTTTGTCGGTAATAGCTTTCAGCTCGCTGGCTGCGTCGTCCAGCTTGCCGCTGTCGACCGCCACTTTCGCCACGAACAGGCTGCCGTACTGCGCATAAGCGCTACCGCCGAACTCGCTGTTGAGCTTGCCGGCCAAGTCCGAAACACGAGCGGCATCGGGCTTGCCGTCAGGCGTCAGCGTGGTTTCGAGCAATTGCTGATAGAGAATCGAGGCGCCTTGCGACTGATTGCTCTGATACTTCTGAAAGGCCTGCCAGCCGAACACGATGACCAGCGCCAACAGGCCGCCAGTGACCAGGGGCTTGCCGTTGCGTGTCCACCAGTCCTTCAAATCCGCCAGGTTTTCGTCTTCGGTACTCGACACCCCAATACTCCTTAATCGCTAAATCGGCTGTTTATGACAGCTTCAACCCTGCACGACGCAGGTGGCCAGGTGTGCTGCAAGCGCATCCCAGGCAATGCTTTGTTGTTCGCCCTGGCCACGCAGGGGTTTGAAACCTACCACTTGCTGGGCCATTTCATCGTCACCGAGGATCAGCGCATACAGCGCACCACTCTTGTCGGCCTTCTTGAACTGGCTTTTGAAGCTGCCGGCGCCGGCATTGACTTGCAGGCGCAGGTTGGGCAATTGATCACGAACCTTCTCACTCAACGTCAGGGCCGCCAGTTCGGCAGCCTCGCCGAATGCGCAGAGATAGACGTCGACCTGACGGGAAATCTCTTCCGGGATCTGCTCCAGAGTTTCCAGAAGCAGCACCAGACGCTCGATGCCCATGGCGAAACCAACGCCCGTTGTCGGCTTACCGCCCATCTGCTCCACCAGACCGTCGTAACGACCGCCGGCACACACGGTGCCCTGGGCGCCCAACTTGTCGGTGACCCATTCGAAAACTGTCTTGCTGTAGTAATCCAGCCCGCGAACCAGCTTCGGGTTGATCACATAAGGAATGCCGGCAGCGTCCAGGCGAGCCTTGAGGCCCTCGAAGTGCACGCGGGATTCGTCGTCGAGGTAGTCGGCCATTTTCGGCGCGTCGACCAGAACTGCTTGAGTGTCGGCGTTCTTGGTGTCCAGAACCCGCAGCGGATTGGTCTTCAGACGACGCTGGCTATCTTCGTCGAGCTTGTCCAGGTGAGCGGACAGGAACTCGACCAGCGCTTCGCGATAACGACCACGGGATTCGCTGGTGCCCAGGCTGTTGAGTTCGAGCTTGACCGCATCACGGATGCCCAGCTCGCCCCACAGGCGCCAAGTCAGCACGATCAGCTCGGCGTCGATGTCCGGACCGTCGAGGTTGAACACCTCGACACCGATCTGGTGGAACTGGCGATAACGGCCTTTCTGCGGACGTTCATGACGGAACATCGGGCCGATGTACCAAAGCTTCTGCACCTGGCCACCGCCGGTGATGCCGTGCTCGAGCACCGCACGCACGCAAGCCGCTGTGCCTTCAGGGCGCAGGGTCAGGGAATCGCCGTTGCGGTCGTCGAAGGTGTACATCTCTTTTTCGACGATGTCAGTCACTTCACCGATGGAGCGTTTGAACAGCTCGGTGAACTCGACGATCGGCATGCGGATCTGCTTGTAACCGTAGTTATCCAGCAGACGCGAGACGGTGCTCTCGAAATGACGCCACAGGGGAGTCTGCTCGGGCAGGATGTCGTTCATGCCACGTATGGCTTGCAGAGACTTGCTCACTATAAATCCTTAAATTCGTTCGATCAGCCGCGGGCGATTACTGCCGCGTCGGCTTCGACCTTTTCGGCCGCTTTCTGGCGGATCAAGCGTTCAAGCTCATCCACCAGATTGTCATTCGTCAGTTTCTGCGCCGGCTTGCCATCGATGTAAATCAGGTTTGGCGTACCGCCGGTCAAGCCGATATGGGCTTCCTTGGCTTCACCCGGGCCGTTGACCACGCAACCGATGACCGCGACATCCAGCGGCACCAGCAGATCTTCGAGGCGCCCTTCCAGCTCGTTCATGGTCTTGACCACATCGAAGTTCTGCCGCGAGCAGCTCGGGCAGGCGATGAAGTTGATGCCACGGGAACGCAGGTGCAGGGATTTGAGAATGTCGTAGCCGACTTTCACTTCCTCGACCGGGTCGGCCGCCAACGAGATGCGAATAGTATCGCCAATCCCTTCGGCGAGCAGCATACCGAGGCCCACGGCGGATTTCACTGTGCCTGAGCGCAAACCACCGGCTTCGGTGATGCCCAAGTGCAGCGGCTGAACGATTTCCTTGGCCAGCAGGCGGTAGGCGGCGACGGCCATGAACACGTCGGAGGCCTTCACGCTGACCTTGAAGTCCTGGAAATTCAGGCGTTCGAGGTGCTCGACGTGACGCAAGGCAGATTCGACCAGCGCTGCCGGGGTCGGCTCGCCGTATTTCTTTTGCAGGTCTTTTTCCAGGGAACCGGCGTTGACGCCGATGCGGATCGGGATCCCGCGATCGCGGGCGGCATCGACCACCGCGCGCACGCGGTCTTCGCGACCGATGTTGCCCGGGTTGATTCGCAGGCAGTCAACGCCCAGTTCGGCTACGCGCAGCGCGATCTTGTAGTCGAAGTGGATATCGGCAACCAACGGCACCTTGACCAGTTGCTTGATCTTGCCGAAGGCTTCGGCGGCGTCCATGTCCGGCACGGAAATCCGCACGATATCGACGCCAGCCGCTTCCAGACGATTGATCTGGGCCACGGTGGCGGCCACGTCATTGGTGTCGCTGTTGGTCATGCTCTGGACAGCGATGGGCGCATCGCCGCCAACAGGCACGTTACCGACCCAGATCTTGCGGGATTCGCGACGTTTGATTGGAGATTCGCCGTGCATGACTTATTGACCCAACTTCAGGCGAGCAGTCTCGCCACTGGTGAACGGAGCGACATCGACCGCCTGCCCGTTGTAGCTGACCTGCGCGCCACGGGCGAAGCCCAGACGTACGGAAAACGGCGGTTTGCCGCTGACGGAAACATTTTCGCCTTTACGCTTGAGGCCACTCAACAGCACCTTGCCGGTGCCATCGGTTACTTGCGTCCAGCAATCGGCGGTGAACTGCAATTGGACCTGGCCTTGGCCGGCCACCGGAGCAGTTGCCGCTGGAACGGGGATGGTTGGAGTGACCGATGCGCTGGCAGGCGGGGTCGACACAACAGGAGCCGTCGGGGCTGGCGGGACCGGTGTCGCGACAACCGGAGCGGTGCTGTGCGTCGGTGCAACAGGGGCTGGCGAAACAGGTGCCGGTGCAGTCGGAGCCGCAGGTGCGGTAGCTTCAGCCGGTGCCTCAGCCGAAGTCTCGGCTTGCGGCAACGCAAGCGCGGTTGTGCCTTCAGCCTGACCTTCCGCGACAGCCTGGTCTTCCGGCTCGTCCAGCGGATGGATCTGGGTGGTGCCATCGGCGCCTTCGACTTCGACGTGCTCCGGACTCGGAGTGATCAAGTCTTTGGTACGCAGGGAAGTTTGATCCTGCCACCAGATAAAACCACCGCCAATCACGGCTATCAGCAACAGCAGGCTGACAATGCGCAAAATAGTGTGGGAAACCCGAACCGGTTCTTCGATACGACCCAGGCTGTGGACGCTGCTGCCCTGGGAGTCGGTGCCGGTGGATTGGTCGAACTGCTGGACCAGCACGGTCTGGTCCATGCCCAGCAACTTGGCGTACGCGCGAATATAACCGCGAGCAAAGGTGTGCCCCGGCAGCTTGTCGAACGCGCCGGCTTCCAGATTGCTCAAGGAATTAACGGTGAGGTTGAGCTTGAGGGCCACTTCGGCCAGCGACCAGCCATTGCTTTCGCGGGCCTGGCGCAAAGTTTCACCGGGATTAACGCGATTCGCTGCTACAACTTCGGGATGCGCCGCTTTCATCATTGCTCCGACAGGTATTGCTGATATTCCGGCGTACCGGGATAGAGTCGTTTTAGTTGCAGGCCAAAACTGGCGGCCTTGTCGCGATCTTCAAACACTTTTGCCAGCCGAACGCCGAGCAATAGACTACGTGCATTTTGCTCGGTGAGCAGGCTAAAACGGTCGTAATAGTCACGCGCGGGCACATAATGCCTGTCTTCGAACGACAACTCAGCCATTTCCAGCAATGCTCGCGGTTGTTGGCGGTTCAAACGCAGGGCTTTTTCCAGTTGCTGCTGCGCCAGATCACGCTGGCCCAGCTTCGAAGCGGTCATGCCCAGGTTCTCGAACACCCGCGAACGCTCAGGATACAGGGTATCGGCGGCGGCCTGTTCAAAGCGCTCGTACGCCTCTTTGTAGCGTTTTTCTTCGAAGAGAAAGCTGCCGTAGTTATTCAGGATTCGTGCATCGTTGGGACGGGAAGACAGCGCCTTGCGAAAGTGCTGGTCGGCCAGTTCAGGTTCCATCTCGGCCTGAAACACCAGTCCGAGCGCCGCATTGGCATCCGGATCCGAGTCATCCAGATCCAGGGCTTTCTTCAACGGCACTTTGGCCCGCTCGGTCATGCCTTGCTGCAAGTATCCCAAGCCCAATTGCACGTAGGCCGTACGCGCTTCATCGCGCCCTTTGCTGGTCTTCATCGGGTTGAAATCGCCCGACAGGACGCAACCAGCACACAGGCTGGCCAATAGCAAAAGCAGCGCGAAGCGCAGGGACATAGAGATCCTCTCTTGATTTATTTCGCGGCGTTTTGCGCCATATCGTTCTCGGCGCTCAATTCGCGCACGGCGATATAACGTTCGCTGCGACGGGTGCGATCCAGCACCTGCCCTACCAATTGGCCACACGCGGCATCGATGTCTTCACCGCGGGTGGTGCGTACGGTGACATTGAAGCCTGCATGGTGAAGCTGATCCTGGAAACGGCGAATCGCGTTGTTGCTCGGGCGCTCGTAACCGGAATGCGGGAACGGGTTGAACGGAATCAGGTTGATCTTGCACGGGATGTTCTTGAGCAACTCGATCATCTCGACGGCATGTTCAACCTTGTCGTTGATGTCCTTGAGCAAGGTGTACTCGATGGTCAGCACGCGCTTTTCGCCCAGGGACGACATGTAGCGCTGGCACGACTCGAGCAGCATCTTAAGCGGATATTTCTTGTTGATCGGCACCAATTGGTTACGCAATGCGTCGTTTGGTGCGTGCAGGGACAACGCCAGGGAGACGTCGATGTGCTTGGACAGCTCATCGATCATCGGCACCACGCCCGAAGTGGACAGGGTCACGCGGCGCTTGGAGATCCCGTAGCCCAAGTCATCCATCATCAGATGCATGGCGGCCACGACGTTGTCGAAGTTGAGCAGCGGCTCACCCATGCCCATCATCACCACGTTAGTGATGGCACGGTCGGCGGTCGCCGGGATGCTGCCGAACGATTTATTGGCAATCCACACCTGGCCGATGACTTCGGCGGCGGTGAGGTTGCTGTTGAAACCTTGCTTGCCGGTGGAGCAGAAACTGCAATCCAGGGCACAGCCTGCCTGGGACGAAACGCACAGAGTGCCGCGTTTGCCCTGGGGAATGTATACGGTCTCGACGCAGCTGCCGGACGCCACGCGCACCACCCATTTACGGGTGCCGTCGGTGGAGATGTCCTCGCTGACCACTTCAGGACCGCGAACTTCGGCAATGACCTTGAGCTTGTCGCGCAAGGCCTTGCTGACGTTCGTCATGGCGTCGAAATCATCGACGCCAAGGTGGTGAATCCATTTCATTACCTGACCGGCACGGAAACGCTTCTCCCCGATTGAGTCGAAGAATTTTTCCATTTCCAGCTGAGTCAGACCCAGCAGGTTAGTTTTAACAGTCGATGTAGTCATGGATTCACCTTCACTCATAAGCCAATGCTTAGCGAGTGGTTACTTCAGTAGCTGCGAAGAAGTACGAGATTTCGCGAGCAGCAGCGGCTTCGGAGTCCGAACCGTGTACAGCGTTGGCGTCGATGGAATCAGCGAAGTCAGCACGGATGGTGCCGGCAGCAGCTTCTTTAGGGTTGGTAGCGCCCATCAGCTCACGGTTCAGAGCGATAGCGTTTTCGCCTTCCAGAACCTGAACGACAACCGGACCGGAGATCATGAAAGCAACCAGGTCGCCGAAGAAACCACGAGCGCTGTGTTCAGCGTAGAAGCCTTCAGCTTCAGCTTTGGACAGTTGCTTCAGTTTCGAAGCTACAACGCGCAGGCCTGCTTTTTCGAAACGAGTGGTGATCTCGCCGATGACGTTTTTTGCAACAGCGTCAGGCTTGATGATGGAGAAAGTACGTTGAACAGCCATGGTGTAACTCCAGAAACGGTAATTTGCGAAAAATTAAACCCGCGAATTATACGCGGGTTCTTTGGTATTGCCTAACTGCGTACGGCGCAGACTCAGTCTGCTTCTTCGATCCAGGCGGCCTGAATGGCTTCAAGCACCTTCTCGCCACCGCGGGTCGGATCATCACTGAACTCCGGCAATGCCAACACCCATTTGTGCAGATCGACGAAGTTCACGTAGCGCGGGTCCGTATCCGGCTTGGATTCAGCCAGCTGGATCGCGATTTCCAGTACATCAACCCATTTCAGACTCATGACGCTTCCTTGAATCAGTGCGGCGCTTCGGCCGCATGGTTGAGCGAGTATTTCGGAATTTCGACGGTCAGGTCTTCAGTCCCGACTTTTGCCTGACAGGCCAGGCGTGACTGGGCTTCCAGCCCCCAAGCCTTATCAAGATAGTCTTCTTCCAGCTCATCAGCCTCCTCCAGCGAGTCAAAGCCCTCACGGATCAGGCAATGGCAGGTGGTGCAGGCGCAGACGCCGCCACAGGCACTTTCCATCTCGATGTGGTGCTCATGCGCCAGTTCGAGGATGGACGTACCGGTCTCAGCCTCCACGACCATGCCGTCCGGGCAAAACTTTTCGTGTGGCAGAAAAATGACCTGCGGCATCGTTATTCCTCAATCTCATTCAGGTTGCGCCCCGCCAGCGCGGCTTTCACCGTCGAATCCAGGCGGCGGGCAGCAAAAGCGTCGGTCACTTGCGACAGACGCTTGGTCTGCTGCTCGATGGCGTAACCATCAGTACCTTTCATCAGTTCGGTCAGTTCCTGCATCTGCAGCTCGATCACCATGCGTTCTTCGGCGTCGAGCAAGCGCTCACCGTCGACATCAAGGGCGGCCTGGACCGCTTCGATCAGGCGCTGGGCATCGACCTGCTGCTCACGCAGTACACGGGCGACTTTGTCGTCGTTGGCGTGCTGGAACGAGTCCTTGAGCATCTTGGCGATTTCGCCGTCGGTCAGACCGTAGGACGGCTTGACCTGAATGCTGGCCTCGACACCCGAACCCAGTTCGCGGGCGGAAACACTGAGCAGACCGTCGGCATCGACCTGGAACGTCACGCGGATTTTCGCGGCACCGGCGACCATTGCCGGAATGCCACGCAATTCGAAGCGCG
Organism: Pseudomonas sp. LBUM1678; assembly: GCF_059695575.1. Lineage (NCBI taxonomy): Bacteria > Pseudomonadati > Pseudomonadota > Gammaproteobacteria > Pseudomonadales > Pseudomonadaceae > Pseudomonas > Pseudomonas sp. LBUM1678. The sequence goes on from NZ_CP166775.1 coordinate 5,510,346, forward strand.
CCAGGGAACGGCAGTCGCTGATCAGCTCACGCTCGCCCTGCAACACATGGATCGCCATGGCCGACTGGCCGTCTTTGTAAGTGGTGAAGTCCTGGGCGCGGGCGACAGGGATGGTGGTGTTGCGCGGAATCACCTTCTCCATCAGGCCGCCCATGGTTTCCAGCCCCAGGGACAACGGAATAACGTCGAGCAAGAGCAATTCGCCGCCATCACGCTTGTTGCCAGCCAATGTATCGGCCTGGATCGCAGCACCAATGGCCACCACTTGATCCGGATCGATTTCCGTCAGCGGCTGGCGACCGAAAGCTTCAGCGACGGCTTCACGAACGCGAGGTACGCGCGTCGAGCCGCCGACCATGACCACGGCGTGCACTTCTTCCAGCTCGATACCGGAATCACGCACCGCACGGCGGCAGGCTTTCAGGCTGCGGGCGACCATTGGCTCGATCAGCGCATTAAAGGCTTCGCGAGTCAGCTCGGCTTTCCAGTCACCATAAGCAACTTCAACGGACGAGACATTGGTCAGGGCTTCTTTGGCGGCGCAAGCGGTTTGCAGCAGATGGCGCTGAGCGCCCGGATCGAGGTCAGCCGACAAACCGGCGTTCTCGATGATCCAGCCAGCGATGGCATGGTCGAAGTCATCGCCACCCAGGGCGCTGTCGCCGCCGGTGGCCAGCACTTCGAACACACCGCCGGTCAGGCGCAGGATCGAAATATCGAACGTACCGCCGCCCAGGTCGTAAATCGCGACCAGGCCTTCGGCGTGTTGATCCAGACCGTAAGCCACAGCAGCGGCGGTCGGTTCATTGAGCAAACGCAGCACATTCAGACCGGCCAGCTGGGCCGCATCCTTGGTGGCTTGACGCTGAGCATCGTCGAAATAGGCCGGAACGGTGATCACCGCGCCTACCAGTTCGCCGCCCAATGCCTCTTCAGCGCGCTGACGCAACACTTTGAGGATATCGGCAGAGACTTCGACCGGGCTTTTCGGACCCTGAATGGTGTCGATGAACGGCATGTGCGACTCGCCGCCGACAAAGCGGTACGGCAGTTGGTCGCCCAATTGCTTGACGTCGGACAGACCACGACCCATTAAGCGCTTGACTGACAGCACGGTGTTCAAAGGATCGGTCGCGGCCGCCAGCTTGGCCGACTCGCCGACTTCGACGCGATCGGCGTGGTAGCGCACGGCGGACGGCAGAATGACCTGCCCGTCAGCGTCGGCCAGAGGCTCGGAAAGACCACTGCGCAACGCAGCGACCAGCGAATTGGTAGTGCCCAAGTCGATCCCCACAGCCAGACGACGCTGGTGCGGTTGAGGACTTTGGCCGGGTTCGGCGATCTGCAGTAGGGCCATCGTTATCAGGACTTATCTGTATATCAGGCGTGCGACCGGAGCGGCACTGGGTTAATCGTCGAGGCGCTCTTCTAACTGGCGCACTTCGTAGGTGAGCTTGTCGAGGAACTGCATGCGCCGCATCAGGCGTTCGGCCTGTTCACGTTGCGCCGCATCATCCCAACAGGCTGCGAAGCTTTCGTTCAGTTCATCCTGAGCCGTCTTCAGGCGACGCTTGAACACTGCAACACCCGCCAGGTCGGCGCTGTCTTGCAGGTCTTCGAGCTCTTCACGCAGCTCCATCTGCTGCAGAAGAAACGCCGGATCATGCACCGTGACCTCCAGCGGCAACTCGCGGCCACCCATAGCGAGCAGGTATCGCGCGCGCTTTGGGGGACTTTTGAGCGTCTGGTAGGCCTCGTTGAGGCTCGCGGATTGCTCTAGCGCCAGCCGTTGCTCACGCTCGGAAGCGTCTGCAAAGCGGTCCGGATGAACACCTCGCGCCAACTCACGATAGCGCGTGGCCAACTGATCGAGATCCAGACGGAAGCTCGGCTGCAGTTCAAATAAAGCGTAATGACAAGGAGTACCCACGAGCAGCCTCAGATGTTGAAGCTTTCGCCGCAGCCACATTCACCGCGTACGTTGGGGTTGTTGAACTTGAAGCCTTCGTTCAACCCTTCCTTGACGAAATCGAGTTCGGTGCCGTCCAGGTAGGACAGGCTTTTCGGGTCGATGATCACTTTCTCGCCGTGACTTTCGAACACCTGATCCTCTGCAACCACCTCGTCGACAAACTCCAGCACGTAGGCAAGGCCGGAACAGCCCGTGGTGCGAACACCCAGACGAATCCCCTCACCTTTGCCGCGCCCGTCAAGGGAGCGTCGCACGTGTCGAGCAGCCGCTTCTGTCATGCTGATAGCCATCGTTGACTCCTTACTCGTCGCTTAATGCTTAGATCAAGCCTTTCTTCTGCTTGTAGTCGCGAACGGCCGCTTTGATAGCGTCTTCAGCGAGCACGGAGCAGTGAATTTTTACTGGCGGCAGGGCCAGTTCTTCGGCCAGTTGAGTGTTTTTGATGGTCTCTGCTTCATCCAGAGTCTTGCCTTTCATCCACTCGGTCGCCAGGGAGCTGGAGGCGATCGCCGAACCGCAACCGTAGGTCTTGAACTTGGCGTCTTCGATGATGCCTTGCTCGTTGACCTTGATCTGCAGGCGCATCACGTCGCCGCACGCCGGAGCGCCGACCATGCCGGTGCCGACATCAGGGTCTTCCGCGTCCATCTTGCCGACGTTACGCGGGTTTTCGTAGTGGTCGATGACCTTTTCGCTGTAAGCCATGGTTCTTAATCCTCACTCATCAGAGAGTCGCTCTTGAGCCCTGCGAACCGAAATCCTGCAGGGCCGGTTTGCGGCGACTTGAAATCAGTGTGCCGCCCACTCGATTTTCGAAATGTCGACACCGTCTTTGTACATGTCCCACAGCGGCGACAAGGTGCGCAGCTTGGTAACGGCCTCGCAGACTTTCTGCGCGGCGTAGTCGATTTCTTCTTCGGTGGTGAAACGGCCGAAGGTGAAGCGGATCGAGCTGTGTGCCAGTTCGTCGTTGCGGCCCAGGGCGCGCAGAACGTACGAAGGCTCAAGCGACGCCGAGGTGCAGGCCGAACCGGACGAAACCGCCAGATCCTTGAGCGCCATGATCAGCGACTCGCCTTCAACGTAGTTGAAGCTCAGGTTCAGGTTGTGCGGTACGCGGGCGGTCATGCTGCCGTTGATGTACAGCTCTTCCAGGTCTTCGACCTGTTTGAAGAAACGGTCGCTCAGGGCTTTGATGCGGATGTTCTCGGCCGCCATGTCTTCCTTGGCTACGCGGAACGCTTCGCCCATGCCGACGATCTGGTGGGTCGCCAGGGTGCCGGAACGCATGCCACGTTCGTGACCGCCGCCGTGCATGGTCGCTTCGATGCGAACACGCGGCTTGCGGCTGACGTACAGTGCGCCGATGCCTTTAGGGCCGTAGGTTTTGTGGGCGGAGAACGACATCAGGTCGACTTTCAGCTTCGACAGGTCGATCTCGACCTTGCCGGTGGACTGAGCAGCGTCAACGTGGAACAGAATGCCCTTGGAGCGGGTCAGTTCGCCGATGGCTTCGATGTCGTTGATGGTGCCGATTTCGTTGTTCACGTGCATGACCGAGACCAGGATGGTGTCGTCGCGCAGGGCGGCTTCGATCATCGCTGGTGTAACCAGGCCATCGGTCTGAGGCTCGAGGTAGGTCACTTCGAAACCTTCACGCTCCAGTTGGCGCATGGTGTCGAGGACAGCCTTGTGCTCAATCTTGGTGGTGATCAGGTGTTTGCCTTTTGTGCCGTAGAAATGCGCCGCACCCTTGATTGCCAGGTTGTCGGACTCGGTGGCACCGGAGGTCCAGACGATTTCACGCGGGTCAGCGCTGACCAGGTCAGCGACCTGACGACGAGCGTTTTCGACGGACTCTTCAGCTTTCCAGCCAAACACGTGGGAACGGGACGCCGGGTTACCGAAGTTTCCGTCGACCAGCAGGCATTCACTCATCTTTTGCGCAACACGCGGATCAACCGGGGTGGTCGCAGAGTAATCAAGGTAAATCGGCAATTTCATGGACTATCTCCTAAATCAGGCTGGCTGGCGTGCCGCTAGCTCTTTGGCTGTCATTCGACGGCGGACGCTTCAATCTTGTCCAGGCGTGGCGTCTTGCTGTTGCAACGACGCTGGTCCTGACGCTGGGCTACTTCTTGTACCTCACGGCGAGTGACAAGATCAGCCAAGCTGATACCGCTCAGAAATTCGTGAATCTGCAGGCTCAGATCGCACCACAAGTGGTGAGTCAGGCAAGTGTCGCCTTGATGGCAATCACCCTGGCCCTGGCACTTGGTGGCATCGACCGATTCGTTTACCGCATCGATCACCTGGGCGACCTGGATGCCCTGCATGTCGCGGGACAGCTGGTAGCCACCGCCCGGGCCACGAACGCTGGAGACCAGATTGCTGCGGCGCAATTTGGCGAAAAGCTGTTCGAGGTAGGACAGGGAGATGCCTTGGCGCTCGGAGATATCGGCCAGGGACACCGGCCCGTGCTGCGCGTGCAACGCCAGGTCGAGCATGGCGGTTACGGCGTATCGGCCTTTTGTAGTCAGTCGCATGGACAATTACCACGGAGTTCGGAATGGGGCGAGTATGCAATTCCCGAGTGTTTAAGTCAACTATAAGACCTAGTACTTTAGTCAGGATTACCCGCAAAATAGCGGCCGCATCATAGCAAAGGCTGAGCGTGAACAGCCAGCAGTACCGCGTTATCGTTCTTCGCGAGCAAGCCTCGCTCCTACAGGGGTTGCGCTGATCCTGTAGGAGCGAGGCTTGCCCGCGAAGGGACCGACTCGGTCTAGCTGGCCTGACTCTGATCCTTGTCCTTCACACAGGCAAAGTCTTCTTCACGCAGCTCGGGCAGATCTTTCGCACAGTAATTACTGCCCAGATCCTTCAACGCCCCGCACATCCCCTCCAGACGACCATCGACCGCCTGCAAGTGATCCAGCAATTGGCCAATCGCACGCGCTACCGGGTCAGGCATGTCTTCGCCAACACCGTAGGCATCGAAGCCGATCTTCTCGGCCATGGCCTTGCGCTTGGCGTCCTGCTCGTCATCGGATTTGACGATGATCCGCCCCGGAATCCCCACCACTGTCGCCCCAGCAGGCACAGCCTTGGTGACGACAGCATTGGAACCGACCTTGGCACCAGCGCCCACCGTGAAAGGACCGAGCACCTTAGCGCCCGCCCCCACCACCACGCCATCTTCCAGCGTCGGATGGCGCTTGCCCTTGTTCCAGCTGGTGCCGCCAAGGGTCACACCCTGATAAAGGGTGACATCGTTGCCGATCTCGGCGGTCTCACCGATGACGATGCCCATGCCATGGTCAATAAAGAAGCGCCGACCGACCTTGGCGCCCGGATGGATTTCGATCCCGGTCAACCAGCGACCGAAGTTCGACACCACCCGCGCCAGCCATTTCCAGCCCATGCCCCACAGGGCCGACGACAGACGATGGATCCAGATGGCGTGCATGCCCGGGTAGCAGGTCAGGACTTCAAAGGCGTTGCGCGCAGCCGGGTCACGATGGAAAACACTCTGGATATCTTCACGCAAACGCTCGAACATTTTTAATCCTTCCGCTTTAGAAGCTCGCCACGGGCCGCTTTCTGGGTTTCCGTGAGGATGCCACGCAATATATTCATTTCCGCCCGGCTGACCGAGCTGCGACCGTACAACCGGCGCAGGCGCGCCATCAAGTGCCGTGGCTTTTCCGGATCGAGGAATTCGATGGCCACCAGGGTTTGTTCCAGGTGTTCATAGAATCGCTCCAGCTCATCCATGGTCGCCAGCTCACCACTTTTGGTGGACGCCACTTCATCCTTCTCGACCTTGCTCGGCTGGCCTTGGGCCGCGAGCCAGGACATCCGCACTTCATAGCTCAACACCTGCACCGCTGCCCCAAGGTTCAGCGAACTGAACTCAGGGTCTGATGGGATGTGCACGTGATAATGACATCGCTGCAGCTCTTCATTGGTCAGGCCGGAATCTTCACGACCAAAGACCAAGGCAATCTCGGCACCCGACGCAGCTTCCTCGACCACTTTCACACCGCACTCGCGAGGATCGAGCAATGGCCAGGGAATGCGCCGGTCACGGGCACTGGTGCCGAGCACCAGATTGCAGCCGACCAAGGCATCTTCCAAGGTGGCGACGACTTGCGCGTTTTCAAGGATGTCCCCGGCGCCGGAGGCACGAGCATCGGCCTCGTGGTGCGGGAACAGCCGCGGTTCGACCAGCACCAGCCGCGACAGGCCCATGTTCTTCATGGCACGCGCAGCCCCGCCGATGTTGCCGGGATGGCTGGTATTGACCAGGACGACACGAATGTTATGCAGCAAGGGAGGCGCTCTCGAACACGTTAATGGGGAGCAGAATCTTACAGCTCAACCTACCGTTAAGCTACGAAAGCGAACACCAACCTTCACCTGTAGAAAAGTTCTGATAGAATGCCCGGCTTTCTTTAACAACCTTAGGTGACACATCCATGCAGCCCATGCTGAATATCGCGCTGCGCGCCGCCCGCAGCGCCAGTGAATTGATCTTCCGCTCCATCGAGCGCCTGGATACCATCAAGGTCGACGAAAAAGACGCCAAGGATTATGTATCCGAGGTTGATCGCGCTGCCGAACAGAAAATCATCGACGCGCTGCGCAAGGCCTACCCGAATCACTCGATCAGGGGTGAAGAAACCGGCATGCACGCCGGCACCGGGATCGAAGGCGAAGAATACCTGTGGATCATCGATCCGCTGGACGGCACCACCAACTTCCTGCGCGGCATCCCTCACTTCGCTGTCAGCATCGCCTGCAAATACCGCGGTCGCCTGGAACACGCTGTTGTTCTGGACCCGGTTCGCCAGGAAGAATTCACCGCCAGCCGTGGTCGCGGCGCTCAACTGAACGGTCGTCGCCTGCGCGTCAGCGGCCGCACCAGCCTGGACGGCGCCCTGCTGGGTACCGGCTTCCCGTTCCGTGACGACCAGATGGACAACCTCGATAACTACCTGGGCATGTTCCGCGCCCTGGTGGGCCAGACCGCCGGCATCCGCCGCGCAGGTTCGGCGAGCCTGGACCTGGCCTACGTGGCTGCCGGCCGTTTCGACGCTTTCTGGGAATCGGGCCTGTCCGAGTGGGACATGGCTGCAGGCGCCCTGCTGATCCAGGAAGCCGGCGGCTTGGTGAGCGACTTCACCGGCGGTCACGACTTCCTTGAGAAAGGCCACATCGTTGCCGGTAACACCAAGTGCTTCAAAGCAGTATTGACGGCCATCCAGCCGCACCTGCCAGCCTCGCTGAAACGCTAAGCGACCGGCCACAAAAAAGCACCCTTCGGGGTGCTTTTTTTATGCCTGGGATTTACCCCTGCCACACCACAGACCCAATGTAGGAGTGAGCCTGCTCGCGATTGCGATGTATCAGTCACAACCTATTTCGAATGATAGATTGCTATCGCGAGCAGGCTCACTCCTACAGGGTTTTGCTGTGTCGCTTAAATCGCGGGCACAAAAAAAGCACCCCACAGGGTGCTTCTTTTTAAATCAGAGCGACTTAATGAGCCTGCTCGTTCTGCGACAGAACCAGCTTGCCTTCCTTGTCGACCGGAATCTGGTTGCCCGGATCACGATCCATCCGCACCTTGCCTTCCTTGCCATCCAGCGAATAACGAACGTCGTACCCTACGACCTTGTCGCTGATGTCATTCACCGTGTTACAGCGAGTTTGCGTCGTGGTGTAGGTGTCACGCTCCTGCATGCCCTCCTGAACCTTGTTGCCGGCATATCCGCCGCCAACCGCGCCTGCAACCGTGGCAATTTTCTTGCCGGTGCCGCCGCCGATCTGGTTACCCAGCAGACCGCCTGCCAACGCACCCACCACCGTACCGGCGATCTGGTGTTGATCTTTCACCGGCGCCTGCCGGGTCACCGCTACATCCTTGCACACTTCACGTGGCGTCTTGATTTGTGTCTTGACCGGTTCAACGGCTAGCACTTGCGCATACTCAGGGCCGCTTTTAACCAGGCTGTAGGTGGCAACAGCACCCCCGGCAGTTACACCGACAGCACCCAATACCGCACCAACCAGCAACGACTTGTTCACATGAACCTCCTGACCATCACCCGCGGAACATGTCCGCGCTTCTCCCAGCCTTGGAGCATAAAAAAAGGCGCGAGTTCAACTCGCGCCTTTTTCGGCTGACAGCTGGAGAAGCGATGGCCGCTATGGGCGGTCGTCGACTTCCTTATCGGTAGCCACTGTAGGAATCAGATCCTCGGTGCTCAGGTTCAGCCAGATCAGCACCACGTTCGCGATGTAGATCGACGAGTAGGTACCCGCCAACACACCGATAAACAGCGCGATGGAGAAGCCGAACAGGTTGTCGCCACCGAAGAACAACAGGGCCGCGATCGCCAGCAAGGTGGAGATCGACGTCGCCATGGTCCGCAGCAGGGTTTGCGTGGTCGAGATGTTGATGTTCTCGATCAGACTGGCCTTGCGCAGCACACGGAAGTTCTCACGAACCCGGTCGAATACCACAATGGTGTCGTTGAGCGAGTAACCAATGATCGCCAGTACCGCCGCCAGCACCGTCAGGTCGAAGGTGATCTGGAAGAACGACAGGATACCGATGGTCACGATCACGTCGTGGATCAGCGAAACAATGGCACCGACCGCGAACTTCCACTGAAAGCGGAAAGCCAGGTAGATCAGGATACCGCCCAGCGCCATCAGCATGCCGAGGCCGCCCTGGTCGCGCAGCTCTTCACCCACCTGCGGGCCGACGAACTCGACGCGCTTGACCGTCGCCGGGTTGTCGCCGCCGACCTTCAGCAGCGCTTCTGCCACTTGATGACCCAGCTGTGGATCTTCACCTGGCATACGCACCAGCAAATCGGTAGTTGCACCGAAGCTCTGCACGATTGCCTCGTGATAACCCGAAGTGGACAGTTGCTCACGCACCTTGGTGACATCGGCCGGACGCTCGTAGGTCAGCTCGATGAGCGTACCGCCGGTGAAGTCCAGGCCCCAGTTCATGCCCTTGGTGGCGACACTGAACAATGCCAGCGCAGTAAGGAACAATGTGACGCCGAACGCAACGTTGCGAACGCCCATGAAGTTGATTGTACGTAACATGGCAGCCCCTTAAATCCACAACTTCTTGAAGTCACGACCGCCGAAGATCAGGTTGACCATCGCGCGGGTCACCATGATGGCCGTGAACATCGAGGTAAAGATCCCGAGGGACATGGTCACTGCGAAACCTTTGACCGGGCCGGTGCCCATCGCAAAGAGAATCCCGCCGACCAGCAACGTGGTCAGGTTGGCGTCGAGAATCGCAGTAAATGCCCGGCCGAAGCCTTCGTTGATTGCCCGTTGTACAGTCATGCCCGCCGCGATCTCTTCACGAATCCGCGAGAAGATCAGAACGTTGGCGTCGACCGCCATACCCATGGTCAATACGATACCGGCGATACCCGGCAGGGTCAGCGTTGCACCCAGCAGCGACATCAAGGCCAGCAGCAACACCATGTTCACTGCCAGAGCGACAGTGGCGATGATGCCGAAGAAGCGGTAGATGGCGATGATGAACAGCGAGACAAACAGCATGCCCCACAGCGATGCATCGACACCTTTGATGATGTTGTCGGCACCCAGGCTCGGGCCAATGGTGCGCTCTTCAGCGAAGTACATCGGTGCAGCCAGACCACCGGCACGCAACAGCAGCGCCAGTTCGGACGACTCGCCCTGACCGTTCAGGCCAGTGATGCGGAATTGAGCACCCAGCGGCGACTGGATGGTCGCCAGACTGATGATCTTCTTCTCTTCTTTAAACGTTTGAACCGCTACGTCTTTCTCGACACCGTTCACCATTTGCTTGGTGTACGTGGTGACAGGACGCTGCTCGATGAAGATCACCGCCATGCTGCGACCGACGTTGCTGCGCGTCGCACGACTCATCAGCTCGCCACCGTGACCATCCAGACGGATGTTCACTTCTGGCGTGCCGTGCTCGCCGAAACCAGCCTTGGCGTCAGTTACCTGGTCACCGGTGATGATCAGGCCACGCTCGATCTGTGCCGGCGGACGGTTGCCTTCACGGAACTCGAAGCTTTCGGAAGTGGCTTTCGAAGCGCCAGGCTCAGCGGCCAGACGGAACTCAAGGTTGGCCGTCTTGCCGAGGATACGCTTGGCTTCTGCGGTGTCCTGCACGCCCGGCAGCTCAACCACGATGCGGTTGGCGCCCTGACGCTGAACGATCGGTTCGGCAACACCCAGTTCGTTGACGCGGTTACGTACCGTGGTCAAGTTCTGCTTGATGGAGTATTCGCGGATTTCCGCCAGCTTGGCTGGGGTCATCGCCAGACGCAGCACCGCCTGACCATTGAGGTCGGCCGGAACAATGTCGAAATCGTTGAAGTTCTTGCGGATCAGTGCGCGGGCCTGTTCGCGGGAATCTTCATCACTGAAACCCAGCTGAATGGCGCCGTCGAGTTGCGGCAGGCTGCGATAGCGCAGTTTCTCTTTACGCAACAGGCTTTTTACATCGCCTTCGTACACTTTCAAGCGTGCGTCGAGGGCTTTGTCCATGTCCACTTCGAGCAGGAAGTGCACACCACCGGACAAGTCCAGACCCAGCTTCATCGGGTGCGCGGCTAGGTTGCGCAGCCATTGCGGGGTGGTTTGTGCCAGGTTCAGCGCGACGACGTAGTCATCACCCAATGCCTTGCGCACGACGTCTTTGGCCGGCAGCTGGTCTTCAGCCTTGGTCAGACGAATCAGACCGCCCTTGCCATTCGCAGCCAGAGTGGCCGCCTTGACGTTGATCCCGGATTCCTTGAGCGCAACGCTCACACGATCCAGATCAGCCTGATTGACTTGCAGTGCAGTGCTTGCACCGCTGACCTGAATGGCCGGGTCATCAGGATATAAATTGGGAGCGGAATAAATCAGACCGACCGCCAGCACCGCCAGGATCAGAATGTATTTCCACAGAGGGTATTTGTTCAGCATCACGCCGCCCGCTTATGACGCGGGGCGCCTTGCGCGCCCCGTCGATTGAGTAGAAGTTGAAACTTAGATCGCTTTCAGCGTGCCTTTTGGCAGCGTGGCGGCAATGGCGCCTTTCTGGAATTTCATTTCGACGGTGTCGGAGACTTCCAGCACCACGAAATCGTCAGCCACTTTAGTGATCTTGCCGGCGATACCACCGGTGGTCACAACTTCGTCACCTTTTTGCAGGCTGCCCAGCAGGGTTTTCTGCTCTTTGGCGCGCTTGGCCTGTGGACGCCAGATCATCAGGTAGAAGATGACCAGGAAACCGACCAGGAAAATCCACTCAAAACCGCCACCCATTGGGCCGGCAGCAGCCGGTGCAGCAGCGTCAGCCATGGCATTAGAGATAAAAAAGCTCATTTAGCACTCCAGTTGCAAATGTTGAATCTTGGGGTCAGAAAACTCAGTCCAAAGGCGGAACGGGAAGCCCGCGTTTGGCGTAGAAGGCATCGACAAAGGCGGCCAATGTACCCTGTTGAATAGCCTCGCGCAAACCAGCCATAAGCACTTGATAATGACGCAAGTTATGGATGGTATTGAGCATGCTCCCCAGCATTTCGCCGCACTTGTCCAGGTGATGCAGATAAGCGCGGGAGAAGTTCTGGCAGGTATAGCAATCGCAGGTCGGATCGAGCGGCGAATCATCATGGCGATGGAACGCGTTTCGGATCTTCAGCACGCCAGTATCAATGAACAGATGCCCATTGCGGGCATTACGGGTTGGCATCACGCAATCGAACATGTCCACACCGCGGCGCACACCCTCAACCAGATCTTCCGGTTTGCCAACGCCCATAAGGTAACGAGGTTTGTCAGCCGGCATCTGGCCCGGCAGGTAATCCAGCACCTTGATCATCTCGTGCTTGGGCTCGCCCACCGACAGGCCGCCAATGGCCAGGCCATCGAAGCCGATCTTGTCGAGGCCTTCCAACGAACGCATGCGCAAATCCTGGTGCATGCCGCCCTGCACGATACCGAACAGCGCCGCCGTGTTGTCGCCATGGGCTTCTTTCGAACGCTTGGCCCAACGCAACGACAGCTCCATGGAAATCCGCGCGACGTCTTCATCAGCCGGGTACGGCGTGCATTCGTCGAAAATCATCACGATGTCGGAGCCCAGGTCACGCTGGACCTGCATCGACTCTTCCGGACCCATGAAGACTTTGGCGCCATCGACCGGAGAGGCGAAGGTCACGCCCTCCTCCTTGATCTTGCGCATCGCGCCCAGGCTGAACACCTGAAAACCGCCGGAGTCGGTCAGAATCGGGCCTTTCCACTGCATGAAATCGTGCAGGTCGCCGTGCTTCTTGATCACTTCGGTGCCAGGGCGCAGCCACAAGTGGAAGGTGTTGCCCAGAATGATTTCCGCGCCAGTGGCGGTGATATCCCGCGGCAGCATGCCCTTGACGGTGCCGTACGTGCCCACAGGCATGAAGGCCGGGGTCTCGACGGTACCGCGCGGGAAGGTCAAACGACCGCGACGAGCCTTGCCGTCAGTAGCAAGCAACTCAAACGACATACGACTTTGGCGACTCATTCTTTGTCCTCAGGGCCACGTGGTGCGGGATTACGGGTGATAAACATCGCATCACCGTAGCTGAAAAAGCGGTATTGATGCTCGACGGCGGCTTTATAAGCGGCCATGGCTTCGGGATAACCGGCGAACGCCGAAACCAGCATCAACAGCGTGGATTCAGGCAAATGAAAGTTGGTGACCAAGGCATCGATCACATGAAACGGCCGGCCCGGGTAGATAAAGATGTCAGTGTCGCCACTGAACGGCTTGAGCACGCCATCGCGCGCGGCGCTTTCGAGGGAACGCACGCTGGTGGTCCCCACGGCAATCACCCGACCACCGCGAGCGCGGCAAGCCGCGACGGCATCGACCACATCCTGGCCGACTTCCAGCCATTCGCTGTGCATGTGGTGATCTTCGATCTTCTCGACCCGCACCGGCTGGAACGTACCCGCGCCGACGTGCAAGGTCACGAACGCCGTCTCGACTCCCTTGGCCGCAATCGCTTCCATCAGCGGCTGATCGAAATGCAACCCCGCCGTCGGCGCCGCCACCGCGCCCAGGCGCTCGGCGTACACCGTCTGATAACGCTCGCGGTCCGAGCCTTCATCCGGGCGGTCTATATAAGGAGGCAACGGCATGTGCCCGACGCGGTCGAGCAGCGGCAACACCTCTTCGGCAAACCCCAACTCGAACAACGCATCGTGACGCGCCAGCATTTCTGCCTCGCCACCGCCGTCGATCAGGATCTTCGAACCCGGCTTCGGCGACTTGCTGGACCGCACATGGGCCAGCACGCGATGACTGTCGAGCACCCGCTCCACCAGAATCTCCAGCTTGCCGCCGGAAGCTTTCTGGCCAAACAGCCGCGCCGGAATCACCCGGGTATTGTTGAACACCATCAAATCGCCCGGGCGCAAATGCTCGAGCAAATCAGTGAATTGACGGTGCGCCAGGGCGCCGCTGACCCCATCCAGGGTCAACAGGCGACTGTTGCGACGCTCGGCCAAAGGGTGGCGAGCAATCAGCGAATCAGGGAGTTCGAAAGTAAAGTCAGCAACGCGCATGATGGGGTTCGTCTAGCAGGGGCCGGAAGTCTAGCCGAAATAGTGAAAATTCTCTATGTACCTGATTGACCGACGGTAATCTCATCTCTATACTTCGCCGCCATTGAGCCCTGATGGCGGAATTGGTAGACGCGGCGGATTCAAAATCCGTTTTCGCAAGAAGTGGGAGTTCGAGTCTCCCTCGGGGCACCATGTACATATATCCAGCGGTCCCTACCAGACCCTGGAAAGCAGATAAACCGGCACTTACGCCGGTTTTTTTGTGCCTGCGATTCCCGTGTACTCCCTTGCAAGCCCAACGTTATGTGAGTAGATTCGTGAGTAGATGAGTTTGGTCTAGAAATCTACTCACACATCGACGGGTACTCACTCCCGCCAGCGCTAGCGCTGAGGGGATTGCCGTGGCACTCACCGATACAGCCGCTCGAACAGCGAAACCGCGCGAAAAGCTTTACCGCATGGCAGATGCGGCGGGGCTGTGCCTCGAAGTAACGCCTAGCGGTTCAAAGCTATGGCGATTCCGATATCGCTTCGGCGGCAAAGCTAAAATGATGGGACTGGGCGCTTATCCCACCATCACCCTCGCCAAGGCCAGGGAGCGCCGCGAAGATGCCCGTCGCCTACTGGCCAACGACATAGATCCCACCGCCCACAAGCAAGCTGAAAAAACCGCCCAATCCGCCCTCGCTCACACTTTCGAGGAGTTAGCACGCGAGTGGTACGCCTACAACTCACCACGCTGGGCCACCTCCACAGCAGCCAAGGCGCTGCAATATATGGAGGCTGACATTCTCCCCGTTATCGGCCAGCGCCCGGTGCAAGAAGTCACACGACCCGAACTGGTCGCCTTGGTGCGCAAGGTCGAGAAGCGCGGTGCGCTCAACGTCGCCGGAAAAATTCGTCAGTGGTTAAGTCAGATTTTTCGCTACGGTCTCGCCAAGGGGTCAGTTGAATCGAACCCTGCCACCGACTTGGATGTGGTCGCCGCAATCGCGCCACGAACCAAAAATCACCCACACGTCCCACTATCAGAAATCCCCATTCTTCTGGGCAAGCTCGATGCGGCCAAATGCGATGTCATGACCCGCATCGCGGTGCGCTTGCTTTTATTGACGGGCGTACGCCCCGGAGAACTGCGCCACGCACCTTGGAGCGAGATCGACTTGGAGTCAGCCACTTGGACGATACCGGCTGCCCGAATGAAGGCCCGTCGACCGCATGTCGTCCCTCTCCCCCACCAGGCGGTGGCCAGTCTGCTGGAGCTCAAGGAGATCACCGGGAGTTACCCCATCGCATTCCCGGGACGGAACAACCGGGAACGCCCTCAATCCGAAAACACCGTTAACAAGGCACTGCACCAGATTGGCTATGAAGGTCGGCAGACCGGCCACGGATTTCGCCATCTGCTCAGTACCGAGTTAAACAGCCGCGGTTATAACCGGGACTGGATCGAGCGCCAGTTGGCCCACGGCGACCAGGATGAGATTCGCGATACATACAACCACGCCCACTACCTCGAGCAGCGCCGGCAAATGATGCAAGCCTGGGCTGATTCGATAGAAGCTCTTTGGGCTGGCGTAAACGTGGTGAGCATCAAGCGCAAGGCATGACAGCTTTGGCTGGCCTCGCCTATGTGGTGAAGAGCGGACTTCCCATCCGCCTGGTTGGCCGATCCATTCAGAGAAGGGAATGACCAGGAACATTTAGCAATGGCCAAATTTTTAAGGTTTGATGAACTGCCGAAGTTCCTCGATCTCAATCACTACTCGGCAGCCCGCGAGCTTACCCCCCCGGAATGGTACAGAGTGCTCACCCAAAGATTCTATCTGCTCACCCTTTTGGAAACTGGTCGAGAAGTTGAAGAGCGGCATCCAGACCTCGCCAGGGCATACAGTGCAGCATTTGCTCGTGATATCCAAAACATGAGGGGCATCGCTGTCGAAAAGACTGACATTCCAAATTACTTTGGTCCCCGTAGCTATGCGCAATTTCTTGAGAATGCAACCTGCAGCGTCAGACCGCTGACACTGGCAGATTTTTATTCGCACGCGATTAACACGCCCGGCTATCTTGCGGAGCTAGAAGAATGGTTGACTGACCCGATTGGCAAATTCGTCATTGGTACTGATATGGACGTCATGGGTCCGCTATTACTCAACGGTCCTTCAGGGACGAGTGATGGACATATAGGCATCTATGCTGATCTGAACCAGCCCGACAAGGTATTGAAACAAGATTTTGCGACACAGCTTCAACAGCTTCGGGCAGCAACCAATCACTACCCCAGAAAATCAACCTGTAGCCCTAAATTCGAGAGTTGGGCACGCTACGGTCTTTTGCCTTATTTGGATTTGAAGATCTGGGAAATGGAAACAGGCGCCAAAATCTCGCAGGATGTAATGGCCCTCGCAATTACCCCGCACCGCGAAGGGAACAGCTTTCGGACAACAATCGTAACTGCCGAAAAATTAAGGAAAAATCGCTGTCAAGACGTTCTGCAGCTGGCCATCGCGGAACAGGCAGAAAAAAGCGCCCCCCACCGGGATCGTTGATCGCGCACTGACTTTCTGTAACTTTTTACCCACCGAAACTCGCCGCGAAAAAATTCGGTTTTGCGTATTTAATCGTAGCCATGCCTAGCCAACCTCAGGAGGTGCTCGGAATGGCTACTCATGAACCCCGCCGCTTTATCCGCATCAAAGAAGTGCTGTCGATCACCTCATTGAGCCAGTCAGAGCTTTATCGCCGAATCAAGACCGGCACCTTCCCACCCCAAGTAAAACTGGCGCCCGGCCATTCGGTTTGGGTCCAGTCCGAGGTTGATTCGTGGGTGGCTGAGCGCATTACCGAATCTCGTACCGAGGTGGCGTTATGAGCAATCAATCGAACTCTCGCATCCTTGTGCTTCACACCTGCCCCTGCCACAGGCAGTGCACAACCGAAAGCGCAATCCGACTGGCGACAAAGGGCAAAGCAAGTCCACCCACACTCATCACTCGAGAATGGGTTTCGCACCTGCAGGCGAGCTCAGCCTCTGGCAATCCCACCCCCTCAGAGCCGTCACTCCAGCCCCCGGAAAGGACATTCGCATCACCCTCGAGTCGAGGACTGTTAACGATGTTATTCCCCTACTACCAAATCCCGCCCTTCAATGCGGATGAAGCCGACGTAAATCGCGGGAAGGCGATTCGTGCTCTGCGCGGCAACGCATCTGTATTCGTCCGCCTCGCACGCTATAACAGCCATATGGCAACGGCCCGGATCCTGGAAGTGAAATCAGCATCCGGTAAAAACTTCGAATTACCGGAATACCCTCCTCTCTCATCCAGTCAGGACCTTGGAGGGCCAATCTGATGCGCGCCCTTCGACACTCAACACATGACCGGCAACTTGGGGCTTACCTCGGCAACGCCGGGCGTTCAATCCGGATCCCCGGTCGTAAGGCCAGCATTTTCCTTTCGGCACTGCGCCATTAAGAAAAGGGCTTAATCATGATGACTTTCCAACACTGCCCAATGGCGGTGACACCGAAGGCTCGCCCGAAATTTGAAGAATTGATTCCGGATCGTGCTTGGGCAGATTTGTCGGAAACATACTCGAGGGCTGCCAAATGACCAGCGTGCCGTCCAAGGGTGGCGATGCGGTCACCATGATCAGTCTGGAACTGGTCGATTTCATCAACAGCCACCGAGCCGAAGGTGCGCCCACGTTGGCGCACAACGACTTCCTTAAAAAGGTCCCCTGGGTTCTGAAAAAAGATGCGGGAAAATTTTCCCACATCTATCTCGACTCAATGAACCGCCGACAAAAATGCTACCGCCTACCCAAGCGTGAGTGTTGCCTCATGGCCATGTCGTACAGCTACGATTTGCAGGCGGCCGTGTTTGACCACATGAACGAACTGGAAATGCGACTCGCACAGCGGGCCGCTTTCCCCATCCCACAGACTCGCGCGGATGCGTTGCGCCTGGCGGCCGACCTCGACGAACACAACGCCAGGCTTGTGCTGGAGAACAGAGACCTCAGGCTGAGGCTTGAAAGCCCTGAGCCGTCTTTCCAGGCAGGGCTGACGCCCGTGCAGTTCTGTCGCACCTTGAACGGGGTCAACAGTCAGAAAATCAATCACTTCCTACTGGAGTCCGGCTGGATCTACAACGCCGAAACTGATCCTGATCGCGCGCCGAAATATCGGACCCGAAGTCGTGCCCGCGATAACTATCTGGCCGAAGATGTGCGCAGCATTGCTCGGCCTGGCCAGAAGCCAATCCTGACCTACTCGTTGACGCTGTTGCTGGCGGGTTCCATACGCCTCCACGAGTGGTACCTGGAGCAAAAGCTGCCGATGAAGTCCAGTTGGGATGGCTCGCTGATGCAGCGCCAGAGCTACCGGGAGGACCTTCAATGAGCACGATGATCATGAGTGCCTGCTGGCCATTGCAGGACATGAGTGCGACGCAAAAGGCCGTGTTGATATCGCTGGCAGACAACGCCAATGACGAAGGCGTCTGCTGGCCCTCAGTGCCCAAGATTGCCATGCGCACCTGCCTGTCAGAACGGGCTGTTCAGGGCAGCATCAGGTGGCTGTGTTCCACCGGGATTTTGTCAACGGCTGAGCGACTGGGGCGCTCTACGCTCTACACCTTGACCCCCGCAGCCTATGCGCCCCCGCAGAAACCGCGCCCCGCAGATGCTGTGAAATATCCCCCGCAGGAGCTGCCCCCCTCCCCCGTACAAGCTGCACCCGCCCCCCGCAGCAGCTGCACCCAGAACCGTAATAGAACCTATAAGGAACCGTCAGCAGAACCGCCAGCTTTTTTGCCGGCCCTGATCGGGCAGTCCATCGGCGAGGCCGGTGAACAGGTTTCCGTGAAGCATCCGAAGGCGCAGGACGACGACGATCGCAAACAGGCCTGCCGAAATATCTGGCTGGCGTACTCGACCGCCTATTTCGACCGCTACCAGACCGAGCCCGTTCGCAATCAAAAAGTGAATGCCCAAGTCAACGACCTGCTCAAGCGTTTGGGAAGCATCGAGGCATCGCGGGTGGCCGCCTATTTCGTGGGCATCAACGATTCATATCTGATCCGTGAATGCCATGCCTTCGGCGCACTGCTGGCCAAGGCCGAAGCGTTCCGTACGCAATGGGCGACCAACGCCCAGGTCAATTCCGTCACGGCGCGGCAGATCGAGAATACCCAGGCCAACCTGAACACCGCGGAACAGGCCAAGGCCATGATCCGCAAGGAGGGTGCAAAAAATGCTTTCCTCTGACGAAAAATCGCAACTGGTCGACGCCTTGTGCGTCACGGCGGAAGCCATGGGCACCACCCTGAGTGCCGGCGCCGCAAAAATGATGGTCGATGATCTGGCCAGGTTTCCGGTGAGCGATCTGGTGACGGCTCTGCGCGCCTGCCGACACGAGGTGAGCGGCCGCCTGACCCTCGCGGCGATCATGCAGCGGGTCCAGACGGCCGACGGTCGACCGGGCAAGGACGAAGCCTGGTCTATTGCCCTCGCCGCCAGCGACCAATTCGACACCGTGGTCATGACCGAAGAAATTTTGCTGGCCATGTCGGTGGCTGAACCAGTTCTGCACCAGGGCGACAAGGTCGGGGCCCGCATGGCCTTCATCTCGGCGTATGAGCGCCTGGTGTTCACTGCCCGCCAGCAACTCAAGCCTACCCACTGGCACGTGTCGATGGGCTTTGACCCTCAACGCCGGGTCATGGCCATCGATCAGGCCGTACTGATGCAGCGGTTATCTCCGGACGTAGCCAAGCAAACCCTGATCAGTTTGGCTTGTGCGCCGCTGACCGAGAATGCACAAGCGATTGCCGGTCTGATCACGGGTGAGCCTGGCGCCCCCTCGCCAGACGTCAGGGATCGATTGCGCTGTATCCGCGACGCCATGCTGCGCCAACGTGAGCATCGGAAAAAAGAACGACGCGCAAGCGTGCAGGTGTCGCGCAACCACCTGGCAACGCGTATGAATGACCCGGTGTCCAAGGCTGCCCAGCGGCAGCAGGAGCGCCCCCATGACTGACGTATCTGTGCCGAGCAAAACGCTGCACGTGCTCGTGACTGACGCCGAGATTCGTAAATACGCGGCAACGCCGGTGCGTCAGTTGCGCGACCCGCGTTTCCCGGCTTTGCGCTTTCGCTACTCCTCCACCAATCGGGCCAAAGGCTCATGGTTTGTGGTGGTCGGCGACAAATGGGGTAAGGCCGGCAACTACCCTGATATAAACGTCAAGGCCATGCAAGCCACGTTGCCGGCGATCCTGCTGCGACGGTCTGCCGAGCCGGGTGCACGGTCGACGGTCAACCGCTTTCAAACGGTCGGTGATCTGCTGACGTGGTACCTGGAGCGCATGTCCCGTGATCGCGGTTTATCGGCCAAACGCAAAGCCAGCGTCAAGTCGGGCGTGCGCTGCCAATTACAACCCCGACTGAACGCTTTGCCGCTGACCGGCCTGGACCGTGCCGCCCTGGACCAGCTGTTGCTGTGGCCGATGCAGGAACAGTACGCGCTGTCGTTTGTTCGCTCGGTGTACGGCGTGTTGACCGTGGCCTTTCGCCAAGCCGCGCGACTGGGTCTGATCGTGATCAATCCCATGGCCAGCTTGAAATTCAACGATTTTGTGCAGACCCGGATCAAGCCCAAGCCGGCGCATTTGCGCGCTGAAGACCTGGAGGAGGTCTTGGCGAACCTCAGCACAGAGTTCGCGACTTCCCCCGTCGGAGGCATGCTGGTGCTGATGATGCTGTGCCATGGCACCCGTTTGGGTGAAACCCGGGTGGCGCGCTGGAAGCACATCGACCTGACCCGCCGCCACTGGTTCATCCCTGCCGACGACACCAAGACCAAGCGCGAACTCACCCTGCCCCTGACCGATCAAGTGTGTGCGTTGCTGCGGCGCTACCGCGAGCACCAAGCAGCTCACGGCTACGTCGGGGCCTACCTGTTTCCCGGCCAGTCGCGACACCCCTTGAGTGCGAGCAAGGCCAGCCAGGTGTTTGTTCGTTTGAGTCAGGGCAGCTGGACCAGCCACGACCTGCGCAAGGTCGCCCGTACCGCCTGGATGGACCTGGGCGTGGACTACCTGGTGGGCGAGATGCTGGTCAACCATGCCATGAAAACCCTGACCGCCACCTACATCCACACCAGCGCCGACACGTTGAAACGCAAGGCGCTGGAGGACTGGCATGCATGGCTCGACGAGCGAGGGTTTGCGGCGCTGCATCACGGGACAGGACCGGGACCGGCGACTTCGACCACCGTGCTGCACGCCCCTGCGCACAAGGCTCTCGGGCAATCCCAGGATCCATTGCCGAGGAGGATGTTTTGAGGTTCAACGAGAGGGGCCATCACTTTCCTTCATCACACCTTTGGATGCCAACGACTGACGGTGCATGCCCATGGTCTGACCGGAAAACCTCGCGTTGCATCCCGAGCAGGGACGGCCAAAGCGCTGAGGCGAATCGAACGCCTCAAGAAGCCGCAGAGGCCAGCCCGGTCGGAGTCGGAACTCCGAATGTGAAAAGGTACTCCTGGCCCCCACCCCCATTGCGGGTAATTCGAGCCCCGGCGTCGAACGATGTATGAGTTTTTTTACGAATCCCGGTTCCGCTTTTATTTATGTGCATATGAGGTAGTCATGGCGAATCAAAAAGAGCTGGCCCAACACCTGGACTTGACCGATCGGCAAGTTCGCTACTTGCTTGCAGACGGTATCCTGCCCAGCTCGCGGGGAAATGGTGGGTTGAATTTACAGGACTGTCGTCTGGCTTATTTTCGTTACTTAAGAGGACTCAACAGCGGCCAGGTAAAAGCGGAAGCGGGTCACCTGTTCGAGGACGGTATCGACCCCTTGGCTGAATACCATTTACTGATAGAGAAAGTGAGACTAACGAAGGCGCAGGCCGTCGCTCAAGAGAAAAAGAACGAGGTCATGGAAGGCCAACTAGTACCGGTGGAGTTTGCCACTTACGTTTTGAGCAAGATCGTTTCACAGATCGCCTCTCAGCTTGAAACGGTGCCACTCAAACTTCGACGTAAACACCCAGAGATGGATGTTGTACACCTTGAATCGCTGCAGCGTGAAATTGCGTTGGCACGCAACCTGGCGGCCGAAGTCGACGTGATGGTACCGGAGTATTTGAAAGACTACTTGGAGAGATACGTTTGAAAGACTACTTGGAGAGATACGTTTGACTCAAGACGCCCGCTTGTGAGCGCGTTACCGCGTCAGGTCGGGAGCGACAGTTCTTTTAAAATCATGTTGCACCCAGCACCGGCTTTACAGGACGTGAATATGCATTTTTGCCTTCACTGAATTACCACCAATTTAGCTGACACATCTAATTGTTTGTTTCGCATCGCCCCCCTTCCACGACCAGCGTTTTCGGCCAATCGCGGTTATTCACTCTGCTCGCGTAAATGTGAAATTGCGGTGAAGAAACATTGGTAAATCGCTGCACCCGAAGCTAGACAAGTCATTCCGCCTCCGTGACGCCGTGCTATAACACACGGCACCGGACGACGAGACAGGTCGCATGATAGAACGCAATAAAATCAACCTGGGTAAGGCTGCGCTTCTACTGCACTCGCTTAAAGCCAACCCTGAGCGGCTCGACGTATTGCTTGAACTGCACCGCTTGTTGATTCGGCGCATCTCGGCGACTGAGCGGGCGATGCTCCGATTGAAAGCGATCATTGCGCTAAAGAAAAAGTCGTTGTCACGAGATCGCCTTCCGAAAAAAAAGGCAAAAGCGGTCAAGGCGCTGGTCAAAGCTGCGACTGATCGCATCGACGAGCACCGAAATCTTAACTTTCTCTGGAAGTGCTTCGGCGACGGCATCGCCCACATCTACTTTGATAAATACGCGTTGAAGCAGACCTTTTACAGCGTCGAGGACTATTCGACCAAGGAAGACGCCGGCTTTTTGACCGGGAAAGAGGGGTTTCGTTTGGAATGGCGCATGATCCGAATGGCGATCGCTGGCGGCAAGCCCATCCTCCTCTGCGATATCACGAACGTCCTGCGGCACGGCGACGTCTGTCTAATGATGGGAAACGACCCCTTCATGATCGAGGTCAAATCGAGCCGAAACCGGAACGAGCGGGTGGATCGACAACTGGAACACCTGCAATCCTTAAGCAGGTTTCTTACTAAAGATGGTGCCGATGAGTTCCGAGGCTTTCAGAACGTGCGGCGTGTTGCCTTTAATGTGGCGGAAGTCACCCATTCGGCGACGCTGAACGCGGCTATCGAGAGGTCCTACTCGGAGGGCACTGTAGTAGTGTCACCGGAGCCCGGCCTCTACTATTACGTAACATCTTCTGCAGATTTTGACGGGGCGAAGCTTTCGTCAGTACCACTCGACACGTGCGCACTCTTTTTGATCAACCGAACGAAGACGGAACGCGCATGGATGCCCTATTACCCATTCACGCTGTCGATCAACCCCGAGCATCTCCTTGGTTTTATCAAAGGCGAGATTTACATCGTCGTTCTCGTAGACCTCCAGGAAATGCAAAGTCAGTTTTTGGCTCACGGCCTGCACGCTACCATCATTGACGATGGCACATGGTTTCTAGGATTGACGCGGGGTCTGGATCCGTCGGCCAACGAGAGGTCGTACGTTTCCGAACATCTTTTTTGGCGGATCCCACTTGAGCTTCAATCTCTATCATGGTTCGTGAACGAACAAGCCCGTGTGGACTTGGAAATAGTTCAGAAATACCAGCAAACGGGACCAACTCCGTTCGATGAGAAAACCGCCCCGTAGATCCGGCGACCTCCCAACACAACTGCCCGGCCCTCCAAAACAAGCATTAACATAAGTCGAGCCACCATCGCAACTTAGTGGAAAAGTGCGGTGTTGTTGCCGAGTTACTACAGACTTTCGTTCACCATTAAACATTTGGGATTTGTTGGCCGAAGCAATACGGGGGTTTCCGCTCACCAGAGTTAACTCATTCGTGCACTTTTCTAGGACGCTGCTCCGGCACTCTTGTAGTGACCCCTTAGACCTTCATTGCCCGAGAGCACCTCAAACATTATCTGCATCATTAGAATTGGGCCAGGCGTGATTGCATCAGGATTGATATCTCCGCCATCAAAGTCTGGATTTGTCTCGATTTCGACATTGACGATCCACCAGACCTCGATTTTTCGCATTAAATTCATAAGATCTTGCATTCTATCCATAAGCGCAACATCTTTTCCAGCCAAGACAATCGCAGGCAGCTCATGTGCTAACGAGTTGCGTAGCTGTTTGACCAGTTCAAACACTTCAAGGTCTACCCGATCGATTACTTCCGAATCCTCAAGCCACTTCAATGAGGCGTAAAGAACACTCTTATTAAGCGCAAGAACTTTTCGCTCATATTCTAGCGAAACGGTTGCTCCATCGAGGGTGAAGGCGATGCAATAGAAATCTCTTAAACGACCGATAATGGATTCCTTAAGCATTTCATATGCAGTGATATAAAGTGATGCAGACACCAATCGCTCCTGCATAACAGCAGGAGTTAGTAGGTCCTCCCATTGCTTATCCACAGTCATATTGTCCTCACTGTTGAAATTTGTTTTTGTTCCAGGTCGGGTATGCATTGAGCGTAGCGTGTGTGGAGCATAAAACAAAACGCAATGGGGTCGCAGCTCAGGCTTCTGAGAGCGATCATTGGAGATAACTTTGCCGAAGGCAAGCGGCACCCAGCAGTATTACCTACGGGTGGTCAGTTGGGCGCAGAAACTATGGCGCACTCTGGAAAGGATTGCTCAATAGACTTTCACATCGAATCCTAGGGCACGCAGGGCTTTACTGGTACGACCATTTCTAGGCGGCACCACCTCGGGTCTTGCCCACCCAACAACTTCAGCGATGGAGTTCAAGCCGTAGCGGGCGATGGTGTAGGCCGGATCACGACCTGCGTAGTAGAGACGCTCCCAGATATCCGATGCAGCGCCTTCATAGAGCACATAGTGCAGCAGCTTGCGGATATCCCATCCCTGGCTGTTGCGTTCACTCATGATGAGTGACGCGAATAGCTTAACGCGGCCCTCTCTACCCATGGATTGCACACCGGGACGGCCCAATACAGACATGGGTATCTTGATGATGTGGTTCATAGTGGCATGGGTTTTACTGCACAGGATTTCAACCTCATCGACACTCAGACTAAGTACTTTTTTCTGGTCGAGCAGCTCGCGGACTTTCGGAGCGCTTTGGTAGAAGGCAACATCTTCATACGAAGGGGCGGACTGCAGGCCGTGCCACCACTCCAGCTCAGCTTTCAACGCAGATTGAGGATCGGCATGATGTCGTTTGTAGTAATCCTCATAGGGCTTACGCAAGCTGTCGCCGACATGGTTGTAGTAGTAGGCATGGAGGAATTGATCTACCTGCCAAGCTGGCGGTACGTTTCCATCAACCCAGATAGGGCGGTAGTCTGACAGCTGTTGCTGAATACCCTGCAAAATCCCCAGTGTGTCCAACCACTCTTTTTTAAAGTTTTCTTTGCGCCGATCAAAAGCGGCCTTGTTCCCTAAAAAACTGGGACCTTGCCATTCATCATGTCCTCTGGCCTTTTTCGCTGCAGCGTAAACATCCTTGTTCAAGGCGCTGAGACGCTCCATTTCGGCGATGTATTCGGCGGAGATGGGGATGGTGACATCCAGCTCGCGCAAGTATTCGAAGAAGTTCTCCAGCTGAGTGTCCATGCCATTGGCAACCAGCTCATCCTCGCCGACAAAAACACCCGCTTCGATATTGGTCAACCAGCCATTGTCCGTGTGATTGGCCGAACCAATGTAAGCGCCATAGCCTTTCCACCAGATTACCTTTGCATGAAAGCAGTCCGGCACGAACCGAGTGAACACGTTGTCCTGCTGGTGTTTGAACAGGCGCTTGAGCAATTCAACCGAGACCGGCACCGTGTGGTCGTAACGCATCCACAAATCCAGTCGTAATTTGTTGGTGACTGAGTGGCCCACAAGGTCCTGGGTGATATCAGCTGCACAGCTGCCGTAAGCCACGGCAGCCAGCACGCTATCCACCTGCACCTCTCCCGATAACACCGGTAAAAGATCCCTGAGGTGTGTTCCATTGATACGGTTGGCGATCAGTTTCAACGTTGAATCCTTTCAATATTTGCAAGCTGCGGTAGGGCGGTCGCGACGTTTCAGAAATGTAGGGGATCAGGTCGAATGGATGAATACTGGAAATTCTCGACCCTGTATAAGGTCAGCGACTCAGACTGCCAGCGACAACAGGCTCTCTATCAGCTCCTTCAGCTCAGACTTCTCATCATCACCGTCCCGATAAAGCGATCGCTGGATAATCTGTTCTGCGGTCATCAAAGGCCAGAAACGGTCAGATACGTCGTCTGGCTTCATGCCCACCCCAATACCGATGATTGTCTTGGCATCACAGGTATCGGTGTAGCTGAAGGAGTGCCCGGTATGAACCTCAACTAACTCAGGGGAAATATAGTTTTCTATTTCACGTTTACGCGTTGAGTAGAACGGGCGCCCTGCTCCTTCGACCTCCTGCTTGCGCTTCTGATTGGCCTTTACCTGCCCGGGATCACCACCGATATCAGAATCGAGGAATACGCACCATGGCAAGCCCAGCTCATCGGCAAGCTTGTGCGTTACCCAATGCTTGACGTTGCCACAGCCACCGACATGGATAGGTACAAGGCGCTTGTCATCCAGATCGTGAGCAAGGTGGCCATCCGCCTTCAAGACCGCAGCGGTATGGCGAAGGAAAGTAATGTCGGACTTCCCTTCTACCAAGATGATGCCAGCGGCCCGCTCCATACCGGTTTCGGGTAAAACGCCCAAACTCTCCGCAGCTTCCTTCAGCACATCTGCATCCGGCATCTTGACGATGGGGATACCTAGTTCATTCCTTGTGACGTAACGGATACCTTCAATCGGTATCAGGCCGGCCAGCGCTGGCACATGGGTGGTGACGATGATTTGCCGGTTCGGCTGGTTGGACAGCGCCAGCAATGCCTTCATCAACATCATCTGATAGTTGGGATGCTGGGAGGTTTCTGGCTCCTCGATTGCGTAGATCACGTTACGCTGCGAACCAATCACCGATTTCTCCGCTTCCGCGCGGAAAAAGTTCAGCAGAATGAGACGGCGCACGCCGCTACCGCGCTTGTTGATTGGGATGCCGTATTCACCGTCCAAGGTAAAGCTGAAGGTCCATTTCGGCTTTTCCTTGAAGCGTGGAGTCAGCTCATTGGCTAATTCAGGGGCCATTTCACGCAGCTTGTCCAAGGTACGGGCAGCCACATCCAGCACGCTTGCTTCAATCTGTTGCTCAAGTGCGCTGATCTGCTCCTGCAGTGCAGCCTGGGACTCCTTGACGGCTTGTTGCAGCGGATTTTTGGCCTCGGCGTCACCATCGCTGCTCTCGCGGTCAGCTTTGAAGAGGGCAAAGGTAGGCAGCAGGTCCTGAATCTTGCCCCAGATGGACTTGCTATCGGTGGACAGCCCCTTGTCCACATCAAGCAGTGTTTCCTGACAGGCTATCGGCGCGGCGGCGTTGCGAATCGACTGCCGCCATAACGAAGCCACACGCTTGTCCGCAACCTCATCTGCAGCACCCAACTGCTCACCAAGCTTTTTCAGATCGATCATCTTCAAACTGAGCAGGTTGCTCAGTGCCTGATCGAGGGGATGCTGACAACGAATCGCTGTTTTATCCTGCTTGCCGGTAGCGGCCTTAAAGGTTTTAACGATTTCCAGTGCGCCTTCGGCATTGAGCAAATATTCCTGGGACAGTGAGGTCTCGGCGTTCTCATCCAATACCAGCGCCTCAGGAAGTTCATCAAACTCACAAGCGATCTCGAACTGTTCCGCCCCCTCAGCCAAGCGAAAACAGTTCATATCGTTTTTGTCTGCCTTGGCGCCATCGGTCTCGAAAAAAATGGCCAGGGCTTCAAGAATTGTCGACTTGCCATAGTCATTGCGTCCAACGATACCGGTCATGGCTTCGGCAATTGGGATGACCGTTAAATCGCGATAGCCCCGAAAATTGGTGAGCTTGATGGACTTGATGCGCATGGAGGAATTCCCTATCTAAATGTGCATATCTACTACTGCGCCAGTGACAAGCCGCATACCGCGACCGCAGGGACCAAGGGCAATTAGAGCAGTCTTTTTGTACGACATGACGCCGTACATGGTCGTTGCGCAGTGGCAAGAGGCTAGTACACAGTCATGCCGGTGTCCATGTACCTTTCCAACAGTTCCTGGACTGACATACCGGCGCGGATTTTCGGGTACCACTGGGGCGACGCATTTCAACGGTTGCTCTCGGCGTGGACTCAGCAGGTCGACGCAACATTCAGACGCAGCGGTTTACCGAACAAGTGGATTTATTGGTATTGGCCAGCACAACAATGCGTGCCGGCCATTTCAACCACCGCTATTTCACTTGGTGATGAACACAATCGTCGCTCTGCCACCCTCTACTCGAAATGAAAACGACACCTGGTCTCCAGCTGTCAGCTCTGTCAGCTGATCTTCCGTCACGGAAAAGGCCATGGTCATCGGCGGCTATTGCACAGCTGGAACATCACCGTGAGAAGCTCATCCTCAGCCTTGGCTATCAGAACGTCATCGGCGAGGGGCTCAAGCAGCGCCTCGGCGATCTCGCCAAGCTTGCCCCTCGGGTGGTCGCTATTGCCCAGTAGTTCGGCTGTAGCGGTCTTGTCGGCCTGTCCTCTCAACATATGACCACGGCCCCTTTGCGGCGATCCGTTGGGTTTAAAGAGATGCAACGACCCGCATTGCACGGTGTGTCGCCACTTGGCAACCGCGGCTGGAGGATTCAGGTTCGCTGTGTATCGATACCGCCACCGATGCCGAACCACAGCTGAATGAGGCGACAGGCAGCAATCAGCCAATCTCGGTCATTCGTGACTGGTCGCTCTGGGCCGTCTGCTGCGCGCTATGACAGGCAAAATTTCGCGTCGGAACGCATGCATCAACACATGCAGCGCCTTTTTACACAGACTGGGCGAGAAGCGGACCTTCATCGAACTTAGTAATCATCCTCGCGAATGAGATATTGATCAGCTCAGTGAAGCATCAGGTAAAAAATATAACTCTACGGAGATTTCTAGACTGGGAATAGACTAGAGTACTAAAGCTACCCCATTCAACGGGAGTATATAGTAAATACGTTATCTGAAAATTACTATTCAATTTCAATAGGACTACAACATGATGAGTCAGCCAATAAGAAAACATGGCAAACCAAAGCTATTAATATTACTCCCCATCAGAAACGGAAGTCGATACTTACAAAGGTACTTTGATAACGTAATGCAATTTTCGGATGGAGTGATTGCTCTCGATGATGGAAGTGACGACGACACTCTCGATTGCTTGAGAAAAGAAAAATTCGTCATAAAAATTTTAATTAATCCCCCACGACCAACATTTACTGGGTGGGACGACGGTGCCAATCGACGACAGCTACTCGAAGCTTGTGCCGAATTCGAGCCGGAGTGGATAATGTGGCTAGATGCAGATGAGCGGGTTGTGTCATATGATCTACCTCACATAAACAAGCTATTCCAGCTTAAAACAAATTATAATCCTGCATATGGATTTGAAGTTCTTAGACTAATAGGTGACTCCAACCACTACGACAAATCAAAACTTTGGACGTTTCGCATGTTTCAGTATGCATCAGGTTTAACACTACCGAATGCCACCCTACACTTTGAGCCTATCCCCACCCAATATGATCAAAAAAATTTAATTCGGACACGCATACGCATCGCACATCTTGCTGGCGTACATGCTAAAGATAGAATGGCACGTTATAAAAAATACCAAGAGGTGGACCCTCATCACCAATGGCAGGATGACTATTCTTGCCTGCTAGACCCGCCCGGCCACTGTTGGTTAATTAAACCATTACCATCTAATGTGGATCTAGTGATCCACGAAACTCGTCCTTGCACTTGAAGCAGGTCTTAGACTCGTAGTACGTCCGCAATCACATCGGCTGCTTGCAGAAGTTCATTTAACGGGGCAATCAGCGGTGGTGTGACCATCAGATCACAGTCCACTGATAATACTGAGAAAAGCCCAGCCTCAAGCAAACGGGTCACTAGTCTCGAAGGAGTGAGACCAATCGAAGCGCCAAATTCCCAGTTTAAGTTGATGGCCAGTTCCAATCCTTCGCCGCTCACTGCAGACACAAACGGGCTCGCTCCTAGATTGCTCAAAAGTCTTCGTTTCAATGCGGTACCATTTTCGTTTGCCATGCTGCCAAGTTGATTGCGATGATGATAGTTCAAAGTGGCTAACGCTGCGGTGCAGCCAAGAGGCGCTCCGCCGTAAGTCGACGCAAAAGCCCCTTCATCGACATAAGGTATAAGCCTACTAGTTACTAAGCACAGCGAAAGAGGGTAAAGCCCATTCGTAAGCGCTTTTCCACAGAGAATTACATCAGGAGAGAGGCCAGCATCAAGTGAGGAGAACAATGCACCTACTCGATTTATTCCAGTCCCAATTTCATCGCAAATAAATAGCGCACCTAAATCTCTGGCCAACTTACGCACTTGTGTTAAAAACACTTCCGGAACCTTGTAGCAACCAGAATTTGTTGAAATTGTTTCAACAATAACCGCTCCAACGTCGCCTTCAAACTGATCGAATGTTTTAACAGTAGGAGGATTATCCGGCGAAAACTGAATTCGAATTGTTTTCTCATTAAGATTCAATGGGCCTATATGAGGCACTTCTACGCCTGCTGCAAGTGATGCTCCTGTTGTGCTGCCGTGATACGATCCTGCCAATGTAATGACACTCCCACAACCAGTTACGAGCCTTGCTAACTTCAACGAGTTATCGACTGCCTCACCCCCTGTACAGCTAAATACAGGTATGTACCCAGGAGCTATTTCAGCTAACAATTCTGTAAGAGCACGGGAGCTTTCATCGGTGCACCATGAGGGCCGAAATGGATTACTAGCAAGGCAACGGCGCACCTCTTTTATAACTTCAAGAGGATTCCATCCGGCATTCATTACATTCCAACCAGAAGTCAAGTCTAAGTACTTTCGGTTCTGCGAGTCGTAAACGAACGCCCCCTCTCCACCTTTAAACTGAAAGCGAGAATTGAAAGGTCCACCGTGAAATGGATCAGACATCGGGTTGCCCCTCACATTTCTTGCATTCGGCGCAATGACTGATACTTCTTCGACCTTTTTCAACAATCAAGGCACGGTATTCTTTTGCCCGCACTAAAATAGTTGAAACATCATCTTTGAACAAGTTCCCCAATCGCCCATCAGACCGAAATGAAAGCAAACATACGTGTACATCTCCTAATGCAGTAATGCAGAAGGCATTCCCTGCCCAGAAGCAAGGTCCAAACGGCACATTGTCGTCATTCGCTAAAGACACCTCGCTGCCATCTTCGAATACTTTATAAACCTTTATCCAATCATTGCATCGCTTCGAAAGCCGAATGAGCTGTGGGTCCGCCGAAACGCCTGGGTGATATGAGATTTCGTAAATACTGATTTGTGGTGGTGGACTGTTTAGTTGATCACGAGCGTCTAATAATTCAGTAAGCCCTTGCAGAGTCGGCGCCCAAGTGTGTTTTCCTCGATTAGCTTCATGGGCCTGGGCATTTCCACCATCAATAGAAACATAAATTAAATCAATCGGACTTAGATACTTTAATAACGCAGCACTCTTTTCTTTACTTAGCAGAAGACCATTTGTATGAAATTCAAGTGGCACTTTCGGTAAAATTTTTTTTGCTGAGTTTAGTAGCTCTGGAAGACTCTTGTTCGTGAGTGGTTCCCCACGCCAGTTTAGATGAAGCTTTTGTATGACTATGTCTGCAGAGCTTAGTTTTTTTAGAATTAATCGAAAGTTCTCAGGAGTAATTAAATGCGGTTGGTGGGCATGTTTCGTATAACAGTCTCGACACGCGAGATTGCAGGTAGCTGAGATATCCATCCATACCCATACCTTTTCTTTAGCTTTTGTCATCTGGTGCACCCTTGCTGGCCACGGACCAGTCGACAACTCTTAGAGTACTGTTCCCATCCTGAAGACCGCCGTTGATCTCTCTCCATTGCCGCGTCCAAGCTGGATCTGAGGATGTAGGATCAAATCTGAGAACTTTACCTGCAGAAGAAGATGCCCAAATCCAAGTGCCGTCAAGCAGCTTTACAGCAGCATGCTCGTAAATGTCATCTTGATCCCAGTCAAAAAAAGCAAGAATGCATCGATTGATGGATACTTCCAAAGGAATCGGCGTAGTGATTCCGCGGTGGCCTTTTCCCAGTTGGTCGGCAGTCATCCAAGGTAACTCCACAACCGTACGTCTGACGGCGAGCCGGATACTCCTCAGTATTAAACTAGAGCAATCGATACCTGATTTACTCCGACCTCCGAACTTGTAGGGTGCGTCAGCAAGCCCAATGAGGTTTGCGTTAAATTTTTTTTCTTTACTCTCCATCGAAAACAAACTCATATCAGTCAAATGGCTGGATACCTACAATGGAAATCAGCTTACCCACTCTGCTTTTATCGCAGCTGAGCGCAGTGGACTGACCAATAACCATGGTTCCCATAACATAATCATACCTGTAGTCGATTTGAGGCCACCACGGCGGTATGTATAGAATGAGCTCCGCTCCATTTTCTAATTCACCTCCGTCATCTGAGACTTCATAGATTGTCACTATGGCTGGGCTACCAGGCTTTACTCGCCCTCCCACAGCAACTGATGAGTTGTCGATCTTTAGCTCGCCGGTTAGCCCAGCACGATTTGCAGTCCGAATGTCTAGCTCGGCAGTGCCAAATTGAGTCGGTAATAAATCCTCAGCATTTTCATAGGTGCTTAGAGTGAGTTTCCATGTGCCACGGATACGGATAGCTGCCATTATCGATTAACTCCATGGTAGATTTTGAGTCCATCAGAACCCGATTTGGTGAGCCGCCTGTTGATGTTAGTCGAAGATTTAATTGCTGCAAATCAAACGTGAGCTAAATTTTAACGCCATGCCACTTTGGTTTTTTCCATAGGGCTTTTAGGCTCAAGACAAGTCGCACCATTATACTGGCGAAAAGGACGGCACCTGATATCCTTAGTATGCCCTTCGTTACAGACACACGCACAGGAGTGACTGTCGCCATGCATAAAAATATAAAATTGACAGCAAAACTGGTTGGTAAAGCACCCAAACAAGTTAGCGCACCATGGGCCATAAATTATCTCGGCGAGGTCATCCAACTCGTAACTCAAGCCAAACCGAATAAGTGGGAGCTTCCTGAAGGCTGGAGCGGCATGAAAATTGTCCAAGCAGAGGGGGGCAAGCTTTGGGTCGCTGCCCGACAGTCCCAGACCTCATACGGAATTTGGGCTGGTTGTTTGGTAACAGGAGAGTGGAGTTTGTGCTTTTCGGACAACATATTCCCAGTTATCGGGAGAGCATCTGGCACAGGTGTTTGGGTCGTCACCGGTCGCTCAATAATCCCTCTCGGATTTACTCCATTAAGCTTACCCCCACTGCTGCCAATTGAGGCTGTGGATGTAACGGAAGGTATTGATGGCAGTCTGTGGGCTGTCGGAGGTGAAAAGCGATATGGGGGTTACGCTATTTGGCACTTGAATAGAGCAGAAAACAATTGGCTTCCTTTGCCAAAACCTGCCGCTGCTATTTCACTTGTGGGAGCCGTAGATGGAACTGCTTGGAGCGTAAGCTCACGTGGTCAAATATGGCGACTGCACCCTGATGGGGCTGGAAGTTTTGCTGAGTGCGGCATGGCTCCGACATGCCGGAATTGTCTCTTTTCACCAAATTCACTTCATGTTGCTGGTCTGAGCATTAGCAATGAGGGAACTGTCTGGTTCTTTGGACAAGACGCACGCGGGAATGCTGTTTGGGGTTGGCTTGCTGATTTATCGACGAAATCAGTCGTTCATTTCCTCTGTGATTTGAATCTTGTCTCTATCGCCGCGCCAGCCTAGAGTTATATAATAAATTTTTCGCCATCTCTTATATTGAAATCTGGGAAGTGTGTCATTAGGCGTAGCCTAGCTATCGGAAAAGCGCCACTATTTATCGAGAATACAAACTAAAACCTAGGCATCCAAACTCCTCCAAACTGCCGTGCGGATCTAACAAGCCCCTGATCCAGGAAGGGCAACGCAACGGCATAGCTACGCCGAAGCAGCGCTTACCTTCATTGAGCTCGGCCTCGATGCAGATGCACATCGCCTTGACCTAGTGAACTACAATCATTGCGTGAGTCATGCGGATAGTATGCGGGGTCGGCTTATCGCGGATAAAAAAACAGCTCGCGCCGTACCCTGCAACGCTTGGTTCCGCTAAGCAGCGCTTTTTTGAAAGCTGGTTAGACCTATATGGGAATCGGTGACAAGTCGGTGTTGACTTATTGTTTTTTAGGTGTCAGCTAATTATTTGCCTTCTGAGGATTGGAGTGGCAAAAAAACGATGACTCATCGAGGTCGGGGTACTCATCCTCGGAAATGTCGAAATGAGCCGAGATGCACCAGGACGTCAATCTACAATGAAGACTAGTGAGCATCAGAGCAGCCCGAAAGCATCATGAACGTCACCGGGACTATCTTATGTCTTGTGCTCGTCGCCGACCTCGACGTCCATCTGGTCAAGCACGCGCCATAACATCGGTCTGATCGTTAGTATCGTCTTCAAGTCGAACGGTTGGTATCTGCGCTTTGAGGCACCCGGGCCAGATTGGTCTTTACCTGATGGAAAGATAGATCCTGCTACAGAATTAGAATGCGCAATGAACCCTTCAATCGTTCGACTTGTAGATCCTCATCCGGAGTGGATGCCCGTATCGCCTCCATCGCGCACATCATCACGTCCCAAGACCCGAAACCAAGACCTGGCCAAAAATGACGCCACGAGCAGCACCCGTTGCGCATCGCCCAACCCACTGCCCGCCGGTCCTGCGAATGCTTCATCTAGGAGTCGAAGAACTGAACTTTGTCCCACGTTTCTGCAGCCATGGTGACAAGGCGCTCCTTGAACCCTGATCCGTGGATCTCGAGTTTGTGACCGTCCGGATCCAGGAAGTAGATGGGCGCCCCCTCTGAGGGATTCTCTTTGAAGATGGTAGCGCCGGCGCGACGTATTCAATCAACATCCTCATGGATAAACAACTTGCGGAGTTTTTTATAAGCCGGTTCTAAAAGACGCGTGGAATAGCGTTGGAACTCGTCTTTTGCTGCATCAGGCCTGCCGCTTATGGCTGCTGCAACCACGCCCTAAGTCAGACCAAACTGCGCTGACTTAGCGTCCTGCACCTTGATTTCTTTGCCGGAAAGATGTGGGACGAAATCCAGTGAAAGCGTACGCCGACGCCTGCACGCCGCCTTTCCACTGATACGGGCAGAGGACTTGGACCTAGAGTCCCAGCGGCTGTAAAAGTGACACTATGGCTGGCGCAACAATTTCGTGAATCTGATCTATCAGTAATATTTGCAAACGCTTACTCCCGCATAATATGGCTCCATAGAAAGTAACTACGTCTTAATATCCAGCGCTGGCTTGAACTCACAGATAAGAGACATTAAAGCCTACGACTCGGAAAAACAGGAGTTGATCGGTGGTCGACAAAGCTTCTTCTCCATCACCGCATAGTTTCTTTTGAACCCATATTTTTCGACAAAGACATAAAACTCTTCCAGAAAACATCTACCGCTCCTCCAAGAAATTAATTAACCATCATAAAGGCTCTACAATATACGCAATACCAGAAGGTCTAAGCAACCTCTCAGCCAAAGCAAAAAAATCGAGCGATCTGCTTTCTGATGGATGAAAAAACTTGGAGACCCCCTCATTACACTTTGCCGTATATTCGAATGTCGGGCAATCGACAATTTTTAACCCACATTTATGGAATAATTCCGAAGCGCAATCCACACTATAGTGCTCTGCAATTGGAGTAAGGTATCGATCTCTTATTAAGAGCTCATCTTCTTTTTCGAAATCTAG
Source organism: Pseudomonas sp. LBUM1678 (assembly GCF_059695575.1). Taxonomy (NCBI): domain Bacteria; kingdom Pseudomonadati; phylum Pseudomonadota; class Gammaproteobacteria; order Pseudomonadales; family Pseudomonadaceae; genus Pseudomonas; species Pseudomonas sp. LBUM1678. The sequence continues at coordinate 5,546,003 of NZ_CP166775.1, forward strand.
CCCATCTCCCTCCATTATGTAACCTGAGACTAGGGCATTATCAGCATCAGCTGCACATGGGAAATAACTTCTAATTTCTCTAATGAGTGAAATAGACTCCTGTGTTACCGGAATCTCGGCTGCTCGCGAAATTCGTTGTGCAATCCAGCGTATCTGCTCAATATCAGTCCTCCCCCATTTTGAGTAAAGCCAGACGTAACCGTTCTTCGCACCAGGACATGAGGCCAAGACGTTCCGAAGAACTTTAACCGGATCACTACAATGATGAAGCACTCCATGACAAAAGAAAAAATCACACGCTTGGGCATCGTTGAGTGGCCCTGAAGCGAAGTCATGTAAAAGTATCTCAATATTAGACATCTCTTGAGCGCGCTCGCGAGCAATCTCTGTAGCAGTAGGAGAGCTATCGGCCCCAACCACCCGACTAGATTTAAATGCATTTGCGATTGTGTGAGAGAAGACGCCCGTGCCACATCCGGCATCAAGAATCCTTAACGGAGGCTGATCTATAAAACACTTGCTTAAAATGGAAACAATCCACTGCCGTGTACCAGCCAAGTGACTATGATGATATGGATAAGGATGACGCTGATAAAAAGTATAAATATTATTTGGCATTATGCAAGCTCCAAAAAAATAACATATGTTGACATTATAGCGCTTGTTAACATTGCAGCTCCCCTTTCGAGTAAGCCAACTCATTGAAAGCGGAGTTTTGGAGGAGTCAGCCTTGACGCCCGCCCACTCAATTTCACTATAGTTGTCGCAACATATCTTGGTCTTGTGCACCTCATCTTCTAGCGATAAAAATAACCCTCGTGGCTTTTTTAAGACGAACGGTCAAAACGATCAGACATATCGATATCTCTCGATCAAACGCCATCACCCTTGTATAGATAATGAAATATGTCACTGAATTTTGATGCCAAATAGATACAAGACATAGGTTTCATCGTTTTTACGAGCACTTGTTCCTTTATTTCATCGAGTAAACGCAGCAACACAGACAAGCCAAAATTCTCACAAAACACTTCTTATTCTAGTAGCAACAACACTGCGTTCTTTTTATCGCGAATTGGAATTAAAGAGCTCTTCCTTTACATTTGCGAACGAGCTCTCTTTACCCTAAAAACTGCTATTGCCATAAACTCATATCAGTCTAAGCACTTTTCTTGACTCCGGCATATCTCCCTTCTACGCTCCAATTTGCGCGGAAATCGGCTGCGTGATTAATCAGCAGATGAAGGAGAAATGTTATGTTCGACATGACGAAACTAGTAAACCTTTATTCAGTAGCAATAGCCGACATGCGAAGGGTACCAGAGGGAAACATCGGTGAAACTACCCTTGCTGAAGCCGCAATGCTATCAGCAGAGGCTGCAGTTCTTGCTGCCGGTGCAGCCGAAGCCGCGATGTTAAAGGCTAGTGTCGCAGAGGCCATAGCTTTGGCGCATAGGGTCGCAGAGTAGCTTGCTGGAAGGAAAATAGGATGAGTCAGCCCCTTTCTGCGCATCGTTTTGCTCTAATCGATGAACTGCTTCCGGATACGGTGCGGCTCGCAGCCGCAACCGTTCCTATGTATGCATCCCTTTACCGAGAGATCGATACGTCTAATGTCACCCGGGAAAGATTGGTGCAGTTCCCTACGGTAGGCAAGGCGGACTTGATAAGTGCAGGAGCAAATGCACTAAGCAATATCTCAGCAAGCGATTACTATCAGAACACATCCGGCAGTACGGGTCAGTTCTTAACACTCCATAGGTCTAACGCTGAGCAGCGCTTTATCCAGGATTTTTTTTTAACATTATCCCAACAAACACAATTAAAAACCACGCCAAGCGGTACACTGTTCTTAGGGCTTCCATCGCACGGCACAGCAACTGCTATACCATCTTGCACTCCAGTTGTCACCCAAGGGATCGTCGATGCACGAACAGCTGAGAACGTATTAGGTTATCTCGGAACAACCCTATTGTCAGCCTTAGGATCAATCAGAATTCAAGTTATTGCTGGTGCTGCCACACAGGTATTGTTGCTTACAAAATACCTAGCTTGGAAAGGTCACAACAAAAGCCCATACGACATTAAACTAGTTATTATAACGGGTGACTGGGTATCTTCGAGAACTATCAACTTTCTAGAAACTTTCTGGAATGCAAAGATCGTCAATCGTTTTTCATGTTCTGAAGCGTTTGGTGGCGCGACCAGCCCCGGCGGGACCGGACTTTACGAATTTGACCCCATAGTTCATGTTGAACTTGTCTCAGCTTCCTCGCTCTCTAGCCCAGACACCGGAGAATTGATTCTTACAACTTTGTTCCCCTTCGTTCAGCGACAACCTCTGATCCGCTACCGAACAGGGGATATATTTAGTTTTATAGATGGGCTTTACAAATATCATGGGCGATTAGATCACTGCTTATTCTCCCCCCTTGGAGAACTAATTATTTCAGGCACCGACTTTTATAATCTTGTAGACAATTGCGAACTTATAGCCAGGCAACGACACGGGCTTGCGGTCCCTGCAATAGATCACTCAGCGAGTGGAAAACCAATTATTAGAGGCGAGTTTAGCTGGCAACATAACGGCGCACTAGAGCTATATTTATATGTCGGCACCGTTATCGATATGCATTGGTTTTCCACAGCAACATCGCGCATCACAAATGAACTCAGCGAGGGGCTGAGAACCATTTGCACAGTACCTATTAAACATCTAAGCATTTCATATTTCATTCCAGATCCTGATACAGAAACAGGATACGATAAGGCAGGAAAAATCTGGAAGCTTAAAGGCTGATCGTTTTTAACTAGTAGGGAAAACTAGGGGAAACATATGATGATCTTGGAGCCTCTCCATCATAATGGGGACAAGTTGACGACGACAGTTCGACTGCGCGGCGCAAAAAATCATCTTTTACCTCTAGCGTTTGCCTGTTTAGCTGTCCCTACGAAAATCCGCATTCTAAATGCTCCGACGGCACTAATAGATTGGGTATCAACAGCTAATTGCATTATAAGTACCGGAGGAAAGATCGACTACGATAGTGATACCCTCCATATAGCTACCCAGGACTTCTATCCAGAAAATCTGGATTTTAATGCTGCTAGAAAAACGCGATACTCACTGCTGCTCCTCGGTGTTGCAGCTGCTCGCGGTAAGTCCATCTGTATTCCGTCACCCGGGGGATGTCAACTGTCTAGACAGCATGATATTCATCTTGATGGCCTCGCAGCACTTGGGCATATGATCGAAGAGAAAGAGGGTTTTATCCGACTAACTCCAGGGAAGCGAATGGGCTGTTTATACATTTTGCGTACTCCATCAGTAGGAGCATCGATTAATCTTATGATTGCAGCATCAACCAGTACTATCCCAGTCACTCTCAAAAACATATCAATTGAACCGGAAGTTTGCGCGATAGCTGATTATCTCCGCGAAAGTGGCTCCGAAATTTTGGAGGCGGGACATCGTACAGTGGTTATTTTTAGGAAAGCTACGAGACCTCGTGCAGACGCCGTTCGAACCGTTGCACTGTTACCAGATCGCATTGTCTGCTTTACACTTTTATTGGCAGGACAATTACTATTCGCACCACTAAATATTGAGAACGCAGCGCCTCACTTACTCAAAGCCGAATTGGCGTCACTTAAAAAACTAGGTTTGAAAATAAAACTTGCAGGGCGAATAATAAAACTGATCCCACGCCCACTTGAGCAGCTTTCACCAATCAATATAACAAGCGGTCCTTATCCAATGTTTGCCTCCGACGCCCAACCACTACTGGCAGCACTCGCAGCGAGAGTAAAAGGTACTTCCACATTCAAGGAGGGTGTCTACTCCGATCGTTTTCAGTATCTACGGTCATTACGTAAGATAGCTACTGGATTTTCTTTGGTTGATAACATACTGACGATTAAGGGGCCGCTAATCCGGGACAACCAAAGCGACAGAGAGGAAATTTTAGCGACGGATCTTCGAGGCGGTATGTCGGCGTGTTTGTATGCACTATCGCTTGGTTTGAATGTATTTCTGCTTAATCCTGAAGAACTTGAACGTGGTTACGGGCCACTGGAAAATTTCTTCGGCCCATTAGGGGTACTAGCTAGAAGGACGGCCAATGATTCTATACCTATGTAATTTATAAGACCTTAGCTCTTAATAATAGAATTTTTTTCAGAGAAATTTGAAATTACGCGAAGCCTCGATTTACTTCGCAAGCAGTCTTTACGGGTCGCGGGAGCACGCATAGGAGCGGCGCTTGGTCAGGACGTTTCTGCGCTGGCTAATCTAAGCTGAGGTCATCATAGAAAATTTTCTCGAACTCGAAATGAATTAGGGACTGATTTTGAATAGGAAAAATCTTTTACGGCATGTCTTGCTGACCGCATCGGATCTAATCCGCAATAGCCTATTGTCCGTCCTTGGAGGGAAATCTGTCGGTGTTAGGGCGCTAGTATTAAACCAAGCAGGAGAAGTGCTCTTGGTACGTCATACCTACCGATCCGGGCTTGAAACACCCGGCGGAGGAGTCCACTCTGGTGAGTCGCCCCTGAAGGCAATCATCAGGGAACTGCGTGAAGAAGTAGGTATTGAGGTAAACGGGACGCCAACTATTTTTGGGGCTTATCGAAATGTTTGGCGTGGAATTGACGATTACCCCATTCTATTCGTGGTCCGTGACTACGATGGTGTTCCCTATCCAAATGATTCTACTGAGATCGCAGACGTGGTTTGGGTCTCACCGGAAAACATGTCGGAAGAAATTACCATCAAAACCACAAAACGACTGCGGGAGTTTTGGGGCGAAGCTCCTGTGTCAGACACATGGTGAGTCCTTTGGAGGTATATCTAAGTATGGACAAAGCACTTATTTTCGATATCGGGGGCGTTATTATTTTTCTTGATAACGCCATTATGCTGCGCAATTTGAGTACCCTGATGAACTACCCTCCTCCGGCCGCGAACCTGCTTACTGAGATTCGGGCTAGTGGAATTGGTGTTGGGGACCTCTCTGCTCAAGGACTTTATGAGCAGCTAAAGCACTCCTACGGCATAGATGCACCTTTCAGTGAGTTTTTAGAAGCTTGGTGTTCGCATTTCTCTCCGAATGAAGCATTAATACGAGCGCTGAAATCTTTGTCAAACTCGTGGGATATTTCAATATGCAGCAACACCAATGATGGGCACTGGAACTTTCTGAATAATCGGTACGGCCTTCGCCAGCTTGCCGGACAAGTTCTTCTTTCCTTTGAGTGTGGGATTGAGAAACCACACAAAAAAATGTTTGATCTTGTTCGAGAAAAATGCGTCGAAGGTCGCTCCTGTGCTGTATTTGTAGATGATGACGAAGTTAATGTGAATGCGGCAATTCAAGCGGGGTTCATCGGAATTTTGTTTCGTGATGAACGCGATCTTATTACGAAATTAGAAGCTATCTCATGAACATCTTGGGGATTCACGATGGGCATAATGCATCTGTAGCCCTAATACGCAATGGATATTTGCTAAGAATTTTACAGGAAGAACGATACAGCCGCGTAAAAAACCAGGGCGGGTTCCCCTTTCTTGCAGTCGAGGAAATACTGTCAATTTCAGGTCTTGCTTGGAGCGATATTGATCTAGTCTCCTTTTCAACAAAAAAATACCGCAATTCAGCAATGTTGGACTCGTCGGCTGTCCATAAAGTTTTCGACGAAATGTTCAGGGGCACCCATCATGCCCAGTGCTCCGGTAGCAGTACTAGTGAATATAATGCAGAAAGTGAGCAGTACGAACGCACTGCTTTTCTAAGGCAAGTTGGATATACCAAAACTATAAAGTTTGTCGAGCATCATTTGTGTCATGCATCAACCACGTTTTATGGCACCCCTGCAGGGGAGCACCCTTGCCTTGTATTTACCTGCGACGGTCAAGGGGATGGGCTTTCTGCAACTGTTCATCTAGGAGATAAAAATGCCCTGACGCGAATCGGTGCTGTGCATCGAGATGACTCCGTTGCGCAAATATTCAGCTTCGTAACGTTCCTTCTCGGGTTCCGGCCCCTTGAACATGAATACAAGTTGATGGGACTTGCACCGTATGCAGAAGAGTCAATTAACGCTGCAGAAATTGCGCAATGGTTTAGGTCTTTATTTACGTTTGATGCACAGAGTCCATATACATGGGGTAGAGAAATCGGGGTTCCTAGAAGTGAACTGATGCCAGCGTTTCTACAACAGGAACTAAAATTTCGTAGATTCGATGATGTCGCGGCGGGTCTTCAGAGATTTTATGAATACTTTATGCTTGAATGGATACTAGGTGCGGTAAGGAGCTCAGGTGTCCGCCGTATAGCTCTTTGCGGTGGGGGCTTTATGAATGTAAAGTTGAACGGAAAAATTTCGATGTTAGATGAAATAGATAATATTTTCGTATTTCCGTCTTGCGGTGACGAAAGTAATAGTGTTGGAGCAGCCTTTCAGGCACTGTCAGACGTAGGAGAACTGAATACTGGATTTTTGAACGTATATGGCGGACGAAAATACACGGACAAAGAGTGTCTTTCCGCTGTTACCAACGCAGGTGATCAACTTGTTTGGTGCGAACCGCAATGTATTAATTCTGCCATTGCATCGCTCTTGGCAGATGGAAATATTGTCGCTAGATTCGCTGGGGCAGCAGAGTTCGGCGCTCGAGCCCTCGGAAACCGCTCAATCCTGGCAGACCCTCGCAAAACCGAATTGATCGATGTGCTGAACAAAACCGTCAAGAACCGTGACTTCTGGATGCCTTTCGCCGCAACGGTGCTCGCACCGGAGGCTGACAGATTATTGCATAGACGAAACGGTATGGACTCTCCATACATGATGTTTACTTTTCCCGTCACCGAGGAAGGGAGCTATGCGCTAGCCTCAGCGATACATCCTCGAGACAAGACCTGTCGAGCACAAATTCTTTCGGTGGAACAGAATTCTGCTTATTACGATGTAATTGATAAATTCGCCAAAATCACACACATCCCCGCGCTACTGAACACCTCATTTAATCTTCACGGAGAGCCTATAGTTGAGAGTCCTGAGGATGCTCTTCGCGTCTTTAACTTGTCAGGACTGAAGTACATGGCGCTCGGACCATATCTGCTAACAAAACCTTAAGATAAGACAAGAAACGAGTTTTGAATTTTTGTTGATGACTGGCAACACTGCCACTTTTTAGCTGGCAAACTCTGACATGACAACTTAAGCCTTTCACCTTATCCATTATATGTGCCTATAAATAATTGAATAGCTCGAGAGTCAATTTAGACGTTATAACTCTGGGCGAGCTGTATCTGAAGGGAATCAAGGTCATTACAACTTACATATAGTAATAAGCAGGCGCTGCGAAAGAGCTAGATTAGAATCATATAGAAAGTGGGCAACTGATCTCTTCGACAGGTCAACCAGCCATCCCCAACTGACTTTGCCGTAAGATCTTGCCGAAAGAAGGAAACAAACTCCATTATTGCTGATGCCCAGGCTAGCATTATGTAGCGTGTAGAACGCTCGGAGAGGGTCACAATCCCGCAGCTCCTGCTACCGCACAAATAGGTCAGAAGCAGCCGTTTTCACGTAAGTATCCGCCGCGTAATCCAACGCTATACCGAAGATTTTATCGTAAATTATTTTCACGTGGCCCTGAGATCCATTGGGGAGCTGGCATTATGACTGCCGCTCCGCGCCTGGGTTACTGTTTTCCCTCTCCCGGCGTTCAGGAGTAACGTGGGCGATAGTGGACAGTCCTGAGTACGCCCGCCCTAACCACTTATCCGCCGTAGGACCAACAGTCAAAATATTTTGAATGCCTCCAATAGCTTCGATTGGCCGATTTCTGCCTTCCGCGACAGGTACTCAAAACCAGACTGGAAATCGCGCTTCTACGCAAAATCCACATCTGCTGATGTGTCGATGAATTTTAGATTTAACGTAGATGCGCACACTTCAATTTTGGTGACGCGTTTTTACACACCCTGGGCCAATAGCGGCCATCCACGACTAGAACCATCGACCAAAGCTGAAGCTCGCGTCTGCTGCTATCCTCCATGGCGGGCGGGAAGCTAGCCGGGCCTCAGTGACTAACCAGCTTCCCGGCCGAACGCGCAGTTACAAGCCAGAGCTCGGAACTGACCAATAAGGGCGGATTCTTGATTTTCCAGGGAGTGACCCGCCACGAAAGTGCCGAAAACATTGGCAAGGAAGCTCCGGAGCGTGAAGACACGCTCCTGGCTTTCAGCCAGCAGGGGATCCAGGTCAGGCTTATGAACCTTCAGTTCATCTGAAAGGTATGGCTGGAGCGGGGGGAAGAAGCTTTAACTCACTTCAATGCTTATCGAAATAAGACGGCCCATTTGATAGGCCGAGTTGTAATTGAACGGCGTAATCTCCGAGCGCTCGTACCGGCCCTTACAGGATGCCCATCTTCAACTGTGTGCGTAGGGTGCTAAGCCAATCCTCGCTAAAATGATGCTGCAGCCCCTGCAATTGTCTTGGCCCGACTCCGGCACTTTTAGCTAGCTGTTGTAGTGAGGACACCTTGTCCACCAACTGGAGGACATGCGTTGCACGCACCGCTGCACGATCAGCGGTAGAGATGGCGGTAATCACTGCTTCGGAGGGATTAGCGTGTAACCACGCCATCATATGGAGCTCTCCGTCATCGATTGCAGGTAGATCATCACGTTCAAGAGCCAGTGTGGCGAGCATTAGGGCATCCACATCGTGAACTTTAGATAACCCCTGCAAGAGTACAGCTTGTGGAACTGAAACCCGTCCAGGTGCCAATGGGTCACCCGCGCTGCATTCATCGACACAACACTGGACGGTTTCAACGTCAAAGTGATTGCAAAGTGCATTCCAGCAGTTGATACGAAAAGCTTCAATGATGACGCACGTATCGACCAGTACCCGTAGCTTCGCCATTTTTCAACCTAAATAGCAAACGGAGCGGTCTTGTCGTAATCGCGCATCAATGATGCCAGCTCTTCCAACGTCATAGACAACGCCTTCGCAGCTTTCCGGGCCGATACATGGCCACGAGCAATACCATCATGCAGAAGCGTCACGAAACTCTCACAAAGCAACCTGGGTGGCTCTGTCTGTGCTTTAACCATTTTTAGAACGCACAATTTGCTGCGCGTTGGCTCGTCGATCATTTTGGCGTTGAACAGCCGATACGCCAGCGCTCCGGTGGATACCTGTAATTCGCGTGCAACCTCACTCAAGTGTTCGGCATCATCGAAACGAGCGGGATCTATGAGCTGAGTTAGGCTCGATTTGGGCATGAGGACTGCTGCAGCAAAGTTGTCAGCCAATTGTTCTATTCGACGGTTCCGAGCTGGAGGTTTTGCGTCAGGATCCTCCCGGCGCTCAGGAGTCATTTTGTCCCACGTTAAGGCGTGGAATAACTCATGTGCTATGTCAAAGTGACGACGTACCAAGGACTCTCGTCGATTGATCACGATGGCACCTAAATCAGGTAAACGGCACATCGCACCCGAAATTCCATCAGGGCTCGAGTTGGTTTGAGCATCGATAAATAGAATAGGTAGATCAAGCTTACTTTCGATGCGTTCGACAAGATGCTGAGAAGGAATGAGGCCGAGCTCAAGCTGTTGGGCTAATGATTCGCCCCAATCCCACGCATCCTCAAACGTAGGGTAAGCCGGCATCCGCAACACTTGCGTGAGTGGATTGGACGGTCCTTGTAATGCGACCTTCAAAAATCGAAAAAGCCCTACAAACTGGCCAATACGCGACTCGAAATCGTCGAGAGACTCATTGGATACCTCCGGTGAGACACGCCAGGAGAAGCAAGCTTCACCTGCAATCACGAAAGGGTCTATAAACCACTCAATAGGCTTCCTAAGCTCCTGACTGAACCGTACAAGCTCAGCAGGTTGGATGCGTCGCTCTCCCTTCTCGATAGTCGAGAGCGTTTGGCGATCAGCGAAGCCCAATGAGCTGGAGAGTGCTTTTTGAGTTAAGCCGAGGGCTTCACGGGCGGCGCGAATGCGCTGGCCTATGCGGGCCGGGGCAGGAGTAAGGTCGTTTGATTTCATACGTGCATCGTAATCTTGCAAATTTGCAAATGCAAGAAATTACTGGCTGTTCGAACAGTATTTAAGTGTGTTTTCGAAAGCGACGATGCAAAACGTTAATTTTGGTAATGCTGCGCGGGAAAGGGGCTGGAGGGCGACCGAAAAAAAGATAGGGCTCGTTCGAGCGACCGCGATCGACCCAGCCCGTCCGATCGTGGCGTCTCAAAAACAACAACCGATTAGAATCCTGAGCCTTCAACGCTGGCTCAGGCACCATTGATTGAGGGAGATGCCAAGAGTAACGATTTCGTTGTGCATCTCGACTGTGCCCTCCAAAACATCATTTACCCAAAAGCTTTCGAATTTTCGCCCCCCATGCTCAAAGCCTACTACTTCCGCACTTCCACCAAGGTATTCGCCCGTATCCGCTTTGTGCTTCTGCGAGGGCTTGTGCGATATTAGCTGTCGATGCTTGATCGTGTTGCTGAATCCAGCGAGATAGCGAAACCAAGGAAGCCGGGTGACACGCGTTATCTCCTCCTTCAACTTGCCTTCGGGAAGCCCGTCACGCGCCTTGCCAATGGTGCAGTGCTCGATAAATAAGGGCTGGGGGAGTACTAAGGCATTAACTATCTGAGCGAAGATATCAAAGGTATTGCGGGTGATATTAACCGCAGCAATCAGGTTTGCTTCGCTGGCTAGCTTGGCCTCCTCAAATCTCTCATCGGTTCCCATCATCATGATACCGGCAAACAACTTGATTCCATCAGGGTCCTGGTCAATGTGGTAGCTAGCAAAAGCGTCCCGAGCCAGATTCTTGTGGTACTGATAGATGTGGAGAGAGTGGGCTACGGAATCAACCGTACTGAGAAGCCAGACCTTCTCCGGCTTTACCGTGTTGATATATCCCTTCAACGCGACTAAGTCCCATATTCTGCCCATCATTGCTCCGCACTCGGTAAATTCATGAGGATGGTTGGCGGTTACGTGAGGTCTAACCCCTTCAGTCGAGCCAGACCTTGTTTGATATGACCCGCGTTTTCACCAATTGTGTGAAGCGCCCCCCGCACGTTCTCGCCCACCTCTGCAGCGTTTTGCCGCTCAGCCCACAGAGTTACCTCCATCACGGCTGCTTCCAGGGCTAGTTGATTGTGATAAATCCTTTCCAGAACATCTGCCAGTGAGTACTCGCTTGCCACGGTTGCCGACTCCTTTCGAAAAAGCTCAAGCATAGCAGCGACAGTGCTGGTGATTGGAGCCGAAATCGGTTGCTTAAATTTTTGCTACAGAGAAGGTGGCAGACGGAAAGCAACGGGGGGGGGAAGTATTGGTACAAAAGTGGTACAGGGAAACTGATATAGCCCTGAGGGCCTTTATTTACGAGGTGGGAGCATTAGTACGGCCAATCCATCACGGACAACGCGGTCAGTTTCGTCACCGGCAGCAATCGACCCCAGCAGTCAGCAACTTTTAAAGAACTGAAGCTGGAGATCGGTTGCTTTTAACTAGCATTTAGCTGTCTGTAGCCGGCCGGTCAGCTTGCCAGCTCAAAATCAACGTCAGGGTTGGTGCTTTCACCTGCCGCCAGGTTGAGTTTCCGAGCGTCTTTGTAGAAAAGATGCACGGAGCTATGAATATCGTTGATGCGCCATTGGCAGCGGCGTTTGTTCTTCGAACGATCATTGGCCACGAATTTGTGCCCAGGATCCAGGTAGATGACGCCGTCAGATAGTGCTTTCAGCAAGAGCTCTGCCGAAGTTCTGCGGCACCAAATTATTTCAGGTGAAAAAAGTACTTGGTACGTGAAACCTTTGTCGTAATCCGCTGTGTTTCTGTTGCGCGATTTCTCGGCAGAAATGTAAACAACTTCGTTGTGTTTCGCGCCCCAGTTGTTCATAAGCCGTTCGAGGCTCCATCCTGCCGCTACAACCCCCGCGTCGTCGACCAACACAACTTCCACTGCGTTCATCTTGCTTGTCAGTGAGGTTGATGGGTCGTAGGGGAAGCTAACGCGTGCGCCACACTCATTGCGAATCCAATCAGATTTGGCATTTTCAGGCTCAACGGCGCGGTACTCGCGTACCCGGAGGGTAAGTCCGGATTTTGTGCTGGGCACGTTTGCGCGATGAATTCCTGTTAGCCGCCATTCCCCCTTCGATGATTCATAGCCATAGGCCCTAATCATCTGTTCGAAGTTATCGACATATAGGCCGAAATCAGGCTCGGTGGTGAAAAGCGTGATTTTTGGCATGGTATGGGCCTTGAGCTCGATGCCGTACAAATCACCGTCCTTGCTGGAATTTGGAACAATGCCTAAAAGTCCCTCCAGCGTATATCCGCATACCTGCGTGCCTTCAAACGGGATTCGTTCCCCCTTTACATTCAGCCTGAACCCGCTGTGCGGGTGACCCATCACATCCGCCCTAAGTTGGTCAAACAACCTACCGCTATAGCGTTGATGGATGTTGAGCGCTTTGCAAACCCTTGAACCGTCAAAGCCCGGCAATTTAGCAATCTCCTGTTCAAGGGTTTCGTCGAAACCCACGAACATAAATGCAAGACAGCCCCCGCTAGGCGTGTGGCCAAGCACTAGTAATCGTTTAGCCTCTGGGTGGTTTTTTGTATAGGTGACAGAGAGGGAGCTAGGCATGGTGTTCTGGTCGGTAATAAAACCCGAAAGCCTGACCTCCGGATACTGGGTGTAGACGATTGCCTTAACGTTCTTGGCCCGAATCAGGTTTCTGTTGGTATCGACCCACTTGAAATTATTGAAAGTGGCTTCCGGGATGTTGTCACCCGGTTTGGAACGAGCTTTGGTGAGACTAGTGCTGGCTGCTCGTTCCGAAATAGTCATGTCGAAGGTGGCATGCAGACCAACAAGGCTACGCAAAAAGTACACCTGATTTTTGTCGTTGGCGTTTGGAGGCAGAACCTTAAGCAGCATTTTGTCAACGCCGAAGCTCTCGAGAAGGCTCTTGATGTGGGCTACAGAGCTGGCGAAGTGTTCAAAGCTTGCAGCCGTTTGCGTCATTTTTTGAGTCTCTGAGTCGTTGTCGCGTTGATGCTCGCAATCTACTCATGGCTTTATAAAATCACAACAAAAAATATCAAAAACAAACAAATATCCAATGATTGCTTGGCCAAATCGACATTTGCTTGGTTTTGACTTGGTTTTGACTTGGTTTGTACTGGTTGTGGCTAGGTGCCGGGTGCGTGTGCCTCACTCCATGCTGGCGCGCCGAAGCGTTTCGGCATGACCGAGGCGGATTGTTGAAACAGAGGGGGGGGTAAAGCTAATAGCCCGAGCAGTTGGTTCATGGCCGCCATCTGCCTGATGAAAATGCAGTTGGTCGACGCGGAGACTCGGTCGAAAGGAAGTTAGTGGTACAAAACTGGTACGGGTGAGTAAGTCTTTTGCTGTAAGTCTTTATTTTAAAGGGGTGAGGCGTCAGTTACTCCAATTCATCATGGATATAGAGCCCCTTGACGGATGCATGCACAGCCCTAATCTCCATGATTTTTCAGGCTGCCGCATTAAGGAATAACGAACGAGGCATATCCCGATTCTAGTATTAATAGCTGAAATCTAGAGTCTTCAGAGTTAAAGGAACTTGATGATACTGCAGGCGTCGAGGTTAGTCCGTGAAGTAGCGATAAGCGCAAGTCTAAGTACTTAATTCTAGCGGGATTTATTAGGTTTAAATCGTACGTTAAGAGTTTTGATATTTCGGTCGTTGTGGAGTCCCAGATAACATTTCTGTAATTTACTCCTGAATGTATATCTGCCAGAATTTTTAGGTGAGACTCATCGAGCCCATACGCACCGGGTTGTTTTGATGCCTTTCGATAAGTGCACAGCGCCAACGCGTTTGTAGGGTAAGAGGATAATATTGAGCTGTAGCTTACAGGTGGTGAATTGAATACATAGCGATGACCATAGGCGGGATATTTGCGTTTGAACTCTATGATCGATATTTGTCCGTCGATCCAGCAGACCAGATCTATATCAGTCAATCCGAAAACTCCGGAAAAATTCAAAAAGACGCGCGAAGCGAGGATTCGGTTAAGTTGCTCCGGCGAGAAGTAGCCGCCAATCAACCATGGTTCAATTACGTATAGATTTATACATTTTGGAATTTTGTAAAACGTAAATTTCGAGGATGCGCTTCTGTTAATAATCAGATCTAAATCGTTTCTGGATTTTGAGCCGATCTTGTCAGTAGCGAGATCTAGCTCAAGTTGCTTAAGTTCGTATTCAACCATTCCTGTAGGCAGAACTGTATAGAAAACAAGATAGAATTCATTTTGTTGTCCGAGAGACAGTATTTTGCGTATGAATAGTAGACAAAGGTTGCGCCCATCACTATCTTCTTTAGAGCTTAGTTTGTACCACTTTCTAATGTTTTTTTTGGTGTCGAAACATGTCATCCAGCCAGAAGACTGTGTGCCTGAAAAACCAAGTGAAGGCTGCTGAGTAATGGATTTCTCAAAAAAAACGTCAGTAACAATAGATTCTAATCTCTTGGTTTTTGCCTTCTTAGTATGTAGAAATTCAGCGGCATGAATCAAACGAGATGTTTCAGCTAGCTCAAGCAATTTTTTTCCTTGGTTCTTCGCACGAGCTCCATTTCTCACTTTTCAGCAGAAGCACCGGGGTAGAGATAAAAACGAATCACACCAAAAAAATGGCTGGAAGACAAGCGTTAGGGGGCCTCGCCGGATTCTCGCGACTTCTACCGGCGCCAGGGACGTTTAGAGACGGCCCCCGTGCCACCTTCGGTATCGTCAGATTGAGCAATAACGAGAGTCATTACAAACACAATGGTACAGAACTGGTACAAGGGAAGACGATGCATGGAAGATGCCCCTGTACACACCCACGCGCTTATCCAGTGTGAAAAGCCCCCCCCCCACAAACGGTATCGCGCTACGTAACATCCGTAACTCCTTGGGAGCAACAAGGCCGTACTCGGCGATCAGCCCGCGAATCTGATTAGCCTTGGCTGTCCGCTGTTCGATCGAGCCGGCCCGGATGCGATGGGTCGCCTGGATATCTTGTTGCTCGATAGTCTTGATGGCGACGAAGCGCATGCAGGGACGACTCATCGCCTTGCAGATTGCCTCCGCATCGTTGGCGTCGTTCTTGTTGCTCTTGACATACGGTTTGACGAACTGCCGCGCGACCAGCTTCACCCGAAATCCGTGTGCTTGTAGTTGCCGCGCCCAATGGTGCGCACCACCGCAACTTTCCATGCCGATCTTACAGCCGGGTTCGATCTTTTCCAGCACCGTTTGCAGCCAGCGATCGCGCGGTAGGCGCTGCCGCCAGACGGGTAGCTCATGACAATCCACACCGTGGATCTGAAACACGTTCTTGGCCAGGTCGACCCCAATTCGCATAAGCTTCATGTGTGGACTCCTTCTCACCGTTGACTGTGGTACGCACTTTCAGTCTGGCACTCAAGATGCCGAAGTGAGGAGGAGTCCATCCCATTGCTTTTGGCCGATAGCTGCCCGCCATGATAGGCGGCAGATGGACAGACGCTGACGCTCGCCGGTATCTGCTGGCCCTTTACCACTTCAGGTCCGACCCCAGCGACGCTTTACTACAGAGGCCGGCCATCCTGATAGAATCGATCAGGTTATAGATAACACCCTTCTGAGAAATGGTATGAATACAGAATTGATGGAAGATGAGATGCGCCGGGCGCTATTCGGTGATTCGGAGCCCTCTGCGCCGGCAATTAACTCAGACGTGCAGGACCCAGTCCCGGATGTTGTGATCGTGCAACCGGTGAAGGCAGCGAAGAAAAAGACAGTATCAAAAGGCTTCACACCTAGGTTGAGAGTCACGCTCCGTGTGGGAAACGAATTTGAAGGCGAGATGCACGAGATGGTACATGAGGCCGATACGTTGAGCTCCCTAGTTGCAGAACAAGAAGCTACTAAGACGGCCAGAAAAAAATTCAGGTTTGTGGAAGTGATCTCGGTCAAGTCGATGTAAGTGGGTACTCTCACTTAGCTCGCCCGCCTGGAATTAAACCGCATTCAGTTACCGCGGGTCACCCAACAGGTTCGTGTCGATTGAAGCCTCAAACATTAGGCGGCGGTAGTCGTATCCCGGACTGGCTTTAACACCATCACTCCATCAACTCTCAATGTTTAACTGGTCGCCAGCCCCAAGCCATATAACTGAGGGTGGCGACAGGCAGAAATCCACAACCCAAAGCAGACGTTCCGGTAGCGGACACTAGCTCCTCCCAGCCCTTGGAACAGCTGCAACCGCAAGCGCCCACACCTCTAGCTTTCATGTGCTAACGCGCTGAGTGATACGTAGCGAGTGGGTTCTACATTCGCCCTGAAGTAGGTGACCACGATATTATCAAACGAACGAATTTAACCATCAGCCCCACTTGGGGCGAAAGGAGGGGTATTTTCTACCCCCTCAAAATCGGGGAGATCATGAATGGAACACACAGGCTCACAATACAGCGCACTCGCCAGCTATAGAAACAACGCCTTATTCACTACTTTTCCACACACGGCAGACCTTAAACTTCTCAGTGAATATTCTGGCATGCTGGACCCTGAGCTAGTTCAAGAAGTCTTAGGTTTACATGTGCATGAATATATTCACCAACTGCATAATTTTTCGACTACGGCGGGTATTCAGCTACTGAAGAACAGATTGGTTGCATTACAGATCTTTGCAACCGGAACGAACGATGATGGCCACTATATTCGCCAGGGGAAAAACTACAAACACATTGCCAAGCGCGTCCTTGCAAATTTCGAAAAAGACTATTCAAGAATACTTGGCAATACCGATAAAATTGAAAAAGAAGGTTTTCTTACGGCGCTTTCTTTTGAAACAATTGAGTTCAGCGAAGAAACCGATGATCCCTCCGACCCGTGCAATATTTTAGGTATAAAGGTCTCGTACCAGCTAGGCGGTATCGCCGGGGTGAAAGAGATAGACAATATAGGCTATAACATTATCACTGAAGGGATTGCATATGAAATTGAAAGGCAAGTTCGCAACACGATAACAGGGGGAAGTGGTATGGCTCTGGAGTATTCCACGCCCCCTCTCCCATACAGGTTGTATCGCCCCATCGTCGAGCATCTCGTAGGCAGACCATGTTCTTTACCTGAATTAGTGAAGGTCGGAACGCTTGCACTACAAAACAAGATTCCATCTTGGGGGCTGAAAGCTGCAACGCTTGCACTGAAACATAGCGATGAGCTGTTTCAAAAATTCGCTTCAAGTATGGCGAATGAACATCAGGAGGTATTGTCTGGGTATAGAGAAACTGTCAACTTACTTCTTGGCACGGTCTTCACGGGAACATCAGTTAATGATGGATTGAAAATGTTGGACGATATCGTTGTGGGCGCTATCAACAAAAGAGAGAAAAGTCCTTTCTTTGAATTGGTATTCCTCCGCGAACCATTAACGCGGGAGGTATTTGAAGGCATAATCCAAAGCGAGAGCCTTCCGCCGAGATGTATTCTTCAAAATCAACCTGATGGAAAGGCCGAGCTTTATTGGATGGGGAATGGTGTCGCGAAACTGCCAGAGGCGACAGTCGGAGCTATTTCAACCCTCCAGTGCGCAATACAGTATTCGCAGCTCCACCTCTCCAAAGTGGCCAGTTTCAATAATACTAGCGATTTGGTAAATAGCCCTCACGATTTAAGCTGCCCATATCTTGAGGTATGCCCACTAAGGGATAAAATGGACAACCCAGAATTATGCTCCACCACACCATGGATGCATGATCTTGGAATTCAAACCGGTGAAGTTTGCTGGTATGTAAATGGGGTTAAATCACTGCGAAACCCTAAATTTAAGGAATATGATGAGGCATACTTTTAATAACGTGCCTCTCGACAGATTGTAGATTGGCTTGGCAGTCCGCTTCCGCGCCGGTTGCAGCCGTCCGTGAAGGGCGGCCTTGGGTCGATAGCGGCAGGTATATACCCAAAGCTGACGGTGGCGACAGGTAACCCAGACAGCCACCGCTATCCTTGCCTATAGGTGATAATGTCCTTTATCACACCTAGGATAAGAAAGGATTCACTGCGATGGCCCGAGCTAAATCTTCAACCACTACTGTCGCTCCCAAGCTACAACTGAGCCCCCAAGGCATAGAACGGGGTATTGCGAGGCTGGGAGAAAGAATCTCTGAGCTGCAAGCCTTTGATGTCGGTACGTTGGTTAAGGGACGAAGTGCTGAGATCACGGCCTTGGAGGTCGCGATCAAGGACACCCTAACCCGCTGCTTTGGCGAGGGCACCTCGGCTTATGACCTTTATGAACGAGCGGCGCATCTTCAACATTATTCAATGGTCATTTCTCGCGGTGAAGTGGTGGACTATGCCTCCCCTACCCGGCGAAACATCGGCAATGCGGTCGCGCTGCTTACGCAGGCTCAACTGGCCCTGATGGAGGATCTTGCGGATCTTGATTTAGAGTCCACTCCGTCACTCCCAGCTATATCAGAACCGGTACCCCAAGAACTTTCCCGCCGCGTGTTTGTAGTGCATGGCCATGATGAAGGCGCAAGAGAGACCGTGGCGCGCTTTTTGATGCAGCTGGGCTTCGAGCCGATCATTTTGCATGAGCAAGCCAACCAGGGCCGCACGGTTATGGAGAAGGTTGAAGCGCATGGACAAGTGGGATTTGCCGTGGTGCTGCTGACCCCGGACGATGAGGGCTGCGCCAAGGGTGGCACGCCGGAGCCGCGGGCTCGGCAGAACGTCTTGTTGGAGTTGGGCTATTTCCTGGGGCGCCTGGGACGTGACAAAGTGTGTGCGCTGAAGCGTGGCACCGTGGAGATCCCCAGTGACTTCGCCGGTGTCGTATGGGAGTCCATGGAAGGTAATAGCTGGAAACAGGCCCTGGGGCGTGAATTAGAAGCTGCGGGCCATGAGATTGACTGGAATAAGGTCATGCGGGCGTAAGTCAGCTTCTGGTTTCTTCCTTGTCAGTCATCACCCTGCCCGCAATGATGAGGGGCAAGCAGGCCCAACTGTGTTTCCTGATGGTTTTTTACCGGCCAGATTCGCAGTCCGAACAAAACAATGTACGGGTATGGCCATCTCACACCGCGCCTTTAGATCGATTGAAGGGCGATAAATATCCCACATTTTTATATCGGCTTCGATCCAAGGTTTGGGGCGAGACTTGGCCGAAGTTGACGTTCATTACAGAGCGATAGAGCCTGTTTGGGGTCCACTTCTGGCCGGTAGTTGCCTTTCGCGAAGGGTAGAAATCAACCCAAAGTTGACACTGAACGCTGTTGGGAAGAATCAGGGCTGACTCAGATGGGCCAGGCTCGGCAGAGAGTGGGATTGGTGGAATCCAATCCTTGTGGCACAGCTGCACAACGTTGACGGTGGATTGCTGAGCACAATCGGGGTTGCAACCGTATGTAGTAAATACAAGTTGAATGCCTCCCCCTCTTTTGATATCACGGCGATATCACTCAAGGAGGCTTTGAATGGATAGCACGCAACAAACCTTGGCCAATGCCTACCGCGAGGTACTGAAAGGCCTGCCGCAGCATTGGCTTGACCGTAGCCGATCCCACGAAGAGGAATACGCCAAGCTCTCTGGACTTTTTCTCCCGGGCACTTCACTTGGATACCATTGCGCACCGCAGAAGATTCTGGTGGTTGGACGTGAAACCCGCCGTTGGGATGTGTTGAAAGGCGATGACAAGTTCGAGAGCTTGGAAGCTTATATCCACAAAGCGATGGCTACACAGCAAGATCACCTCGCCAAGTTCATAGCTAAACCCAGAGACCGAGGCGAAAGCTTCTTCAATATACTGCGCGATTTGGCCGACGATCACGGTACGCAAGGCATCGCGTGGTCAAACTTGTTCTGCTTCGCTTGGAACAAGAAGTCTCCAATGGGTTGGGAGCACTTTGCAAAGTTATTGGTAATCTCAGAACAACTGCTCAAAGTCCAAGTAAAAATCTTGCAACCCGATATCATTATCTTCGCTAACGGTGCCAGCAGTGCGAAGTTTCGCCAAGGTTATTTTCCCCATAAGGGCGAATCGAGTGTGTGTAGCGAGCTGGGTGACTTCAGCGAGCAGGGGATCCCGCTTAAACAACTGTGGCGATTCAAACTATACCAACGCATTCAATGCTTTCGAATCCAGCACCCGAGCAGCATCAGCGCACCCTCTCGTGCGGCGCGTCGGTTTTTGCTGGAGCAGTTGCGCGTCGTTGCAGCTGGTGGGTGAACTCTAATCGTCCGCCCGCAAATCCGTCCCAGCCTATTAGTCACCTGACTGCTACTGGCTATTTCAGCCATTAACCATACAAGGATAAATGCACATGATTTTGGAAGATCTCGCTCAGATCTTGGCAGACCATTTTTGCCCAAAGGCCCGTGACATAACGCGCTTTGCAGGTACAGGCTACTCGTTTGAAGAATGGTTCAACTGGGAATTATTCAGCGCGCTTACGGCTCGAGAATTCGTATGCACTCCCAAACCAGGTTATAAGGCACACTTTACTGAGCATGTATCTGCCCAGTTGGGCGATATCGTGATTCGGGCAAAGGATGGCACAACATGGCTGGTAGAAACGTCTCTGGTGCATGGATACACGCAAAACAAATGGAGAACCAAGATCACAGAAGACCGGGCAAAACTCCAAGGTGCAGGGCAAGGGGTTCGGAAGGTCCAATTGATGTTGTTGTGTAGCGACGCAGAGACAGACCTTCAGACTGAGTGGACTTACTGGTTTGAGGAAATGCCATTCTGGGCAACGCCGGATGTAAAAAAATGTTTTGGTGATGGCGAGCAAGGTGAGGTGTGCTTGTTACTCTGGGAGGTGGAGTAACGACTAGTACACACAGCGTCGGCTCTGCTTGATACGACCGCTTTCGACCCAAAACAGACTTTAACGTCTTAACTCACCGGCTGCGCGGCCTTTTCGCGTAGGCCGGTGGGATGGCACGTAAGCGCGCTTCTCCCAGCAACGCGGCAGATCGAGCTTATCAATAAGCGAGGGCGAATCGTGGTCGCCGGTACTGATAAGGATTTGTGCGGGTGTCCACTCCTTCAGGACAGAACGAACAATAGCCGATGCCTGTGCGCGGACGCTTCGAGACTCGCTCAGAGGAACACGCTCAGCATAATGATCGTTCGTATAGTGAAGATCTGTTCCTTGGCATAGATGTAAGCGGCCACTAAACAGGCGTTGATCACGCAGCCATACTGAGACGGCTAGCGAAGGCTCCTTGTGGTTGATGTAAATGGAGCATGCTGAAAGGAGCATGATCATGACTAAGTCCGAGCTTACGCAGCTTAAAGAGCAGAGAAGGCTGTTCCATGAGCAGCAACGCGTCATACAAGCCAAACTCTGCGAACAACAACTCGTCATGCTAGCCAGATTCAGCGAGAAGTCTCCCTACGGGCCTTGGCGCGAGGTTTTGTTTTATCCCCTCGCATTGGCCACCGGCCTGATATGCATCGGCGTATTGTTTGGGTATGGACTGAGCAAACTTGTTTAGGCTCGCAGGCGCTGATAGGACGCTGTTGCGTAAACGAACAGAGGAAACTCTCCGTAGGTCAGAAAGCGACGGCAACTGTTGTGAGTAGAAATGTGAGTAGATTTTAGCGACACCACCCTTCTCACAGCTTAATATGGCGCCTGCAAGCCAAAGTTCGAGTCTCCCTCGGGCACCAAAATTAAGAAAGGTCTTGCTTTGCAAGGCCTTTTTTTTCGTCTGTAGAAAAGTGAGCTCACCCACCGCTGTGGTGTAGGAGCCGCCGAAGGCTGCGATCTTTTGATCTTCGCATCCTGGCTGGTACGACAATTCTCAAGGATTCATCCCATGGAACTGCTGCTGGAAACCGTCGCCTTGTTCTGCCTCAAGCTCGCTTATGAGACTGAAGATTCGAGTCCGATTCTGCGGGACGACTTGATGATGAGTGATTATGAGCGGGAGGTGTTTGGGTTGTTGGTGAGGCGGGGGGATGTTCAGGGGATTCATAAAAAAGTGGATGATTGCTTAAGTTTGGCGCTGAGAGCTGTTGGCGGCGTTGATTCAGTCCTGGGCCTCGAGCTGGATAGATTGACGACTGATTTCAGCGCTGCGCGGACGATGGAGCAACTTGATGCTCCACTTATCGCGCTCAAGGATTATCTGAAAGACATTCAATGAATGAAGGCGAGCGGTCCAAAATGTGGAACACCCGACATCCAGTCTGGGGTTGGTCTCCACGCCCCAATACAATAATAAATCTGTCCCCCTTTCTTTTTCTTAGCTGTTCTTTGGGGATCAGAGATTGCCCTACGCCGCGCAGCTAATCTGCTCTCTTGATTTCTACCCAAGGATGCCCATTCAACGTCGTGTATACGAAGCTTTCTTCTCTACGCTTTCCGTCTGCACCGTCATACGAAATTGATACAGTCCCTGACGTTTCCGGCAACGTGAAGAATTTCACCGGTATTGAAACAGAGCGTTTGAGGTCAATTGCTGCGAACTTTCCTTCACTGACTCCCCCAAAAGGTGGGTCAATGGCTATCTCAACTGCGTGCGCAACGGACCTTGCAACCCCTATCTCAATACTTGTTTCCGCATAGAACCCGAGGCCGCGATTGGAGCTGACCGAGGGCCCGCCACCAAAAACGAAATTCGCCCGAAAGGTGCGCTCTGTTTCCTCCAACTGCAGTTGCAGCGCCTGCTGCTGTGCGTTGATCTGCTGGGTGGCAGCGGACGCCATGATCGATTGCTGCTCCACAGAGTTTCTGAGCTCTTCGGCCTGCAACTTAAGCGCCTCAGTACCCTGTCGCAATTCATCGCCCTGTTGCAGGAAGCCGAGAATAAGCCAGAGAAACGCGACCGGTCCGAAAGCACCTGCAAGAAAATCGCCTACCTCATTCAAAGGCATGATCATTAGTGCGTAGGTACGGCCCCACACCAACGCAGCCAGCCCCAATAAGTAAACGGCCGTAACGACCCCACCGATCAGCCCTAAGCGCTTACGCATGTATCTTCTAGTCTCCATTTACTTGCACGAATTGCCGAACCTTGACTTTGCATGATGCTAAATTTGCCTTGCTTTGCAGAACCTTTTTTTCACCTGTAGAAAAACCACCGTCATCCTCCCGCCGCTACGCCGCCCCACCTAGGCACCAAAAACTTTGCTCAACTCTCCGGACCGGCTACGCTGGACGAGGCCAATCGCCGGCATGCGATTGTTCAGGGTCAAGGCCGTCGGTATCGCTGTCTCGACCCTCCAATTTTGAACGAGCGGCAGGTCTCAGCAGGCCGCCGTTTCTCGATGGAAGCGAGACATGATTGAGTCGATTAGCCTGTCCAATATTGCTACTTACAGTCCAACAACCCCTGAAACCATCGCGAATCTCAAGCAAATAAACTTCTTTTACGGGGCGAATGGTGCGGGCAAGACAACCCTCAGTCGGCTCATAAATAAGCCCGAGATTTCCGGAGACTCCAAGATCACTTGGCTGCGGAATACTCCAATCCCGGCGATGGTCTACAACAACGACTTCATCAAGGATAACTACAAGGACTCCGAAGATCTCAAAGGCGTCTTTACACTGGGCAAAGCTGAGAAAGAACAGCTTGATCGTCTCAAAGAACTCCTAGCAGAAAAGCAGCGCCACCAGCAGCAAAAAAACAGGTCGATGGCGATGCTGGATGGTGAGAATAGTAATGGCGGTAAAAATGCAGAGCTTGCAGCTTTGGAAGCAAAGCTGCTTACCCGCTGCTGGGATCAAAAGCAAAAGCACGACAACGAACTCCATGGCGCTTTTACAGGCGTAAGGAACAGCAAAGAAGGATTTAAGGCTCGTGTCTTGCAAGAAAGTATGAGCAATCAGTCAGCCCTTGTCGATCTGGCCAACCTCAAAGAAAGAGCGTCAGTTTTGTACGGCGAAGCGCCCTCGCCAATGAACGTTGTCCCAAATCTCGACTTATCTCGCTTGATTACTTTCGAGACCAGTCCGGTTCTGAAGAAGAAGGTAATAGGTAAAGAGGATGTAAGTATCTCTGCTCTGATTCAGCGACTTAATAACAGTGACTGGGTTCGTCAAGGCATGAGGTTTTTAGAACACTCGGATGAAAAGTGTCCTTTTTGCCAGCAAGGTATTTCCCATGATTTCGAGAAAAGCCTTGCCGACTATTTTGATGAAACATTCGAGGCGGATACCAAGGCCGTAGCAGACCTTCGCTCGCATTATTCTCGAGTCGCGGATGAATTGCTGGGTCAGGCTAATGCCATATTGACCATGGCTTGTATTCATCTTGATAAAGAAAAGTTCGGTCACGATTTCCAGACCATGGAGGCCATAGTTCTTGTCAATAAGGGTCGAATCGACAATAAGGTGTCCAGCCCGAGCATAGAAGTAGACCTTGAAAGTCTTGAAGGGCTTCACCACGGTGTCGAAGAGGTCATCCGCGCTGCCAATGTGAAAGTCACGGAGCATAATCGCTTGGTCGCGGGTTTTACCGCTGAGCAAAAGAAGCTGACTGGGGAGGTGTGGAAATACATTCTGGAGTCTGAACTCAAAGCTACTTTGGCAGACTATGGTACTGACAAGTCGCGGTTGCAAAAGGCGATTGCAGGAATCACCAGTAGCCTTGAGATGGCTCAGCAGGACATCGGTCAGGCCGAGTTAGAGATCGATAAGATAGAAACATCTCTAACGAGTGTTAAGCCCACGGTTATTGCCATAAACAAAATACTGAAGGATTTTGGATTTCGTAGCTTTTCCCTCGATCCGGCCTGTGCTGGAAATTCCTACAGGCTTATTAGGGCTGATGGAACGGATGCCAAAAACACGCTTAGTGAAGGTGAGAAGACGTTCGTCACCTTCCTGTATTTCTATCATCTGCTCAAAGGCAGCATCACGACATCCGGTATCACGACCGATCGCGTCGTGGTCATTGATGATCCTGTCTCCAGTCTCGATAGCGACGTGTTATTCATCGTAAGTAGTTTAATCAAGCAGCTATTTACCGAGGTCCGACAAAAGGGAGGCAATCTAAAGCAAATTTTTGTGCTGACTCACAATGTGCATTTTCACAAGGAGGTCACCTTTAACCAAAGCCGGAAACCTGGCGCCTCTCTCGGCGATGAAGGGTTCTGGATCGTTCGTAAACCTGGGCATTACTCAGAGATTGAATTCCACTCCGCTAACCCCATTAGAACTTCGTATCAGCTACTGTGGAATGAATTGAAGAAAAAGCCCGTACCGGCCCTCACGCTCCAAAATACCATGCGCCGGATCTTGGAGAATTACTTCAAGATCCTTGGCGGTATCGACACCCAGACGCTTGTCGCTCGGTTTGAAGGGCATGAGAAGATTCAGTGCCAGTCTCTCATCAGTTGGGTTAACGACGGATCGCATTACGCTCCCGACGAACTCTACGTTGCCATCGGTGACGCAATGGCTGCCAGCTACATGAAGATTTTCTTCAAAATATTTAAAGTCACAGACCACATGGCTCATTACCAGATGATGATGGATGGTGACTTCGTGGATCTGGATCCTGATGAGTCCATTCCAGAGGCAGAGGCAGTACTCTTAGACAGTGCCCACCAACTCGCCTCAATCGTCGAGGATCCTGCGTCTCCCATATTAGTTACTTTGCCAATCGAGCGTGGGGAAGAGAGTCTACGCGAGGCCACTACAGCTCCCACGAAACCCACTGACCTGCTGACGCTTAGCCCTGAGGAGCTGGATTCAGACATACCGTTCTGAGTTTCATCTGATCCTCGCTTGGTGTGCCAGGAACCACGCACATCAAGATAGCGGCTGCTTTCCGCACGGCAGCCACAACCCACGGATGGCCCTGCCCTTTTTCAACACACGTCATAAAGCAAAAGTCTCCCGCCGCACATTTATCACCCCGTGTGTTTGAAGGTTGCAGGAAAAGAATCTGCACGATAACCTCCCACCGTCGCTGCCAATTCAGCGACCGGGTGTGGTAACCCGAGTTATTCAAGGCGCTACAGCGCCCCCATCACGATTGCAGGCGCTTTTTTTATGCCTGCGGCGTGAGTTATGGCAGCTGTGCGTGGGACGTCTTCGGACGTGCCGGTTTCCTTGATTCCCGGTTTACCACCCTGCGCACAGCTGTCACCCATTCGTGTGGTAACGAACGTGGCAGCTCCTCATATCAAGGAGTCTGATAATGCGCAGCATCAATCCGTACAAAATTTGGCTGTTCCCTCAACGCGCCTCCCAGTTGCGTGACGCTCCACTGTCCACCCTCTCCCACCGCCTCTCCGTCATCGGAGGTGGCAAATGACTGATCAATCAGAGCTGAAAACCATCGGCCTAACCCCCGCTATCTACTGTGCGGATCAAGCCCTGTTCCACGTCACTCGCGGCGTTCCCCTCGGTGATGCGTTATCTATGGCTTCTGACTTTCTGTTTCTCGCCAAGAAGCTGAATGAAGATGCTGCCTACGCCACAGACACCGACCGCCACGCCTGGGCTGCGCATTATTTGACGGCGATGAGTAAGGCGGTGGTTGATGATGCGGTGAAGGTGCTGAATCGGGATCGGGATAATGAGCTGGCGTCTAAGCGGGCGGGGGCGAAGGCTGAAGCTTAGTGTTTGAGGTCTGTGGGGTGTGGGTGGCTTGTGATGGTGGTAGTTGATTCAGCATTTTTGTTGGTTTGGCTGACGCTATCGCGGGCAAGCCCGCTCCCACAGGGATTGTGGTGAGCTGACGGGCATTATTTGGCCCAACTAGGTGGCTGAGTTGTCATTGCGGTGCATCTTCAGCATTGATGTTGTCTGGGCTGGCGCTATCGCCAGCAGGCTGGCTCCCACAGGGGTTTTGTGTGCTGACTGGAATTTTGGATTTGCCTCGAGGTTTTTCGGGGTTTTTTATTGTTCGGCTCAAGGTGGATGGCTTTTGGTTTACAGCGGGATTGATCAACGCCTCTGCTCCCTGAATTGCCCACGGATCTGATGCTGTTTCTCACCTGTAATGCTTGCTATACATCACCCATCGACAGGCCCGCAGGGCATTAGGCCGGTGAGTGAACGCCTCGCGCCCCACTCATCTAGACTTAATGGATAGTCGTAGGCAGAACTGAACACGTCGCTTTGGTGCAGTTAAATCAATGGCAGCGTGGCAATCTGCCTTTTATGCCCTTTAAGAGGTGCGGCGAAGACCGTGCCGGGCACAACAAGATGCCCGCTCAGGGTGCCCTGGCCACCGGCCTGAAATTGCCACGATTCCGTGACGTGGTGTGAGTGCCGCAGCCGACACTTTCGGACGACCGACAACCATCTGGTTTGTCCGTGACCGTGAGGATTGCTGAATGCCTGATGAGAGTTTGCACCTGCCTGTGGTCAACACCCTGCTGGAGCGCCACAAGGGCTCTGTGGGTGCACTGTTGCCCATTCTTCATGATATTCAGGAGCGCATCGGTTACATCCCCGATGCGGCCGTCCCCGAGATTGCCCACGCCCTCAATCAGAGTCAGGCGGAGATTCGCGGGGTGATCAGTTTTTACCATGACTTCCGTACCGCGCCGCCCGCCAAGCATATTCTGCGTCTGTGCCGGGCTGAGTCCTGCAAAAGCCGTGGCGCCGAAGAGCTTGCTGCGCAGTTGCGTGAACGTCTGCAACTGGACGATCACGGCAGCAGCGCCGATGGCAGCATCAGTTTGCGTCCGGTGTATTGCCTCGGCGCTTGTGCCTGCTCGCCGGCTCTGGAGCTGGATGGCCGGGTGCATGCACGGCTCAGCGCTGAGCGTCTCGATGCCTTGCTCGCCGCTTGCCGGGAGGACGCATGATGCCGTCGCTCTATTTGCCCAGTGATTCGCTGGCCCGTGCCGTGGGTGCCGATGAGGTGGCGGTGGCGCTTATCACTGCGGCTCAGGAACGCAATCTACCGCTGGAGTTGCAGCGCACCAGTTCGCGCGGTCTGTATTGGCTGGAACCGCTGTTGGAAGTGGACAGCCCGCAAGGCCGGATCGGCTTCGGTCCGCTGACCGCTGCGGATGTGCCGTCCGTGCTCGAAGCGCTTCAAGGCGAGTCGTCCGCGCATCCACTGGCCTTGGGGCTGGTGGAAGAATTACCTTATCTGAAGACTCAACAACGTCTGATGTTCGCCCGCGCCGGCATTACCCGGCCGTTGTCGCTGGACGATTACCGGGCCCACGGCGGTTTCGAGGGTTTAACGAGGGCCGTGACCGTTGGCGGTGAGCAAACCGCAACAGAGGTATTCGATTCAGGCCTGCGTGGCCGTGGCGGCGCGGCGTTCCCGGCGGGGATCAAATGGCGCACGGTGCGCGCTACCGAAGCGGCGCAGAAATACATTGTGTGCAACGCCGACGAAGGCGACTCTGGCACCTTCGCCGACCGTATGTTGATGGAAGGCGACCCGTTCCTGCTGATCGAAGGCATGGCCATCGCCGGCATCACCGTCGGCGCCACCTTCGGCTACATCTATGTGCGCTCGGAATATCCAGACGCCGTTGCAATCCTGCGCCAAGCGCTGGACATCGCCCGGACCGCCGGTTACCTCGGCGCCAATGTCGGCGGCAGCGGTCTGGCCTTCGATATGGAAGTGCGAGTCGGTGCCGGCGCTTACATTTGCGGAGAGGAAACCGCGCTACTGGACTCGCTCGAAGGCAAGCGCGGGATCGTCCGCGCCAAGCCGCCGATACCTGCGTTGAAGGGGCTGTTCGGCCTGCCAACGCTGGTGCACAACGTACTGACCCTGGCTTCGGTGCCGCTGATTCTGGCCAAGGGCGCGCAGTTTTATCGCGATTACGGCATGGGCCGTTCACTGGGCACGATGCCCTTCCAGTTGGCGGGCAATATTCGCCACGGCGGACTGGTGGAACGGGCCTTTGGCCTGACCCTGCGCGAACTCGTGGAAGACTACGGCGGCGGGACCGCCAGTGGCCGGCCGCTGAAGGCCGCGCAAGTCGGCGGCCCACTCGGTACCTGGGTACCCCCATCGCAATTCGATACGCCGCTGGATTACGAGGCCTTCGCCGGCATCGGCGCGATGATCGGTCACGGCGGTGTGGTCGTGGCTGACGACACCTTGGACATGGCCCAAATGGCCCGTTTTGCCATGCAATTCTGCGCCGAGGAATCCTGTGGCAAATGCACGCCCTGCCGCATCGGCTCGACCCGGGGCGTGGAGGTCATAGACCGGATGCTGGCCGCGCCGGACCAGAGCGATCGCGATGCGCAAGCGATCATCCTCAAAGACCTGTGCGACACGATGCAATACGGTTCGCTGTGCGCCTTGGGCGGCATGGCCCCCTTTCCGGTCACCAGCGCCCTCAAGTACTTCCCCGCCGACTTCGGTCTGCAAGCCTCGGAGGCCGAGCAATGATTACTCTCTTCGACCCGAAAACCGATATCGATCTCGGCACTCCAGCCCGCGAAAGCCAGGTGCAAGTCACCCTGAACATCGACGGCCGCAGCATCAGCGTGCCCGAAGGCACTTCGGTGATGCGCGCCGCCGCGCTGATGGGCACCACCATTCCGAAACTGTGTGCCACCGACAGCCTGGAAGCCTTCGGCTCCTGCCGCATGTGCCTGGTGGAGATCGATGGCATGCGCGGCTACCCGGCGTCCTGCACCACGCCGGTCACTGAAGGCATGACCGTGCACACGCAGACGCCGAAACTCGCGACCCTGCGGCGCAATGTCATGGAGCTGTACATCTCCGATCACCCGCTGGATTGCCTGACCTGCTCGGCCAACGGCAACTGCGAGCTGCAAACCGTCGCCGGTCAGGTCGGCCTGCGGGAGGTGCGTTACGGCTATGAAGGCGACAACCATCTGGCCGACGTGAAGGACACCTCCAACCCCTACTTCGACTTCGACCCGAGCAAGTGCATCGTCTGCAACCGCTGCGTCCGCGCCTGCGAAGAAACCCAGGGCACCTTTGCCCTGACCATTACCGGGCGCGGTTTCGAATCCCGGGTCGCGGCCGCCGGTGGCGAGAACTTCCTCGACTCGGAATGCGTGTCCTGCGGCGCCTGTGTGCAAGCCTGCCCGACCGCGACCCTGATGGAAAAAAGCGTGGTCGAACTGGGTCAGCCCGAACGCAGCGTGATCACCACTTGTGCCTATTGCGGCGTGGGTTGCTCGTTCCGCGCCGAGATGAAAGGCGACAAGCTGGTGCGCATGGTTCCCGACAAAAACGGCCAAGCCAACCACGGACACTCCTGCGTCAAAGGGCGCTTTGCCTGGGGCTACGCGACCCACCCGGATCGCATCACCAAGCCGATGATCCGCAAACACATCAACGACCCGTGGCAGGAAGTCAGCTGGGATGAAGCGGTGACTTACGCCGCCAGCGAATTCCGTCGGTTGCAGCAAAAGTACGGTCGCGATTCCATTGGCGGCATCACCTCCAGTCGCTGCACCAACGAAGAAACCTACCTCGTACAAAAACTGGTGCGCGCCGCGTTCGGCAACAACAACGTCGACACCTGTGCGCGGGTCTGCCACTCGCCGACCGGCTATGGCTTGAAACAAACTTTGGGCGAGTCCGCCGGCACCCAGAGTTTCGACTCGGTGATGCAGGCCGACGTGATTCTGGTGATGGGCGCCAACCCCAGCGACGCCCACCCGGTGTTCGCTTCCCAACTCAAACGCCGTCTGCGGGAAGGTGCGCGGCTGATCGTCATCGACCCACGTCGCATCGATCTGGTGGACTCGGTGCATGCTCGCGCCGAACTGCACCTGGCCCTGCGTCCCGGTACCAACGTCGCCATGCTCAACGCATTGGCCCATGTGATCATCACCGAAGGCCTGCAAGACCAAGCCTTTATCGACGCCCGTTGCGAGGGTGTTGATTTCGCCCGCTGGAGTGAGCTCGTCAGCCGCGCGGAAAACTCGCCAGAAGTGCTTGGCGAGATCTGCGGCGTAGAACCTGCCGACATCCGCGCCGCCGCTCGTCTGTATGCCACCGGTGGCAACGCGGCGATCTATTACGGCCTTGGCGTCACCGAGCACAGCCAGGGCAGCACCGCGGTGATGGGCATCGCCAACCTGGCCATGGCCACCGGCAACATCGGCCGCGAAGGCGTGGGCGTGAACCCGCTGCGGGGGCAGAACAACGTTCAGGGCTCCTGCGATATGGGCTCCTTCCCCCACGAACTGCCCGGTTACCGGCACATCTCCAACGAAGTGGTACGGGCGCAGTTCGAGCAGGCGTGGAATGTCACGCTGCAACCTGATCCGGGCTTGCGCATCCCGAACATGTTCGAGGCAGCGCTGGGCGGCACTTTCAAAGGTTTGTATTGCCAGGGCGAAGACATCGCCCAGAGCGATCCGAATACCCAACACGTCACCGCAGCGCTGTCGGCCATGGAATGCGTGGTGGTGCAGGACATTTTCCTCAACGAAACCGCAAGGTTCGCGCATGTGTTCCTGCCGGGCAGTTCGTTCCTTGAAAAAGACGGCACTTTCACCAACGCCGAGCGGCGCATCTCCCGGGTTCGCAAGGTCATGGAGCCGCTGGGCGGCAAGGCCGACTGGGAAGGCACCGTGGCGTTGGCTAACGCGCTGGGCTACCCGATGCACTACTCGCATCCGTCGCAAATCATGGATGAAATCGCCAGCCTGACGCCGACCTTCACCAACGTCAGCTACGCCGAACTGGAGCGCCACGGCAGCCTGCAATGGCCGTGCAACGCCGCGGCACCGGACGGCACGCCGACCATGCACATCGAGGAATTCGTGCGCGGCAAGGGGCGCTTCATGCTCACCGGCTACGTGCCCACCGAGGAAAAGGTCAACAATCGCTATCCGCTGCTGCTGACCACCGGACGCATCCTCAGCCAGTACAACGTCGGCGCCCAGACCCGACGTACCGAAAACGTCGCTTGGCACGACGAAGACCGCCTGGAAATCCACCCGACCGACGCCGAAAGCCGTGGCATCAACGAAGGTGACTGGGTCGGCATCGGCAGCCGCGCCGGGCAGACCGTACTGCGTGCGCGGGTCACCGAACGGGTCGCCCCGGGCGTGGTGTACACTACGTTCCACTTCCCGGAATCGGGGGCCAACGTCATCACCACCGACAACTCCGACTGGGCCACCAACTGTCCGGAGTACAAGGTCACCGCCGTGGAAGTCAGTCGCGTCTACCACCCTTCCGAGTGGCAAAAACGCTACCAGGCCTTCAGCGACGAACAGGACCGTTTGCTCAAGGAACGCCGCCAGGCCCGTGGCGCTAAAGCGGAGGTGCGCCGATGAGTACTGAGAACCTGATCAAGATGGTCAATCAGATCGCCCTGTATTTCGCCACCGAACCGGACCAGCAAGCGGCCGTGCTCGGAGTGCGTAATCATCTGAAGATGTACTGGACGCCGGGCATGCGCAAGGAATTGCTGGCCTGGCAGACGGAGCATCAAGGGGCGGACTTGCACCCGTTGGCGCAGGCAGCGGTTAGTGGCGCGGGTTGGGAGGCGTAGGTTCACACAACCTCAAGATTGACCCAAAACCTGTGGGAGCGAGCCTGCTCGCGATAGCGTCAGTTCAGTCAACACTTATGCTGAATGGACTGCCCTCATCGCGAGCAGGCTCACTCCCACAGGGGTTGAGTGTTCAGAGTAAATGCTGAGAAATCAGCTTCGAGATCTCCACCATCGAAGTCCTGCCGGTGAATTCAAACTTCACCCTCCCCAACGAAGAAAAATAAATCTCCAGTTCGGAATCCAGATCAAACGTCCCTGACGTTTCCACCGAATACGCCACGATGTTTTTGTACGGCAACGAGGTGAAGTCTTTCTTGCTGCCAGTGAGGCCCTGCACGTTCACCGCGATGATCCGCTTGTTTGTAAACACCACCCCATCGCGCATGGATTTGTAGGAGTCGATTACCTGCTCCCCATCCAGAAGCAGCGAAGTAACGCGTTCGGCGTATTCATCGTTTTGCTTGAGTTTGAAGAAGCCTTTGTTGTTGAAATCAATCATCTGTCATTCCCTGTTTATCAAATGAACATCTAAGCCGGATGCACGGGCAAAACCACCAATGCCTCCAACCCGCCCTTCAACCGATTACGCAGTTTCAATTCCCCGCCATGCTCCAACATAATGGCCCGCGCCGCCGATAATCCTGACCCGACTCCCCCGGTACTTTTGTTACGAGATCCTTCCAGGCGAAAGAACGGCGCGAACACTTGTTCATGACTCGACTCAGGAATCCCCGGTCCACGATCCAGTACTTTGATCCACAGGTCCCCGGCAGCAGGAATCAGCTCAATCGCCGGCTCTCTTACGGACTTGATCGCGTTATCGAGCAGATTGGCCTCACCCGCTTAAGCCCCAACGGCCTCCCGAAATAACCTTTTGCTGCTTGATTGCCCCGCTCACTTCAACACCACGCCACTGATTTGCTATCGTGCGCGCCATCACCTCACCTCTTAGAACAATGGAAGCCATTGTTAACAAGGAAGAATCAATGGTCCTCTTCGCAATATTGGTGTTCCTGGCTGC
The DNA here is from genome assembly GCF_059695575.1 of Pseudomonas sp. LBUM1678. Classification (NCBI taxonomy): domain Bacteria; kingdom Pseudomonadati; phylum Pseudomonadota; class Gammaproteobacteria; order Pseudomonadales; family Pseudomonadaceae; genus Pseudomonas; species Pseudomonas sp. LBUM1678. The sequence goes on from NZ_CP166775.1 coordinate 5,579,554, forward strand.
GTCAGCGGGGATCTGGTTCTGGATAGTGAGGAACCGTGGCAGCTTCAATCTGTGGTTCGCCAACCTGGCAGGTGCTCTGGCCAGTTTGATTGTCGCCACGGTCGTGCTGGTGTTCGCGAGCCCCGTTGAGACAGAAGTACGACCCGCTGTCATTCTTTATACGATCATGTCGACCCTTGGCGCCTTCATCGGGACATGGCTCTTCATAGTCGCCAGGTTCAAGCAAGGTGAGTATCCGGTCGGGCGTCATTTGATAGCCGGAACGTGCAGTCTGGTAACGACGTTCCTGACGTTTGTGATATGCGCACTGATCTTTCATGACTAATGAGCACTGCCCAGCACTTCACTCTTCGACGGCACACCTTTAGCAGCAAGCCAGTGGCCATCAGATAATCCCGGGCGCTGGCTGCGCTATCATCGCGCGCTCTGTGCACCAAGAGTCTTGAACCTGCATGCCCATGTCTTCGCCATTCCCCGACAGCCATCACTCTCTGCCACCGGTCCTCGCCGGCCCGCTGTTGCGGCGTCTGGAGCCCACGCGTCTGGTGCTCTGGCTGGTGGGAACCCGGGCCTTGTCGCTGACCTTGCGCCTGCAAGGCGTCGGCGACATTCGCCTCGATGCCGGGCAATGCACGGTCATCCCGGTTGGCAAACATGCCTTCGTTCATCTGATTGATGTGCCGCTGACGACCGCCCTGCCCTGCGACACCCTGATCGACTATGACCTGCTGATTGATGACGCGGCGACCGGTATTGCCGACTGGGCACCTCATCTTTTGTACGGCGAAGCCCGTTGCCCGAACTTTGTGTTGCGTTCGCGCATCGACCAGTTGCTGCACGGTTCCTGCCGCAAACCTCACCACCCGGCAGCGGACGGTTTGCTGTGCGTCGATCGTTTTCTGGCGACGGAACATGCCGCGACAGACCGCCCGGCCCTGCTGATGATGAGCGGCGATCAGGTCTACGCCGACGATGTCGCCGGCCCGATGTTGCGGGCGATCCATGCTCTGATCGAGCAACTGGGGCTGTTCGAAGAACACCTCGAAGGGGCGGTGGTCAGCGACAGCGCCAAGCTCTACGAGCACCCCGCCAGTTACTACCATCGTGCGGATTTGTTACCGGCGCTTGAGAGCAACAAAACCTTGCGCGAGCGATTTTTCGGCGGGGCGCGTAAGCCGATTTTCACCAGCAGCAGCGCCGACAACCATCTGGTGACGTTCGCCGAAGTCATGGCCATGTACCTGCTGGTCTGGTCGCCGACACCCTGGACGCTGATCGCGCCACAGCCACCGACGCTGACGCCCGAAAGGCGCAAACGTTATGCCCTTGAACAAACGCGCATCGATGACTTCAAGGCGGGGCTGGGCGGTGTCGGGCGGGCGATGGCGCATCTGCCATGCCTGATGATTTTCGACGACCATGACATCACCGATGACTGGAATCTTTCCGCGCAATGGGAGGAAACGGCCTATGGCCATCCGTTCTCCAAGCGCATCATCGGCAATGCGTTGCTCGCCTACATGCTGTGCCAGGGTTGGGGCAACAACCCGGATGCGTTCGGCGCTGTCCTGGAAAAAGCCTGTGTACTGAGTGCCACGGGGCACGATCATTATCTCGACAGCGACGTCCAGGACGACCTGATCGATGAACTGCTCGTCTTTCAACACTGGCATTACGTGCTGCCCACCACCCCGGCGCTGGTGGTCATCGACACCCGCACCCGGCGCTGGCGCAGCGAGATGAACCTCAAGCAACCCTCAGGTCTGCTGGACTGGGAAGCGCTCAGCGAACTGCAACAGGAACTGCTGGATCATCCGTCGGCGATCATCGTTTCGCCGGCGCCGATCTTCGGCGTCAAACTGATCGAAACCGTACAAAAAGTGTTCAGCTGGTGCGGTTATCCACTGCTGGTCGACGCGGAAAACTGGATGGCCCATCGCGGCGCGGCCCAGGTCATCCTGAACATTTTCCGACACTCGCGTACGCCCGGTAACTACGTGGTGCTGTCAGGTGATGTGCATTATTCCTTCGTCTACGAAGTCCTGATCCGACACCGCAAGGCCGGCCCGCGAATCTGGCAGATCACCAGCAGCGGCATCAAAAACGAGTTCCCGCCCTCGCTGCTCGAATGGTTCGACCGCCTCAACCGCTGGCTCTACTCACCGCGTTCGCCGCTCAACTGGCTGACTAAACGCCGACGCATGCGCATCATCCCGCACACCCCTGAGCATGCTGAAGCAGGTGAACGGTTGTGGAATTCGGCAGGGATCGGTCAGGTGTTCTTCAATGAGAAAGGACAACCCCAGGAAATTTATCAGCACAACTCAAACGGTGCGCCCAAGACGCGGATGGTTGCGCCTGAGAATGACGACTGAAAGTGTGAGTCACCATGAACCTCACCCGAACCCTGATCATCGGCAACTCTGGCTCAGGCAAAAGTTGGCTGGCTAAACGCTTGGCCGAACAACTTCACGTACCGTGGACCGATCTTGATCAGGTTCACTGGACGTCAGACGAATGCAGCATCGCCCGACCTCGCGCCGAAGCATTGGGCATGGCGCGAGTGCTGGCCGATGAAGAGTGCTGGGTGATCGAAGGTGTTTACGGCTGGATCGTCAGCGAAGTTATCCACCGCGCAACAGCGCTTGTCTGGCTGTGTGTTGACGACGAAAACTGCGTCGCCAATATTCGCCAGCGAGAAAACAGACCCGACAACGACGGGTTGCTGATGGCGTTGCTGGAATGGGCTGGCAGTTATCGTTTTCGCGAAGACTCCAGTGGGCTATCTGCGCACCGGCAACTGTTTGAAGGGTTCGGTGGTTCAAAGATCAAACTTATGGATCGAAGTGAAATCTCGGCCTTCGTGAACACCCTTCCCGACTCATCCCACAGCGTTTAACAAGGATTTGTATGTTTGCACGGAGCAAGTTAGTCCCCGAACTGATGGTCACCGACATCAAGAAAAGCCTGCATTTCTGGATATCATTAGTCGGTTTCAAGATCGCCTACGAGCGTCCGGAAGCGGGTTTTGCCTACCTCGATAAAAACGGCGTGCAGATCATGCTGGAGCAATACGCTCCGGACGAAGGCCAGTGGATGACGGGTGCTTTGGAAGCGCCGTTCGGCCGGGGCATCAACTTTCAGATCACTGTCGATTTTGTCGAGCCGATACTCAAGCGATTGGCCGAAGTTGAATGGCCGTTGTTTCGTTCCTGCGCCGACGTCTGGTATCGCGCCGATGCGGTGGAAGTCGGGCAACGTGAATTTCTGGTGCAGGATCCGGATGGGTATCTGGTTCGGTTGGTGGAAAGTTTGGGAGAGCGGGCGTGGTTGCCAGATTGTTGAGGTCGCAACGCAAAAATCTGTTGTGTGACGCATGATCGTTCCCACGCTCTGCGTGGGAATGCAGCCCCGGACGCTCCGCGTCCCAAAAGCGGACGCAGAGCGTCCATTGAGGCATTCCCACGCAGAGCGTAGGAACGATCACTCTCCTAGGCGGTGGTTAGCGCCCGACAAACCCCTCTGACAATCATCTCCACTTCCCGCTCATCAATCGTCAGCGGTGGCAGCAGGCGAATGGTCTTGCCGCGTGTCACGTTGATCAGCAAGCCGTGATCCCGTGCGGCGATCAGGGTCAGGTCGCGGATCGGTTGCTTGAGTTCGATGCCGATCATCAAGCCTTGGCCACGAATTGCCAGGATGTTCGGGTCGTCCGCCAGTTCGGCACGCAATCTGGCCAGCAGACGTTCGCCCTGCAGTCTGGCGTTTTCCAGCAGGCCCTGTTCTTCGATGATGTCCAGCACCGTGCAGCCGACACGACACGCCAGCGGATTGCCGCCGAAGGTGCTGCCGTGGCTGCCGGGGGTGAACAGCTCGGCAGCTTTGCCCCGGGCCAGGCAGGCGCCGATGGGGATGCCGTTGCCGAGGCCTTTGGCCAGGGTCATGACGTCCGGGACGATGCCTTCGTGCTGGAAGGCAAACCACTGCCCGGTACGACCGATGCCGGTCTGGATTTCATCGAGCATCATCAGCCAGGCGCGCCGGTTGCACAGTTCGCGCACGGCTTTCAGGTAACCGGGAGGCGCCAACTGGACGCCGCTTTCACCCTGAATCGGCTCCATCAAAATTGCCACGATGCGTGAGCCATGGGCTTGCTGCACCTTTTCCAGCGCGTTGAGGTCACCGAATGGCACTTTGACGAAGTCGCCGGGCAACTCGTTGAATCCCAAACGCACGGCCGGGCCATCGCTGGCGGACAAGGTGCCCAACGTCCGGCCGTGGAAGGCGTTTTCCATGACCACCACCAACGGCTGCTCGACGCCTTTGTGCCAACCGTAAAGCCGCGCGAGTTTCAGCGCGGTTTCATTCGCTTCGGCACCGGAGTTGTTGAAGAACGCCCGCTCCATGCCCGCCAACTTCGTCAGTTTCTGCGCCAACCGCTGTTGCCAGTCAATGCTGTAGAGGTTGGAGGTGTGCAACAGCAGCCCGGCCTGCTCGCTGATCGCCGACACGATTTTGGGATGAGAGTGGCCGACATTGGTCACCGCCACGCCCGCCACCGCATCCAGATACTCACGACCCGCCTGATCCCAAAGTCGAGTGCCAAGGCCTCTGCTGAAACTCAGGGCCAGAGGTTGGTAAGTGGTCATCAGGCAGGCGGCGGTCATGACATCAAGCTCCATCAATTGTCGGTGTTTTTGCAGTATGGTTAGCCACCTGAGATGGATAAACGCTGTAACACTTCAATCATCTTAAAGCTGAGCTTGATAATGGATTTATTCCTGGCAATGACGGTTTACGTCAAAGTGGTAGAAGCCGGCAGCATGACTGCGGCCGCGCAGCAGTGCGAAATGTCCACGACCATGGTCGGCAATCACCTTCGCGCGCTGGAGCAACGCCTGGGTGTGCGCTTGTTGAACCGTACGACACGGCGCCAGCGACTGACAGAATTCGGCTCTGCCTATTACCAGCGATGTCTGGAGGTGCTGGGCTTGGTGGCCGATTCCGAACGTTTGGCTGAACAGAGCCAGGACACGCCGAGCGGGATCTTGCGCATCACTGCCCCACTGACCTTTGGCACTGAAAAGCTCGCGCCAGCGCTCAGCGAGTTCACCCTGCGCTACTCGCAAGTCAAACTGGACGTGGTGCTCACCAATGGGCGGCCCGATCTTCTCGAGAACGGCCTCGACGTGGCGTTTCGCTTGGGCGCTATAGAACCGTCCAACCTGATCGCCCGTCCGCTCATCGACTACACGCTGACCATGTGCGCCTCGAAGGACTATCTGGCGCGCCGAGGCACACCGGAAAAACCCGAAGACCTGCAACATCACGACTGCTTGTCCTTTGCCTATCCGGTCGGCGATGACTGGCAATCCGTGGAAAAACAATGGCGCCTGAGCGGGCCGGAAGGCGAAGTGATGGTGGCCGTCAGAGGCCCGATGCTGATCAACAGTTCGGCCGGGCTGCATCAGGCCGCTCGAACCGGGATGGGCGTCGTGATGTTGCCCGACGCGTTGGTCGAGCAGGATTTGCTGAACGGAAATCTGGTGGCGTTGATGCAGAACTATCAACTGCCGAGCCGGCCGATGCACCTGGTGTACGCCCAGGATCGCTACCGCTTGCCGAAATTACGTCGCTTCGTCGACTTCGCCATGCAGTTGTGGGCCAAGCACTAGCCGCGGCAATACGCCATGCACTAATCTCCCCGATTGACGGGTCACTTTGATATCAGTGCAGCAGGGAGAGCGGTGATGGGTGAAGCATCGAATATCGAGCCGTTGAAATTCAATGTGTCGGATTTGAACGAAGACATGTTGCACACCATTCTGGAACTGGTCAGTGACGGCATTTGGGACTGGAACGCCAACACCGGGTTCGTCTACCGCAATCCCGGGTGGTACGAAATGCTCGGCTACGAAGTTCACTCCCTGGACAACACCGTGTTTACCTGGGAAAACGTGATTCACCCCGACGATTACCCTCGGGTGATGACGGTGTTTGATGATTACCTGAATCAACGCGCGCCGGGCTATCAAGCCGAGTATCGCTGCCGCAAGCAGGACGGCAGTTATACCTGGATCGAAGATCGCGGCTACGTGCTGGCGCGCAATGTCGACGGATCGGTGGCGCGGATGGTCGGCGCGCACCGCAGTATTGAAGACAAGAAACGCCTCTTCGAGGAGATGGAACGGCGCAATCAGTCCCTTGAAGCCATCGTAGAAGAACGCACCCGTGAGTTGTCGCGGGTCAATCAGCAGCTGCAAATTCAACTGGAAGAAAACCGCAAACTGGCGGAAACCGATGCACTGACATCGATCGCCAATCGCTATCGCCTGGAAAAAGCCCTGCCCCAGGAATGCGACCGTGCCCAGCGCTTTCGGCAGCCACTGTCACTGATCGCCATGGACATCGATGACTTCAAGAACATAAACGATTACTACGGCCATGCTTTGGGAGATGCGGCGTTGATTCAGGTCGTCGAGAGTGTGGAACGCAGCGTGCGCGAAGGCGATCTATTGGCGCGCTGGGGCGGCGACGAGTTTATCCTCATCCTGCCCAATACCTCGCTGACCAACGCCAGATCCATCGCCGAAAAAATCCGCCATGGCCTGTCGAGCCTGCCGCCTGTGGGAGAGTTTCAGGTGACCATGAGTTTTGGCGTGGTCCAGCGCTTTGAAGAAGAGCAACAGACCGGTCTTCTGGCGAGGGCGGATCAGGCGCTGTATCGGTCGAAGATCGCGGGCAAGAATGTGATTTCGGGATGAATGACCTCCTGCATGTCCGCGATGTACTGCCTTCGGAAGTGGAATCCGTACGGCTTTTTCTTGAGCAGAACGGATGGGCGCACCGCCTGGGATCAACTGAACATTTTGCGCAATTGATCGCCAACTCCCAACGTACTGCGCTTGCCGTGAAAGACGCCCACATCGTCGGGTTTGCTCGAGGCATCACCGACGGCCTGTCCAACGGTTATCTGTCGATGGTGGTCGTGTCCGGGCAACATCGGCGAGAGGGCGTTGGTCGAGCGCTGGTCGAGCATGTCATGGGCGAGAACACTGACATCACCTGGGTGCTGCGTGCGGGCCGCGAAGGCGCTTCGGAATTCTTCTCGCGCCTGGGCTTTGAAACGTCGAGCATCGCGATGGAGCGCCCACGCAGTCGGTAGCCAAATCGCCCTTCACATCCCCGCCTTCACCAGCACCGGTTTCTCCTGATACCGATCCGGGTATAGCTGCTTCAGTTGCGCCACTTTCGGCAGGTCGTTGATCACAATGTATGGATACGTCGGGTGCTCAGTCAGGAAGTCCTGATGCTCCTCCTCCGCCGGGTAGAAACCATTGTAGGTTTCCAGCTTGGTCACGATGGGCTTGTTGAACGAACGGGCGGCGTCGAGCTGGGCAATATAGGCCTGGGCGACGCGCTGCTGTTCAGCGTTCGCAGGGAAAATCGCCGACCGATACTGCGTGCCGCTGTCAGGGCCCTGGCGGTTCAACTCTGTGGGATTGTGAGCCACTGAGAAATAGATCTGCAGCAAGGTGCCGTAACTGACCTGCGACGGATCGAAAGTAACCTCGACCGATTCCGCATGACCGGTGTCGCCACCGCTGACACGCTCATATCGGGCGGTGTTCGCTTCACCGCCGGCGTAACCGGAGACGGCTTTTTTCACGCCTTTAACGTGCTGGAACACCCCTTGGACGCCCCAGAAGCAACCGCCGGCGAAGACCGCGGTTTCACTGTGGGCCTGGGTGGTTTCATCCAGGGCCGGCGGTGGGATGATGACGGCGCCTTCAGCAGCACCGAAAGAGAACGCCGAGCATTGGCCGATGACGCCGGCAGCCACCAAACCCAATAAGGTACGGCGCCAGGTAAAGGGGGTTTTCATGAGTCTGACTCCTGAACAAATGAAAGGGCTATCAACCAAACGTAAACGCATACGCCGACACACCCGGATCGAGAAACTCGATGCTGAAAGTCCGGTCCGTCACGCCGCCGTTCTGGCGTACCAATTGATACAGCCGTTGCTCGGTGACACTGCCGCTGCCGTCAGGCGCCACGTCGGTACCGTGGGCATCGCCGGGGGCTTTTCCGTCAATCAGCACTTTGAAGCGCACCGTTTTACCGTCTGCGCCGGGGCCCAGCACCAGGTGCAAATCGCGAGCGTGGAAGCGGTAGACGATGCGGCTGGCCGGCGCACTTGAGGTCGCGCGCTCCGAACCGACGTTCCATTGACCGTCCAGCCCCCAATCGTTGAGCGCCAATTGCGGCGGCGTGCTGTAAGCCGACACTTTGTCTGGCACCAAACCTGTTTCAGGCACGAAGTGCTCCGCACGCTGGTAGCCAACATAGGTTTCCGGCGACTGGACTTCACTCATGTCTGGAGCGAGTTGAACCCCTGTGGCGTCGGCATTGATCAGCCCGTCCGCGACCTTTGTGGCGCCCGCTTCACGCAGCAACTGCTGGATGACGCGTTCCGATTCGGCGTACTCGCCTTCACCGAAGTGGTGATAACGGATGCGCCCCTGCGCGTCGGCAAAATAGTGGGCTGGCCAGTATTCGTTGTTGAAAGCTCGCCAGATCTTGTAGTCGTTGTCGATCGCCACCGGATAGTTGATGCCCAGGTCCTTCATGGCTTTGGTGACATTGCCCACATCACGCTCGAAGGCGAATTCGGGTGCATGAACGCCGATTACCACCAGGCCCTGATCGCGGTACTTCTCGGCCCAGGCTTTTACATACGGCAAGGTGCGCAGGCAGTTGATGCAGGAGTAAGTCCAGAAATCCACCAGCACGACTTTGCCCTTCAACGCCTGTGCCGTCAGAGGGGGTGAATTGAGCCATTGCACGGCGCCGTCCAGCGACGGGAGGTTGCCCTCGATCGGCAATGCGCCCGGCGCTTTTGCCGACATTTTCATCGCCCCGCCAGCGGCCATCATCGCCCCGCTGTTGTTTGGCGACTTACCGGCCAACCGACCTACCAACGCCTGCTCGATGCCGCCAGTGGAAGCTGTCGAAACCCGCGCCAGAATCCCGGTGTCCAGCCCAAGGGTAATGGCCGCCACACCGGCCAACATCGCCGCGCCCAAACCTCGGCGTACCCACTCGCCGGCGCCAATCGAGCGCTTCATTGCTGCGAAGACTTTACCGCCCAGCAACAACGCCACGGCGAGGGAAGTGGCGGCACCCGCGGCGTAAGCCAGCAACAGCAACGTGGTTGCGATGCTTGCCCCTTGCAGCGCCGCTCCGGTCAGCAACAGACCCAGAATCGGCCCGGCGCAAGGCGCCCAGAGCAGCCCCGTGGCGACGCCGATCAGGAACGAAGCGCCGGGACGCGGACGAGCATCGGCACCCGCGGCTTCCGACAGTCGGCTGCCGGCCGCCACCAACGGACGCGTCAGGCGCTCGGCCAATCGAGGCAGCAGCAACGTCAGCCCGAACAGTGCCACGAACAGCAACGCGAGCCAGCGACCGTACTGATTGACTTGCACCACCCAGCCGCCGCCCACCGCCGCCAACGAGGCGACGAGCGCGAAGGTCAGTGCCATCCCCGTCAGCAGCGGCAAGCCACTTTTCATAAACGGCTGCCCGGTGCGAGCGAAGACAAACGGCAATACCGGCAGAATGCACGGGCTGACAATCGTCAGCACACCACCGAGATAAGCGAGAACCAGAAGCCACATAGCATCGACCTGCAAGAAGTGAGTGAAAGGAAGTGCCCATGGATCACGCTGCCTGGGGCTCGAAGGTCATCGCCAGACCGTTCATGCAGTAACGCAGGCCGGTGGGTTTGGGCCCGTCGTCGAAGACATGGCCCAGGTGACCACCACAGCGGCGGCAGTGGACTTCCTCGCGCAGCACGCCGAAGGATCGGTCCTGGCGAGTCGCCACCGCCTTCTCCAGTGGTGCCCAGAAGCTGGGCCAACCGGTGCGGCTATCGAACTTCGTGTAGGAAGAGAACAGCGGCAGATCACAACCGGCACAGGCGAAGGTCCCCTCGCGATGCTCGTTGTTCAGCGGGCTGCTGTAGGCGCGCTCGGTGCCCTCTTCCCGCAGGATTTCGTACTGCTCGGCGCTGAGCATGGCGCGCCATTCGCTGTCACTGTGAGTCACCTCGAACACCTCCGACGCACTGGCTTCGCTGACCAGCGCAGTACGGGCGGCAAATTTTGGCAACACACCGATCACCAGGGCTGCAGCGCCCAGCCCGCCGCTCGCTACAAGAAACTGTCGCCGTGAAAACATGGCCTTCTCCAAAATTCCAGATGCCTGATATGGAACACAGCCTAGGCTTGGGTTGATCGCCAAATCCTCACGGGCAGTTAAACAATTCGTGATAACTCGCCCCGAGGAAAACCCGCACAATGTGCCCATTGCGCTACAAAGGATTGAGCTTTATGGAACAGACCAAACGTGTCCTGGTGGTCGAGGACGACCTGCACATCGCCGACCTTATCTGCCTGCATCTACGCGATGAGCAGTTCGAGGTGGTGCACTGCGCCGACGGTGATGAAGGCATGCGACTGCTGCAGCAAGGAAGCTGGGACGCACTGATCCTCGACCTGATGCTGCCCGGTGTGGACGGCCTGGAAATCTGCCGTCGGGCGCGGGCAATGGCCCGCTACACACCGATCATCATCACCAGCGCCCGCTCCAGCGAAATGCACCGGATCCTGGGGCTGGAACTCGGTGCCGACGACTATCTGGCCAAGCCTTTTTCCATGCTAGAACTGGTCGCCCGGGTCAAAGCCCTGCTGCGACGAGTCGACGCCATGGCCCGCAACCTGAAAATGGACGCCGGCAGCCTGACCACCGACGGCCTGTCCATCGACCCGATCACCCGCGACGTCTCTCTCGACGGTCGTCGCCTGGACCTCACGCCGCGGGAATTCGACCTGCTGTATTTCTTCGTCCGACAGCCTGGCAAGGTGTTTTCACGGATGGACCTGCTCAATGCAGTCTGGGGCTACAGCCACGAAGGCTACGAACACACGGTCAACACCCATATCAACCGCCTGCGGGCCAAAATCGAAGCCGATCCTGCACAACCCGCACGCATCCTCACGGTGTGGGGTCGTGGCTACAAGTTCGCGGCCAAGGAGGAGCAGCCATGAGGCTGACCCTGACACAACGCCTGTCCCTGGTGTTCGCCGTCCTGTTGCTGGTGTGCTGTGGCACATCGGCCTGGATGCAAGTGCGCTCCAACAAGATGCATGAACTGGAAGTGGTTCAAGGGCTGTCGCGCGATCTCGCCCAGCACATTGCCCGCGATACGGTGCTGATGGACACCAACGGCCTGATGCCCAATGCCGTGCGCGAACTGTTCAGCAAACTCATGCTGGTCAATCCCAGTGTCGAGGTCTATCTGCTCAATACCGAGGGGCAAATTGTCGGCAGCGCCGCCCCCGAAGGCCGGATACGCCGGGAGCGGATCGATCTGGCACCGATCCAGCGTTTGCTCAAAGGCGATACGCTGCCGATTCTCGGCGACGACCCGCGCAGCGCCGAGGGGCGCAAGGTGTTCAGCGCCGCGCCGCTAAAGGTCAACGGCAAACCGGCAGGTTATCTCTATGTGGTGTTGCTCAGTGAAGAACACGACCGCTTCGCCGAACGCGGTGCCACCAGCGCCGCGCTCAATACCGCACTGTTATCCATTGGGCTGGTGGCGTTGCTGTGCCTGATCGCCGGCCTCACCGCATTTGCCCTGATCACCCGACCGTTGCGTCGATTGACCGAGAGAGTCAGCCAGTTCGACATCGACGGCGTCCCCTCCACACCACCCGCATCGGACCCGGTAGAAAAAGCGTCGAGCCACGATGAAATAGCCGTACTCGACGCCGCTTTCCGTCAGATGCAGACCCGCCTGAGCGAACAATGGCGCTCGCTGACTCGCCAAGATCAGGAACGCCGCGAACTGGTGGCAAACATCTCCCACGACCTGCGTACACCGCTAGCCTCGCTGCACGGTTATCTGGAAACCCTGTCGCTCAAAGACGCCACGTTGTCCCCTGCCGACCGTCGTCGTTATCTGGGCATCGCCCTGGATCAAAGCCGTAAGGTGGGTGGCCTGGCGCAATCACTGCTTGAACTGGTGCGGCTGGAACACGGGTTCGTGCAACCGGTGCTGGAGCGTTTTTCCCTGACCGATCTGGTGCAGGACATCTTCCAGAAATTCGAACTCACCGCCGAAGCGCGCCAGATCGAACTCAAGGCGACCTTCGCGCCTAACGTTTCCACCGCCTGCGCCGACCTGGGGCTGATCGAGCGCGTGCTGACCAACCTGTTCGACAACGCCCTGCGCGATACCCCCCAAGGTGGAGAAATCGAATTGAGCCTACGACCTCAAGGGGCTTTTATCGAAGTGACCGTCAGCGACACCGGCCCCGGCATCGCGCCCCAATTGCGCGAAGGTTTGTTCCTGCGCCCATTCAACATTGGCGGTGCCCGGCGCGATGGCGGTCTGGGGCTGCGGATCGTGCATCGGATCCTGCAGCTGCACGGTCGCGAGATCCAGTTGATCGATGTTCCGGGACGCGGTGCGACTTTCCGCTTTTCCTTGCCGGTGGATGAACAAACGGCGGAACAATGGGCCGTTCGCTCGATGACCCTTAATTCGATGGGGAATTAACCCGGTTTCGGTGGTCACAGCTTTGAACCTGATGCTGAGGTGAGAAAACGCTGATGACTGCAACGACGCCCCTGTACATCGGCTGCGCCGGATGGAGCCTGCCCCGCGAACAGTCGAAGGCTTTTCCATCCGCAGGCACTCACCTGCAACGGTATGCGGCACAGTTGACGTGCGCGAAAATCAACAGCTCGTTTTATCGGCCTCACCGCCCGGCAACCTATGCACGATGGGCCGAGAGTGTGCCGGAGGGCTTTCGGTTTTCAGTCAAAGTCCCTAAGCAGATTACCCACGAAGCTCGCTTGCTGAACTGTGAAGTGTTGATCGATGACTTTATTGAGCAATGCTCCCACTTGGGGCCGAAGCTTGGGTGTCTGCTGATCCAGATCCCGCCCTCCTTATCCTTCGAAGTCAAAACTGCCGAAACCTTCTTCACCACATTTCGTTCGCACTACAGAGGGTTTGCAGTGCTTGAACCGAGGCATGTCAGCTGGCAAACACCTGAGGCGCAAGCGCTACTGATTGAACATCGAATCGGCCAAGTGGCTGCCGATCCTTCGCCGCTGCCCAATGGCGATGTGCCCGGAGGTTGGCCAGGCATCGGCTACTACCGATTGCACGGATCACCGCGAATCTACTACTCGAGTTACGAACTGCCATGGCTTGAGGATCTGGCTCAAAAGATACAAACCTGTGCGCAAGACACTCCCGCCTGGTGCATCTTCGACAACACCGCGAGTGGCGCGGCGACGGCCAATGCGCTGGCGCTTCAGCGAATGACGCCTCCACGCCAAAAATGATGACAAACCATCTGTTCATCCGTGACAACTCAGGTCAGGTCCAATAGATTAGGCGGCCTGAAAAGGCTCCGTGCTTTCTCGCCTAAACCCAAGTTAAAAGAAGTAGTGAAATTTCAATGTCCGATTCCAATACCGCTGAATCCGTAGTCACCTTGTCGTCCAAAGCGGAATACGAAAACTCCATCAATCTTTCACAACATGTGCCACAGGCCAAGACCATCAGCGAGATGGTCCTGGACGCTTTTCAAGCCACCCGGGAAAGCGACCAGATTCGCGAGCTGCGCGTCGCGATTCGCCAGGCTCACGACGGCTTCGACGACGATAAAGCCTATGAACTGATGGGCGAGCTCAAACAACTGAAAGACGCCGAAGCGTCCGACATTGCCGCGCTTGAAGACCTGAGCAGCAAGTTCCCGATCAGCCGTATCCTCTCCAGCTTCAAGGACGACCCGGCCTTTCAGGAAATCGTCTATGGACTGGCATTGAAGGTGCTGAACCAGACCCACCAGGCCATCAGCAACCCGAGCACCGGCAAGAGCAAAGTGGCTCGCGCCAAGAAAGACCTCGAAGTGTTCACCATCAGCAAGGACGGCATGAGCGTCACGCTGCCGCTGCGCACCCCACGTTCGAGCCTGAACGTTGACCGCGAAGCACTGGAATTCCTCGGCTTGACCTTCGTCGGCGAAGGCGATGACGCGGTAATTGAAAGCGAGACGTTCCTGGACAACACCGGGGCCGAACAAGCGGTCAACCGCAAGAACATCATCACCGCACTTCAGCAGCAAACCGCGTTCGACGGCTACAGCATCGCCGCGCAGTAACACGATCGACCTGAAAGCCTTCAGTCAATGAGAAACCTGTGGCGAGGGAGCTCGCTCCCGCTGGGCTGCGTAGCGGCCCCAAAAATGCGGCAACATTGACGACTCTTGTGAGTGCTACGCACTCAAACGGGAGCAAGCTCCCTCGCCACAAAAGCAGGTATGCCCGAAAGTTTTACCGCGTCGACGGATGCAGGGCCGCGATCATATCCACTTCTACCGGCGCATTTTTTGGCAGCTGATAAACACCCACGGTCGTTCGGGTGTGTTTACCCGCGTCACCCAGCACATGCGTGAAGACGTCAGACGCGCCGTTGGCCACGTCACTCAGGTCCACAAAGTCGAACGTGGATTTCACATAGACCGTGATGCGCAGCAGTGACTTGACGTTATCCAGTGACCCGATGGCCTCTCGGATCAGTGCAAGTCCGCGTATCGCGCTGATGCCAGCCGCCTCTTGAGCATCGGCCAGATTAAGTTCCAGTCCCACCCGGCCAGGGTACTGGATTCTGCCGTTCATTCGTGGCACCAGCCCGCTGACGTACAGTTCATCATCGTGCCGAATCAGCGGCGCGTAATGCCCGCCGGCGGAGTTCTCGTCGTAGATATCAAAGCCGAGTTCTTTTGCCATCGCGAGGAAGCGTTCGTCGCGACTCATTTGATTACTCATTAACTGAACCCTCTTAATCAATCATGCATACGCGCAGCTGATGGTAGAGAGAGATGCGTGTCTTGATCAGGGCAACTTCGTATAAGATCCAACAAACTTTACTGCCAGGGATACCAGTAAAATGCAGCGCGCCGTCATCGCCGCCATCGAGTTCCAGCCAGGAGTGCCGCTGGTACAGCAGATCGTCGATCAGTTGTCTGTGGCCATCAGCCAGGGTGGCTTGCCTCACGGGGCCAAGTTGCCACCGATTCGCGAACTCTCCGAGTTGATGAACGTGGGTAAATCCACGGTGGTCGACGCCCTCGACCGATTGCGGGCCAAGGGGCTGGTGGTCTCACGCCAAGGCTCGGGGCATTACATTCATCGCCCAAGCACCCAACCCCACATTCCGACTGGCCCCGACCTGCAACCCCAAGACACCCTCAGCCGGGTCCGCCGCGCCTTGCTGCTGGACAACGGCGCGCTGCGCCCCGGCTGCGGGTTTCTGCCCGCCTCGTGGTTGCCCGCTGACGAATTGCTCAAAGCCGTGCGCAGCACCCTTCGCGCGACCGCGCTGCGCATGGGCGAATACGGTGAAGTCGGTGGTTACCGACCGTTGCGCGAGGCGTTGCGAGTCAAGCTGTCGACCGTCGGTATCGAAGTGCCGATCGAGCAGATCATCACCACCGCTAACACCGTGCAGGCCATCGACCTGCTGATGCGCCTGTTGATAAAACCTGGCGACACGGTGCTGCTCGACGATCCGTGTTACTTCAACATGCACGCCAATCTGGCGCTGCACGGCGCCAAGGTCATCACCATTGCCCGCGATTGCGACGGCGTGAATCTGGAAACCTTCGAGCAATTGCTGATTGCACATCGCCCCGTGATGTATATGACCAACAGCACCCTGCATAACCCGACCGGGCACTCGTTCTCCGCAGCCCAGGTTTATCGCCTGCTCGAACTGAGCCACCGTTACGGCGTGCACATCCTCGAAGATGACTTGTACGGCGACATCCAGCAACGGCGCACCCCGCGCCTGGCCGCGAGCGGACTGGACAATGTCAGTTACGTATCCGGTTTCTCCAAGACCCTGACCGCCAACAGCCGGGTCAGCTATACCGCGCTATCGCCGCAACTGGCCGCTCGATTGATCAACTTGAAGATGAGCTGCGGCGGCGTGACTTCGGAACTGGCGGAGCAGATCACCTGCACCCTGCTGAGCAACGGCAGCTACGCCAAACACACCCGGCGCACCGTTGATCGTCTGTATGAATCGAGCAGTCGCGTGACGAGATGGCTGGTAGAGGCCGGATGCTCGGTGTCATCGATGCCGGGTGAAGGGCTGTTCATCTGGACACGATTGCCCGAAGGGCTGCATGCCGAAACGCTGGCCAGCAAAGGCCTCGAAAACGACCTCGTCCTCGCCCCCGGCACCTTGCTGAGTAAAGCCGCCGAAGCCAACAGCTTCCTGCGTTTCAACGTCGCGCATAGCGATAGCCCGCAGGTGCGCGAGCAGTTCTTTAGATTGCTCGACTATTACAAAGCGTAACCACCCATCGTCTCTGTGGCGAGGGAGCTTGCTCCCGCTGGAGCGAGAAGCGCTCCCCTATATTTCATCAGACACGCAGCACAGGCAGGCTTTACGACTGCTGCGCAGCCGAACGGGAGCAAGCTCCCTCGCCACAAAACATGCGTTCAACGAAACGTTTGCTGGCGGCATGACATTCCCAGCCACCAGATCGCTACGATTGCGGCACCTGACACCGCACGCTAACTTCAGATCGTCGCTGCCAACTCAGCGACCGGGCCTGATAACCCGGGTAATATATCGGCGCCTCAGTGCTCCAATCACGATCGCATGCTTTTTAAGCCCGCATTTCGTGCAATGGCGGCTGTGCGCGGGAGACCTTCGGGTCTGCCGGTTTCCTATATTCCCGGTTATCAGCCTGCGCACAGCTGCCACCCTTTCGCCTGATAACGATCGGGGCAGCTCCACTGACATATAGGAATTGCGCAATGAACAATATCAATCCCTCTGCTCCACCGCTCATCCCCCACCTCCACCCAACCACCGGAGGTGACACTCAATGACCAACCCTCAAGACCTTAAAACCATCGGCCTCACCCACTTCTCCTTCCACGCCAACCAGTCTTTGTTCCGCATCAACGCCGGCGTCCCAGTGATCGAAGCCCTCTCTCATGCCTCCGACCTGCTCCACATCTCCAAACTCCTCGCCTCCGACGCTGCCATGGTCCGCGACACCGACAGACATGCCTGGGCGTCGCATTACTTGCAGGACATGAGCAAGGCGATCATCGATGACGTGATGAAGGTGCTTAGCGCACCTTGTAACAACCGCGCGTAAACGAAAAAGCCCCGCTCTTCGATCAAAGGCGGGGCTTTCAATCCGACGTGCGTCGGGTTCTTGTTATACAACTCAGGCTCAGGAAAACGTTGCGCGTTGCTCTGCCTCGTAATGTCGAGTCTGAAAAGGCATGAGGGTTTGAGCCTTTAAGCCAAGCCCTTCGCTCAACCCCCAAGAGGCGGCGAGCTCATCACGGCGACGGCGAAGCGGTGCGGCTGCTTGTGGCTTCACGTCTGGCTTTAAGGTCGAGTATGCAAAAAGCTCAAGGGCATTGAAGGTTTCCAGCACGCGGCTATCAGACACGCATGCAAAACGGGTGAAGCGCTCGAGCAAGTAGCCTGCGCGACGAACCTCGACCTCATCTGAATGACTATTCAGAAAAGCCGAAACTTCACTTTCAAGGTTCGAGTTCGAGTACCAGACAGCTTTGGCAGCGCTCACAAGCGCAACGTCATCTGCTTGATTCAAAGGGCTTTTGACCAGAGTGTCCAAAGCGGATGAGAGGACGTGGCCGCTAAGGGGCTTAGTCATCTGTATTCTCCAGATAGTTTTGAATATCGGGTGTCACTGCGCGGCAGCTTCGAGAGTTCGCACACACTTCACCATATGACTACGCAACGAAATGGAGCAACCATCTCGTCAACGCCCTGCATCAACTCTGCAAACAGGTCGCCTTCTCTTGGTCAGCGGTCAATCTGGACCACTTACCGGAAACACTGTGAAGAGAACTGCGCGCCCCGTCAAAAAGTAGAGAACATCTAGCTACATATATTCAGTTATAACCTTTTCTCACTATAACTATTCACGACGTCCTTTTTCTGGCACACCGCGGTGCGGCCATCGCGAGCAGGCTCGCTCCCACAGGGGTTCAGCGTCGTACTCAGAACCTGACGCAACAGCGATCAAAATGTGGGAGCGAGCCTGCTCGCGATTGGGGCAACACGGTCCAACAGAAAGCCACCCAACAAAAAGCCCCGCCTCTTCTCTCGAAGGGCGGGGCTTTTCTTTACAGCATCCGACGCTTAAGGCGCGTACGTCAGCAACAACTCGCTCGGCACTTTGAAGTCCAGGGACATCATCACGCTCAACGCGGTAATGGTGAAGATCGAGAACACGAACAGCTTGCGTGCCCAGACCGTGTCATCCACTGCCTTGTAGCCGGTCCAGGCCATGTACAACCAGTACATGCCCATAGCCGCGGCGACGGCGAGGTAGCTCATGCCGGCGTAGCCGCTGAAGGTCAGCATCAAGGTCGCCACGAGGAACGCCAGGATGTAGAGCAGGATGTGCTTCTTGGCCACTTGAATCCCGCGCTTCACTGGCAACACCGGAATCGATGCGGCCAGGTAATCGTTGAAGCGGAAGATCGCGATGGCGTAGGAATGCGGCATCTGCCACAGGCTGAACATCACCAGCAGCGTCAGTGCGGCCATGTCGAAGCTGTTGGTCACAGCCACGTAGCCAATCACCGGCGGCATGGCGCCCGACAGACTGCCCACCAGCGTGCCGTGAACCGACTTGCGCTTGAGGTACAGGCTGTAGAAGCCGACGTAGATGACGAAACCGATCACCGCGAACAGCGCGGCCAACGGGTTAGCCACCTTGTACAACAACGCAACGCCGGCAACACCCAGGACGGTCGCAAAGATCAGCGCCAGTTTCAGGGAGATCAGGCCCTGGACCAGCACCCGATTCTTGGTGCGTTCCATCTTCAAGTCGATGTCGCGGTCGATGCAGTTGTTGAACACGCAACCGGAAGCCACTACCAGGGATGTGCCGATCATTGCTGCCAGGAAAATGGCCAGATCGACATGCCCTTTCGAGGCCAGGAAAAATCCGCCTGCCACTGAAAGCACGTTACCGAAAATGATCCCCGGTTTGGTGATTTGGATAAAGTGCTTCAAGGACATTCGGACTTACCTCACTTCGCCATCATGTTGGTGTGGATGCTGAACATGATCCACAGCGACAGGCCAACCAGCAGGACGATCACGATGGCGGCGAAAACAAACGCAATCACGTTGTTACGCTGCGCGGCCGAACGGTCCAGGTGGAGGAAGTACACCAGGTGCACCAGCACCTGGATAACGGCGAAAGCCAGTACGATCCACAGAGTCAGCGACTTCGGCAGCGACGGGTACATCACCAGGCCGAAAGGAATGACGGTCAGGATCACCGACAGAATGAAACCGATAGCGTAAGACTTGACGCTGCCGTGGCCGGCGTCGTGGCTATCGTGGGAATGAGCGTTAGCCATTTACATAGTCCCCATCAGATAAACAACGGTGAATACGCAGATCCACACCACGTCCAGGAAGTGCCAGAACAGGCTCAGGCAGCTCAGACGGGTCTTGTTGGTCGCCGTCAGGCCGTTTTTCTGCACCTGATACATCATGATCGCCATCCAGATCAGACCACTGGTCACGTGCAGACCGTGGGTGCCGACCAGGGTGAAGAACCCGGACAGGAAGCCGCTGCGGCTAGGGCCGTAGCCCTCGGAGATCAGCACGTGGAACTCGTTGATCTCCATGCCGATGAAGCCGGCACCGAACAGGAAGGTCATGCCCAGCCAACCCAGCACCTGGTTCTTTTTGCCCTTGAACAACGCCAGCATGGCGAAGCCGTAGGTGATCGAACTGAACAGCAGCAGAGCGGTTTCGCCCAGTACGTATGGCAGTTCAAAGATGTCGTGGCCCGACGGGCCACCCGCTACGTTGTTAACCAGTACCGCGTACACCGCGAAGATCGACGCAAACAGAATGCAGTCGGTCATCAGGTAGAGCCAGAAACCGAATACGGTCATCTCGCCCGAGTCGTGGTGATGGTCATCGTGCCCATGTCCATCGACATGGGTGTGTCCAGCATTGGTCACTAAGTTCGACATGGTTTAAGCCTGTTCCAACGAGGTTTCAACACGGGTGGCGGTGGCTGGGACTTTCCCGGCCGCTACCAGACGCTTGTGCTGCTCGGCTTCGATGCGTTCGATTGTCTCGACCGGCACCATGTAGCCTTGGTCATCACGTGCAGCGTGGATCACGAAGTAGACCACGGTGCCTACAAGACCAACGATGGCCAGCCACCAGATGTGCCAGATCATCGCGAAACCGAACACGGTCAACAGAGCACCCATGACCACACCGGTCGCGGTGTTGTTTGGCATGTGGATCGGTTCGTACTTGGCCGGAGCCTGGTACGCGGTACCGTTTTCCTTGGCTTCGGTGAACGGGTCGATGGTTTCGGCTTTTGGCAGCACGGCGAAGTTGTAGAACGGTGGTGGCGACGAGGTCGACCATTCCAGCGTGTGGGCATTCCACGGGTCGCCGTGTTCGCACATGTTTTCTGGCTTGTTGCGATCACGCACGCTCACGTAGAGCTGGATCAGCTGGCAAGCGATACCCACAGCGATCATCACCGCACCGAACATGGCGACGTACAGGTACGGCACCCACTCAGGGTTGGTGGTGGCGTTCAGACGACGGGTCATGCCCATGAAGCCCAGTGCATAGAGCGGCATGAACGCGACGAAGAAGCCCGAGATCCAGAACCAGAACGCTGCCTTGCCCCAACCTTCGTGCAGCTTGAAGCCGAACGCTTTCGGGAAGTAGAAGGCAAAGCCTGCGATGTAACCAAATACCGCGCCGCCGATGATCACGTTGTGGAAGTGAGCGATCACGAACAGGCTGTTGTGCAGGACGAAGTCAGCACCCGGGATGGCCAGCAATACGCCGGTCATGCCGCCGATGGCGAAGGTCACCATGAAGCCCAGGGTCCACAGAACCTGGCTGGTGAAACGCAGACGGCCTTGGTAAATGGTGAACAGCCAGTTGAATAGCTTCACCCCCGTCGGGATCGAAATCAGCATCGTCGCCAGACCGAAGAAGGCGTTGACGCTGGCACCCGAACCCATGGTGAAGAAGTGGTGCAGCCAGACCATGAAGCCCAGGATCGAGATCGCACCCGATGCGTAGACCATCGAGTGGTGGCCGAACAGACGCTTGCCGGTGAAGGTCGAGATGACTTCGGAGAAGATCCCGAATGCCGGCAGAATCAGGATGTACACCTCGGGGTGACCCCAGGCCCAGAACAGGTTGACGTACATCATCGGATTGCCACCAAGTTCATTGGTGAAAATGTGGAAATCCATGTAACGGTCAAGCGTCAGCAGTGCCAGGGTAGCGGTCAGGATCGGGAACGAAGCCACGATCAGGACGTTGGCCCAGGTGCAGGTCCAGGTGAAGATCGGCATGTCCATCAGCTTCATGCCAGGGGTACGCATCTTCAGCACGGTGGCCAGGAAGTTGACCCCCGTCAGCGTCGTACCCAACCCGGATAGCTGTAGCGCCCAGATGTAGTAATCCATCCCCACGCCAGGGCTGTATTGCAGACCCGACAGCGGCGGATAGGCAACCCAACCGGTCTTGGCGAATTCGCCGACGCCCAGGGACAAGTTGATCAGCACCACGCCGGACACCAGCAACCAGAAGCTCAGGGAGTTCAGGAACGGGTAGGCAACGTCACGCGCGCCGATCTGCAGCGGCACTGCAAGGTTCATCAGGCCGGTGAAGAATGGCATCGCCATGAAGATGATCATGATCACACCGTGGGCGGTGAAGATCTGGTCATAGTGTTCAGGCGGCAGGTAGCCAGGCGAACCCTCGGTGGCCATGGCCAGCTGGGTACGCATCATGATGGCGTCGGCAAAACCACGCAGCAGCATGACCATGGCGACGATGATGTACATCACGCCGATTTTCTTGTGGTCGACCGAGGTCAGCCACTCGGTCCACAGGTAGGTCCACTTCTTGAAATAAGTGATTGCAGCGAACAGCGCCAGACCGCCGAGCGCGATCATGGCGATGGTTATCATCACGATCGGTTCGTGGAACGGGACCGCTTCCCAACTTAATTTACCAAACATCGTTTACTCCTCTGCCCCGGCAGCTGAATGCGCGTTCATGTCCATTCCTTGCGTAGCGGCCACTTCTTTCTCTTTCTTCTCGTGCTTGACCTTCGGACCCGCTTTCATGCCTTCGTACTTGTCGACGATGATCTGGAACAGGTTCGGAGTGACCGAGGAGTAGAGCTCGACTGGGTTGTTCTGGCTCGGCTTGGAAAGGGCTGCGTATTCAGCTTCTTCAAGCTGTTTAGGTGCCTTTTTGACTTCACTTACCCAGGCGTCGAAATCTTCCTGGGAAGTGGCGATAGCCTTGAATTTCATGCCAGTGAAACCAGCGCCGCTGTAGTTGGCGGAGATACCGTCCATTTCAGCGTTCTGGTTGGCGATCAGGTGCAGTTTGGTCTGCATGCCGGCCATCGCGTAGATCTGGCCGCCCAGGGCCGGGATGAAAAACGAGTTCATCACGGAGTCCGAAGTCACCTTGAAGTTGATCGGGGTGTGCGCCGGGAACACGATCTTGTTGACGGTGGCGATGCCTTGTTCCGGATAGATGAACATCCACTTCCAGTCCAGCGCGACCACTTCAATGGTGATTGGCTTGACGTCGGACTCCAGCGGCTTGTAAGGATCCAGCGCGTGGGTCGACTTGTAGGTGATGTAACCCAGGGCAATGATGATCAGTACCGGGATCGTCCACACCGCGATTTCGATCTTGGTGGAGTGCGACCACTTCGGCGTGTAGACGGCGTCCTGGTTGGACGCGCGGTATTTCCAGGCGAACAGGAAGGTCATGACGATGACCGGTACCACGACCAGAAGCATCAGCAGCGTTGCGGTGATGATCAGGTTTCGCTCATCCAGGCCAACCTGGCCCTTGGGATCGAGCAAGGTCATGTTGCAGCCTGACAGCAACAACGTGCCGAGCAGCGGCAATAAGCCTAGTAGTCTGGGGTACCTGTTTTTACTCATCTCACGACCTCTAAAGCAGCTTGCGCAATGCAGTTGGGTTTTGATCGCCAACACTTCACCCTGCCAAGGGTTGGCATTTTTCTTGGATTGAATAAGGGCTGCCCGTCGCGCGTCAGACGCTGTTCGACAAATCCTGGGCTAGCGGTAAGTTCTTATTCGAATTCGTGGTCAAAGGCCTTGTTACAGACCAATTCCATTTGGTGCGGATAGTTGGAAGGCTCCGACACCCGGGAGTCGCATGAAGCGTTCAGCTCCTCGACGCCCTGTATTCCTGCTCAAGGTGAGCAGTGCCGGAATTCAGTGCGGGCGATTGTAGATATGTAACGATTCATAAACCATGTCTCATCCCGAAATAATTTTTATCCATTCCAGCAACAATCATTAACGGTTTTTGCAAAAGTGCGGCATCTTATCGAAATTCATTCTCAACAAAAACACCAAAATTTGTAGGTCTACAGCGCGCAGTTCAGACAGCTATCAACGCTCAAGCAGACACTTAGGCGATGCCCTAGCCCCTATCAGACAAGGGCTCTGGCGATTCGCCAGGCCCTGTTAAAACTGCCTGCTTGCGCGCGATAGCCTTTGAATCGGTTGACGCCTGAATAGACCAATTTCGTTGCTTGGCTATGCACCGATCAGGCGACTTGAAATGCCTTGCGACAGCCTCGCTGTGACAACATGTCGCACATGTGTCGCACCCTTCGCTGCCGCACATCACGAACTTTTTACGCCGGCCCTGAAATGCAAAACGCCCCGGCCTTCTCAACGAAGGCCGGGGCGTTTCAGGTTTCACTCAACGGTACGGCGAATAGCCTCAACGCAGCGCTTTGCGGTTACGCGAAGTGAGCAGCGGCACCAGCACCACGATCAGCACGAACGCCACCAGCGCCCACTGTGCCAGTGACAAACCGAGGATCGGCGGGTACGGCGTGGAGCAGAAGCCGTCGACCTGGAAACCCAGCGGGAAGATCTTCGCCAGCGGCAGGCCATCGACGATCGGTTGCAGCACATCAATGCCACAGCTGACCGCCGGGTAGAACTGGGTGTAGACGTGATGCCCGGCCACCGCGACGCCGGCCAGTGCGCAAATCACCACCAGGGTTTCCAGCACCGTGATGCTGCGACGGGTGCGCATCGCTGCGCCAATGAAGGCAAACAGCGCAATCAGCAACAGCGCATAACGTTGCAGGATGCACAGCGGGCACGGCGCCTCGCCCAGCACAATTTGCATGTACAGCGCGCCGCCGATCAGCGCCAGGCAGATGATGCCCAGCAACACCAGATAGCGCCGTTCACGTCCCAACCGCATCGTTTCCTCGCTCATCGCGTTTCCCTTGTAAAGATCGATTGCCCGGAAGTCTACACGCAGGCTCCAACCTTTGAGAGCCCGGCGCGCTTCGGTGGTGATCGGGGAATAGACGATAAACCGGTTAAGAACGGATTAACTTTGGCGGGATTTTTACGAATCGAGACCGTGGTGCGGCCAATCGCGAGCAGGCTCACTCCCACATTCGACCGCATTCCCCTGAGAGAACGCGGTCAAGTGTGGGAGCGAGCCTGCTCGCGATGAAGGCGACTCGGTATGTCCGAGTCGCCTCAAACAGTTATTCCAACGCCGAAGCCGGTCCAAAGAACTCGTAACGGCTCTGCTTCTCCGGCACACCCAAGGCTTTCAGGTGACGCTTGATCGCCGCCATAAACCCTTTCGGCCCCAGGAAGTAAGCATCCAGATCGCGCTGCTCCGGCAGCCACTCGCCCAGTTGCTCGCGGCTCAACAACCCGACCTTGTGCGCCGCCGGGCTCACGCCGTCATCTTCGGCGTAGCAATAGAAGCGCTTGAGTTGCGGGTGACGCTCGGCCAAACCATCGACCCAGTCGCGGAAGGCGTGAACGCTGCCGTTGCGCGCGCAGTGGATAAAGTGCACCGGCCGTTCGGTCGCCAATGCCGCTTCCAGCATCGCCAGCGTCGGGGTGATGCCCACGCCGCCGCTGATCAGCACCAAGGGTTTGTCGCTGGCGGTCAGGGTGAACTCGCCCGACGGCGGGAACAGCTGAATGCTCGCGCCGACATGCAGCTGATCGTGCAAGTGGTTAGAAGCGCGACCACCGGTTTCGCGTTTGACGCTGATGCGGTACTGGCCCTTGCTGGCCAAGGCCGACAGCGAGTAGTTACGGCGGATCTCTTCGCCGTCGAGGATCAGTTTCATGCCGATGTACTGGCCGGGTTCAGCGGCCAGAATCGCGCCTTTGTCGGCAGGTTCGAAGTAGAACGAGGTGATTTCCGCGCTTTCCTCGACCTTGGCCGCGACGATGAAATCCCGCGCCCCGCGCCAGCCGCCGGGTGCCTGTTCCTTTTGATCGTAGATGCTGGTTTCGGCGCCGATCAGGATCTCGGCCAATTGACCGTAGGCCGCGCCCCAGGCATTCATCACCTCAGGGGTGGCGATTTCGTCGCCCAGCACTTCGGAGATGGCGCGCAGCAAGCACGTGCCGACAATCGGGTAATGCTCCGGAAGGATTTGCAGGGCCACGTGTTTGTTGATGATCTTGGCGACCAGGTCGCCCAACTGGTCGAGCTGATCGATATGCCGCGCGTACATCAAAACGCCGTTGGCCAAGGCGCGCGGTTGATCACCGCTGGCCTGGTGGGCCTGGTTGAACAGCGGGCGGACTTCCGGGTATTCGGAGAGCATCATGCGGTAGAAGTGAGTGATCAGCGCTTCGCCACCGCTTTCCAGCAGCGGCACGGTGGATTTGACGATGGCACGGTCTTGAACGCTAAGCATAAAGTGACTCCTGGGCTACTTGGGTTACTAACTGATTGCCCTATACCTATCACTTTCCATGCCAATAATTTAAACCTTTAAAATCAACAACTTATAAACATAGTAGTCATATCGACACAGACTGACTTATAGTCATACCGACTACACGGAGTCACTATGACTGCAAAATCATTGCTCACCGCCCTGCTGCCGCTGGTCTCCGACCTGTCCCGCGAACTGCCCGAAGGCGAGCGTTATCGACGCCTGCTCGAAGCCATGCGCGCCCTGCTCCCTTGCGATGCCGCCGCCCTCCTGCGCCTTGACGGCGAATGGCTGGTGCCGCTGGCCGTCGACGGATTGAGCACCGACACCCTGGGCCGACGCTTCAAAGTCAGCGAGCACCCGCGCTTCGAAGCGTTGCTCAGCAGTCCCGGCCCGACGCGGTTCGCCGCCGACAGCGACTTGCCCGACCCTTACGACGGACTGGTCGACGGCCTCGACGATCATTTGGAAGTCCACGACTGCATGGGCTGCCCGTTGTTTATCGACGAACGTCCGTGGGGTTTGCTGACCCTCGACGCCCTCGACCCGGAACAATTTGAACCCATCGAACTGGACGCCCTGCAGGCCTTCGCCAGCCTCGCCGCCGCCACTGTCAACGCCGCCGAGCGCATCGAACGCCTGGCCAATCGCGCCGAAGACGAGCATCAGCGCGCCGAGGTCTACCGTCAGGCCAGCGGCCAGCAGAACCGCGAGATGATCGGACAGAGCAAAGCGCACAAACGCTTGGTGGAAGAGATCAACCTGGTGGGCGGCAGCGACCTGACCGTGCTGATCACTGGTGAAACCGGGGTCGGCAAGGAACTGGTGGCGCAGGCAATTCATGCGGCATCACCCCGGGCGGATAAACCGATCATCAGCCTCAACTGCGCCGCCCTGCCGGACACGCTGGTGGAAAGCGAATTGTTCGGTCATGTGCGCGGCGCCTTCACCGGCGCCATGAACGATCGGCGCGGCAAGTTCGAACTGGCCAATGGCGGCACGCTGTTTCTCGATGAAGTCGGCGAATTGTCCCTGACCGTGCAAGCCAAGTTGTTGCGGGTGCTGCAAAGCGGTCAGTTGCAGCGCCTGGGATCGGATAAAGAACATCAGGTGGACGTGCGCCTGATCGCCGCGACCAACCGCGACCTGGCCGAAGAAGTGCGCAGCGGCCGCTACCGCGCCGATTTCTATCATCGTCTGAGCGTTTACCCGCTGTTGGTGCCGGCTCTGCGTGATCGCGGGCGGGATGTGTTGCTGCTCAGCGGTTACTTCCTGGAACAGAACCGCTCGCGGATGGGCCTCAATAGCCTGCGCTTGAACAGCGATGCACAGGCGGCATTGCTGGCGTATGGTTGGCCGGGGAATGTGCGGGAGCTGGAGCATTTGATTGGCCGCAGCGCGTTGAAGGCGCTGGGTAATTGCAAGGAACGGCCGAAGATTCTCAGTTTGAGTGCGGCGGATCTGGATTTGCCCAATGGCAGCGTTGAAATTGCCGCCACTGAACAACTGGCTGCCAGTCCCGTCGCGTTGGTCGCGGGGGATTTACGGGAGGCCACCGAAAATTATCAGCGACAATTGATCAGCGCTTGCCTGGAACGGCATCACGACAACTGGGCGAGCGCGGCACGCGAGCTAGGCCTGGACCGGGCGAATCTTGGGCGGATGGCCAAGCGACTGGGCATGAAATAACGCACATCATTGTGGCGAGGGAGCTTGCTCCCGCTCGGCTGCGCAGCAGTCGCAAAACCTGTAAATGCGGATAGCCTGATAGCACACCGGTCTGATTTGGGAGCGCTTCGCACTCCAGCGGGAGCAAGCTCCCTCGCCACAGGGGTTCGCCGTTGGGCCGGGAATGGGTATTTAGCCTAAAGCCTGCCCCCAACAAGTCGATAACCCGGCATCAATAGCTTTTGGCGACTTTTACTCGCCGATCACCTTTTTCCACAGAAGGTTTTTATGTCCACCACAAAAGCCCGCGCAGACTCACTTTCGCTTCTGCTGTTTACCTTGCGCAGCGGCAAGCTGATGGCAATCAACCTGCTGAAAGTCAGTGAAATCATCCCTTGCCCGGCTCTGACCAAACTGCCGGAGTCGCACCCCCACGTCAAAGGCATCGCCACCCTGCGCGGCGCCTCGCTGTCGGTAATCGACCTGAGCCGCGCCATCGGCGAGCGGCCGCTGGAAGACCCGAACGGTGGCTGCCTGATCGTCACCGACGTCAGTCGCTCCAAGCAGGGCCTGCACGTTCAGGCCGTGAGCAAGATCGTCCACTGTCTGACCACCGACATCCGCCCGCCGCCCTTCGGCTCCGGCGGCGTGCGCTCGTACATCACCGGCGTGACATCGGTCGATGGCACCCTGGTGCAAGTGCTGGACATCGAAAAGGTCATCCACGGCATCGCCCCGGCGCAGATCGAAACGGCCCCGACCGAACTCAGCATGGAAGACGCCGAAGTGCTGGGCAACGCACGGATTCTGGTGGTCGACGACAGCCAGGTCGCGCTGCAGCAATCGGTGCACACCCTGCGCAACCTCGGCCTGCAATGCCACACCGCCCGCAGCGCCAAAGAAGCTATCGACTGCCTGCTGGACCTGCAAGGCACGGCGCAGCAGATCAACCTGATCGTCTCGGACATCGAAATGTCGGAGATGGACGGCTACGCCTTCACCCGCACCCTGCGCGAGACGCCAGACTTCTCGCACCTTTATGTGCTGCTGCACACCTCTCTGGACAGTGCAATGAACAGCGAGAAAGCGCGCCTGGCCGGGGCCAACGCGGTGCTGACCAAGTTCTCCTCGCCGGAATTGACCCGATGCCTGATCGAGGCGGCCAAAGCCGTCGCCGAACAAGGTCACTGAGTCTTGGCCGAGGCATTTTGCTTTCTGATGCGGCGCAACCTCGCTGAGGCTGTGCCTGCGATCACTTGGCCTCAGGGAATAGACCTCGTCCAATACCGCCCCGAACTGGCTGAAGCCGTTCATCGTTTGATGGAACTGGGTTATCGGGAAGGTGGTGGTCGTGTGCCGGCACTGGATGCCTGGCAACAGCGGTTTGAGACCGATCCGGAATACGATCCGAGCCTGTGTTTCGTTGCTTTGGATGGCGAACGGATCGTCGGCGTTTGCCAGTGCTGGACCAGCGCGTACATCAAGAACCTGGTGGTGCATTCTCGGGCTCAAGGCCTTGGATTGGGTCGTGCGTTGCTGCTGCACGCATTCAAGATGTTTCAGGATCGCCGGGAAGGTTTTGTAGATTTGAAGGTATTGGAAGACAACCTTCGGGCGCAGCGGTTGTACAAAAACGCCGGGATGTATGTGGTCCGCCGGGAACCGGTTCCGGTCTGATACACCGCCTTCGCGGGCAAGCCTCGCTCCTACAGGTCATGCGCGATCCCTGTAGGAGCGAGGCTTGCCCGCGAAAGGGCCGACACATTCAATACAAAACCATCAGGCATACTCCACCCCTCGGCCAACTCACTGCCCAAGGATGCCTGACCCATGAAAGCCGCAACCCTGACCCTCCTCTGCCTCACCGCCCTCGCCACCCAGGCCCACGCATCCAGCCCCGACGCCTGGGCCGCCTACGACAAAGCCGTGCTCGCCAGCTGCACCAAAGCCAGTGGCCTGAAAAACGCCAAGCCCGTCGGCAACGCCGCGCAGTTCGACGACCGGGTCGGCTACACCGCGCTCCTGCTGCAAGGCCAATATCCGCAAAAACACATGAAAGGCCAGCAAGGCACCGAGTTGTGCCTCTACAACAAAAAGACCAAAACCGCCTACGTCACCGAATGGGACTCCATCCGCCCCACTGCCAAAGCCCAGTGACTGGCGCATAACTTGCTTCGAAACGCGCCTTGGCGGTGTCCTTCTGGCGCCGTTTCATGCCCTCGGAAGCGACCGGCCGCTCAATGAATACGACTTTTTCCTGCGTAGGTTGCGGCAAATGCTGCAACGACCACCACGTGCCCCTGACCCTGGCCGAAGCCCGCATGTGGGCGGCTGATGGCGGTCAGGTGATCGTGTTGGTGGAAGGTTTCCTGGGCAAAGGCCTGGGCCTGCCGGTGCAGCAACGCGAACACGCCGAGCGTCGTTCAGTGATGGTTAGAAGCGGCACGTCCGAAGCGTACGTGGCGATCACCTTTGCCGCCTACAACGTCGGCCCCTGCCGGAATCTTGACGAAGACAACCTCTGCCGCATCTACGAACGCCGCCCGCTGGTGTGCCGCATCTACCCGATGGAAATCAATCCGCACATCGCACTGAACACGGCAGTGAAG
The DNA here is from genome assembly GCF_059695575.1 of Pseudomonas sp. LBUM1678. Classification (NCBI taxonomy): domain Bacteria; kingdom Pseudomonadati; phylum Pseudomonadota; class Gammaproteobacteria; order Pseudomonadales; family Pseudomonadaceae; genus Pseudomonas; species Pseudomonas sp. LBUM1678. The sequence continues at coordinate 5,609,765 of NZ_CP166775.1, forward strand.
GAGTGCCCGCCCGAGTCGTGGGAACAGGGACCGGACTTGATCATCGGTGGTGAGCTGGTGGATCAGGAACTGGCAGGATTGATCCAGCGCTCACGTCAGGCGGATCGCGATGACATTCAGACCAAGGATGCGATTTGCGGGCTTCTGGGGATTCGGACTACAGCGTTGAAGGGGGATGGGTTTACGGCTTATCTGCCGGATATGAATGCGTTTGCCACGGTCATTGATCAGCTTTCAGAGCAACCGCTGGCGCACACAGACAGTGATTGGCAGTTTCATGTATCAGGCGATGATATCGCCGGGCAAGTACAGGCGGCTGGGGCGCAAGTGGCTACGGATACACCGGTGAACTACGCGTTTATTTCGTTGCGGGCAGCCTGAGCAGCGAAACTGCGGAGCCTGGAACCACTGCGCAAACCCGTTGCGCAGCAGCTCTTCTTCAAAAGATCAGTTGGCCGCCATTACCAGACATTCCACTTCGACCTTCGCGTCAGCGACCAGCTTGCCGGCAAATGTGGTGCGAGCGGGTAAGCGGTCCGCCGGGAAATAACTGCGATACACGGCATTCATGGCAGCGAAATCCTTGATATCGGCAAGGATAACCGTGCATTTGGCCACCTGAGCCAGCGACAAACTCTGACGCTGCACTGCGGTGTTCAAATTCTCCATGGCCTGTTTCGTCTGCGCCCGGATGCCGCCCTTCACCAAATCACCATCCGCTCCCAGACCGATCACGCCGGAGAAGTAAACGGTATTGCCGACCTGTACCGCATCGGAAAATGCCAGGCCTTCTTCATTAGGAACGTAGCGTGGCGAGGCCGGAGCAGCCGGTGGCAGGTAACGCTGGGTAATCGCCTGATACTGGCCATTTTGCTTAAGACGCTCAAGCGCCGCGTTCAGGTTATCGCGCAGTGTGGTGTCGCTTTTGCGTACAGCCATGGCCACTCCACTGCCCAGCATCGGATCGTTGAGGGCGGGACCGGCAAAATCGAACATCTGCCCTTGCGGCAGGCTCAATAACGCCTGGGTGATTTCGATGGAGTCCTGCAGGGTCGCATCGATTTCGCCGGCCAGCAGACTGGCAATCAACTGGTCGTTGAACTGAAAACTGCGCACCGTTACGCCCGCTTCCGCCCAGCGCGCCTTGGCGAACGCTTCGCGGCTGGTGCCCGCCAGGACGCCGACACGCTTGCCGTTGAGCGATTGCACATCCGGTTGCAACGACGCGCCCTTGCGCGCCACCAGGCGGCTGCTCAGGGGATAAAGATTATCGGTGAAATCCACCCGCTCGCGACGCGCCGGCGTAGCCGTCATCGGCATGATCACGTCGAAACGGTTGGCTTCAAGTGCCTGAAGGTTGGTGGCGTAATCCTGATCGACCCAGACACAACGGGAATTGAGTTCTGCACACAGTGCATTGCCCAACTCGATGTTCAATCCGACCAGCTCACCTTTGTCGTTACGGCTCTCAAACGGTGGAACGAGGGCTTCGACCCCGAAACGGATCTGCGGATCGACTGCAGAAGATGCGCAGCCGGTTACCAGAGCCATCAGTGACAGCAGAGAAAGGGGTTTAAGCAGAGACATTGGGTAGCCTTCATCAAGGATTCATCGGGCATGAATTCTTGATGAGCGGCTACCGGATTTCCCAGAGGACAAATCGCTGATCCTTGTGGGAACCGTCCCAATGACTGAAGGAACAATTACCGAGCGACAAGCCGTCTGACGGTCAGCGTTTGCCCATCGAACGACGAGTACCAGGAGGCGCCGCCCCCGGCGTCTTGGTATGGCCATTCTTCGCGCCATTCTTGTACCAAGGCTGGCTGGCGTTCTTCGCTGCGGCCAGATCACCCGGTTTGAACGGGAACTTGAACGCAGGGATCGCGGCTTTGGCTTCGCTGTCTGCGCTGGAGTCGACGCTGTCTGGCAGGTCTGCCTGGTCGTCGCTCAAAGCGTCGGCAACCGGCGGTTGTGTCGGGGAAGTCATGAAAGCTCCGGGTGATGCAAAAGAGTCGGGCCCGGTCAGCGAGCCGCGAAAGGCGGCAGTATACCTGTGTCCAGAGCCGCAAGCTTCACGCCGCAAGCGAGTCCGTCGGGTTTTGTGCCAATCGCGAGCAACCCCCGCATCTGTAGGAGCGAGGCTTGCCCGCGAAGAACGATAACGCGGTCAACCAGACCGAACGCTACCTACGCCGGAACCTCAACCCTGTCCAACACCCGATTCACCGCCAACTCCGCCAGCATGATGACCTGCTGAATCGCCAACACCGTATGGCGCTGCGGCCCCACCAGATTCGCCGCAAAATCACTGCTCATCACACTTGCCGACGCCAAAGACTCACAGGCATGAGCCAACAGACTTTCTGAATCAACATCAGGGGCGACCACAAACATCGTGCTCGGGCGGCGGGGTTTCGCGGTGTATGGCTCGGGTGGATCGAGGTAGTAATCGAGGGCGCGTTTTATAGCTTCGCGGTCTTTGATGAGCGCTTCGGTCGGAGTGACCTCGTCGCTGGGAGTGGTGGTGTCGATGGGTGGATCGGGGATTAACTTATCCATACAAATTTCCTTTTGATGTTGGAGCCATCAATTTCCGATCTCACTCGGAGCAGAGGTGGCAGCTATGTGCGGTGTGAGATTACCGGCAAAAGGAACCCGGCCAGACCGAAGTCTGCCCGCACACAGCCGCCATAAAAAACTTGCAGGCAGCGGATAAGCTGGCGGCAATTATGGGGGGCCTTGCGCTGGTTTCCAATTGTTCAGCCGGAATCTCACTCCCGGTCGCTGAGTTTTCAGCGACAGCCAAAGGTTAGAGAACACGCTTCCTACCCGGCAACCTGAAAAATGCGTGGGAAAACGCTGTGTTTTTTACACATCGTTCAACACAAAAATGGAACGCGGAGCGTCCCGGGCGGCATTCCCACGCGGAACGTAGGGAACGATCAATCGGGGACAGCAGAAAGAAATTGGTCGGCTGTCAGGGCGCCATCGCAGGCAAGCCAGCTCCCACAGGGTTTGATACGTATCTGCAAGAGATTGGTCGGCTGTCAGGCCGCCATCGCTGGCAGGCCAGCTCCCACAGGTTTTGGTGCGTATCTGCAAGAGATTGGTCGGCTGCCAGGCCGCCATCGCTGGCAGGCCAGCTCCCACAATGGAGCGGCGTACACCGCCCGCTTCTCACCACTCAACAGGCCGAGCGTTAGCTCGCCTGCAGCTTTTGATCTTGATCTACCCGCCCCGTCGGGAGGCTGAGTGGAGGTGTTCATCTGGGGGGTGGGCGCGTAGCGCCGTGCGGCGAAGCCGCACACATCGAGAGGAGGTCGAAGCGAAGCCGACCGGAGGCGATGCCCCCAGATGAATGCCGGAGCGAAGGAACGCCGAGCCTAGGCGAGGGGCCGGACGTTGGGGCGAAGACCTTTGCTTCCTTTGGGGCGTTTGCCAAAGGGAGTCGCTGTAAGAGCGAAACCGCCAGCAGCCGTTACCGCAGGAACGGATATGTACGCCATCAACAAGAGCTTGGTCGGCTGTCAGGCCGCCAAGGTCAAAAGATCAACCGCCAAGGCCCAAACTGACAGCGCCGTCAGTTAGCAGTCACCTTCCTGACCAGCGAACAGGTTTATAAAGGAAGTTACAAACCCGACCCGACTCCCGACCACCCAGCCCGGCGCCCCACTCGCATGCGAATTCAGAAAAAAACCGCCTTGATCGCAGGTCTGCTGATTGCCCTGGCAGCGGGAGGCACGTGGTACGCCACCAAACCCGCCACCGCCAAACTCGCCGCGCCCACAGCGATCCCGGTCCGGGTCGTCAGCGTCACCGAAAAAGACGTCCCCCGCTACGTCAGCGGCATCGGCTCGGTCCTGTCCCTGCACAGCGTGGTGGTCCGCCCGCAAATCGACGGCATCCTCACCAAAATCCTGGTCAAAGAAGGCCAACTGGTGAACAAAGGCGACCTGCTCGCCACCATCGACGACCGCTCGATCCGCGCCAGTCTCGACCAGACCCGGGCCCAATTGGGCGAAAGCCAGGCCCAACTGCAAGTCGCACTGGTCAACCTCAAGCGCTACAAACTGCTGAGCGTCGACGACGGCGTGTCCAAACAGACCTATGACCAGCAACAAGCCCTGGTCAACCAGCTCAAAGCCACCGCCCAAGGCAATCAGGCGTCAATCGACGCCGCCCAGGTGCAACTCTCCTACACACAGATTCGCTCTCCCGTCACCGGCCGCGTCGGTATTCGCACGGTGGACGAAGGCAATTTCCTGCGCATGACCGACGCCCAAGGCCTGTTCACCGTGACGCAGATCGACCCGATCGCCGTGGAGTTCTCCCTGCCGCAGCAAATGCTGCCCACCCTGCAAGGCCTGATCGGCGACCCACAACGCGCACAAGTGAAGGCCTATATCGGCGCCGACACCGACGGTGAAACCGGCAACCTGCTGGGCGAAGGTCACCTGACCCTGATCGACAACCAGATCAACGCCAACACCGGGACCATCCGCGCCAAGGCTGAATTCAATAATGCCGGGCAGAAACTCTGGCCGGGCCTGCTGGTGACGGTAAAAATTCAGACAGCGTTGGATAAAGATGCGCTGGTGGTCCCGCCCACCGTCGTACAGCGTGGCCTCGATCAACACTTCGTGTACCGGGTGAACGGCGACAAGGTAGAAACCGTCACCGTACAAATGGTCTCCCAGGGCAGCGGTCAGGACATCATCAAAGGCGTGAAACCGGGCGACGTGCTGGTCAGTGACGGCCAATCGCGGCTCAAACCCGGCTCGACCGTGCAAGTGCTGACCGAACCACCGCAAGTGGTGCAATCGGAGTCGAAGCCATGAAGGGCCACGGTTCTGTCTCTGCCTGGTGCATCGATCATCCGGTGGCGACGATCCTGCTGACCTTTGCCCTGGTATTGCTCGGCGTCATCGCCTTCCCGCGCCTGCCGATTGCGCCGTTGCCGGAAGCCGAATTCCCGACCATTCAGGTCGCCGCACAACTGCCCGGCGCCAGCCCCGAGACCATGGCGTCGTCGGTGGCCACGCCGCTTGAAGTGCAATTCAGCGCCATCCCCGGCGTGACCCAGATGACCTCGAGCAGCGCCCTCGGCTCGACCAACCTGACCCTGCAATTCACCCTCGACAAAAGCATCGACACCGCCGCCCAGGAAGTGCAGGCCGCTATCAACACCGCCGCCGGCAAACTGCCGAAAGACATGCCGACCCTGCCGACGTGGCGCAAGGTCAACCCGGCCGACAGTCCGGTGCTGATCCTCAGCGTCAACTCGACGCAAATGCCCGGCACCGAACTCAGCGACCTGGTGGAAACCCTGCTCTCGCGTCAGATCAGTCAAATCGACGGCGTAGGCCAAATCAACATCACCGGTCAGCAACGTCCGGCGATCCGTGTTCAGGCTTCCGCTGACAAACTCGCGGCCATCGGCCTGACCCTGGCGGATATTCGGCTGGCGATTCAGAACACCAGCCTCAACCTGGCCAAAGGGGCGTTGTACGGTGAGTCGAGCATCTCGACGCTGTCGACCAACGACCAGCTATTTCATCCCGAGGAATACAGCCAACTCATCGTTTCCTACAAGGACGGTGCGCCGGTTCACCTGAAGGATGTCGCCAAAGTCGTCAACGGTTCGGAAGATGCCTACGTGCAAGCCTGGGCCGGTGATAAACCGGGTGTGAACCTGGTGATTTCCCGGCAACCGGGCGCCAACATCGTCGAAACCGTGGACCGTATTCAAGCTGCCCTGCCCGGCCTCGAAGCCATGCTGCCGGCCTCAGTGCAGGTCAAGGTGCTGGTCGACCGCACCCAGACCATCCGCGCCTCGCTGCATGAAGTGGAAATTACCCTGCTGATTGCGATCATGCTGGTGGTCGCGGTGATGGCGCTGTTCCTGCGCCAGTGGTCGGCGACCCTGATCGTGTCCGCCGTGTTGGGTGTTTCGCTGGTCGCCAGTTTCGCCTTGATGTACATCATGGGCTTCAGCCTGAACAACCTGACGTTGGTGGCGATCGTGGTGGCCGTGGGGTTTGTGGTCGACGATGCAATTGTGGTGGTGGAGAACATTCACCGTCACCTCGAGGCCGGCGACGGCATGCGCGAAGCGGCGATCAAGGGCGCCGGCGAGATCGGTTTTACCGTGGTCTCGATCAGTTTCTCGCTGGTGGCGGCGTTCATTCCGCTGCTGTTCATGGGCGGTGTGGTCGGGCGGCTGTTCAAGGAATTTGCCCTGACCGCCACCTCGACCATCATGATTTCCGTGGTGGTCTCGCTGACATTTGCGCCAACCCTGGCCGCGCTGTTCATGCGCGCGCCGGTGCATCACGCCCACAGCAAACCCACGTTCGGCGAACGCTTGCTGGCAGGCTATGAAAAACTTCTGCGCCGCGCCCTAGCCCACCAGAAACTGATGATCGGCGTATTTTGCCTGTCGCTGGGCCTGGCGATTGCCGGTTACATCTTTATCCCCAAGGGGTTCTTCCCGGTGCAGGACACCGGTTTTGTCCTCGGCACCACCGAAGCTGCTGCCGACATTTCCTACGGCGACATGGTGAAAAAACACCTGGCGATGGCCGAAATTGTCGCGGCGGATCCGGCAGTCGCGGCGTTTTCCCACTCAGTGGGCGTCTCGGGCAGTAACCAGACCATCGCCAACGGCCGCTTCTGGATCTCCCTGAAAAAACGCGGCGACCGCGACGTCTCGGCCAGCCAGTTCATCGACCGGATCCGTCCGCAACTGATGAAAGTCCCGGGCATCGTGTTGTATCTGCGCGCCGGCCAGGACATCAACCTCAGCTCTGGCCCGAGCCGCGCGCAGTACCAATACGTGCTCAAGAGCAACGACGGCGCGACCCTCAGCACCTGGACCCAGCGCCTAACCGAAAAACTGCGCGCCAACCCGGCGTTCCGCGACATTTCCAACGACCTGCAACTGGGCGGCAGCATCACTCACATCAGCATCGACCGCAGCGCCGCCGCGCGTTTCGGCCTGACTGCCAGCGATGTCGATGAAGCGCTGTACGACGCCTTCGGCCAGCGGCAGATCAATGAATTCCAGACCCAGATCAACCAGTACAACGTGATTCTGGAACTGGACACCAAGCAACGCGGCAAGGCCGAAAGCCTCAATTATTTCTACCTGCGCTCACCGCTGAGCGGAGAAATGGTGCCGCTGTCGGCGCTGGCCAAGTTCGATGCGCCGACGGTCGGCCCGCTGTCCATCGCCCATGACGGCATGTTCCCGGCCGCCAACTTGTCGTTCAACCTGGCGCCCGGCGTGGCGTTGGGCGATGCGGTGATCATGCTCAACCAGGCCAAGGTCGACATCGGCATGCCGGCGGCCATGAGCGGCAACTTCCAAGGCGCGGCGCAAGCATTCCAGAGCTCGCTGGCCAGCCAGCCGTGGCTGATTCTGGCGGCGCTGGTGGCGGTGTACATCATTCTCGGTGTGCTCTACGAGAGCTTCGTCCATCCGCTGACCATCATCTCGACCCTGCCGTCGGCGGGGCTCGGAGCGGTGATCATGCTGTGGATTTGCGGCCAGGACTTTTCGATCATGGCGCTGATCGGGCTGGTGTTGCTGATCGGTATCGTCAAGAAGAACGGCATCCTGATGATCGACTTCGCGCTGGAAGCCCAACGCAAGGATGGCCTGCCGCCGGAAGAGGCGATCTACCAGGCCTGTATCACTCGGTTCCGGCCGATCATCATGACCACCCTCGCCGCCCTGCTCGGCGCGCTGCCGCTGATGCTCGGCTACGGCACCGGCGCCGAACTGCGTCAGCCATTGGGCATCGCGGTGGTCGGCGGCTTGCTGGTGAGCCAGGCGCTGACGCTGTTCACCACTCCGGTCATATACTTGTGGCTTGAGCGGCTATTCCATAGGCCCGAACCTGCGCCCGTACCGGCGTTGGCGACCACAGACTGAGGCGGGGTCATGCGCGTTCTGATTATCGAAGACGAAGAAAAAACCGCGGATTATCTGCACCGCGGCCTGACGGAACAGGGTTACACCGTGGACCTGGCGCGCGACGGCGTCGAAGGCCTGCACATGGCGCTGGAAAGCGACTACGCGGTGATCGTCCTCGACGTCATGCTGCCGGGCCTCGACGGCTTCGGCGTACTGCGCGCATTGCGTGCGCGCAAGCAAACCCCGGTGATCATGCTCACCGCCCGCGAGCGCGTCGAAGACCGCATCAAAGGCCTGCGCGATGGTGCCGACGATTACCTTGGCAAACCGTTTTCGTTCCTCGAACTGGTGGCGCGCCTGCAAGCGTTGACCCGGCGCAGTGGCGGCCATGAACCGGTGCAAGTGAGCATCGCCGACCTGTGGATAGATTTGATCAGCCGCAAAGCCACCCGCGCCGGTACCCGTCTGGACCTGACCGCCAAGGAGTTCTCGCTGCTCAGCGTGCTGGCCCGTCGGCAAGGTGAAATCCTCTCGAAAACCGCCATCGCCGAGATGGTTTGGGACATCAATTTCGACAGCGACGCCAACGTCGTCGAAGTCGCGATCAAACGCCTGCGGGCCAAGCTCGACGGGCCTTTCGACGAAAAACTGCTGCACACGATTCGCGGCATGGGTTATGTGCTGGAGAGCCGCGGTGTCCAGTAACTCGATTGCCCTGCGCCTCAGTGGAATGTTCACGCTGGTGGCGCTGCTGGTGTTCCTGTTGATCGGCTGGGCTTTGTACCAGCAGGTCGATAAAGGCCTGGGTTTGTTGCCTGAGGCTGAGCTGGACGCGCGTTACAGCGTGCTCGAATCCACGGTCGGGCGTTATGGCACGCCCGAGCATTGGGTGAAGATCAACAACAAGCTCAAGCTGCTGGGCGAAGAAGACAAGCGCATCAGTTTCTGGATCATCAGCGGCGATCCGCACTACGAATACGGCAACCTGACACCGCAGATCCGCGCCTTTGCCGAAGGGCCGCTGGGGATGCGCGACATGACGTTGCCGGACCAGCCTTATCCGCTGAAAGTGCTGGTGAGTCAGTTCCCGGCCAAGGATCAACGACCGCCGCTGCGCTTCATGATCGGCATCGACACCGAGACGTTTTTCCAGACCCAGCATCATTTGCTGATCGCGCTGATCAGCCTGGCGATTGTCGGTGTGTTGCTGGCGTCGGCGCTGGGGTATTGGGTGGCGCGGATCGGTCTCAAACCCTTGATCAAGTTGTCTCAGGAAGCCCAGCGCCTGGCACCGCCGTTGCGTTCCGGGCGCTTGCGCTTGTCGCCGTTGCCGCCGGAGCTCAATCAGTTCGTCAATTCGTTCAACTCGACACTGGAGCGGGTCGAGCAGGCCTATTCGCGCCTTGAGTCGTTCAACGCCGACGTCGCCCATGAACTGCGCTCGCCCCTGACCAACTTGATCGGCCAGACCCAGGTCGCGCTGACCCGTGGACGCTCGGCGGAACACTACTTCGAAGTGTTGCAATCGAACCTCGAAGAGCTGGAACGGCTGCGTTCGATCATCAATGACATGCTGTTTCTTGCCAGTGCGGATCAGGGCAGCAAGGCGACCAAACTGACCTCCACCTCGCTGGCCGATGAAGTGGCCACGACCCTGGAATATCTGGATTTCATCCTTGAAGACGCGCAGGTTCAGGTACAGGTCAGTGGTGATGCGCAGGTGCGGATCGAGATCGCTCATCTGCGCCGGGCGTTGATCAATTTGCTGAGCAATGCGGTACAGCACACCGGGCCTGGGCAAGTGATCGAGGTGCGGATCGAGGTTGAGGAGCATCAGGTGAGCATCGGGGTTGCGAATCCAGGATCGCCGATTGCCAGCGAGCATTTGCCGCGGTTGTTCGAGCGCTTTTATCGGGTGGATGCGTCGCGCAGCAACAGCGGGAACAACCATGGGTTGGGTCTGGCGATCGTCAAGGCGATTGCGTTGATGCATGGCGGGGATGTGTTTGTGCGCAGTGATCATGGGATGAATACCTTCGGTATCCATCTCCCCGTCTGACCCAACCCGGCATTTGGACTGCACGCGGTCCCTGTAGCAGCTGCCGAGCAGTGCGAGGCTGCGTTCGGCTGCGAAGCAGTCGTAAACCCCGAATACGCGGTCTATCTGACAGACCGCATCGCCTGATTTCACGACGGCTTCGTCCGACCGCGGCCCGCACCGAACGCAGCCTCGCGCTGCTCGGCAGCTGCTACATGTATTGCGTCGCCCTGGCTACTGTTGCTTTTAGCGCAACAGTCCTTTCATGAATCCGCTCTTTTTCCCCTCTCCAATCCCCCTTATCTTTGCCGCACCAAACAGCACTTGCCAAGCAAGAAGGTTTTAAAGATGTCCAACACTATGGGTATTGCCAGCGCTTTCGTTTTGTCCTCTTTGTTCCTGTCTCCGTTCGCCGTGGCTGAAGAGTCTCAGACTTTCGTCGCGCAAAATGCCGCACGCGCCGCAGCGTATGAAGAGCATCAGATCGAAATGACCGCCAAGGCCCAGGACGCTGCGCAAACCCCTCAAGCGTCCACTTCTGCGACCCAGCCACGGGTTGAGAAAGACAGCTGACCCCGCGTATCCGCTCCGTTTCCCTCGACACTTTTCATCGGCTCTTTCCTTTGAAAAGTTGTCTTCAAAGCCGCTGCTATCAGCGGCTTTTTTTCGTTGTGGTTTAAACGCCGTCCGGTTCGTCTTCCCTGACAAGAAACATTTCGCACTTCAGGACTATGAAGTGCTTAGTTGACCCAAGGAGCTTAACCGCAAGTGCTTTTCCCTCGCCGCTTCACCCCGTTGTTCATTGCAATCGCTGCAACGATGACCGCCAACGCCCACGCCGACGACGAATCCAGCCACGAAGGTTTTGTGGAAGGCTCGAGCCTCAACCTTAATGCCCGCAACTACTATATGAACCGTAACCGTCTGCAGCAGACGGACGACAACATCGAATGGGGCCAGGGTTTCCTTGGCATTTTCGAATCGGGTTTCACCCAGGGCACCGTCGGGTTCGGCGTTGATGCGCACGCCATGCTCGGGCTCAAGCTCGACGGCGGTGGCGGCACGGACGGCTCGAGCATCCTGCCGATCAGCGATGGCAACGGCAAAGCGCCGGGGTCTTTCTCGACGGCGGGCGGCACCCTGAAAATGCGCGCCTTTGATACCGAGTTGAAGGCCGGTGACCTGTTCCTCGCCAACCCGGTGATTGCGGGCGGCGAGACCCGCATGTTGCCGCAGACCTTTCGTGGCGTCAGCCTGACCAACCACAGCTTCGACGGTTTCCTGATTGAAGGTGGCCAGGCAAGCTTCACCAAGCCGTACAACCAGAGCGGTCACACCCGCATCGGCACTTCCTACGGCAGCCTGGCAGACGGTGCCGACAGTCAGCACCTGAACTGGGCCGGCGTGGCCTGGAGCGGTCTGCCGGGGCTGACCAGCAGCCTGTACGCTTCCGAACTCAAGGACATCTGGAACCAGTACTACTACGACCTGGATTACACCTACGCGCTGAACGATCTGGTCAGCCTCAACCCGGGCCTGCACTTCTATCACACGCAAGACACCGGCGATGCGCTGCTGGGCAACATCGACAACAACACGTACAGCCTGCATTTCACCGTCAGCGTGGGCAATCACAGCGTTACCGCGGCGTATCAGCGGGTCAACGGCAACACGCCGTTCGACTACATCAGCCAGGGCGACAGTGTCTTCCTCGACAACTCCCAACAGTATTCGGACTTCAACGGCCCGAACGAGCGCTCGTGGAAACTCAAGTACGCCTACGACTTTGCTGGCCTCGGCCTGCCCGGCCTGACCTCGGCGGTGTCGTACTCCCGGGGCAAGCTGGACCTGACCAAAGTCGATCCGGAAAGCCGCGGTTACGCCTCGTGGTACAGCGCCGACGGCAAAAACGCCAAACACTGGGAACGCGACATCGATCTCAAGTACGTAGTCCAGGGCGGCAAGGCCAAGGATCTGGCGGTACGCCTGCAATGGGCCACCAACCGTGGCGGCAATGGCTACGGCGCGCTGGACCAAGACACCGATGAATACCGGGTGATCGTCGACTACCCGCTCAATGTCTTCTAAGCTTGAAGAAACATAAGGCCAGCACGTTTTGCTGGCCTTTTGTATATAAGGGCCTTATATAGGCGCCCTGAACGCAAACGGCTCCCGGGATTTCTGTCCGATGCTTGCAACCGTACTTTCATAACGCTTATCAGCAGAAGCCAGAGCCATGAGTGTGAGCAACACAAAACCTCACGATCCGATCCGTTCGACCCGGTCGGAACAGCTTCTGGTTCTCGGCAGTTTGCTGCTGGTGATCGCAATTCTGAGCATCGTCGCGTTCCTGCTGGTGCGAGAGCGCGTCAATGCAGAGTTGTCTGCCACGCGCTCGGCGTCCAACATCGTGCAATTGATCGACGCCGACGTGCTGCGCAATGTCGAACTCTATGACCTGTCCTTGCTCGGCCTGATCGCGGCCTCGCAGCGAGAAGACCTCAAGCAAGTGTCTCCCGCCATTCGCCATCTGGCCTTGTTTGACCGCGCCACTGCCGCGCCGTACAAGGGCGACATTTTGTTGCTGGACAACAAGGGCGACGTGATCGCCGACTCAGCCTCGGTGGAGCCCAGGAAGGGCAATTATGCCGACCGCGAGTATTTTCAATCGCACGTGAACAATCGCGACCCGGGCATGTTCATCAGCCGTCCCTTCCGCGCCAGGCAGGCTGAACATGAATGGCGCATCAGCTTCAGTCGCCGGGTCAGCGGCTCACAGGGCGAATTCCTCGGCGTGGCCGAAGCCGCCATGCGCTTGAGTTACTTCGATCAATTGTTCAACAGCCTGAGTATCGGTCGTGACAGCTCGGTCAACCTGATCAGCTCGGACGGTATTCTGTTGGCCCAGGAACCCCGCTTGGCCGAAGAGCTGGTTGGCAAGGACTTCAGCGCCCGCCCCAACTTCCAGCGCATCGTCAAAGAAGGCGACGGCAGCTTCACCGGTGTTTCAAGTCGCTACAAGGACAAACGCCTGTACACGTTCTCCAAGGTGGGCAACTTGCCGTTGATCGTCATCGTTGCCCTCTCCAGTGATGAAGTGTTCGCGTCATGGAAGCGCACGGCGGTGGTGGTCAGCGTTGCGACGATTGCGCTGTGCATCAGCCTGCTTTGGCTGACCTGGCTGTTCTGCCGTGAACTGCGCCTGCGCCACCACGCTGAGCAGGAGCTGGCGCAGCTGGCGGCCACCGACGCCTTGACCGGACTGGCCAACCGCCGAACGCTGGATCAGGCCCTGCGCCATGAATGGTTTCGCGCCCAACGTTCCGGCATGCCGTTGTCGGTGCTGATGATCGATGCCGATCACTTCAAGGCGTTCAACGATCGCCATGGCCATCTGGCCGGCGACGAAGCGCTGCGCTCGTTGGCCAACGTCATCAGCGCCCATGTCCGACGACCGGCGGACCTGGCCGCCCGCTACGGTGGCGAGGAGTTTTCGGTGATCCTGGCGGAAACCGATAGCGCGGGTGCGCGGCAGATTGCTGAATACATTCGCAAGGCTGTCGAGGAGTTGCCGTTGGTTGAGGGTGCCGCTTTGCCGATGACTGTCAGTATCGGGATCAGCACGTGGACGACAGCGACTGATATCAGCCTGGAGAGTTTGCTGTTTGCGGCGGACAAGGCTTTGTATCAGGCGAAGGAAGGTGGGCGGAATCGGGTGGTCGCCACAGCTTGAAATCTGCGGTGTCACTACTGGCCTCTTCGCGGGCAAGCCTCGCTCCTACAGGGGCACTCGGTCTACTGTAGGAGCGAGGCTTGCCCGCGAAGGCGTCATCACATACAGCACACCTCTTTCCCGCAGACATAAAAAAAGGCCACCCGAAGGCAGCCTTTAAAAACTAGAGAGGTTTTTTTACTTACACGGCCGCAACGGGACGCATGTAAGAGATCGGTGCAGTGCTGGCGTCTTCGAAAGTCACGACTTCCCAAGCATCTGTCTGCTCAATCAACTTGCGCAGCAGCTGGTTGTTCAATGCATGTCCGGACTTGAAGCCCTTGAACTCACCAATCAGGCTATTGCCCAGCAGGTAGAGGTCACCAATTGCATCGAGGATCTTGTGCTTCACGAATTCGTCTTCATAGCGAAGGCCGTCTTCGTTCAGTACACCATCCGCGTCGACCACAATAGCGTTTTCAACGCTGCCGCCGAGTGCGAGGTTGTGCTTGCGCAGGTACTCGATGTCACTCATGAAACCAAAGGTACGGGCGCGGCTGACTTCTTTTACGAACGAAGTGCTGGAAAAATCCACGCTTGCACTTTGTGTGCGGTTACGGAAAACCGGGTGATCGAAATCGATCTCGAAACTCACCTTGAAGCCTTCGAAAGGGACGAAAGTGGCGCGCTTGTCGCCGTCTTCCACTGTCACTTCCCGCAGGATCCGGATGAACTTCTTCGGCGCGTCCTGTTCTTCCAGGCCAGCCGACTGAATCAGAAATACGAAGGGTCCAGCGCTACCATCCATGATCGGGACTTCAGACGCGGAGAGCTCGACGTAGGCGTTATCGATGCCCAGGCCAGCCATGGCCGAGAGCAAGTGCTCCACCGTATCCACTTTGGTGTCACCACTGACCAATGTGGTCGACATCGTGGTTTCACCAACGTTTTCCGCGCGGGCAGGGATTTGCACCACAGGGTCGAGGTCGGCACGACAAAACACAATGCCGGTGTCGATAGGTGCGGGCTTGAGGGTCAGGTATACCTTCTCCCCGGAGTGCAGGCCTACACCTGTGGCACGGATAATATTTTTCAGTGTGCGTTGTTTAATCATGGCTTGGGCCGCTTCAGCGCAAATTGCGAACTGGTATCAACAAAGGCTGGCGATAATAGCAGACCAGACCTTTGCTGAACACCAATCACCTTCATAGCCCTGATACATTCCATCAATCAGCCTGACGACGCAGGAAAGCCGGGATGTCCAGGTAATCCAGATCATCTTGCGGATTCATCTTCGCGGCAGTCGCAGCACCGGCCTGAGCCTGGTTGCGCATGACGGTCGGACGGTCCAGGTCACGGTAGTTCACCGCCGGTTGTTCCTGACGAGCGGGCGCCGATTGTTGCGGCTGGGAGCCCATGGAAGTGTGAACGGTGTTGTCGATGACCTTCACAGGCTTCTCGATTTTCGCGCCCAGACCGGTGGCAACCACAGTCACGTGCAGCTCGTCGCGCATGTCCGGATCGATTACGGTACCGACCTTGACCATCGCGTGCTCGGAAGCGAAGGCTTCGATGATGCTACCCACGTCGGAGTACTCACCCAGGGACAGGTCAGGACCGGCGGTGATGTTCACCAGGATGCCGCGTGCACCTTGCAGGTTCACGTCTTCGAGCAACGGGTTGCGAATGGCCGCTTCGGTGGCCTCACGTGCACGGTTCGGACCGCTGGCGCAGCCAGTGCCCATCATCGCCATGCCCATTTCGCTCATCACGGTCCGTACGTCGGCAAAGTCGACGTTGATCATGCCTGGACGCTTGATGATGTCGGAGATACCGCGAACGGCACCGGCCAGTACATCGTCGGCCTTGGCGAAAGCCGACAGCAGGCTGGCGTCTTTACCGAGGATGGTCAGCAGCTTCTCGTTGGGAATGGTGATCAACGAGTCAACGCTTTCAGACAGCAGACGGATACCTTCGTCGGCGATCTGCATGCGCTTGCGGCCTTCGAACGGGAACGGACGAGTCACCACCGCAACGGTGAGGATCCCCATTTCCTTGGCCACTTCGGCAATGATTGGCGCAGCACCGGTACCGGTACCACCGCCCATGCCAGTGGTGATGAACACCATATTGGTGCCCTGCAGGACTTCGGCAATGCGCTCACGGTCTTCGAGAGCGGCCTGACGACCTACTTCAGGGTTGGCGCCGGCGCCCAAACCTTTGGTCACGCCGGTGCCCAGTTGCAGGATGGTCCGCGCGCCGATGGATTTCAGCGCCTGGGCATCAGTGTTGGCGCAGATGAATTCAACGCCTTCAATGTTGCTCTTGACCATGTGGTTGACAGCGTTGCCGCCGCCTCCGCCAACACCGATAACTTTAATTACCGGGCTTGCGGGGATGTTGTCTACGAGTTCGAACATTTTCCCTCTCCTTTACGTTCTCTAGTTTTTTCGCCTACTGCCTGTATCTACAACGGTGCTGCGGTAAATCTTTAGAAGTTGCCTTGTACCCAGCTCTTGATGCGATCGAGCAAGGCGGCTTTCGGTTCTTCATTGCTGTAGCTGTCGCGGCTGCTGATGCCCGAGAAAGAAATCCCGTCGGACTGCTTCTGCAGGCCGTACATCAACAAGCCAACGCCGGTGGAATAAATCGGGTTGCGCACCACGTCGTCCAGGCCCTTGACGCCATGGGGCACGCCCAGGCGAACCGGCATGTGGAAGATCTCTTCGGCCAATTCGACCGCGCCTTCCATTTTCGAAGTACCACCGGTCAGCACGATGCCGGCCGGGATCAGGTCTTCGTAGCCGCTGCGACGCAGTTCGGCCTGGATCAGCGTGAACAGCTCGTCGTAACGCGGCTCGACCACTTCAGCCAGGGCCTGGCGGGACAGCTCGCGCGGTGGACGGTCGCCAACGCTTGGCACCTTGATGGTTTCACCGGCACCGGCCAGCTTGGCCAGGGCGCAGGCGTAGCGAATCTTGATTTCTTCGGCGTACTGGGTCGGGGTGCGCAACGCCATGGCGATGTCGTTGGTCACCTGATCGCCCGCAATCGGGATCACCGCGGTGTGACGGATCGCGCCTTCGGTGAAGATTGCGATGTCGGTGGTGCCGCCGCCGATGTCCACCAGGCATACGCCCAGCTCTTTCTCGTCGTCGGTCAGGACCGAATACGCGGACGCCAGTTGCTCGAGAATGATGTCGTCGATTTCCAGACCGCAGCGACGCACACATTTTTCAATGTTCTGCGCAGCGTTGACGGCACAGGTCACCACGTGAACCTTGGCTTCCAGGCGTACGCCCGACATGCCCAGCGGCTCACGAACGCCTTCCTGGTTATCGATCACGTAATCCTGCGGCAAGGTGTGCAGCACGCGCTGGTCAGCCGGGATCGCCACGGCCTGGGCGGCGTCGAGAACGCGCTCAAGGTCGGCGGCGCTGACTTCGCGATCACGAATCGCCACGATGCCGTGGGAGTTCAGGCTGCGGATGTGATTGCCGGCCACGCCGACGAACGCCGAGTGGATCCGGCAACCGGCCATCAGCTGCGCTTCTTCGATCGCGCGCTGGATCGATTGCACGGTGGACTCGATGTTCACCACCACGCCTTTCTTCAGGCCACGGGACGGATGAGTGCCGATCCCGACGATTTCCAGCGTGCCGTCGTCCGAAACCTCGCCGACCAGCGCCACCACCTTGGAGGTGCCGATATCGAGACCGACGATCATTTTGCCGCTTTGCACGTTTGCCATGGGTCCTGCCTCTTCTTAATTCTTCGCGACAGCGGGTTGGGCTGTCGTGGGCGCTACAGGTTCCCGCCAGCCAACAGCGAGGCCGTTGGCGTAGCGCAGATCGATGCGCGCAATGTTCGTAATCTGTTCTTTAAGCGTCTTGTCATAGATGGCAATGAAGCGGCGCATCTTTTCCACCAGCTTGCCGCGTCCCAGCAGCAGTTCGATCCCCGGGCCAGCGCTGCCGGCGCCGGTGGTCAGGAACCAGCTGCCTCGTTCACGCAACTCCAGGCGTGCAATCGAGAAGCCCAACGGCCTGAGCATCTGGCTCAGCACCTGGTATTGCTGCATCACTTGCTGTTGAGCCCGTTGTGGGCCGAACAGCTGTGGCAAGTGTTCGTAGTTCGCCAGCTCACGCGGGGTAAACGCCTGACCCTGGTTGTTCAACAGCGCTTCATCACCCCAACGGGCCACCGGCAGTTGTTCTTCCAGACGGATCACCACTTGATCCGGCCACACCCTGCGCACTTCGGCGTGGGCAATCCATGGCATCGTTTCAAGTTCGGTACGCATGCTCTCCAGGTCGATGGTGAAGAAGCTCGACGCCACGTACGGGGCGATCCGCTGCTGCACCGCTTGCTGGCTGATGTAACTCAAGTCGCCCTGCACGTTGATCTTGGTGATCGGCCGGTCGGCGTACGGCAGCAAACGCTGTGCGCCTTCGTAGGTACCGAACCCCAGTGCAACCAACAGCACCGGCCAGAACAGACTTTTCAGAAAGCCAAAATTGGCTTTCGGCAGGCGCGCAGACATCGGCTCTTTAGCCACCATTCGGCTGGCACCCCGCGGCACCGGCTTGCGGCCGGGTACTGGAGGGGGCTGATGTCTCAGCTGTGCGCCTTGCATGGTCTTAACCTCGTGGCTCAATGCTTGCGGCCAGAATCGCCAGAACCAGTTGCTGGAAATCCAGACCGGCAGCACGGGCCGCCATCGGCACCAGGCTGTGATCGGTCATGCCCGGTGCGGTGTTGACTTCGAGGAACCAGAACTGCCCGTCGGCGTCCTGCATCACGTCTGCCCTGCCCCAACCGGCGATACCCAGCGCCTCACAGGCTTTCGCCGTGAGGTCCATCAGTTCTTTTTCTTTGTTGCTGTCCAGGCCACACGGGATCCGGTACTGGGTATCGGAAGCCACGTACTTGGCGTCGTAGTCGTAGAAGCTGTGCGTGGTGCCCAGGGCAATCGGTGGCAACACCTGGTCACGCAGGGTGGCGATGGTGAACTCCGGACCTTGAATCCATTGCTCGACCAACACTTGCGAATCGTAGGTACTGGCCGCTTTCCAGGCGTCGATCAACTCCGACGCGGAACTCACTTTGGCCATACCGATACTTGAACCTTCATGGGCCGGTTTGACGATCAAAGGGAAGCCCAGTTCCGTCGCGGCGGAAATACAATCGGCCTCGGAACTCAGTACCGCGTGGCGTGGCGTCGGAATACCAAGGCTGTGCCAGACCTGTTTGGTCCGCAGCTTGTCCATGGCCAGTGCCGAAGCCAGAATGCCGCTGCCGGTGTACGGAATGCCCAGGCATTCGAGCAGGCCCTGCATGCTGCCGTCTTCACCGCCACGACCGTGGAGGATGACGAAGGCGCGGTCGATCTTTTCGTTCAGCAAACGCTGCAGAAGGTCATCGCCCACATCGAGGCCAAACGCATCCACACCAGCGCTCAGCAGCGCGTCGAGGACAGCGTTACCCGACTTCAGGGACACTTCACGCTCGGCACTCTTGCCGCCGAACAGCACGGCGACACGGCCGAAGTCTTTTGGCGCGATCGTGGAGACGAGGTTGGCGTAAGCAGCAGTCATTTCAACTTCCCCACAGTCGGCGCGGCAACAGCACCCGCGAATAGCGGACTGGCCAACAGTTTCGGGGCAAGACCACCGATATCACCGGCGCCCTGGCACAGCAGGATGTCGCCGGCACGCAGCAGCGGTTTGACCAGCGGCGCGAGATCGACGCCACGCTCGATGTAGATCGGGTCGAGCTGACCGCGCTGGCGAATGCTGTTGCACAGCTTGCGGCTGTCGGCGCCCGGAATCGGCTCTTCACCGGCCGGGTAGACTTCCATCAGCAGCAGCACGTTGGCGTCGGCCAGGACATTGACGAAATCGTCGTACAGGTCGCGGGTGCGGCTGTAACGGTGCGGCTGGTAAACCATCACCAGACGGCGCTCCGGCCAGCCACCGCGTACGGCCTGGATCACGGCCGCGACTTCGGTCGGGTGGTGACCGTAGTCGTCGACCAGCATTACGTTGCCGCCGTCTACCGGCAGTTCGCCGTAGACCTGGAAGCGTCGGCCGACACCCTGGAACCCAGACAGGCCCTGGACGATGGCTTCATCGCTGACGCCTTCGTCGGAGGCAATGCAGATGGTGGCCAGCGCGTTCAATACGTTGTGGTTGCCCGGCATGTTCACCGAGACATCCAGCGGCTCGCGCTCAGGACGCAGCACGGTGAAGAAAGTCTGCATGCCTTGCTGGCGCACATTGATGGCGCGCACGTCGCAGTCATCGCCGAAGCCATAAGTGACTGTCGGGCGTTTCACCAGCGGCAGAATTTCACGCACCACCGGGTCGTCCAGGCACACTACCGCCAGACCGTAGAACGGCAGGTTATGGAGGAACTCGACGAAGGTTTTCTTCAGTTTGTTGAAGTCACCGTCGTAGGTCGCCATGTGGTCGGCGTCGATGTTGGTGACCACGGCCACCAGCGGCTGCAAGTGCAGGAAACTCGCATCGCTCTCGTCGGCTTCGGCAATCAGGTAGCGGCTGGTGCCGAGCTGGGCATTGGTGCCCGCGGCATTCAGTCGGCCACCGATGACGAACGTCGGGTCCAGGCCACCGGCCGCGAACACCGAAGCGATCAGGCTGGTGGTGGTGGTTTTGCCGTGCGTACCGGCAACGGCGATGCCGTGGCGATAACGCATCAGCTCGGCCAGCATTTCTGCGCGAGGCACCACCGGAATGCGGCGTTCCAGCGCGGTGGCGACTTCCGGGTTGGACGTGTTCACGGCGCTCGACACCACCAGCACATCGGCGGCAGCGGCGTTCTCGGCACGGTGGCCGATAAAGATCTGCGCGCCAAAGGATTCGAGACGCTCGGTCACCGGCGATGCTTTAAGGTCGGAACCGGATACTTGATAGCCCAGGTTCAACAACACTTCGGCGATGCCGCACATGCCCACGCCGCCGATACCGACGAAGTGGATGCGACGGATACGGCGCATTTCCGGTTGCGGCATGGCTTTCTGTTTCTCAACCATGGGCCACCTCCAGACAGGTATCGACCACGTTACGGGTTGCATCGGGTTTGGCCAGGCGGCGTGCCGCGGTGGCCATGTCGTTGAGTCGTTGTGGTTGCATCAGGACCTCTGTCAGGCGTGCGGCAAGATCCGCTGCGCCAGTCGTTCTTTGCGGCATCAGGAAGGCAGCGCCTTCACGGGCCAAATAATCGGCGTTGCGGGTCTGGTGATCGTCGATCGCGTGGGGCAAAGGCACCAGCATCGAGGGCAGACCGGCGGCAGCCAGTTCACTGATGGTCAATGCGCCTGCGCGGCACACCACCAGGTCGGCCCAGCCATAGGCTTGGGCCATGTCTTTGATGAAAGGCTGCACTTGCGCCTCGACGCCAGCCGCGCGATAGCGCTCTGCAGTCACTTCATCGTGGTTTTTGCCGGCCTGATGGAACACTTCCGGGCGCAGGTCGGGGGCGACTTGCGACAGGGCTTCAGGCAGCAACTTGTTCAACGGCTCTGCGCCCAGGCTTCCGCCCAGGATCAGCAAACGCGCCTTGCGACCCGCCAGGGCGGGGCGCTGTGTTTCGAGGAACAGCTCGGTGCGCACCGGGTTACCGGTGGTCCGACGGCTGTCCGACAGGGTAAAGGTGTCGGGGAACGCTTCACAGACGCGGGCGGCCAACGGCACCAGCAACCGATTGGCGGTACCGGCCACGGCGTTCTGCTCATGAACGATCACCGGCACGCCGGCCAGTTTGGCTGCAACGCCGCCAGGGCCGGTCACATAACCACCGAAGCCGACCACACACACCGGCCGCAGCTGGCGAATGATCGTCCGCGCCTGCCAGACGGATTTGAGCAACATGAACGGAGCCTTGAGCAGGGACAACTTGCCCTTGCCGCGCAATCCGCTGGCATTGATCCGGTGCAGCTCGATTCCGGCCATCGGCACCAGGTCGTTCTCGATTCCGCGCGGTGTTCCGAGCCAGTGCACGGTGTAACCGCGGGCCTGGAATTCGCGAGCACAGGCCAGCGCCGGGAACACGTGGCCACCGGTGCCGCCCGCCATGATCAAGACGTTAGCGCCCATGGTTCGGCTCCTCGGCGAAGTCGCTCTCATGGAACTCCATCTCTTCGCTGCCCAGGTGGGTTCGACTCTCCCACTCGATGCGCAGCAACAAGCCGAGACAGGCACCGCAGATCACCAACGAACTGCCGCCATAACTGAGGAACGGCAGGGTCAGGCCTTTGGTCGGCAGCAGGCCGACGTTCACCCCGATGTTGATCAGGAACTGGCCGATCCACAGGAACGACAAGCCGTACGCGATGTACGCCGCGAAGAACTGCTTGGCCTTCTCGGCCCAATAACCGATGTACATGCCGCGCACACACACGAAGACGAACAGCGCGACCGTGCACAAGGAACCCACAGCACCCAGCTCTTCGGCCAGGACCGAGAACACGAAGTCGGTGTGGGCTTCCGGCAGGTAGAACTGTTTCTGTACGCTGTTGCCCAGGCCAACGCCCAGCCATTCGCCGCGACCAAACGCGATCAATGCCTGGGACAACTGATAGCCAGCACCGAACTGGTCGGCCCACGGATCGGCAAAGTTGGTCAGACGCGCCATTCGATACGGCTGCACTTGAATCAACAGCACCACCGCCCCGACCGCCAGGACCACCATCAAGGAAAAACGGAACAGCCCGACACCGCCGAGGAACAGCATCGCCGCCGCCGCGCCCATCATGACAACGGTGGCGCCGAAGTCCGGCTCCATCAGCAACAGACCGGCCATTGGCAGCAGAACGATGAATGGCTTGAAGAAGCCCATCCAGCTTTCCCGCACTTCTTTCTGGCGACGCACCAGATAACCGGCGAGGTAGATCACCACGAACACCTTGGCGATCTCGGAAGGCTGAACGTTGAAGAAACTGAAGCCGATCCATCGCATCGAACCGTTCACTTCACGGCCGATCCCCGGGATGATCACCATCACCAGCAAACCGAACGCGCCAATCAGCATCAGCCAGCCCAGACGTTGCCAGGTAGCGATCGGGATCATCATGGTGACGATGCAGGCGCCCAGGCCCAGCACGATGTAGATCAGGTGGCGAATCATGTAGTACAGGGCACTGCCCGACTGCACGGCCCCCACTTCGGTCGAGGCCGATGCAATCATGACCAGCCCGAGGCCGATCAAGGCCAGGCAACCGGCGAGCATCGGGAAGTCGAGATCGATCCCGCGCCCGGTGATGATCGGCGACGGATAAGGCTTGATGATATTGAGCAGGCTCATGCCAGTTCCTCCACGGCGCGGACGAACTGATGACCACGGTCTTCGTAATTCTTGAACATGTCGAAACTGGCGCAGGCCGGCGACAGCAGCACGACGTCGCCCGGTTGCGCAGCGGCGCGGCACTGCTCGACGGCTTCGATGAGCGAAGCGGCGCGGATCAGCGGCACGGCATCGCCAATGGCTTCGCCGATCTTGTCGGAGTCGCGGCCCATCAGGATCACGGCGCGGCAGTTGGCCGCCACCGGATCACGCAGATCATTGAACTCGGCGCCCTTGCCATCGCCACCGGCGATCAGCACGACCTTGCCGTCGATGTCCGCGCCCAGCCCTTCGATGGCCGCCAGTGCGGCGCCGACGTTGGTGGCTTTGGAATCGTTGTAGTAACCCACGCCATCCAGGTCACGGACCCATTGGCAGCGATGCTCGAGGCCAGCGAAGGTGCGCAGGCTCGAGAGCATCGCGTCGAACGGAAGGCCGACGGCGTGGCCCAGGGCCAATGCCGCCAGGGCGTTGGACTGGTTATGGGCGCCACGAACTTTTAACTCGCGCACCGGCATCAGGTTCTGGAATTCGAAGGCGAGGAATTTCTCGCCGTCTTCTTCGCGGATCCCGAAGGCCTTGAAATCGGGTTTGCTCAAACCGAAGGTCCAGCATGGCTGGCCCTCGCCCATCAGCGGACGGCTCAGGGCGTCCTGACGGTTGACCACAAACTGCTTCGCACCACGGAAGATCCGGTGCTTGGCCAAGTGATAGGCCGGCAGACCGCTGTAACGGTCCATGTGGTCTTCACTGACGTTGAGTACGGTCGCCACTTCGGCGTTGAGTTGATCGGTGGTTTCGAGCTGGAAGCTCGACAGTTCCATCACGTACAACTCGACGTCATCGCTGAGCAAATCCAGCGCCGGCGTACCGAGGTTGCCACCGACCGCGACACGCTTGCCAGCCGCCGCAGCCATCTCGCCGACCAGAGTGGTGACGGTGCTTTTCGCGTTGGAACCGCTGATGGCGACAATCGGCGCCTTCGCGTTACGCGCGAACAGCTCGATGTCGCCGGACAATTTCACGCCACGAGCGGCGGCAGCCTGCAGGGCCGGGGTCGCCAGCGCCAGGCCGGGGCTCACGTAGAGCTCGTCGGCACGGCACAGGAATTCGACGTCCAGCTCGCCACAACGCACTTCCACGTGCGGATAGTCACGCTTGAGCGTGGCCAGTTCCGGTGGATTGTCCCGCGTATCGGCCACGGCAAACGACGTGCCCCGGTTCGCCAGGAAGCGAACCAGGGACATGCCGCTCTTGCCGAGGCCGACAACGATGCGGAAGTGGTCAGAAGCGATCAGAGACACTCGTTCTACCTCAGCTTCAGGGTGGCAAGGCCGACCAATACGAGAATCACGGTGATGATCCAGAAACGGACGATCACGCGCGGCTCGGGCCAGCCCTTGAGTTCAAAGTGGTGGTGAATCGGTGCCATGCGAAACACACGGCGACCGGTCAGTTTGAAAGAAGCAACCTGGATAACGACGGACAGGGTCTCCATCACGAACACGCCGCCCATGATGAACAGGACGATTTCCTGACGGACGATCACCGCGATGGTGCCAAGAGCCGCGCCCAGCGCCAGTGCGCCGACGTCGCCCATGAAGACTTGTGCCGGATAGGTGTTGAACCAGAGAAAGCCAAGGCCCGCGCCGATCAAGGCACCGCAGAACACGATCAACTCACCGGCGCCCGGTACGTAAGGGATCAGCAGGTATTCAGCGAATTTCACGTTACCGGACAGGTAGCAGAAGATCCCCAGCCCGCCGCCGACCATGACCGTCGGCATGATCGCCAGTCCGTCGAGGCCATCGGTCAGGTTGACCGCGTTGCTCGAGCCGACAATCACGAAATAGGTCAGGACCACGAAGCCTATGCCCATTGGAATGCTGTAGTCCTTGAGCATCGGCAGGATCAGGGTGGTTTCCACCGGGGTGGCGGCGGTCATATAAAGGAAGATCGCCGCGCCGAGGCCAAACACCGACTGCCAGAAATACTTCCAGCGGCTCGGAAGGCCTTTGGAGTTTTTCTCGATCACTTTGCGATAGTCGTCGACCCAGCCGATAGCGCCGAACAGCAACGTCACCAGCAACACGGTCCAGACATAACGGTTACTCAGGTCAGCCCAAAGCAAGGTGCTGACACCGATGGACGACAGAATCAGTGCGCCGCCCATGGTCGGGGTGCCCGACTTGGACAGGTGCGATTGTGGACCGTCGTTGCGAACGGATTGACCTATCTGACGGTTCTGCAAAGTGCGGATCATCCACGGGCCAAAGCATAGCGACAAAACCAGCGCGGTCAGCACACCGAGGATCCCGCGCAGGGTCAGGTACTGAAAGACCGCGAAGCCTTTGTAGAACTGTTGCAGATACTCCGCTAGCAGCAGCAGCATTAATGTTTCTCCAGGCTGGACCCGCACAAAGCGGCGACGATGTTTTCCATCGCAGCGCTGCGCGAGCCCTTGATCAAAATGGTGGTGTTTGTGTCTTGCTCGGCGCCCAGGGCCTTGATCAGCTCAGCCTGAGTGCTGAAGTGAAAGGCCTGGGGACCGAAAGCGTTCACGGCGTGAGCCATCAGTGGCCCGACGGCGTAAAGCGCGCAAACCTTGCCGCGGGCGTACTCGCCCACATCGCGGTGGCCCTGCTCCGCCCAATCGCCCAGTTCGCCGATATCTCCGAGCACCAGAACGGTGCGGCCGGAAAAGCCGGCGAGTATATCAACGGCGGCGCACATCGAGGTGGGGTTCGCGTTGTACGTGTCATCGATCACGCGCATGCCATTGCTGGCCAGTTGCGCGACGGTACGACCCTTGACCGGCTGCACCGCGCCGAGACCGGTAGCGATGCCGAACAACGACACGCCCAAGGCATGGGCAGCAGCAGCGGCGGCCATGGCATTGGCCACGTTATGGGTGCCGAGCAGGTTCAGTTGAACCCGTTCCACACCTTCAGGACTGTGCAGGTTGAAGGCCGGGCAACCGCGCGCATCGCGATCCAGATCGCTGGCGTAGAAGTCGGCGCTGACATTGTTCAAGGCGAAGGTCAGGACTTTGCGACCGGCAGCGCGGGTCTTCCAGATGTCGAACGCCTTGTCGTCAAGATTCAGAACGGCGACGCCATCGGCATCCAGCCCTTCAATGATCTCGCCCTTGGCTTCAACGATTTTTTCCGGCCCGCCGAACTCGCCGACGTGGGCGGTCCCTGCGTTGTTGAGCACGGCCACATGCGGCTTGGTCATGCCGACGGTGTAGGCAATTTCGCCCAGACGCGAAGCACCGAGTTCGATCACGGCGGCGGTGTGTTCCGGCGCGAGTTCGAGCAGGGTCAGCGGCACGCCGAGGTCGTTGTTCAGGTTGCCACGGGTCGCCAGTACCGGACCGCGGGTGCGCAGGATGCTCGCGAGCATTTCCTTGACCGTGGTTTTACCGCTGGAACCGGTGATCGCCGCAACAGGGTTAGTAAATGCTGCACGGTTCATCGCGCCCAGCTGGCCCAACGCCTCGCGGGTATCTTTGACCAGCAATTGCGGCAGCGCGCTGTCGGCGACTTCACGCTCGACCAACGCACCGACGGCGCCTTTACTGGCCACGTCGTTCAAATAATCATGACCATCGAAGCGCGGGCCGGTCAGGGCAATAAACAGTTGACCCGCTTTGATCGCGCGGCTGTCGATGCTGACGCCATCGAACGTGGCATCGGCCGCGATCAATTGTGCATTCAGTGCGACGGTCAGCTCGCTCAGTTTCAAGGCTTTAAGCATGAGCCACCTCCCACGCGGTCAAGGCGTGATCGGCCTCGACCAGATCGGAGAAGTCGTGACGCTCGCCGTTGATTTCCTGATAGTCCTCGTGACCTTTGCCGGCCAGGACAATCACGTCATCCGCCGAAGCACTGGCGATCAGTTGGGCAATCGCCTGACCACGGCCAGCGACGAAAGTAACTTTATCCACAGCGGTGAAGCCGGCGCGGATGTCATCGAAAATAACTGCCGGGTCTTCGGTACGCGGATTGTCATCGGTCACCAGCACGCCGTCGGCCAGACGCTCGACCACTTCAGCCATCAGCGGACGCTTGCCGCGATCACGATCGCCGCCGCAGCCGAACAGGCACAACAAACGGCCTTTGGCGTGTGGACGCAGGGCCATCAATACTTTTTCCAGCGCATCCGGGGTGTGGGCGTAATCGACCACCACCAATGGCTGGGTGCCGCCGCCAAGACGCTGCATGCGACCGGCCGGGCCTTCGAGTCTCGGCAGGACCTTGAGGATTTCGTCCAGCGCGTAGTCCAGGCCAAGCAAGGCGCCGACAGCGGCCAGCACGTTGCTCAGGTTGAAACGACCGAGCAAGGTGCTGCGCAAATGGTGCTCGCCCTGGGGCGTGACCAACGTCGCGCGCACGCCTTCGTCGGTGAACTGCGCTTCACGGCAATAGAGGTAGGCGCTCGAGTCTTCAAGGCTGTAGGTGATCAGGCGCGACTCACGCTTGTCCGCAGCCAGTTGGCGGCCGAACTCGTCGTCGAGATTGATCACCCGGCACTTCAAATCGTTCCAGGCAAACAGCTTGGCCTTGGCTTCGCCGTAGGCTTGCATGGTGCCGTGGTAATCCAGGTGATCGCGCGACAGGTTGGTCATCACCGCCACATCAAACGCCAGCGCCGTTACGCGGCCTTGATCCAGACCGTGGGATGACACCTCCATGGCCACGGCTTTGGCACCGGCCTTTTTCAGGTCGGCCAACGTCGCTTGCACGGCGATCGGGTTCGGCGTGGTGTGCAGGCCGCTTTCCAGCGCGCCGTAGAAACCGGTGCCCAGGGTCCCGACGATGCCGCAATGTTGGCCGAGCAAGTCCAGGGCCTGCGCAACCAACTGCGTGACGCTGGTTTTGCCATTGGTGCCGGTGACGCCGACCAGGTTCAGGTGCCGGCTCGGGTCGCCATAAAAGCGACCGGCGATGTCCGACAGCTGCGCCGCCAGGCCTTTGACCGGAATCAGCGGCGCATCAGTGATCGGCAATACGGTAGCGCCTTCAACCTCATAAGCCACGGCGGCAGCGCCGCGTTGCAAGGCATCGGCGATGTGCGCGCGACCGTCGTACTTGCCGCCAGGGACGGCGAGGAACAGATCGCCAGCCCGCACGTTGCGGCTGTCCAGGGTCAGTTCGCGGATCAACAGATCGCGGCCGGCGTGGGCAAAAATCTTGTTCAGGCTCAGAGACATTAGCCGCGCCCTCCATTGGCTTTCAGCGGAACGACCGGTGTGGCGTTAGCGGTTTGAGTCGGCGGCAGGTTGTCCGGCGTGATGTTCATCAGGCGCAGCGTCCCGGACATCACTTTGCTGAACACCGGTGCCGATACCAGACCACCGAAGTAACCGGCCTTGGTCGGTTCATCGATCACCACCACGATGGCGTAGCGCGGATCGCTCATCGGGCCGAAGCCGGCGAACAGCGAGCGGTAGGAGTTCTCGGCGTAGCCTTTGGTGCCGACCGACGTTTTACGCGCGGTACCCGATTTGCCGCCAACGTGATACGCCGGCACTTGCGCACGGAATACACCGCGCGGGGCTTCGATCACTTGTTGCAGCATGGTTTGCATGGTTTTCGCGACAGCTTCCGGCAATACCTGTGTGGTTTGCGGCGCCTTGTCGGTTTTGATCAGGGTCAGCGGCGCGAGGCGACCGTTGTTGGCCAGGGCCGAGAAGGCGTGGACCAACTGGATCGCGGTGACGGAAATACCGTAGCCGTAGGACAGCGTGGCGGTTTCAGCCTTGCGCCATTCGCGGTAGTTCGGCAGGTTGCCAACGCGCTCGCCCGGGAAGCCAAGACCGGTGTCCTGGCCGAGGCCGACTTTCTGCGCCAGACGGAAAATCGTTTCGCCGCCGATATCGAACGCGACCTTACTCATGCCGACGTTACTGGAATTGATCAGAATGCCAGTCAGGTCGAGTACCGGACCTTCGCTCTTGGAGACGTCCTTGATGGTGTATTTACCAATCTGCAAGGTGCCCGGATAAACCTCAACGGTATCAGTCGGCTTCCAACGCCCGGTTTCGATCGCGGCGCTCATGGAAATGGCTTTCATGGTCGAACCCGGCTCGAACACGTCGATCATTGCGCGGTTGCGCATCATCGCCGGTTGCAGGTTGCGACGGTTGTTCGGGTTGTAGGTCGGCTGGTTGACCATGGCGAGGATCTCACCGGTCTTCACGTCCATGATCACCAGGCTGCCGGCCTTGGCGCCGTTCTCGATGATCGCGTTCCGCAGCTCGCGGTTGGCCAGGTATTGCAGACGCAGGTCAATGGACAACGCCAAGGGCTTGCCGGCCTTGGCGTTTTTGGTGACCTGGACATCCTTGATAAGTCGGCCACGCCGATCCTTGATGACCTGTCGCTTGCCGGCGACCCCGGCCAGCCATTCGTCGTAGGCCAGTTCGACCCCTTCACGACCGTGGTCATCGATGTCGGTAAAGCCGACCATGTGCGCGGTGACTTCACCGGCCGGGTAGAAACGCCGGAATTCTTCGATGCCGTAAACACCCGGCACTTTCAGGTCGAGCACAGACTGGCCCTGCTCGGGGGTGAGCCCGCGCACCAGGTAGATGAACTCTTTGTTGGCCTGAGCTTCGAGACGTTCGGCCAGGGCTTTAGGATCCTGGCCCAGAGCGGCGGCCAGTGCTGGCCATTTCTCTTTGGCCAGCTGCATTTCCTTGGCGTTCGCCCACAACGTGGTGACCGGGGTACTCACGGCCAAAGGCTCGCCGTTACGGTCGGTAATCAGACCACGGTGAGCCGGAATCGGAATGTGGCGAACGCTGCGCGCATCGCCTTGACCTTTAAGGAAGGCACGGTCGACGACTTGCAGGTCGATGATACGCCAGCAAATAGCTACAACCATGACGCCGAGCAAACCCAGCACCAGGCGGAAACGCCATGGGAACAGTGCGCCTTCGAGTTTCATCATGGCGCCACCATCTGCACTTCAGCGGCGCCGGGAATGCGCATCTTCAGTTGCTCGGTGGCCAGGACTTCGATACGGCTGTGCGCGGTCCAGGTGCTCTGCTCGAGAATCAACCGGCCCCATTCCGCCTGCGCCTTGTCGCGCACGCTCAACTCGGCGTACAGCGAGTTCAGCAACTGACGGTTCCAGTGAGCGCTGTATGACACACCAATAGCCGAAACGAGCACGGCGACAAACAGCAGCAGCATGAAAAAGCTGCCGCCGGGCAGTGGCTTGGCGAAAAGCTTGCTCACCGCAGCTTCTCCGCGACGCGCATGACGGCGCTGCGGGAACGTGGGTTGGCTTTGAGTTCGGCCTCGGAGGCGGACTGCGCTTTGCCATGGATTTTAATGATCGGCTCGAAAGCGACGTGACGGACCGGCAGGTTGCGCGGCAGGTTGTCGGCTTCGCCTTTCACCAGTTTGCGCATGAACAGTTTGACGATGCGGTCTTCCAGCGAGTGGAAGCTGATGACGACCAGGCGGCCGCCCACTTCCAGGCAGTCCAGCGCGGCTTCGAGGCCGGCTTCCAGATCGCCCAGTTCGTTGTTGACGTGAATGCGCAGGCCCTGGAACGCACGGGTGGCAGGGTTCTTGCCCTTTTCCCACGCCGGGTTGGCGACTTTCAGGACTTCAGCCAGATCGGCGGTGCGCTCGAACGGCTTGATGTCGCGGCGCTCGGCCACGGCACGCGCCATGCGACCGGAGAAACGTTCTTCGCCGTACTCCTTGAACACCCGGGCAATTTCTTCCGCCGGTGCGGTGTTGACGAATTCGGCAGCGCTGATCCCGCGGGACGGGTCCATGCGCATGTCCAGCGGGCCATCATTGAGGAAACTGAAGCCGCGCTCAGGGTCGTCGAGTTGCGGCGAAGACACGCCAAGGTCGAGCAAAACGCCGCTGACCTTGCCGTGCAGACCGCGGTCGGCCACTTCCGAGCCGAGCTCGGCAAAGCTGCGTTGCACAACGACAAAGCGGCCGTCTTCGGCCGCTAGCGTTTGCCCGGTGGCAATCGCTTGAGGATCTTTGTCGAATCCGAGGACCCGACCATCGGGACCGAGCTGGCTCAAGATCAACCGACTGTGCCCGCCGCGCCCGAACGTGCCGTCCAGATAGCAGCCATCAGGACGTACGGCGAGAGCCTCCACGGCTTCGTCAAGCAGTACGGTGATGTGGTTAAAGCCGCTATCAATAGTCACAGGATCAAATCACGCAGTTCATCAGGCATGGCGCCCGGTTGTTGAATAGCAGCCAGGTCAGCGGCAGAAACCGCATCCCAGGCATCCTCGTCCCACAATTGGAACTTGTTCAGTTGGCCTACCAACATCGCGCGCTTATCCAACTTGGCATATTCACGAAGACGCGGTGGAACCAGAAAACGACCACTGCCATCGAGCTCGAGGTCGACGGCATTACCAATCAGTAAACGTTGCAGGCGGCGGTTCTCTTCGCGAAGCGAAGGCAGTGCGCGCAGTTTGGTTTCGATAATTTCCCACTCATCGAGGGGGTAAACACACAAACACGGATCAACGGCATCAATTGTGACGATCAACTGACCGGAACTACGCGAAACGAGCTCGTCACGGTACCGGCTCGGCATGGCGAGACGGCCCTTTGCATCGAGACTGATAGCGTTAGCTCCGCGAAACACGTCAGCGTTTCTCCAAATATTAGCGTTTTACGCTCAAAAAACCCACTTCATGCCACTTTCCGCCACTTGCGCACACTATAGGAATGCGGCCACCGCACCGTCAAGGCGCGGATTAAAGGAAAAGCCTTACAGAACTGAGATTTAGAAGGGTAAACGGAGGGGTAACGACAATCTGGCAGATGTATTTGTCCAATAACTTGAATCAGCACAGAGGGCTGCGTTCGAAAGTTAAAGTAATTTGTTAAGAGTAAGATTTTTTCGGTATTACGAAAGTGTTCTGGCAACGATTCTGGAAGGAGGGAAAATGCTACTACCAGCGCCCTGCTCAATGATTAAAGCAGGGAGGAAAAAAAAGGTGGAGAGTCGATCTGTAAGCCGGGTTCTGTCTTGAACAGTCATTCGTCTACGATGGCCATCACTGGACATCTTTAGCAACCTACCCGGTCCCAGCGCGGGCCACGCCTTGGGACCCTATTTGGTCTTGCTCCAAGTGGGGTTTACCTAGCCACGAACTGTTGCCAGACGTGCGGTGCGCTCTTACCGCACCTTTTCACCCTTACCGGCGCCGAAGCGCTTAGGCGGTTATTTTCTGTGGCACTTTCCGTAGGCTCACGCCTCCCAGGCATTACCTGGCACTTCGCCCTATGGAGCCCGGACTTTCCTCCCCCCCCTAATTTTCATAGAGGGCAGCGACTGTCCAATCGACTCTCCGCCGCGAAGATTAACGGCAGAGCGGCCGAAGAACAAGCGCTAAACGCCCTAAGCCACTACGGTGCGTCGGTTTTTTACTCGCCCTTCTGTTTATCCAGCGCCACCTGATAGAGCACATTCTTGCGCTCACCGGTAATTTGCGCCGCCAATGCCGCCGCACGCTTGAGTGGCATCTCTTCGAGCAACAAATTGAGGATGCGCATGGCTTCGCTGCTGACCGCGTCCTCGGTCTCGGGTGCCGACCAGCCTGCCACCAGCACCACGCACTCGCCGCGCTGCTGATTGCTGTCCGACTCGACGAACTCACGCAACTCGGCCAGCGGCAAACCTTTGAGGGTTTCGAAAGTTTTGGTGATTTCACGGGCCAGCAATGCCGGACGCTCGGGGCCGAACACCAGCTCCATGTCTTGCAGGCACTCAAGGATGCGATGTGGCGCTTCATAGAAAATCAGCGTTCGCGGCTCTTCCTTGACCAGCTCCAGGCGAGCGCGTCGGCCTACGGCCTTGGCCGGCAGGAAGCCTTCGAATATGAAGCGGTCCGACGGCAACCCCGCTGCGGACAATGCCGCGATCAATGCGCAAGCCCCCGGAACCGGCACTACATTAATCCCGGCGGCACGGGCCTGACGGACCAGGTGATAACCCGGATCGGAAATCAGCGGCGTGCCGGCATCGGAGATCAGCGCCACGTCGTCACCCGCCAACAAACGCGTGATAAAGCGACTGCCTTCATCTCGCTCGTTATGTTCATGGCAGGCTGCCAGCGGCGTGGGAATGCCGAAATGCTGCATCAAGCGCTGGGAGTGACGAGTGTCTTCGGCGGCGATCAACGCGACATCGCGCAGGATCTTCAGCGCACGCGCACTGATGTCGTCCAGGTTGCCGATGGGCGTCGCCACCACAAAAAGCGAGCCAGCAGCGGAATTCAAAGCACCTGGAGCAGTCAAAGCGCACACCTCATGATCGGTAAAAGGCGACATTGTAGCGCGTAGCGGTGCTTGCGATCGCCCCGCCCTCCTCGGGTTTTTCAGGCGTCTGTGCAGCGCTGCAACATTTGCACGAGCTAAATTGATCGATTCATGCCAGTAACATCGCGCCCCGGCCAGCGCTTGGGTACAATTCCACGCTAATTTGATCGAGTATCAGGAACATTACATGATCGCTTGCCTGCGGCTGTTCACTGCCCTCTGCCTCGCTGCCTTGTTGGCGGCTTGCGCCAGCTCGCCCTCTTCCAGCCTTGGCGAACTTCCACGGACCCCGGACGCCAGTATCGAGCAGCTGCTCGAACAGGCCGCTCAAAGCAAGGATCCGGAAAAAGCCGCGCTGTTGCGCCTGAGTGCGGCAGACCTGGCCTACCGTCAGGGTAACGCCGGCCAGTCCGCGCAAATCCTGCAACAGGTTCCGGTGGAACAACTCAAGCCCGGCCAACAAGTCTTCGCCAGCACCCTGGCGGCTGAACTGGCCATGGTGCGCAACCAGCCCAAGGCGGCACTGACTGCCTTGAGCCATCCAAGCCTGCAACGCCTGAGCGAGTTGCCGGTCGAGCAACAGGTTCGCACCGGCACTGTCCATGCTCGCGCCCTTGAAGCCGACGGGCAGACGCTGGCCGCCGCACGGGAGCGCATTTTCATCGCGCCAATGCTTGAAGGTGAAGCGGCGAGCAAAAACCACGAAGCGATCTGGACCTTGATCGCCTCCCTGCCAACCGACCAGTTGCAGCCAACCACCACCGACGACCTCGGCGGCTGGATGGCTCTGGCGCTGGCCGTGAAAACCGCCGGCACCCTGGAACAGCAGCAGGCCGCCATCGACGCCTGGCGCGCCCAGAACCCTAAACACCCGGCTGCCATTGAGCTGCCGCTGCCACTGACCAAGCTCAAGGAACTGGCCAGCCAGCCACTGGGCAAGATCGCCCTGCTGCTGCCGCAAGACGGCCCGCTGGCCTCGGTCGGCAAAGCACTTCGTGAAGGCTTCATGGCCGCTCACTACCAGGCTCAACAAGCCGGGCAGAAGCCGCCAGCCATCGAGTTCTACGACAGCTCGAAACTGACCTCGATGGACGAGTTCTACCGCAAGGCCCAGGCCGATGGCGTGCAACTGGTGATCGGTCCGCTGGAAAAACCGTTGGTCAAACAGCTGAGTGCTCGCCCGCAACTGCCGATCACTACCCTGGCGCTGAACTACAGCGAAGGCGAACAAGGTCCGGCTCAGTTGTTCCAGTTTGGTCTGGCCGCAGAAGACGAAGCGCGTGAAGTGTCTCGTCGTGCTCGCGCCGACGGCCTGCATCGCGCTGCCATCATGGTGCCGAAAGGCGAATGGGGCGATCGCGTGATGCGAGCGTTCAGCCAGGACTGGCAAGCCAACGGCGGCACCATCGTCGCGACCGAACGCGTTGACCAACCGGTTCAACTGGCCCAGCAGATTGCCGACATGTTCCAGCTGCGCCAGAGCGAAGGTCGCGCCAAGAGCCTGCAAAGCACCGTTGGCTCGCAGGTAGCGGCCCAGCCCTCGCGTCGCCAGGACATCGAGTTCATCTTCCTGGCCGCGACTCCGCAACAGGCCCAGCAGATCAAACCGACCCTGAACTTCCAGTACGCGGGCGATGTGCCGGTTTACGCCACGTCCCACGTCTTCAGTGCCAGTGGCGACGTGAATCAGTACAACGACATGAACGGCATCCGCTTCTGCGAGACCCCATGGTTGCTGGACGCCAATGATCCGCTGCGCAAGCAGGTCACCGCGCAATGGCCACAAGCCGCCGGCAGCCTGGGCCGCCTGTACGCAATGGGCGTGGATGCGTATCGCCTGGCGCCGCGCCTGGGGCAACTCAAGGCGCTGCCGGACAGCCGCATTGAAGGCCAGTCAGGCAGCCTGGGCATGACTCAGAACCAGCGCGTGGTGCGCCAGTTGCCGTGGGCACAGTTCACCAACGGTCAGGTTCAACGCCTGCCGGATACCCCGCGCTGATGCCTGACAGGTCACGCCAGCAAAGCGGTAAGGATGCCGAGCGCCATGCGCTCGAGCATCTTCAACAACAAGGTCTGCGCCTGCTGGCGCAGAACTGGTTGTGTAAACGCGGCGAGCTTGATCTGGTCATGCTTGATGGCGATACAGTAGTATTCGTTGAAGTCCGCTACAGAAAAAACACCCAATGGGGTGGAGCGCTCGACAGCATCGATGGGCGCAAACGGCAGAAACTGATTTTCGCCGCGCAGTATTTTCTTCAGCGCGAGTCGCGTTGGGCCAATTCCCCCTGCCGCTTCGACGTGGTTGCCATCGACAGCAACCTCGATCAGTTGAACTGGTTGCAGAATGCCTTTGACAGCTGATCGCGTGCGCCCCGAAGCGGACACCTTTACCCAACACTTTTGCTCTTTGCTTTGCGGGCTGCACATTCATGTGCCGAGTAGCCGCGCTAATTAAGGTCACACAGATGGACATGCAATCCCGAATTCGCCAGCTTTTTCAGGCCAGTATCGACACCAAGCAAATGGCGATGGACGTACTTGCACCGCACATCGAGCAAGCCAGCCAGGTGATGGTCAACGCCTTGCTCAACGAGGGCAAAATGCTTTCTTGCGGCAACGGCGGCTCCGCCGGTGACGCCCAGCACTTTTCGTCCGAGCTGCTTAACCGCTTCGAGCGCGAACGCCCGAGCCTGCCAGCCATTGCGCTGACGACTGACAGCTCGACGATCACCTCGATCGCCAACGATTACAGCTACAACGAAATCTTTTCCAAACAGATCCGCGCCCTTGGCCAGCCGGGCGACGTATTGCTGGCGATTTCCACCAGCGGCAACTCGGCGAACATAATTCAAGCGATCCAGGCCGCACATGATCGCGAAATGATTGTCGTAGCATTGACTGGTCGCGATGGCGGCGGCATGGCGTCGTTGCTATTGCCTGAGGACGTCGAGATTCGCGTACCGGCCAACGTCACCGCACGTATTCAGGAAGTCCACCTGCTGGCGATCCATTGCCTTTGCGATTTGATCGACAGCCAACTGTTCGGGAGTGAAGAATGACCCCTAATCGCCTAGGCCTTCTGGCCTTGACCCTGTGCCTCGGCATCAGCGGCTGCACCTCGGTGGTGAACGCCAGCCGTGAAGCGCCGATTGAAGATGACCGTGGTACGCGCACCTTCGGCAGCAAGATTGACGACTCCCTGATCGACACCAAGGTCGGCGTGAACGTCGCCAAGGCCGATCCTGCCCTGGACAATGACTCACACATCGTCGTAACCAGCTTCAACGGTGTCGTGCTGCTCGCCGGGCAAACGCCGACCGCAGACCTCAAGGCCAAGGCCGAACAAGCTGCTTCCGCCGTCCAGCGCGTAAAGAAGGTTCATAACGAGCTGCAGGTTTTGCCACCCTCCGGCTTCCTTGCTCGCCAGAACGACACCTGGCTGACCTCCAAGATCAAGACCCAGATGCTCACCGACCCGAACATCCCGGGCTCGCGCATCAAGGTCGTCACCGAGAATGGCATCGTCTATTTGCTGGGCCTGCTGACCAAGCAGGAAGCGGCGCAGGCCACCAACCTGGTGCAGAGCGTTTCTGGTGTGCAGAAGATTGTGAAGTTGTTTGAGTACATTGACTGATCCTGCATGAGCACCGCTTGCGATGGTGTCCTTGAGACCGCCATCGCGAGCAGGCTCACTCCTACAGTAATAAAAAAGGCGATCCTTTCGGATCGCCTTTTTTATTACTTCACCACTTTCAAACTGGGTCGACCGCTGGGACGCGGCGGTTCGCTGTCGGGCGGCGGAATATCATCATCCGGCTCGATCTCTTCCTCGTCTTCCATAGGCGATTCCAGATCGAACACCATGCCCTGACCATTCTCCCGGGCGTAAATACCCAGGATCGATGCAATAGGCACGTACAGGGTGTGCGGCACGCCACCGAAGCGCCCTTCGAAGCTGACCGCCTCGTTGTCCATGTGCAGATGACGCACGGCAGCCGGTGATACGTTCAGGACAATCTGTCCGTCACTGGCAAAACCCTGAGGCACCTGCACCGACGGATACTCGGAATTGACCAGCATGTGCGGGGTGCAATCGTTATCCACAATCCACTCGTAGAGCGCGCGGACCAGATAAGGTCGACTGGAGTTCATAGCGGCTCCTTAAGCCTTAGCGCATATCGCGTTCGACACCAGACAGACTCGCCTGGAAAGCCTCACGCGCAAACGAGCGCTCCATGTAATCAAGCAGCGGCTTGGCAGGCCGCGGCAGTTCAATACCCAAAATCGGCAAACGCCAGAGTATTGGCAATAGGCAGCAATCCACCAGACTTTGTTCCTCACTGAGGAAAAACGGCTTGTCGGCGAACAGCGGCGACACGCCAGTCAGGCTTTCGCGCAGCTCTTTACGAGCCACGACGCGGGCGGCTTCCTTGGTCTTCGAATCCAGAATCAGATCCACCAGACCACACCAGTCACGCTGAATACGATGAATCAGCAGACGGCTGTTGGCACGCGCCACAGGATAAACCGGCAGTAAGGGCGGGTGCGGGTAACGCTCATCCAGATATTCCATCACCACGGTCGACTCCCACAACGCCAGGTCACGATCGACCAGGGTGGGCAGGCTACCGTAAGGGTTCACTTCAATCAGTTTAGGCGGCTGGCGACCAGCTTCCACGTAAATGATCTCTGCGCTGACACCCTTCTCTGCAAGTACGATGCGCACTCGGTGGGAATAGTGGTCGGCGGGGTCGGAGTAACAGGCCAACCGATTGGTCACGCCCATGGCGGTCCTCCTCGCTTGTTGAAATTATCGGAAGCGGAAAAACGCACGCGCCCAGAGGACGCCTCCCGTAACGTCTGGATCACCAGACTCGTTACACCTTCAGAGACGCCCCTGGGCGCGTGCGATTAACAGCAATTGCTTACAGCTTTATCAATGGACGTCTTTCCAGTATTCACGCTTGAGCAAGTAAGCGAATACGAAGAAGAACGCCAGGTACAGCAACACATAGGTACCGATGCGCTGATGCTGCAGCTTCACCGGGTTGGCCGAGTAGGCCAGGAAGGTCACCAGATTCTTGACCTTCTCGTCGAACTGCTCTGCGTTCAGCGTGCCGGTTTTTGGCACCACGGTCAGCTGGTCACACGCCTCATGAGTCAGAGCCGTACCGGTCAGCGGATCGTATTGCTTCTTGCCGTCTTCGACGATTTGAACTTGTTTGCAGCCTACCACCTGACGACCCTGCAGGCCGACCAGAACGTTAGGCATCCCGACGTTCGGGAAGACCTTGTTGTTCACGCCCCAAGGACGCGACGGGTCTTCATAGAACGAACGCAGGTAACCGTAGAGCCAGTCAGTACCACGAACGCGAGCAACCAGGGTCAGGTCGGGCGGAGCCGCACCGAACCAGGTCTTGGCGTCTGCCGGCTGCATGCCGATGTTCATGTGGTCGCCGATCTTGGCGCCGGTGAACACCAGCTTCGAGAGCATCAGGTCATGCGGAATGCCCAGGTCATCGGCAACACGCTCGTAGCGCTGGAACTTGGCGCTGTGGCAGCCCATGCAGTAGTTGGCGAACGTACGCGCGCCGTCCTGCATGGCCGCTTTGTCAGAAACGTCGATGTCGACTTTTTCAAGCTCTGGACCACCGTGTTCGGCCGCGAAGGACAGGACAGGCATGGCAGCAAGAATCAGTACAGCAAATAGCTTTTTCATCAGCCAGTCACCCTTTCCGGAACCGGTTTGGTCTTCTCGAGCCTGGTGTAGAACGGCATCAGAATGAAGTAGGCGAAGTACAGGAAGGTGCATACCTGCGACAGCAACGTACGACCCGGAGTCGGAGCGAGAACACCCAACACACCCAGGATCACGAACGAGATGCAGAATACCCAGAGCCAGATCTTGCTCATCCAGCCTTTGTAGCGCATCGACTTGACGGGGCTGCGGTCCAGCCACGGCAGGACGAACAGCACTGCGATGGCCGCGCCCATGGCGATTACGCCCAGGAGCTTGTCCGGAACCGCCCGCAAAATCGCGTAGAACGGCGTGAAGTACCAGACCGGAGCGATGTGCTCAGGGGTCTTGAAGGCGTTCGCTACTTCAAAGTTCGGCTTCTCGAGGAAGTAGCCGCCCATTTCCGGGAAGAAGAACACGATCGAGCAGAAGATAAACAGGAACACCACCACGCCGACGATATCTTTCACGGTGTAGTACGGGTGGAAGGCAATGCCGTCCAGCGGTACGCCGTTTTCGTCTTTGTGTTTCTTGATGTCGACGCCATCCGGGTTGTTCGAGCCGACTTCGTGCAACGCCAGAACGTGCAGCACCACCAAACCGAGAATCACGATCGGCAGGGCAACAACGTGCAGGGCGAAGAAGCGGTTCAGGGTAATACCGGAAATCAGGTAGTCACCACGGATCCACTGGGTCAGGTCGTTACCGATGACCGGGATCGCACCGAACAGCGAGATGATCACCTGGGCACCCCAGTAGGACATCTGGCCCCACGGCAGCAGGTAACCCATGAAGGCTTCAGCCATAAGCGCCAGGTAGATCAGCATGCCGAAGACCCACACCAGCTCACGCGGCTTCTGGTACGAACCGTAGAGCAAGCCACGGAACATGTGCAGATAAACCACGATGAAGAACATCGAAGCGCCGACCGCGTGCAACATGCGCAGGATCGAGCCGTGCTCGACATCGCGCATGATGTATTCGACGGAGGCGAATGCTTCTTCCGCCGACGGGGTGTAGCTCATGGTCAGCCAGACACCGGTAACGATCTGGTTGACCAGAACGAGCAGTGCCAGGGAGCCAAAGAAATAGAAGAAGTTGAAGTTCTTCGGGGCATAGTACTTGCTGAGATGGTCTTCCCACAT
The DNA here is from genome assembly GCF_059695575.1 of Pseudomonas sp. LBUM1678. Taxonomy (NCBI): domain Bacteria; kingdom Pseudomonadati; phylum Pseudomonadota; class Gammaproteobacteria; order Pseudomonadales; family Pseudomonadaceae; genus Pseudomonas; species Pseudomonas sp. LBUM1678. The sequence goes on from NZ_CP166775.1 coordinate 5,650,000, forward strand.
TTTAGTGGCGGGAAAGCGCGCATCAACCCAATCCATGAACTTGCTCATCACGCTTTCTCCGTATCGACGCCAATGACAATGATGTCATCGGTCTCATAGGAATGCGGGGGAACTGGCAGGTTCAAAGGCGCAGGTTGCGACTTGTAGACGCGGCCAGCCAGATCGTAGTGGGAACCGTGGCAAGGGCAGAAATAACCACCTACCCAGTCCTTGCCAAGATCCGCAGGTGCCACTTCTGGACGGAAGGTCGGCGAGCAACCCAGGTGCGTGCAGATACCGATCAGCAGCAGAACTTCTGGCTTGATCGAACGCGTTTCCGGGTCGACATAGGTCGGTTGTGTCGAGTTCTTGGAGGTCGGGTCAGACAGCTGGCCCTCGATCTTTTTCAGATTCCCCAGGATTTCCTCGGTACGGCGGACAATGAACACCGGCTGACCGCGCCATTCAGCAATCATCTGCTGGCCTGGTTCGATTTTGCTGACATTCACTTTCACCGGTGCACCTGCGGCTTTCGCCTTGGCACTGGGAAACCATGACCCCACGAACGGGACCGCAGCCCCCACCGCTCCTGCAGCACCCACCACGGATGTGGCTGCTACCAAGAAGCGACGCCGGCCTGCATTCACGCCGTCATTGCTCATTCAGTCCTCTCCCATCAGCTTTGTGGCCTGTTAAATCAGGCGTCTACTAAGTAAATCTATGTACTTATAAAAATTTTGCCGAATGGTAATGAAAAGCCCCAATTCTGACAAGGTAATTACCGAGGGGCTCCACTGCCAAGCCTTGCAGTATAGGGGCTCTGCGGATGTGGCAAGTTGTCACAGCGCAATTCTTTGATAAATCGCGCCCATAAAAAAACGCCCAGCTTCGCGAGGAAACTGGGCGTTCTTTTTGAACGCGAAAGCGAATTAACGCTTCGAGTACTGCGGACGCTTACGCGCTTTACGCAGACCAACTTTCTTACGTTCAACTTCACGAGCATCGCGAGTAACGAAGCCAGCTTTGCGCAGAGCGCCACGCAGGGTTTCGTCGTACTGCATCAGTGCGCGAGTGATACCGTGGCGGATTGCGCCAGCTTGACCACTTACACCACCGCCGATCACGGTGACGTAGATGTCGAACTTCTCGACAGTCTCAGTCAATTCCAGCGGCTGACGAACTACCATGCGGGCAGTTTCGCGGCCGAAGAAATTATCCAGCGAACGGTTGTTGATGGAGATGTTACCAGTACCCGGACGCAGGAAAACGCGTGCGGTTGCGGTCTTGCGACGGCCAGTGCCGTAATTTTGAGTCGCCGACATAATGAACTATTCCGTTAAAACTTCAGTTCTTGGGGCTGCTGAGCAGTATGAGGGTGTACAGCGCCCGCATAGACTTTCAGCTTACGATACATGTCGCGACCCAGTGGGTTCTTAGGCAGCATGCCTTTGACCGCGGTCTCGATCACGCGCTCAGGGGCTTTAGCGATCAGCTTTTCAAAGTTGATCGACTTGATGCCGCCCGGGAAACCGGAGTGGGAGTAGTAGATTTTGTCGGTGGTTTTAGCACCGGTTACACGAATCTGCTCGGCATTGATAACGACGATGTAATCGCCAGTGTCAACGTGAGGAGTGTACTCAGCTTTATGCTTGCCACGCAGACGGCTCGCGATTTCGGTGGCCAGACGACCCAGGGTCTGACCTGCAGCGTCGACGACAAACCAGTCGCGCTGTACTGTTTCCGGTTTAGCAGTAAAAGTTTTCATTCTTTATAGCCTCAGGGGCCGCCCTGTAAATTAGACGGCGGATCTTACTGAATAGTGCGTACTTTGACAAGTCAAAGGCAGCCGGATACAGACGCTTTCGGGGGCTCGGGTCGGCGCGTCCGTTCAACGGCAAGATTCTTCGGCGGCGGCGCATCACTTCCACTGCAGAAAGAGGTGCGCAATTATGCAGATTGCGAAAAATATTTCAACCTGCTTTTATGATTGTTTTGCCCAAGGAGCACCCGATGGACTATCGCCAGCTAGGCCGAACCAATCTGAATGTGAGTGCCATCTGCCTCGGAACCATGACCTGGGGCGAGCAAAACACTGAAGCTGAAGCCTTCGCGCAGATCGAAAGGGCCAAGGACGCCGGGATCAATTTCATCGACACCGCCGAGATGTACCCGGTGCCGCCGAAGGCCGAAACCTACGCCACCACCGAACGCTACATCGGCAATTACTTCAAAAGTCGCGGTGATCGCGCCGACTGGATCCTGGCCAGCAAGATCGCCGGCCCCGGCAACACCATCGATTACATCCGTGACAAAAACCTGCGGCACAACCGCCAGCACATCACCGAAGCCGTGGACGCGAGCCTCAAGCGCCTGCAAACCGACTACATCGACCTTTATCAGCTGCACTGGCCGGAACGCAGCACCAACTTCTTCGGTCAGCTGGGCTACAAACACAAGATCGAAGCCAACCTGACGCCGCTGGAGGACACCCTCGAAGCGCTGGACGAGCAGGTCAAGGCTGGCAAGATTCGCCACATCGGCCTGTCCAATGAAACGCCGTGGGGCACCATGCGCTTTCTCGCCCTGGCCGAAGCCCGTGGCTGGCCACGCGCCGTATCGATCCAGAACCCGTACAACCTGCTCAACCGCAGCTTCGAAGTCGGCCTGGCGGAAATCGCCATCCGCGAACAGTGCGGCCTGCTCGCCTATTCGCCGCTGGCGTTCGGTTTCCTGTCGGGCAAGTACGAAGGTGGCGCGCGTCCTCCAAAAGGTCGCCTGAGCCTCTACAGCCGCTTCAGTCGCTATTTCAACCCGCAGTCGGAAGCTGCGTGCAGCCGTTATGTCGCACTGGCGCGTGAACACGGCCTGGACCCGGCGCAAATGGCGTTGGCGTTTGTCACCCAGCAGCCGTTCGTGACCAGCAACATCATCGGCGCGACCACCCTGGAGCAGCTTGAAAGCAATTTAGCGAGCTTCGAGCTGAAACTTTCCGATGAAGTGCTGGAGGGGATTGAGGCGATTCACAAGGATCATCCGAATCCGGCTCCCTGATTAATTCATAGACCCATTCGCGAGCAAGCCCGCTCCCACAGGAGATCACTTAACCTGTGGGAGCGGGCTTGCTCGCGAAAGCGTCCGACCAGTCACCGCAGCATCAAAGCGACCGCGCAATAATCTCCTTCATGATTTCATTGGTCCCCGCATAAATCCGCTGCACTCGCGCATCCGCCCACGCCCGGGCGATCGGGTATTCCCACATGAACCCGTAACCGCCATGCAACTGCACGCATTCGTCGAGCACCTTGCATTGCAGGTCAGTGCCCCAGTATTTCGCCATCGCTGCCGTCGGCACATCCAGCTTGCCTTGCAGGTGCAGTTCCAGGCAGCGATCAACGAAGACCCGGCCGATCTGGATTTCAGTCGCCATCTCCGCCAGTTTGAAGCGAGTGTTCTGGAAGTCGGCAATCGCCTTGCCGAACGCCTTGCGCTCACGGGTGTAATCCAGCGTCCACTTCAACGCGGCTTCGGCCGACGCAAGCCCGCCGATGGCGACAGTGAGGCGCTCCTGAGGCAATTCCTGCATCAGGTAAGCGAAGCCCATGCCCGCCTGCCCCAACAGGTTTTCCTTCGGCACCCGCACGTCCTGGAAGAACAGCTCCGAGGTGTCCTGCGCCTTCATGCCGACTTTTTCCAGGCGCTTGCCCTTGTCGAAGCCTGGCGTATTGGCCTCAACCAGAAACAGACTGGTGCCCTTCGCGCCCGCCTTCGGATCCGTCTTGGCCACGACAATCACCAGATCCGCCAGATAGCCGTTGGTGATGAACGTCTTGGACCCGTTGATCACGTACTCGTCGCCATCCAGCACGGCGGTGGTTTTCACCCCTTGCAGGTCAGAACCGGCGCCCGGCTCGGTCATGGCAATGGCTGTCACCATTTCGCCGGACACCAGTTTCGGCAGGTATTTGTGCTTCAGCGCTTCACTGCCGTAATGCAGGATGTACGGCGCCACAATGTCGGAATGCAGGGAAAAACCGATACCGGTCAGGCCGAGACGACCGACCTCCTCAATCACCACCGCGCTGTAGAGAAAGTCCGCCCCTAGCCCGCCGTACTCCTCCGGCAGGTGCGAGCAGAGCATCCCAGCCTCCCCCGCCTTGTTCCAGAGTTTACGGTCGATATAGCCTTGTTTTTCCCATTGCCCGTGGAACGGCACGGCCTCTTTTTCGAGGAATGTTCGCACGCTGTCGCGAAACAATTCGTGCTCGGAACTGAACAAGGTTCTGGGGATCATGCGGCACCTGTCGTTAATTGTTAGAAGAAGTTGACCTTCAGAGACTAAGCCCCGCATCCGATACAGGACACTGGACACATCAGACAAAAAATAAGACGATCCAGCCGTCTGGTGACCACTTTCCCCTATAAGAATAAAGTTGAATTATGTCTAACCAAGTCTCCACGCCCTTGCGGCGCGTCAGCATCCTGGCTATCGACCGGGTTTTCGCTTCCACCCTCATGCAAGCCAAGGATTTCTTCCACCTGGCCAGCCTGCGCTATGGCAAACAACTGGGTCAGGGCCTGACTCCGGCGTTCGAAACCCGACTGGTCAGCCCCGACGGCAAACCCGTGAACAGCTTCAGCGATGTGATCATGCCGGTGGACGGCGGCCTGGAAAACGCCGACATCATTGTCCTTCCAGCCTTCTGGGACGATTTCGACACCCTTTGCCAACGTTATCCACAGGTCCTGCCTTGGTTGCGCCAGCAACATGCTCGCGGTGCCGTGCTGTGCGGCGAGGCGACCGGGGTGTTCTGGCTGGCCGAGGCCGGGCTGCTCAATGGCAAGGAAGCGACCACTTACTGGCGCTTCTTCAATGCCTTTGCCGAGCGCTTCCCACAGGTTCAGCTCAATCAGGACAAGCACCTGACCGACGCCGACAACCTGTATTGCGCAGGCGGCACCACCTCGGCGTGCGATCTCTACATTTACCTGATCGAACGCTTCTGCGGCGCCAACGTCTCGCAAGCCGTGGCCCGGGACATTCTCTACGAAGTGCAGCGCAGCTATTCGCCGGGACGCATCGGATTCGGCGGGCAGAAATTGCACCAGGACGTGATCATCCTGCAGATCCAGCACTGGCTCGAAGAGCATTTCGCCGACAAATTCCGCTTCGAAGACGTCGCCCGCGAACACGGCATGAGCATCCGCAACTTCATGCGCCGCTTCCAGACCGCCACCGGCGACAAGCCGCTGCATTACCTGCAACGCCTGCGCATCGAAACAGCCAAGGGTTTGCTGTCGGGTAGCCGCAAGAGCATCAAGACCATCAGTTATGAAGTCGGTTACGACGATGCGAGCTTCTTTGCGCGGCTTTTCCGCCAGCACACCGAATTGTCGCCGAACCAGTATCGGCAGCAGTTTCAGCAAGCTGCTTGAACCAGACACAACTCCACTGTGGGAGCGAGCCTGCTCGCGATGACGGAGGCACATCCAGCACTGATGTGACTGACACACCGCTATCGCGAGCAGGCTCGCTCCCACAGGGGATTGCGGTGAATTTTAGGTTTCTTCAACGCATAAAAAAGGCCTGCAAATGCAAGCCTTTTTACTTTCCGAAAAAGTCCTATGGCTTATGCGCCCGAGACAGGAATTCGTGCGACTGCATTTCCAGCAGACGGCTGAGGGTGCGCTGGAACTCGAAGTTCAAGCGACCACCGGTGTAGAGGTCTTTCAGCTCAACTTCAGCAGAAATAATCAGCTTCACGTTACGGTCGTAGAACTCGTCGACCATGTTGATAAAGCGTCGGGCGATGTCGTCGGTGGTGACGCTCATCTGCTCGACACCGCTGAGCAACACGGCGTGGAAGATCTTGCCCAGTTCGATGTAATCGTTCTGGCTACGCGGGCCGTCGCACAGTTCGCGGAAGTCGAACCAGGCCACGTCATCGCAGGTACGCAGCGCGCGAATCTCACGATTCTCGATCATCAGCACATCATTCTCGATGGCGGCCGTGCATTCCGGGGTCAGGGCGCGGAAGCTCTTGCGCAGGCTTTCATGCGCAGCTTCGTCCAGCGGGAAGTGGAACAGCTCCGCTTGCTCAAGGTGACGCAGACGATAATCGACGCCGCTGTCGACGTTGACGATGTCGGTGTTCTGCTTGATCAGCGCAATGGCCGGCAGGAAGCGCGCTCGTTGCAGGCCATCCTTGTACAGACCGTCCGGCACGATGTTCGAGGTCGCGACCAGGGTCACACCGTTCTTGAACAGCTCTTCCATCAGCGTGCCAAGGATCATCGCGTCGGTGATGTCGGACACGAAGAATTCATCGAAACAGATCACCCGCGCTTCGTCAGAGAAGCGCTTGGCGATAATGGTCAGCGGGTTCTTTTCGCCGCCGAGGGTCTTCATCTCTTCGTGCACACGCTTCATGAAGCGGTGGAAGTGAGTGCGGACCTTTTCCTTGAACGGCAGCGCTTCGAAGAAGGTGTCGACCAGGTAAGTCTTGCCGCGGCCAACGCCGCCCCAGAAATACAGACCCTTGACCGGTGCCTGTTCTTTCTTGCCAAACAGTTTGCCGAGCAGGCCCGGTTTGTTGTTCGACGCCGCGACCAGATCGTCGTACAGGCGCTGCAAATGGCGCACCGCAGTTTCCTGCGAGGCGTCATGGAAGAATTCCGGGCGTTTCAGATCAGCTTGATATCGTTCTAGGGGCGTCATAATTCGTTAGCAAGGCAACAAAAACGGGCCGTCACTGTAGCGACGGCCCGGGGGAATGGCAATCGGCCCTTGGTCGGACCGAGCCGCTGATTATTCCTGAACCGGCGTCAGAGCAACCCGCAAGGCGTCGATGGCGAGGTCGCGAGCCGTGTCGTCAGCAAACGTCGGGCTGTCGGCAACGCACTCGCCTTCCAGCCAGACGCTGAAGCTTCGGTCTTCGCTACGCACATCCAACGGCTGGCCCGATTGCAATTGTTTGGTCACCTGGCCGGCGGTCTTGCCGTCGGCGAAGTTGCGCGACAGCAGCAGCTGCTCGCCATCGGCCGCCAGCAGACGGAAACGGAAACTGCTGTCTTCTTCGCGGAAGCTGACAAAACGTGCGGCTTTCGCGGCTTTCTTCTTGGTGGTGGCAGCGACTTGGGTCTGGGCCACAAAAGAGCGCAGGCCAACCGCTTCACGCAGTTCGTGGAGGAACGGCGTAGCGACCGAGCGAGCCTTTTTGGCGCCGATCTGCAGCATATCTTCCAGGTCTGCCGGGCGCTCGATCAATTGGTGATAACGCTCGCGGGATTCGCCAAGCTCGCTGTCCAGCAGTTGGAACAGGCGATTCTTCGCTTCGCCCCAACCCAGGCCCTGCAACAGTTCGCTGCGGAATTCATCGGACTGCGCCGGCGTAGCAAACGCCTGAAACAGGGTGAACAGATGCGAGTTGTCCGGATCTTTGGCTTCGCCCGGTGCGCGGGAGTCGGTGACGATCCGCGAGATAGCGTCCTTCATTTCCTTGGCGCTGCTGAACAACGGGATGGTGTTGTCGTAGCTCTTCGACATCTTGCGACCGTCGAGGCCTGGCAGTGTGGCGACGCTTTCTTCGATCAGCGCCTCGGGCATGGTGAAGAACTCTTTGCCCTGGCCAAACAGGTGGTTGAAACGCTGGCCGATGTCACGGGCCATTTCCACGTGCTGGATCTGGTCACGACCGACCGGCACCTTGTGAGCGTTGAACATCAGAATGTCCGCGGCCATCAGCACCGGGTAGCTGTACAAGCCCATGGTGATGCCGGCGTCCGGGTCTTCGCCGGTTTCGACGTTCTTGTCCACCGAGGCCTTGTAGGCATGAGCGCGGTTGAGCAGGCCCTTGGCGGCAACGCAGGTCAGCAGCCAGGTCAGCTCGGGGATTTCCGGGATGTCGGACTGGCGATAGAACGTTACGCGGTCCACATCCAGGCCACCGGCCAGCCAGGTCGCGGCGATTTCCAGACGCGAGCGCTGGATGCGCAGCGGGTCATCGCATTTGATCAGGGCGTGGTAGTCGGCCAGGAAGTAGAACGAATCGGCATTGCTGTCACGGCTGGCGACGATCGCCGGGCGGATGGCACCGGCGTAGTTGCCCAGGTGCGGCGTGCCGGTGGTGGTGATGCCGGTGAGGATACGGGTACGAGTCGTCATGGGTAATCGCTTGTCAGACTGCAATCAATTCGAAAGGCGCGGCAGAATCAGATCCTTGAGATCGGTCAGCTTGCCATGAAAAAAGTGTCCGCATTCTGCCACTTTCAGCAGCTCATGGGGGCGCTCGAGTTTCGAGGACCAGTCGTAGACAGCTTGCGGATCGATCACTTCGTCGGTTTCCGGCTGGATCAGAGTCAACTCGCCTTGCTGCGGCAGTTGATCCTGATCGCCGAGGCGCATGACTGCAGGCGCGACCATGAACAGATGTTTCAGCTGTTCGCCCTTGGCTTCCAGGCGTCCGCCGAGACTTGCTGCAACAAAACCGCCGAAGGAGAATCCGAACAGGGTCAGCGGCAAGTCCGGGTGTCTGGCCCGCAGCCATTCGGCCGCTGCCTGGGCATCATCGACTTCACCGGTGCCCATATCGTGGGTGCCTTCACTGGCACCGACGCCACGGTAGTTGAAACGCAAAGTAATAAAACCGGCGTCGCGCGCGGTGCGCTGCAGGGTCGAGACCACTTTGTTGAGCATGGTGCCGCCCTGCACCGGGTTCGGGTGGCAGATCAGCGCGATGCCGCGTGGCGCTTCATTATCCAGGTAAAGAGCTTCCAGTTGGCCGACCGGACCAGCAATGACTACAGGGGTTTCGCGCATAAGCAAGGAAGGAACTCCGTGACCTCGAATCGGGTCGACTCGTCTAGCAAATTGTCTGTGCCGATGTATTGCGAGTGAATCGCGGTATACAGCGCAGGTTCGAGCCGTTAACGTAAAGCAAAGCCGTTTATAGAGGAAGGACTCGTGGAACACTCGCTCTTAGTTTGGTTGTTGCCGACTCTTGCCCTGGTTGTGGGTGTCGCCGTTGGTTTCCTGATCGCTCGCCTGGTGCCGAACGCCGCGCCGAGCAGCACACAACGTCAGCTGGATGACATTCAGGAACGTTTCGACAGTTATCAGAACGAGGTGGTCACCCACTTCAACAGCACTGCAAACCTGGTCAAGAAGCTGACTGCGAGCTATCAGGAAGTGCAGGATCACCTCGCCGAGGGTGCCAACCGACTGGCCCTGGACGAGCAGACCCGTCAACGCTTGCTAGCCGCCCTGCACGCCGACGCTGCCGTGGCACCACGGGAACGCCTGACGCCACCGCGCAATCAGGAGCCGCCTCGCGATTACGCTCCCAAAGCCCCGAACGCGCCGGGCATGCTCGATGAGCATTACGGCCTGAAGAAGTAATCAGGTTTCGCGCGATATGAAAAAGCCCTCGGACGAGTGATCGTTCGGGGGCTTTTTTTAATTCTGAAGTTTTCATCGCCAGTTCTGGCCCCATCGCGAGCAAGCTCGCTCCCACAGTGGACCGAGTGTTGGATCGGTTCGCGGTCACCTGTGGGAGCGAGCCTGCTCGCGATGGGGCCAGTGCTGGCGACAAAAAAAACCGCCCGATCTGCTGAGGATCGGGCGGGCTTTTTTACGCCTGGGGTTCAGTCAGGCTTTTGCTGTCACTACTGGGTCGGTTGCGAATACTGCTGGCCCGGAATCGCCTTCAGGTTGACCTCGACCCGACGGTTCTGCGCCCGGCCATTGGTATCACCGTTGCTGGCAATCGGGTTATCCGGCCCGGCACCGCGAGCCGACAGGTTCGCACCGCTCACGCCTTGCGACGTCAAATAAGTCGCCACGCTCTGCGCACGACGCTGGGACAGGTCCATGTTGTGCTGGCGGCTGCCGGTGCTGTCAGTGTAACCGACGATTTCGATCTGGTTCTGGCTGAACTCCTTGAGCGAGCCTGCCAGATTGTTCAGCGGTTGATAGAAGCTGGAAGCGATATTCGCCGAATCGGTGGCGAACGTGATGTTGCCCGGCATGATCAGCTTGATCTGATCGCCCTGACGCTGCACCTCGACACCGGTGTTGGCCATGCTGGCACGCAGCTTCTTCTCTTGCTGGTCAGCGTAATAACCGTAACCGGCAGCGGAAGCACCGACCACGGCGGCGCCAATCAGCGCGCCCTTGCCACGGTTGTCGTGACCGATGGCGGCACCGGCCAGCGCACCGGCTAGCGCACCGAGGCCACCGTATTTTGCGGTTTTGCTCATGCCCGTGGAGCCACCGTCAGCCTGGCCCTGGTTGTCGTAAGGGTTAGGCGAGGCGCAGCCAGACAGCAAGGCCACAGCCGTAGCGACAATAATCAAACGCTGCTTGGTGAACATGAAGAGCTCCTGGTTTTTCATTCTGGGGTGCAACGGACTAAAGCATTGAACCTTTGCGGGCGTTGGATCATTTTGGCGGACGAAAATTCCGTCGGTTACATTTAAGCCCGCACAAACGGGTTCTCGCGCATTTCATCGCCCAGGCGCGTGTCCGGACCATGCCCGGTCACGACCGTCGCTTCTTCGTCGAGCGTATACAGCCGCTGCTTGATCGACCGCACGATGGTCGCCTGATCGCCACCCCACAAATCCGTACGCCCTACCCCGCGACGAAACAGCGTGTCACCGGCAATCAGCAGCTTGGCCTCGGAAAACCAAAAGCTCATGGAACCCGGCGTATGACCCGGCGTGTGCAACGCCACGCCGCAACCACAGGCCAGTTCTTCATCGTCGGCCAACCAGCGGTCTGGCGACGGCACCGGCGTGTAAGGCACACCGAACATCTGGCACTGCATCTCCAGATTGTCCCAAAGGAACTGGTCTTCTTTATGCAGGTGCAGGGTCGCGCCGGTTTTTTCCTTGAGCTGACCGGAGGCAAGAAAGTGATCCAGATGCGCATGGGTATGGATGATGCTGACCACTTTCAGGCCCAAGGCGTCGAGGCGCGCGAGGATCAATTCGTGGTTGCCGCCCGGGTCGACCACGATTGCTTTTTTGGTGATCGGATCGCCGATGATTGTGCAGTTGCACTGGAGAGGGCCGACGGGGAAGGTTTCGCGGATGAGGGTGGGTTTTACGGTGTTCATAAGAGTCCTGGGAGGGCAAGGCCGTCTTGTACAAAGAAGTTGAGGCTCTCAGGATTATACGGCGGTGGCCGATACAAAAGACCGGAGCCGCCATACGTCGGTCTCATCAAAATAAATAGTGGCCATATGATGTCAATGGCACTATTTATCATGCAAAATTGCAGATTGTAGCGGCCACATTCAGGAAGGGTCGCAACCTACTCCCAGGAATTTCACATGCCACGTCCCACTGGTTATACAGATAGCTTGTCTTCTTCGCTGACCGGTATTAAAGCCGTTGACAGTTTAATCTCCGGCTTCCAATGGGAAAGCTCCAAGTGGTGGATGCCTGGGGCTGTGACCAATCTGACGTACAGTTTTATATCACCCGCCATCTCCAAGTTCGCCTACAACTACAGCCCCTACAATGAGTACAAAGACATGTACGCATTGACGGCTGCGCAGCAGACGGCGGCCACCGGGGCACTCGCCTCATGGAGTGCAGTCGCCAACATCACCTTCCAGCTGACCACCGATAATACATTCAACGTGGGCGATCTGCGCTTCGGTGGTTACACGAAGCTGGACGACGATTCGGCAGGCTGGGCCTATTACCCCTCCGACGACCCCGTTGGCGGCGATGTCTGGATCGGACCGAACACCAACGACCTGACGCCTGATAAAGGCAGCTATGACTTCATGACGTTTATCCATGAAATTGGTCATTCGATAGGCCTCAAGCACTCGTTCGCGCCGGGTGGTTTAAACTCGATCACGCTCGATCCGGCGCTGGACGACGTTGCGTTTACCGTCATGAGCTACAACAATAATTACTCTTATCTGCCCACTACCCCAATGGTGCTCGACATTCTGGCGATCCAGAGTCTTTATGGCGTCAATAACTTTTGGATGACAGGTAACAACGTTTACTCCTGGGCCCCCACCCAGTCGGTGTTCGAAACCATCTGGGACGCTGGCGGTAACGATAGTATCGACGCCAGCAATCAGTTGGCCGCAGTGCGCATCAACCTCAACGAAGGTCAGTTCAGCCAGATCGGCAAAGCGTTCACCGACCAGAATGGCGATGCTTTCAATGAAGGGCTGGCGATTGCCTATGGCGCCAAGATTGAAAACGCCTATGGCTCGGCTTTTGACGACTCGCTGATCGGCAATGCACTGAGTAACTTGCTCAATGGCATGGCCGGCGCGGACACAATGGATGGCGGGGCTGGCAATGACAGCTACATCGTCGATGACGTCGGCGATGTGGTCATCGAACGCGGCGCATCGACTTCGGAAATCGACACGGTCTATTCCTACATCGACTACACCCTGGGCAGTAACCTCGAGAACCTGATACTGGTGGACGGGGCCAACCTCAACGGGACCGGCAACGGTCTGAACAACGTGATCACCGGCAACTCCAGCAACAACATCCTGGACGGCGGCATCGGTGCCGACTACCTGGCTGGCGGCACCGGCAATGACACCTACATCGTCGACAACATCAACGACGTGATCGTTGAAACCAGTACCCTGGCCGGCGAAATCGACACCGTGCGATCTTCGTCGAGCTTCACCTTGAGCAACAACCTGGAAATCCTCACGCTGACCGGCACGGCCAACACCTATGGCATCGGCAACGCCCTGAACAACGTGATCACCGGCAACGATGGCAACAACCAGCTTAACGGCGGCGCCGGTCTGGATACCCTGATCGGCGGCAAGGGCAACGACGACTACGGCCTTGATCAGGCCGGCGAACTGGCCCTGGTCCAGGAAAATGCCAACGAAGGCATCGACACCCTTTATGTTACCTACGCCCCCACTGCACAGACCAGCACTGTCGACCTGAACCTGAGCAACCTGCACAACGTCGAAAACGTGCTGTTGCTCGGTACCGGAGCCTTTACCGCGCTGGGCAACGACCTGAACAACACCCTGACCGGCAACAGTGCCGACAACGTCCTCAATGGAGGCCTCGGCGCTGACCTGATGATCGGCGGCGCCGGCAACGACACCTACGTCGTCGACAACATCGGCGACGTGATCAGTGAGACCAGCGCCCTGGTCAGCGAGATCGACACGGTCTCGTCCTCCTTCGATTACACCCTGGGCAGTAACCTCGAGAACCTGACACTGTTGGGCGCAGCCAACCTCAACGGCACCGGTAATGCTCTGAACAACGTGATCATCGGCAATACCGGCGACAACATTCTGGACGGCGGCATCGGTGCCGACTACCTGGCTGGCGGCACCGGCAATGACACCTACATCGTCGACAACACCCGCGATGTGATCGTTGAAACGAGCACCCTGACCGGCGAGATCGACACCGTGCGCTCCTCGGCGACCTTTACCCTGAGCAACAACCTGGAAGTTCTCACACTGACCGGCGCGGCCAACATCGATGGCATCGGCAACGCCCTGAACAACCTGATCACCGGCAACGATGGCAATAACCAACTCGTTGGCGGCGCGGGCCTGGATACCCTGATCGGGGGCAAGGGCAATGACGACTACGGCCTCGATCAGGCCGGCGAGCTGGCCCTGGTTCAGGAAAATATTAACGAAGGCACCGATACGCTCTACGTCCTCTACAACGCCACTGCACAGACTGATGTCGTCGACCTCAATCTGAGCAACCTGCACAACGTCGAGAACGTGCTGTTACTCGGTACCGGCGCCTTTACCGCGCTGGGCAACGACCTGAACAACACCCTGACGGGCAACAATGCCGACAACGTCCTCAATGGTGGCCTCGGCGCTGACCTGATGATCGGGGGGACTGGCAACGACACTTATGTCGTCGACAATATCGGTGATGTGGTCAGTGAGACCAGCACTCTGGTCAGCGAAATCGATACCGTGCGCTCTTCGGTGACCTTCACCTTGGGCGCCAACGTGGAAAACCTGACGCTGACCGGCGCGGCCAACCTCGATGGTATCGGTAACGCCCAAAACAATGTGATCACCGGCAACGATGGCAACAACCAGCTCGTTGGCGGCGCCGGTCTGGATACCCTGATCGGTGGCCAGGGCAACGACGACTACGGCCTTGATCAGGCCGGCGAACTGGCCCTGGTCCAGGAAAATATCAATGAAGGCACCGATACGCTCTACGTCCTCTACAACGCCACTGCACAGACTGATGTCGTCGACCTGAACCTGAGCAACCTGCACAACGTCGAAAACGTGCTGTTGCTCGGTACCGGAGCCTTTACCGCGCTGGGCAACGACCTGAACAACACCCTGACCGGCAACAGTGCCGACAACGTCCTCAATGGTGGCCTCGGCGCTGACCTGATGATCGGCGGCGCCGGCAACGACACCTACGTCGTCGACAACATCGGCGACGTGATCAGTGAGACCAGCGCCCTGGTCAGCGAGATCGACACGGTCTCGTCCTCCCTCGATTACACCCTGGGCACTAACCTCGAGAACCTGACACTGTTGGGCGCAGCCAACCTCAACGGCACCGGCAACGCCCTGAACAACGTGATCATCGGCAATACCGGCAACAACATTCTGGACGGCGGCATCGGTGCCGACTACCTGGCTGGCGGTACCGGTAACGACACCTACCTCGTCGACAACATCCGCGACGTGATCAGTGAGACCAGCACTCTGGTCAGCGAGATCGATACCGTGCGCTCTTCGGTGACCTTCACCCTGGGCAACAATCTGGAAAACCTCACGCTGACCGGCGCGGCCAACATCGATGGCATCGGCAACGCCCAAAACAATGTGATCACCGGCAACGATGGCAACAACCAGCTCGTTGGCGGCGCCGGTCTGGATACCCTGATCGGTGGCCAGGGCAACGACGACTACGGCCTTGATCAGGCCGGCGAACTGGCCCTGGTCCAGGAAAATATCAATGAAGGCACCGATACGCTCTACGTCCTCTACAACGCCACTGCACAGACTGATGTCGTCGACCTGAACCTGAGCAACCTGCACAACGTCGAAAACGTGCTGTTGCTCGGTACCGGAGCCTTTACCGCGCTGGGCAACGACCTGAACAACACCCTGACCGGCAACAGTGCCGACAACGTCCTCAATGGTGGCCTCGGCGCTGACCTGATGATCGGCGGCGCCGGCAACGACACCTACGTCGTCGACAACATCGGCGACGTGATCAGTGAGACCAGCGCCCTGGTCAGCGAGATCGACACGGTCTCGTCCTCCCTCGATTACACCCTGGGCACTAACCTCGAGAACCTGACACTGTTGGGCGCAGCCAACCTCAACGGCACCGGCAACGCCCTGAACAACGTGATCATCGGCAATACCGGCAACAACATTCTGGACGGCGGCATCGGTGCCGACTACCTGGCTGGCGGTACCGGTAACGACACCTACCTCGTCGACAACATCCGCGACGTGATCAGTGAGACCAGCACTCTGGTCAGCGAGATCGATACCGTGCGCTCTTCGGTGACCTTCACCCTGGGCAACAATCTGGAAAACCTCACGCTGACCGGCGCGGCCAACATCGATGGCATCGGCAACGCCCAAAACAATGTGATCACCGGCAACGATGGCAACAACCAGCTCGTTGGCGGCGCCGGTCTGGATACCCTGATCGGGGGCAAGGGCAATGACGACTACGGCCTTGATCAGGCCGGCGAACTGGCCCTGGTCCAGGAAAATGCCAACGAAGGCATCGACACCCTTTATGTTACCTACGCCCCCACTGCACAGACCAGCACTGTCGACCTGAACCTGAGCAACCTGCACAACGTCGAAAACGTGCTGTTGCTCGGTACCGGAGCCTTTACCGCGCTGGGCAACGACCTGAACAACACCCTGACGGGCAACAATGCCGACAACGTCCTCAATGGTGGCCTCGGCGCTGACCTGATGATCGGGGGGACTGGCAACGACACCTACGTCGTCGACAACATCGGCGACGTGGTCAACGAGACCAGCACTCTGGTCAGCGAGATCGATACCGTGCGCTCTTCGGTGACCTTCACCCTGGGCAACAATCTGGAAAACCTCACGCTGACCGGCGCGGCCAACATCGATGGCATCGGCAACGCCCAAAACAATGTGATCACCGGCAACAATGGCAACAACCAGCTCGTTGGCGGCGCCGGTCTGGATACCCTGATCGGTGGCCAGGGCAACGACGACTACGGCCTTGATCAGGCCGAAGAGCTGTACCTGATCCAGGAAAATGCTAATGAAGGCACCGACACCCTTTACGTCACCTACGCCTCCGTGACCCAGCCCACGGGCCTTCCCAGCATGGTCGACCTGAACCTGAGCAACCTGCACAACGTCGAGAACGTGCTGTTGCTCGGCGCCGGCGCGTTTACGGTAATAGGCAACGACCTGAACAACACCCTGACCGGCAACAGTGCCGACAACGTCCTCGATGGCAGCCTCGGTGCTGACCTCATGATCGGCGGCGCCGGCAACGACAGCTACAGCGTCGACAACGTCGGCGATGTGGTCGTCGAGACCAGCACCCTGAGCAGCGAAATCGACACTGTCTATTCCTTGATCGATTACACCCTGGGCAGCAACGTAGAGAACCTGATGCTGGTGGGCAGCACCAACCTCAACGGCACCGGCAACGCCCTGAACAACGTCATCAACGGCTACATCGGCGACAACCTCCTGGACGGTGGCCTCGGCGCTGACCTGATGAACGGCGGCGATGGCAACGACACCTATATCGTCGACAACATCGGTGATGTGGTCGTCGAGACCAATACCTTGGCCGGAGGGATCGACACCGTGCGCTCTTCGGTGACCTACACCTTGGGCAATAATCTGGAAAACCTCACGCTGACCGGCGCGGCCAACATCGATGGCATCGGCAACGCCCAAAACAACGTCATCACCGGCAACGATGGCAACAACCAGCTCGTTGGCGGCGCAGGTCTGGATACCCTGATCGGTGGCCAGGGCAACGACGACTACGGCCTTGATCAGGCCGGCGAGCTGGCCCTGGTCCAGGAAAATATCAACGAAGGCACCGATACGCTCTACGTCCTCTACAACGCCACTGCACAGACCAACACTGTCGATCTGAATCTGAGCAACCTGCACAACGTCGAGAACGTGCTGTTGCTCGGCAACGGGGCCTTTACAGCGCTGGGAAACAGCTTGAACAACACCCTGACCGGCAACGCCGATGCCAACGTTCTGAACGGCGGCGCGGGTACAGACACCCTCATCGGCGGCGCAGGTGCCGACAGGTTTGTTTTCAGTGCTGTGAACGAAATGGGCACAGGCGCCAATCGTGATGTCATCACCGACTTCAGCAGTCTGCAGGGCGATAAGATTGATCTGACGAAGTTCGACGCCGATTTGCTGAGCGGTGGCTTCAACGGCTTCACCTTCATTGGTGCCGATGACTTTACCGGTGCAGGACAGCTGCGCTTTGTCGACCATGTGCTTTCGGGCAACGTCAGCGGCAACGCCGGCGCAGACTTCGAAATCCAACTGGTGGGGGTCAACACCTTCAGTGCCCACGACCTGGTGGCCTGACGGTTTCATCTTGAGAGCAATACCCGATCTGTCAATCAGACCGGGGGAGCAAACAAAACGCCCCGACTGGTTCGGGGTGTTTTGCTGTGGTGAGGTCGCTTTATCTTCAGCTAGCCCAACACGCCCAACGCCTTCGCCCGAGCGACCGCCTGTGTACGCCGTTCGACGCCCAGCTTGCTGTTGATATGGCTGGCATGGGTTTTCACCGTGTGCAGCGAAATAAACAGTTGATCGCTGATTTCCTGATTCGAACAGCCCTGGGCGATCAGTCGCAGGACGGCCATTTCCCGCGCACTGAGTTGTTCCGCCGCCGCGGATGACTCTGTTGCGGGACGGGCTGTCACTGCCGGAAGTTTTTCCGAAAGGCTCAATGAAACGGGGGTCGGCACACCGAGTTGAAGTTGGTTACGCAGCCAGTCCGGGTGTTCAGCCAACAATCCGTCGAACGGTTGCAGGACGCCACCGGTTGCCGCTTCCAGAGCCTGGACCAGCGCCTTGCGAGCCTCTGGCTCACGGCCGCCCGCCAGCAACAAGGCAATTTTCTGCGTCAGCGCCATCACGCTGAGCATTTGCCGTCCCGATTTCTGCCCATGCTCAAGCAACGCGTTCAAACGCCCCTCGGCCAGCATCGGTTGCCCCTGAATCACCTCCAGCAAGGCTTGCTGCAATTCGATATGCAGCGGCAGCTGTGGATGGAATTCCGGCGGCGCTGCCGCGTGCTCACCGTTGTAGGTCTGGCCGAGTCGCGCCAGCCAGGCTTCGGCCAGATCGGTACGCCCCTGAGCCAGCCAGAGTTCGCATTTGACCAGGGTGATCATCGCCAGATAGTAAATCGGCGGCACATCCCAGATGTGCATCAGGCGTTCAGCTTCAGCGAGTTCGGCGAAGGCTTTGGCGAACTCGCCGCTGCTGCCCTCAAGCCGGGCGATCACACAATGGCCAATCAAAACGCTGATATCGCGACAGGCTCGGGCTTCACTCAACCCGGCTTGTAAACGGGCCCGTGCGGCTTGCGGTTGCAAGCGCACGGCCAGCAAAAAGCCCTCGTACAAGGTCAGGCGCGCACGCACGGCGTATAGCCGTTGTGGGGATAACCCTTGCAGACGTTGCAGGCCCTGACGGACTTCTTGCAGTGAGCGCATGATTTCCCCCCGCGCTTGCAGCACTCGCGCGCGGTCGTAATGGGCCAGCGCTTCGAACAGCGGGTTGCCGACGCGTTGCGCCAGTTCCAGCGATTCGCGGTTCAAGCTGCGTGCACGCCACAAGTCGCCGTCGGCGATCGCCAGGTTGGACAGGGTTGAAAGACACATCAGCCGTTGCCCGTAGCGCTTGGCCGGCAGGCTCTCCAGTGCTTCGGCGCAGTAGAGTTGCGTGAGCGCGCGATTGCCTCGGCCCCGGGCGATGATGCCGCTCAGGGCCAGCCATTGCGCCAGCATGGACTTCTGCGCGGTGGCCGACGGGGCTGGCAGGAAGCGGCTCAAGTGGGCCGCCAGTTCCTCGGCCGCGTCCAGCTGACAGGCCAGCCCCAACGCCCAGCTGTAAAGCACGATCAGCCGCGGCGTGCTGATGAGCAGGCTGTCGGGCAAATCCATTTTCCAGCGCAGCAGCATCCCGACGTTCTGTTCGGCGAGCAGTTGTTCTTCAGAGAGGTTTTGCACCAGGTTCGCCGCGACGTCCAGGTGCCCGGCGCGTAACGCCTGCTCCACCGCCTCGTCGAGCAACCCCTGAGCATTGAACCAGCGACAGGCGCGCAGATGCAGGCTGGCGGCCGGCACTATCGACTGAGCGGTGGGCCGGGTACGCAGCAGGTCGGAAAACAGGTGGTGATAGCGATACCAGTGGCCGTGTTCGTCCAACGGCACCAGGAACACCTGGTGCGCCTGAAGGAAACGCAGAATTTCGGCACTGTCATGGGCCTCGCGAACCGCATCGCAGAGGTCGCTGCAAAAGCGTTCCTGAGGCGCGGTGTCGTAAAGGAATGACTGCACTTCGGCGGGCAGGCAATCGATGACTTCTTCGAGCAGGTAATCGCGAATCAGCCCTTCCCCGCCATGCAACGACTGCGGCAACGCACTGTCGGTGCCCGCCTCGGAGGCCGCCAGCAACCAGAAGCGCAGACCGGCGACCCAGCCTTCACTGCGCTGGATCAGGTTTTCCAGTGCCTCGCCACGCAAGGAACTGCTGTGTCGATCCAGCAACGTGAGGGCTTCATCGTGGGTCAGTCGAAGGTCCTGCTCATGCAATTCGAGCAGTTGCCGCGACAGGCGCAAACGCGCCAGGTGCCAGTCCGGACGCTGTCGACTGGTCACCATGACCAGCAAGCCATCGGGTAAATGATTTAGGAAAAACTGCAGGCAGCGATCGAGCACCGGGCCCTGGGCCAGATGATAGTCATCCAGCACCAGCAGCAAAGGCGTCATCGGCGAAAGGTGGATGGCCAGCTCATCAAGCAAACCGTCGAGCCATTCTTCGAAGGCGAATGGCTGATGGCGTTGACGCATTTTCAGCAGGCCCAGGGCCTGGCTGCCGAGCTTAGGAAAGTAATCCTGAAGACCTTCGAGCAAGCGCTCGAGGAAACGGCCCGGATCGCTGTCTCGCGGACTCAACCCCAGCCACAGACTTTGCCAGTGAGCCGGCAAGCCCTGACAGAACTCCACTGCCAACGAACTCTTGCCAAACCCCGCCGGTGCGCTGACCAGCAACAGCCTGCCACCGAGCCCCGCACTCAGGCGCTCGCACAGACGAGGCCGCAGCACATGGCCGTCGGGCAACGGGGGCCGAAAAAAGCGCCCGTCCAGTGCCGTGACGGCAACACTTGCGGGGCCCGGGAGTGGGGACAGATCAGTCATGGCCGGCTCTTGTTTGAATTGCGGGTGGCGGCGTTGCAGATGTCCGCAGACTATCGGTAAACGAAGAGGGAATGAAGGTTATTGCTACAAATGGCTACAAAAAGAATACAAGCAAAGGTGTCGGCCAAACCCGACTGCCACACCTGACCTGAATTCGACCGTAGCAGCTGTCGAGCTTGCGAGGCTGCGTTCGGCTGCGAAGCAGTCGTAAAACCATGCAACGCGCTCTGCCAGACAAACCGCGTGCACCAAATTTGCGAGGACTTCGTCCTCGGACGCAGCCTCGCAGGCTCGACAGCTGCTACGAGCCTTAAGTGAACAGCAAAAAAAACGCCCCGAACCAGTCGGGGCGTTTTCGAGGGTGCGGCCTCTGTTCAGTTCAGGTTAGCGAACCCCGTCCTGACGCAGTGCAGCGGGTGTGAAATCGCTGGTGGTCGCGGTGAAACCGAAGTCATAGGCCGACTTCTCTTCGTTCTTCATGCCCAGCGCCAGGTAACGGCCCGATTGCAGGTCGTACAAGGTTTCCAGGGTGTACCAAGGCACCTGAACGTTGTAGTAGTTCTGGGAGTGAGCTTCCGCCACACGCCACAGTTGGTTACGACCGTCGTAGTGGTCGATCACCGCGGCTTGCCAGGTGTCTTCGTCGATGTAGAAGTCACGCTTGGCGTAGATGTGACGCTGACCTTCCTTCAAGGTAGCCACCACATGCCAGACCCGGCGCAGCTCGTAACGAGCCAGGTCCTGGTTGATGTGACCGGCCTTGATGATGTCGTCGTACTTGAGTTGCGGCGAGTCGAGCTTGTAGCTGTCGGAGGCAATGTACATCTCTTTCTTGCCTTCGAGCTTCCAGTCGTAACGATCCGGTGCACCGTTGTACATGTCCAGGTTGTCGGAGGTACGCAGGCCGTCGGCTGCGGTACCCGGCCCGTCATAGGACACTTGTGGTGCGCGACGCACACGACGCTGACCGGCGTTGTAGACCCACGCCGAACGTGGTTCTTTCACCTGGTCGAGGGTTTCGTGCACCAGCAGCACACCACCGGCCAGACGTGCCGGCGCGGTCACTTTCTGCTTGAAGTAGAACAGGATGTTGCCCGGGTTCGCCGGATCGTAATCCTTCATCTTGTCGCGGAACACGAACTGGTCCTGGAAGTACACCAGGCTGTACGAGCCGTTCGGCTGCGGCGTGGCCTGGGTCACCAGACGGGTCACGCTGCCACCGCGATAGCGGGTGATGTGGTTCCAGATGACTTCGACGCCGGTCTTCGGAATCGGGAATGGAACTGCGGTTTCGAAATTCTCCAGACCGTTGCCGCCGGACACCAGGTTAGTGGTGGTGGCGTTTTTCTTGATGGAGGCAAACACGGCATCCGGCACGGTCGCACCGCGATGGGACGGGTAGACCGGCATCTTGAAGGTTTCCGGGTAGCGCTTGAACATCGCGTACTGGCCCGGAGCGAGTTTGTCCTTGTACTGGTCGACGTTCTGCGCAGTGATGGTGAACAGCGGTTTTTCACTGGCGAACGGGTCAGACAGGAAGCCTTTGCTGTCGACGGTGCCGGCGTTTTTCGCCATCGGTTTCCAGGCCGGGATCGAACCGTCGGCGTTACCCGCCATCTCGGCGCCCATCGGCGTCAGGCTCTTGCCCAGTTTGTCCGCTTCGGCGGCAGGCACTGCCGCCATGACGCTGGTCGCCAGCAGCGAAAGCCCCAGAACACCGGCGTGGAACAGACTCTTTGTTATTTTCATATGTGTGTTCGTCCTGAAAAAACAGTGCTTAGAAGTTCACGCCGACGCTGAGCGCAACGAAGTCGCGATCATCTACAGTGGTGTACTTGCCGTCGAAGAAGTTGGTGTACGCCAGGCTCGCGGTGTAGGTGTTCTGGTATTCGGCATCGACGCCCAGGCTCACCGCTTTGCGACCTTCCTCGAAGTTGCCGCCAGGGCCAGGCGAGTAACCGTCTACGTCGTGGGACCAGGCCACGTTCGGCTTGAGGTTCACACCGGCGAACACGTCGTTGTATTCCCAGATGGCACGACCGCGGTAGCCCCACGAAGTGGCCGTGGTGAAGCCTTCGTCGTTGCAATTGCGGCTGCGGTTGTTGGTGGCAGTACCTGGACCGGCACCGGCGATGGTGCTGGAGTTAAGTGCCACGCAGGTGTTGGCACCGCCGGTGGCCGGCAACTCGCCAGGACCGTAGACCGGATCACGGCCATAACGGACATTGGAGGTGCTTTCCAGACCGCCGACGTGGGTCACGCCCACTTCGCCCACCAGGGTCAGGCGGCTGGCGCCCATGACCTGATCGAAGAAGTGCGTCAGGGTGGTCTGGAACTGGGTGATTTCCTTGCGGCGATAGCCGTGCAAGTCCTGACCCGGTACGCCGGTGAGCAACGAAGCGTTGGTCAGCGCGCCGCCCAAAGGACGTACGCCCGCAAACAGAATGTCGGTGGAGTTGAGTTGCACCGGTGCGTTCGGACGGTAGCTGACTTCACCGCTCCACGCCGTACCAGTAGGCAGGGTGGTGGAGAAGCTCAAGCCGTACAGGCGGATGTCTTCCGGGTACTCGACGAAGTAGTTCGAGTTACCCGCGACAACCAGTGGCGCCAGCGCACGCAGCTGTGCTGGCAAAGCTGCCACCCGGGCATAAGTCGATGTCGGGGCACCGGTTGCGCTGAAGATTGGCGCCCGGCTGTGGTAATTCATGAAATAAGCGCCGAACTCGGTGTCCAGCGGCTCGAACATGTATTTGAGGGACGCGCCCCACTGGCCGCTGTCGCGCGCATCGCGATCCGGACCACGGCGTACCAGCACGCCTTCGTTGTCGACGTTGACACCCAGCGCAGTCAGCGTCGGCAGGGCGGCGGCGGGAATGGTCGAGCGTTTGTTCAGCACGCGCAGGTTGTTGTCGCAACCGTCGGCAATGATGTCGGGCTGGGAGAAGAAGGTCCCGCAGTTATCGACGACGGTCTGGTCCCATTCCAGCTGGTAGAAAGCTTCGGCCGAGAGCGTATCGGTCAGGCTCTGCGACACGTAGAACATGTTGACCGGGATCAGGCCTTCCTTGATCTCGGCACCTGGACGACGGAACGCGGACACGTCGATCGGGTTGATCGAGTTGATACCGCCGCCGATGAAGGTACTTTCACCCCAACTCACTACTTGCTTGCCCAGACGCACGGAGCCCGGCTGATCGGCAACGGAGTAGTTGTGGTAGACGAAGGCGTCGAGGATTTGGCCGCCGGAGGACTTGGCGCCTTCCTTGCGGTTGCTGTCGCTGATGTCCTTGAACGGACGGCTTTCGTCTTTGAGCTCGAAGTCGTACCAGTATTTGCCACGGACGAAAACGCCAGTGTCGCCGTATTTCAATTCAAGGTCATGGATGCCCTTGAAGATCTTCGAGAAGGTTTTCCCGCTCTCGAAGTTCAAGTGACCGTCATCGGAAGTCTGTGAGAGGCCGCGACCGCCGTTGTTGACGCCGATGAGGTTCTTGTTGGCACTCTCGGTAGACCAACTGGCACCGATCGACAGGGATGAATCGAACTGACCTTCGATTTCACCAACGTTGAAACTGACGCCGAATGCTGGCCCGGCGAGCGTAGAGGCAAGACTGACCGCCAGGGGCAGTTTCGCCCGGCGCCAGAACTGGTTTACTGATGTCATCGACGCTACTCCATGTGCATTATTGTTATGGCAGTGAGTACTTCTAAAAACGCTGTGGATGACTGGAAACCAAAAGGTCCCCAAGTCATTCCAAAGATGCATCGCCCCGTTTTGTGCGTTTGCTCCGTTCTTAAAAATCCTTGAGCGGACTATAGCCAGCAGGTAGTAGAGCTTGATCCCTCTAAAGTGTGATTTGCAGCTGCCGGCCACTCTGGAACAGTCCTTTCGCCAGTCCGACACATGTCGGCACGGCAAGGATGGCTGAAAATTCGGATTTCACAAGCCAAGCGCTTGCTTGGTGGGGCTGGCGTGCCTTTTGGGCACGCCAGAAGGCGCTTAAAGCGTCGAGAGGAAGGTGCTGTTGTTGGCCTGCCATTCAGTGATGTCGAGGCGAATACGCTTCTTGTCGAGCTTGCCGACACTGGTCTTGGGAATTTCAGTAACAAGGGCAATCTGACTCGGGATCGCCCACTTGCTCAGGTGTCCCAATTCCACGAATGGCTTGAGGTGTTCCTTGAGCTCCCGGGCCCCGATCTCATGCCCTTCGCGGATCACCAACAGTGCAAACGGGCGCTCGCCCCACTGTGGATCGGCGATGCCCACCACTGCTACTTCGCGTACCGCCACGTGGCGGCTGATCAAATCTTCGAGGTCCAGGGAGGAGATCCACTCGCCGCCGGTCTTGATCACGTCTTTGATCCGGTCGCGAATGTCGATCACGCCCATGCTGTCCAGCGTCGCCACGTCGCCGGTGTGCAGCCAACCCCCGGCCCAGAGCTCGGCGCCCTTCTGCGGCTCGTTGAAGTAGCCCTCGGTGAGCCACGGCGCACGCAGCACCAGTTCACCCTGAGTCTCGCCATCGGCGGGCAGGAAGTTGCCGTCGGTGTCGACGATCGCCGCTTCCACCAAGGGCCCCGGCACACCGGCCTTGATCCGATACGTGGTGCGTTCGTCTTCGGTGCCGGCCATCAGCTCATCGTTGAGGTGAGCACAGGAGACCAATGGCCCGGTTTCCGACATGCCGTAAGCCGCGGTCAACTGAATGCCCTTGGCCTTGGCCGCTTCGTACAGCGCGCGGTTCAGCGCACTGCCACCGATGACGATTTTCCAGCCACCGAAATCCGTGTCCTGTGCCGCCTTGGCATTGAGGACCATTTGCAGAATGGTCGGCACGCAGTGGGAAAAGGTGACCTTCTCCTTGCGCCACAGCTCCACCAGGTACTCCGGGTCGTAACGACCGGGATAAACCTGCTTGAGCCCGAGCATGGTCGCCACATACGGCAAGCCCCAGGCATGCACGTGGAACATCGGCGTGATCGGCATGTACACGTCGTTGGTGCCCAGCAGGCGCACGCTGTCGATGGCGCCCATGATGGTCGACACGCCCATGGTGTGCAGCACCAGTTGCCGATGGGTGAAGTACACGCCTTTGGGATTACCGGTGGTGCCCGTGGTGTAGAACGTGGTCGCGACCGAGTTCTCGTCGAAATCCTGGAAGTCGTATTGCGTGCTCGCGGCCGCCAGCAACTGCTCGTACTCGCCCACCAGATTGGGCAGGTCGGCGGTTTTATCCGGCAGGTCAGTCAGTAGCAGGGTTTTCTCGACCGTGGTCAGGTGCCCGGCAATGGCCTGGTACAACCCGACGAACTCGCTGTTGACCAGCACGAAGCGGTCCTCGGCGTGGTTCATGGTGTAGAGGATCTGTTCCGGAGACAGGCGCACGTTGATGGTGTGAATCACCGCACCGATCATCGGGATGGCAAACATGCATTCCAGGTACCGATGGCTATCCCAGTCCATCACCGCCACGGTATCGCCGGCCTTGACCCCGGCTTCCGTGAGCACGTTGGCCAGCCGCGCAACTCGCTCGATCAGGGTCGGATAGCTATAGCGCATCTGGTCGCGGTAAATGATCTCGCGGGTTTTCTCGTAACGAGCGCCGGACATCAGCAGCCGCTTGATCAGCAGCGGATACTGGTAAGCGCCTTCGGCTGGGGGGATAACGCGAGTCTGCAACATAAGAATCCCTTTTCTGACTGCACGGTGTTGGCTTTTAGAGGCAACCACTCTAGAACCCTTATACGCCGGCCAAATCAGCCAAAGGAATGATTTGCAGAGCCATACAAATGCTAGCTTTGCGCCAGCATTTGCAGGATTTCTTTATCCGAATGGCTCTTCGCGATTAATGCGCCTCGGTGAGCGCGAGTTTGACGCCGATGGCGATCAACACCACGCCCATGGTCCGGTCGAACCAGTGGCCCATGCGGGCGAAACCGGCGCGCACGCGTTGCTGGCTGAACAACCGCGCCACCAGGCAGAACCAAACAGCCGTCGCCGCCGCGAGATAGATCCCGTAACCCGCCTGTACGGCCAAAGGCGTGTGCGGGTTGATCACCACGGTGAACAACGACAGGAAGAACAACGTGGCTTTCGGGTTCAGGCCGTTGGTCACGAAACCTGAGGTGAAGGCGCCGCGAGGCGTGCGTTCGCCGGCTTCCTTGTGCAGATTGTCGGCAACCGGTTTGGCCGGTTGCGCGCGCAAGGCCTTGTAGCCGATGTACAGCAAGTAAGCGGCTGCCGCCCATTTCAAGGCGTTGAACAGCACGATCGACTGCGACACGATCAGGCCGATGCCGAGCAGCGAATAACCGACGTGCAGGAAAATCGCCGTACCGACGCCCAGCGCTGTCCAGGTCCCGGCGCGACGGCCGTGAGTCACGCTTTCACGGACCACCACGGCGAAATCCGGGCCGGGGCTGGCGACGGCGAGCAAGTGAATCAGGGCAACGGTCAAGAACTCTGTCCAGTACATGGGGGGCTCCTCTGGGACGGATGGATCTAATTGAATTTAAAGGGTCAACGCGCCCCTGTGGGAGCGCGGTTGCTCGCGAAGAGGGAGTGTCAGTCGACATCTTTGTTGTCTGGCACGCCGCCTTCGCGAGCAAGCCCGCTCCCACAGGTTCGGCGTCCGGCCTGGCAATGGGTAACCATTTGTTTCATCTGGTAGGCTCGGCAGATTACGCCTTCAGTTCAATGCATAAAAGGTACAGTTGATGACGAACTCTCGCCGCGCCGTTTTCCTCGACCATCCGTCCCTGGACTTGGGCGATCTCGACCTCAGCCCGTTGCGCGACTGCTTCGACGAGTTGCAACTGTTCGCACAAACCACGCCGGACCAGGTGATCGAACGCCTCAAGGGCGCCACCGTGGCCATCAGCAACAAGATCCTGATCGACGCCGCCGCCATTGCCGCCAGCCCCGACCTGAAGTTGATCCTGATCACCGCCACCGGCACCAATAACGTCGACCTCGCGGCCGCCCGCGCCCACGGCATCACGGTCTGTAACTGCCAGGGTTACGGCACGCCATCGGTGGCGCAGCACACGATCATGTTGCTGCTCAACCTGGCCACGCGCCTGGCCGATTATCAGAAAGCCGTCGGTGAAGGCCGCTGGCAGCAAGCGAAACAGTTCTGCCTGCTGGATTACCCGATTGTCGAACTCGAGGGAAAAACCCTCGGCCTGCTCGGTCACGGCGAACTGGGTGGTGCGGTGGCGCGGCTGGCCGAAGCGTTCGGCATGCGCGTGCTGCTGGGCCAGATTCCGGGGCGCCCTGCCCGGCCGGATCGCTTGCCGCTGGATGAACTGCTGCCGCAGATCGACGCCCTCACCCTGCATTGCCCACTCAACGAACACACCCGCCACTTCATCGGTGCCCGAGAACTGGCCTCGATGAAACCCGGCGCTTTCGTGGTCAACACCGCGCGCGGTGGCTTGATCGATGAACAGGCGCTGGCCGATGCCTTGCGCAACGGTCATCTGGGCGGCGCGGCCACCGATGTGCTGAGCGTCGAGCCACCGACCGCCGGCAATCCATTGCTGGCCGATGACATCCCACGGCTGATCGTCACGCCGCACAACGCCTGGGGCAGTCGCGAAGCGCGGCAGAGGATCGTCGGTCAGTTGACCGAAAACGCGCAGGGCTACTTCAGCGGTAAAGCGCTGCGGGTCGTCAGTTGATAGACTGCGGCACTTTTTTTCACAGGAGCAGTTATGGATCCGCGCAGTGAAGTACTGCTTCGTCAGGCCGAATTATTCCAGGGCTCGGTGTTGTTGGCCGGTTTGCCCGCCGACGATTTGCTGGGCCGACTGCCCGATGCCCACGGCTGGTGCTGGCACGCCGGCGATCAAGCGGCGCTGGACGCGCGTTTTGCCGAGCGCAGCCATTTTGGTGTGAACGCACCCGAGCGTAAGTTCGACACGGCCGTGGTGTTTTTGCCCAAGTCCAAGGACCTGACCGACTACATCCTCAACGCCCTCGCCTCGCGTCTGGCCGGTCGCGAGTTGTACCTGGTGGGGGAAAAACGCAGCGGCATCGAAGGCGCGGCCAAGCAACTGAACCCGTTCGGCAAGCCACGCAAGCTCGATAGCGCGCGGCATTGCCAGCTCTGGCTGGTCACCGTGGCCAATGCGCCAGAAGCCAAATCGCTGGAAAGCCTGGCCCAGACGTATGAGTTGCCGCTGGCCGAAGGTCCGCTGAAAGTCATCAGCCTGCCGGGCGTGTTCAGCCACGGTCGGCTGGATCGTGGCAGCGCGCTGCTGCTGGAACATCTGGACAAGTTGCCAAGCGGCCACTTGCTCGACTTCGGTTGCGGAGCGGGCGTGTTGGGCGCCGCGGTGAAACGTCGTTATCCACACAATCAGGTCACTTTGCTCGACGTCGACGCATTCGCTGCCGCCAGCAGTCGCCTGACACTGGCCGCCAATGGCCTGGAAGCCGATGTAATTACCGGTGACGGCATCGACGCTGCACCGATGGGCTTGAGTGCAATTCTGAGCAATCCACCGTTCCATGTCGGCGTCCACACCGACTACTTCGCTACCGAGAACTTGCTGCGAAAAGCGGCAAAACATCTGAAAAACGGCGGCGAACTGCGCCTGGTCGCCAACAGCTTCCTGAAGTATCAACCGCTGATCGAAGAGCACTTGGGCGTGTGTGCGATCAAGGCTGAAGGACAGGGTTTCAGGATTTACCGGGCCAAGCGTGGATAAAACTTTCTGCTTGCCCAATCGGATTTGCCTAGGCAGAATCCGCTCCGTCCTAGGGGAGTAGTCTCCCACGAGCGCCATGCTCGTCCGGCATACGTCAACATACTTGGTCAACAGACCATGGCGTATGCGACCCAAGCGTCCGCATCAGACGGATCGCAGGGTTTGACAAGACCTATGACACGAACACCTTACCCGGGGCGGGAAGGCTGTACGTGTCATAGCCGTGTCGACCCGCCCCTTAGGAAAATCCCTGATGCTGGACTCTCTGCTGGTTCCCACCGCAATCGTTGCCTTGGCCGAAATCGGCGACAAGACGCAACTGCTCGCGCTCATTCTCGCTGCCCGCTTTCGCAAACCCTGGCCGATCATCGCCGGCATCGTCGCCGCGACCTTGGCCAACCATGCGGCAGCCGGCGCGGTAGGTGCCTGGTTCGGCAGTTTCTTCTCGGATGCGGTGTTGCACTGGATCCTCGCAGCGAGCTTCGCCGCGACTGCACTGTGGACCCTGGTGCCGGACAAGATGGACGACGATGAAGCCAGCACCGCCCGCAAGTTCGGACCGTTCCTGACCACGCTGATTGCGTTTTTCCTGGCCGAAATGGGCGACAAAACCCAGGTCGCCACGGTGATGCTCGCTGCGCAATACCCAGAGCTGTGGCTGGTGATCATCGGCACCACCGCCGGGATGTTGATTGCCAACGTGCCGGTTGTGTTGGCGGGTAACTTTGCGGCGGACAAATTGCCACTCACCCTGATCCGTCGCCTGGCGGCGTCGGCGTTTTTTGTCCTGGCGATTGTGGCGGTGTACAAGGCGATGCAGAGCAGCGGGTGGGTTTGATGCGGTAGGTCGTTAGACCGCGTTATCGTTCTTCGCGGGCAAGCCACGCTCCCACAGGTTTCGGTCGATTACAAAATTTGTGTACAACACAAAACCTGTGGGAGCGTGGCTTGCCCGCGAAGGCGTCAGTGGCGTCAACGCCTGCTTTCAGGACTTCGGCGCTTTCTCGTACAACGGCATCACCTTCGGAATCGCTGCCTGCAACGCCGCCGTCCGGCTGGACGAAGCCGGGTGCGTGCTCAAGAACTCCGGCGGCGCGCCTTCCGAGGCTTTGCTCATTTTGTTCCACAACGTGATCGCGGCGTTCGGGTTGTAGCCGGCGCGAGCCGCCAACTCGAGACCAATCAAGTCCGCCTCGTTTTCGTTGCCACGGCTGTTGGGCAAGGTCATGCCGTATTTCGCCACGGTGTCTGCCAGGGCCAGACTGTCCTGGCCCAGACCGAGCAATGCGCCAGCACCCTGCTTGGCCATCTCGACGCCGTACGCCTTGGACATCGCTTCACGACCATGCTCGCGCAGGGCGTGAGCGATTTCATGGCCCATGATCGCGGCGATTTCATCGTCAGTGAGTTGCAGTTTGTCGATCAGCCCCGTGTAGAAAATGATCTTGCCGCCAGGCCCGCAGTTGGCGTTGAGCTCGTCGCTCTTGATCAGGTTGACTTCCCATTTCCACTGGGCCGAATCCGGACGAAAAACCGGCGCCTGGGCAATCAGCCGGTCGGCAATCAACTGGACGCGCTTGGCATCGTTACTGGTCTTGTCCAGCACGCCTTTGGTGTTCGCCTCTCCGACAGTCTTTTGATACGACTGAGCGTACATCTGGTTGACTTCGTCGGTGGACAACATGCTGAACATGTACTGCTTGCGCTCAACACCCACGGCGCCACCGCTGGTGGTATTGACCGACTGACAACCGGCAAGCAGCAAACTTGCACTCAGCGCACACACAACCAATGTCTTGTTCATCAAAAAACTCCCTGGAAACATGGCGCGTATCCTGGACGGGAATGGTATCGACGCCAGTTACGCAAATGAGTAGACGCACATTTCAGCCAAAACTCTCATGGCCGTAGGAAAAAATTCACATACCGACGCCCGCCACGGCCGACAACGGCCCGCAATGATTCATTTGCGACATCCAGCACTCCAAAACAGCCATTTCGCCCGCCCCCGCTCATGGCCCTCCGGGCTCCTGCCGATACACCACCGCAGACCTCCTCTTGCGTGCGGAGCACCCATGAAATTCAAGTCGATCCAGTTTTCCGTGGCCGCCCTCGCCGGCGCCATCGTTCTTAGCGTAGTCGCCGCGCTGGTGCTGTACGCACTGTTTTCCGGCGCCCGGACGCAAGACATGGTCCAGGAGCGAACACAGGCGCAATTCGAGCAAGTGATCGAGCAGCGGCTGACCTCTCTGGCGCAAACCCAAGTCAGCCAGATCCAGCGCGAACTCGAAGCGCCGCTGCTGATCGCCGGCGGCCTGGTGCGGGTCAACGCGCTGATCGGCACACCGGGCGCCGATGGCCAGCCGCAGCTGAGCCTGAGCCGTGAGCAGTTGATCAGCCTGATCAAGGAAAACGTGGTCAAGAACCCGAAAATTCTCGGCACTTATATAGGCTGGGAAAAAGACGCCCTCGACCACAACGACGCCGCTTACGTCGACACCAAGGTGGTCGGCATCGACGCCAGCAACGGGCGCTTCCTGCCGTGGTGGTTCCGCAACGAGGACGGCACCCTGGGCCTGGACAAACTGGTGGACGTCGACGACCAGAAAACCCTGTCCACTGGCGTGCGCGCCAGTGAGTACTACCTGTGCTCGAAAGAAACCAAAAAATCCTGCGTGATCGATCCGGCGCCTTACAAGGTCGGCGACAAGATCGTCATGCTCGCCTCGTTTATTGAACCGATCATGCTCAACGGCGCCTTCCAGGGCATCGTCGGTGCCGATCTGTCGGTGAACTTCATCCAGGAAATGTTGCTGGGCGCGAATCAGAAACTGTACGGCGGCGCAGGGGAAATGGCGCTGATCGGCGGTAATGGCCGGATCGTTGCCTACACCAAGGACCCGAGCAAGTTCGGCGAGAAGGTCAGCGACATCCTCGACAGCAAACAGATCGCCAACATGGCCAACCTCAAGCGCGGCGAAGTGACTTACACCGTCGACAAGGCCCAGGGCCGGATCGAGCTGTACCTGCCGTTCGGCATCGGCCAGACCGATGCGCGCTGGACCTTGATGTTGCAACTGCCGCTGAACGCAGTGATGGCCGACCTGCAGAAACTCCAGAGTGACCTGGACGCTCAACGCAAGTCCGACACTTTCGGCATGGCCATGGTCGGGTTGTTGATCGCCGGCATCGGCTTGCTGGTGATCTGGCTAGTGGGCCACGGCATCGCCCGCCCGCTCAAGCAGATGGTCGCGATGCTCGACGACATTGCCAAAGGTGAAGGCGACCTGACGCGCCGCCTGACCAGCGACCGCGCCGACGAACTGGGTTCGATCGCCAAAGGCTTCAACACTTTCCTGGCCAAACTACAGGCGATGATCACCCAGGTGGTGACGTCGGTGCAGAGCGTCAGCGATTCCTCTGAACACACCGCCGACATTGCCATTCGCACCAACATCGGCGTGCAGAAGCAAATGGCCGAGATCGATCAAGTGGCCACCGCGGTGCATGAAATGACCGCTACTGCGCAAGACGTGGCACGCAACGCCACCCAGGCTGCGCAAGCCGCCAGCCACGCCGACCAGGCAGCGGCCCAGGGCATGCAAATCGTGCGCGATACGTCGAACTCGATTGGCGTGCTGGCAGTGGAAATCGGCAAGGCTGTCGGCGTGGTCCAGACCCTGGCCAAGGACAGCGAGAACATCAACGCGATCCTGACCGCCATTCGCGGGATCGCCGAACAAACCAATCTGCTGGCCTTGAACGCGGCCATTGAAGCGGCACGCGCTGGCGAACAGGGCCGTGGTTTTGCGGTGGTGGCCGATGAGGTGCGCAACCTGGCGCAGAAAACCCAGAAGGCCACGGAAGAAATCCAGACCATGATCCAGCAGTTGCAACAAGGCACCCGCGATGTGGTGCGGGTGATGGAGGACAGCCAGAACCGTACTGACGAAAGCGTGCAACATGCGGCGAAAGCGGCCGAGGCCTTGGAGACGATTACTCAGGCGGTGTCGGTGATCAATGACATGAACACGCAGATTGCCAGCGCGGCGGAGGAACAGAGTGCGGTGGCTGACGACATCAACAGGAACGTGATCAACATTGGGCAAGTGGCCAATGAAGTGGCTGGCGGGGCGGATGAATCGAGTGCGGCGAGTGCGGATTTGACCAAGCTGGCTGAACAGCAGCGGCGGTTGATCAATCAGTTCAAGGTCTAGAAGAGCACCCTCACCCTAACCCTCTCCCGGGGGGAGAGGGGACTGACCGAGGTGTATCGCGCTGTCCATCGACCTGAAATATCGAGTCGAACTCAAGTTTTGAAAGCGACAAAGATCGGCTCCCTTTCCCCTCTCCCCTCTCCCCTCTGGGGAGAGGGCTGGGGTGAGGGGTGGCTTTTAAACAACACCAAGATCTCAACCCGGCGTTAAACACTCCGGCCCGTTAAGCTTCGGATCATTCACCAGATTCGCCAACACCCGCTCGCGCAATGCAGCAGGTTCACTGGCGAGCAACGCCTGCAACGTATGCAATGGCGTTTCAGGATTCAGCCACGCATCCTGCCCCGCCGCATCCAGAATCAACGGCCGACGCTGACTCGCCGCCGGCTGAGTGATCACTGCCGTACTCAGCCACACCTGCTCCTGCACCGGATACGCTTCCCAGATCGCCGCGAAAAACAAAGTCGAGCCCTCCCCCGGCGTCAGCCAATACGGCCGCTTGCGGGTGGTGCCACGCCATTCGTAAAAACCGTTGGCCGGCAGCAGGCAACGGCGTTCGCGCAGGGCCTGGCGAAACATCGGTTGTTCGGCAACGGTTTCGGCCCGGGCATGGGCCGGGGTGCGGGACAGATCGGTCAGCCACGGCGGCGTCAAACCCCAGCGCGCTCGAGCCAGCTCACGCTGAGCGTCAACGCCTGCACGCAGCATCAGCACCGAATCGTTGGGGGAAATATTCCACTGGGCCTGCTGATCGGCGGGGAAGCCAGGCAGGGCCGCGAAGGCGGGGTTCCAGCGAAACAGGGCATAACGTCCACACATGGGGCAACACGACTCTCAATAAAACGAACGCCAGCCTAACAGACCAGCGTGCCGAGAAAACTTTCCGGTTCGTCGCCGGGCAGTGGCAGCGCGGCATTGTACGCAGTGATCAACTCGCGGGCGTATTCGGCCTGGTCGTTATCCACCGACAAGCCCAGCAGGCCATAGACCGGCAATTCGCCGGTCCCGCCAAGCAAATCGCGCCCCACCAGATGCGCCTCGATGCCCTCGCTGGCCAGCATGCCTTGCAGCAACTCACCTTCCATCAGGTTTTCCGGCTCGTAGATTCGCTGCATAGACGCCCCTCACTCATTTTCGCTGAATACTTCGAGATGCCATTCCTGTCCGTCAACCTGCAACACAAACGTGATCGGCCGACAGCACACCTGACAGTCCTCGATATACGTCTGATCGCCCCCGGACAGATCCACGGTGGTCTCAACCTCTTCACCACAATACGGACATTCATACTGCGCAGTTTCCAGCATCGCGGTCTCCCAGGTGACTTGTGCGTATAATCGCCGGTCTATTTGCAGGGCTATTTTTGTCTGACTACCTTTTCAGACCGTGCCCCGTTGGTTTTCGAGCAAAACCTTTACTTACCCTAGCCGTTTCTAACAAGAGAGCATGATGGGCGAATTCGATGCCATCCGACCGTACGACGATAGCGAAGTCCCAGCGGTGCTGGACCGGCTGCTCGGCGACAAGGCGTTTCTAGACATCCTCATCCACTTCCGCTTCCCGCGCTTTGCCGGTGCTTTCGGCTGGGCGCTCAAACCTCTTATAGCTCATCGGCTGCGCCGTGAGTTCTCTGGCGTCACGTCAGTGGCCACGTTGCAGGATAAAGTCGAGATGTACGTCGACCACACTATCGAACGGGCCACGGACGGTGTGACGTACACCGGCGTCGAGCAGTTCAAGTCCGGCAGCGCGTACCTGTTCATCGCCAACCACCGCGACATCGTGATGGACCCGGCCTTCGTCAACTACGCCGTGTACCACGCCGGCCTGCCGACACCGCGCATCGCGATCGGCGACAACCTTCTTCAAAAGCCCTTCGTCAGCGATTTGATGCGCCTGAACAAGAGCTTCATCGTGCACCGTTCGATCACCGGTCGACGCGAGAAGATGGCGGCGTATCAGCTGCTGTCGGCCTACATCAACCACTCGATCCGCAACGATTGCGCCTCCATCTGGATCGCCCAGGCCGAAGGCCGGGCCAAGGACGGCGACGACCGCACCGAGTCGGCGATCCTGAAAATGTTCCACATGAGCCGCAAGGACGAGCCGTTCGGCGAAGTCATCCGCTCACTTAACGTCAGCCCGGTGTCGATCAGCTACGAATACGACCCGTGCGACCAGGCCAAGGCTCGCGAGCTGTTCATCCGCGCCACCACCGGCAGCTACACCAAAGTCCCGGGTGAGGACGATGTCAGCATCGCCAAGGGCATCACCGGCTACAAAGGCCGGGTGCATGTGAACTTCGCCGCGCCGATCACCGAACTGTTCGACGACACCAAGCAACTGGCGATCGAAATGGACCGGCAGATCCTTGGTGGCTACCGGTTGTTCCCGGTGCACTACCTGGCTTACGCACAGTGGAAGGACGCCGACCCGCAACTGCAGGTGCCGAAAGCCGCCGAAGTGTTTGCGGCCGACGAACTGGCCAAGGCTCAGGAAGAATGGCAACGTCGCCTGGAAGCCTGCCCTGAGGAACATCGTCCGTTCATGGTGCTGCAATATGCGACGCCGGTGCGTAATCAGTACCGGGTGAAAGCGGGATTGCCGCTTTAATTGCCTGGATACAATAACGGCGCCTTCGGGGCGCCGTTTTTATTTGCCTGCCACCACATCACCTGTGGCGAGGGGATTTATCCCCGTTGGACTGCGCAGCAGTCCTAAAACCTGCAATCACATTTCTTCAGACATATCGCGGGTACCGATTTTACGACTGCTGCGCAGCCGAACGGGGATAAATCCCCTCGCCACAGAGTCCTCTCATCACAGCAACTCCCTCGCCACAGGAGTCTGCTTCAGAGAGTCAAAACCGGGTGCTGATCCAAGACACCAGCAACGCCAACCCCAGGCAGGCGAAACCGAAACGGTAGAAAAACCGGTTCATGCGCAAGGTTGCCCAATCCAGGATGGGCTCTTCGCTCGGGCGGCTCTGGCGCTGGGCGACCAGGCTGGCCATGGCGCGTTGTTCACGGCGACGAGTGGCGTGCAGCAGCCAGCCACCCGGGAAGGCCAACAGCAAGGCCAGCAGGTTGATCAACTTGGCGGGATGGTTGGTGAACAGCGAAATCAAATGCAACGACATCACGGACCTCGGCAAAACAGGTGTGACAAACGCCGAACCGACGATTGCGGCGCGGATTCTACCGAAAGGCTGCCCACCTGCCCCGCCTTTCCGACAAATAACGAAACACCTGAACAAATGCTGCCCTGTGTCACGGCACCGTCATCTGGATACGCCAGTCTGGCGGCCCTCGAAACCGACACGGAAATTGTCATGCTGCACGCCGAAAACCAGGACCGCCTCTACCTCATCGCCCAGAGTGACGAACAACAAAACCTCGTAGGAAGCCTCGCCTTTAACGTTCAAGACCGCCACTGGCTGGTTTATTGCGCGCTGGGTGGGCATCAACATGCGGATTTGCCGGAGACGGATTTGCTGACAGGTGTGAGTGTGCTGGATTTCTATTCGCAAGCTGCCTGACCACAGATGATCCATTGTGGGAGCGAGCCTGCTCGCGATGGGGATTTAACATTCAACATTAAGTCGCCTGACACTCCGTCATCGCGAGCAGGCTCGCTCCCACAGTTGTTGTGTGTACACCTGCTGAATCAGAGGGCATAAAAAAGCCCGGGCCATTGCTGGCACCGGGCTTTTTTGAATCTCGCGAACCGTTATTCGCTGAGAACCTGACCAATCGTCGGGTCCTTGAACAGACGCGTCAACGCATCGCTCAACACATCACTGACCAGCTTGGTGTTGGTTTCCTGATTCGGCGCCATACCAAAACGCTGATCCAGGGACGCACCGTAACGACCGCTGTAACGACGGTTGGCGTTCTGCACATCAGAGCGGAACGTCGCGCCGATGGTCGCCTCGGTCACGTACATGCCTTCTTTGGGCGACTGATACTTCAGCTCGGCCAGGGTCACCGTCAGCTGCGGAGCATTCAGCGCATTCGACGTCGGGGTAAAGCCCAGCAGCCGCACGGCCGCCTCGGCCTGAGCCTGCAACTTCGGCAGGATCTGCGCGCCCTGCACGGTGATTGCGCTGGTCTCAGGGTACAAGCCACCACGGGTGCCCAGGGTTGGCGACGGACGACCGTCCACCACACGCACCACCACCGGCTGACCACGGCCGACCGGCGCCAGCTGAGTCGTCAGTTTGGGTTCAGGGTTCAGTTGTTGCGGGCTGTGGGCGCAGCCGACGAGGGTCAAACTGGTCACAGTGATCAAACCGAACAACAGGCGTTGCAACATGCTCTTCTCTCCAGAATCAGGCACAAACAGGCCCGCAGTATAGCTGTGCGTCACTGCAGCTAACTAGGGCAGCGCAATGATTGAAGTAATTTCCTACAAACCCTTGAGAAACCGCCTCGTGTCACACATCTGTCATCGCCCATACACTTTCACGTCACGGCTCGCTGGCAACCTTCACAGCAGGTCACCCACAAGGTACTTCCCCATGCGTTATCTCATCTCGCTGTTCGCGCCACGTCCGTTACACCGCAGCTTTGCCCTGCTCGACCGCAATGGCCACTGCCAGGCGTTCAAGCAGTGCAGCCTCCAGCCGATGGGCGATGGCTGGGTCGAAATCGAAGAAATCCGCCTCAACTGGCTGCATCATCCTTTGCCCCCGAGCGCCCGTGTCAGCCAGCGCCAGCCACGTGCACGGGTGCAA
Source organism: Pseudomonas sp. LBUM1678 (assembly GCF_059695575.1). Lineage (NCBI taxonomy): Bacteria > Pseudomonadati > Pseudomonadota > Gammaproteobacteria > Pseudomonadales > Pseudomonadaceae > Pseudomonas > Pseudomonas sp. LBUM1678. Next base: position 5,688,095 of record NZ_CP166775.1, read on the forward strand.
CATCTGTTGACCACCTGACCAGACGCCTAATAAAAGTCATCAAACACGTCCATTTCCCTGCGTTTCTTAGATACAATCTCCCCCCGATTATAAGGACGTCTCCTGATCGGGCCTCGCAGCATCGTCAATGCTTCGGTTTTGGCACCCCGCACCGCCCACAGAGAGCCGCCCACACAGATCGAGTGAAGCTGGCGCGCTTGCTGTTCCTTGAGCAAAACCCCCACTTTTCGCGAATCTGCAGAGCTGTCATTACGCTCGGTAACTGAGCTGTCTGCCCGTTTTGCCTGTCATGTACCCCATGACGGCAATCCTTCCGGGCACAGTGCCAGGCTGGGACAGCCCTTTTTTGAGGTTCACGTCTTCAAAAGAGCGTGAAAAAAACGGGTTTTCACAACTTCACAAGAGTGTGGCGAGCAAATGAATAGTTTTGCGTCTGAACATGCACCATTAGCGTCTGAAACAGCCCAACGACACAGGACCGAGTACTCCTCGAAGACCGGAGCCTGAAGCCTGTCCGCTACGGATTTGGTTGCACAAACGGATGTCTCGACCATAAGTCGAATTGCCAGCCGCGCGCTGAGATGAGTTCATGTAACTCTTTAGGCCCGGCCGCATGCATCCGTCGAAGTTGCGAAAAATTGCGAAGATTCGGACATGGCGACACTGGCCATGGGTACCTGGGGCATCACTGACACGCCCCGTCACTCCTGGCAGCCATGCCGACAATTTGGTGCTGCAGATTTTGGAGACGCGTTAAATGGCGCATAACGAAGCAGTCGACGTAGTACTGGTTGGGGCCGGCATCATGAGTGCCACCCTTGCCGTACTGCTCAAAGAACTCGACCCCGCGATCAAGCTGGAAGTCGTCGAGCTGATGGATTCCGGTGCCGCGGAGAGTTCGAACCCGTGGAACAACGCCGGTACCGGTCACGCCGGGCTGTGTGAGCTCAATTACACGCCGCAGGCTGCCGACGGCAACGTCGACATCAAGAAAGCCGTGCACATCAACACTCAGTTTGAAGTGTCGAAGCAGTTCTGGTCCTACCTGACCAAAAAAGGCACCTTCGGCTCGTGCAAGACGTTCATCAGCCCGGTGCCGCACCTGAGCTTCGTGCAAGGCAATGATGGAGTTTCCTTCCTCAAGGAACGCTTCAAGACCCTGAGCAAACACCACGCGTTCTCGGACATGGAATACACCGAAGACAAGGCCACCATGGCCGAGTGGATGCCATTGATGATGCCAGGCCGCCCAGCCGACGAAGTCGTCGCGGCCACTCGCGTGATGAACGGCACCGACGTCAACTTCGGCGCCCTGACCAACCAACTGCTCAAGCACCTGATCAGCGCACCCGATGCCCAGGTCAAGTATTGCAAGCGCGTGACCGGCCTCAAGCGTAACGGCAGTGGCTGGACCGTCAGCATCAAGGACGTCAACAGCGGCAACTCCCGTGAAGTCGACGCCAAGTTCGTCTTCCTCGGCGCAGGCGGCGCGGCACTGCCGCTGTTGCAGGCCTCGGGCATCGAAGAAAGCAAAGGCTTCGGCGGCTTCCCGATCAGTGGCCAGTGGCTGCGTTGCGACAACCCGGAAGTGGTCAAACACCACCAGGCCAAGGTCTACAGCCAGGCGGCGGTGGGTTCGCCACCGATGTCCGTGCCGCACCTGGACACCCGCGTGGTCGATGGCAAGAAGTCCCTGCTGTTTGGACCTTACGCCGGTTTCACCACCAAGTTCCTCAAGCATGGTTCCTTCATGGACCTGCCGATGTCGGTTCGCGCCGGCAACATCGGCCCGATGCTGGCTGTGGCAAAAAACAACATGGACCTGACCAAGTACCTGGTCAGCGAAGTGATGCAGTCGATGGAACAGCGTCTCGATTCCCTGCGTCGCTTCTACCCTGAAGCGAAAGCCGAAGACTGGCGCCTGGAAGTGGCCGGCCAACGGGTGCAGATCATCAAGAAGGACCCGAAAAAGGGCGGCGTTCTGCAGTTCGGTACCGAACTGGTCGCGGCCAAGGACGGTACTCTAGCCGCCCTGCTGGGCGCGTCCCCGGGCGCTTCGGTAACTGTTTCGATCATGCTTGAGCTGATCGAAAAATGCTTCCCGAACAAGGCTTCTGGTGAATGGGCTGCCAAGCTGGCGGAAATCTTCCCGGCTCGGGAAAAGGTACTGGAAACCGACGCTGCGCTTTATCGCAAGATCAATGCGCACAACAACGTCGCGCTGGAACTGGTTGAAGCCAGTAACGAGACCCAAAGCTACGCTTGATTCGGCCGCATAAAAAACGCCCCGTTCTCAGTGAGAGCGGGGCGTTTTTTTATGGGCGCTGAAATCATCTTTGTGGCGAGGGAGCTTGTCGGATCGCCGCACCGTCCCGCTTGAGTGCGTAGCGCTCACAAAATCTCCGCCGTTCGCAGAATTTTGGGGCCGCTTCGCAGCCCAGCGGGAGCAAGCTCCCTCGCCACAAATGTCGGTGCGACTGACCTTAACCGCGAGCCTTGGCGATCAACTCAATGTAATCCGCCGCATTACGCTGATCCTTGATCAGGGCGACGAAGTCATTGCCGTGCTCATCCTTGCCATCCAGATCCAGACCGGCTGCGACAAAGAACGTCAGAAAACGCTCGAAGTCATCGATGCGCAGGCCACGGTAGGCCTTGATCAGTTTGTGCAGGGACGGCGAAGTGGCGTCGACCGGCTCGAAATCGAGAAACAACTTGATCTGCTCATCGCCGATCTCGTCACCAATCACTTGTTTCTTATCTTTACGCATTGCCGACTCCAGATCGCAGACATTTCACGGGGCGGGCAGTTTACCCCTGCCCGGGCTCAGGTCTCAACGCGGACGAACAGCCCCGGTATGCAGATCGGCCCAGATATGGCCGTTGGCGTAGCTGAGGAACTGGCAATACACCGTGTCATTACGCAACAAGTCGATCACCACCCGGTACTGCGCCATCGGGTAAAACAGCGTCAGGGTCTTGTTCTTTTCGTCGTAGATCGGCTTTTTCAGGCTTTTGCTTTCGCCATCGAAGTTGACCAGCACCTGGTTGATGGTCGCGCCCTTGTTCAAGGATTTGCCCTTGAGGCGGATCATTACCGGAGACGTGACCGGAATCGGCTGTTGATTGGACTGACGCTGGCTGCCGACTACCACCGAATACTCGGTGACCTGCAGCAGTTGTTGTTGCTCGGGCTCGGCGTCACGCAGGGTCAGGTCGTCAGGCGGCAGGAACTGCGCGTGCATCGGCGCCGGAGCGGCAGCCAGAGGCAGGCTGAGGGTCAGCAACAGAGCGGCGCAACTGCGGATCAAAAGGCTCATGACAGGCTCCGGAGGGCGGGGCCGAGCACTCTAGCATGGGTATTTGAAATTACTTCTGTGGACGCGATCCACTGTGGGAGCGAGCCTGCTCGCGATTACGTCGGCACATCCAGCATAAATGTGCCAGTCAGACCGCTATCGCGAGCAGGCTCGCTCCCACAGGGTATGGGATCAATCGAACTGCGCGCGCATCCACGCTTGATACTCGGCCACACCCGGCTCGCCTTCACGTGGTGCCCAGGTCGCAAGCTCGCCTTCACCCACCGGTCGATAAGGACCGGCCTTGCACTCGAACATCAGACTGTCGGCTTCCAGCACCACCAGGCTATGGAACACACCGGTTGGCAGGTCCACACCGACACAGTCACCACCGGCGACGAGGACTTGTTTCTTCACGATCACGCCGGACTCGTCGAAGATCAGTAAACCGAGCCGCCCTTTAAGGACCAACAAGGTCTCAGCCTTGTAATCCCCCAAGTGCCGGTGAGGCGGGATATACGTGTTTGGTTGCAAACCCACCGCCATGCGATGGCACGGCTCTTCCATCTGATGGAAGTTGTGATGCTGGCGTCCGCGCGGGTTGGCCGCAGCCTTCTCGACCAATTCCGTGAGCAGCATTTGATCAAGAAAGCTCGGCGTGGCCAATGATTACATTCCTTTAACAGCAAAGATCCCGTTGGCGTTACGCCAGTAGCCTTTGTAGTCCATGCCGTAACCAAAGATGTAACGGTCGATGCACGGCAAACCGACGAAATCGGCTTTCAGGTCCGGGCGAGCCTTGCGGTCGTGGTCCTTGTCGATCAGCACGGCGGTGTGCACTTTGCGCGCGCCGGCGTGTTTGCAGAAGTCGATGATCGCGCCCAGGGTGTGACCTTCGTCGAGGATGTCGTCGATGATCAGCACGTCACGGTCAATGAACGAGACTTCCGGCTTGGCTTTCCAGAACAGGTCGCCGCCGCTGGTTTCGTTGCGATAGCGGGTGGCGTGCAGGTAGGACGCTTCCAGCGGGAATTGCAGATGGGTGAGCAGCTTGCCGGCGAAAATCAGCCCGCCGTTCATCACACAGAACACCACCGGGTTAGTGTCAGCCAGCTGTTCGTTGATGTGTGCACCGACGCGGGCGATGGCCGCCTCGACTTCAGCTTCGGTGTACAGGCAGTCAGCCTCTCGCATGACTTGACGGATATGCTCGAGATCAGCGGACATGGCGCTCTCCAAGGGTGGCGGGATTCAGGAAAAGCGGGCAAAGGTACGCATCCCGCACGGCCAGATCAAGCGTTTGTGGACTAACGTACTGTATGTCTATAGGACAACACCCTCGGATAGATTAATCTAGGCCGGTTTTTTTGCCCGCCGCCGGAGCCTTTCCCATGCCCATCCTCGAGATCCGCCATCCGCTGATCCGTCATAAACTCGGCCTTATGCGCCGCGCCGACATTAGCACGAAGAATTTCCGTGAGCTCGCTCAGGAAGTCGGTGCCCTGCTGACCTATGAAGCCACCAAAGACCTGCCGCTGGAAACCTACGACATCGAAGGCTGGTGCGGCACCGTGTCGGTCGAGAAAATCGCCGGCAAGAAAATCACCGTGGTGCCGATTCTGCGCGCCGGTATCGGCATGCTCGAAGGCGTGCTGAGCCTGATCCCGGGGGCCAAAGTCAGCGCCGTCGGCGTGGCCCGCAACGAACAGACCCTGCAGGCCCACACCTATCTGGAAAAACTGGTTCCCGAAATCAACGAGCGCCTGGCGATGATCATCGATCCGATGCTCGCCACCGGCAGCTCCATGGTCGCGACCATCGACCTGCTGAAAAAGGCCGGTTGCCGTGACATCCGCGCCATGGTGCTGGTTGCCGCGCCCGAAGGCATCGCTGCTGTCGGAAAAGCTCACCCGGACGTGATGATCTACACCGCCTCCATTGACGAAAAGCTCAACGAACACGGTTACATCATCCCAGGCCTGGGCGATGCCGGTGACAAGATCTTCGGTACCAAGCAGAAGGACGCTTGAGCATGCAGCAAGAGTTCAACGATCCGCTCTGGCGCACGGTGCTGTCTGGCGCACAGATGCTGTTCGTGGCCTTCGGCGCCCTGGTGTTGATGCCGCTGATTACCGGCCTCGACCCGAACGTCGCGCTGTTCACCGCAGGGCTGGGGACGATTCTGTTCCAGATCGTCACCGGGCGTCAGGTGCCGGTGTTCCTGGCGTCGAGCTTTGCCTTCATCACCCCGATCATTCTCGCCAAGGGCCAGTTCGGCCTCGCGGCGACCATGGGCGGCGTGATGGCGGCGGGCTTCGTCTACACCTTCTTAGGCTTGGCCGTGAAGATCAAAGGCACCGGTTTCATCGACCGCCTGCTGCCACCGGTGGTGATTGGTCCGGTGATCATCTCCATCGGCCTGGCCATGGCGCCGATTGCCGCCAACATGGCGATGGGCAAGGCGGGCGACGGCACTGAGCTGATTCATTACCAAACGGCAATGTTGATCTCGATGCCGGCGCTGCTGACCACGCTGATCGTCGCGGTGTTCGGTAAAGGCATTTTCCGCCTGGTACCGATCATCTCGGGCGTGCTGGTGGGTTTTGCGATGGCGTTCTATTTTGGCGTCGTTGATACCGCGAAAATTGCCGCTGCACCATGGTTTGCGATCCCGCACTTCACCGCGCCGGAATTCAACTGGCAGGCGATTCTGTTCATCGTTCCGGTGGCCCTGGCTCCGGCCATCGAACATATCGGTGGCGTGATCGCCGTCGGTAGCGTGACCGGGCGCGATTACCTGAAGAAACCTGGCCTGCACCGCACCCTGCTCGGCGATGGCATTGCCACCACCGCGGCGGGCCTGTTCGGCGGTCCGCCCAACACCACGTACGCCGAAGTGACGGGCGCGGTGATGCTGACCAAGAACTACAACCCGAAAATCATGACCTGGGCGGCGATTTTCGCCATCAGCCTGGCGTTCGTCGGCAAGTTCGGCGCGCTCCTGCAAAGCATCCCGGTGCCGGTGATGGGCGGGATTCTGTGCCTGTTGTTCGGTTCGATTGCTGCGGTGGGGATGAACACGCTGATCCGCCACAAGATCGACCTGGGCGAAGCGCGCAATCTGGTGATTGTGTCGGTGACGCTGGTGTTCGGGATTGGTGGTGTGCTGGTCGGCACCGGCACTGGCCCGGACGACTTCGGCCTCAAAGGCATCGCGCTGTGCGCGGTGGTGGCGATCGGGCTGAACCTGCTGCTGCCGGGTAATGACAGCTGGAAGCACAAGAAGGCGGATGAGCCGTTGCTCTAAGTCACTCTTTAGATTGCTTTCGCGGGCAAGCCTCGCTCCTACAGAGTTGCGTCGTTGTGTTGAGCCACACACAACCTGTAGGAGCGAGGCTTGCCCGCGAAGCATTTAAAGCGCCAACGGGGCTCTTTCGCACAAGGTATTCAACGCCCGCGCCCACTGCGGATCATCGTTGAGGCACGGCACCAGCACCAACTCCTCTCCCCCCGCCTCGCGGAACAATTCCTTCCCGCGATCACCGATTTCCTCAAGCGTCTCGATGCAATCGGCAACAAACGCCGGGCACATGACCAGGACTTTCTTCACGCCCATTCCGGCCAATTCATCGAGGCGCGCCTCGGTATAGGGTTCGATCCATTTCGCACGGCCCAGACGCGACTGGAACGACACCGACCACGTGCCATTCGCCAGCCCCATGCGCTTGGCGAACTCCGACGCCGTGCGCAGGCATTGCGCGCGATAGCAGGTGGCCAAGACCGCTGGCGAAGCGTTCTTGCAGCAATCCTCATTCTTGAAGCAATGCTTGCCCGTCGGATCGAGCTTGGTGAGGTGGCGCTCCGGCAATCCGTGGAAGCTCAGCAGCAAGTGATCGTAATCCTGCTGCAAATGCGGCTTGGCACTGGCCACCAAGGCATCGAGGTATTCCGGCTGATCGTAGAACGGCTGGAGAATCGACAGCTGCACATTGAGATTCTTCTCGCGCAACACCCGCTTGGCTTCTTCGATCACCGTGGTCACGGTGCTGTCGGCGAACTGTGGATAAAGTGGCGCGAGGGTGACTCTTTTGTAGCCCTGCGCCGCCAGCTCAACCAGTTTCGACTCAATCGACGGCTCGCCGTAACGCATTGCCAGCTCAACCGGCCCGTGAGTCCACTGGGCGGTCATGGCCTGTTGCAGGCGACGGCTAAGCACCACCAGCGGCGAGCCCTCCTCCCACCAGATCGACGCGTAGGCGTGGGCCGACTGCTCCGGACGATTAATCAGGATCAGCGACACCAGCAAGCGACGCACCGGCCACGGCAGATCGATCACGTACGGATCCATGAGAAATTGATTGAGGTAGCTGCGCACATCCGCCACCGACGTGGAGGCAGGCGAACCCAGGTTGACCAGAAGCAATGCGTGATCGGTCATGCAACGTCCTATTTCAAAGGCGGCTGGACAGATCGTCCAGGGCCGCACGCAGATCAGTGAACTGGAAAGTGAAACCCGCTTCCAGCAAGCGCGCTGGTACGGCCTTCTGACCGCCCAGCAACAGCAGTGACAACTCGCCCAGGCACACTTTCAAGGCCAGGGCCGGCATCGGCATGAACGCCGGACGATGCAGCACGCTGCCCAAGGTCTTGGCGAACTCGCTGTTGCGCACCGGTTTAGGCGCGCAGGCATTATAAGGACCGCTGGCGTCGTTGCGATGCAGAAGAAAATCAATCAGGGCGATTTGATCGTTGATATGAATCCATGGCATCCACTGCCGACCACTGCCCAGAGGCCCGCCCAGCCCCAACTTGAACGGCAGCAACAGCCGCGACAAAAAGCCGCCCTCGGCGGACAACACCAACCCGGTTCGAATCAGAATCACCCGAACGCCCAAGGCCTCGGCGCGCTGGGCGGTTTCTTCCCAGGCAATGCACAACTGACTGGCGAAATCATCGATGGACGGCGGAGACGCTTCAGTCAGCTCCCGCTCGCCACTGTCGCCGTACCAGCCAATGGCGGATCCCGAGATCAGTACCTGCGGTTTCTGCTCACGGGTTTCGATCCACGCCAACAAGGTTTCGGTCAGGGTGATGCGACTGCTCCAGAGCAAGGCTTTGCGTCTGGACGTCCATGGCCGATCGGCGATGGGCGCGCCCGCCAGGTTGATAATTGCGTCCACCGGCTCTTGCCCGAAGTCTTCGAGCGACGCGATGCCGCGAACCTGGGCACCGCAGATTTTTGCGACTTTTTCCGGTGTGCGACTCAAGACTGTCAGGCGATGTCCTTGGCTCAACCAGTGTCGGCAGAGTTGACGTCCTATCAAACCAGTACCGCCGGTCAGCAATATGTGCATGACTTCTTCCTCGCGTGGCGTTTTACCCTGTTCACTAGTCTATTTTTATAAGCAGGGATCTTTGGTATCGGGCAGGCTCTGTGTTTAACAATAGGCCAAGCTGTCAGATCGAGAACGCTAAAAGTTATACCGAAAAACAATATTGTACAGGTTTAAACCACGGCGTAGTCTGTACAGAAAGGTAAACGAGGCCCCTATGACTGTACCTATCGCAATCATCGGCACCGGCATCGCCGGGCTCTCAGCCGCCCAGGCCCTGACAGAAGTCGGGCACATCGTCCAACTTTTCGATAAAAGCCGCGGCAGTGGCGGACGCATGTCGAGCAAGCGCAGCGATGCGGGTGCCTTGGACATGGGCGCCCAGTATTTCACTGCCCGCGACCGTCGGTTTGTCACCGAGGTCCAGCGCTGGCAATCCAACGGATGGGTCGCCGAATGGACACCGCAGCTCTACACCTTCCACGGCGGCCAACTCAATCTGTCGCCAGACGAACAGACGCGCTGGGTCGGTACGCCACGCATGAGCGCCATCACTCGCGGCCTGCTCGGGGATCTGGAAGTGCATTTCGCCTGCCGGATCACCGAGGTTTATCGCGGTGAAGAACACTGGCACCTGCAAGACGCCGAGGGCTTCACCCATGGTCCGTTCAGCCACGTGGTGATCGCCACGCCGGCGCCTCAAGCGACTGCACTGCTGGCCTCCGCGCCGAAACTCGCCGGGGCCGCCGCCGGGGTAAAAATGGAGCCGACCTGGGCGGTAGCGCTGGCGTTCGATACACCGCTGGATACCCCCATGGAAGGTTGCTTCGTGCAGGACAGCCCGCTCGACTGGCTCGCGCGCAACCGCAGCAAACCCGGGCGCGACAACACCCTAGATACGTGGGTGCTGCATGCGACCAGTGCCTGGAGTCGGCAACATATCGACCTGCCCAAGGAGGCCGTGATCGAGCAACTGCACGGTGCATTTGCCGAGCTGTTGCACAGCGCCATGCCCGCCCCGACCTTCAGCCTCGCGCATCGCTGGCTCTACGCACGCCCCGCCAGCAGTCACGAATGGGGCGCCTTGGCCGATGCCGATCTGGGCCTGTATGTGTGTGGCGACTGGTGCTTGTCCGGGCGTGTCGAAGGCGCCTGGCTCAGCGGCCAGGAAGCTGCGCGCCGCTTGCATGAGCACCTGCAGTGAATCGCATTTCCCCGAGTAAATTGCTGCTGTCGAAATGGACAGCAGCCCATCCGCAAAACCGCGAAAAACATTTTCTGGTGACCGAGTTGTTCCGCGATGAGGAAGGCACGGTGCTGGATGTCGAGTTGCAGGCGGTGTTGACCCAACGCAATCAGCGTTTCGCCTGGCAGTCCCTGAAAGATAGCAACGCCTGGATACTCGGCTGGAAATAGCTCGCTCCCACAAGGGAATGCATCCTCTCGAAAACCTGTACAAACAATTTGACTTGTACACCTTTGAATCTATGATGAAGACCATGTTGTACAGAATCATCACTCTGTACAGGTTTTAGATTCGAGGTGCTCCGATGCGCGAACAGCCAACGACCCGTCCGAAAATCGCCATCAGCGCCTGCTTGATGGGGGCCGAGGTGCGTTACAACGGCGGGCACAAGGAATCACGGCTGTGCAGTCGCACCCTCACCGACTATTTCGATTTCGTCCCGGTGTGCCCGGAAGTCGCCATCGGCTTGGGTATTCCTCGCGAACCGATCCGCCTGATCGGCGACCCTGAACATCCCGAGGCGGTCGGCACCGTCAACCCTGAGATCAACGTCACCCGGCCACTCGCCGAGTACGGTCAAAAAATGGCCGCGGAACTGGACGATGTCTGCGGCTACATCTTTATGCAGAAATCCCCTTCGTGCGGCCTCGACCGGGTCAAGGTCTACCACGCCAACGGAGCGCCGGTGGACGGTGGTGGACGCGGCATCTACGCCCAGGCGTTCTGCGCCCTGCACCCCGACTTGCCGGTGGAAGAAGCTGGCCGCCTCAACGACCCGGTGCTGCGCGAAAACTTCCTCACCCGCGTGTTCGCCTACAGCGCCTGGCAGCAGTTACGGCAAGAAGGCCTGACCCGACGCGGCCTCACGGACTTCCATTCGCGCTACAAATACCTGCTGATGGCCCACAACCCGGTGCAATACAAAACCCTGGGCAACTTGCTGGGCAACATGGGCCAGACCGATCCCGACGAACTCGGCCCGCGCTACTTCAGCGAGCTGATGGTCGCTTTGAAAAAATGTGCCACGCGCCGCACTCACACCAATGTGCTGCAACACATCAGTGGTTACCTCAAACAGGTCATCAGCCCTGAAGACAAGCAGGAAGTGCAACACGTCATCGGCCAGTACCGACACGGCATCGTGCCGCTGGTGGTGCCAATGACGCTGCTCAAACATTACTTCCGCCAACACCCGGATCCGTATATTGCGCAGCAGGTTTACCTTCAGCCGCACCCGGAAAACCTCAGTCTGCGAAACGCAATCTAATGAAAAGTCCACTCGACACCAGCGCCCGGGAAGACCTCGGCGATGACTTCAAGAAAGCCCTGGACGAAGGCTGGTTGCCGATCCGTGAAGTGGCGCGGCAGACCGGCGTGAACGCCGTGACCCTGCGCGCCTGGGAACGACGTTACGGGCTGATCGTGCCCCAGCGCACGCCCAAGGGGCATCGCCTGTTCTCTGCCGAACACGTGCAACGAATCTTGACGATCCTCACCTGGCTCAATCGTGGCGTGGCCGTCAGCCAGGTCAAGCAACTGCTCGACACGCCTCAGGCCTTTACCGAAGCCATCGAAAACGATTGGCAGGTGCTGGGCCAGACGTTGCTGCAAGCGGTGACCCAACTCAATGAACGCACGCTGGATGACACCGTCAATCAAGCCATGGCGCTGTATCCGCCACGCACCTTGTGCGAACAACTGCTGATGCCGTTGCTGGCGGAACTGGAACAACGCTGGCAGGGCCAGTTCGGTGCGCAGATGGAGCGGGTGTTTTTCTTTTCCTGGCTGCGCAGCAAATTTGGCGCACGCATCTACCATAACAATCGTCAGTTACGCACCGCGCCATTTCTGTTGATCAACCACTCGGACCTGCCACTGGAACCTCATCTGTGGCTGACCGCGTGGCTGATCAGCAGCGCCGATTGCCCGGTGGAAGTCTTCGACTGGCCGCTGCCGGCGGGCGAACTCTCGTTGGCGGTCGATCACCTGCAAGCCCGCGGCGTACTGCTGTATTCCAGCAAAGCCATGAATCTTTCGCAGCTACCGAAACTTTTGAATGGCGTCAGTTGCCCAAAAATAATTGCCGGACCAACGGTATGCATCCACCACGCCGAGTTGTCCGTAAGAACTTCCGAGATCGCTGATTTGTTCCTGGCTGAAGACCCGCTATTGGCTCATCAGGAACTGGTCAAGCGTGGGCTTATTTAATGAAACGTGCGGACACCACCATGCAATTGATCTGGCTGCGCAGCGACTTGCGCCTACACGACAATACCGCCCTCTCGGCTGCCGCAGCGCGCGGCCCGACGGTGGCGGTCTACCTGTTGAGCCCGGAGCAATGGCTGGAACACGATGACGCGCCCTGCAAAGTGGACTTCTGGCTGCGCAACCTGGATGAACTGAGCCGCGCCCTGGGCGAGCTGAACATTCCCCTGCTGATCCGCCGGGCCCCACGCTGGGATGAGGCGCCGAACGTTCTGCTCGAACTGTGTCAGCAATTGAACATTGACGCGGTGCACGTCAACGAGGAATACGGCATTCATGAAAGCCGTCGTGATACGGCGGTAGCCGAAACGCTGAAGGCTCATGACATCGACTTCTTTAGCTACCTTGATCAACTGCTGTTCAAACCGGGCACCGTGCTGACCAGGACTGGCACTTACTTCCAGGTCTTCGGCCAGTTCCGCAAAGTCTGTTACGAACGCCTGCACCGCTCTCTTCCGGGACGGGTTGCTGCACCGGCCGTACAGGCGCCATTGAACATCAGCAGCGACGACATCCCGTCGAGCGTTGAAGGTTTCGAGACGCCCAGCGACAGTTTGCGCAAGCTTTGGCCGGCCGGTGAAACCGAAGCGCGCCGCCGCCTCGACACCTTCGCCGACGCACAAATCGACTACTACAAAAACGAGCGCGACTTCCCGGCCAAACCCGGCACCAGCCAGCTCTCGGCCTACCTGGCTGCCGGGGTGATATCCCCACGCCAGTGTTTGCACGCCGCCGTGCAAAGTAACCAAGGCGAGTTCGAAAGCGGCAAGGTTGGTGCGGTCACCTGGATCAACGAGTTGCTGTGGCGCGAGTTCTACAAACACGTTCTGGTGGGCTACCCACGGGTCTCGCGTCACCGCGCATTCCGCCCGGAAACCGAAGCCCTGGCCTGGCGCGACGCCCCGGAAGAACTACTGGCCTGGCAGCAAGCCCGTACCGGCCTGCCGATCATCGACGCAGCCATGCGCCAATTGCTCGAAACCGGCTGGATGCACAACCGCTTGCGCATGGTGGTGGCGATGTTCCTGACCAAGAACCTGCTGATCGACTGGCGCGAAGGCGAACGTTTTTTCATGCGCCACTTGATCGACGGCGACCTGGCGGCGAACAACGGCGGCTGGCAGTGGAGTGCTTCCACAGGTACTGACTCGGCACCCTATTTCCGTATTTTCAATCCGTTGAGCCAGTCGGAAAAATTCGACGCCGAAGGCGTGTTCATCAAGCACTGGCTACCGGAGCTGGCCGGGCTGAACAAGAAAGAAGTGCACAACCCGGCGAACGTCGGCGGCTTGTTCGGGGTTGCGGATTACCCATCGCCAATCGTCAATCTAAGCACCAGTCGAGCACGTGCCTTGGCTGCGTTCAAAAACCTGCCGTCGCGACAGAGCGCAGGAGGTGCTTATGAGTGATTTCCTGCGGCATTTTGCCCGGCAGTTCGCGCAATTGGACAAAGACAACCTGCAACGCCTCGGTGAGCTCTACACCGAAGACGTGCACTTCACCGATCCGCTTCATGAAGTGCAAGGACTCGGACAATTGCGCAGCTACTTCGCGGAGCTCTACGCCAACGTCAGCGAACTGCGTTTTGATTTTCACGGCTTCGACCAGACCGGCGAAGGCGAAGGGTATCTGCGCTGGGTCATGAGTTACCGCCATCCACGCCTGGGTGGCGGCCAGTTGATTCGCGTTGACGGGTGCTCGCACTTGCGCTGGCGCGACAAGGTTTACCGCCACCGGGATTACTTCGATGCCGGGGCACTACTTTACGAACATTTACCCGTATTGGGCCGGGCGATTGCCTGGTTGAAAAGGAGAATGGGATGAGCCTTACGCCTCCACGGCGATACTGGTTAACGGGTGCCAGCAGTGGCATTGGCGCTTCACTGGCCGAAGAAATACTGAAAACCGGCGCACACCTGGCCGTGAGCTCGCGCTCGAAAGCGGTGCTGAAAGTCTTGTCCCTGCGTTATCCCGGGCAAGTGCTGGTCGTGCCTGGCGATCTGACTGACAGTCAGACAGTGCGCGAAATCGGCGAACAAATTGCTTATGCCTGGGGCTCTCTGGACACGGTCATCCTCAATGCCGGCACCTGCGAATACGTCGACGTTAAGCAGTTCGATGCGTCGATCGTGGAGCACGTGGTGCGCACCAATTTGCTCGCGAGCGCCTATTGCATCGAGGCCGCGTTGCCCCTGCTACGCAAGGGCACGGCGCCGCATCTGGTGGGCGTCGCCAGTTCGGTGACCTACCTGCCGCTACCAAGGGCCGAAGCCTATGGCGCGTCGAAGGCCGGGTTGCGTTACCTGTTCGAATCCCTGCGCATTGATCTGGCGCCGGAAGGCATCGAAGTCACGGTGGTCAGCCCGGGGTTTGTCGAAACCCCGCTGACGGCAAAAAACGATTTCCCGATGCCGCTCAGTTGGCCAGTGGCCAAGGCCGCCCGGCACATCTTCGCCAAGCTCAAGAACCGTCCGCTGGAGATCGCCTTTCCCGGATTGTTCATGGCTGCTCTCTGGCCTCTGTCGAAAATGCCCAACTGCGTGAAACTGGCGATCGGCAAACGCATGGTGCGCAGCAGTCCGCCGATCCGGGATGTACCGTGAACATCGCCATCATCGGCAGCGGGATCTCGGGGCTGACCAGCGCCTACCTGCTCAACCGCAGGCATGAGATCACCCTGTTCGAGGCCAGCGACTGGGTCGGCGGTCACACACACACCGTGGATGTGACCGTCGATGGTCAGCGCTACGCCGTGGACACCGGTTTCATTGTGTTCAACGACTGGACCTACCCGAATTTCATTCGCCTGCTGGGCCAGACCGGCGTGGGGTTCAAACCGACTGAAATGAGTTTTTCAGTGACGGATCCGGACTCGGGCCTGGAGTACAACGGCAATAACCTCAACAGCTTGTTCGCCCAACGTCGAAATCTGTTGTCGCCAGGATTCTGGGGCATGTTGCGCGACATCCAGCGCTTCAATAAAGAAGCCCGGCGCGACCTGGATGAAGGGCGGATCGCCGTCGACACCACGCTGGACGACTACCTGAAAAACGGCCGCTATGGCGAGCGCTTCATCCTCCATTACATCGTGCCGATGGGCGCAGCGATCTGGTCGATGTCCATGGCGGACATGCTCGGTTTCCCGCTGCAATTCTTTGTCAGGTTTTTCAAGAATCACGGCCTGCTCTCAGTCAGCAATCGCCCGCAATGGCGTGTGATCGAAGGCAGCTCGAGTGCTTACATCGGGCCATTGACGGCGACCTTTAAAGAGAAGATCCGTCTCAACTGCCCAGTGACCCGGGTCGAACGTGATGAGGATGGCGTCATGGTCCACAGCACCGCCGGCAGCGAGCGTTTCGACAAAGTAGTGTTTGCCTGTCACAGCGATCAGGCCCTGAAGCTGTTGGCCAAGCCGAGCGATGCCGAACAATCAATCCTCAGCGCCCTGCCCTACGCCGACAACGAAGTGGTGCTGCACACCGACACACGCCTGCTGCCCACCCGAAAACTCGCTTGGGCCAGCTGGAATTATCGCCTCGGTGGCCCGGGCCACACTCGGGCAGCCGTCACCTACGACATGAACATCCTGCAAGGCATCCAGAGCGATACCACGTTCTGCGTCAGCCTCAACCAGAGCGCAGGCATCGAGCCGGGCAAAGTGCTCGCCAAATTCACGTACGCGCATCCGCAATTCAGCCTGGCGGCCGTCGCTGCGCAAAACCGCTGGGAAGAATTGGACGGCGCGCAACACTCTTACTATTGCGGCGCCTATTGGGCCAACGGTTTCCATGAAGACGGCGTGGTCAGCGCGTTACGCGTCGCTCGCTCGTTTGGCGAAGTATTGTGAACAGCGCCCTCTACAGCGGCTGGATCGCCCATCGGCGGTTCGCCCCAAAGCCCCATGCCTTCCGTTACCGGATCGGCCTGTTGTACCTGGACCTCGACGAACAGGACGCCGTGCTTGGTTTGTCGCCGTTCTCGGGCACCAGTCGCTTCGCCCCGTACTCGTTTCGCGAGAGTGATTACCTCAAAGCCTATACCGGCAACGGCACGCGCCTGATTGACGCGGTACGCCAACTCGTCAGCCAGGCCATCGGCCATGCACCGCAAGGTTCAATCTGCCTGCTGACCCAGGCCCGCAGTTGGGGCCTGTCGTTCAATCCGGTGAGTTTTTTCTACTGCCATGAGGCTGACGGGCAATTGGCGGCGATTCTTTGCGAAGTCACCAACACCCCGTGGCGCGAGCGTTATCACTACGTATTACCCGCCAAGGCCCCGGTGAATCTGTCCGATTTCCATCAACACTTCGCCGTGGCAAAGGCGTTTTACGTCTCGCCGTTTTTGCCGCCAGACCTGGAATACCGCATGAGTTTCAGTCCCGCGGCGCAAAAGCTCGGCGTGCACATGGCGGACTGGCAGGGCGATGTGAAATTGTTCGAC
Source organism: Pseudomonas sp. LBUM1678 (assembly GCF_059695575.1). Taxonomy (NCBI): domain Bacteria; kingdom Pseudomonadati; phylum Pseudomonadota; class Gammaproteobacteria; order Pseudomonadales; family Pseudomonadaceae; genus Pseudomonas; species Pseudomonas sp. LBUM1678. The sequence goes on from NZ_CP166775.1 coordinate 5,704,678, forward strand.
GCCACGCTCAGCCTGAAACGCGAAGCACTCGATCGAGCCAGCCTGCACCGTTACTTGCGGCGCTTTCCGTGGATGACGGCGAAAACCTGCCTCGCGATCTATTGGCAGGCCCTGCGCCTGTTGCTTAAACGCGTACCGCTATTCGCTCATCAGGCTGCCGATGGCAGCGTTCAAACCGCCCTGGTTCCGCCCAAGGATCGCCGTCATGAAATCCACTAGTGCCTCGGCCAAAGTCAATCTTCTCAGCCCCCATGGCCTGACCGGATCGTTGCTGCGCCGTGGCGTACTGCGGCAACTGACGCAGCTCAAACATGGACAATTGGTGGTCATCGAAAACGGCGAACGGCATGTCTTCGGTAACGCAGGCAGTCAACTGATCGGGGAGATCCATATCCTCGACGCTGCTGCGTGGGGTCTGGTGGCGGGTAACGGGTCGATCGGCGCTGGCGAAGCGTTTATCCACGGCTATTGGAGTTCACCGGACCTGACCGCGGTGGTTCGCGTTTTCGTCAGCAACCTTGAGGTGCTGGATGCGCTGGAAGGTGGCCTGGCGAAACTCGGCCGCCCCTTCGTTCAAGGGCTGCACTGGCTCAATCGCAACACGCGCAAGGGCTCGCAGAAAAACATCGCGGCTCACTACGACCTCGGCAATGACCTGTTCGAACAGTTTCTCGACCCCACCATGATGTATTCCGCCGCGCAGTTCCTGTCGGACGAAGACAGCCTGGAACAGGCGCAGTTGAACAAGCTGGAGCGGATCTGCCAGAAACTCGCGCTGAAACCCAGTGATCACTTGCTGGAAATCGGCACCGGCTGGGGCAGCATGGCGCTTTACGCGGCGCAGCATTACGGCTGCAAAGTCACCACCACCACGCTGTCAAAAGAACAGTACGCCTTTACTGCACAACGCATCGAAGCCCTAGGCCTGCAAGACCAGGTCACGCTGCTGCTCAAGGATTACCGCGACCTCACCGGGCAGTACGACAAACTGGTGTCGATCGAGATGATCGAAGCCGTCGGCCATCGCTTCCTGCCGGTCTATTTCAAACAATGCGCTCACCTGCTCAAAAGCAACGGGTTGATGCTGTTGCAGGCGATCACCATCCGCGAACAGCGTTACGAACAGGCCAAGGGCAGTGTCGATTTCATTCAGCGCTACATTTTCCCCGGCGGCGCCCTGCCCTGTGTGCAGAAGATGCTGGAAATCATCAGCCGCGACACCGACATGAACCTGCTGCACATGGAGGATTTCGGCCTGCATTACGCCCGAACCCTGCGCCTGTGGCATGAGAATTTTCGCCGCGCCCAGGGGCGCTTGAGCGAATTGGGCTACGACGATTATTTCCTGCGGTTGTGGGAATTTTATCTGTGTTACTGCGAAGGGGGATTCCTGGAGCGCACCATCGGCACTGCGCAATTGCTGCTGGCCAAACCGTCGGCGATGCCCGCGCCGCTGCTTGGCCGCTTCGATGCTTGAGCGCGTGGCCAATGCCGTGCTGTTTCAGCTCGGCTGGTTTGCCTGTGTGGCGGGCGGCAACAGTTTATGGCTGTTAGTGGCGCTAGCGGCGCTGGTGATTCATTTGCTGTGGATAAGTCGCTGGGCCGATGAAGGCCGACTGATCCTCAGCGTTGTGCTGCTGGGCACCACCGTCGACAGTTCGTTGCGCTGGCTGGGGGTGTTCGACTTCGCCGACGTCGCGCCATTGATTCCGCTGTGGCTGATACTGTTGTGGGCGTTACTGGCAACGACCTTGCGCCATTGCCTGCAATGGACCGCCAACCCCTGGTGGCTCGGCAGCCTGCTGGGCGCGGTGGGTGGACCGATGTCGTATTTCGCGGGAGGGAAACTGGCGGACGTGCAGTTCCCTTACGGCCAGGTGCCCACGCTGGTGGGCATCGGACTGCTCTGGGCCTTGTTGTTTCCCGCGCTGCATTTCATGGCTCAACGGCTGGCGGCGAACACCCGCAGCTGAGCGTCCGTCAGGCCTTTTACACAGTTTCGGCCCACTGCCTTACACTGCGCGCCATGAAAACCATTCCCCACACGCAAATCACCGAGCCGGCCGTCACATGCTCGACCTGCGCAGCCTGTTGCTGTCAGCTCGAAGTCATGCTGATCACCGACACGGGTGTGCCCGAGCGTTTTATCGATACCGATGATTGGGGCGGGGAAGTCATGCTGCGTCTGGATGACGGCTGGTGCGCTGCGCTGGATCGCAACAGCATGATGTGCACCATCTACGAAAAACGCCCGCTGATCTGCCGGGAGTTCGAGATGGGGGCACCGGAATGCATCGAAGAGCGCCAGGGAATTACTACGGCGTATCGGTAGTTAAAGATGTGATGTTAGTTCTGACGCCTTCGCGGGCAAGCCTCGCTCCTACAGGTCAGGTGGTTTCCTGTAGGAGCGAGGCTTGCCCGCGAAGCTTTTAACGTCACAACGGCATCGTGTAGTGCAGCGCGTAGCTTTCTACACCGTTGTTCGGGCTACTGAGCCCGGCATTTGAATAGTGCGTCGCACGAATGCCGACTTCATGTCCGCCCGCAAAGCGCAGGCCAAAGCCGAACCGGTCTTCAAACTGAAAGGCACTGCCGAGTTGATTGTTTTCAACTTCGGTATTGGCGAACACCGCGACGCCAACGCCCAACTCCACGTAGGGCTTGACGGTCTGGCCGGAAAATTCGTAAACAAGCACCGGCGAGAACGACAGGCTGTGGTTGCTGGAGGCCTCGTCGCCGTCCCAGTAGGTGTAAGCGCCGCTCCAGTACCCGGTCAAACGACCGACATCACTCTGCAACCAACTCTTGTCCCAATCGAATTGCATGCCCAGTCGATAGGTCATGGTCGACTCGCTGGTCTGGCCGACCGCGAACTCCACGCCTGCCGCCTGTGCAGTGAAACTTTGCCCCATCAGTGCGGCCGCAATCGCGGCCAAGCAGAATAGTCGCTTCATTAGAAACATCCTTTTCCGAACAATTTCGTAAGGTTATTTTTGTTGCTCACCGCTATAGAAGTCGACGCTTAATCAGAAGTTCACCCCAATTACTCGTTTGCCCCAGGATCTTGTTTACCCTTTGAAGCTTTGCACAATGCCAGCGGTATTCCACAGGATCGGCAAGATATTTCTGAAATGCTCCGGATCGGCACTCGTCCAGAACTGCGCAGCACGTGCAGGTCCCTCGGCGAGCAGTTCACGCTCGGCCAACAGGCGCTGAAGTTGCCGCGCTACAGCGGCGCCGGTGTCGATCAAGCTGATGTCATCCGGGATCATCTGCTTTAGCAATGGCTTTAGGAAGGGATAATGCGTGCAGCCGAGAATTATCGTGTCGCACCCGGCGCCGAGCAGCGGTCCGACATACCCGGCCAGCAACTGACGCAATGCCTCGCTGTGCAGATCGCCGTTTTCAATCAGCTCCACCAGGCCGGGGCACGGTTGAGTGATGACGCGCACATCGGTGGCGAATCGGTCGAGCAAGGCTGCAAACTTTGCGCTCTGCAACGTGCCTGTGGTGGCGAGTACGCCGACCACGCCACTGCGGGTCGCGGCAGCGGCGGGTTTGACCGCGGGTTCCATGCCGACGATGGGCCACTCGGGATAATCGCGGCGCAAATCCGCAACACCGGATACGGTCGCCGTGTTGCACGCCAGCACCAAGGCTTTGGCGCCCTGCTGCTGAAAAAATTCGGCCATCACGCTGCAACGTTGCTGGATGAATTCCGGGGTTTTCTCACCGTAGGGAACATTGCCGCAGTCGGCGACGTACAGCAGAGACTCGTTGGGCAGCAAACGCTGGATCTCGGCCAGCACCGAGAGCCCACCGACGCCGGAGTCGAACACGCCGATAGGCGCTTCACGCATGTTTCGAACCACAGACGCTGCAACCCGGATCACGCTTGACCCGCAATTCACGAAAGCGCGAGCCCAAGGCATCGATCAACAACAGGCGCCCTACCAGCGGCTCGCCGAAACCCACCAGCAGTTTCATCGCTTCGAGCGCCTGAAGGCTGCCCACCAGCCCAACCAATGGACCGACGACGCCGGCTTCACTGCAGGTCAACTCGGCTTCGCTGCCGTGACCATATAAACAGTGGTAACACGGGCTTTCCGGACGGCGCGGGTCGAACACCGACAATTGCCCTTCGAGGCGAATCGCCGCGCCGCTGACCAGCGGTTTGCCGGCGGCAACACACGCAGCGTTGACCGCTTCGCGGGTGGAAAAATTGTCGGAGCAGTCCAGCACCAGGTCCACCGCCGCCACGGCGGCGGCCAGGGAGTCTTCGTCCAGCGCGGTGCGATGGGCGATCAATCGGATCTCGGGATTGATCGCGCTCAGACGGCGAATCGCCGAATCGACTTTGCTCAGGCCAACGCTGTCGGTGTCGTGAACGATCTGGCGTTGCAGGTTGGTCAGGTCGACGGTGTCGAAGTCCGCCAGGTGCAGCTCGCCGACACCGGCAGCCGCCAGATAAAGCGCAACCGGTGAGCCGAGACCGCCGAGGCCGACGATCAATACGCGGCTTTCTTTCAGCCGCAACTGGCCGTCGATGTCGACGTGTTGCAACAGAATCTGTCGGCTATAGCGCAACAATTCCTGATCATTCAGCACGGCAGGCGCCCCAGGCTGATACGTTCGTGACCGCCCAGATCGGTGCGGCTGTGGACGGCTTCAAAGCCGTGGGTCAACAGCAAATCGCGCACTGCATTGGCTTGATCGTAACCGTGTTCGAGCATCAGCCAGCCGCCCGCTTCCAGATAATCCGGCGCCTGGGCGACGATCAGGCGCAGATCGTCTAGCCCGTCAACGCCAGCCACCAAGGCGCTGGCCGGCTCGAAGCGCACATCACCTTCCACCAGATGCGGATCGGCGGAGGCGATGTAAGGCGGGTTGCTGATGATCAGTTGAAAACGCTGGCCTTCCAGGACGCTGAACCAATGGCTGCTCAGTACCGTGGCGTTGTTCAAGTGCAGGCGTTGACGATTGCGCTCGGCCAGCGCCACGGCTTCGAGCACGCGATCCACGGCGGTAACCTTCCAGGCCGGACGTTCGCTGGCCAAAGCCAGGGCAATGGCGCCGCTGCCGGTGCCGAGGTCGAGCACGTTGGCCGGTGTGGCCGGCAATAATTCCAGCGCGGCTTCCACCAGCAATTCGGTGTCCGGGCGTGGGATCAGCGTGTGTGGCGCGACTTCCAGATCAAGCTTCCAGAACCCTTGCTGACCCAGAATGTACGCCACCGGCTCACCGCCGCGACGACGTTGCAGGTATTGGGAGAATTTCAGCGCCGCTTCGCTCGGCACAATGCGTTCCGGCCAGGTGTGCAGAAAACTGCGGGACTTGCCCAAGGCAGCGGCCAGCAATAATTCGGCATCCAGACGCGCCGTGGGCGAGTCGGGCAAATCGGCGGCGCGCAACAAACTGGCAATGATCGTCATTTACTCACCTATCGCTGCCAATTGATCGGCCTGGAACTCGGCCAGTAACGGTTCGATCACCGCTTCGACGCCGCCCGCGAGGATTTCGTCGAGGGAATACAGCGTCAGGTTGACCCGGTGATCGGTCACCCGGCCCTGGGCAAAGTTGTAGGTGCGGATGCGCTCGGAGCGATCACCTGAACCGACCAGCAACTTACGCTCGCTGGCGATGGCATTGGCGGCGGCGCTGGTTTGCTGATCGTTGAGTTTGGCCGACAGCCAGGACATGGCCCGGGCGCGGTTCTTGTGCTGGGAACGTTCTTCCTGACACTCCACGACAATGCCGGACGGCAAGTGCGTGATGCGGATCGCCGAATCGGTCTTGTTGACGTGCTGTCCACCGGCACCGGAGGAGCGATACGTGTCGACCCGAAGATCCGCCGGGTTGATCTCGATCGTTTCCTGTTCGTCCGGCTCAGGCAACACTGCCACGGTGCAGGCCGAGGTATGGATGCGACCCTGGGATTCGGTGGCCGGAACTCGTTGCACGCGATGCGCGCCTGATTCGAATTTCAGTTTGCCGTAGACGTTCTCGCCTTCAACCCGGGCGATGACTTCTTTATAGCCGCCGTGCTCGCCGATGTTCTCGGAGAGGATTTCCACCCGCCAGCCACGCCGCTCGGCGTAACGCGAATACATGCGGAACAGGTCGCCAGAGAAAATCGCCGCCTCGTCACCGCCGGTGCCGGCACGGATTTCGAGAAACACGTTGCGCCCGTCATTCGGGTCCTTGGGCAACAGCATGCGTTGCAGGCTGGCTTCGATGTCGATCAGTTGCTCTTTGGCTTCGCGAACTTCTTCCACGGCCATTTCGCGCATGTCCGGGTCGCTGTCCTTGAGCAGTGCCTGGGCACCTTCGAGGTCACCTTGCACTTTGAGCAACTGTTTATAGGTGGCGACAATCGGTTCGACTTCCGCGTATTCCTTGGAATAGGTGCGGAATTTGGCCTGATCGGAAATGACTTCGCCATCGCCAAGCAAGGCGGTCAATTCCTCGAAACGGTCCTGGAGGATGTCCAGCTTATTGAGCAGTGACGCTTTCATTGCGGTTTTTTATCCGAAAAGCTATCCGATGAGCCCTCATTCAGGGCAAAGAGTTCCTGAGCCATGGCCAGCGCATCGAGGCGGCCTTCGGCAGAAAGCTTTTTCAACTGCACGCTCGGTGCGTGCAAGAGTTTGTTGGTCAGGCCGCGCGCCAGTTGCACCAGCACCTCTTCGGCGCTGCTGCCGTTGGCCAGCATACGCTGGGCCTTTTGCAATTCTTCGTCGCGCATGCGCTCGCTTTGCTGGCGATAGGCCTTGAGCACATCCACCGCCGCCAGTTCGCGCAGGCGGACCATGAAATCTTCGGCGCCGACCGAGACCATCTCTTCGGCGGCCTGGGCTGCACCCTGGCGACTCTTGAGGTTCTCGGCGACCACTTCGTGGAGATCGTCGACGCTATACAGGTAAACGTCGTCCAACTCGCCGACTTCAGGTTCGATATCGCGTGGTACGGCGATGTCCACCATGAAGATCGGTTTGTGCTTGCGCAGTTTCAAGGCGCTTTCCACGGCGCCTTTGCCAAGGATCGGCAATTGGCTGGCGGTGGAGCTGATAACGATGTCGCTGCGCACCAGCTCCGCAGGGATGTCCGAGAGCAACACGGCGTGGGCGCCAAACTGCTCAGCCAGGATGCTCGCGCGTTCCAGGGTACGGTTGGCGACCACGATGCGCTTCACACCCAGCTCATGCAGATGGCGGGCGACCAGGGTGATGGTCTCGCCTGCGCCGATCAGCAAGGCCTGGCTGCGTTGCAAGTCACTGAAAATCTGTTTCGCCAGGCTGACCGCGGCAAACGCCACGGACACCGGGTTCTCGCCGATGGCCGTGTCGGTGCGCACTTGCTTGGCGGCATTGAACGTCGCTTGAAACAAACGCCCCAGCAGCGGCCCGATGGTGCCGGCCTCACGCGCAACGGCGTAGGCCGATTTCATCTGACCTAGAATCTGCGGTTCGCCCAACACCAGCGAATCGAGCCCGGAGGCGACCCGCATCATGTGACGAACTGCCGCATCATCTTCGTGCACATAAGCGCTCGCGCGCAGCTCGTCGAGGCTCAAATGATGATAATCGGCCAGCCAGCGCAATACGATGTCAGCCGAAAGGTGATCCTGTTCTATATAGAGCTCACTGCGATTGCAGGTGGAGAGGATCGCAGCTTCGCGGCTGTCGGTGAGTCGGCAGAGCTGCTGCAAGGCCTCCACCAGCTGCTCAGGGGTAAAGGCCACGCGCTCGCGGACGTCTATTGACGCAGTCTTGTGGTTGATACCGAGTGCAAGGAAGGCCATTCAAGGTCGCTGATGGTGACGTGAAGCCGGCAATTGTCCTACTTCGACAGAGCCAGAACAACTACCGCTGACTATTGTCCCAATGACCTGCCTCTATAAAGGCATCCATCGAGACTCGGTTATGTTTGGCCGAAGGCTTGTGTCATGATGATCCGACCGCAGGTTAGTCGTCCTCTTCCTATATGAATAGATCTTCCGCGTTGCTCCTCGCTTTTGTCTTCCTCAGCGGCTGCCAGGTCTTGGCACCCGTTTCGTCGGACGGTACGCCGCCGGTCGAAGACAGCACTCCGGCCCCTGAAAAGCCCAAGGTTTACAGCTCATTCAGTGAAGAAACCGTCTTCAGCCTGTTGAGCGCCGAACTGGCTGGCCAGCGCAATCGTTTCGACATTGCCCTGGACAACTACGTGACCCAGGCCATCAATACTCAGGATCCGGGCATCTCCGAGCGGGCCTTCCGCATCGCCGAGTACCTGGGCGCCGATCAGGCCGCCCTGGACACCGCGTTGATCTGGGCAAAAAACGCCCCGGACGATCTCGAAGCGCAACGGGCGGCTGCCGTGCAGCTGGCGCGCGCAGGGCGTTATGACGACTCCATGGTCTATATGGAGAAAGTCCTGCTCGGCAAAGGCGACACGCATTTCGACTTCCTCGCCCTGTCCGCGGCCGATACCGACCAGGACACCCGCAACGGCTTGATGAAAAGTTTTGACCGTTTATTGCTGCGCCACCCGAACAACAGCCAGTTGATTTTCGGCAAGGCCTTGCTGCTGCAACAGGACGGTGACACCAAAGGCGCGCTGACCCTGCTGGAGGACAATCCACCGGACGACGGCGAAATTGCCCCGATCCTGCTGCGTGCGCGCCTGTTGCAAGGGCTCAATCGTGGCGACGAAGCCTTGCCGCTGCTGCAAAAAAACATCAAGAAGTACCCGGACGACAAACGCCTGCGCCTGACGTATGCGCGCATGCTGGTTGAACAGGACCGCATGGATGACGCCAAGGTCGAGTTCTCAAGCCTGGTTCAGCAATACCCGGAAGACGACGAACTGCGTTACTCCCTGGCGCTTGTGTGCCTGGAAGCCAAGGCCTGGGACGAGGCCAAAGGTTACCTGGAAGATCTGATTGCCCGGGAAAGCCATGTCGATTCGGCGCACCTGAACCTCGGCCGTATCGCGGAAGAGCGCAACGATCCGCAAGGCGCACTGATCGAGTACGCCCAGGTCGGCCCGGGCAATGACTATCTGCCCGCGCAACTGCGCCAGACCGACATCCTGATCAACAATGGCAAGACCGCTGAAGCGCAGCGCCGTCTGGCAACCGAACGCGACGAGCAACCTGATTACGCGATTCAGTTGTACCTGATCGAAGCCGAGACCTTGTCTGCCAACAAGCAGCCCGACAAGGCCTGGCAGGTTCTGCAAACCGCGCTGCAAAAGTACCCGGACGATCTGAACCTGCTTTACACCCGCGCCATGCAGGCGGAAAAACGCAATGACCTGGCGCAGATGGAAAAAGACCTGCGCCTGATCATCAAGCGCGACCCGGACAATGCGATGGCGCTGAATGCCCTCGGCTACACCCTGTCCGACCGTACGACGCGTTATGCCGAAGCCAAGGCCCTGATCGAACAAGCGCACCAGATCAACCCGGAAGACCCGGCGGTCCTCGACAGCCTCGGCTGGGTGCACTTCCGCCTGGGCAACCTCGATGAAGCCGAGCGCTACCTGCGTCAGGCCCTGGAGCGTTTTCCCGACCAGGAAGTTGCCGCTCACCTGGGCGAGGTCCTGTGGGCCAATGGCAAGCAACGCGAAGCCAAGCAAATCTGGGGCAAGTTCCTCAAGGAACAACCCGACAGCCCAATTCTGCGCAGCACCATCAAGCGCCTGACCGGATCAGAGACTCTTTAAGATTATGTTTTTGCGCCACCTCATTGTTTTCAGCTTCATCGCCCTGCTCGCCGGTTGCGCGGGTTTCGGCGCCCGCGAATCGGTCCAGGGTCAAGGCAACCCGGCCCAATGGCGCGAGTACAAACAACAGCTGACCGGCCTCGATGGCTGGCAGATCAACGGCAAGATCGGCATCCGCGCGCCAAAAGATTCGGGCAGCGGCACGCTGTATTGGTTGCAGCGACAGGACTACTACGACATCCGGCTGTCTGGCCCATTGGGTCGCGGCGCTGCTCGCTTGACCGGTCGCCCCGGCAAAGTCTCACTGGAAGTGGCCAATCAGGGCCGTTATGACGCCACGACTCCCGAAGCGCTGGTCGAAGAACAGCTCGGCTGGAAGCTACCGGTGTCCAATCTGGCCTGGTGGGTTCGCGGACTACCAGCGCCGGACAGCAAAAGTCGCCTGACCCTGGATGCCGACAGCCGCCTGGCCAACCTCGAACAGGATGGCTGGCAAGTGGAATACCTCAGTTACGCCGAGCAAAACGGCTACTGGCTGCCCGAGCGGATCAAACTGCACGGCACCGACCTTGATGTCACGCTGGTGATCAAGGAATGGCAACCACGCAAACTGGGGCAGTGAACATGACTGCTCCACGCTTGACGCTACCCTCCCCGGCCAAACTCAATTTGATGCTGCACATCCTCGGTCGTCGTGAAGACGGTTATCACGAGTTGCAGACGATTTTTCAGTTTCTCGACTATGGCGATGAAATCACCTTCGCCGTGCGCGACGACGGCGTGATTCGGTTGCACACCGAATTCGTCGGCGTTCCTCACGACAGCAACCTGATCGTCAAAGCCGCGAAAAAACTTCAGGAGCAATCCGGTTGTTCGCTCGGCATCGACATCTGGATCGAAAAAATTCTGCCCATGGGCGGTGGAATCGGCGGCGGCAGTTCAAATGCCGCGACGACTTTGCTCGGCCTGAATCATCTCTGGCAGCTGGATTGGGATGAGGATCGACTGGCCGCGCTGGGCCTGACACTGGGGGCCGACGTCCCGGTTTTCGTGCGTGGCCACGCGGCTTTTGCCGAAGGCGTAGGGGAGAAACTCACCCCTGTAGACCCCGAAGAACCGTGGTATGTCGTGCTGGTGCCGCAAGTCTCTGTAAGTACAGCAGAAATTTTTTCAGATCCGTTGTTGACACGTAACTCTTCTCCCATTAAAGTGCGCCCCGTTCCCAAGGGAAACAGTCGAAATGACTGCTTACCGGTGGTAGCAAGGCGTTATCCAGATGTACGTAACGCATTGAATTTGTTAGGTAATTTTACCGAAGCAAAACTCACCGGAACTGGAAGTTGTGTGTTTGGGGGCTTCCCAAGCAAAGCTGAAGCTGATAAAGTCTCGGCCCTTCTTACAGAGACCCTTACAGGGTTTGTAGCAAAAGGAAGCAACGTTTCGATGTTGCATCGCAAGCTGCAAAGTCTGCTCTAAAGGAACCGATTACTGGGTAATCGTTGCAACAGATACAGGGGCGTCGCCAAGCGGTAAGGCAGCAGGTTTTGATCCTGCCATGCGTTGGTTCGAATCCAGCCGCCCCTGCCATTTTCTATACTCATCCAGGTTACCCTCAGCCTCTAGGTACTGCGCGTGTCCAAGATGATGGTCTTTACGGGGAACGCTAACCCCGATCTGGCTCGGCGTGTTGTACGTCAGCTGCATATCCCTCTCGGTGACATCTCTGTCGGTAAGTTCTCCGACGGCGAAATTACTGCCGAGATCAATGAAAACGTCCGCGGTAAAGATGTCTTCATTATTCAGCCGACTTGCGCTCCGACCAACGATAACCTGATGGAACTGGTAGTGATGGCTGATGCCTTCCGCCGCTCCTCGGCTACTCGTATCACTGCTGTTATTCCTTACTTTGGTTATGCCCGTCAGGATCGCCGTCCGCGTTCCGCACGTGTGGCTATCAGCGCGAAAGTCGTTGCTGACATGCTTACCGTAGTCGGCATCGATCGTGTTCTCACGGTCGATCTGCATGCTGACCAAATCCAGGGTTTCTTCGATATTCCGGTAGATAACATCTACGGCTCCCCGGTTCTGGTGGATGACATTGAAGATCAGCGCTTCGAAAACCTGATGATCGTGTCCCCGGACATTGGCGGCGTCGTGCGTGCACGTGCTGTTGCCAAATCCCTGGGCGTGGATCTCGGGATCATCGACAAACGCCGTGAGAAAGCCAATCACTCTGAAGTGATGCATATCATCGGTGATGTCGAAGGGCGTACCTGTATTCTGGTCGATGACATGGTCGATACCGCCGGCACTCTGTGCCACGCGGCGAAGGCCCTGAAAGAGCATGGCGCTGCCAAGGTTTTCGCCTACTGCACACACCCTGTGCTGTCCGGTCGGGCGATCGAAAACATTGAAAATTCCATGCTGGACGAACTGGTGGTGACTAACACCATCCCGTTGTCCGCTGCTGCTCAAGCCTGCTCGCGTATCCGTCAACTGGATATCGCGCCGGTAGTTGCCGAGGCGGTCCGCCGCATCAGCAACGAAGAATCGATCAGCGCGATGTTCCGTTAAGGGCCCTGCCCTTCTCGACTGTCTCGTTGACGAAAAGCGCCCCGCCCCGGCATTACTGTCGGGGCGGGGCTTTTTTGCCCATATCGCCTTTAGCGCTGGTCGCAACCGCTGGGGCGAATGTGGTTATTTTGGAGATACAACATGAACGATTTTACTCTGAATGCTGAAGTGCGTTCCGACCTGGGGAAAGGTGCGAGCCGCCGCCTGCGTCGTCTCGCAAGCCTGGTACCAGCTGTAGTTTACGGTGGCGAAAAAGCCCCTGAATCCATCAGCATGCTGGCTAAAGAAGTTGCCAAACTGCTCGAAAACGAAGCGGCTTACAGCCACATCATCGAGCTGAACGTTGGCGGCACCAAGCAAAACGTAATCATCAAAGCCCTGCAGCGTCACCCGGCCAAAGGCCACGTGTTGCACGCTGACTTCGTACGCGTTGTAGCTGGCCAGAAACTGACCGCTACCGTGCCTGTACACTTTGTTGGTGAAGAAGCTCCGATCAAGAAAGGCGGCGAAGTTTCGCACGTTGTTTCGGAAATCGAAGTGACCTGCTTGCCAAAAGACCTGCCTGAATTCATCGAAGTCGACCTGGCTAACGCTGAAATCGGCTCGATCATTCACCTGTCTGACCTCAAAGCCCCTAAAGGCGTTGAGTTTGTTGCTCTGGCACACGGCGATGACAAGGCTGTTGCCAATGTCCACGCTCCACGTGTTGCTCCAGAAGCTACTGAAGAAGGCGCAGCAGAGTAATTTCACTCTGTTCGCCGGAGTGACCGGTAACATCGCGGACTAGAACGTAGCGAGAAAGCGGGCGAGAACGCGGAGTTTACATAATGGTAAATGAGCACTTATCGTCCACTTTCGCCGCACACATGATTGCGACGATGTTATCCACCACTCCAAGGAAGGGCCCCTATCGTGACTGCCATTAAACTGATCGTTGGCCTGGGAAATCCAGGCGCTGAATACGAACAGACCCGGCATAACGCAGGGGCCCTTTTTGTTGAGCGCATCGCGAACGCACAAGGCGTAAACCTTGTGGCGGACCGCAAATATTTCGGCCTGACCGGGCGCTATTCGCATCAGGGTCAGGATGTTCGTCTGCTGATTCCCACCACGTACATGAACCGCAGCGGCCAGGCCGTCGCGGCACTCGCCGGTTTCTTCCGCATTACGCCTGAAGAAATCCTCGTGGCGCATGACGAACTGGACCTGCCACCGGGCGTTGCCAAACTCAAACAGGGCGGCGGCCACGGCGGTCACAACGGGTTGCGCGACATCATTGCGCAACTGGGCAATCAGAATACCTTTCATCGCTTGCGGCTTGGCATTGGCCACCCGGGCGTTGCCAGTATGGTTTCAAATTTCGTCCTGGGTCGTGCGCCACGCGCCGAACAGGAAAAACTCGATGCCAGCATCGACTTTGCCCTCGGCGTGCTGCCGGATATCCTCGCCGGTGAATGGAACCGCGCGATGAAAAACCTGCACAGCCAGAAGGCCTGACTCTAATCCGAGGGGAAACACCATGGGATTCAATTGCGGCATCGTCGGTCTGCCTAACGTCGGCAAGTCCACCCTGTTCAACGCCCTGACCAAATCCGGGATCGCGGCCGAGAACTTCCCCTTCTGCACCATCGAGCCGAACACCGGCATCGTGCCGATGCCGGATTCGCGTCTGGAAGCCCTGGCAGCCATCGTCAATCCAAAGCGCATCCTGCCGACCACCATGGAATTCGTCGACATCGCAGGCCTGGTAGCCGGCGCCTCGAAAGGTGAAGGCCTGGGCAACAAATTCCTCGCCAACATCCGCGAGACCGATGCCATCGCTCACGTGGTCCGCTGCTTCGAAGACGAGAACGTGATTCACGTCTCCAACAGCGTCGACCCGAAACGCGACATCGAGATCATCGACCTGGAACTGATCTTCGCCGACCTCGACAGCTGCGAGAAGCAACTGCAGAAAGTTGCCCGCAACGCCAAGGGTGGTGACAAGGACGCCGTGGTCCAGAAAGGCCTGCTGGAGCAATTGATCGCTCACTTCACTCTCGGCAAGCCAGCGCGCACCCTGATGAAGACCATGGGCGCCGACGATAAGGCGGTGATTCGTGGTTTCCACCTGCTGACCACCAAGCCGGTCATGTACATCGCTAACGTCGCTGAAGACGGTTTTGAGAACAACCCGCTGCTGGACATCGTCAAGGCCATCGCCGAAGAAGAAGGCGCCATGGTGGTTCCGGTCTGCAACAAGATCGAAGCCGAAATCGCCGAACTGGATGACGGTGAAGAGAAAGACATGTTCCTCGAGGCCCTGGGCCTTGAAGAGCCAGGTCTGAACCGCGTGATTCGCGCTGGCTACGAAATGCTGCACCTGCAGACCTACTTCACCGCCGGTGTCGAAGAAGTCCGCGCCTGGACCGTCCGCGTCGGTGCTACCGCACCACAAGCCGCCGGCGTGATCCACACCGACTTCGAAAAGGGCTTCATCCGCGCCGAAGTCATCGCTTATGACGACTTTATCCAGTACAAGGGCGAAGCCGGCACCAAAGAAGCCGGTAAATGGCGCCTGGAAGGCAAGGACTATATCGTCAAAGACGGCGACGTGATGCACTTCCGTTTCAACGTCTAAGTTTTTAGAACGAAGCAGCCGCCCAAGAAAAAGCCGCGTTTGATACGCGGCTTTTTTGTGCCTGACAGGCTTATCCGCCATGCCATCAATCCACTGTGGGAGTGAGCCTGCTCGCGATAGCGTTTTGTCAGTCAACATAGTCGTAGAATGTTCGACCGCAATCGCGAGCAGGCTCACTCCCACAAAGGGAATTGTGTTGGTTCAGACCTTTCTGGTTCTTGGCAGGAAGATCGCCAACACGCCAAACAACGGCAAGAACGAGCACAGGAAGTACACGTATTCGATGCCGTGAACATCCGCCAGATGCCCCAGCAACGCCGCGCCAATCCCGCCGAAACCGAACATCAACCCAAAGAATACCCCGGCAATCATCCCGACATTTCCTGGCACCAGTTCCTGCGCATAAACCACGATCGCCGAGAACGCCGAAGCCAGAATAAAGCCGATCACCACACTGAGAATGCTGGTCCAGAACAGATCAACGTGAGGCAGGATCAAAGTGAACGGTGCAACACCAAGGATCGAAAACCAAATCACCGCCTTACGCCCGATCTTGTCGCCAATCGGACCACCGAAGAACGTCCCCGCCGCCACTGCGCCCAGGAACAGGAACAGATGCAGCTGCGAACTGGCCACCGACAGGTCGAACTTCTCGATCAGGTAGAAGGTGAAGTAGCTGGTGAAGCTCGCCATGTAGAAATACTTGGAGAACACCAGCAGACCGAGCACCACCAGCGCACTGATGACCCGGCGTTTTGAAAGGCCGTGCGTCGCTGCCTGACCTTGTTTGAGCTTGAACAGGTTCAAGTGGTTGGCGTACCAGCGGCTGATCCGATAGAGCACAAACAGCGCAAACACAGCGAACAAGCCAAACCAGGCCACGTGACCCTGACCGAATGGAATGATGATCGCCGCCGCCAGCAATGGACCAAACGCTGAACCGGCATTACCGCCGACCTGAAAGGTCGATTGCGCCAGGCCGAATCGCCCACCCGAGGCCAACCGCGCCACACGAGAGGCTTCCGGGTGAAAGGTCGACGAGCCGATGCCGATCAACCCTGCCGCCAACAGAATCATCGGGAAGCTGCCGACCACCGACATCATCAAAATGCCGATCAGCGTACAGACCGTCCCTGCCGGTAGCAGCCAGGGTTTGGGATGGCGATCGGTGTGATAACCGACCCATGGCTGCAACAATGACGCGGTCAGCTGAAAGGTCAGGGTTATCAATCCAACCTGGGTGAAGGTCAGGCCATAGTTGGCCTTGAGCATCGGATAAATCGACGGCAGTACCGACTGAATCAGGTCGTTGATCAAATGCGCCAGCGCCACCGCGCCGATGATGCGCATGACCAGAGGACTGCTTTGTGGAGTCGCGGGTGCCGACGTCGCGCCGGTCTGAGCGTTCGTAATAGCCATGAGAGTTTCCGTACAACAGATGGGTGCACACGGGCAGGTGCGTCAATGTGCCATTTTTCAGTGCGACAGCGCCATCCCCTTAGCCTGCTAACGACCTCGACATTCATCGCCAAGAAGGTGATAGCGCAACGCCATGGTCTGAATCTTGCCTTGTTAATCCGCTTCAACGCGGCCCCTTACAAAGGGGACCGAGAATGGGAAGTTTCGCCACAGAGTCGGCCTACAGAGCTGACAAGGGTGAACTTTCGAGGCCTTTTAAAGGGGCACAAGTCGCGGTCGCAACGACCCCGACGCACGCCAATGGTGCGTGGTGTCCAGAGGAGTCATGGGGCATGCAGGCTTTTTTATCACCGGGGATCGGATTGCTGGGGCGTTTTGGCTTCGCACGCAAATTTCAGTTGTTGTTTCTGCTGTTTATCCTGCCGCTGGCAGGCAGCCTGTTGATGATCGGTCAGGACTATCGCGCCAAACTGAACCTGATCTCCGGCGAACGGGCCGGCGTTCGTCAACTGCTCGCCCTGGATGCGCTCGACAACTTGCTCGCCGCCCAACGTGACCGCGCTGCCCGCTGGCGCGCAACGGAAACCAATCGCCAGCCAACACCGGCGACCCTTGCCGCGATGGCCGCGTTCGATGCGGTTCAACCTGCCGTCGCCCAAGCCACCACGGACCTCGGTAATGCGCTTAAAACCGAAGGCGCCGAGGGCGAAACCCTGTCCCGTTATCAGGCCCTGCAAACCGCGCTCAACGGCCTGGACTCGAAAAGCCTGAACAGCGTCGGTTGGTGGCCGGATGGCTACGATCGTTTCACCAATGCCTTGAGTGCACTGCAAGCCTTGCGCGAGCAGATCGCCATGGACAATCGCCTGACGCTCGCGCCGTGGCTGGAAACCTATCTGCTGACGCAAATCTCGACGCAACATGCGCCGGACCTGATTGAGCGGGTTGGCCGCCTGGCCAGTGTCGGTCAGGCATCTGTGGTGTCCGGACAGTTCACCCTGCAAAGCCGCCTGCAATTGCGTGACTTGCGCAGCCGTATCGGCGATGCCCGGGAGCAGTTGGTGAAAACCGCCAGCCTTCTGGAAGCACGCCTTCCCAGCGCCTTGCAAAGCTGGGCCGGGCAATACCAGGACAGCCTCAAGCATCTGGATGCCGAACTGAAAGTCCTCGATGACGGTGTTTTTGGCGGCAGCATCAAGCTCAAGCCGGAAGAGTTCGAACGCAGCCTCGACAGCCTGCTCACCGACCTTGCCTCGCTGCGCCAACAGTCATTGGTTTCGCTGGATCAGCGCCTGGATTACTACCACGGCTCGGCGATCCGCCAGTTCATTCTGGTGGCAACGATCTTTGGCTGCCTGCTGCTGGCCGCGCTGTACCTGTTCATCTGCTTGCAGGCCTCGATCCGTCGCAGCGCCAGCGGCATCACCTTGCTGGCCGAGGCGTTGCGCGACGGCAATCTCAGCCTGCAAGTGCCTGTGCAGGGCCGCGATGAACTGGCGGCCATCAGCACCGCGCTGAATGTCGCCGTGGTGCAACTGCGCAACAGTTTGCTGGGGGTCGATCACGAAACCTTGCAGGTGAGCAATGCGGTGCGCACCCTCAACCATCACTCCAGCGGCGCCCTCGGTGAAGTTGAAGCGCAGCAATTGCAGATCAGCCAGATCGCCGCAGCGGCCACGCAATTGGCGGCGACCTCTCAAGGGGTCGCTCAGAGTTGTGAACAAGCGTCCGGCAGCGCTCAACACACCCAACGGATTGCGGCCGACAGCAGTCGCGACAGTCAGCGCACCACGGCAAGCATTCAGCAGCTCAACCAACGTTTGAATGACACGGCAGCGGCACTCGGGCGGGTCAGCGAACAAGGCCAGCAGATTCAATTGGTGGTCGACACCATTCGCGGCGTGGCCGAGCAGACCAACCTGTTGGCACTCAACGCGGCGATCGAGGCGGCTCGCGCTGGTGAGCAGGGTCGTGGCTTTGCAGTCGTGGCAGATGAAGTGCGCAGCCTCTCGCAACGCACTCAGTCCTCCACGGCGCAGATCGCCGGCACAGTCGACAGCCTGCGCAGCACGGTGAATGAGGCAGTCAGCCTGATGGAAGCGGCCTGTAGCCAGGCACAAAGTGATGCCCAGTCGGTGACCGGTTTAGGTGAACGCCTCGGGGAAATTGCCCACGCGGTGCAAGGCGTTACCGACACCCTGGCGCAAATCGCCACGGCAGTAGAGGAACAGGCCAGTACTGCCGATGAAGTCAGCGGCAACATCCAGCAAGTCGATCAGGCCGCGGTAAGATTGCTCGAAGGCGCGCGGGCGGTGAACCTGGCAGCGGACACCTTGAGCCAGGGCAGCAAGGCCCTGAGTGCCAATACCGGGAGATTTCAGCTCAGTTGACGCCCTCCCCCGGTCCGATTTTCGGCTCAGGTGGATAAGCGGTTGAAAGCGTAGAGAAATATTTTAGATTTACGCTTGACGCATCTGCATTACCGGTGAATAATGCGCGCCACTTGGCTACATAGCTCAGTTGGTTAGAGCATAGCATTCATAATGCTGGGGTCCGGGGTTCAAGTCCCTGTGTAGCCACCAAGTACTAAAAACGGCTTACCGAAAGGTAGGCCGTTTTTTTATGCCTCGAGAAAAGTGCCTGGAACAGCACGTCAGGAACGAACCGTCGGCAAGGCCGACAACGCTCGCTCCCAAATCTGCCAGGTCCGCAGCCAAACCATCGCCTGCCAGTCGCTGTCGGCGGGATAGAATTGCTCCAGCAGATTCAGTTTGATCTCACGCCCCACCGCATCACTCGGATTGCCGTGCAGGTGCAGCCAGTGGTCATCGCGCAAATGACGATGAACGTCCGCCCCCGGATACGTCCCGCACTCGATCACAAATGGCATCAGTTTTACCTGCGGCAGCGCATTGATCAGTGCCTGCGAGGTATAGCCAGTCGCGGTGGCTGCAACACCGGTTTCACTCAAGGTATCGGCACCGGTCAGCAACGTGTAGAGCCACGGACCGTAGATGGCCTGCGCATCAGGCAGCGCGGGATAAGCGGCCTCGGTGATGGTCAGCAACATCGGATGACCGTACTCGCCCGCACCGGTGTGCAAGTCGAAACACATCGCGACCTCGGCGTGGGCAATATGCTTTTGCATGATTTCGTGCAGCGTGCGGTTCGACCAGCTCGGCGCCAGCCCGCCGTAAAACAGGCCATCGGGATGACTGTGCTGGCCGCCCTCGACAATCGACATCACCGCCGGCCAGCCATGTTCGCGAATCTGCCCGTCGAGCAAGGCGTCGGCGCGGTCACGCTCAGGGCCTCGCAACTCCGTGAAGGCATAGATTTCATGCAGCGCGGCGTAAGCCTGATTGTCCGGCAGCGGGCGCGTAAAGTTCAGGTGATTGCGGTTCAGGTCGATGTTGTCTTCGTTGACCCGGCGCAGCCACGCGGTGCCCCAGGGATTGATCAGGTGGATCATCACCACCGCGACATCGGCCGGCAGTGAACGCTTGCCCAACTCCTGCATCCACTTGATCTGACAACCGGAACCGTAGAAGCCTTCCACCCCGTGCGTGCCGCTCAACGCGATCAGAAGTCGCTCGGCATCCGGATCGCCCAACACCGCCACATCGGTGCTCAGGGACTCGCCGAATGGCCCCTTGAGTGGGTGCGGATACTCGGTCAGCGTCGCTCCGGCCGCGGTCGCTGCCGCGAGGAATTGCTCACGTTGTGTGCGGTAACTCGGCTGAGTGGGAAACTCGGTCTGCATGGCTGCCTCTTGTTGATCTTCTGGCTCGTCTGTTCCCTCGACCCTACAGAAAATCCGTTGACTGATGAAGGACAAAAGCGTCTTTGCTGTAGTCCGTGGTTTGCACCTCGCCCTGTCGGCCGATAAAGTCCCCTGATCTTTTCCCACGGACGGAGTGCCCCACGTGCTTTCAGCCTTCCACTTGAGCCGCTATCGCCTGTCAGCCTTGTCGCTGATCGCCACCGCGCTGACCCTCGCTGCCTGCAACGCCCCGCCGACTTCAAAGTTGCCGGTCGCGCCGGAAGTCGCCTCGGGTTATCGCACCGACCTGCAAACCCGGCACGCCTCGAAACACATGGCGGCGGCGGCCAACCCTCTGGCAGCCGAAGCCGGCCGGGAAATGCTGCGTCTGGGTGGTTCGGCGATTGATGCCGCGATTGCCATGCAAGCGGTGTTGACGCTGGTGGAACCACAATCCTCGGGCATTGGTGGCGGCGCGTTGATTGTGTTGTGGGATGGCAAGAATGTGCGTACTTACGACGGTCGCGAAACCGCACCGGCCGGCGCTACAGAGAAGCTTTTCCTACAGGCCGACGGCAAACCGATGGCCTTCACCCAGGCGCAGATTGGGGGTCGCTCGGTGGGAACACCGGGCGTGTTGCGAGCGCTTGAGCTGGCTCATCAGAAACACGGTCGACTGCCGTGGGCGCAGCTGTTCGAACCAGCCATCAAACTCGCGGAGCAAGGCTTCGCCATCTCGCCGCGTCTGCATCAGCTGATCGCTTCAGACTCGTCCATGCGCCGCTCGCCGGACATGGTGGCGTATTTCCTGAATGCGGATGGCAGCCCGAAAGCGGCCGGTACTCAGCTGAAAAACCCGGCGCTAGCCGCGGTGTACAAACGCATCGCCAAAGAAGGGCCGGATGCGCTGTACAAAGGGCCGGTTGCGCAAGAAATCGTCGCCAAGGTACAGGGCCACACCAACCCCGGCAGCCTGTCGCTGAACGATCTCCAAGGCTACAAGGCCAAGGAGCGCGCGCCGTTGTGCACCGACTATAAACGCTGGCAGGTCTGCGGCATGCCGCCGCCGTCGTCGGGCGGAGTCGCCGTGGCGCAGATCCTCGGCACACTCCAGGCGCTGGAGGCTCGCGATCCGCGCTTTGCCTTGGCTTCAATGAAACCGCTCAAGACTGACACACCCGCCGGCACCGAGCCGACGCCTGAAGCCGTACACCTGATTTCCGAAGCCGAACGCCTGGCCTACGCCGACCGCGCGCTCTATCTGGCCGACGCCGACTTTGTGCCCGTCCCTGTCAAAGGCCTGGTGGACCCGACGTATCTGGCCAGCCGCGCAGCCCTGATCGGCGATCGCAGCATGGGCACGGCCAAACCCGGGACCCCGCCGGGCATTCAGGTCGCCTACGCGCCGGATCGCTCGCCGCTGCGCATCTCTACCTCGCAAGTGGTGGCGGTCGATGACGAAGGTGGCGCAGTGTCCATGACCACCACCGTCGAATCCGCGTTCGGTTCGCACGTGATGGTGCAGGGCTTCCTGCTCAACAATCAGATGACCGACTTCTCGTTCATCCCCGAAGAAAACGGGCAGAAAGTCGCCAACCGTGTCGAACCCGGCAAACGCCCACGCTCGTCCATGGCCCCGACGCTGATTTTCGATCGCCAGAGCGGCGAATTCCTCGCCACCCTCGGTTCGCCCGGCGGTTCGCAAATCATCGAATACGTCGCCAAATCCACCATCGGCCTGCTCGACTGGAACCTCGATCCGCAAGCAGCCATCAGCCTGCCCAACTTCGGCAGCCGCAACGGCCCGACGGAGCTGGAAGAAGGCCAGTTCAGTGCTGGGTTGATTCAGGCGTTGAAAGACAAAGGGCACAGCGTGAACGAGATCGACATGACCAGCGGCACCCAGGCGATTGTTCGGGTAAAGGATGCACAGGGGAAAGCGTCGTTGGCGGGTGGGGCCGATCCTCGGCGTGAGGGAGCGGCGTTGGGGGATTGAGTCCTACTGAGGGTGGAAAAGGCTTACCGGGAGGTAGGCCTTTTTTATGATTTTTTACTGACTACTGAAGAGTATGAGGCTTTCCATCATTGTACCTGGGATGCGTTTTTCACTTATCTGCTTACAGTTTTCGACTTAACACAGAGATCTATTACAGATAATTTTTACACCGAACTGAAAAATACCCCTATAAATAGGGCCTATTGAGGGCCTCATTAGAGATAACCATCCGAGCACCTAGAGAAAATTTCCATATGCCTGAATTTTCCCACCATGATCTTCAACTGCTGAATCCAACATTCGACTCCCCATTGGTAGACGTATTGAGCGAGTTGGAGCACCTACGAAGATTGCGGCTAGAAGGGGGATACGCCCGCACCGGTGTTTTTCCAACTGAAGGCGATTTTTCACACACTGGAAAGCCTGGGATCGGCACGGATCGAGGGTAACCACACAACCTTGGCCGACTACCTGGACAATAAAATTGAGGGTAAGGCAGCTGATAGCGATCAGTTACGTGAAGTGGCCAACATCGAAAAAGCCATGAACTACATCGAAGAAATCATGCGTCCAGGCGAGCCTTTGACGGAGCGGATTATTCGAGAAATCCATGCGATGACGGTCCAGGAACTGGAGCGCGAAGGCGATAGAACTCCAGGTGCCTACCGTCAAACTCCTGTACGTATTGCACAATCTGAACACCTACCACCCGAAGCCATTCAGGTCCCAGGCTACATGGAAGAACTCGTAGCCTTTGTGAATCACGATGACTTGCCAAAGTACGATCTTATGAAAGTTGCCCTGGCTCATCATAGATTCGGATGGATTCACCCTTTCGGAAATGGTAATGGGCGTGTGGTGCGTCTACTCACCTACGCACTCCTGATGAAATATGGATTTAACGTAAACACAGGCGGGAGAGTGCTGAACCCGACAGCCGTTTTCTGTAACGACCGTGAGCGCTATTACGCGATGCTTGGTGTAGCAGATACCGGGGCGAAAGCAGGTCTCGAAACATGGTGCGTCTATGTGTTGGAAGGCGTTAAGGATGAGATTGCCAAGGTGGACCGACTCACTGACTATGCCTACCTCAAACACTCAATTCTTTCGCCTGCAGTCGAATTCGCTCGTCAGCGCGAGTGGATTACTAAAACAGAAGAGGCTGTTCTGGATACAGCAATCACTGAAGGCGTTGTTAAATCTTCCGATCTGGCAAAGACGCTACCGAATCTGTCAGCTAGCCAACGCACTTATCTGATCAAAAAACTGGTTAGCCAAGGAATGCTCCTTCCAATCAACGAAGGAGCAAGGCAATACACCATCGGGTTCTCGAACAATTACTTGATCCGAGGTGTAATCAAGGGACTTAGGGAGCAAGGTTTCATCCCTGCCCCACTAGAAATCCCTTGAAGACAAATCACGCCGGCACACCCACAATAATTTGCGACGCCTCAATCAGCGACGTCGCACTCACGCCCACCGCCAATTCCAGTTCTGCAACGGCCTCCCGGGTAACGATCGAACAAACCTCGCTGCCACCATCGAGCTTTATGACGACTTCCGCGTTCACTGCTTTTATTCATCATTCGGGATAACAGCGTGTTGCGTAACTAGGCGCTCACGTACACCCACGCTTCAATCCCGGATTTCAGAACCACACTGACACGCTTGTAATCCGACACTTCATAGCTATCGGCGGCAGCCAGTTCCTCCGGTGTGATCTTGAACACCATCCCTGGAATCGGCGTGCTGCTGGCGCTGCCCGGACGAAGAATCGGGTGGTGGGTCTTGCCGCTGGTGGCCAACACCTCAGGGTCGGTGATTTCAACCCAGGACTGCTCGTACCCCAGCATCTCGTCGGCACTGCCGGTCAGTTCGCGCCCGAAGTTGGCCAGTTGCACGGCTTTGTCCTGCAAGGTGCCGTAGGAAAACAGGTACACCGTTGAATCGCTCATCCATAAATCCTTGATTGAATAGTCGCACCCCGCTTAGCGAGTGATCTTCAGCGCTTGCCGTGCCTTGTGCTTCTCCAGCGCCAGATCGATCAAGCGGCTGACCAGCTCGCTGTACGTCATGCCGGTGGCCTGCCAGAGTTTGGGATACATGCTAATTCGGGTGAAGCCGGGCAACGAGTTGATTTCGTTGATCAGCACTTCGCCGCTGTCGGTCAGGAACACATCGACCCGCGCCAGCCCGGAGCAGCCCAATACTTGAAACGCTTCGACGGCCAAGGCACGGATGCGCTCGCTGGCATCAAGGCTGATATTGGCCGGCACCACGACCTCTGCCGCTTGAGCGTCTATGTATTTGCTGTCGTAGGAATAGAAACCGCTGCGCACCATGATCTCGCCACAACCGCTGGCGATGGCGTGCTCGTTGCCGAGTACGGCGCACTCGATCTCGCGGCCGCTGACGGCGGATTCGATCAAGACTTTTTCATCGAAACCCAAGGCCAGTTCAACTGCCGCCGTGTACTCGGCTTCGTCGCTGACCTTGCTGACGCCCACGGATGACCCCTGGTTCGCCGGTTTGACGAACAGCGGCAGGCCGAGTTTGCCCTGGACCTCGGCGAACCCGGTGCGCGCGGCGCTGGCGTGGGTCAGGGTCACGAACGGCGTGACCGCCAACCCGGCGTCACGTAGCAGGCGTTTGCTGATGTCCTTGTCCATGCACACCGCCGAGCCGAGCACGTCGGAGCCGACAAATGGCAAATCTGCCATACGCAGCAAGCCTTGCAGGCAACCGTCTTCACCCATCGTCCCGTGCACGATCGGGAAGATCACATCGACATGACCCAGCAATTCCTGACTGGACGTTTCCACCAATTGCTGACTGGCCTTGCCCGGTACCACGGCCAGTTCCCGGTTGGACTGGTTGAGGGCGATCAGGGCCGGGTTTTCCTGATTGAGCAGGAAATTCGAAGGGTCGTTGAGGTGCCAATGGCCTTGCTTGTCGATACCGATCAGCACCGGCTCGAAGCGCGACCGATCCAGCGCATCAACAATGTTTTTCGCCGACTGCAGCGACACTTCATGCTCCGCCGAACGACCACCAAAAATAATGCCTACCCGCAGTTTTCTCATTCCATTCACCTCAACGAACGATCATTACGCAGCCGCGCGTGACGGCTTACAGGCTGCTGAGAATGCTCAACACCTTGCAACATTTGCCCGTTGTTTTCTACCAGCCTCACGGGTTTTGTCGGCCAGCAGACAGGTGGCCGGTCATTGGGTTACCGTGTTTTATATTGAGTTCAAGACAACGACACCATGGCCAAGCACACGCCTCCCATCGATTGGTTTCACCGCGCGCCCAACATCGGCGGGCTGGAACGTATCGAGGCGTTTTTTGCCGGTCACGGCTACGACCTTCATCGCCACGACACCTATGCAATCGGCCGCACGCTGGCGGGGGTGCAGAGCTTTCAGTACCGCGGCGGATGGCGCCACAGTCTGCCGGGCGGCACCTTGGTCCTGCACCCGGATGAACTCCACAATGGCGAGGCCGGCACCGCCAGCGGTTTTCACTACCGAATGATGTACATCGAGCCGGCGCTGATCCAACAGATACTCGGCGGCCAGCCATTGCCGTTTATCAAGACAGGCCTGTCCACTGATCCACGCTTGTTCGCCGCCACCGATGTGCTGATGCGAAGCCTGGATGACCCGTTCGACCCGCTGGAAGAACAGGACGCGTTGTTCGATCTGGCACACGCCTTGAGCACCGTCTCCGGCGCACCCGGTAAACGCCAGCGCTTCGACTACGTGGCGGCGGAGCGCGCCCGGGAATTCATCCACAGCGCCCTGGATCGAACCGTGACTTTGGACGAACTGGCGCAACACAGCGGCCGGGATCGATGGAGTCTGTCGAGGGATTTTCGCCTGTTGTTCGGCACCAGCCCTTATCGATACCTGACGATGCGCCGGCTGGATCTGGTCCGAGCGCTGCTGATTCAGGGCCAGTCACTGGTCAGTGCCGCGCTGGTCGCCGGCTTCACCGACCAGAGCCACATGACCCGGCAATTCAGCAAGACATACGGCCTGTCGCCGGCCCGGTGGATGAAAATGCACCGCCGCTGAGCCGCGCACAATCGTACAAGAAGCCTGCTGTCGTGCTGACTATCGTGGAGTCACGATCAACCACGAGAGCTTGCTTCATGAACGCTTACCAAAGCCTGAACTTCGCTGAAAAAATCGCCCGGATCGACTCGCACTGGAGCCCCCGGGTCATCGCCGAAATGAACGACTACCAGTTCAAGGTTGTGAAACTGCTCGGGGATTTCATCTGGCACGATCACCTGGATACCGACGAAACTTTCATCGTTCTCGAAGGGCAATTGCGCCTCGACTTTCGCGATGGCCACGTTCTGGTGAACGCGGGCGAAATGTATGTGGTGCCCAAAGGTGTCGAGCACAAACCCTGTGCCGCGCAGGAAGTGAAACTGCTGCTGATCGAACCCAAGGGTGTGCTGAACACGGGCAGCGAAGGTGGCGAACGCACGGCGCAGAATGACTTATGGGTGTGAACGGCAAGCGCTTACGGCTGCAGAGTCTTGCCGTCCACCGGGTCGCCGATCGTCAGGAAATGCCCGCCAGCCACGTGGTGCAAGGTGCGTAATGCGTCGTGCCCTTCGAAGTGCCAACGGCCCTCGCTGAACACGCGCTCATCGGCCTGGGCGGCAATTACCTCGGCCACAAACAGGTCATATTGCTGATGATTATTGGGCTCTGGCAGCAGTCGGCATTCCAGCCATGCGACGCAACCTTCAAGCATCGGTGCGTCGATCAGCTCACCGCTGAACGTCTGCAGGCCATAGACCTGAAACTTGTCCAGGCCCTGGCCCTGAGTCAGTTCCAGGCCCGACGTCGAACCAACGGTCTGTGCAATATCGGCCTGTGCGGCGCAGGGAACGTTCAGCACGAAGGTTCCCGACGCTTCCAGCAGCTGTCGGGTCCAGGTGGACTTGTCCAGCACCACGGCGATTTTCGGCGGCTCGAAGTCCAGCGGCATGGCCCAGGCGGCAGCCATGATATTGCGCTGACCGTCATGCGCCGCGCTGACCAGCACGGTCGGCCCATGATTGAGCAAGCGATAAGCCTTGGACAAAGGAACCGGACGGCGATGAGAAACGCTCATGAGGGCTGCTCCTGGAGAAAACGCCGATTGTAGCGATTTCCACTAGGAGGTCAGGTATCAAGTCGCCAACTGATTGGCAAACTGCCCGACCGCGTTCACCACTTTCTGCGCGCCGTCCTGGATCTCGACGATCACCGTGCCCGCCTCCGCCGCCAGCGCCAGGCCTTGCTCAGCCTGGAGTTGACCGTCGGTCATCAGGGCCACGGCATTGCGCGCCATGTCCTGGTTCTTGCGCACTACGCCAACGATTTCATCGGTGGCCTGGCTGGTGCGCGAAGCCAGTTGCCGGACTTCGTCTGCGACCACGGCAAAACCCCGGCCCTGTTCACCGGCCCGCGCCGCTTCGATGGCCGCGTTGAGCGCCAGCAGGTTGGTCTGTTCGGCAATGCCGCTGATGGTTTTGACGATGGTGCCAATCACCAGCGATTGCTCGTTCAGCGCTTCGATGCCTTCGCCGGCGGTTTGCATGTGCCTGGCCAGGTCACGCATCACGTCCACCGCCTGAGTCACCACGGCGGTACCGCGCTGGGCGCTTTGATCGGTTTGCTGGGAGGTGCTGTAGGCAATGTTGGCCGCTTCGGCGACCGCCTGCTCCTGATTGACCTGATCGGTAATCACCGTGGCAAACTTCACCACTTTGTAGAGCGTGTTGTTGGCGTCCACCACCGGGTTGTAGGACGCCTCCAGCCAGACCACACGGCCGTGGTTGTCCACACGTTTGAACCGGCCAGCCACGAACTCGCCGGCGTTCAGGCGGCGCCAGAAATTCTGGTACTCAGCGCTGTTGTACTCCTCCGGGTCGCAGAACGT
Organism: Pseudomonas sp. LBUM1678; assembly: GCF_059695575.1. Classification (NCBI taxonomy): domain Bacteria; kingdom Pseudomonadati; phylum Pseudomonadota; class Gammaproteobacteria; order Pseudomonadales; family Pseudomonadaceae; genus Pseudomonas; species Pseudomonas sp. LBUM1678. The sequence continues at coordinate 5,732,704 of NZ_CP166775.1, forward strand.
ACGGTGATGTTTACCTTTGATCTGCGCCAGGCTGTAACCCATGCCGCTGAGGAACCGCTCGTTGGCCGCCAGTACGTTGCCACTAAGATCGAACTCGATGACCGCCGTCGAACGCACCAGCGCGCCGATCAGGTTTTCATGTTCGCGGGACGCCTCGATGGTGCGGGTCAGGTCGCTGGAGTAAATCGAAAAGTGCTTGATCCGACCTTGCGAAGAGCGCACCGGCTGCGCGATCGAGCGCAGCCAGGCTTCCTGGCCATTGCCACGCAGCAAGCGCACGGCACCGGCAAAGTGCTCACCACGGGTCAGCGCAGCCTTGAAGCGGCGGTGGAATTCGTCCGATTTCACATGGGCCGGGACGATGTCTTCGAGGTGCCGGCCAATCAGGTCGCTGCTCTTGTAGAGCATCTCGCCGAGGAAGTTCTGGTTGACCGATTGAATCCGTCCATCAGGATCCAGGGTCAGGACCAGCATCTCGCTTTCCAGACTTTCCTTCACTTGCTGAAGGCTGGAGAGTTCTTCGCGAAGAGCCGACAGCTCCTGCTTCAAGCGTTTGTTGAACATGGAAAGCACCGATGGACAGGGATAGAAAGCGGTATGCAGCCTAGCCATCGGCCTTGCGGATGTTTTCTGAAGAGTGTTTCAGGGTTGTCCTACAAAAATAGTTGCGCTTTCATTCATGCCGCGCCAGCGGCCGGGCAGCGTTCGCTCTGTGGCATCCGCGCACCGAAAAACGCCGCGCTGCTCACGCCCACCGCGCCCATTGCCGCGCTGAAGATCACGCAAATCCAAGGGCTCCACGGCATCAGACCGATCAGCAACAGCGGTGTGATACTCGCCCACGCCGCGTAGGCAATGTTGTAGGTGAAGGAAATCCCCGAGACGCGAATCCGCGCCGGAAACAGGCTGACCATCACCGACGGCACCGCGCCGACGACCCCGCAACCGAGGCCGGCAATCGCGTACGCCAAGCCAATCCACTGGCCGCCGGTGATCAGGCACGTATAGAGCACGCCGATGCCCAGGGGCAGCAGCAGGCTGTAGAGCATGACCGTGCGCCAGGCTCCGATGCGATCGACGAGCAGCCCGGCGAGTACGCAGCCGATGTTCAGGAACACAATGCCCAAGGCACTCAAGGCGAAGGTGTGGCTGGCGGTCATGCCGAAGGACTTTTGCATCATGGTCGGGGTGATGACGACGAACACCACTACCGCCGACGTCAGCACGCAAGTGAGGATCATCGCCGGCAATATCGCCAGACGATGTTCACGCAAGACAGTGCGCAGCGGCAGCTCGACGGCGGCATCGCGCTGAGCCTGCATCGCGATGAACACCGGGGTTTCGCTGAGCCAGCGGCGCAGCCAGACTCCAATTACCCCAAACACGCCGCCCAGCAGGAACGGGTAACGCCAGGCGTAATCGAGGATTTCCGCCGGGGTGAACGCCTGCGCCAGAAAAGTCGCCGTCAGGGCCCCGATCAAGTAGCCAAAGGTCAGCCCGGCCTGCAGGAAACCAAGGGCATAACCGCGATGCCCGGCCGGCGCGTGCTCGGCGACGAACACCCAGGCACTCGGTACTTCGCCGCCCACCGCCGCGCCCTGCAGGACTCGTAGCGCCAACAGCAGCAGCGGTGCGAAATAGCCGATCTGGGCGTAGGTCGGCATGATCCCGATCAGCAGGCACGGCAGCGCCATCATCAGGATGCTCAGGCTGAAAACCTTCTTGCGCCCCAGCCGGTCGGCGAAATGCGCCATCAAAATCCCGCCCAACGGCCGCGCCAGATAACCCGTGACGAAGATCCCGAAGCTTTGCAGCAAGCGCAGCCACTCGGGCATGTCCGGCGGGAAGAACAGCTGGCTGAGGGTCAGCGCGAAAAATACGAAAATGATGAAGTCGTAGATTTCCAGCGCGCCGCCAAGGGCCGCCAGGCCAAGGGTCTTGTAGTCCGAGCGGCTGAACGGCGCCGGGCGCGAGTGGGTGTCGGCAGTCATGAAAGAACTCTGGCATGGGCAAAAAACCAAGGCGCCCATGGTCTACGCAAACGCGCCCACGGACAACCCGTTAGACCAAAGTCTCAGACTGGTTAATCTTCGTCACAAAATATGACTGATTGATTTACTGTTGGCACCTGTCCAGACGGGCCTTTGCCGCCCTAAAGACCACAATAAACATAAAAATTCGAGGTACTCCCGTGGCCGCTGATATCGAAGATACCCGCTCCGCCCGCTTTGCCCTGCGCTGCTCAAGTTTTGCTGAACGCTGGTTCCCCGACTCCTGGGTATTTGCCGCGCTGGCGGTGATCATCGTTGCCGTGGCCACCCTGTTCATGGGCGCCAAACCCACCGATGCGGCGATGGCGTTTGGTGACGGTTTCTGGAGCCTGATCCCGTTCACCATGCAGATGGCGTTCGTGGTGATCGGCGGGTATGTGGTCGCGAGCTCGCCGCCCGCGGTGAAGCTTATCGACCGCTTGGCCCGGATCCCGAAAAACGGTCGCTCGGCCGTGGCCTGGGTTGCATTGATTTCCATGGTTGCGTCACTGCTGAACTGGGGCCTGTCGCTGGTATTCGGCGGCCTGCTGGTGCGTGCCCTCGCCCGCCGCACCGATCTGAAAATGGACTACCGCGCCGCCGGGGCTGCAGCCTATCTGGGCCTTGGCGCCGTGTGGGCTTTGGGCCTGTCGTCGTCCGCCGCGCAATTGCAGGCCAACCCGGCCAGCCTGCCGCCGTCGATTCTGTCGATCACGGGCGTCATTCCGTTCACTCAAACGATCTTTCTCTGGCAGTCCGGCGTCATGTTGCTGGCACTGATCGTGATCTCGCTGATCATTGCCTACGCCACCGCTCCGGGTCCGAACACGGCCCGCGACGCTGAGGCCTGCGGTATCGACCCGAGTTTCAACCTGCCGCCGCTGCAACCGCGCACCCGTCCCGGCGAATGGCTGGAACACAGTCCGCTGCTGACGATTCTGCTGGTGCTGCTGGCGGCGGGATGGTTGTTCCACGAGTTTTCGACCAAACCGGCGATCAGCGCGATCTCGGGGCTGAACACTTACAACTTCCTGTTCATCATGCTTGGCGCGTTGCTGCACTGGCGTCCGCGCAGCTTCCTCGATGCCGTGTCCCGGGCGGTGCCGACCACCACCGGCGTGCTGATTCAGTTTCCGCTCTACGGCTCGATTGCCGCGCTGATGACCACGGTCAAAGGCTCCGACGCTCAGACCCTGGCCCACCACATCTCGACCTTTTTCGTCAGCATTGCGTCCCACGACACCTATGCGCTGCTGATGGGCGTGTACTCGGCGATTCTCGGTTTCTTCATCCCGTCCGGCGGCGGTAAATGGATCATCGAAGCGCCGTACGTCATGCAAGTGGCCACCGACCTGAACTACCACCTGGGCTGGGCCGTACAGATCTACAACGCGGCGGAAGCCCTGCCGAACCTGATCAACCCGTTCTACATGCTGCCGCTGCTGGGCGTGCTCGGGCTGAAGGCGCGGGACTTGATCGGCTTTTCATTCGTGCAACTGCTGGTGCACACGCCGCTGGTGCTGTTTCTGCTGTGGGCGTTAGGGACGACGCTGACGTATACGCCGCCGGTGATGCCGTAACTCCACACTAAAAAACACCGCAAAACTACTGTGGGAGTGAGCCTGCTCGCGATGGCGGTGTATCAGTCACTAATAATGTTGACTGATACACCGCCATCGCGAGCAGGCTCACTCCTACATTCATGAATTCGGCTGTATCCAGAACCGTAACCCGTCAATGGAGGGTTACCCCACGTTCCGTCGCAAACAATAGCTCAGTGCCATCACTTTCCTTTACCGCCCCGCTGCTCCGGTAATATCCTTGCGCGAATATTATCTGTTTCAACTTTTTGCAGGCCGGAAAGGGAGTTCATCGCAATGATCGTAGGGATTGACCTGGGCACCACCAACAGCCTCGTCGCCGTTTGGCGTGGAGAATCCAGCGAGTTGGTGCCCAATGCCTTGGGCCAGTTCCTCACTCCCAGCGTGGTGGGTCTCGATGATCAGGGCCGCGTGTTGGTCGGCCAGGCCGCCCGCGAGCGTTTGCACACCCATCCGCGCCAGACCGCTTCGCTGTTCAAGCGGCACATGGGCAGCGCCACGGAAGTACGCCTGGGAGACAGGTCATTCCGTCCCGAGGAGTTGTCGGCGCTGGTGCTCAAAAGCCTGAAGGAAGATGTCGAACGGGCCTTCGGCGAAACCGTGCATGAAGCGGTGATCAGCGTGCCGGCCTACTTCAGCGACGCCCAGCGCAAGGCCACGCGCATTGCCGGTGAACTGGCGGGCCTGAAGGTTGAAAAACTGATCAACGAGCCGACCGCGGCGGCGCTGGCGTATGGGCTGCACCAACGGGACAAGGAAACCTCGTTCCTGGTTTTCGACCTCGGTGGCGGCACCTTCGACGTGTCGATCCTGGAGCTCTTCGACGGGGTCATGGAAGTGCGCGCCAGCGCGGGCGACAACTTCCTGGGCGGCGAAGATTTCGACAGCGTGCTGCTGGAACATTTTCTCGAACACCATCGCAACACCGATAATTTTCCTGACCGCGCCGGCATCATCCAGCCGTTGCGTCGCGAGGCCGAGCGTGTGCGCAAAGCCCTGGGCCAGGACAGCAGCGCCGAATTCAGCCTGCGGGTCGACGGCCAGCAATGGACGCAAACCATCACCCAACCCCAACTGGCGACGCTGTACACGCCGTTGCTGGAACGTCTGCGCACACCGATCGAGCGGGCCCTGAGAGACGCGCGGATTCGCGTCAGTGATCTCGACGAAATCCTGCTGGTGGGCGGTACGACACGCATGCCGCTGGTTCGCAAACTGGCGGCTGGCCTGTTTGGGCGTTTCCCTTCGATCAGCCTCGATCCGGACGAAGTGGTGGCCCACGGTGCGGCGATCCAGGCGGCTTTGAAAGCTCGCTCCGCAGCGCTGGAAGAAGTGGTGCTGACGGACGTCTGTTCCTACACACTGGGTATCGAGACCACTACCCAAATCGGCCAGCAATACGAAAGCGGTCATTACCTGCCGATCATCGAGCGCAACAGCATCGTGCCGGTGAGCCGGGTCAAGACGGTGTACACGCTGCAAGATAACCAGGAGCGTGTGCTGCTGAAGATCTTTCAGGGCGAAAGCCGCTTGGTCAAAGACAACGTGGCGCTGGGCGAACTGGACATCAAAGTGCCGAAACGCAAGGCCGGAGAAGTCGCCCTTGATGTGCGTTTCACCTACGACAACAACGGTTTGCTCGAAGCCCAGGTGGTCATTCCGCTGACGGGCGACAAGCATTCACTGGTCATCGAAAACAATCCCGGCGTGCTTACACCCGAGGAGATTCAGCAGCGACTGGAAGGTCTGGCGCTGTTGAAAATTCATCCCCGCGATCAGCAGGTCAACACGGTGTTGACTGCACGTCTTGAACGTCTCTACCAGGAAAGCCTTGGGCAGATGCGTGAACAGATCGGTCATTGGGCCAAACAGTTCCAGCACGTGCTTGATTCCCAGGATGAACGCCGGATCCGTGAAGCGCGCAGTGAACTGATGCAGCAGCTAGGCACGCTGGACAACGGCCTCTGGCAGTAAGGAGCAGCAACATGGATTGCTGGTCTGTGCTGGAACTGCCCGAAGACGCCGACGCGCGCACCATCAAGCGAAGCTATGCGCGACTGCTGAAAACCTTCCGGCCCGATGAAGATCCGGAAGGCTTTCAACGCTTGCGCGAAGCCTATGAGGAGGCGCTGAGCGTTGCGCAATGGCGGGCCGAATACGCCGCCGAAGAACTTGAAGTCGCAACGGCCGAAGTGGTCGAACAGCCGAATCACGCCAACCTCCAGGCGTGGTCGGATGTGCTCGACGTGCGTCCATTGAGCCTTCAAAGTCCGCCGCCTCTTCGCTCACTTAACCTTGCCCCGTCCAATCCCCTCCCCCTGCACGAACCGGTCATCGCACCGGACGAGCTGGCGGCGCGTGCCTTGCTCGACGGGCTCTCGGAGCAAAATCTGACCGAGCGCTGGACGCAAGCGCAACAACAGCACTGTGCCCAGGCGTTTGAGAAGCTGCTGCTGGCGCTGTGCTTCGATCATCCGGGCCTGCGCAATCCGATTGCCGCCTGGGCGGTCCAGCACCTCGATTGGCTCGCGCCCTGGCAAAACGTCGACATGACCGATTGGCAGCGAGACGCTCTCACCAGCGGTTTGCTGCAAGATTATCGGCAAGCGTTGCAGGACCTGCTCGAAGACAAGAAAGAACGCGAGTTTCTTACCCTGCTCAACAGTTACACCGCACAACCTTGGCTGCAGGTGTTCGATCGACGCCAGGAATGGCAGCGAATACTCCTGCAACTGTTCAACGACACTGAATGGAGCCTGCCGCTGTTCGACCGCGTCGGGCAGGTGTTTGGCTGGGACGATAAAAAAGGCATTCATCCGGAACCGGCGTCGACCTGGGAGGCATTGATCGAGCGCTGCAATCAGGAAAGCTTCTACGAAAGCCTGCGAGCCAAGGCGCAAGACAACCGGACGTGGGCCGCTGACGTTCAGGCCGCCCATTTGTTGATAAACCCGATGCAGCCCGGGCAACAAAAGAAAATGATCGACGGCTTTGGCCAAAACGAATGGCAGGCCTGTCATGACCTCGCGCACACCCTTAAGTGGCGCTATCCACAGTTGCGTTTACGGTTGCCCCACGCCGATGTTTTTCACTGGCGACGTTTTCTGCCGCGCCCCATCGCCGATGAAACCTGGGTACGTGTCTGGGTGGGTATCGCTTTGGCGCTGTTTTTGTTTTATTTCCCGACCGAGCACAAATCCCTGGGCTACAGCATCAGCATCCCGTTGATATTCGCCTGCGTGCCGGTCTGGTTCTTCCGTTCCGCCATGAGCTGGTGGGTGCCATACACCTCGCATTTCATTGTCCAGGACCTGTGGCTGACCGAGGGCCTGGTCCCCCGCCACTGGAATCCTGATACGCGCTGGCTGGTGATGCGACACGGTGTGCCGCAAGCCGTCCTCACGCTGCTGTTCGGGCTTGTGTTGGGTTGGCCGGGCATGGCGACTTATGTCGGTTTTATGCTGATCGGTCTCTTGCACAAGCGCCGTATCGGTCGGCTTGATCCTGAACTGGCCGCTCGGCGTCCATGGTTGAGCGCCTTGCATTGGGCGCACTTCAGTCCGTTGCAGTTAGGGTTTTTGCTGATGATGGTCGGTGCCATCTTCGTGTGCCGGATGTATTTCCCGGAGTATCACCTGACTCATTTGAGGTTCAGCTGAGCGATTGCCGGCCGATCTGCTTAAGTAGCTATTGCCCGCGATCACCGCGGACTCACGCTGAAAAGGATCTGAGCATGTTCAAACTGACAGGACTTACCCTCGCGGCCCTCACCCTGAGCGCCGCCGCCCACGCCAATGTCGATCTGAAACTGGGCAGCACCGAACGCGTCACCCGGCTGTTCGCCTACCCCAACAACTGCAACGTGATCTGTTTCCGTAACTGGACGCTTGAGCAGACTGTCGAGCACTACCTGACTCAAAGCGTGCAGCGCGACGGCTACAGCACCGCGAAAGTACGGGTCAAAACCGATAACGATCAGCTTTACGCCGACATCAGCGGCGTACCAAAGGGCTATGAAAAACCGTTGGCAGCGCTGCTCAACGCCGGTGATCTGGCCTACACCGGCGCCAAAAAACTCAACATTGATGGCAAATGGGCTTACAGCTGGAATCTATTCCTGCCATTGGGCATGGCCCTGGAAAACCGCAAGAGCGTCGAACTGCTGCATTTCCCGCCGGACTACTCCCTGACGCAGGCCCAGGATTACCTGCGGTCCGCCACCACGGATCGCTGGGCCACGCTGCTGACGGACAACGGTATCCCCGCCGATCAGACACCGGGCTACCAGACCATCATCGATATCGCGCCGATTGCGGCACCGGCCAGTGCAGGCAAGGATCTGGAAGGCGTCTACGACTATTTCAAGGACTACCAGACCACCATGGTCAAGGAAGTCAGCCAGAACGCCCACGGTGCTGCGTTGCCAATGGTTGCGTTCGGCGCACCGGTGCGAAACTGGGTCAAACAGCAATACGGGCCGACCGTGAACGTGCTGGGCCTGGCCACCATCAGCCCGAGCGCCGGGGTGAACGTGCCGGTGCTGGGCTCCAACCACCCGAGCTACATCTGGTACGCCGCAAACCCGGACAGCTACACCGGCGACGATGCGCAGGCCAAAGCTGATGCGGCCGGCCTGAAAGTCATGGGCCAGGACTTGAGCGCCGCCTGCTGGCAGGCCGGCATGGGCAGCAAACCGGGGAGCGATCCGACCGTTCAGCTGAAAAGCTGCACGCAGACGTGGCAAGTGACCCAGAAAGAAAAAACCTGCGAGCTGTTCTACACCTCGATCCGCAACCTGACGCCTGAACAAGCCGTGGCCAAGTGTGCGACAACGCCGATCCAGTCCCAGCTCAAACAGCTGCAAGCCCCAGCGCCTGTGACTGCGATCCCTGTGCCTGCACTGTAATCGCCCTTGCACGTTTGCGTGTGAGCGATGGCTTACGCGCAAACGCGCACTTTCCCCCTGTCAGTTCTGACAGTAGACCCGCCGTTTCAATTGCGAGAATCTTGAGGCATACCCTGTGTTGCAGGGCTGACAGGATCGTCAGTTTTGGAAGTCGCAACGCGCTGCCGACAAGGATCGTTATGAAACCTCAAACTATGGACAGGACCACTGCGTCGCTCGATGGAGTTTATCCATTCAAAGAACTCCCAGTCAGTCTTGGATTTCCCTCTCTCGCCGACTTCGAAATCATCCACAACGCCGATAGGCTGGCGGTGCGCGTCGTCGCCCTGCGCGAGTTTCCTCGCATCAGCCGAATCTGTCGCGTTTCGGGGCATCTGTTGCCTTGCCGCAATCAGCATACCCGGCAGTTGGCGCCGGGCATTCATGTCTACGACCCGCGCTTCAGCGGATTACTGAACCACTCCTGCGATCCCAACGTCTTTTTCGACATGAGCGAGCTGTGGTTGTGGGCGCTGAAGGACATTCACAAAGGCGATCACCTGACCATGGACCTCGCCACAACCGAAGACAAACTGCTGCACCAATTCGCCTGCTGCTGCGGTTGTCCCGATTGTCGAGGCTGGATCTGCGGCTACGACGAATCGCCGAACGCCGACGGCCATTTGTTTTTTGACCACTGGCGTCGGCGCAGCCTCTGTTGAACGGCTTTACTGCGTCTCGACCGGACGCAGTCGGTACTGCGGCGGCAACTGCTCAAAACCGCTGATGGTCGTGTTCAGGCTTTTCCAACGACCGTCCTTGATGCCGTAGATGCAACCGTGGATCGACAGGTTCTGCCCGCGATGCCAGGCGTTTTGCACAATGCTGGTGTGGCCGACGTTGGCCACTTGCTGGATCACGTTGAGCTCGCAGAGACGGTCGACCCGTTCTTCTTCGGTCGGCAACTCGGCCAGTTCTTCGCGCTTTTCGTAATAGAGGTCACGAATCGAGCGCAGCCAGCCGTCGATCAGGCCCAACTGGCGATCCTGCATCGAGGCGCGCACACCGCCGCAGCCGTAGTGGCCAGTGACGAGGATGTGTTTGACCTTGAGCACGTCGACCGCGTACTGAATCACCGACAGGCAATTGAGGTCGGTGTGCAGCACCACGTTGGCCACGTTGCGGTGGACGAACAGGTCGCCGGGCAACATGCCGACGATCTCATTGGCCGGCACCCGGGCGTCGGAGCAGCCAATCCATAGGTAATCCGGCGTCTGTTGGCGGGCCAGCTTGGAGAAGAAGTCCGGATCTTCCTGTTTGATCGCTTCAGCCCAGCGTTCGTTGTTATCAATCAGATCTTGTAATTCGTTCATGCTGTTAAAGCCTCAAGAATGATGCGCTGGTTTGACAGACAACCGCCCGTCGGGGTCACGCGCTTGATGCAAGTATGACCGGTGGAATTCTCGGGAGCCCAGTGGGTCCACCCTAGTAAGGCCCACAGTATGAGGAATTGCCATGAATGATTCACGACGTCCGTACGATGCGGCGCAACCCGAGCCCATCGACGACAACGAAGACCGCATGGGTTCGATAAATGAACTGGATTTCGACGAGGAAGAGCCCAGCGCAAAAATCGGCGACGAACTGCCGGAAAACGAGCGCGAACGGCTGATGCCTCGCGAACGCGTGCGTGAAGCCGGCATGACTGGCGCCTCGACCAATGACCATGAGTCTACCGACGATGACATGAGCCCGGAAACATTGATCCGTGAAGACGGCGCGCGGGATGCTCACGAGGCGGGTCAAGGCGATCAGGCGGATTGGGATCTGAGCATTGTCGATGAAGACGATATTGGCGGGGGCAATGGGCTGGATGAAGAGGAACAGGCGCGGCGGGATCCGATGGATGGTAATCGTTGAATCTCTAGCGCCTGTAAGGCCGCCATCGCGAGCAGGCTCGCTCCCACAGGGTCTATGTCAGGCACAAAATTTGTGTACTAGACAGATCCACTGTAGGAGCGAGCCTGCTCGCGATGCTTTTAAAATCTCTTAGTCGACCAAAGTGCAGGCCATGACCACTGCATCTTCACGCCCGCCTACCGCCGGATAGTAATCCCGACGTCGCCCGATCTCGTTAAACCCATACCGCTCATACAACCGAAACGCCCCACGGTTGCTGTCGCGCACTTCCAGAAAACACTCCCGCGCCTTGGCGTCATACGCCCGGGACATTAAATGCTCCAGCAACGTCAAGCCGAGACCACGGCCCTGGTTTTCCGGTTTGACGGTGATGTTCAGCAGATGCGCTTCATCAAGGATGATCTGCACCACACCGTGACCAACCTGCTGCTGACCTTCGAACATCAGCCAGATCTGGTACTTGCCCAGCCCATCAAGAAAAATCCCGCGGGTCCAGGGATGGCTGTACGCCGCGTATTCGATTTTCAGTACAGCGTCGAGGTCCGCCTCGGTCATCGGGCGAAACGATACAGCGTCACTCATTCGATTCTTTCCAGCGCGCCATCAGCCGACGCATGGCTTGCCAGACATCAGCCTTACGCTGTGGCTCTTCCATTAATAATTCCAGGCCCGGCAGGGCCCAGACCGAGCCCAGGCCTTCGACCTGGAGTTCGCGGTTGAAGGATTCGGCGTTCGCTTCGCCGGCGAAACGCACGGCCGGCAGGCCGATCAGCCACACGCAGACGCAGGGAGCGTCTTCCAGCCGGGCCGAGAGAAAACCTTGCACGAAGTCGCGAGCCGCTTCCGGGCCTTGATCCATGGTGCCCCGAACCAGCAACGGCCAGCGCACTGGCTCACCGACGATTTGCGGGCTGTCCGGCAGGCCGGCGGCACGCAGCATGTCCTTGAGCAACAGATAGGCGGGGTCGCGGGTCTGGAACGGTTCGCCTGTGGGTAACTCGACCAACAGCAGACAGCGCCCGGCCCGCAGCAATTGCAGGGCGAAACGCGGTGGTGGTACAACCGGCGCCTTGTCCGCGACTGGAGCCGCCTCTTCTTCGACCTTGGCGTTCGTGCGCGTGCTGGCCAACGATGGCCGTGGCACCTCGATTTTCACTCGTTCAGCCGGTTTGGCCACGGGTTCCACGGGCGCCTCAGCCACTGTCGCCGGCAACATCGGGGCGACGACCAACGGCTCGGGCGCTTCCAGCAGTTCGGGGCGCGAGGGCGCAGCAAAGGGCAATTCGGTGCGCGGCAGCCAGTTGACCACCTGCATGGCAGTCAAATAGGCGCGGCGACGGTACTCGATTAGCAAAGGTCGGCCACTTGTGGATAACTAAAGTGCGGTGATTCTACCGCCCTTCGCTCAAGATCGCCCACGCTTGATCGATACTCTTTCCCTTAGAAACAGCTACAGCCCGTCCCGAGAGTGAATCGCATCGGTCCCGATGCAGTACAATCGCGGCTTTTAATCGCCAACCAGCCGGCCATTCCGATGATCGAACCCAAGCGCGTCTTGCGCGCCCTCGCTGAACACTGGGCACTTCTGGAGCCATTGTGCGAGCACTTCGACCAAGGCACCTTGAGCCTCAACGAACTGCGCACCCAACTGGGCGCCCAGCAACTGGACAGTACGCCGCAGGACATCACCAGCCTGCTGGACGTGTGGATCCGCCTCGACATTCTGGTACCCGTGGCGAAAAGCCCGAACCGTTTCGAACTCAACGCGCAGATCCACGACTTCCTCGCTTACCTGCGCCGTGAGCACCGTCTGGGCCTGTGCCTGGAAATCGAAGCCTATTTGCGCCATCTCGAACGCCTGGCCGGTTACATCCAGGACGCCTTCGACATCCGCGACGGCCACGATCTTGCGCGTCAACTGCGTCTGCTGGACATGCGCGTGCGCGACGTTCTGAAGAAACTCGCCAACGACGAACAGGCCCTGGTGGCCGTCGCCGAACGCGCCAAGACCAGCGACCGGCAGATTCCGCTGCGACAGCGTTACGCTGAAGTGCTCGCAACCTGGGACGAATACGTTGAGCCGATGATTCAGTTGGTGAACGCCGACGGCGCCTTCGAGCAAGGCGTGCGCAAGGTCGAAAACGTCTTGCTGAAAATGCTCACCGAGCAGCAGCGACTTGGCCATCTGGTCGACGACGACATGCTGCTGCGCACCCACGCACGCATCCTCGAAATGCAGACCAGCGCCCAGCTGACCCTGCGTCATGCCCGCGAACTGCTGCTGCCGCTGCGTGAAGAAGCCCGTCGTCACAACGCCGTGACCCGTGGCGCTGCGCTGGCCTTGTCGGCCATCCGTCGCAAAGGCATCGATGCGGTGCCGCAAGCCGCGATGCCGATGTTCACCCGGCCGCAAAGCACCTTCCTCGGCAGCGCCAGTCAGGTCGAAGCCTATGTGTACGCGCTGGCCCGTTTCGAACCAAAACCGGCGCGTTTTCCCAAGGCCCACAAAACCCAGAAAGGCGAAGCACCGCGCGCGCCACGCACGGTTCGCGAAATGCTCGAACGCTGCGAAGACGCCCTGCCGATGCCGGACCTGATGACCTGGTTGCTGGAGCAGGAACCGGACGGCGCGACCGACGAATTGCTTTACTGGTTCTCGCGCCTGTCGCGGGAAAAACGCTTCAAGCGCGAGCGTCTGGAACGCCGCGATTACCACACTCATGAGCACCAGGTCAGCCTGCGCTCCTTCGCCCTGCTCTCGGCCCGCGACAGCGCCGCCGAGGATTCTGCGAGCAACTCACATGCATCTTGATCTATCCGAACTGTCCCAACTCGCGCCGATCTTTCGCGAGCTGTTCAAGGGCTACCACGTCAGCCGCCGCGACCCGGAGCTGTACGCGCAACTGTCGAACTTCCAGGACCAGTACCGCACGCTGTTCAGGGCGCTGGGCTATGAGTTGGTCTGTGACACCCGTGGTTTCTACTACTTTGTGCCGGACCTGGCCGCTGCGGCGGTGAACAAGACTGCGCAACGCCTGGCGCTGTTCACCTTCATCCTCGTCGAACATTTGGCCGACCAGGGTCGCGACCCGGTCGCCGTGCTCGACGGTGGCAGCCTCGGCCGCGATGAATTGCCGTCGTTGCTGGAAAAGTACCGCGACCTGTTCATCCAGGCCGAAGTACAGACCGTCGAAGAACTCGAAGAAAAAATCATGCGCCGCATGACTCAGCTTGGTTTTGCCGGCGAAGAAAACGGCATCTACCGTTTCCTGCCGCCGATGCACCGTTTCCTTGATGTCTGCCTTTCGGTTCAGCAGGACCGCGATCTGGCGGCCAGCCTGCACAGCGTCTTGCCGCTGCCGGTTCCGGTACTGATCGATGACGACAGCGATGAAAAACTGCTGCAAACCGATGACCCGCTGGATCTCAGAGAATTTGAGGTAGAGAGCGAAGAAGAAAGCGAAGAAGACGCCATGGCCCGCGCCATTGCCGAAGAACAGGAGACCGACGCATGAGCAAGGAACGCTACGGCATTCGCCGCTTTGCCCTTTTGAACACCGCCGGTTACAGCCTCGGCCTGTTTCCGCTGGAAGAACCGTTGTCGGTTTACGGCGCGAACAACCTCGGTAAATCCGCATCGATCAACGCGTTGCAGTTCCCGATTCTGGCGCGCATGTCGGACATGAGTTTCGGCAAGTACAGCCTGGAACAATCCCGACGTTTCTACTTCGCCTCGGACACCAGCTACATCCTGGTCGAAGTCTCGCTGCCCCATGGGCCGCACGTGATCGGCGTGGTCGGTCGCGGCCCGGGCGGTGGTTTCGGTCACCAGTTCTTTGCCTACGCCGGCAAACTGGACCTGGCGCATTACCAGAAAAACGACACTTGCCTGCGGCAGAAAGAGCTGTTCACCAACCTTGAGCGCGAAGGCCTGAAAGCCTACGAATTGAAACCGGATGAACTGCGCCGTTTGCTCGTCGGCGGTCACACCTCGATCCCGCTGGACCTGACGCTGATTCCACTGCGCTCCACCAGCGAGCAGAGCCTGAAGACCTTCCGCGCGCTGTTCATCAACCTGCTGCACATGCGCGAAATCACTGCGGCCAAGCTCAAGCAGCTGTTCCTCGACGCCTTCGAACACAGCCTGCGTTCCGGCAGCGTCGATTACATTGCCGCGTGCGAAGAAGCGTTCCGCGATGTACGACGCATGGAGCAGGACTACAACTCGCTGGTCACCGCCGGCCCGTTGGTTGAAGCCCTTGCGGCAGGCGTGACCCAGCGCAATATCCTGCGCGGCAAACTGCACCGGATCTCGCCGCTGCTCGATTCGTTGCTGGGCACCTGGTCGGACTACGCCAGTGCGCGCAAGGAAGAGCTGACGATTCAGGCCGAGCACTACCGCAACGAGCAGGACGCGCTGCAAAACGATCAGCGCGGCGGCACTCAGGAGCTGATGCGTCTGGAGCGGGAAATTACCGGCATCCAGCGCTGGCTCGGCGAGTTGTCGGTGCTCAAGCATCGCTTCGCTTTGGTCACAGACGTCAAAGTGCTGGAGCAACAACTGCTCGCGGCCAAGGATGCCCACGATGAACTGGCCGGTGCGCTGGCCCAATCGCGGCAGTTCTCTGCCGAAGACCTGGAAGAGCGCTTGCGGGATCTGGAAAAACGTCTGAAGTCGGTGAAGCAGCAACTCGATCACGCCGACAACAACAGCTACGCCCGTCTGCGCGAAGAGTTCTCGCAACAGGACGTCGAGCGTCTGATGCGTCTGTTCAACAGTGCGCTGTTCAGCCTGCCGCTGGGTGAGCACGGCATTACGCTGGACGAGGACGGCAAGTGGGTCAAATCTTTGGAGCTGATCCTCGATGGCTTCAAAGGTGAGCGTTTCGACGTGCCGGGCCTGTCCATCGACATCTCGCACATCGAGCCTCCGGCGCTGCAAGCCCTGGCTGACCGCGCCGCATTGCGCGATCAGAAGGAGCGTCTGGAAAAAGAACTCAAGCAACTGAAAACCCAAGCGGCCGTGGTCGCCGACCGCGCCGCGAGCAAGACCCAGACCGAAGCGCTGTACCAGCAAGTACTGGATGCGCAGAAAGCCCTGGAAGATTTCCGTCGCGCGCAAACCCTGAGCGCCGAGGAAGACGACAAGCTTGAGCAATTGGCGCAGATGGAGGCGGCTCAGGAAGAATTGAAGCGTTCCAGCGACGCCTTCACCGAGCGCGTCCAGCAACTGTCGGCCAAGCTGCAACTGGTTGGCCGGCAGATCGGCGACATGGAAGCCAAGCAACGCACCCTCGACGACGCCCTGCGCCGCCGCCAGTTGCTGCCGGCTGACATGCCGTTCGGCACGCCGTTCATGGACCCGATCGACGATTCCATGGACAACCTCTTGCCGCTGCTCAACGACTATCAGGATAGCTGGCAGGGCTTGCAGCGCAGCGATGGCCAGATCGAGGCGCTGTACGCTCAGGTCCGCCTCAAGGGCGTGGCCAAGTTCGACAGCGAAGACGATATGGAGCGTCGCCTGCAACTGCTGATCAACGCGTATGCGCACCGCACCGACGAAGCCCTGACCCTTGGCAAGGCGCGGCGTGCAGCTGTGACCGACATCGCCCGGACCCTGCGCAACATCCGCAGCGACTACGACAGCCTCGAGCATCAATTGGCGCTGTTCAACCGCGAGATCAACAAGCGTCAGGTCTCCAACCTGCAGAGCTTTCGCATCGTGCTTGCGCCGAACAAGGAAGCGCTCAAGCACATCGACCAGATCATCCATAGCGCCGGCCAGTACGAAGAAGGCGAAACCCTCTCCGTGTTCGACCTGAGCCAGAGCGCCGATCAGGACAACAAGAACGAAGAGGCCAAGGAGTATTTGGCGCGGCTGGTGGCGGCGAACCACAACCAACTCGGCCTCAAGGACTTGTTCGAACTGGCGTTCGAGATCACCAAGGTCAACGGTCAACCGGTGATCCACACCGACATCGACGGTGCAGCCTCCAACGGCACGACGATGACCATCAAGGCGCTGACCAACATGTACTTGTTGCTGCACTTGATGGACCGCGACCAGGCCGGTCGCGTGCGTCTGCCGTACTACCTCGACGAGGCAGCGGATATCGATGAGAAGAACCAGGCAGCGTTGCTGGAAACCAGTCTGCAACTGGGCTTCGTGCCGATCCTGGCGAGTGTGAAGCCGCAGGTCTGCGCCAGTGTAGCGATTGACCTGGAAGGTGGCAGCGGGCCGAACGGTATCTACATTGATGAGGCGGACTGGAAGTACATCCGTCGGCATGATGAGGTGAAGGCTGTGGTTAACGTTGAAGCGGATGAGCCGGAGTTGGATGCGGTTTGATTTGCGTTAATCGAAGGTAATAAAAAAGGCCGCGATCCAATGGATCGCGGCCTTTTTTGTGGAAGCCTTTCGGTGAATTTCAGGGCCTCATCGCGAGCAGGCTCGCTCCCACATTTCGTGGGTCTGATCACATTTTCTGCGTTCGCAGCAAATCCTTTGTGGGAGCGAGCCTGCTCGCGAAGGCGTCATCCCGGACACCAACACACTATTTGCCGATTGCGATTTTCGGCGCCCAGGTCAGCCACTCATCCTCAAACTTGTCGAACAACGGGAACGTCTGCTCAGGCCGCGCCGGGCTGCCCATGCGATCACCCTCCGGCGTGGCGAAGGCGATGCCGCCCTGAATCAGCGTTTCCAGAGATTCAGTTCGCACGGTCGCGCCTTTGAACAAGCCGTAGTCGAAACCAAAACCGCTGGTGTTCCAGAAGCGCGTGCCGCTGCGCACCAATGGCGCGTACTTCGGCTCGATCAGAATGTGGACCAACACACGATCAGCGGTCTGGCCCAATTCATAGCCCGTCACTTTGCCCACCGTGACCTCGCGATACGTCACCGGCACACCGGTCTTCAGCGAACCACGGCGCGCGGCGCTCAGGACCAGACTCAACCCGGCTTCCTGTTTGGCCGACTCCGGTGGAGTGGCCAGAGCGACGAAGTTCTTCTGCGGGCCGAGGTTTTTCGCTGCCGGTTGCACTTCGATGTATTGCCCAGTCACCAGCGTTTCAAGGTTAGAGGTCTTGATCAGGCCAAGCTCAGGCTTGACCACCCAGAACTGACTGCCAACCCGGGCAATGCGCTCTGGTACTTCGGTGATTCGTGCGGTGAGCATCACCGATTGCAGGTCATCACTGAGGTCGACATCTTCGATCTTGCCGACATCCAGGCCTTTGAATCTCACGGGGGTGCCGCTGTGCAAGCCATCGGCACGGTCGACCTTGATCGTGACCACGGTGCCTTTCTGATTGGCTTCCTCATGATTGGCGAACAGGCGGAAACGCGGAATGCGCTTCTGCAACGGCGCCTTGGCTTCCGGTGTTTCGAAAGCGATACCGCCGGCCATCAGGCTTTGCAGCGACTCGCTTTTGACCTGGATTCCGCCGGTCAGTCCGCCCGTGAGCGTGATGCCGCTGGCATTCCAGAAGCGTGTCGACGCATTGACCAGACCTTCGTATTCCTTCTCGATGTGAACACCGATCACAAGTTGTTTCTTCTTCTTGGAGAACTGATAGCTTTGGACCGAACCGACTTTGACCTGCTTGTAGAGAATCGGACTGCCGACTTCCAGCGAACCCAGGTTTTCGGTGAACAACACCAGGTGTAGGCCTGGCGAACGCAGGTCCAGCGGCGGCGCCTTGGGTCTGGCCACAAATTCACGTTGCGGCGCGGCCCCTTTGTCACCCGGTCGCACGGCAATGTAGTTACCTTTGACCAAGGCTTCCAGTCCGGTGATACCGGCAAGGGAAATCGACGGTTTGACCACCCAGAACTGAGTGCCTTCGACCAGGTAATCCTCGGCCAGTGGATCAAGGGTCAATTCGGCGGTGGCGGCATTCAGGTCCGGATCGACCTTCAGCGCTTTCAGGTTGCCGACCTGAATGCCTTTGTACATGACCGGTGTACGGCCGGCCTGCAGGCCTTCGAAATCGCTGAGTTTGACCTTGACCCGGATACCGGCCGCGGCAGCATCGAAGTCTTCGTAGAGACGGAACGGCAGGCTCGGATCGGTGGGCGGGCTGTCCTTGCGGTTTTCAGGTGTGGCGAATGCGATACCACCGGCGACGATGCTGGCAAGCGATTCACTGCGCACTTTCACACCGGACAGGTTAGCGTCGATGCTGATGCCGCTGGCGTTCCAGAAACGTGTGTGTTTGCGCACCAGATTGGCGTAGGTGGGCTCGATGAATACTTTGAGTTCGACGGTGCTTTGGTCTTCCGACAGCAAGTAGCTTTTGACCTGGCCGACTTTGATCTGCTTGTAGAACACCGGACTGCCACGGTTCAGCGAACCGAGCCTATCAGCCTTGATGGTGAGGTGCAGGCCAGGCTTGGCGTCCGACAGCGGGGGCTCTTCGGCGAGGGCCTTGAATTTGCGAACAGGTTCACCTTCGCCGGGACTGACGGCGACGTAGTTCCCCGACACGAGGGTTTCCAGCCCGGTGATACCGGCCAGGGTCACGCTCGGTTTGACCAGCCAGAAGCGCGTGCTGGTCTTGAGGTATTGCTCGACGTCCTTGTTCATCTCAATGGTGGCGATCACGCCTTTTGAGCTGCCTTCGTCATCGAGTTTGAGGGTTTTCACCTTGCCGACAGACATGCCTTTGTAGACCACCTCAGTCTTGTTGGCCTGAATGCCTTCACCGCTTTCGAAACGCACCTGAATCTCGATGCCGGTTTCGTTGTAGGCACGCCAGCCGAGCCAGCCGCCGATGATCAAGGCGATCAGGGGCAACACCCAGATGGCAGACCAGTTCGAGGCCGGTCGGGTTTTAGCTGTAGGCAAATCAGTCATGGTCGTCGTCCGACTCCGTGTTATCCCAAATCAGTCGGGGATCGAAAGTAACTGCGGCAAGCATCGTCAGAATCACCACACTGGCGAAAGCGATGGCGCCAAGATTGGCTTCGACGCTGGCAAGCCGTCCGAAATTCACGACCGCCACCAGGATGGCGATCACAAAGATGTCCAGCATCGACCAGCGGCCGATGAACTCGATAAAGCGATACATCCAGATTCGTTGACGTGCCGAGAGTGGCTGGCGGCGTTGTACTGAAAACAGCAGCAGCGCGATGCCCACGAGCTTGAACGTTGGTACCACGATACTGGCGATAAAAACCACGGCGGCGATGGGAATCATGCCGTGCTGAACCAGCTGGATAACACCGGACATGATGGTGCTGGGATCGCCCTGCCCCAGTGAGCTGACGGTCATGATCGGCAGCACGTTGGCCGGGATGTAGAGAATCGCTGCGGTGACCAGCAACGCCCAGGTACGCACCAGACTGTTTGGACGACGGGCGTGCACCAGCGCTCCGCAACGGGTGCAGGTCTGCTCGTCGGTGTCAGCTTCCTGCTTGTTCAACTCATGACATTCGGTACAAATCAGAATGCCTGCATCAATCGCCCGCATGGGCATCCTCTCCTGACAAAGCCTGCCAGATCTGATGAGGCGACATCACAACCTCCAACCAGACCTGGACCAACAACAAACTGATAAAGCATGCCAAACCAAGACCTACGGTAATGGCTGCCATATCTGCCAGTTTTACGATCGCCACCAGTACGCCCATGAGGTAAACCTCAAGCATCCCCCAATCTCGTAGGTGGTGATAAATACGGTAGAGCAGCAAGCCATAGCTACGTCCGATATCAAAGCGAATGCTTAACAGCACGGCCAACTGGCAGAGCAGTTTGAGCAGCGGGATTCCCATGCTGCACAGGAACACAACCACCGAGACGCCTTGCATGCCGGTATCGAACAGACCGACAACACCGGTCCAGACAGTGTCCTGCGACGATTGCCCGAGTAGATTGAGCTGCATGATGGGTAAAAAGTTCGCCGGGATGTACAACAACAGCGCGGCGATGACCAATGCAAGACTGCGCTGCACCACATTGTGCCGATGGGCGTAGAGTTCGTAACCGCAGCGCGGACACAGGGCTTTCTCGCCAGGGGCGAGTTCGGGCTTGCGCATCAGCAAGTCACACTCATGGCACGCCACCAAATCGTCCAGCGGTAATTCTGACAGCCCGGGGGCGTCAACCGGTTCTGACATAAAGGCTCTGGCCTCCGAAAAAGTTGGACCTATTCTAGTGTCATGAATCGAAAATAACTGTGCAAATTTGTGTTGTAACTTTCGGAGTACTTTTCTTCGGAAAAAACAAAACCCCAACTGCTTTCGCAATTGGGGTTTCGGAATTTAATCTTGACGATGACCTACTCTCACATGGGGAAACCCCACACTACCATCGGCGATGCATCGTTTCACTGCTGAGTTCGGGATGGGATCAGGTGGTTCCAATGCTCTATGGTCGTCAAGAAATTCGGTAGCCAGGTCGTGGGCCTTTGCAGGTTCACGCTCCAGCGAATGGGTATGTGACAGCTTTTGGTGTTTTGTGCTGCTTTTGTGAGTACAGTCGAACTTTCGGTTCGTTTCGTCTTCACACACCGCAATCTGGCGCTCTTTCGCTTTTCAGCTCGAAGCAAGCAAATTGCTTGGGTGTTATATGGTCAAGCCTCACGGGCAATTAGTATTGGTTAGCTCAACGCCTCACAGCGCTTACACACCCAACCTATCAACGTCGTAGTCTTCGACGGCCCTTCAGGGGACTCAAGGTCCCAGTGAGATCTCATCTTGAGGCTAGTTTCCCGCTTAGATGCTTTCAGCGGTTATCTATTCCGAACATAGCTACCCGGCAATGCCACTGGCGTGACAACCGGAACACCAGAGGTTCGTCCACTCCGGTCCTCTCGTACTAGGAGCAGCCCCTCTCAAATCTCAAACGTCCACGGCAGATAGGGACCGAACTGTCTCACGACGTTCTAAACCCAGCTCGCGTACCACTTTAAATGGCGAACAGCCATACCCTTGGGACCGGCTTCAGCCCCAGGATGTGATGAGCCGACATCGAGGTGCCAAACACCGCCGTCGATATGAACTCTTGGGCGGTATCAGCCTGTTATCCCCGGAGTACCTTTTATCCGTTGAGCGATGGCCCTTCCATACAGAACCACCGGATCACTAAGACCTACTTTCGTACCTGCTCGACGTGTCTGTCTCGCAGTCAAGCGCGCTTTTGCCTTTATACTCTACGACCGATTTCCGACCGGTCTGAGCGCACCTTCGTACTCCTCCGTTACTCTTTAGGAGGAGACCGCCCCAGTCAAACTACCCACCATACACTGTCCTCGATCCGGATAACGGACCTGAGTTAGAACCTCAAAGTTGCCAGGGTGGTATTTCAAGGTTGGCTCCACGCGAACTGGCGTCCACGCTTCAAAGCCTCCCACCTATCCTACACAAGCAAATTCAAAGTCCAGTGCAAAGCTATAGTAAAGGTTCACGGGGTCTTTCCGTCTAGCCGCGGATACACTGCATCTTCACAGCGATTTCAATTTCACTGAGTCTCGGGTGGAGACAGCGCCGCCATCGTTACGCCATTCGTGCAGGTCGGAACTTACCCGACAAGGAATTTCGCTACCTTAGGACCGTTATAGTTACGGCCGCCGTTTACCGGGGCTTCGATCAAGAGCTTCGCGTTAGCTAACCCCATCAATTAACCTTCCGGCACCGGGCAGGCGTCACACCCTATACGTCCACTTTCGTGTTTGCAGAGTGCTGTGTTTTTAATAAACAGTCGCAGCGGCCTGGTATCTTCGACCGGCATGGGCTTACGCAGTAAATGCTTCACCCTCACCGGCGCACCTTCTCCCGAAGTTACGGTGCCATTTTGCCTAGTTCCTTCACCCGAGTTCTCTCAAGCGCCTTGGTATTCTCTACCCAACCACCTGTGTCGGTTTGGGGTACGGTTCCTGGTTACCTGAAGCTTAGAAGCTTTTCTTGGAAGCATGGCATCAACCACTTCGTGTTCTAAAAGAACACTCGTCATCAGCTCTCGGCCTTAGAATCCCGGATTTACCTAAGATTCCAGCCTACCACCTTAAACTTGGACAACCAACGCCAAGCTGGCCTAGCCTTCTCCGTCCCTCCATCGCAATAACCAGAAGTACAGGAATATTAACCTGTTTTCCATCGACTACGCTTTTCAGCCTCGCCTTAGGGACCGACTAACCCTGCGTCGATTAACGTTGCGCAGGAAACCTTGGTCTTTCGGCGTGGGTGTTTTTCACACCCATTGTCGTTACTCATGTCAGCATTCGCACTTCTGATACCTCCAGCAAGCTTCTCAACTCACCTTCACAGGCTTACAGAACGCTCCTCTACCGCATCACCTAAGTGATACCCGTAGCTTCGGTGTATGGTTTGAGCCCCGTTACATCTTCCGCGCAGGCCGACTCGACTAGTGAGCTATTACGCTTTCTTTAAAGGGTGGCTGCTTCTAAGCCAACCTCCTAGCTGTCTAAGCCTTCCCACATCGTTTCCCACTTAACCATAACTTTGGGACCTTAGCTGACGGTCTGGGTTGTTTCCCTTTTCACGACGGACGTTAGCACCCGCCGTGTGTCTCCCATGCTCGGCACTTGTAGGTATTCGGAGTTTGCATCGGTTTGGTAAGTCGGGATGACCCCCTAGCCGAAACAGTGCTCTACCCCCTACAGTGATACATGAGGCGCTACCTAAATAGCTTTCGAGGAGAACCAGCTATCTCCGAGCTTGATTAGCCTTTCACTCCGATCCACAGGTCATCCGCTAACTTTTCAACGGTAGTCGGTTCGGTCCTCCAGTTAGTGTTACCCAACCTTCAACCTGCCCATGGATAGATCGCCCGGTTTCGGGTCTATTCCCAGCGACTAGACGCCCTATTAAGACTCGCTTTCGCTACGCCTCCCCTATTCGGTTAAGCTCGCCACTGAAAATAAGTCGCTGACCCATTATACAAAAGGTACGCAGTCACCCAACAAAGTGGGCTCCCACTGCTTGTACGCATACGGTTTCAGGATCTATTTCACTCCCCTCTCCGGGGTTCTTTTCGCCTTTCCCTCACGGTACTAGTTCACTATCGGTCAGTCAGTAGTATTTAGCCTTGGAGGATGGTCCCCCCATATTCAGACAAAGTTTCTCGTGCTCCGTCCTACTCGATTTCATGACTAAGAGATTTTCGCGTACAGGGCTATCACCCACTATGGCCGTACTTTCCAGAACGTTCCGCTAATCTCAAAGCCACTTAAGGGCTAGTCCCCGTTCGCTCGCCACTACTAAGGGAATCTCGGTTGATTTCTTTTCCTCAGGGTACTTAGATGTTTCAGTTCCCCTGGTTCGCCTCTTAAGCCTATGTATTCAGCTTAAGATAACCATCTTATGATGGCTGGGTTCCCCCATTCAGACATCTCCGGATCAAAGTCTGTTTGCCGACTCCCCGAAGCTTTTCGCAGGCTACCACGTCTTTCATCGCCTCTGACTGCCAAGGCATCCACCGTATGCGCTTCTTCACTTGACCATATAACCCCAAGCAATCTGGTTATACTGTGAAGACGACATTCGCCGAAAATTCGATAATACTCAATTAAGAGCAACTCACAAATTTTACCTTAGCCTGATCCGTTACCAGTGAAAGTAACGTTCAGTCTATCTTTCTATCACATACCCAAATTTTTAAAGAACGATCTAATCAAAGACTAGAAATCAACATTCATCACCGTCTTGGTGGAATGCTCATTTCTAAGCTTTCAACAAACAGAAGCAGTAGTGGTGGAGCCAAACGGGATCGAACCGTTGACCTCCTGCGTGCAAGGCAGGCGCTCTCCCAGCTGAGCTATGGCCCCGTATTTCTACAGGTTCCCACACAAAATTGGTGGGTCTGGGCAGATTCGAACTGCCGACCTCACCCTTATCAGGGGTGCGCTCTAACCAACTGAGCTACAGACCCAATTTCGGGCTGCTTCTTATCGTCTTCTTCAATGAATCAAGCAATTCGTGTGGGAACTTATGGAGCAGCTGATGTCGTCGATTAAGGAGGTGATCCAGCCGCAGGTTCCCCTACGGCTACCTTGTTACGACTTCACCCCAGTCATGAATCACACCGTGGTAACCGTCCTCCCGAAGGTTAGACTAGCTACTTCTGGTGCAACCCACTCCCATGGTGTGACGGGCGGTGTGTACAAGGCCCGGGAACGTATTCACCGCGACATTCTGATTCGCGATTACTAGCGATTCCGACTTCACGCAGTCGAGTTGCAGACTGCGATCCGGACTACGATCGGTTTTCTGGGATTAGCTCCACCTCGCGGCTTGGCAACCCTCTGTACCGACCATTGTAGCACGTGTGTAGCCCAGGCCGTAAGGGCCATGATGACTTGACGTCATCCCCACCTTCCTCCGGTTTGTCACCGGCAGTCTCCTTAGAGTGCCCACCATTACGTGCTGGTAACTAAGGACAAGGGTTGCGCTCGTTACGGGACTTAACCCAACATCTCACGACACGAGCTGACGACAGCCATGCAGCACCTGTCTCAATGTTCCCGAAGGCACCAATCCATCTCTGGAAAGTTCATTGGATGTCAAGGCCTGGTAAGGTTCTTCGCGTTGCTTCGAATTAAACCACATGCTCCACCGCTTGTGCGGGCCCCCGTCAATTCATTTGAGTTTTAACCTTGCGGCCGTACTCCCCAGGCGGTCAACTTAATGCGTTAGCTGCGCCACTAAGAGCTCAAGGCTCCCAACGGCTAGTTGACATCGTTTACGGCGTGGACTACCAGGGTATCTAATCCTGTTTGCTCCCCACGCTTTCGCACCTCAGTGTCAGTATCAGTCCAGGTGGTCGCCTTCGCCACTGGTGTTCCTTCCTATATCTACGCATTTCACCGCTACACAGGAAATTCCACCACCCTCTACCATACTCTAGCTTGTCAGTTTTGAATGCAGTTCCCAGGTTGAGCCCGGGGATTTCACATCCAACTTAACAAACCACCTACGCGCGCTTTACGCCCAGTAATTCCGATTAACGCTTGCACCCTCTGTATTACCGCGGCTGCTGGCACAGAGTTAGCCGGTGCTTATTCTGTCGGTAACGTCAAAACACTAACGTATTAGGTTAATGCCCTTCCTCCCAACTTAAAGTGCTTTACAATCCGAAGACCTTCTTCACACACGCGGCATGGCTGGATCAGGCTTTCGCCCATTGTCCAATATTCCCCACTGCTGCCTCCCGTAGGAGTCTGGACCGTGTCTCAGTTCCAGTGTGACTGATCATCCTCTCAGACCAGTTACGGATCGTCGCCTTGGTGAGCCATTACCTCACCAACTAGCTAATCCGACCTAGGCTCATCTGATAGCGCAAGGCCCGAAGGTCCCCTGCTTTCTCCCGTAGGACGTATGCGGTATTAGCGTCCGTTTCCGAGCGTTATCCCCCACTACCAGGCAGATTCCTAGGCATTACTCACCCGTCCGCCGCTCGCCACCAGGTACAAGTACCCGTGCTGCCGCTCGACTTGCATGTGTTAGGCCTGCCGCCAGCGTTCAATCTGAGCCATGATCAAACTCTTCAGTTCAAACATCTTTGGGTTTTTAAGAAACCCTAAACTTGGCTCAGCAATCGTTGGTTACATCTTTGATTTCTCGCGGAGTAACTTGTGATGCTGATAATCTTGTTGACTATCAGTCTGACTCCACAAGCACCCACACGAATTGCTTGATTCAGTTGTTAAAGAGCGGTTGGTTAAGATCTTTCGTCTCAACCGAGGCGCGCATTCTACAGCAGCCTCTGTTGCTGTCAAGCGGTTATTTTCAGAAGTTTTCAAAGTTTCCTTTGCAACTTCAACCACTTGCGCTTCCGATCTCTCGTTAGCGGGAGGCGAATTCTACAGCGTTACTCGCTGCTGTCAACACCTCTTTTTCTCCGCTTTCGACCGAGAAGATCGAACCGTCAATCACGCCAAACAACCCTGCCTGATCAACTCCTTCTGGGCTTCGATGAACTGAAGCAACTCGCTGTCGAAAACTGCGTAACTCTTTGTTTTCCAAGGAGTTTTCCGTTTCGACTGCGCCGGAAGTGGGGCGAATTATAGACTTCCAGAATCTGCCGTCAACCCCTAATTACGCCTTTCTTGCAGAAGGAGCCTTTTTAGCTATTAAACGAGGGATTCGACGGGCAATCAGGGGAATGCGCAGCACCAATAGCAACGCCCCTATAGAGGCATAGATAGCCCATTCCTTCAGATCGGCACGAACGATCCACAACATATGCAGCAATCCAAGCCCGAGAATGACGTACACCAGACGATGCAGCTTCTTCCAGCGAACACCCAGGCGTCGCTGACTATAACGATTGGAGGTCACCGCCAATGCCAACAAACAGAGAAACCCCAGCGTCCCGACAATAATGTACGGCCGCTTGCGCAACTCGACACCCAGCTGCGACCAATCAAATCCTAGAATGAATGCCGTATAGCCGCTCAAATGCAACACCACATAAGCGAAACACCACAACCCCAGCTGTCGCCGTACAGCAATCCACCCCGCCCAGCCGGTGAGTTTTTGCAAAGGCGTCATGCTTAACGTTATCAATAGCAGGACAAGCGTCCCTAGCCCCAGCCGATCTACAAGCACCTTGCCCGGATCGGGCCCCAACACATCCTGCCAGGCCTGATACAACCAAATCAGCGGCCAGATCGCTGCAGCTATAAACACGCCAACTCGCCAAAACGGATAACGCATCAGTAGTTCTTCCGCAGATCGAGCCCTGTATAGAGAGAGGCGACTTCATCCGAGTAGCCGTTGAACATTTGCGTGTCCCGAACATTGGGCTTGAACAGACCGCTCGGCAAACGACGCTCCCGCGCCTGGGTCCAACGCGGGTGATCGACCGTAGGGTTCACGTTCGCGTAGAAGCCATATTCATCCGCAGCAATACTTTGCCATGTGGTTTTCGGCTGTTCGCTGACCAGACTGATCCGCACGATGGATTTGACGCTCTTGAAGCCATACTTCCAAGGCACCACCAAACGCAGCGGCGCTCCGTTCTGATTCGGCAGTTCGCGCCCATACATGCCCACGGCAAGAATGGCCAACGGATTCATCGCCTCATCCAGGCGCAACCCCTCTACATAAGGCCACTCGATCAAGGCAAAACCGGATCGCTGCCCTGGCATGCTTTTGGGATCTTGCAGCGTTTCAAAGCGGATGAATTTGGCCTTCGACGTCGGCTCGACCTCCTTCAGCAAAGCCGAGAGAGGAAAACCGATCCAGGGAATGACCATCGACCACGCCTCAACACAGCGAAGACGGTAGATCCGCTCCTCCAGCTGATAAGGCTTCATGAAGTCTTCCAGCGCGTACCGCCCCGGCTTACCCACCTCCCCGTCTACTACCACGGTCCAAGGCTCAGTCTTCAACGAACCGGCATTCGCGGCAGGGTCACCTTTATCAGCGCCGAACTCATAGAAGTTGTTGTAGTGGGCCGCATCCTTGAAGGGCGTGATCGCCTCATCCTTGACGTTGACCGCCCCCCATTTAGTAGAAGGAAGCTTTTCGGCAAACCAGGAAGGCGCCTTGCCAGGTTCGACATCTGCGTAACGAGCGGCATCTTCAGCACTGGCCCAACGCGGCAGAGAGCTCACGGCCAGACCGGCGGCGGCTGCACCCAATAGACTGCGTCGGGAAAGATAGAAGGATTCAGGCGTGACATCCGACTCATGGCAGTCAGACGCTTTGGGGACTTTGATCAGCATGGCAACTCCGCAGCATTGGAGGACAGATGCACCAATAGACTGCGGAGTATGAGGGAAATTACATCACTCGGCGTTTTTGTGCCGACGAAGATGCAATAGGTATTGCACCGGGCCAGACGCCGCGTAAGCGAGGAAAACCAGCAACAGAATGCGCGGCGGATCACTGAAGACCACGGCAAACACCAGCACGACAGCGAGGATCGCGACAAAGGGCACTCGCCCCTTCAAGTCCAGCTCCTTGAAGCTGTTGTACTTGATATTGCTGACCATCAGCATGCCGGCGGCTGCGACCATCAGCGCAACCAGGAACGACATCTTCGACCCCTGAATGCCGTAATCGCTGAACGCCCAGACAATCCCCGCCACCACACCTGCGGCAGCCGGGCTGGCCAGACCGATGAAGTAGCGCTTGTCCGCGGTACCGACTTGAGTATTGAAGCGCGCCAGACGCAGCGCCGCCCCCGCGACATAGATGAAGGCAACCATCCAGCCGACCTTGCCCATGTCACCCAAGGCCCAACCAAACGCCAGCAATGCCGGCGCAACACCAAAGGCGACCATGTCCGACAACGAGTCGTACTCGGCACCAAAGGCACTCTGGGTATTGGTCATACGGGCAACGCGACCATCAAGGCCGTCGAGCACCATGGCGACGAAAATCGCGATCGCGGCAAACGCGAAATACTTGCTCGCGCCAATCGAATCACCGGCACTCAAGGCACTCTGGGCGCTCATCGAGCTGATGATGGAATAAAACCCTGCGAACAGGTTCGCAGTGGTGAACAGATTCGGCAGAAGATAGATACCACGATGCCGGACTTTACGACCTTCTGCGTCGTGCCCTTCCTCGATGTGTTCATCGATGGGCAGCAGGCTTTCGGCGTCAGAAGCCTTGTTTGGCTCTTCGGGACGTTCGCTCATGGACATTACCTTGCAACGGGGTGGAAAGTTTCGACAGGTGTCTGGGACGACGGTTCGGCCGCAAACGATGCAGCTTTATACCAGAACCGGCTACCCCAAACGAAAAAACGCGGCCTAAGCCGCGTTTTCCGTACAAGTGCGCGACTTAGTTTTTAGCTTTGTCGACGATCTTGTTGGCACCGATCCACGGCATCATGGAGCGCAGTTGCTCGCCGATGATTTCGATACCGTGAGCGGCGTTGTTGCGACGCTTGGCGGTCATCGAAGGGTAGCCGGTTGCGCCTTCGCTGATGAACATTTTGGCGTATTCGCCGTCCTGAATACGTTTCAGGGCGTTGCGCATGGCCTGACGGGACTCGGCGTTGATCACTTCCGGGCCAGTCACGTACTCGCCGTATTCAGCGTTATTGGAGATCGAGTAGTTCATGTTGGCGATACCGCCTTCGTACATGAGGTCAACGATCAGCTTCAATTCGTGCAGGCATTCGAAGTAGGCCATTTCCGGCGCGTAGCCAGCTTCAACCAGGGTTTCGAAACCGGCCTTGACCAGTTCAACGGTACCGCCACACAGAACGGCTTGTTCGCCGAACAGGTCGGTTTCAGTCTCGTCCTTGAAGGTAGTTTCGATGATGCCGGTACGACCGCCACCAACGCCGGCAGCGTAAGACAGTGCAACATTTTTGGCGTTGCCCGAAGCATCCTGGTAGATCGCGATCAGGTCAGGAATACCGCCGCCTTTCACGAACTCGGAGCGCACGGTGTGGCCCGGTGCTTTCGGCGCGATCATGATCACGTCGAGGTCAGCGCGCGGAACAACCTGGTTGTAGTGGATCGCGAAGCCGTGGGAGAAGGCCAGAGTGGCGCCTTTCTTGATGTTCGGCTCGATTTCGTTCTTGTACAGAGCAGACTGGAACTCGTCCGGGGTCAGGATCATGACCAGGTCGGCAGCCGCAACAGCGGAAGCAACGTCGGTCACTTTCAGGCCGTGGGCTTCGGCTTTGGCAACAGTGGCCGAACCTTTACGCAGACCGACAGTAACGTCAACGCCGGAGTCTTTCAGGTTGCACGCTTGAGCGTGGCCCTGGGAGCCGTAACCGATGATGGCAACTTTCTTGCCCTGGATGATCGACAGGTCGCAGTCTTTTTCGTAATAAACTTTCATGAAATTCCCCTATATATCCAGGCCGTTCAGGCCGTTCGCTAATTTGGTTTTAGATGCTGAGTACTTTGTCGCCGCGAGCGATACCGGTGACGCCGCTACGGACGGTTTCCAGGATCGAGGCGGTGCCAATGGACTGAATGAAGCTGTCGAGCTTGTCGCTGGTACCGGTCAGTTGAACGGTATACACGCTAGCGCTGACATCGACGATCTGCCCACGGTAAATATCGGTGGTGCGCTTGATCTCGGCGCGCTGGGCGCCGGTAGCCTTGACCTTGACCAGCATCAGTTCGCGCTCGATGTGAGCACTCTCCGACAGGTCGACCAGTTTGACCACTTCGATCAGCTTGTTCAGGTTCTTGGTGATCTGCTCGATGATTTCATCGTGGCCGACCGTGGTCAGTGTCAGACGCGACAAGGTCGGGTCCTCGGTTGGGGCCACGGTCAGGCTTTCGATGTTGTAGTTGCGCTGCGAGAACAGGCCGACTACACGAGACAGAGCGCCGGGTTCGTTTTCCAGAAGCAGGGAAATAATATGTCGCATGATTAAGTACGCTCCGTCTTGCTCAGCCACATATCACGCATGGAGCCGTCTTTGATCTGCATCGGGTAGACGTGTTCGCCGGCGTCGACCTTGATGTCGATGAACACCAGACGATCCTTCATCGCGAATGCCTGCTCCATCATCGGCTTCAAATCCTTCAAGTCCGTGATGCGCATGCCGACGTGACCGTAGGCTTCGGCCAACTTGACGAAGTCCGGCAACGATTCCATGTAAGAGTGCGAGTGACGTGCGCCGTAGCTCATGTCCTGCCACTGACGGACCATGCCGAGCACGCCGTTGTTGAGCAGGATGATCTTCACCGGCAGGTCATGTTGCAGGCAAGTGGACAGCTCCTGGATGTTCATCTGGATGCTGCCTTCACCGGTCACGCAAGCCACGTCGGCTTCCGGGAAGCTCAGTTTCACGCCCATTGCTGCCGGGAAACCGAAGCCCATCGTGCCCAGGCCGCCGGAGTTGATCCAGCGATTAGGCTTGTTGAAGCGGTAGTACTGCGCCGCGAACATCTGGTGCTGACCTACGTCGGAAGCAATGTAGGCATCGCCCTTGGTCACTTCGTGCAGGGTTTCGATAACGGTCTGCGGCTTGATGATGCTGCCGTCCCCTTTGTTGTAAGGGAACATGTCGCGATCACCGCGCCACTCTTCAACCTGCTTCCACCAGGCAGCGACCGAATCCTTGTTAGGGGTCTCACCGATTTCCTTGAAGGTAGCGACCATTTCGGTCAATACGCTTTCCACCGGACCTACGATAGGAACGTCGGCCTTGATGGTTTTGGAGATCGAAGCCGGGTCGATATCGATGTGGATGATCTTGGCGCTTGGGCAGAACTTCGATGCGCCGTTGATAACACGGTCATCGAAACGCGCGCCCACGGCCATGATCACGTCCGCATGGTGCATCGCCAGGTTGGCGGTGTAGCTGCCGTGCATACCGAGCATGCCGAGGAACTGGCGGTCGCTGCCCGGATAGGCGCCGAGGCCCATCAAGGTGTTGGTGACCGGCACGTTCAGCAGTTGCGCCAGCTCGGTCAACGGCGCGGAGCCGTTGCCCAGAATGACGCCGCCGCCGGCATAGATGATCGGCCGCTTGGCCGCCAAGAGCATTTCCACTGCCTTGCGGATCTGGCCCGAGTGGCCACGAACCGCCGGGCTGTAGGAACGCAGCTTGGCTTTTTTCGGGAAGATGTATTCGAACTTCTCGGCCGGGTTGGTCATGTCTTTCGGGATGTCGACAACGACAGGACCAGGACGACCGGATTGCGCGAGGTAGAAAGCCTTTTTCATGATCTCCGGGATTTCCGAAGCATGCTTGATCATGAAACTGTGTTTCACGATCGGCCGGGAGATACCGATCATGTCGGTTTCCTGGAAGGCATCGGTACCGACCATGGTGCTAGCCACCTGGGCGGTCAGGATCACCATCGGGATCGAGTCCATGTACGCAGTGGCAATACCGGTAATGACGTTGGTCGCGCCGGGACCGGAGGTCACCAGTACGACGCCGGCCTTGCCGGTGGCGCGCGCATAGCCGTCAGCCATGTGAGTGGCAGCCTGCTCATGACGAACGAGAATATGTTGAACGGCTGGTTCTTTGAACAGCGCGTCATAGATATGCAATGCGGCACCACCGGGGTACCCATAGATATATTTAACGCCTTCGTCACGCAAAAAGCGGACGAGCATCTCACCGCCAGATAAAAGCTCCACGTTGTTCACCTCTAAAACGCCAGAATACCGCCCACATAAAAGGGGACGGGTCTTAATAGGTTTACTTCTCAGCAGAGCATGAGCGACGGTGGTCGCCGACTACGTCAGCACTGACTGAGCAAGTATTGGGATCGTCCCAAGTGTTGCGGGGCTTTCCCACCCAGCGCGAGGTAACGCGTTGCGGGTGTAACAGGTCGGCGCGGATGTGCGCCTCATGATCTGCTGAGTGGGCCTGCTTCTGGCAGTCCCTCTACAGCGGACTTTGGATTCTTCTGTTTCGTCCTCTGCAAGTCAAGCCGTCTATGTGCTTTATTGAAGTAAGCGCATGAGAAAGCAAGAAAAAACCGCTAAACCGCAACTGTGTTAGCTTCAATTGCGCAACTTTGGCAAGGAAATGGCATGCGAACGTTCTTCATAGTCACTTTGCTGATCAGCCCTTTGTGTTTGGCCGGTCAGATCTATAAATGGGTAGACGCCCAAGGCGTTACACACTTCGACGCGCAACCGCCGCAAGGCCAGGAGGCCACCACGGTGGTGACGCCCTCCCCGTCTGCCGGCAAACCCGCCGCAACAACGCGCAGCACGGCGATTGGCGATCAACAGGCCATCGACAACACAGTGAAAAAACAGGTCGCCGAGCAGCAAGCCCAGCTGAAGGTATTTTGTGAGCAGGCGCGAACGAATCTGGCCCAGCTGCAGAACAATCCGCGATTGCGGGAGGATGTCGACGGTGAGCTGCGCCGCCTGACCGACGAGCAACGTCAGGAGCGCACAACCGAAGCACAGAAACAGATTGCGGATAACTGCCAATAGGGACCTGCAGCTGCCTCGTTTCACTCGACAGCTGCTACAACGGATTGGAGTCAGCGAGAGGCGGTGATCAGCAGGTCGAACTCTTTGAGCAAGACCTGCAGATAGCGATCCTTACCCTGGACATCGCGGGCGGCAAAGACCATTTCGGCCATCTCCTGAATCCCCGACGCATTGGGCAGCGGCAGATCCTGTTCGAGGATGACCTTCATCCGCGGCAGGAAGATCCATTGCAGCCACTGCTCGAAATCCAGCGTATCCACCGAAAACGGTTCGACGCTGGATAACGCTTCAGCGGATGGAGAAGCGTCGTCCCACCAGCCCTGAACCCGTAGCTCACGTTCGATCAACAGCAGTTGTTCGGCAATCTTCGGGAAGCGTGCGTCCATCACAGCGAAACCTTGGCCTTCTGACGGGCCAGTGAAGCACCTTGGGAATCACCCTGCTTCTCACGCGCCTGGCCGATCAATTCCCACAGGCTGGCCTGGAGCGCCGGACGACCATTGGCCAACGTCAGGCCACGACGAGCGAACTGTTCAGCCTGGGGTGCATCGCCTTGGGCCATGCGCACCTGAGCCAGACGATAAAGCACTTGCGGCTCACGCGGTGCAACACGCTGGGCGCGCTCAAGACTGGAGGACGCACCGTTGAGGTCACCGCCGGCCTGTTGCTGCTGAGCCGTGGTCAACAACGCCAGTACCGGACCGTCCAGTTGCTCATCGGCAGACAAGCCACCGGCGCTCGACGAAGGAATCCCGCTCGGCGTCGACGGCATGCTGTAGCTGCCCTGATTGACCGGCGCCGATTGCACCGGCGAGGTGTCGATCGGCCCCGGGGTTATCGGGCCTGGCGTGATCGGCGTAGTGCTGATCGGCGCCGACGCCACTGCACCGCCACCTGGCACCATCACGACGACACCGGTGTCACCTTGTGGAATCGCCTGAGTCTGGGCTTGGACGGGACGTTTAGTCGTCGTCTGACGGAAACCGCCATTGGCCGACACACGCTCGCTGTTGGAGACAGCGCTGCCGGAATCCACAACCGGGATCGAACCGCGCTGTACGGAGGAGCAACCGCTGAGCAAAGCCACGGCGGTAACCGCTGGAATCAACCACTTGTTCACTTGAAGCCCTCTTTGCTTAATTCATCCAGCCCTTGACCCAATCCATCACCGTTTCGCCGGATGCAGGGCTTTCGCCACCGCACGCAGCGCCGGGAGGCGGTTCGCTGCCGCGAATATACGGCATCTGCACGGCACCTGGGCAGCTGCCTTCGGAACCTTGACCTGTACGCGAATCGACCCAGGCCTGAACAACATTATCCGGCTGCGGCATGTCCAGCGGCAGCGGATCGGCCTTGCGCATGAAACTGGTCCAGACCTGCAATGCACCGGTGGCACCGGTGAACGGCGTCTTGCCGTTGTCATCACGACCCAGCCACACCACGGCCAGCAAGTCCTGGCTGAAACCGGCGAACCAGCTGTCACGCGAGTCGTTACTGGTACCGGTTTTACCCGCCAGTGTCAGGGTTTTCGGCAGCACGTTATAAACCGAACTGCCGGTACCTTCACGCATGACCCGCTGCATGGCGCTCTGGATCAGGTAAATGGAGGCCGGGTCGAAACGCTGCTCAATCTGGAACGGATAACGCTTGAGCGGCTCACCTTCAGCGGTCAGTACGCTACGAATCCCACGCATCGGCGTATTGAAACCACCGTTGGCCAGCGTCTGGTACATGGTCGCCACTTCGATAGGCGTCAGGCCACCGGCCCCCAGCAGCATCGAAGGGAACGCAGGGAACTCGCGACTGACCCCAAGACGCGCCAGTGTCTTCAGGACATTCGGTACACCCACCGCCAACCCGAGACGCGCCGTCGACAGGTTATAGGAGTGAGCCAGGCCCTGGTACAGGAACACCGTACCGTGGGAACGGCGATCATAGTTCTGGGGTTTCCAGACCTGACCGTCCGCGCCTTTGATCGAAAAGGATTCGTCCGACAGCCAACTGGTCAGCGTGTACTGGCTCGGTTTCTCAAGGGCTGTCAGATACACCGCAGGCTTGATCAACGAGCCGATCGGCCGTACCGCATCCAGCGCACGGTTGAAGCCGGCGAAACTCGCCTGACGGCTGCCGATCATGGCCTGGACTTCACCGGTTTCCGGGTTGGTCACGACCATCGCCGCTTCAACTTCATCGGAACCCTTGCGCCCAGCCAGCCGTTTAAAGGTGTCATTAACCGATGCTTCGGCTTTCATCTGCAGGATCGGGTCGAAACTGGTGAAGATCCGCAGGCCTTCTTCGGTCAAGTCTTCGTCTCGGTAGTCTTCGCGCAGCTGACGTTTAACCAGGTCGAGGAAGCCCGGGAAAGAACTGTCCGCCAGCTTGCCGCGCGTCGTCACACCCAGTGGCATTTTCTTCGCGGCGGCGACCTGCTCAGCGGTGGCGACGCCTTGCTGCTCAAGCACATCGAGCACCAGATTGCGCCTTTCCAATGCCCGTTCCGGGTTGCGACGCGGGTTGTAATAGGATGGCCCTTTGACCATCCCCACCAGCATTGCGACTTGATGCAGTTTCAGCTCGGACAATGGCTGACCGAAGAAGAACTGGCTGGCCAGGCCAAAACCGTGCACGGCGCGCTGGCCATCCTGACCGACGAACACTTCATTGAGGTACGCCTCAAGAATTTCCCGTTTGTCGTAATGCAGCTCAAGCAGCATCGCCATCATGGCTTCGGTGAGTTTACGGGTCAGGCTGCGTTCGCTGGTCAGGTAGAAATTCTTCACCAACTGTTGTGTCAGCGTACTGCCGCCCTGGGTCATCTTGCCGCCAGAGGTGTTGACCCACACGGCGCGAGCAATCGATTTGGGCGACACGCCCCAGTGACTGTAGAAATCCCGGTCTTCGACGGCCACCAGGGTTTCCAGTAGATACGGCGGGACCTGATCGATTTTGATCAGAATGCGATCTTCGAGGTTTTTCGGGTAAATCCCGCCGATCAGCAGCGGCTCCAGCCGCACGACCGAAAGCTTCGAACCGTTGGTCGCCGAAAGTTCGGCCACATAGTCGCCGGAGAAGCGCACGCGCACCGGCTGGGCGTTCTCCAGGCCTTCATAGAACTGGAAACCACGGGTATTCAAGTCGACGGTGTTTCCGTTGACCGCCGCAGCGCCGGGGCCATTGCTCACGGCTTCGCGGCGATAGCCCAAGGCGTCGAGTTCGGTCAGGAAGTCTTCCTTGCTCAGCTTTTGGCCGGTGAACAGCTCAAGCGGGCGCGCATACACCTTGGCCGGGATGGTCCAGCGCTTGCCGGAGAACTTCTCCTGGACCACGGCGTCGAGGTAAACCGCGAACCCGGCGAGCACCACGAGGCCGACCAGACTGAGTTTAAGGGCCCAGCCCAGCCAGGGGCTCAAGCCCTTGGAAGGTGGTTTTTTGGGGGTACGGGGGGATCGAGTACGAGTCATGGCGGCGGATTATACGCACTTTATTCATACTCAACAGGAGCCCTCCGAGGTTTGCGTCAGGCGGACTTGCAGCCATAATGGCGACCGTGAATTTTCCCCAGACTCTGAAGGATCGCCTGTGAGCCAGTCCCTGATCGCCGCCCTGCAAAACCCGGCCCTCTACCCGCATCCGGTAGACGGGTTCCAGGTCATCGAGACCCATATCTCCTGGGTCATTCTCACAGGCCCATTCGCTTATAAAGTGAAGAAGCCAGTGAATTTCGGCTTCCTCGACTTCACCAGCCTCGACGCTCGTGAGCATTTCTGCGGCGAAGAGCTGCGCCTTAACCAGCGCCTGACCAACGATTTGTATCTGGAAGTGTTGCCGATCACCGGCAGCGAAGAAGCACCGCGACTGGGTGGCGAGGGTCCGGTTGTCGACTTCGCGCTGAAAATGCGTCAATTCCCCCAAAGCCAGTTGCTCAGCACCCTGCAAGCCAACGGCGAATTGACCACCGCGCACATCGATGAGATGGCTGCGCAGATCGCCCAATTCCACCTCACCGCACCGAAAGTGCCTGGCGAACACGAAGCCGGCACCCCGGACAGCGTGATGGCGCCAGTACGCCAGAACTTCGAACAGATCCGCCCGTTCCTCAGCGACAAGGCCGACCTGCTGCAACTCGATGCTCTGCAAGCCTGGGCCGAAAGCAGCTTCGAACGCCTCAAGCCGCTGTTTGCCCAGCGCAAGGCTGAAGGCTTTACCCGCGAATGCCACGGTGACATTCACCTGGGTAACGCCACCGTGATCGACGGCAAGGTCGTGATCTTCGACTGCATCGAGTTCAATGAACCGTTCCGCTTCACCGACGTATATGCCGACACCGGTTTCCTGGCCATGGACCTGGAAGACCGCGGCCTGAAGAGCCTTGCGCGTCGCTTCATCAGCCAGTACCTGGAACTGACCGGTGACTATCAAGGCCTTGAGGTGCTGAACTTCTATAAGGCCTACCGCGCCCTGGTTCGCGCTAAGGTCAGCCTGTTCAGCATGCCGGCCGAAGCCGACCCGGTGCAACGCGCAACCACCCTGCGCCAGTACCGCAACTACGCCAACCTGGCAGAAAGCTACAGCACCATTCCTTCGCGTTTCATGGCGATTACCCACGGTGTTTCCGCCGTCGGCAAGAGCCACGTGGCCATGCGTCTGGTGGAGGCGTTGGGCGCCATTCGCCTGCGTTCGGATGTTGAACGCAAGCGCCTGTTCGGCGAGCAAATCGTACCGAATGACCCGCAGGCCGGCATTTATAGTGCCGACGCCAGCGCCGCCACCTATACCCGCCTGCATGAGATTGCCGCAGTGATCCTGCGTGCCGGTTTCCCGGTGGTCATCGATGCGACATACCTCAAGCGCGACCAGCGCGACAGTGCGGCGAAAATTGCCGAGGCCACCGGTGCACCGTTCCTGATCCTCGATTGCAATGCACCACAAGCAGTCATTGAGAGCTGGCTGGCCTTGCGTCAGGCAGACAAGAAGGATCCGTCCGACGCCAACCTGGCTGTTATTGCAGCGCAGCAAGCCAGTCGCGAAGCCCTGACGCCTGCCGAAATTTTGTGCAGCAAACGCGTCCAGACCAATGAAAGCGGGACCCTCGATACCGTCGTTGCGCAGATTCGTCAGCGCATGCCTGGTCTGTAAAAAACTATTTCAACCGTGGAGCCCTCGCCGGCTTCACGGCTGTCAAATAGTGGCACTATACTGGCGTCATAAAACCATCAGGTGATGCGACATGAGCCAGCCGAAACTCCTCGACACCCCGCTTTATGCCTTGCTGCACAAAGACGACATCGCAGGCTTCAATGCCGAACGTGCCGGTCATGCCTCTGTCGACATGGTCGGCGGCGATTTTCGTGGCCTGGACCTGCGTGAGCTGAACGCCGAGGGTGTCGACTTTACCGATGCCTATTTCCGCTCCGCCGATTTGCGCGGCATCGACTTTCGCAACTCATGCCTGGAAGGCGCGAGCCTGGCTCACGCACAGATCTCAGGCGCCTACTTTCCACCCGAACTGAGCGCTGACGAGATCCTGATGTCGATGAATTTCGGTACTCGCCTGCGTTATCGCACCCGCTAAAAACGACGTTCTGCCTGCCACGTCCAGCGCCCCCGCTTCGCGCTGGACGCTGGATTCTTTGTCGTAAAAGTTGATTCCTCCGCGCCCCCTCTACTGCCCCCGCAGACCTTTACGCGGCTCTTTGAGTATTCCTCTTAGAAGCTTTTGCGTCGAAACCGACCAAACAATCACGCTTTTCCTACTGATGGCTACACTCCTGAGAAGCTCGCCCACGCACCGATCGGCCGTCGCAAGGAGGCTTGATGAATGATGAACTGCAACACCTGAAGAATCTTGGCAAGACGTCGGCGCAATGGCTGCATGCCGTGGGCATCCACAGCGCCTCGGACTTGCGTCGCCTTGGGGCGGTGGATGCTTATCGGGCCG
This sequence comes from Pseudomonas sp. LBUM1678, assembly GCF_059695575.1. NCBI lineage: Bacteria > Pseudomonadati > Pseudomonadota > Gammaproteobacteria > Pseudomonadales > Pseudomonadaceae > Pseudomonas > Pseudomonas sp. LBUM1678. The sequence continues at coordinate 5,771,936 of NZ_CP166775.1, forward strand.
TGCGTACGCGCGGGTTCCGGGCGTCCAAGGTGTTGTTGTATGCGATCGAAGGCGCACTGATGGACGTGCACTGGAATGACATTCCAGCCGAACGCAAAGAAGCCTTGAACAAACAACTGGAAGCCATCTCGTCCCGTCACAAGAATTGAACAGGCAGATTTCGCCACAGGATTAACGCCTGAAGCGCAATGTTTACGGGGCTTTTCAACGCAAAACCGAGGATTTCAAAGAAATCAAAAAACAGCGGTTGACTTGGTAATGAGAATCGCTATGATTACCACAACTGGTCGCGAGACTGGTCGATATTTGAAAAGCCCTTGGTTCGGACTCTCAGATATCTCCTCATCAGGCTAATCACGGTTATTTGACCCGGCTCTTGCCGGGTCTTTTTTTGCCTGTGGAAAAGTCGTCCGTTACTGACTGAACTGCTTACGCATTTCTGCGCAGTAATCCTGGGCCGGCGTGGCAGGCGTATACCAGATGTAATCAGCCATGGCCGGCGTGACTTCACCGCCCTGCTCCGCCAGCATCAAAACCGTGGGAGCTTGCGACTCTCCAAGATCAAGCACGTGAATCGGCACGCCAACATCCTTACGCGCGTGATAGGCGCCGGCAAACAGCAGCGCAGGCGTCGGTGCCGACAACAAACGCTCGGCCATCCGCCGATCCCGTTGCTGCTGGACCGCCAGCATCGCGGGCATTTGCGAGGTGGGCAGCAGGCCGCAATGGGAGTCGTTGATCTGCGCCAGCAGCTCATCCTTGACTGACGAGGCGTTGGAACGCGAACCTCTTAATGTCGGCGGTTTGCCATAAACGGTACGGACTTCAAGATTGTCCAGATTGGCCGCCAGCAGCGGGTAGGGCTGAGTCAGCACAAAACCCACGATCGGCCCGTACAGGCTCCAGTCCCACCCCGACTGCCAGTTCAACGCGCCGGGCAAATCTGCGGGCAGCGTCGAGGCACGGCGAACGTCATCGACGCGCGGTTGTTGATCCGGCGTGAGCATTTCCAATAACAGGCTGCCCTGCGGTCGACGCTCGCCCAGCACCTGTAACAACCACAATTGCAGTTGATGGTGATCACGATTGTCATGCTGCTCACCGACGATCAGCCGCGACGGCTCGGCCAGCCGTGCGACCAGTTCCCGAGGTGTCAGGACCTGACCGCTGCGCAGGTCACGAATCTCACCGGTGACCGGCGGTGGGCTCGACAGGTGCTGGCAACCACTCAAAACCAGCAGCGCCAACAGCAACATCACTCGCATGTTCTCACCTCAATGAAATGCTCAGCGGGCGATGATCAGCGGATGCCCACGTTCCGGGTGCTGCTGCACCAGCACTTCCAGCCCGAACACGGCTTTGAGTGGCTCCGGACGCAAGACCTGCTCCGGCGTATCAAGCGCCACCGGCCGCCCACCTTCGAGCAACAACAGGCGATCACAATAGCGTGCCGCCAGGTTCAGATCATGCAGGATCACCAGCACTGCAGCGCCGTGATCGGCGAATTCGCGTACCGCTTGCAGGGTGGTGTGCTGGTGCAGCGGATCGAGCATCGAGGTCGGTTCATCGAGCAACAGCGTCTGCCCCGCTTCGCCTGGCCAGAGCTGCGCCAGCACCCGCGCCAGATGCACCCGCTGACGTTCGCCGCCGGACAGGGCCAGATAGCTGCGACCACTCAGGTGTCCCGCATCGGCAGCGTGCAAGGCGGCGGCGACGATCTCGTCATCCCGGACCCGTCCGCTTTGATAAGGCAATCGCCCCATGCCGACCACTTCTTCGACACGAAAGGCGAAGTCCAGGGTCGATACCTGCGGCAATACCGCCAATCGCTGGGCTCGCTGCGCGCCAGTCCAATGACTTAACTCGCGATCATCGAGCCAGACGCCGCCGCAATCAGCCTTCAACTCACCGCACAAGGCACCCAGCAAGGTGCTTTTGCCGGCACCGTTGGGGCCCAAGACGCCAAGGACTTCGCCCGGCTTGAGCTCAAGTGTGATGTCCGTCAGAACGATCTTCGTGCCTCGACGGATTTGCAGGCTCTGGGTTCGCAACATCAGGCACGCCCTCGGAGCAATAAATACAGAAAGAACGGCGCACCGATGAAGGCCGTGACAATCCCGATCGGCAACTCCGCCGGCGCCAGGGCAAGCCGCGCCACCAGATCGGCAAACAGCAGAAGACTGGCACCCGCCAGCACCGAGGCCGGCAACAACACCCGATGATCCGGACCGGCCAGCAGTCGCACCAGATGCGGCACCACCAGACCGACAAAGCCGATCATTCCCGCTGCTGCCACTGCCGCGCCAACGCCCAGCGCAGTACAGAACACCAGTTCGCGCTTGAGCCCTTCGACGTCGATGCCCAAGTGACCGGCTTCCGACTCGCCCAGCAGCAACGCATTCAAGGCCTTGGCCCGGCGCGGCAACCACAGCGCCACACCGGCACTCACCAGCAGTAACGGCCAGAGCCGCGAATAGCTTGCGCCGTTGAGACTGCCCAGGTTCCAGAACGTCAGCGTACGCAAGGTCGCGTCGTCGGCCAGATAGGTGAACAACCCGACCGCTGAACCCGCCAGCGCAGTCAACGCGATGCCGGCCAGCAACATGGTCGCGACATGGGTCTGCCCGTTACGCCGACCCAACCGATACACCAGCGCTGTAACGCCCAACCCTCCGAGAAATGCGCACACTGATAATAGATAAGGTCCGAACGATTCAGGCAGACCGCCAAATAACGAACCGCCGACAATCGCGATAGCGGCGCCCAATGCAGCACCGCTGGACACGCCGACCAACCCCGGATCAGCCAGAGGGTTACGAAACAAGCCCTGCATCGCCACGCCGGACAGCGCCAGCACGCCCCCCACCGCCAGGCCCAACAGGGTTCGAGGCAGGCGGATTTGCCCGAGGATGAGTTCGGCCTGCTCCAGCCCATCGGGCGCAATGGGCAAGCCGATCATGCGCAATGCCGCACGCAGGGTATCGAATAAGGGCAGGCTCACCGGTCCCAGCGCCAACGACAACCAGATCGCCACTAAACAAAGCAGGCTCAAACCAATGAACAACGAGCGGGGTTTAACCAGAATGGTCATTGGGCGGTTTTACCGGGAAAAAAACCGTCAGAGAGCTTTTTCAGTGCATCGGGCAACCGTGGACCGAGCCCGCCCACAAGTAACGTCGGATCGAGTTCCATGACGCGTCCATCCTTGGCCGCGCGGGTCGAGGACAGAATCGGGTTTTCCTTGAATAACGCCGTACGCGCGGCATCGCCAGTCAGTGCTCGGTCAGCGAACACCAGCACGTCAGGGTCCAGACTGACCAGCGACTCAACAGAAAAGGGTTTGTAACCGGTATGCGCTGCCAGATTGTGCCCACCCGCCTGTTGGATTAACCAATCGGCGGCGGTGTCCTTGCCGGCGATGAGCGGTTTGCCGCCCGCATGCCCTAACAGCAACAGCACCCCCGGCGATTTTTCCTTCAACTGCGCGCGAGTGACCCGGACCTTCTGCTGCTCGAGTTGCTGCTGATAAGACTGGATCAATTGCGCAGCCTGGTCTTCTGCACCGAGCAACTTGCCCAGGTGCACCAGGTTGCCCTGCAACGTCGGCAGATCTGGCTGGGCCGAAAACAACTCGACTTGCACGCCCGCGGTACGAATCTGCGACAACACCGGCGGCGGTCCCATTTCTTCGGTGCCGACCAGAATCTGCGGGCGTAAGCTCAAGATGCCCTCCGCCGACAGTTGCCGCTGATAACCGATGCTCGGCAGCGCCTTCAACGACTCCGGATGCTGACTGGTGGTATCGACACCGACCAGTTTCGATTCGCCGCCCAACGCGCTCACCCACTCGGACAGGGCGCCGCCGGCACTGACCCAACGCTGTGGCAACTCGGCTGCTGCGGCGTGGTGGCTGACGAGGAGTCCGACACACAGCGCAACAACGCGGGTACTCAGGCGCATAAACAGCTTCCTTTTAATTTTTCCCAGGCATCGAGATGACAGGCCAAGTATCCTCGGCATCCGGCACCTGCACCCGACGGGCGAAGCGGCCATTTGATAATTGTTTGCATTTGAACGTCAAGCTCGGACACATCCCGTCACGAGCCGCCGGCATTGAGGATAGACATGAAGTTGCTTTGCACAGGTGCCGAATTGGCTGACAACAGCAGTCGCGGATTCGACGTCGACAGTCAGAAACTGTTCGCCGTGCGCCGGGGTGGCCAAGTTTATGTCTACATCAATCGCTGCCCGCACCGGGGTGTCGGGCTGGAATGGAAGCCTGACCAGTTTCTCGACCCCAGCAACAGCCTGATCCAGTGCGCCACCCACGGAGCACTGTTCCTGATCGAAGACGGTGAGTGCGTCGCCGGCCCATGCGCCGGGCAATCCCTGACCACCGTTGCCAGCCGCGAAGACGAACAAGGGATCTGGATCAGCCTTTAGCCGTTCAGCAGCACATCCAGACGTCGATCGACCAGCATCTCTTCGTGAGTCAATCGCACGCCATAGGCCAGCACCTCGACTCCGCACGCCACCGCCTCACGCAAGGCCGCCGCGTAGGCCGAATCGATTTCTTCTGCCGGACGCACGGCGTCGATCCCTGTGAGGTTGACGCAATACAACTGCACCGCACGAATTCCGTCCCGAGCCAGATGAGCCAGCTCCCGCAAATGCTTGGCACCCCGTTGCGTCACCGCGTCGGGAAACGCCGCCACCGGTGAACCGTCGAAACCCAGGGTCACGCTTTTGACTTCCACATACGCCGGCCCGCTCGGGTAATCGAGACGGAAATCGATGCGGCTGCTTTCCTGCCCGTAGGCCACTTCGCGTTTCAACTCGGTAAAGCCGTTCAGTTCGGTAATCACGCCCGCCCGCAACGCCTCTTCGATCAACCCGTTGGCGCGCCCGGTGTTCACGCAAAACAGCCGGCCCTGTGGGGTTTCACCGATTTCCCAGGTGCCGGGCAATTTGCGTTTCGGGTCATTGGAGCGGCTGAACCAGACTTGCCCGCCTTCTACCTGACAATTGAGCATCGAGCCGGTGTTCGGGCAATGAATGGTCAGCAATTCGCCGGTAACGGTTTCAATATCGGCGAGAAAACGCTTGTAGCGGCGGATCAGGCGACCTTCTTCGAGGGGAGGATGGAAACGCATCAGCCTTGCCAGCTCCGTAATCCACGAGCGATCCGCTCGACCGCTTCTTCCAGGCGCGGCAGGCTTTGGGTGTACGCAAAACGCACGTGATGCCCGGCTTGATACCGCCCGAAGTCCAGGCCCGGAGTAATTGCTACGTGCTCGGTTTCGAGGAAATGTCGGCAGAACGCGAAGGCATCGCCGCCGAACTTGCTGATATCAGCATACAAGTAGAACGCGCCTTCCGGCTCGACGGCAATGCCGAAACCCAGCGCTCTAAGGGCCGGCAACAGGAAATCCCGACGACGACCGAATTCGGCACGACGCTCTTCCAGAATGCTGATCGTGGCCGGTTCGAAGCAAGCCAGTGCGGCGTGCTGGGCCATGCTCGGGGCGCTGATGTAGAGGTTTTGCGCGAGTTTTTCCAGTTCACCGACTGCTGCTTCTGGCGCGACCAGCCATCCCAACCGCCATCCGGTCATTCCGAAATACTTGGAAAAACTATTCAGGACGAAGGCGCTGTCATCGACTTCCAGCACACTGGCGGCATCGGTGCCGTAAGTCAGGCCATGGTAGATCTCGTCCACCACCAGATGACCGTGGCGCTCCTTGATCGCAGCCGACAAGCCCGCCAGTTCGTCGCGGGTCAGAATCGTCCCGGTCGGGTTGGCTGGCGAGGCCACTAAAGCGCCGACGCTGTCTTGATCCCAATGGCGCGCGACCAGATCCGGCGTCAACTGATAACGCACGTCCGGGCCGACCGGCACCAGTTGCGCGGCGCCTTCGACCAACCGCAGGAAATGCCGATTGCACGGGTAACCCGGGTCCGCCAGCAGCCAGTGTTTGCCCGGGTCGACGAGCAAGGCGCTGGCCAGCAATAGCGCGCCGGAACCGCCGGGCGTGATGAGGATTCGCTGCGGATCGATGTTCAAACTGTAACGCTGTTGATAGAAATTCGAGATCGCTTCGCGTAACTCAGGGATGCCGCGCGCAGCGGTATAACGGGTCTTCCCCGCCGTCAGTGCCGCCTGGCCGGCCTGGATGATCGGCTCGGCGGTGGTGAAGTCCGGCTCGCCGATTTCCAGGTGGATCACATCGTGACCCGCGGCCTGCAATTCATTGGCCCGCGCCAGCAGCGCCATGACATGGAAAGGTTCGATCGCGCGACTGCGGGCACTGTAGGACTGAGCCATTAGCCTTCCTTACAACGGAGAAAAGAATCGATTCTACCCAAGCGCCGGAACGAGCGAGAACCTAAAGCGGTCAGAGCCGTTATATCCCTGGCCACAAACGACTCAAGCGTGTACCCCAGGTTTGACTAAAATCAATAATTGATCAGGCCTCCAACGCCGCCAGACAAGGCTTTGCAATCATTTGCAAGCACCTTGGGCCACTACCTCGACATCCGGGAGTAGCGCGGTCCGATTTGATCTGGTAAGTTCGCCCGCTTGCAGCCGCAGGGCCGGCAGGTGTCGGTGATGGAGCAATCCTGCGCAATGGATTACAAGAGTAGAGGCGGTCCATTTCATGCCCACCCAAGCAAAGCAGCAAAATACGTCGATCAGCGGCTTCGAACCCTACCAGGCTGTAAAGGGAGAGGAGTACATGGGCAAGCCCATGCGCGCTCACTTCACCAAGATCCTGAATAAGTGGAAACAGGACTTGATGCAGGAAGTCGACCGTACGGTTGATCACATGAAAGACGAAGCGGCCAACTTCCCTGACCCGGCAGACCGTGCCAGCCAGGAAGAAGAGTTCAGCCTTGAACTGCGTGCCCGCGACCGCGAGCGTAAGTTGATCAAAAAGATCGACAAAACGCTGCAGCTGATCGAAGACGAAGAATATGGCTGGTGCGAGTCCTGCGGCGTCGAGATCGGCGTCAAGCGACTGGAAGCCCGCCCTACCGCCGACATGTGCGTTGACTGCAAGACATTGGCGGAAATCAAGGAAAAGCAAGTCGGCAAGTAATGTCGCCTTGAACGAAAAACGGAGCGTGCGAACGCTCCGTTTTTGTTTCTGATATTTGCCTCGATAGAAAACCTGTGGGAGCGGGCCTGCTCGCGAATGCGGTCTGACATTCAACATTGATGTTGTTTGACAGCCCGCATTCGCGAGCAAGCCCGCTCCCACAGGGTGACTCGCGTAAGCCCAGACAAGTAACATCGCCCCCATGACCGCCATCGCCTCCCCCACCTACATCGGACGCTTCGCCCCCACGCCCAGTGGCCACTTGCATTTCGGCTCGCTGGTCGCAGCGCTGGCCTCGTACCTCGACGCCCGTGCCGTGGGCGGCCGCTGGTTGATGCGCATGGAGGATCTCGATCCGCCACGGGAAGAACCTGGCGCTCAGGCAGCTATCTTGAAAGCCCTGGAAAGCTACGGTTTCGAGTGGGACGGTGAAATGGTCCGTCAGAGCGACCGCCACGAGGCGTACGCCGAAGTTCTCAATCGCCTGTTCAATCAAGGCCTCGCTTACGCCTGCACCTGCTCGCGCAAACAATTGGAGCCGTACCACGGCATTTACCCGGGCCTGTGCCGAAATGCCGGCCATGGCACTGAGGACGCTGCGATTCGACTGCGTGTGCCCGAGCTGGACTACCACTTCATCGACCGCGTGCAAGGCGAGTTCCGCCAGCATCTGGGCCGGGACGTCGGCGATTTCGTGATCCGCCGCCGCGACGGGCTCTATGCCTATCAACTGGCGGTGGTGCTGGACGATGCCTGGCAAGGCATCACCGATATCGTGCGTGGCGCTGATCTGCTGGACTCCACGCCGCGCCAGCTCTACCTGCAAGAACTGCTTGGCCTGCGGCAACCGCGCTACCTGCACATCCCGCTGATTACCCAGCCCGATGGTAACAAGCTCGGAAAATCCTACCGCTCGCCGCCGCTGACCGAAGACCAGGCCACGCCTTTGTTACTGCGTGCGTTGCGTGCACTGGGGCAAAACCCGGGCAAGGAACTGGCCTATGCGACACCGCGGGAAGTGCTGGATTGGGGAATTGCCCACTGGGATGCGTTATTAATCCCTCGCACACTGACCCTGCCCGAAGCGCAACTACAGTGATCACACTTGCAGTGGCGCGCCCATCCGTTACCATCGCCGCACGTTTTCGGGCACGCGCATAAAAAAGAGAGGCCGGGATGTACATCTATCGCTTGGTCCTGCTCCTGGTAGTGGGGATTTATCTGTTCTCCCCGGCCATCATGGATTGGTGGATCGACGCCACTGGCGCCTGGTATCGCCCTTATCTGCTCTGGCTGATTCTGATCGTCGTGACCTTCATCCTGCAGAGCCAAAAAGATGCCGATGAGCTTTAGCCTGACCCAGATGATCCTGATCAGCGCCGCGTACCTGGCGGTGCTGTTCGGCGTCGCCTGGATCAGCGAACGGGGCATGATCCCCCGGGCGATCATTCGCCACCCGCTGACGTACACCCTGTCGCTGGGCGTGTATGCCAGTGCCTGGGCGTTTTACGGCACGGTGGGCCTGGCCTATCAGTACGGCTACGGGTTTCTGTCCAGTTACCTCGGGGTCTCTGGGGCATTTTTGCTGGCGCCGGTGTTGCTGTACCCGATCCTGAAAATTACCCGCACGTATCAACTGTCGTCCCTTGCCGACCTGTTTGCCTTCCGTTTCCGCAGTACGTGGGCCGGGGCGCTGACCACCATTTTTATGCTGATCGGCGTGCTGCCGTTGCTGGCGTTGCAGATTCAGGCGGTGGCCGACTCCATCGGCATCCTGACCCGCGAGCCAGTGCAACATCGCGTAGCCCTGAGCTTCTGCGCCCTGATTACGCTGTTCACGATTTTCTTTGGTTCTCGCCACATCGCTACCCGCGAGAAACATGAAGGCCTGGTGTTCGCGATTGCCTTCGAGTCGGTGATCAAGCTGATCGCCATCGGCGGGGTCGGCCTCTATGCCCTTTATGGCGTGTTCGACGGCCCGCAACAGCTGGAACTGTGGCTGCTGCAAAACCAGACCGCCCTCGCCGCTTTGCACACGCCGCTGCAGGAAGGTCCGTGGCGGACGCTGCTGCTGGTGTTCTTTGCCTCGGCGATCGTGATGCCGCACATGTACCACATGACTTTTACCGAGAACCTCAACCCGCGCTCGCTGGTCAGTGCGAGCTGGGGCTTGCCATTGTTCCTGCTGCTGATGAGCCTGGCGGTGCCGCTGATTCTCTGGGCCGGTCTGAAACTTGGCGCCACGACTAATCCGGAATACTTCACGCTGGGCATCGGAATCGCCGCCAACAGTAAAGCCCTGGCGCTATTGGCCTATATTGGCGGCTTGTCGGCAGCCAGCGGCCTGATCATCGTCACCACCCTGGCGTTGTCCGGGATGGCGCTGAACCATTTGGTGCTGCCGCTCTATCAACCACCGGCCGAAGGCAACATCTATCGCTGGCTGAAGTGGACCCGCCGGGCGCTGATCGTCGCGATCATCATGGCCGGTTACGGCTTCTACCTGCTCCTGGGCGCCGAACAGGATCTGGCCAACCTCGGCATCGTCGCGTTCGTTGCCACCCTGCAATTTCTTCCGGGCGTCCTGTCGGTCCTGTATTGGCCGACCGCCAACCGTCGCGGCTTCATCGCGGGTTTGCTGGCGGGGATTCTGGTTTGGCTGGTGACCATGCTGTTGCCGCTGGTCGGCAATCTGCAGGGCTTCTACATTCCACTGCTGAACATGATCTACGTTCTGGACGACACCAGTTGGCACATGGCCGCGATCGCATCGCTGGCCGCCAACGTGCTGATGTTCACCCTGATCTCGCTGTTCACCAACGCCAGCCCCGAGGAGGCCAGCGCTGCCGAAGCCTGCGCCGTGGACAACGTACGTCGCCCGCAACGCCGTGAATTGCATGCCGCCTCGCCCCAGGAATTCGCCACGCAACTGGCTAAACCCTTGGGCGCCAAGGCCGCGCAGAAGGAAGTCGAGCAAGCCTTGCGCGATCTCTATCTGCCGTTCGACGAGCGCCGCCCTTATGCCTTGCGCCGCTTGCGTGACCGCATAGAAGCCAACCTCTCCGGCCTTATGGGGCCAAGCGTGGCTCAGGACATGGTCGAGACCTTCCTGCCGTACAAGGCCGGCGGCGAAAACTACGTCACCGAAGACATCCACTTCATCGAAAGCCGCCTAGAGGACTACCACTCGCGCCTCACCGGCCTTGCTGCCGAACTCGATGCCCTGCGCCGCTATCACCGCCAGACCTTGCAGGAATTGCCGATGGGCGTTTGCTCGCTGGCCAAGGATCAGGAAATCCTCATGTGGAACAAAGCCATGGAGGAGCTGACCGGGATTGCCGCGCAACGGGTGGTCGGCTCGCGCCTGAGCACCATCGCCGATCCGTGGAAAGAACTGCTGCAAGGCTTCATCAATCTCCCGGACGAGCATTTGCACAAGCAGCACCTGGCCCTTGATGGCCAGACCCGCTGGCTGAATCTGCACAAAGCGGCGATCGATGAACCGCTCGCGCCGGGTAACAGTGGATTGGTGTTGCTGGTGGAAGACCTGACCGAAACCCAGATGCTCGAAGACAAACTGGTGCACTCCGAGCGCCTGGCCAGCATCGGGCGACTCGCCGCCGGCGTCGCCCATGAAATCGGCAACCCGATCACCGGCATTGCTTGCCTGGCGCAGAATCTGCGCGAAGAGCGTGAAGACGATGGCGAGCTGAAGGAAATCAGTGGGCAGATCCTGGAGCAGACCAAACGCGTGTCACGCATTGTTCAGTCGCTGATGAGTTTCGCTCACGCCGGCAGCCATCAGCACAGCGACGAGCCCGTCTGTCTGGCCGAAGTGGCTCAAGATGCCATCGGTTTGCTGGCCCTGAACCGACGCAATTTCGAAGTGCAGTTCTATAATCTGTGCGACCCCGATCACTGGGTCGAAGGCGATCCGCAGCGCCTCGCCCAGGTGTTGATCAACTTGCTCTCAAATGCCCGTGACGCCTCGCCTCCCGGCAGTGCGGTGCGGGTCAAAAGCGAAGCCGGCGAACACACGGTCGACTTGATCGTGGAAGACGAAGGCAGCGGTATTCCGAAGAACATCATGGATAGATTGTTCGAACCTTTCTTCACCACCAAGGATCCTGGCGAAGGCACCGGTCTGGGCCTTGCACTGGTCTATTCCATCGTTGAAGAGCATTATGGACAAATCACCATCGACAGCCCGGCTGATGTACAAAGCCAACGCGGCACCCGTATCCGGGTGACCTTGCCGCGTCATGTCGAAGCGACGTCCGCTGTGAACTGAGACCGTCGAGAGTATCGAATCAATGCCGCACATTTTGATCGTCGAAGACGAAACAATTATCCGCTCCGCCTTGCGCCGCCTGCTGGAACGTAACCAGTACCAGGTCAGCGAAGCCGGTTCAGTGCAGGAAGCACAAGAACGCTTCACTATTCCCACGTTCGACCTGATCGTCAGCGACTTGCGTCTGCCGGGCGCTCCGGGCACCGAGTTGATCAAACTCGGCCAGGGCACTCCGGTGCTGATCATGACCAGCTACGCCAGCCTGCGTTCAGCCGTTGACTCTATGAAGATGGGCGCGGTGGACTACATCGCCAAGCCTTTCGATCACGACGAAATGCTCCAGGCCGTCGCCCGTATCCTCCGTGACCGCCAATCTCTGCCAGCCAGCGGCGAACCGGTCACCGGCAAAGCCGGCAATGGCGCGGCGAAACCGGGTGTCGATAACAGCAACGGCGAAATCGGCATCATCGGCTCGTGCCCACCGATGCAGGACCTGTACAGCAAGATCCGCAAAGTCGCGCCGACCGATTCCAATGTCCTGATCCAGGGTGAATCCGGTACCGGTAAAGAACTGGTGGCCCGCGCCCTGCACAACTTGTCCAAACGCGCCAAGGCGCCGATGATTTCGGTGAACTGCGCAGCCATTCCGGAAAGCCTGATCGAGTCCGAACTGTTCGGCCACGAAAAAGGCGCGTTCACCGGCGCCAGCGCCGGGCGTGCCGGTCTGGTGGAAGCGGCGGATGGCGGCACTTTGTTCCTCGACGAAATCGGCGAACTGCCGCTGGAAGCCCAGGCCCGCTTGCTGCGCGTGTTGCAGGAAGGCGAAATTCGCCGGGTCGGGTCGGTCCAGTCACAGAAAGTCGATGTGCGCCTGATCGCCGCGACTCACCGGGACCTCAAGAGCCTGGCGAAGATCGGCCAGTTCCGTGAAGACTTGTATTACCGCCTGCACGTGATCGCCCTGAAACTGCCAGCCCTGCGTGAGCGCGGTGCCGACGTCAACGAAATCGCCAATGCCTTCCTGGCGCGACAGAGCGCGCGGGTCAACCGCACCGACCTGAAGTTCGCCGCGGATGCCGAACAGGCGATTCGTCATTACTCCTGGCCGGGTAATGTGCGTGAACTGGAAAACGCGGTAGAACGCGCCGTCATCCTGTGCGAGAGCCCGGAGATTTCCGCCGAGCTGCTGGGGATCGACATCGAACTGAGCGATCTGGAAGACGACGACTTCATCGGCCTGCCCCCGCAACAGGGCAACAGTACCAGCAACAACAATCATGAGCCGACCGAAGACCTGTCACTGGAAGACTACTTCCAGCACTTCGTGCTTGAGCATCAGGACCACATGACGGAAACCGAACTGGCCCGCAAGCTGGGGGTGAGTCGCAAATGCCTGTGGGAACGTCGTCAGCGCCTGGGTATTCCGCGGCGCAAGACCGGTGTAGCCAGCGAGAGCTGAACCGCGCCTGTCTGATGTGTGGGTAACACGTGACTTTGTGAAAAAACTGTTACCTCACCTATTTCACGTAACAGAAGCCGGGGCTTACGGTAACGAAACCCCGGTTTTTTTTGGCCTCGAAAAACCCCACCTACCAGCCTAACCCCTTGTTTTACTGGCCCTCGCAAAAGTTGGCACGCACCCTGCTATATGTTCAGTACAAGAACAATAACAAGCAATGCACAAGACAATAAAAATAAGACGAATCGACTCACGCACAATAAAAACAAGACGGCGAGAGGCGCAGCTAACTGATTCTTTTGGAGAGGCGTTGTATTTGGGGCTTGCCCCACGACCAGGCCGAGAATAATAAAAAACTGTCCTAAGACAGTGCCTGAACTGGTTGGATCGAAAGATCACTGCAACACAGCGACCAAAGCAATCCGTTTGCTCTTGGCTCCCGATTGGGAGGGTCATGAAGGAAAAACTTCATGACGAGGGCACTTAACAAAAACAAAAAGCCCGAATCAAAAATAAAAATAGAGCATGCAACTACTTTCTTGGGGAGCTTCGGCTCCCCTTGTAGTTTCTGGCGTTTGGCTTTGTAGCAGCTGCCGAGCAGCGCGAGGCTGCGTTCGGTTGCGCAGCAGCCGCCATCACAGGCATCTGGTTTTTTCTGACATACCGCAATCCCTGGATTTACGACTGCTTCGCAGCCGAACGCAGCCTCACAGGCTCGGCAGCTGCTACAGATTGCGTATACCAGACACGCCCTTCAAGCGCTTGCGCAGCTTCCTACACCATCCCCTGACTAAATGCTAGAATCCCCGCCCATCATGCGGTCATTCTTCGTTATGGCCGAACATTCCTTCAAACAGTGCATCCCATGCTGAAGAAGTTGTTCCAGTCATTCCGTTCTCCCAAGCGTCATACGCAACACATTCGCAGTACGCCTGAAGTGCTCAACAGCGGCCAACATTCGCTGCAAAAGGCCCAATTCAGCCGTTATGCGGTGAACATCGTCGAACGCCTGCAGAGCGCCGGTTACCAGGCTTACCTGGTTGGCGGCTGTGTGCGTGACATGCTCCTGGGCATCACGCCGAAAGATTTCGACGTCGCCACCAGCGCCACACCTGAACAGGTTCGCGCCGAATTCCGCAACGCGCGGATCATCGGTCGCCGCTTCAAACTGGTGCATATCCACTTTGGCCGCGAAATCATCGAAGTCGCGACCTTCCGCGCCAATCATCCGCAAAATGACGAGGAAGAAGACAGCAACCAGTCTTCCCGTAACGAGAGCGGACGCATCCTGCGCGATAACGTCTACGGCACGCTGGAAGAAGACGCGCAACGCCGCGACTTCACCATCAACGCCCTGTATTACGATCCGGTCAGTGAACGCATCCTCGACTACGCCAGCGGCGTACACGACATCCGCAATCACCTGATCCGCCTGATCGGCGATCCGAAGCAACGCTACCAGGAAGACCCGGTGCGGATGCTGCGGGCCGTGCGCTTCGCCGCCAAACTGAATTTCGGCATCGAAAAGCACAGCGCCCAGCCGATCCGCGATCTGGCGCCGATGCTGCGCGAGATTCCGTCAGCCCGTCTGTTCGAAGAAGTGCTCAAGCTGTTCCTATCCGGCCATGCCGCGGACACCTTCGAGATGCTGGTCGACTTGCAGCTGTTCGACCCGCTGTTCCCGGCCAGTGCCGAGGCGCTGGAATACAACCCGACGTACACCCACACCTTGATCAGCGAAGCGCTGATCAACACCGACCTGCGGATCAAACAGAACAAACCGGTGACCCCGGCGTTCCTGTTTGCAGCCCTGCTGTGGCCTGCCCTGCCGGCCCGCGTGCTGCGTCTGCAAGAACGTGGCATGCCGCCGATTCCGGCGATGCAGGAAGCGGCTCACGAACTGATTGCCGAGCAGTGCCAGCGGATCGCGATTCCAAAACGCTTCACCATGCCGATTCGCGAGATCTGGGACATGCAGGAGCGTCTGCCACGGCGCAGCGGCAAACGTGCCGACCTGTTGCTGGACAACCCGCGGTTCCGCGCCGGTTACGACTTCCTGCTGCTGCGTGAAAGCGCTGGCGAGCAGACCGATGGCCTGGGCGAATGGTGGACCGACTATCAGGACGCCAACGACAGTGAACGTCGCGACATGATCCGCGATCTCAGCGGCAAGGATGAAGGCACCGGCGCTCCACGCAAACGTCGCCGCAGCGGTGGCGCCAAGCGCAAACGCGCGGCTGGCGCACCGAGTGCCACGGGCGAGTAATCCATGGAACGCATCTACATCGGCATGGGCAGCAATCTGGCTGACCCCGCCGAACAATTGCGCAGCGCCGTCGAGGCGCTGGCGCAGTTGCCGCAGACCGAACTGGTCGGGGTGTCCCGGTTTTATCAAAGCGACTCACTCCTGCCGGGCCAACCGCGTTACACCAACGCCATTGCCGCACTCGACAGCACGCTCGCGCCGCTGGACCTGCTCGATGCGCTGCAAGCCATCGAGAACGAACAAGGCCGCGAGCGTCTTGAGCGTTGGGGCCCACGCACGCTGGACCTCGACATCGTGCTGCTTGGCGATCGGCTGATCGACGAACCGCGCCTCAAGGTGCCTCACTACCATCTGCAGGAACGGGCCTTCGTGCTGTATCCACTGGCCGAACTGGCGCCTGCGGATCTGCGTCTACCTGATGGCCGCAGCCTGACGGAATTACTCGCCGCCTGCCCGTTCGTCGGCCTGGAACGCCTCCCTCAAAATTGACCCAAAACCCCTGTAGGAGCGAGCCTGCTCGCGATAGCGGTGTGTCATTCAGCATTGATGCTGGCTGATCCGCCGCTATCGCGAGCAGGCTCGCTCCCACAGGGATTTTGTGTTGCGTGCAAGATCTGCGGCATGCTGAAACGCATCAGTTACCCCGGTAACACCGACCGCGTAACAATGCGGTAACACATGCAATTGACTTCCCGAGTTCTCCTCACGACTATAGGCGTCCCGCTGCCGCCAACACGGCGTTGAAGGGCGCAATCCAGGCCTTAAAAGCACGACACCAGAGCGTGCGCCTGTATTTAACGAAGAATCACGCGCGTTACTCGCAGTAGTTTCCAAGCGCCTGAATGAGGAACTTTTCATGCCAGCCATCACCCTGACCACTCTGCAAGGTCTCAAGCAAAAAGGTGAAAAGATCACCATGCTGACCTGCTATGACGCGACCTTCGCCCATGCCTGCAATCAGGCTGGCGTCGAAGTGCTGCTGGTGGGCGACTCCCTCGGCATGGTTTTGCAGGGTCACGACAGCACCTTGCCGGTGACCACCGCGGAAATGGCTTACCACGTCGCAGCCGTCAAACGCGGCAATGCCGATGCGCTGATCCTCGCCGACCTGCCCTTCATGGCCTACGCCACCACCGAACAAGCCATGGCCAACAGCGCCCTGTTGATGCAGGCCGGTGCGCACATGGTCAAGGTTGAAGGGGCATTGTGGCTCGCCGACTCGATCCGCCTGCTGGCCGAACGTGGCGTCCCGGTGTGCGCGCACATGGGGCTGACGCCGCAATCGGTGAACATTCTGGGCGGTTACAAAGTCCAGGGCCGCAGCGAGAACCAGGCACGACAGATGCGTGCCGACGCCATCGCCCTGGAGCAGGCCGGTGCATCCATGTTGCTGCTCGAGTGCGTACCAAGCGAACTGGCTCAGGAAATCACCCAGGCAGTGGGCATTCCGGTGATCGGCATCGGCGCCGGCAGTGGCACTGATGGCCAGGTCCTGGTTCTGCACGACATGCTGGGCCTGTCCATTACCGGCCGCGTGCCAAAATTCGTAAAGAACTTCATGAACGGCCAGACCAGCATTCACGCTGCACTGAGCGCCTACGTCACTGAAGTCAAAGCAGCAACTTTCCCTGGGATCGAACACGGATTCTCTGCATGAACACCGTAAAAACCGTACGCGAGCTGCGGGCCGCCGTGGCCCGTGCCCGCAGCGAAGGCAAGCGCATCGGCTTCGTGCCGACCATGGGCAACCTGCACAGCGGTCATGTCGCGCTGATTACCAAAGCGACCCAACGGGTGGATTTCGTGGTCGCGAGCATTTTCGTCAACCCGCTGCAATTCGGCGCCGGCGAAGATCTTGACAAATACCCGCGCACCCTGGCCGCTGACCAGGAGAAACTGCTCGAGGCCGGTTGCCACTTGCTGTTCGCCCCAACCGTCGAAGAAATGTACCCCGACGGCATGGCCGGCCAGACCCGCGTCAGCGTCCCGCAACTCTCCGAAGGCCTGTGCGGCGCCAGCCGTCCCGGGCATTTCGAAGGGGTGGCGACGGTGGTCAGCAAGCTGTTCAACATGGTCCAGCCTGACCTGGCGATCTTCGGCCAGAAAGACTTCCAGCAACTGGCGGTGATCAAATCCCTGGTCCATGACCTGAACATGCCGGTCCAGATCATTGGCGAACCGACCGTGCGTGCGGCCGATGGCCTGGCGCTGTCGTCGCGCAACGGTTTCCTCAGCGAAGAGCAACGGGCCGTGGCACCAGTGGTGTATCGCGTCCTGAGCCAGATGGCCGAGGCGATCAAACAGGGTGAACGGGATTTCCCGGGGTTGATCGACGCACAGATCAAGCAGCTCGAAGCGGCGGGTTTGCGCACCGATTACCTGGAGATTCGTCACGCGCAAACCTTGCGCCCGGCGACCCCGGAGGATCGGGACCTGGTGATTCTGGTGGCGGCGTTCCTGGGCACTACGCGGTTGATCGACAACCTGCACCTGAACCTCGACGCTTCCGCCTGAACACAAATCCCCTGTAGGAGCCGGCTTGCTGGCGATGGCCTCACCGCGGTGCATCTGCCGGACCGAGGTGATGCCATCGCCAGCAAGCCGGCTCCTACAGAGGGCTGCTCCCTCGCGCCTTGTATTGCCGCCCCCAAAGCCTTCGGGCAAACTGCCCGCCGTTCGATTCCGACCTGGGAAAACACTCATGCACGCCATCATGCTCAAAGCCAAGCTGCATCGCGCCGAAGTCACTCACGCAGTACTCGATTACGAAGGTTCTTGCGCCATCGACGGCGAATGGCTGGACTTGTCCGGCATACGTGAATACGAACAGATCCAGATTTATAACGTCGACAACGGCGAACGCTTCACCACCTACGCGATTCGTGGCGAAGAAGGCTCGCGCATGATTTCGGTCAACGGCGCTGCCGCGCACAAGGCCAAGGTCGGTGATCGGGTGATCATCTGCGCTTACGCGCATTACAGCGAAGCCGAGCTGCTCAACTTCAAGCCACGCATGCTCTACATGGCGCCGGGCAATGAACTGAGCCACACCAGCAATGCCATTCCGGTTCAGGTCGCCTGATCGAACCGACGCCCCTCCCGTTTGTCGAAACGTTCCCTGCTTTATGTATAAAAAAGTACCGGGAACGTGTTAGACAAAGTCAAGACAGATCGCAGCGCGAGGTTTACTGTATTCGCCCTGTGTCATTGAAATCGTGTCGACGCAGTTGACCGGATGCCAGCCTACGGCGCTCCGGTATTTTCAGTGTTCAAAAAAGCCGTTCAAGTAAAAAGGAAACCCGCAGCGATGGCGTACTACCGCACTCCTCATGACGTTACCGCTCTGCCCGCCTGGCAAGCGCTGAATGACCACCGCCAAGCCATGCAGGATTTCAGCATGCGCGAAGCCTTCAATGCCGATCCGCAGCGCTTTACTCAATTCACTCTCAGCAGCTGCGGCCTGTTTCTCGACTACTCGAAGAACCTGATCAACGCCGAGACCCGCAATCTGCTGGTGGACCTGGCCAATGAAGTTGACCTCAAGGGCGCGATCAAGTCGCTGTTCGAAGGCGAAATCGTCAACGCTTCCGAAGGTCGTCCGGCCTTGCACACCGCTCTGCGCCGCCCGGTAGGCGACAAGCTGTCGGTCAATGGCGTCAACGTGATGCCTGAAGTGCACAAAGTGCTGAACCAGATCACTGACCTCGTTGGCCGCATCCACGACGGTTTGTGGCGCGGTTACACCGAGAAGCCGATCACTGACGTGGTGAACATCGGCATCGGTGGCTCGTTCCTCGGCCCGGAGCTGGTGTCTGAAGCGCTGCTGTCCTACGCCCACAAAGGCGTGCGTTGCCATTACCTGGCGAACATCGACGGCAGTGAGTTCCACGAACTGACCATGAAGCTGCGTGCCGAAACCACGCTGTTCATCGTTTCGTCGAAATCCTTCAATACCCTTGAAACCCTGAAAAATGCTCAGGCTGCTCGTGCCTGGTACCTGGCTCAGGGTGGTTCGGAAGCCGAGCTGTATCGTCACTTCATCGCCGTTTCCAGCAACAATGCGGCGGCCGTGGCGTTCGGTATCCGCGAAGAAAACATCTTCCCGATGTGGGATTGGGTTGGCGGCCGTTATTCGCTGTGGTCGGCCATCGGCTTGCCAATCGCCCTGGCCATCGGCATGTCGAACTTCAAGGAACTGCTGTCCGGTGCCTACACCATGGACCAGCACTTCCAGAGCGCGCCATTCGACCAGAACATGCCGGTGCTGCTGGCGTTGCTCGGTGTCTGGTACGGCAACTTCTGGGGCGCTCAAAGCCACGCGATCCTGCCGTACGACCACTACCTGCGTAACATCACCAAGCACTTGCAACAGCTGGACATGGAATCCAACGGCAAGAGCGTGCGCCACGACGGCACGCCTGTGTCCACCGACACGGGCCCGGTAATCTGGGGTGGCGTGGGTTGCAACGGTCAGCACGCGTATCACCAGTTGCTGCACCAGGGCACCCAACTGATTCCGGCCGACTTCATCGTGCCGATTGTCAGCTTCAACCCGGTCTCCGACCACCACCAGTGGCTGTACGCCAACTGCCTGTCGCAAAGCCAGGCGTTGATGCTCGGCAAGACCCTTGCCGAAGCCGAAACCGAGCTGCGTGACAAAGGCATGAGCGAAGAAGAGGTGCATAAACTCGCGCCGCACAAGGTGATCCCGGGCAACCGTCCGAGCAACACCCTGGTGGTCGAGCGCATCAGCCCGCGTCGTCTCGGTGCGCTGGTGGCGATGTACGAACACAAAGTCTTCGTGCAAAGCGTGGTCTGGGGCATCAATGCCTTCGACCAGTGGGGCGTGGAGCTGGGTAAAGAATTGGGCAAAGGCGTCTACAACCGCTTGGTCGGCAGCGAAGAAACCCCGGCTGACGATGCTTCAACCCAAGGCCTGATCAACTACTTCCGCGGCCGTCACCGCGGGTAACCTGACGCCGTTCCTGCGGGGTACTAACCTTGTAGGAGCCGGCTTGCTGGCGATGGCGGTGTTTCAGTCGATGAAAATGTTGACTGACACGCCGCTATCGCCAGCAAGCCGGCTCCTACGAGGGTCGCGCAGCTCCCCTCTTGTCGCAAAACAAGAATAAGGAACCGTCATGTTCGATATCAGCACATTCCCCAAAGCCGATGCCGTCCGCCGGGCTGCAAACCTAAGTCAAGACGACTACCACCGCCTCTACCGTCAATCCATCGACCACCCCAGTACCTTCTGGGCCGAGCAAGCCACCCGCTTTCTCGACTGGAGCACGCCATGGGAAACCGTCCAGCGCTATAACCTGAAAACCGGCGAAGCCAGCTGGTTTGCCGGCGGCAAACTGAACGTCAGTTACAACTGCATCGACCGTCACCTGAATACACGCGGCGATCAGGTCGCAATCCTCTGGGAAGGCGACGACCCCGCCGAATCCACACAGATCACCTACAAAAAACTTCATCACAACGTCTGTCGCCTGGCCAACGTGCTCAAAAGCCGTGGCGTGAAAAAGGGCGACCGCGTGTGCATCTACATGCCGATGATTCCCGAAGCGGCCTACGCCATGCTCGCCTGCACTCGGATTGGTGCAGTGCATTCGGTGGTGTTCGGTGGCTTCTCTCCAGACTCTGTGCGCGACCGGATTCTCGACGCCGACTGCCGCACGGTGATCACCGCCGACGAAGGTGTGCGTGGCGGAAAATTTGTGCCGCTCAAACAGAAAGTCGACGAGGCGCTGAAAAGTTGCCCGAACGTCAGCACCGTCATCGTCGTCGAGCGCACTAAGGGCGAAGTGGACTGGGTTGAAGGTCGCGACCTCTGGTATCACCAGGCGCTGCGCGACGTCAGCGACGATTGCCCGCCAGAACCCATGGACGCCGAAGACCCGCTGTTCATCCTCTACACCTCCGGCAGCACCGGTAAACCCAAGGGCGTGCTGCACACCACCGGCGGCTATCTGCTGCAAGCGGCAATGACCTTCAAGTACGTGCTCGACTACCGCGATGGCGAAGTTTTCTGGTGCACCGCCGACGTCGGCTGGGTCACCGGCCACAGTTACATCGTCTACGGCCCGCTGGCCAACGGCGCGACCACGCTGATCTTCGAAGGCGTGCCGAGCTACCCGAGCAGTTCGCGCTTCTGGCAGGTGATCGACAAACACCACGTCAACATTTTCTACACCGCCCCGACTGCACTGCGCTCGCTGATGCGTGAAGGCCCGGAACCGTTGAAGGAAACGTCGCGCCAGAGCCTCAGATTGCTCGGCAGCGTCGGTGAGCCGATCAACCCGGAAGCGTGGGATTGGTACTTCAACGTCGTCGGCGAGCAGCGTTGCCCGATTGTCGATACCTGGTGGCAGACCGAAACCGGCGGCATCATGCTCAGCCCGCTGGTCAGCGCGCAACGGATCAAACCCGGCTGCGCCACCCAACCGATGTTCGGCGTGCAACCGGTGTTGCTGGATGAAACGGGCAAGGAAATAAAAGGCGCCGGTAGCGGCGTACTGGCGATCAAATCCAGCTGGCCGGCGCAGATCCGCAGCGTCTATGGCGACCCGCAACGCATGGTCGACACCTACTTCAAGCCCTACCCCGGCTATTACTTCACCGGCGACGGCGCGCGGCGCGACGAGGATGGCGATTACTGGATCACCGGGCGCATCGACGACGTGATCAATGTCTCCGGGCATCGCATCGGTACTGCGGAAGTAGAAAGTTCGCTGGTGCTGCACGACAGCATCGCCGAAGCAGCGGTGGTCGGTTATCCCCACGACGTCAAAGGCCAGGGCATCTATGCCTTCGTCACACCCATGAACGGCACTGAGGCCAATGACGAACTGAAGAAAGAATTGCTGGCCCACGTCAGCAAGGAAATCGGCAGCTTCGCCAAACCGGACCTGATCCAGTGGGCCCCGGCCTTGCCGAAAACCCGTTCGGGCAAGATCATGCGGCGCATCCTGCGCAAGATCGCCTGCAACGAACTGGACAGTCTGGGGGACACCTCGACCCTGGCAGATCCAAGCGTGGTGCAAGAGTTGGTCGATAAACGCCTGAACCAGTAACACGCTTAACAGCATCGCGAGCAGGCTCACTCCCACTGATCATTCCTACACTCCGCGTGGGAACGATCAGTGACAGAGCACCTCGGTTCCCTGCCAAGCTGTTAAACTCCCGCGCCAAATTACCTCCTGCAAGGCGCCCAGCATGTCTTCCTTGAATCAGGCGCTGCGCGCCGCCCTCGATCATCGCCAAGACCTGCTCGCCGAGCTGCATCAGCAAGGCACCGATTGCTATCGCCTGTTCCACGGCAGCCAGGAAGGCGCCGGCGGCCTGACCATCGACCGCTACGGCCCGCAACTGCTGGTGCAAAGCTTCCACCAGGCGCTGGAGCGTGATGCGCTGCTGCAACTGCACGAAACCATCAATCAACACCTGGGCCTCGAAACGCTGCTGGTCTACAACGACCGCTCCCGGGGCAACTCGCGCATCGATCGCGAAGACACCGTTTACCGTGCCGACGAGGCTGCCCTGCAGGATCTGGTCGGCCACGAATGGGGCCTGAACTACCGGGTTCGCGGACGCCACGCCGGTCAGGACCCGCTGCTGTTCCTCGACCTGCGTAACACCCGCGGCTGGGTCAAGGAACACAGCAAAAACAAAAGCGTGCTCAACCTGTTCGCCTACACCTGTGGCGTCGGTTTAAGCGCTGCAGCCGGCGGGGCGAGCGAGGTGTGCAACCTGGATTTCGCCGAGGGCAATCTGGCAGTCGGCCGCGAGAATGGCCTGCTCAATCCGCAGCTGCCAGCCATGCATTTCATCCAGTCCGATTACTTCCCTGCCATCCGCCAACTGGCGGGCCTGCCGATCAGTCAGCGGCGCGGGCAGAAACTGCCGAGTTACCCACGTCTTGAACAGCGTCAGTACGACCTGGTGCTGCTCGATCCGCCGGCCTGGGCCAAGAGCGCGTTTGGCACGGTGGACCTGCTGCGCGACTACCAGAGCCTGCTCAAACCCGCGTTGCTGACCACCGCCGACAACGGCGTGCTGATCTGCTGCAACAACCTGGCAAAGGTCAGCATGGACGATTGGCGCGAACAGGTTTTGCGTTGCGCGGAGAAGGCCGGGCGACCGGTGCGTGAGTGGACCGTGATGAAACCGGGTGGCGATTTCCCGTCGCTGGATCAACAGCCGCCGCTGAAAACGTTGATTCTGCAACTCTGATCACGCAGGAAATTTCCTACGCTGTTTTCTGAAAAAGCAGAACAGTGCGATCACTTCGGAACCGGATTCGCGTGCCATACTCCAACGCACTCCGATTCAGACAGATGAAGCCGCACATGCCCAAAGGATTGATTCGCGCTATTGGCGCATTGTTGACTGCTCTGGCCCTTTACAGCCTGCTGGGGTTTCTGATTTTACCGGGCATCGCGTTGCGGGTCGCCAACCAGCAATTGGCCAATTACGCCACGATGCCCGCCACGATTTCGCGGATCGAACTCAACCCTTTTAGCCTGGAAGTGACCCTCTGGGGCCTGATCATCGGCGAACCGGGCAAGGAGCAGGTCGGTTTTGAACGCCTGTACGCCAACTTGCAGCTCGACAGCCTGTGGACCAAGGCGCTGCACCTGTCCGATATCGAAATAGACAAACCCAAGACCGAAATCCTGTTTGGCAAGGACGGCAAACTTAATCTGCTTGGCCTGTTCAAAATCCCCGCCAGTGCACCGACCCCGGCCGACCCGGACGCCAAACCGTTTCCGTTGCGCGTGGACCGGATCAAACTGGCGGGCGGTAATGTGCATTTCCTGGATGCGCGCCCCAGCGAACCCATTGAGTTCCTCTACGACAAGCTGGATTTTGAACTGAAGAACCTCAGCACCCTGCCCGAAGACAGTGCCGACATGACGTTGGTGGCCGTCGGCCCGGCAGGCGGGCAGATCGACTGGACCGGCAATTTCAGCCTGATCCCGATTGCCTCCGAAGGTAAGTTGAAGATCACCGACGGCAAGATGAAAGCCTTTTGGCCCTATGTGCGTGACGCGTTGCCACTGGCGCTCAAAGAAGGCGTCATCAACCTCAGCACCGACTACAAACTCAACTTATCCAAAGAAACCGAACTGCTGCTGAGCAATGTCGCGGTCAGCATCGCGCCATTCGCCGTCAACACACCGGACGGTCGTCCACTGGCAAAGCTTGCGCGACTGGACATCAGCGACACCACCGTGGACCTGGCCAAGCAGCAAGTGATAGTCGGCAAGATCCGCAGCCAAAAGCTAGAAACCTGGGCTGCCCTCGAAGCCGATGGGCAACTCGACTGGCAAAAGCTGTTTGCCAGCCAACCGTCCAAAGCCGCCGTGAAGGCTAAAGCCGAACCGACCAACACGCCGGCAGCCGCTGACTCACCAAAAGCTGAACCGGCCCCGCCAAGCAAACCCTGGCAAGTGCTGCTCAAGGACGTGCAACTGCGCGATTACCAAGTGCATCTTGCCGATCGCAAAGCGCAACCAGCCGTGGCGTTGGACATCGGCCCTCTGAACCTAGACTTGCAGAATTTCGACAGCCTGAACGGCTCGCCTTTCAACCTCAAGCTCGACACCGGCGTGGGCAAACAAGGCAAGCTCATGGCTGACGGCGTGGTCAATCTGGCACCGGTCAGTGCCAAATTGAATGTGCAGACCAAGGACATCGACCTGCGTGTCGCCCAGTCCTACATCAACCCGTTCATTCGCCTGGAACTGCGCAGCGGCATGCTCGGCAGTAATCTGGCGGTCGATCTGAAAAGCACCGAGCCATTGGCGTTCAGCGTCACCGGTAAAGCGCAGGTCGATCAACTGCATACCCTCGACACCCTCAAGACCCGCGACTTCCTCAAGTGGCAGCAGTTGGTGCTCGAAGGCCTGAACTACCAACACGGCGACAGCTTGTCGATCGACAAGGTCAACCTGTTCCAGCCTTACGTGCGTTTCATGATCAACGATGACCGCACCACCAACATCGATGACCTGCTGATCCCGCAACCGGCCGACTCCGGCACCAAGACAGCGGCGGCCAAACCCGCCAGCAAGGAAAAACCGCTGGGCATCCACGTTGGCGGCGTTGCCATCAATGACGGTTCGGCGAACTTCGCCGACTTCAGCCTGACCCCGAACTTCGCCACGGCCGTGCAACAGCTCAACGGGCAGATCGGCACCATCGATAGCCGTCAGGCGAAACCGGCCACTGTCGATATCAAAGGTAAAGTCGACCGCTACGCGCCAGTGACCATCAAGGGATCGGTCAACCCGTTCGACCCGATGTCCAGCCTCGACATCGCCACCAGTTTCAAACGCGTGGAACTGACCACGCTGACGCCCTACTCCGGCAAGTTCGCCGGTTACCGCATCCGCAAGGGTCGGCTCAATCTCGACCTGCATTACATCATCACCAAGGGCCAGCTCAGGGCCGAAAACAAAGTGGTGGTCGAGCAACTGCAGCTGGGTGAAAAAGTCGACAGCCCGGACGCTGTAAGCCTGCCGCTTAAACTGGCGATCGCTTTGCTCAAGGACGTCGACGGCAAGATTTCCATCGAACTGCCGGTAACCGGCGACTTGAACAACCCGCAGTTCAGCGTCATGCCGATTGTCTGGCAAACCCTGCGCAACCTGATCGTCAAAGCCGCGGCCGCACCGTTCAAAATGATTGGCGGGCTGATCAGTGGCGGTGGTTCGCAAGATTTGGGCACTGTCTCGTTTGCACCAGGTTCAAGCGAGCTGAGCAAGGACGCCGAGGGTTCGTTGATCAAACTGTCCCAGGCGCTCAAGGAACGTCCTGCCCTGCGCCTGGAAATCGAAGGCACGGCGGCCGCCAGCAGCGACGGCCCGCTGATTGCCGAGCAACGGCTTGAACGCGAATATCAGTACAACTACTACAAAATGCTCCAGCGGCGCGGTGACAAGGTTCCGGCCCAGGCTTCATTGCTGCAAGTGCCGGACGGTGAGAAAGGTCCGCTGCTGGAAGGGATCTACCGCACGCGCCTGAAGAATCAGCCACCTGCTGAATGGAAGGATCTGGGCAAGGAAGAACGCACCGCAAAAATGCGCGCAGACGTGATCAAGTTCTGGAGTTCCAGCGATGTGCTGTTGCGCCAGCTCGGTCAGGAACGCGCCAGCAGCATCAAGGATTACCTGGTGGACAAGACGCAGATGGCCGACGACCGTGTCTACTTCATCGACGCCCAACTGGGCGAGGCGGAAGGTGACGGTCGAGTGGTGACACCGATGCACCTGGATGCCGAGTGATGATCAGACGATTGCTGATCAGCCTGACTCTGGCACTCGCGTCCAGTCAGGCCTCGGCGGCTGATACCCTGCGTTGCGGCAGTCAATTGGTCAGCGTCGGCGACCGCTCCAGCGAAGTGCAGCAGAAGTGCGGTGAACCGGTCAGCCGCGATCTGCTTGGGTACAAACGCAGCGCCAACCGACGGGAAGAGTTCCAGGTCGAGGAATGGACCTACGGGCCCAATGGCGGGATGTATCAGTATTTGCGGTTTGAGGGTAATCGGCTGAAACAGATCACCAGCAAGCGCGGTAACTGAACCCACGATCCAAAGTGGGCACATTCAAAAAATGTGGGAGTGAGCCTGCTCTGGATAGCGGTGTGTCATTCAGCATTGAGGTTGCTGACACACCGCTATCGCGAGCAGGCTCACTCCCGCATTGGTTTTTGTGGTGCCCACAATAGAACAGGCCCCCGACACGAATGTCGGAGGCCTGTAATGGCCACATCCTTGTGGCCTTTCGCATGAACTCTCCAGAGACGACAAGCGTATTGCTCAGCCCGCTTGTCGCGCCTTCTCCCAGTCCAGGCGAGAAGTCTTGCCTTACTCGGCTTTCAGGCCGGCAGCGGATACGTCTTTAACGCCTTTGATTTTCTTTGCGATAGCCACTGCGACGTCTTTCTGAGATTCAGTCACGGCAGTGGTGGAAGACAGGGAAACAACACCTTTGTTGGTTTCAACTTTGATGTCAGTGCCAGGAATGCCTTTCTCGGTAACCAGGTCTGCTTTGACTTTGGTGGTGATCCAGGTATCGGAGACATCTGCTTTTGCTTCGGTGACTTCACCGGCAGCCAGGACCATTGGAGCCTGGGTCGCCTGGGTTTGTGCGAATGCAGCGTTGGCCATGGTCAGGGTCAGCGCGGTAGCAGTAGCGGCAGCGATAGCGAACTTCTTCATACGAGTAACTCCTGTTTTTCTAGAAAGTCTGCTGCGTGTCTTGTCAGCAGGGTTACTGGGTATATTGCGAACGCTGTGCCAACTTTGAGACAGATAATAAATCGTTATAAATCAGTATCTTAGTAAAAACGTCGATTTTCGGAATCATGCAAAATGCAAGACTTCGAGATTCTCTACATGCAAGTTGCAGGTTTTGACGTGGGCCTAAGGCCATGAATTGTCGGGGTTTTCTTTCTTTGGCCTGGTTTTACTTTCTGACCGGCAAAAAAATGCCCCGTCTCTGCAGACAGGGCACTCATTAAACCGTCGAGAAACTACGTCCCGGTGGCGTTACAACCTTTCGGCGCGTAATCAGGCGCAACCGTGGTGGCGCATGTCCAGCCAGTCAACGTACGCGACAGGGTGATTGTTTTACTCAATACCGGACCGGGCGCATTGAGAATCGTGCAACCGATAGAGCCGGTACCATCGGTCGCGACACCCGCTGCCGTGGTTGTGCAGTTGGAGGTTGTGGCGGTTCCGCCGACCTTCGTCAGATCCGGATTGGTGCCGGAGTTCATAAGGTCCTCAAACGGGACTTTCAACGCTGTGATCTCTGCCAGACCGGCTGTTACCTTGGCTCGCGCCTGATACTTCGAGTAAGCCGGCAACGCAAACGTCGCCAGAATCCCGATGATCGCCACCACGATCAACAGTTCGATCAGGGTAAAACCTTTTTGAGTATTCATAGACAGGCTCCATGCATGAGTCGAAATCTCATGATCTGAGATAGCTTCAGCACAGCCCGTGCCAAGCGCCCCGGCCCCTGTTGGCGGGGTGCGAAGCCAAGGCACAGACCTTTCCTACCCCCAGGATCCGCACTATCTGACACTATTTGTCACCTCACGGCCGCTGGTTTGGCTCAGCTCCTTGACTAGGCTATAAGTCATGAACTGTCTGCGTCCGGTATCCCAATGAATGACATCGCCCTTAGCGGTCTGGCCAAGCAATTGGTCCTGGCCGAACTGCTCACTGACCAAAGCGCGCAACAGGCGTATCAGCAAGCCCAACGCAGTAAAATCTCCCTGGTCAGTTACCTGGTGCAGAACAAACTGGTGAAGAGCCGACAGGTTGCCGAGATTGCTTCGGAGCATTTCGGCATGGCGCTGCTTGACCTCAGTTGCCTGGACAAGGACACCCAACCCCGAGGGCTGGTCAGCGAGAAACTGATTCGTCAGCACCACGTCCTGCCCCTCTGGCGACGCGGCAACAAGCTGTTCGTGGGGATTAGCGACCCGACCAATCACCAAGCCATCAACGACATCCAGTTCAGCACCGGGCTGAACACCGAAGCTATTCTGGTGGAGGACGACAAACTCAGCGACGCCATCGAGAAATTCTTCGACAGCCATTCCACCGGCCTGGAAGACATGGCTGATGTTGACCTCGACGGGCTGGACATCGAGTCGGTCGATGACAACAAAAAGGACTCCATCGCCGGCCAGGACGCCGATGACGCGCCAGTGGTGCGCTTCGTTCACAAGATGTTGCTCGACGCGATCAAAAGCGGTTCGTCCGACCTGCATTTCGAGCCCTACGAGAAAACCTACCGGGTGCGGATGCGCACCGACGGCATGCTGCGAGAAGTCGCCAAGCCACCGAGCCAACTGGCCAACCGCATCGCGGCGCGGCTGAAAGTCATGGCCAGCCTCGACATCTCCGAGCGGCGCAAACCTCAGGACGGGCGGATCAAGATGCGCCTGTCCAAGACCAAGTCCATCGACTTTCGGGTCAACACCCTGCCGACCCTGTGGGGCGAAAAAGTAGTGATCCGTATCCTCGACCCGTCCAGCGCGCAAATGGGCATCGACGCCCTCGGCTACGAGCCTGAACAGAAAGACTTGTACATGGCCGCGCTGAAGCAGCCACAGGGAATGATCCTGGTCACCGGGCCCACCGGTTCGGGCAAGACCGTGTCGCTCTACACCGGGCTGAATATCCTCAACACCGTGGACATCAACATTTCCACCGCCGAAGACCCGGTGGAAATCAATATGGAAGGCATCAACCAGGTCAACGTCAATCCCAAGCAAGGGCTGGATTTCGCCCAGGCGTTGCGCTCGTTTCTGCGTCAGGACCCGGACGTGATCATGGTCGGCGAAATCCGCGACCTCGAAACCGCCGAAATCGCCATCAAGGCCGCCCAGACCGGGCACATGGTGCTTTCCACCCTGCACACCAACAGCGCCGCGGAAACCCTGACCCGCTTGCACAATATGGGTATTCAGGGCTTCAACATCGCGACGTCGGTCACCCTGATCATTGCCCAGCGCCTGGCGCGCAAGTTGTGCAACCACTGCAAGAAGCCCATCGAGATTCCCCGCGAAGCGCTGATCAAGGAAGGCTTCCCCGAGGAACGCATCGGCTCGTTCACGATCTATGAGCCGGTCGGTTGCGATCAATGCAACGTCGGGTACAAAGGGCGAGTGGGGATTTATGAAGTGGTGAAGAACACGCCGGACCTGCAGCGGCTGATCATGGCCGAGGGCAATTCACTGGAAATCGATATCCAGATGCGCAAGGACGGTTTCAATGACTTGCGCACCTCGGGCTTGATCAAGGCCATGCAAGGCGTCACGAGCCTTGAAGAAATCAACCGGGTTACCAAGGACTGAACATGGCGGTCAAAGCAGCAAAAATCAGCGTCTACGCCTGGGAAGGCACGGACAGGAAAGGCACAAAGATGACCGGCGAGTTGAGCGGCCTCAACCCGGCGCTGATCAAGGCCCAATTGCGCAAACAGGGGGTCAACCCCGGCAAGGTGCGCAAGAAGTCCGCCTCGATTTTCAGCTTCGGCAAACGGATCAAGGCTCAGGAAATCGCCCTGTTTACCCGGCAGATGGCGACGATGATGAAAGCCGGTGTGCCACTGTTGCAGTCGTTCGACATCATCGGCGAAGGCTTCGATAACCCGGCCATGCGCAAACTGGTGGACGAGGTGAAACAGGAAGTCGCGGCGGGCAACAGCTTCGCCGCGTCCTTGCGTAAAAAGCCGCAGTATTTCGATGAGCTGTACTGCAACCTGGTGGACGCGGGTGAGCAGGCCGGCGCTCTGGACACCCTGCTCGAACGGGTGGCGACCTATAAGGAAAAGAGCGAAAGCCTCAAGGCCAAGATCAAGAAAGCCATGACCTACCCGCTGGCCGTCGTCTTCGTGGCGATCATTGTCACCGGGATTCTGCTGGTCAAAGTGGTGCCGCAGTTCGAGTCGGTATTCAAGGGGTTCGGCGCCGAATTGCCGGCCTTCACCGTGATGGTCATCGGCTTGTCAGAGTTCATGCAGGCGTGGTGGTGGATGATGCTTGGCGTGTTGATCGCTGCCATCTTCGGTGCGCGCCACGCCTTCAAAACATCCCAGGCTTTTCGGGACCGGATGGACACCTGGCTGCTGAAACTGCCGCTGATCGGCACGCTGATGTACAAGTCCGCCGTGGCTCGTTACGCCCGAACCCTGTCGACCACGTTCGCCGCCGGCGTGCCACTGGTCGAGGCCCTGGAATCGGTGGCTGGCGCAACCGGCAACATCGTGTTCAAACGTGCGGTGTTGCGCATCAAGCAGGACGTGTCGACCGGTATGCAGTTGAATTTCTCCATGCGCACCTCCGGCATCTTTCCCAGCATGGCGATTCAGCTGACAGCCATTGGTGAAGAATCCGGTGCACTGGACGACATGCTCGATAAGGTCGCGAGTTTCTACGAAGATGAAGTGGACAATATGGTCGACAACCTCACCAGCCTGATGGAGCCGTTCATCATGGTGGTGCTGGGTGTTATTGTCGGTGGCCTGGTGGTGGCGATGTACCTGCCCATCTTCCAACTCGGCGCAGCGATCTGACATGCCCTTGAACGACATCTTGACCCTCTATCCGCTGGTCTTCGTGGTCATCGCATTGGCGGTCGGCCTGCTAATCGGCAGTTTTCTCAACGTGGTGGTCTGGCGCCTGCCGAAAATGCTCCACCGTGAATGGCGGCTGCAAGCCCATGACGTGCTGGGCGTACCGCCCGAAGCGCCGGGCCCGGCCTACAACCTGATGCTGCCTCACTCCCAGTGCCCGCATTGCGACCATCGAATCCGCGCCTGGGAAAACATTCCGCTGCTCAGTTATCTGTTTTTACGGGGGCGATGCTCCAACTGCGCCGCGCCCATCAGCAAGCGCTATCCGCTGACCGAGCTGGCCTGTGGTCTGCTCTCGGCGTTTATCGCCTGGCATTTCGGTTTCGGCTGGCAAGCCTGCCTGGTGCTGATGCTGACCTGGGGTTTGCTGGCGATGAGTCTGATCGACGCCGAGCACCAACTGCTGCCGGATGTGCTGGTGCTGCCGCTGCTGTGGCTGGGGTTGATCGCCAACAGTTTCGGGCTGTTCGTGTCATTGCATGACGCGCTGTGGGGCGCAGTGGCCGGTTACATGACGTTGTGGTCGGTGTTCTGGCTGTTCAAGCTGCTCACCGGCAAGGACGGCATCGGCCACGGCGATTTCAAGCTGCTGGCCATGCTCGGGGCCTGGGGCGGCTGGCAAATGTTGCCGCTGACAATCCTCTTGTCATCGCTCGTGGGGGCGATCATCGGGGTGATTTTGCTGCGCCTGCGCAACGCGAAAACCTCGACACCGATCCCCTTCGGACCCTTTCTGGCAATTGCCGGCTGGATTGCCTTGCTCTGGGGTGGTCAAATAACCGGCTTCTATTGGCAGTTTGTCGGTTTGAAATGAATACCCCTGTGGAAAAACCCTGGATTCTCGGCCTGACCGGCGGCATCGGCAGCGGCAAAAGCGCGGCGGCCCAGCATTTCATCGACCTCGGTGTGCACGCAGTGGACGCCGATCATGCGGCGCGCTGGGTGGTGGAGCCCGGGCGCCCTGCGCTGGCAACGATCGCCGAACATTTCGGCCCCGGCGTGTTGCACGCCGACGGGCAACTGGATCGCGCAGCGCTACGACAGCTGATCTTCGAAGTGCCGGAGGAACGCCGCTGGCTCGAAGCGTTGCTGCATCCGCTGATCGCCAAGGAAATCACCGATCATCTGGCCAAGGCACAATCGCCTTACGCGATTCTGGTTTCGCCGCTGTTGATCGAGTCCGGCCAGTACGCCATGACCCAGCGGGTCCTGGTGATCGATGCTCCGGAACAGCTACAGATCGAACGCACCTTGCAGCGTGACCAGACCAGCGAGCAACAGGTCCAGGCGATCCTCAAGGCGCAATCCAGCCGCCAGGACCGCGTGAGCCACGCCGACGATGTGGTGGTCAACGACCGCGACCTCGCCTGGCTGCACAGCGAGGTCGAACGCCTGCATCACTTTTACCTTACTTTGCGTGGAGGCCAGTCATGAGCCAGATCCCAACCGTCGAATGCCCAACTTGCGGCGCCCCCGTTGAATTTAGCCCGGAGAGCACATTCCGGCCGTTCTGTTCGGACCGTTGCAAACTGATCGACCTGGGCGCCTGGGCGTCGGAAGAACACAAGATTCCGGTCAGCCCGGATGCCGAAGACGACCTGTTCAGCGAAGACTTCGAACCGCGACACTGACACTCAGGGCCGCATAAAGCCGTAGTCCTGGCCTTCATCGAGGTTTTGCGCGAGAAAACGCAACTCGTCGGCCAGGTCTTCGGCACTGCGCACAGCCTTGCTCTGCTGCACCACCGCGCTCAGCAAGGCGCGCAAGCTCAACCCCGGATCAAACCCCACTTCCTGCGCGCCATCCAGACTCTGACGCAACTCCTGCCTTGCCCATTCGTAGACACTCATTTCGATGCTCCTGTAGGTTTTCCCGAGCATGGATTCGTGAGCGGTTTTTGCATTTGATGTGGATCAAGAGTTGGGATCGTCGTCCTTCCAGGGCGCCGAAAGGTAGCGTGTGCGATTGAAGGTCTCCAGCCATTCCGGACTGAACACCACCAGCGCGCTGACAATCATTCCGTTGATGAACGCCTCCGGAAAAATGATCAGCCACAGATAACCGACAAAATCCTCAAGCCAATAGGGCATGGCAAAACGTTCGTCAAACCAGAGCAACGTCAGCGCCAACACCAGGCACAACAACGCCGAGAGGGCCGCGGCAAAGAAACCGGAAACAAAGATGTACACAAAGGGATTACGCGGCTGCGCTCGCTCTACCAGGATCGCGCAGCACTCGGTGACCAGCACCGGCAGCAGGATAAACAGTGCGCCGTTGACCCCCATTGCCACCAGATCCTGGCGCCCGAGCAGCACCAACCCCGCTTGCGCGACCAGCCCGCCGACAATCGCCAGCGGCCAGTCGAGCAGCAGGGTCACGGCGGTCATGCCGAGAAAGTGGTAGGACACGCCGGTATCGAAGTCGCGTCGCACCAGCCAGAGCATGAACAACGCGAACACCGTGCCGAACAACAGATGCTGGCGGCGTCTGTCGCTGAACAGTTCGACCCACGGTGCTCGGGCAACGGCCCAGATCAGCACCGGAACATAGATCAACCAGCCCGCAACGAGGGTTTCAGGCGACAGTAACTCGGCGCCGATCATGGGTGAACCTTCGCCAGTCCCTGGGCCCCTGTAAGCGCAAGATCGGGCGATAACACTGTTCTATATTTCACGCTGCTCCCCTCCTGACCTCCCTCAGTCTACACCGGCGGTTCTGACTGCCCATATCGCTCGCAAATACCCGTCCCGACGACCAATGGTGATTTATTGCCTAGACTCCTTTTGTCCATCGTGCAGATGCAGTTCAGACATCAACTGCACGTAATAACAACAAGGGGAACATCTGAATGCTCAAGTCATTGTGGAACGCAGTTGCCTGCACACTCGCGCTGGGCGTGTCGAACCTCGCGCTGGCAGCTGATCCAATCATTATCAAGTTTTCCCATGTCGTCGCCGAACAGACGCCCAAAGGCCAAGGCGCCCTGCTGTTCAAGACGCTGGTTGAAGAACGTCTGGCGGGCAAGGTCAAGGTAGAGGTTTATCCGAACTCTGCGCTGTTTGGCGATGGCAAGGAAATGGAGGCGCTGCTGTTAGGCGATGTGCAGATGATTGCGCCGTCGCTGGCCAAATTCGAACAGTACACACCCAAGTTACAGCTATTTGATTTGCCCTTCCTGTTCAACGACATCTCGGCAGTTGACCGCTTCCAGCGAAGCCCTGAAGGCCAGGAACTTCTCAAGTCCATGGAAAGCAAAAACATCACCGGACTTGCCTATTGGCATAACGGCATGAAGCAGCTGTCCGCCAACAAGGCGCTGCGTGAACCGGGCGATGCCCGCGGTTTGAAATTCCGTGTGCAGGCCTCGGCCGTGCTCGAAGAGCAATTCAAGGCAGTGAAAGCCAACCCTCGCAAGTTGAGCTTCGCCGAGGTGTACCAGAGCTTGCAGACCGGTGTCGTCAATGGCGCGGAAAACCCTTACTCGAACATTTACAGCCAGAAAATGTACGAAGTGCAAAAGTTCATTACCGAGTCCGACCATGGCTTGCTGGATTACATGTTGATCACCAACACCAAGTTCTGGACTGGTCTGCCGCCGGATGTGAAAGCCGAACTGGACAAAATCATTGTCGAGGTCACCACCCAGGTGAACCAAAAGGCAGAGAAACTGAACCAGGATGACAAACAGCGCATCATCGACGCCAAAACCACCGAAATCATCACGCTGACCCCGGAACAACGTGGCAAGTGGCGAGACGCAATGAAGCCGGTCTGGACGAAGTTCGAAGGTGCTATCGGTGCCGACCTGATCAAGGCTGCCGACGCCTCAAACCAGGCTCAGTAGTCTGCCAAGGGGGCTGCCAAGGGGCGCTGCCCGAGAAGGCGGCCCTGTTTCATAGTCGTCACTCGATCAGGAGATGCCACTCATGAATGCCTTGCGGCGCATCTGGGACCACTTTGAAGAAGGCTTCATTGTTTTCCTGCTGGCGGCGATGACGCTGGTGACGTTCGTTTACGTCATCCTGAACAACCTCTATAGCGTTTTCTACAGCTTTGCCGACGCTTGGCCGAGCGCCAGTGAACCGTTATTCGCGATTGGCGACAGCGTCATGGGGATGGCCCAGGCGATGACGTGGAGCATTTCGCTGACCAAAGCCCTGTTTGCCTGGCTGATCTTTTTTGGCTTGTCCTATGGGGTGCGAACGGCCGGGCATATCGGTGTCGATGCCTTGGTGAAACTGGCCAGCAAACCGGCCCAGCGAATCATCGGCATCATTGCCTGCCTTTGCAGCCTGGCCTATGCAGGCCTGCTCGGCGTCGCCAGTTTCGAATGGATTCAAACCTTGTTCATCGCCGAAATCGGCGCCGAAGACCTCGGCCATTACGGCGTCAAGCAATGGCACATCGGGCTGATAGTGCCCGTGGGCTTTGCCTTGGTATTCATCCGTTTTGCCGAAATCCTGGTACGCATCGTGCAAAACCGCCAAACGGGCCTGGGCCTGGCCGATGAGGCCGCGGATGTGTTGAAACTCACCGAGCATGAGGACGACAAGAAATGACCATTCTTTTCCTCTTTGTTGCTCTGTTCGTGCTGATGTTTATCGGCGTACCGATCGCCATTTCCCTTGGCTTGGCCGGTTCGCTGACGATCATCCTTTTCAGCCCTGACTCCGTGCGTTCACTGGCCATCAAGTTGTTCGAGACGTCCGAGCACTACACGTTGTTGGCGATCCCGTTCTTTTTGCTGGCCGGCGCCTTCATGACCACGGGCGGTGTGGCACGGCGCTTGATCGATTTTGCCAACGCTTGCGTCGGTCATATTCGCGGCGGCCTGGCCATCGCGGCGGTATTGGCGTGCATGCTGTTCGCTGCGCTGTCCGGCTCAAGCCCTGCCACAGTAGCCGCCGTGGGCTCCATCGCCATCGCGGGCATGGTCCGCTCCGGTTATCCACAGGCGTTCGGTGCCGGTATTGTGTGCAACGCCGGCACGTTGGGCATTCTCATCCCTCCGTCCATCGTGATGGTGGTGTATGCCGCGGCAACCGAAACCTCGGTCGGCAAGCTGTTCATGGCCGGCGTGGTGCCGGGCCTGTTGCTGGGTACTTTCTTGATGATTGCCATCTACATCGTCGCCGTCAGGAAAAACCTGCCCGCCATGCCGCGGGCGACTGTCCGTGAATGGTTGACGGCAGCACGCAAGGCCATCTGGGGCCTGTTGCTCATGGTGATCATCCTGGGCGGCATCTACTCCGGGATGTTCACCCCGACCGAGGCGGCGGCAGTGGCGGCGGTGTACTCGGCATTCGTTGCGCTGTTCGTCTACAAGGACATGACATTCCGTGAAACGCCCAAGGTGCTGCTCGAATCCGCCAAGCTGAGCATCATGCTGATGTTTATCATCGCCAATGCCATGCTCTTCGCCCATGTATTGACCACCGAGCAATTACCCCAACAAATCACCGCCTGGGTCATCGGGGCGGGCCTGACGCCGGTGACATTCCTGCTCGTGGTAAACATCGTGTTGTTGGTGGCGGGGGCGTTCATGGAACCCTCGGCAATCATCCTGATCCTGGCGCCAATCCTGTTCCCGATCGCCATGCAGTTGGGGATCGACCCGATCCACCTGGGCATCATCATGGTGGTGAACCTGGAGATTGGCCTGATTACCCCGCCCGTGGGGCTGAATCTGTTCGTCACCTCGGCGGTGACCGGGATGTCGTTGACTGCCACCATCCGTGCAGCCATGCCTTGGCTGATTATCCTGTTGCTGTTCCTGATATTGATTACCTACGTACCGTGGATTTCTCTGGTCCTGCCGAACTGGCTGGGGATGACGTAAACGGGATGAGTCGTTCCGGGCCGTCAGGCCCAATGCCGTGGATCGTTCATCACCGCCTCGTGCTCCGCGAAGAGCTTGGGTAACTCGGCCTTGAGAAAGTCCACCCAGGTCCGGACCTTGGCATCGAGAAATCGCCGCGACGGGTACAGCGCATACACATTGCGTTCACGGGGACGCCAGGCCGGCAGCAAGCGCAACAAGGTGCCATCGATCAAGGGGCGCGTTGCGGTGTAGAACGGAATCAGGCTGATCCCCATGCCAGCCTCCGATGCCTTGACCATCGACTCGGCGACGTTGCACTGAAAGGTTTTGGCCGGGCTGACGGCATGCTCGCCTTCTTCGTCCTGGAACACCCATTCATCGCTGTACAACGGGTCGAGCATGCGCAGGCATTGATGATCGTTCAGCGCCGTCGGTGTGCGCGGCACACCCCGCCGTTGCAGGTACTCCGGGGAGGCGCAGGGCACGCTGTAAATCTGCCCGATCACCTGGGCGACCAATTGCGAATCGGCCAGTTCATGGGCAATCGAAATCACCACATCGTGCCCGTCTTCCAGTGGATCGGGATTGCGCTGCGACAGGGTCAGCTCGAACACCACATCAGGGTAAAGCTCGCTGTAACGGGCGATCAACGGCGTGATCAGCACGCCCAGCCCGTTCATGCTGTGCACCCGCAGCCGTCCACTTGGCTTGAGATGGGCGCCGCGTGCCTCTGCCGTCGCCTCCTCCATTGATTCGAGTATTTGCCGACTGCGCAGCAGGAAGCGTTCGCCGGCCTCGGTCAGGCTCAATCGCCGGGTGGTGCGTTGCAGCAAGCGTGCTTGCACATGCTGCTCCAGATCCGCCACCAGTCGCGACACTTGCGCGGTCGACAGGTCCAGCGCATCGGCGGCGGCGGTAAAACTGGCGCAGTCCACCACGCGGACGAATACCCGCAAGTTATTGAGCAAATCCATAGGCCCTCCAGGGGCGGTGACTGTTACGTTTCATGTAAGGCTGCATCAGGCGCTGGCCCCTTTATCGGTCGCGGGCAACGACTAGAATTCAGGTATCGGAATCAACACGGAGCACGAAACAATGAAAACCCTGATCAGCCTGTTTCTGACCGTTGTCGCCACCTCGGCCATGGCCGCCGGCAACGAACCAGCGGCCACCCGTTACAACCCGGCACAGCCGCTGGACATCGCCGAAGTGGTTTCAGTGACAGACACCGCCACCGCCTGCGACGTCGTGCCAGCGACCATGGTCTACATCGATCACCAGGGCCAGACTCATCGCGTGACGTATCAAGTGATGGGTAACTGCGTCAGCAGCCTGTGATTCGCGCCTCATAGCAGCGTCCACGTATAGCTGAGGATCAGACGGTTCTCGTCGATATCGCTGCGGTAATTGGAGCGCGCCATCACGTTGCGCACGCGAATCCCGAGGCCTTTGAGGCTGCCGCTCTGCAACACATAGCCAAGATCGAGATCACGCTCGCGGTCCTTGCCCTCGAACCCTTGCCCGGTATCGACATTGTTGCCAGTGATGTAGCGCACGGTGCTGGTCAGCCCCGGAATGCCGAGGGCCGCGAAATCGTAGTCGTAACGCGCCTGCCAGGAGCGCTCGTCGGTGTAGGCAAACTCGTAGGTCGGCACTTCATTGCCCAGCGGTGAGATGTTGGCAAAGACGCGCGGGAAGGCGCTGTCGCCGAACATGCCCTGATAGCCGACATAGAACGTGTGCCCGCCGCGCTTGGCCGACAGCAAGGAGAAGAACGCCTGGTTGTCGATGTTGCCCAGCAGCTTCTTGCCGTCTTCGCGCGAATCGTAATAGCCGAGGTTGACGCCCAGGGTCCAGTTACCCAACGGCTGGCTGTGCTTGAGGCCGAGAAAGCGCTGGTTGTAGATATCTTCCAGTTGCCCGAACCAGGCACTGACCGAGCTGCGTTTATCGTTGAAAGCGTAATCGGCGCCGGCAAAGTTGAAGCCATCACTGCTGACCTGTCGTTGCGGCACATGGCCGAGCATGGCTTGCATTTTTTCGTCGCCAGCCTCGTTGCGCAGGCTGGTCGAATTCAAGTGCCCCCCTTGCACCGTCAAGCCATTGACCTCGTTCGAGCTGATGCTCGCGCCCTGATAGCTGGGCGGCAGCAAGCGGATATCACTGAAGGCCAGTACCGGCAGATTGGGTTGCAGCTCACCCACCTTCAATTCGGTTTTGGAGAAACGTACCTTCAACGCGCCCTCCAATCGGCTGTAATCATTCGCGGCACGACCGTTATCCTGCACCGGCAGCAATCCGGTATTGACCCGGTCCGGGCTGCTGTCGAGTTTGAGGCCGAGCAGGCCAATGACATCCACACCAAAACCGACGGGGCCCTGGGTATAACCGGATTTGACGTTGAGGATGAAGCCCTGCGCCCACTCTTCGGCCTTCGATTGCTGGTTGGCCCCGACGATGTCGGAGAAGTCCCGGCTGAAGTAGTAGTTGCGCGCTTGCAAGGTCGCCGTGGTGTCTTCGATGAAGCCGCCCTCGGCCGCCATCGCACCGCCAGAGAAACTCGAGACGACAGCCATGGACAACGCTGAACCGGTTGTTGGAAAAATCTGTTTCATCGTTTCTTCTCTTATTTTTATTGATCGACAGGTTGAAGTGCTTCAGCCGCAGCGGATTCGCGGCGGGGAACGGGACGCCGGGCGTTTAACAACAGGTGCGTGACCATGCCGAAAATCAGCCCCCAAAAAGCGGCGGACAAACCCAACAACGACATGCCCGATGCGGTGGTCAGAAAGGTCACCAACGCGGCTTCGCGATCACTCGGCACGGCCATTGCGCCGGCCAAAGCCCCGGCAATCGCGGCGAACAGCGCCAGCCCGGCCAGGGCCGCGATCAGTTCTTCGGGGAATGCCGAAAACAGTGAAACGAGGGTGGCGCCGAAGATCCCCAGCACCAGGTAGCACAGCCCGCCCACAACCCCGGCCACATAGCGTTTGCCGGGATCTTCATGGGCCTCGCGCCCGGTACAAATCGCTGCGGTGATTGCCGCCAGATTCAGCCCGTGACAACCGAACGGTGCCAGCAGCGCTGTGCCCAACGCACTGCTGGCGATGATCGGGCCGGCCGGCGTGGCGTAACCACTGGCGCGCAGCACCGTCATGCCGGGGACAAACTGGCCGGTCAGCGCCACCATCACCAGCGGCAAGGCGATATTCAGCGTCGCGCTCAGGCTGAACGTGGGGGTGATCCATACCGGCGTGGCCAAACCGATCACCAGCGCTTCGCTGTGCAAATCACCGGAAAGAAAAGCCATCGAGCAGCCCACCAGCAGCACCATCACCACCGCATAACGCGGCATCAGCCGTTTGCAGATCAGGTACGTGGCAAACATCGCCAGCACCAGCAACGGTTTGCCCTGCAACGACACAAACAACCCGGTGCCGAAGCTGAACAAAACCCCCGCCAGCATCGCCGCCGCAATGGCTGCGGGCAGCTTGCCGATGATCCGGTCAAAGGCACCCGACACCCCGACCAGGAAAATAATCAGGCTGCTGACCAGATAAGCACCCACCGCCTCCGACATGGAGATCCCCGGCAACAGCGCCACTAGCAACGCCGAGCCCGGCGCCGACCACGCGATGATCACCGGGACGCGGTAACGCAGGCTCAGACCGATGCCAAGCACGGCGCTGCCGATCGAAATCGCCCAGACCCAGGACGACAACACCTCCCGCGAGAGATGCGCCGCCTCGGCCGCCTGAAAGATGATCACCAACGGCCCGGCGTAGGAAATCACCGTGGCGATGAAACCGGCGACGGCCGCTGACAGGGAAAAGTCCTGGAATAACCTTTTCATGAAGCCTCGCCGACAGCCCCGTCAGGCGATTCGTGCAAACCCGGTAACGTTTGCCGGGCACTGCGCCGGCTGCTGATGGCGAACACCGTCATGGCAATCGCGGCCACCGCACCGGGCAAGGCAAAGGCCATGAAGTTCAGTTGCAGCGGCAGGCTGATCCCGAGTAACGCACCGCCCAGCAGCGGTCCGACGATGGCGCCGTTGCGCCCGATGCCCGAGGCCCAGCCCAGACCGGTGGAGCGAATGGTCATGGAGTAAAACTGCGCGGCGCAGGCGTACAACAGAATCTGCGAGCCAATGGTGGTGGCGCCGGCAATGGCGATCAGCAGGTACAACAGCGGCATCGGGCTGTTGAACCCCAGCAACGTGATCGACACAGCAGCCATGGCGAAGAACACCGCCAACACCCGCGGCAGGTTGAGTTTGTCCCCCAGCACACCGCCGCCGACTGCGCCGAAAATGGCACCGAAGTTCAGCACCAGCAGGAACGACAAACTCGAGCCCAGGCTGTAACCGGCGTTGGCCATCAGTTTTGGCAGCCAGGAACTCAAGGCGTAGACCATCAGCAGGCAGCAGAAGAACGCCAGCCACAGCATCAGCGTGCGCAGCGCACGACCCTCGCGGAACAATTGCAGGACCGGGGTGCCGGTGCCCTTCACTTCGCTCATGTGCAACAGATCGCTCGCGTGGGCGACGTAAGCCGGATCAATCCGTTCCAGAATGTGGCGCGCCTCTTCATTGCGCCCCTGACGCAGCATGAAACCCACCGACTCGGGCAGGAAGTACATGATCAGCGGCAACAACAGCAACGGCAGCACCGCTACGTAAAACACCGACTGCCAGCCAAAACTGGGGATCAGCACGATGCCAAGCCCCGCCGAGAGCATGCCGCCCACCGAGTAGCCGCTGAACATGATCGCCACCAGCGTGCTGCGGATTTTCTTCGGCGCGTACTCGTTCATCAGCGCCACGACATTGGGCATCACCCCACCAATGCCCAGGCCAGCAATGAACCGGCAAATGCCAAACTCGGTGGGGTTACGGGCAAAACCATTGAGCACGGTGAAACCGCTGAACAGCATCACGCAGATCGTGATGGCTTTTTTGCGACCGATCTTGTCCGACAGCGGACCGAAAAACAGCGCGCCAAACATCATGCCGAACAGTGCGTAACTGCCCAGTGCGCCCGCTTGCAGGGGACTGAGCCCCCACTCTTTCATCAGCATCGGCAGCACCACGCCGTAGATCACCAAATCGTAACCGTCGAAGATGATGATCAGGGCACACCAGAACAGCACCATCCAGTGAAAGCGGTTGAATCGTGCGTTGTCGATAACCTCATGTACGTCAATCTTGCGCATGGCATTTATCTCTTGTTGTTGTTTTTTTAGAGCGTCGGTAACGCGGCGAACGTCCGTACAGCCGAGGGTAGAGGCGCCAGGCACGGCGCAATATCCGCTTTGCGCAGATCGCTATCCGTTTTGTGCGTTGCCCTGAACCGGGCGCGGGATGAGAATTGGCGCGGGCTTGGCGCGCCGCAGATCCGGCAGATCTGACCTTCTCCGATAAACTGACTTCTTTGCGATCGCATTTGAACGCTAAGCTTGGGCCTATGGATGACTCAGATTATTTACGCCTGCTGACCATCGCGGCCGAGCAAGCCAACGCGTTCTTGTCCAATGCCCGCAAATGGGAGCGTGAGCGTTGGGTCTGCCAACGCCTGCTGCAAGGCCTGAACATTCCCTATCGCGCCGACGAGTTCGCCCCCGCAGGGGAGCCGCCGGACGTGCTGTTTCGTGACGCCAGTTTCGAGGTGTTCTTCGTCCTCGACGAAGGCCGGCGCCTCAACGACGAATGGCGCGATGAGCTGCAACGCCGGCGCAGCGCGTTTTCCCTGAGCCAGCTCGTGCGTCGTGAAGCCAAGCCCCGGCGCATTCCGGCCAACGAGTTTCTGCTGAGACTGGCGCCGACCTTGCGTAAAAAAGCGCACAACTACAAAGAACGCGGCATGGACCTGGGGGAACTCGACATCATCGCGTTCGCCAGCCTCAAGCGTGAGGTGCTGGACCTCAACAGCCATTTTCCGCCACCGACCGAATACTTGCGTCAGGGCTGGCGTTCGTTGTCGCTGGTCGGCCCGACGTTCGCACGGGTGCTGTTCGCCCACCCGGACGCTCCGGACTTCCTGCGCAACAACCTGGGCCGCAGCATCGTCTTCGACGTCGGGATCAGCCTGTGAGCCCGTTGCAGGAATTAATCGCCGAAGTTCCGCAAAAGGGCCGCGTGCGCTGGATCGGCGTGCGCCCGGAACCCCATGTGCCGATGATCGAACTGGACGCCGTGGAGGCGCGACTTGAAGCCGGCCTGACCGGCGATCGAGCCCGCCCCGGTGTGCGTAATGCGCGGCAGGTGACGTTGATTCAATGGGAGCATCTGGCGGTGATCAGTTCGCTGATGGGCCGCGCGGACGATAAACCGGTCTTGCCTAATGATTTGCGGCGCAACCTTGTTATCAGCGGTATCAACCTGTTCAGCCTCAAGGGTCGTCGCTTCCGCATCGGCCAGGCGATTTTCGAAACTACCGGCTGGTGCCAGCCATGCGCACGCCTGCAAAACAACCTCGGCCCCGGGACGTTTCAGGCCGTTCGCGGACATGGCGGAATCACGGCCCGAGTGTTACAAGGTGGAATCATTCGCCTGGACGATACGGTGAGCGTCGAGCCTGTTCCAGCCAGCGGCTATGCTCCGTTCAACGTTCGTTAAATCAGCCTGTAGCTTCTACACATTCAGCAACGTCTACCTGACGAGGCCCAATATGACCAGCCGCCTGAA
The DNA here is from genome assembly GCF_059695575.1 of Pseudomonas sp. LBUM1678. NCBI lineage: Bacteria > Pseudomonadati > Pseudomonadota > Gammaproteobacteria > Pseudomonadales > Pseudomonadaceae > Pseudomonas > Pseudomonas sp. LBUM1678. The sequence continues at coordinate 5,815,721 of NZ_CP166775.1, forward strand.
CCCCGACGACCAGAAGCATGTCGAAGAGTACCTGCACCTGTCCCAGCACCGAGTCGAGCGCCGGCCTTTCCGGCCGTGGATGCTCCTGGTGGTGGTGTTGGCAGTGACCATTGGTTTAGGCCTGTTGAGCCGATTTATCAGTTACCTGACGCTATGAGCTGCTTCGCGCTCGCTCGGTTGACTGCACCGATTTCTTTTAGCCTTGCGAGATATCCCTATGACTCATCGTATTGTCATCGTTGGCGGCGGCGCCGGCGGTCTGGAGTTGGCTACCCGTCTGGGTAAGACTCTGGGCAAACGTGGCACGGCCAGTGTGATGCTGGTCGACGCGAACCTGACCCACATCTGGAAGCCGTTGTTGCACGAAGTGGCAGCCGGGTCGCTGAACTCTTCCGAAGACGAACTCAACTATGTTGCCCAAGCGAAATGGAACCACTTCGAGTTCCAGCTGGGGCGCATGAGCGGGCTCGATCGCGCACAGAAGAAAATCCAGCTGGCCGCCACCTATGACGAAGCCGGCCTGGAACTGGTCCCGGCGCGTGAAGTGGCTTACGACTCGCTGGTGATTGCCGTCGGCAGCACCACCAACGATTTCGGCACTCAGGGCGCGGCGCAGCATTGCCTGTTCCTCGACACCCGCAAACAGGCCGAGCGTTTCCATCAGCAATTGCTCAATCACTACCTGCGCGCCCATGCCGGACAGACCGACAAGGTCGAGCAGATCAGCGTCGCCATCGTCGGCGCGGGTGCCACCGGGGTTGAGCTGGCCGCTGAACTGCACAACGCCGCGCATGAGCTGGCGGCCTATGGTCTTGACCGGATCAAACCGGAAAACATGCACATCACCCTGATCGAAGCCGGCCCCCGGGTGCTGCCAGCCCTGCCGGAACGCATCGGCGGGCCTGTGCATAAAACCCTGGAGAAACTCGGGGTCAACGTCATGACCAACTCGGCGGTCAGCGAAGTGACCGCCGACAGTTTGATCACCGCCGACGGAAAAGTGATCAACGCGAGCCTGAAAGTCTGGGCCGCCGGCATTCGTGCGCCGGGTTTCCTCAAGGACATCGATGGCCTGGAAACCAACCGCATCAACCAACTGCAAGTGCTGCCGACCCTGCAAACCACCCGCGACGAAAACATCTTCGCCTTCGGTGACTGCGCGGCGTGCCCGCAACCGGGCACCGATCGCAACGTGCCGCCGCGCGCGCAGGCAGCGCATCAGCAGGCTTCGTTGCTGGCCAAATCGCTGAAACTGCGGATCGAAGGCAAGGCCTTGCCGGAATACAAATACACCGACTACGGCTCGCTGATCTCGCTGTCGCGTTTTTCGGCTGTGGGTAACTTGATGGGCAACCTGACCGGCAGCGTGATGCTGGAGGGTTGGCTGGCGCGGATGTTTTACGTGTCGCTGTATCGCATGCACCAGATGGCGCTGTATGGCGCGTTTCGCACGGCGATGCTGATGCTGGGCAGCAAGATCGGGCGGGGTACCGAGCCGCGGCTGAAGCTGCACTAAAATCGCATCCCCTGTGGGAGCGAGCCTGCTCGCGATAGCGTCAGTACAGTCGACATTAATGTCGCCTGACACACCGCCATCGCGAGCAGCCTCGCTCCCACAGGTTATATGTTGACCATGAAATCCGAGTCCGACACATAACCTGTGGGAGCGTGGCTTGCCCGCGATGCAGGCGCCTCGGTCTTCACTTCTGTGTCTCACTGTATCTCCCGCCACGAATTCTCCCCTTCGCTTACAAACTCCCCCCTTGCGCGACACAGTAGCGATACACCCCGCCCTTTAAATGGCCACATCCGAGCAAGGCAACTCGCCCGCTACGGTTATCGCCGCACTCACGTGGCGTCCTTTATCGAACGGTTGTGTCGTGCAACCCAGGAGTATTGAAATGTCCCGTACTACCAAAAACACTATTGGTCTGCTCGGCGCTGTTCTGGCGGGTGGCATGATGTTGTCCGGTTCCGTATTCGCTTCGCAGCCATTGACTCAGGGCTACCTGCTGGCCTCGGCTGAACAAGTGGTGAAAACCCCTGAAGGCAAGTGTGGCGAAGGCAAGTGTGGCGATGCGTCGATGGCGAAAACCGATACCGATGGCGACGGCAAAGTCTCCCGCGCCGAATTCCAGAAAGTCGCGCCGAAGTCCAACTTCGACAAGATCGACACCAACCATGACGGCTTCATCGATGAGCAAGAGGCTTACGACAACGTGAAAGCCAACTTCGAAGCCAACGGCAAAAAAATGCCAAAAGGCCTGTTCGAGCACCTGAAAGACCAAGACGGCGCCTAAGCCTTCAAGAACAAAACCGCGCTTTTCCTTCGGGAGGCGCGGTTTTTTTCGTCTGGCGGATTTACACCTGGAAGCGCTGCACCATGGTGCGCAACGAATTGGCCAGCTGCGAAAGTTCATGGCTGGAGGCGCTGGTCTGATCAGCACCGGCAGCGGAGCGCACCGACAGGTCGCGGATGTTCACCAGGTTGCGATCAACTTCCCGCGCCACTTGCGCCTGTTCTTCAGCCGCGCTGGCGATCACCAGGTTTCGTTCGTGAATCTGGTGGACCGACGCCGTGATGGTCTGCAACGCCTCGCCCGCACGCTCGGCCAGGGCCAAGGTGCTGGCTGCGCGGGTCGAGCTCGCCTGCATGGACTCCAGCGCCTGGGTTGAGCCACTGCGCATGCCCTGCACCATTTGCTCGATTTCCTGGGTCGATTGCTGCGTGCGATACGCCAGCGCACGTACTTCGTCGGCCACCACCGCAAAACCTCGACCGCTTTCCCCGGCCCGCGCTGCTTCGATGGCCGCGTTGAGCGCCAGCAGGTTGGTTTGCTCGGCAATCGCCCGAATCACATCCAGCACCTTGCCGATGTCCTGCGACTGGTTGGCCAGGGATTGCACCAACCCGCCGGTAATCTGCACATCGCTGGCGAGTGCGCCGATGGCGGTGACCGTTTCGCTGACGCGATCCTGGCCAACGTGTGCGGACTCACTGGACTGGCGCGTGGCGTCGGAGGTCGACACCGCGTTGCGCGCAACCTCCTCCACTGCGGTGGTCATTTCAGTGACGGCGGTGGCGGCTTGTTCGATTTCGTTGTTCTGTTGTTGCAGGTTCTGCGTGCTGTCGAGCGTGACCGCGTTCAGCTCATCCGCTGCCGTGGCCAATTGCGCCGCCGACCCGCTGATACCTTGCAGGGTTTCCCGCAGGTTCTGCTGCATAGTCGCGAGGGCCTTGAGCAAGCGGCTGACTTCGTCGTTGCCATGGGTTTCGATGGGGCGAGTCAGATCGCCTCGGGCTACGTTTTCTGCGGCGTGCAAGGCTTCGCCCAGGGGTTTGACGATGCTGCGCGTGAGCAACATAGCAAGGCCAACGGTGGCCAGCGCTGCCAATGCGATGAACAGGCTGACGATCATTCTCGATGTTTCGTAGTGGGCTTCGGATTTCTGGCTTTCGGCGGCGACCTGCTTGGCGAACAGGTCCGCCAGGTCATTGAGCTGTTTACCGGAGCCATCGACCACGGTTTTCATGTCTATCAGCAGCAGCTTGGTCAGTTCGTCACGGCGTCCCTGTTCGGCCAGGGAGAACGATTGGGAGATGCCGGCGCGATACGCAGCGAAGGTGGTTTTGAACTGGTCATACAACGCCTTGCCTTCGACGGTGTTGACCAACTGGTCGTAGGCTGCAATCTTTTCGCTCAGCTCTTTGTCGCGGGTGTCCATCTGGCCGCGATACACAGGAATGTTCTTCGGGTCCTGGTCGAGGGCCATGCGCAGGGAAATGGTGCGGATGCGCAGCATGATCTCGCGGATCTCGTCACCGCCGCGGATACTCGGCAGCCATTGTTTCTCCACGGCCACCTCGCTGTCGCGAATGCTCGACATCTGCCCCAGAGCGAAAATCCCGAGCAAGGCGACCAACACAGCAATCAGGGCAAACCCCAAGGCGGCCCGAGGAGCAATATTCAACTGACGAAGTAACATAACGAACGCCCTATTCTTGTAGTGGCCTGGAAAAGGGGCGTTGTTTCGGCAGTACCCCGTCGCCTCGTTATCGGCAAGTTGTACGATGACTGAAGTGTTATTTTCGAAGACAAAAAATCGAAGACAAAAAAATCCCCGTATCTTTCGATACGAGGATTTTTAATATGGTCGGGGTAAGGGGATTCGAACTCCTGACATCCTGCTCCCAAAGCAGGCGCGCTACCGGACTGCGCTATACCCCGGTAAAAAAAAGGCGACCTTCACAAGTCGCCTTCTTCGATCAGTGCTTTTGGCCTCTGATCTTAAGATCTGATCCCAGCGTTAACTGGTTTCAAAAATGGTGGGTCGTGTGGGATTCGAACCTACGACCAATTGGTTAAAAGCCAACTGCTCTACCAACTGAGCTAACGACCCAAAAATGGTCGGGGTAAGGGGATTCGAACTCCTGACATCCTGCTCCCAAAGCAGGCGCGCTACCGGACTGCGCTATACCCCGGTTTGAAATTGGCTCCGTGACCAGGACTCGAACCTGGGACCCAATGATTAACAGTCATTTGCTCTACCGACTGAGCTATCACGGAACTACATATTTCAATTTACAACTGTGAAGCTTGCTTCACCTCTTCGACCCGTTCGCATCGCTGCGTTCGTGTGTCTGAGGCGCGCTATTCTACAATCTTAAGCACCTCTGTCAACCCCTTAAATTGCATTCAAGTTAATGATTTGCAACTTATTTCAGATTTCTGCTTGGGGAGCAGAAACCCTTCCGGGTGACTTACTGCGGGGCGCACTTTACAAGCCTTTTCCTTTCAGTTCAACAACCTGAAGAAAAAAAGGCCTCGCGATGCGAGGCCTTGTTTATTTCACTGCAGTTGCGGGTCAGGCAAATACGATTTCGTCGTTTTCCACCGTGCCGACAGCCGTGTCGCCGGGCATGAAACGACCGGACAGAATCAGCTGCGCCAGCGGGTTCTCGATCCAGCGCTGAATCGCTCGTTTGAGCGGCCGTGCGCCGTACACCGGGTCGTAACCCACCGCGATCAGCTTGTCCATGGCCTCTGGGCTGAGCTCCAGTTTCAGCTCGCGCTCAGTCAGGCGACTGCGCAGACGACCCAACTGGATCTCGGTAATGCCCGCGATCTGATCCCGCGCCAATGGCTCGAAGATCACCACTTCGTCGACCCGGTTGATGAACTCCGGCCGGAAGTGCGTGGAAATCGCATCCATCACCGCCGCTCGTTGCGCCTCGCGATCACCGACCAGTTCCTGGATCTGCACCGAGCCCAGGTTGGAGGTCATGACGATCACGGTGTTCTTGAAATCCACCGTACGGCCATGGCTGTCGGTCAAGCGACCATCTTCCAGCACTTGCAGCAAGATGTTGAACACATCCGGGTGGGCCTTCTCGACCTCGTCCAGGAGGATCACCGAGTAAGGCTTGCGACGCACCGCCTCGGTCAGGTAACCGCCCTCTTCATAGCCCACGTAGCCTGGTGGCGCGCCGATCAGTCGGGCCACGGAATGTTTCTCCATGAACTCGGACATGTCGATCCGTACCATTGCCTCTTCGGTATCAAAGAGGAATTCGGCCAGCGCCTTGCACAGCTCGGTTTTACCGACACCGGTCGGGCCGAGGAACATGAACGAACCGCTCGGGCGATTCGGGTCGGACAACCCGGCCCGGGAACGCCGCACCGCGTTGGAAACCGCGATCACCGCTTCGTCCTGGCCGATCACGCGTTGGTGTAACAGGCTTTCCATCTTCATCAGCTTGTCGCGCTCGCCTTCGAGCATTTTCGACACAGGAATGCCGGTCCACTTCGAGACGACTTCGGCGATTTCTTCCTCAGTCACCTTGCTGCGCAGTAACTGGTTCTCGCTTTTGCCGTGCTGATCGACCATTTGCAGGCTGCGTTCCAGATCCGGGATGACCCCGTATTGCAACTCGGCCATGCGGTTCAGGTCGCCTTTACGGCGTGCGGCTTCCAGTTCCTGACGGGACTGTTCGATTTTCTGCTGGATCTGCGCAGAACCCTGGACTTCGGCTTTTTCCGAGTTCCAGATTTCTTCGAGGTCCGAGTATTCACGCTCAAGACGAACGATTTCTTCCTGGAGTTTTTCCAGGCGTTTGATCGCAGCTTCGTCGCTTTCTTTCTTCAGCGCCTGGGATTCCACCTTCAGCTGAATCAGACGGCGCTCCAGACGATCCAGCACTTCCGGCTTGGAGTCGATTTCCATGCGGATACGGCTGGCCGCTTCGTCGATCAGGTCGATGGCCTTGTCCGGCAATTGACGGTCTGTGATGTAGCGATGGCTGAGCTTGGCCGCGGCGATGATGGCGCCGTCGGTGATCGCCACTTTGTGGTGAACCTCATAACGCTCTTTGAGGCCACGCAGAATCGCGATGGTGTCTTCTTCGCTCGGCTCGTCCACCAGGACTTTCTGGAAGCGACGTTCGAGGGCCGCATCCTTCTCTATATATTGGCGGTACTCGTTGAGCGTAGTCGCGCCAACGCAGTGCAGCTCGCCGCGAGCCAACGCAGGTTTGAGCATGTTGCCCGCATCCATCGAGCCTTCGCCTTTACCAGCGCCGACCATGGTGTGCAGTTCGTCGATGAACAGAATGATCTGCCCTTCCTGCTTCGACAGCTCATTGAGCAGCGACTTCAAGCGCTCTTCGAACTCACCGCGGTACTTGGCACCGGCAATCAGCGACCCCATGTCCAGGGACAACAGGCGCTTGCCCTTGAGACCATCCGGCACTTCACCGTTGATGATGCGCTGGGCCAAGCCTTCGGCAATGGCGGTTTTACCTACGCCAGGTTCACCGATCAGCACCGGGTTATTCTTGGTGCGGCGTTGCAGGACCTGAATGGTTCGGCGAATTTCGTCGTCACGGCCGATCACCGGATCGAGCTTGCCTTCTTCGGCACGCTTGGTCAGGTCGACGGTGTATTTATCCAGCGCCTGGCGCGACTCTTCGTGGTTGGCGTCGTTGACGGCCTCACCACCGCGCAGGTTGTTGATGGCGTTTTCCAGGGCTTTTTTGCTGACACCCTGGCCGAGCAGCAATTTACCGAGCTTGCTGTTCTCGTCCATCGCGGCGAGCAGCACCAATTCGCTGGAGATGAACTGATCGCCCTTCTGCTGGGCCAGGCGATCGGCCTGGTTGAGCAGGCGCGCCAAGTCCTGCGACATGTTCACGTCGCCGGTCGGGTTCTGGATTTTCGGTAGCTGGTCGAGCTCTTTGGTCAGCTCTTTACGCAAGCTGTTGACGTCGAAACCGACCTGCATCAACAGGGGTTTGATCGAACCACTCTGCTGTTCAAGCATGGCCTGCATCAAGTGCGCCGGCTCAATGCCGGGGTGGTCAAGGCCGACGGCCAGCGATTGGGCGTCGGATAGAGCTAACTGCAATTTGCTGGTTAAACGATCTATACGCATGGGTCACCTTCCTTTTGAGCAGGCCGGACCTATAAAACATCCTGAATGAAGAAACCTGCCAGATACCGTTATAGATGCGGTCGATTCTGGGAGTTTCAAGCGTCGATCAGTTGATGCAGATCAGAGAAGTCTAGCTTTCAAGCCAGATCAGGGAGGCAAACCGACCGGTGCGAGGACTGCGGCGGTAAGAAAAGAAGCGAGGATCGGTCACGGTGCAGAAACCGCCACCATAAACAGCGGTGACACCGCGAGCGGCCAGACGTAGACGCGCCAGCTCGTAGATATCAGCCATGAACTTGCCGGCATTTGCACTTGGCACAAAGGCTTTGGCCGCTTCGGGCAGTTGCTCGACGAAGGTCTCGCGCACTTCGGGGCCGACTTCAAAGGCTTGCGGGCCAATGGCCGGGCCGAGCCACACCAGCACTTCTTCTGGCGGCACATCGAGACTGTCGAGGGTGGCTTCGAGTACACCCGCCGCCAATCCACGCCATCCGGCATGGGCCGCCGCAACGCGAGTACCGGCACGGTCGCAAAACAAGGCTGGCAGGCAATCGGCGGTCATTGCCGCGCAGGCAATCCCGGGGGTTGCCGTCCAGCTGGCGTCAGCGGTGACGACCAGGCTTGGGTCAGCATGAGCCACGGCAATGCCGTGAACCTGCTTTAACCAGGCTGGTTGCATAGAGAAGTGATCGGTGAGGCGACGGCGGTTTTCGGCAACAGCTTCGGGGCTGTCGTCGACGTGATCGCCGAGGTTGAGGCTGTCGAACGGCGCCAGACTGACGCCGCCCGCACGGGTGGTCACACAGGCTTTCACCCCGGCAGGCGCAGGCCAGTCGGGAATCAGCCAGTCACTCATCCGATGAACGCCTCACGGTCTTGCTTGAGCAGGGTCAGCAACCAGACGAAGTCGTCCGGCAGCGGCGATTCCCAGCTCATGCGTTTACCGGTGGTCGGATGATCCAGCTCCAGGAACCGCGCATGCAGCGCCTGACGCGGGAACGCCTTCAACGATTCGACCATGGTCACACTGGCTGCCGGCGGAATGCGGAAGCGACCGCCGTAGGCAGGATCTCCGACCAGCGGGTAGTTGATGTGAGCCATGTGCACACGAATCTGGTGCGTACGACCGGTTTCCAGCTTCACCCGCACGTGAGTGTGGGAGCGGAAACGCTCGAGCACGCGGTAATGGCTGACGGCTTGCTTGCCACCTTCCATCACAGCCATGCGCTGGCGTTGCTGGCCGTGACGACCGATCGGCGCGTTGATCTTGCCGCCGGCAGTCACCACACCGATCACGATGCATTCGTAGATCCGGCTTACGCTGCGGCTCTGCAATTGCGTGACAAGCTGTGTCTGCGCCTGAATGGTCTTGGCCACCACCATCAGACCGGTGGTGTCCTTGTCCAGGCGATGCACGATACCGGCGCGGGGCACATTGATAATGTCCGGCACGTGGTGCAGCAAGGCGTTGAGCAAGGTGCCATCCGCGTGACCGGCGGCAGGATGCACCACCAGGCCCGCAGGTTTGTTGATCACCAGGATGTCGTCGTCTTCATAGACGATGTCCAGCTCGATGTCTTGAGCGATCCATTCGCCCTGAGCTTCCTGCTCGGCAGTCAGCTCAAGAATGGCGCCACCATGAACGATGTCTCGCGGGCGGATAACCGCCCCATCCACAGTCAGGCGGCCGTCTTTGATCCAGGCGGAAAGGCGCGAGCGCGAGTGCTCAGCGAATAATTGTGCGGCGACTTGATCGAGGCGTTGGCCGCCCAATTCGGACGGCACCTCTGCGCGAAGTTCAATTTTATCGGACATGCTCAGACTAGGCGTCGGCACAGCCTTTGGTTTCGGCTGCGCGCTTGTGGTTAAATACGGCGTCTTTTGCCCCGAGGCTATTCAACGGGGCGCTCATCATAACAGGACGGCCCCGCCCAAGACAGCGGCCGTCATAGGGACGCAAGCCGCCATGCAAGTGAAACACCTGCTGCTGATCGCCATCCTCGCATTGACCGCTGCTTGCTCATCGAAGGAAGTCGTAGACGAAAACCTGAGCGAAGTCGAGCTGTACCAGCAGGCTCAGCACGATCTGGACAACAATAGCTACACCGCCGCCACAGCCAAGCTGAAGGCGCTGGAGTCGCGTTATCCGTTCGGTCGCTACGCCGATCAGGCTCAACTCGAGCTCATCTACGCCAACTACAAGAACACCGAGCCTGAAGCTGCCAAGTCTGCTGCCGAGCGTTTCATTCGTTTGCACCCACAGCATCCGAACGTGGACTACGCGTATTACCTCAAGGGTCTGACCTCCTTCGACCAGGACGTCGGCCTGCTGTCGCGCTTCCTGCCGTTGGACATGACCAAGCGTGACCCGGGTGCTGCCCGCGACTCGTACAACGAGTTCGCCCAGCTGACCAGCCGCTTCCCGAACAGCCGCTACTCGCCGGACGCCAAGCAGCGCATGATCTACCTGCGCAACCTGCTGGCGGCCTACGAGATTCACGTTGCCGACTACTACCTGACCCGTCAGGCCTATGTCGCCGCCGCGAACCGTGGTCGTTACGTGGTGGAAAACTTCCAGGAAACCCCTTCGGTCGGTGACGGCCTGGCGGTGATGACCGAAGCCTACCAGCGTCTGCACCTGGACGACCTGGCAGCCACCAGCCTCGAAACCCTGAAGCTCAACTACCCGAACCACCCAACCCTGGTGGACGGTCAGTTCAAGCCTTCGGTCGACGAAGCCGACAACCGTTCGTGGCTGAGCAAGGCTACTTTGGGCCTGATCGAATCCCGTCCGCCGCTGCCGCCAGGCGAAACCCGCGCCAACCAGGACGTGCAGAAGCAATTCCAGGATGCCAAGGACGCGATTCCGAACGATCTCAAGCCTAAAGATGCAGATGGCGACGTGATCGAAGAAGAGGAACACGAAGCGGAAGGCAACAACAGCGACCGTTCGTGGTTCAGCTACATGACCTTCGGCGTGTTCGACTGACACATCGGGTTGTGCAAAAAGGGAGACTCTTGAGTCTCCCTTTTTTATTGCGCTGTGCGCGGGTCAGGTCCTTGGCTAAACTGCCTGATCATTAGCTAATAAAGCCGCTCACCATGCTTCGTTTATTGTTCTGGATTGCCCTGATTGCCGCTGCGGTTTGGTTCTGGCGCAAGTACAAGGCTTCGACTTCCGTTCCAAAATCCTCCGCCGAACTGGATGCGGCGCCCATGGTCCGCTGTGCTCATTGCGGCGTTCACCTGCCCCGCGACCGCGCGCTGAGCCTTCAACAACAGTGGTATTGCAGCCAGGCTCACCTTGAGCAAGGCCCAGGCTCAAGTGATCGCTGAGACGTCCAGTCCCGGCGGTAAACAGGCCCTGCGCCTGCTGCGCCTTTATCATCTCTACCGTTTAAGCGTCGGCATCACCCTGGTGCTGTTGATCTCCAGCAACATGGACAACCAGTTGCTGGCCTTCGCCAAGGACGACCTGCTGCGCAGTGGCAGCTGGTTGTACCTGGTGCTGAATATCTTGCTGGTGGTCTTCTGGGAGAACACCCGACGGCCGGCGCAGCTTTTCAGCCTCGCATTGATCGACGTCCTGCTGCTGTGCGGCCTGTTCTACGCTGCTGGCGGTGTGGCCAGCGCCATCGGCAACCTGCTGATCGTGTCCGTGGCCATCAGCAACACCTTGTTGCGCGGGCGTATCGGCCTGTTGATAGCGGCAGTCGCCGCCCTTGGCATCGTCGGCTTCAGTTTCCTCCTGAGCTTTAGTCACCCGATCAGTCCCAGCGATTACCTGCAAGTCGGCACCCTCGGCGCGCTGTGTTTTGCCGCGGCGTTACTGGTGCAAGGCCTGATCAGGCGCCTGGAAGTCAGCGAAAGCCTCGCCCAACAGCGGGCCAGTGAAGTGGTTGGCCTGGAAGCGCTCAACGCGTTGATCCTGCATCGCATGCGTACGGGCATTCTGGTGTTGGACGATCAGCGGCGGGTGCAACTGGCCAATCACAGCGCCTTGATTTTGCTGGGGCAGAAAAACCTCGACGGTCGGTTGATCGACGATTATTCGCCGACATTGGTCGAACGCCTTCAACTGTGGTTGAACAATCCGTCGCTGCGCCCGCAAAGCCTGAAAATCGCCAGCAGTGGCCTGGAACTGCAACCCAGCTTCATTACCCTGGACCAAAGCCCGAATCACCAGACTCTGGTGTTTCTCGAGGACCTGGCCCAGATCGCTCAACAAGCGCAGCAACTGAAACTCGCCGCACTCGGTCGACTGACGGCCGGTATCTCCCATGAAATCCGTAATCCACTGGGCGCCATTAGTCATGCCGCGCAGCTATTGCAGGAATCCGAGGAACTGAACGGCGCGGATCGGCGTCTGACCCAGATTATCCAAGACCACTCTCAACGAATGAATCGGGTTATCGAAAACGTCCTGCAACTGTCCCGCCGTCAGCAAACCGTGCCGCAACGGCTCGATCTGAAGCCGTGGCTGGAGCACTTCGTCGCAGAAACCCGCGAAGGGGCGACCGAGCGCCAGCAGATTCACCTGCGCATCGGCTCGGGGGACTTCAAAACCCTGATGGACCCCAATCAACTGACCCAGATTCTCGACAATCTGTTGCGCAATGCCTGGCGCCATAGCGCCCTGAATCACGACCTGGCACAGGTCTGGCTCGAGTTGTTTGTCGACCCCGACAGCCAGTTGGCGACCCTCGAAGTCCTGGACAACGGCCCCGGCGTGGCGCTGGACCAACAGACGCATTTATTCGAACCCTTCTTCACCACCAGTAGCCAGGGCACAGGCCTGGGGCTTTATCTGTCCCGTGAGCTGTGCGAAAGCAACCAGGCCCGCCTAGACTTCAAACCACGCCAAGGCGGCGGCTGCTTTCGCATCACTTTTGCTCACGGACGGAAACAAAGTTGAACATGAGCCCACGGCCAAAAGTCCTGATCGTCGACGACGAACCGGATATCCGCGAACTCCTGGAAATCACCCTGGGACGGATGAAACTCGATACCTACAGTGCCCGCAACCTTGGCGAAGCCCAGGCCTTGTTAACGCGGGAGACATTCGACTTGTGCCTGACCGACATGCGCCTGCCCGACGGCACCGGCCTTGAGCTGGTGCAGTACATCCAGCAGCGTTACCCCCAAGTGCCGGTGGCGATGATCACCGCTTATGGCAGCCTCGAAACGGCGATCAACGCCCTCAAGGCAGGCGCCTTCGACTTCCTGACCAAACCGGTCGACCTGACACGCCTGCGCGAACTGGTCACCAGCGCCCTGCGCTTGCCGGCACCGGGCGGCACCAGTACCGCCATTGATCGCCGGTTGTTGGGCGATTCACTGCCCATGCGCAACCTGCGCAAACACATCGACAAACTCGCTCGCAGCCAGGCGCCGGTGTACATCAGCGGCGAATCCGGCAGCGGCAAGGAATTGGTCGCCCGGCTAATTCACGAACAGAGTCCGCGAGCGAATCAGCCGTTCATCCCGGTCAACTGCGGGGCAATTCCCTCGGAATTGATGGAAAGCGAATTCTTCGGTCATCGCAAAGGCAGTTTCAGCGGCGCCATCGAAGACAAACCCGGGCTGTTTCAGGCGGCCCACGGCGGCACACTGTTTCTCGACGAAGTGGCTGATTTGCCATTGGCGATGCAGGTCAAACTGCTCCGGGCCATTCAGGAAAAAGCCGTTCGCAGCGTCGGTGGGCAGCAAGAAATGGTAGTCGATGTCCGCATCCTGTGCGCCACCCACAAAGACCTCGACGCTGAAGTCACCGCCGAACGCTTTCGCCAGGATTTGTACTACCGGTTGAACGTGATCGAGCTACGCGTTCCCCCTTTGCGCGAGCGCCGCGACGACATCGAACCGCTGGCCAGCCATGTACTCAAGCGTCTGGCAGCCGGTAGCGGACAACCCGCCGCAAAACTCCACCCGCTCGCCCTCGACGCGCTGAAAAGCTACCGTTTTCCGGGCAACGTGCGGGAACTGGAGAACGTGCTGGAACGGGCTTACACCCTGTGCGAGAACAAACAGATTGAGGCCAGCGACCTGCGGCTGGCCGAAGGGAACTGTACGGCAGAGAACGGCGTGGCGGACCTGACGCAAATCGACAACCTGGAAGACTATCTGGAAAACGTCGAACGCAAACTCATCCTCCAGGCGTTGGAGGAAACCCGCTGGAACCGCACGGCGGCGGCTCAGCGGTTGAATCTTTCGTTCAGATCGATGCGCTACAGGCTCAAGAAGTTGGGGCTGGATTGAGGGCCTCTTCGCGGGCAAGTCGGATCGCCGCACCGCTCGCTCCTACAGGGGTTGTGTCGTTCGCAAATGTATTGATCGACTCAAATCTGTAGGAGCGAGCGGTGCGGCGATCCGACTTGCCCGCGAAAGCGATCTGGCAGGCGATAAAAAATCGTGCAGTCAGATCCGCCCGGTCGGCGCATACGGCGCCGGATCAATAATCGGCGCCCTCCCCAGCATCACATCCACAAACAACTGACACGACGCTGGCGCCAGCACCAGCCCATTACGGTAATGCCCGCAATTGAGCCAAAGCCCGTCGAACCCCGGCACTCGGCCAATATAGGGAATCCCCTCCGGCGAACCCGGGCGCAATCCGGCCCAATGCCCCACGACTTCGGCATCCGCCAGCGCAGGAATCAACTCCACCGCCGATGCCTTCAGACTCTCCAGCGCCGAGTCGGTCGGCGTCTTGTCGTAGCCTTCATGCTCCAGCGTACTGCCAATCAGAATGTGCCCGTCGCGTCGGGGAATCGCATATCGGCCCTTGGCCAGCACCATGCTCGGCAGGAAGTCCGCCTCGCACTTGTACAGAATCATCTGCCCTTTGACCGGCTCGACCGGCAGCTCCAGGTCCAGACTCTTGAGCAAGTCACCACTCCAGGCGCCCGCCGTCAGGACCACCTGATCAGCGAGAACAGGGCCCGCAGAGGTCTGCACGCCGACAATCGTATTGCCTTCACGAATGAACCCGCTGACTTCGCACTGCTCCCGGATCGTCACGTTCGGCAGCGCCAGCAACGCAGCCTTGAGGGATTTCACCAGCCGCGGATTGCGCACGTTGGCCACGTCGGCCATGTAGATCGCCCGGGAAAACCCGCCACCCAGCACGGGAACGGCGTCGTGTGCCGCCGAGATATCCACCGCCCGCAGCGGACGGTTTTCCCGATCGGCCCAGGCCAGCGCCTCGGCCTCGTCATCCAGATCCAGCCAGTACAGGCCGGTGGTGTGCACTTCAGGATCAACCCCGGTCGCTGCAAACAGTCGCTCACCGAGCTGTGGATAAAAATCCTGGGACCAATGCGCCAGCGCGGTGACTGCCGGGCTGTAGCGCCACGGATAGAGCGGCGAAACAATCCCGCCACCGGCCCATGACGATTCCTTGCCGACGTTCGAACGATCCAGCAACACAACACTTTGCACTTCGGACGCGAGATTGAATGCCGTCAGCAGCCCAATCACGCCGCCGCCGACAATCACCACTTGCTGTTGCCTGCTCATGTTCTGATCCAACCGATAAATAGACAGGGGGCGCAATAAGGCGCCCGAAAAAGGAACTCAGCGACCCCAGCAATCTTTGGTGGCAAGCCCCGACGTTGCATTGACCATGCTTCTGACGCCGGTGTTGGTGAGGGTGAAATCCCCACACTTGTCGGTGGCCATCGCAGTGCCGGTCTTGCGCGCGGCCGTCAGCAGGAAGGTCTGGTCGGTCAGGGTCGGGGTGATGGTGTAAAAGTCATTGCCGGCGCTCAGTCCGGTGGCAGCGGTATAGACATTGTTTTTCGAGTAGAACCGCTCAAGGATCTGCGCCTGCTCGGAAAGCAGCCCGGCCACTTCGGTGCGGCGGCCCTTTTTCACGTACTCGGTAAGGCTCGGGGCGGCAATGGTCATGACGATCCCGATGATCGCAATCACGATCATGATTTCGATCAGGGTGAAACCTCGGTTGGATCTGTGCATTCCTCAACTCTCACTTACTGTATTTGTCGCCACATGATGCGACGGCTGCCGCCGCCGGATTTTTCCACCAGGGTGCTGATGCCGCCACTGGAATCGTTCACGATCTTGCGGGTCGCGCCGTTGACGATGGCGTTCAGGGTCGGGATGCCGCCGGTGAATATCACTCCGCTGGACACTGTGTCCGTGCTGTCGACCGTCCCGTCGTTGTTGGTGTCGAGCACCGCGTAGTTGAGCATCTTACCGCTGAACGCATCCAGTTCGACCAGTTTGCCGGTGCCGAAGCTGGCACACGGGTCGGTGGTGTCCACACTCGCCGTAGTAAAGATGATCCGCCCAAGCACCAGATTGGCCTGATTGATCACCCGCTCCCCTGTCAGCACGTTGTTGTACACCAGCGGCAAGTACCAGCCCTTCTCCGCCGGATAGGTCACTTCGTTCTGACTGGTGGTGATGAATTGCCCGGAGCTGCCCGAGAACACACCGGTCACCGCTTGCGCCTGCAAACTGGACACGGTGATCTGACCGGCTCCGCCTTCCGCATCCCACACGGCGTAGAACGCCTGCAAGTCCTTGTTGGTCTTGTCGGCAGTCTCGTTGAATTTTCCGGTGCCGAAAAACACTTCCTTGCCACCCAGTGAATTGTCCGCCAGCAATGGCTGCACGGTAATGGGCTGGGCGCCGCCGCCCGCGGTGGTAAACAGCGGCTTGCCGGAAAATGCCACGCCCCAGGTATCAGGGGCGGTAGCGCTCAAATCGAACTTCCATAACCGTCCTTTCAAGTCGCCACCATAGGCGGCCTGCACCACATTCTGCGAGTTGACCCTGAGCTTCACCGACGACAGTCCATTGGTGGTGTCGGTGCTGTCGACCACGATTTTCTTGATCAACGAGCCGTCACGAATGTCCACCACGTACAACGCCGCCACCCCGGAGTTGCTGCCATAACCGTTGGAAATGAACGCGGCCCATCGACCGTCGGCCAAGCGTGCCACTTCCGGTCGTGCATAGGCATAACCCAGATCATTGAAAACGTTCGCGGTACTGGCGGTAGCCGGCGCGCTGATTTCCCACAGCGCCTTGAACACGTTACCCGCTGACGCATCGAACAACTGCAACGCATAAAAAGTCCTGCCGCCGGCCCCGGTTCCGCCAATGGCCAGGGTTTTCCAGGCGCCGCTGAATTGGGCGTCGAACACCCCGACCTGACCGTCGACCAGAAACTTGTGGCTCACACCGTTGATGTAGGTCGGGTCGGCGATGTAGCGCAGCGATGGCAGCACGCTGGAAGGCATATAGGCATAACGCCGGACGCCATTGGCCGAGTTGATGACATTCACGAACCCGTCGTTGGCATTAACCACCAGGCTGGAACTCATGGTGGTGGATTTGGTGGTCAGGTAAGTGCTGTAGGTGGTGTCGCCCACCAAGTCGGACGCGGTTTTATCCGTGGGCGAAGCCAGTACGAGGGGCGAGTTGATGATGTCGCCAAGCAGCACGCTGCGCACCTTGAGCCCGGTTTTGTTGGTGCCTTTGCTCCACTCCACCAGATCGCTGCCGGTGATGCCGGTGGGCAGGCCTTGGCTGAGGGAGGTCTGCTGCGCCGGGGAGAAACTGGCATACGCCAAGGTGACGGCGGCGTTGGTCAAGGTGTTCCAGGACTGGTAAGTCGGCGCTGTGGCACCGGGGACGATGGTGGTGTCAGTGGTCCACAGCGCTGCGGCGGTGTTCACGATACCCGCCGAGGTGAAGCCAAAGGATTTGATCGTGCCGCGCCAGTCCTTCGGGTCATAACTGGTCTGGAAGTAACTTGAATTGCTGGCCAGGGTGGTGCCGCTGGTGACGCCGCTACCACCGGAACCGGCCTTCGAGGTGATGTCACTCAGCGCTGAGGACAAAGCGCTGTTGAGTCCTGCGCTGTCGGTCGCCTGATAGTACTTGCCCTGTCCGTAGCTGGCCGCATCCGACAACATCTGATTCGCTGCGGTAAAACCCACGGTGTAAGTGTTCATGTTCTGCTTGGGAAAATCCGCAGCGTTCCAGCTTTTTCCTGCCAGATCGTTGCCAGTGGAGCGCATGTCGATGTCGAAGGAAAACTTGGCGATATCGTCCAGATACAGCGTGTCGCCTTCTCCGTCACCGCTCAGGTTGTCACCATCGTTGTTCACGCCATCCCAGTTGGGCAAGCGAGTACCACCCAAGGGATCGGTAGTCGGAAACGTCCGGTCATAGGTCGGCAAGCCATCGGTGATCACGACGCCATAGTTTTTCTGACAGCGATACTGGATCGGGCTGGTGTAAGTGGTTGGCGTCGAGTTGTAGTACGGCGCCATGCCGCGCATGTACCGCGTGATCTCGTAATAGGTTTCTGCCAACGGGGTATTGGCGATTGCACTCAAACCATCGATCGATGAAATCAGGTTGTTGAAGTTGGTTTGCGCCTGCCCCTGGGTGATGCTCCCGCCAGCAGATAGATCACTGACAGGGCGGGGGATAAACCCGCCGGGGCCGGAATTATTGCCCGTGGGCGGGTTGAATGTCGCAAGCCCGATACGCAGGTCGCGATTACTGGTGACCAGATTCGTAGAAACATCCTTTGCTACGTTCATGCGGTAATCGTTGGGGATGGCATCGGTGCCCGTGGTGAAATCCCTGTTCGAACCATTGGCCAGGCTCACCAGATAAGACAGATAGTTAGCCGTATAACGCGTATTTTCATTACCCACAGGGTCGGGAAGCTTCAGGCATATCGATGACAATCCTAAAAAACCCCGATAAAAACCGTACCAGTTGCCGTTGTTGGAGCAGTTGCCGCGGTTAAGGCTCGACAAGGCGATATTGGTATCGTCCATGTCCAGGTTCTGTCCGTTCAAACATGAGCCGTTAGAATTGCAGTTCGCAATTTGCGCGCGACTGACAGTCGGATCGAAACCCGGCGCCCAGATGATGTTGTTCATGCTCCCCGAGTCGTCGATCAGCAACATAACGTTCGGAGCGACGGCCGCGGCGCTCAACAGCGGAGAATCCGAGGGCGTGAAAGCGTATGCGGGAGCCGACAGGTAAAGCCCCAATACCACGCCGCAAATCAGCTGCCATACGCCACCGCGCCTTTCAGTATTTCGCATAAATACTCTCCACGACGCTGCGCGAGTTACCCGCGATGCCAACGGCAGTCACCCGGTAAAGCGTCGCCGAGGTGTTGCTCGGCACATTCACGGCGTTGACCGTGGTGCCGATATTCTGCACCCCGTAAAACCCCCTGCCGGAGGCAATCCAGGTTACCCCGGAGGTGGAACTGGCGCCGGCGGCGGTGATCGTCGACGCGTCGGACGGTGGTGCACACTGGCTGCAGACCGGCAATGAATAGCTGTCCAGTTGCACCGCGCTTTCCCCCACGCGTAACGCCGCTTCGGCGCCCTGGAACGACTGGTTGCGCAAACTTACGCTGCCGGCCATTTTTTCCTGCAGGGTTGCGTTCTGCATCGATGAAAGGCCGATCAAGGTCAGCAACAGCAGAAACACCAGGCTGACCAGCAGCGCCATGCCCCGCTGGGTGTGAACAGTCATGGAAGACTTCCTCATGGCAACCTGTTGCGCAAGGCGGCAACCACGTTGAAGGTTTGATTGCGCACCCGGTTGTTCGGGTCGGTAAGGGTCAAGGTCAGGCGTACGCTGCGAATGCGTGCGGGATCGGACGGATTAGGGCTGTAACTGGTAGCCGCTACATCGGTGGCGGAGCTGGCGAGGCCAAAGCTCACGCTGAAGGCACTGACGTTATCGACCAGCACGAACTGGGCCGGCGTGCCGGTACCGGAGCCCATCATGATTTTGTTATTGCTGAAGCTGTAGATCAGCCGCCGGATCGGAAACGCAAGAAACCCCGAGGCCGGAACTCGCGCGCCAGTGAAGGCCGTCGCCGTGTTTCGGCAGTCGGAGATCACCGTCCAGGCCGGCACCCCGCCACTGCTTCCGACATCGGCGGTTACCAGCGTCAACTTGAGGTTGGCGTTATCCCAACTGATGGGCGTTATCTGGCTGGTTTTGAAATCGCCGGCAGTACTTGAGTCGGTGATCGTCCCCAGGCAGCCAAACATGCCGACCATGCGGATTTCCTGAATCATCTTGCTCAGCACGAATCGCGCGTCTTCCTGCATGGCGGCGGCGGTGTTCTGGCTGATGTAGGTGTTTTTGGCGGCGATGAAAATCTGCGCCACGCCCAGCACGACAACCAGGCTCAACGCGAGGGCGATCAACAACTCGATCAGCCCGAAACCTCTGCTGTAGCGCCTCATGGTGTAGCCACCGGGTCGACAGTGGCACGACTGACCAGGACAAAACTGCGGCGCGAGTTGGCAGTATTCGCGGCGCGCGAGTCATCCCAGGTGATGGTGATGGTGTACACCCGCTGGTTCAACGCAACGGTGCCGGTGGCTGTCGCACCGCCGAAATTGACGATGTTGGTGGTGAAGTCGTAGAGGTCCTGGTCGCGGGCGACGTTCAGGTTGCCTGACGTCGGTGGCGTCACGGTGTAATCGGCGCCGGAGTTGGCGCGAATACGGTCCATCATGTCGTAGGCGATAAAACTCGCCTGGCTGGTCATCCGCGAGCTGTCGGTGTATTTCAGCGCATTAAGCTGGATTGCCGCCGCGCCCAGCAGCCCCACGGTCAGAATCACCAACGCGACCAGGACCTCGATCAGCGTCATGCCCTCCTGTGCATGTTGACTCCGTTCCCTCATCCGCAACTTCCACCCAATAGAATTCGTCCGTTCAAACACACATTCAGCGTCCTGCTTTGCGCCCCCAGCACGTAGCTGATCACCACGGGGGTGGACGGCGCCGACAAACCACCGAGATTGTTGAAATCGATGGAGGTCACTCCTGAGGTTAGCGTCAGAGTCGCCCCGCTGCTCATCGCTGGAACAACCCGCAATACATTGGCCGGATTGCCAGTACCGTCATAGACCGTCAATTCACCGGTCCAGACGCTGCCACCTGCCGTCGGACGGACCCGAGTGGCGACGCCCCGGTTGATGGCCTCAAGTCGTGCGAAATTGAGTCCGCGTTGCAGGTCGCCGATTTCGGTGTCGGCCTTGGTGCCCTGCACAGACCGGGTAAACGCAGGCACGGCCAGGGTGATCAGGATCAAAAATACCGCGAGCGAAACCAGAAGCTCGATCAGCGTGAAACCTTTTGTACGATGATCCATCGTTGCCCTCCGTTGCCGTCGGCTATACCTGCTTCTACACGCTAGAACATTCGACCGACCGGTGTACGGTTGATTTGCCATTACTCGCGCACGGATTGCGCGGGCTGCAGCACTCCACGGAGGGAGATGACATGCATCAACGAGGTTTCAGCCTGATCGAACTGCTCATGGGACTGACAATTGCCGGGATTGTTCTGCTGTTGGTCAGTCCGGCGTTCGCATCACTGACAGAATCGAATCATCGCGAGGAGGCAGCGAAGTCTCTTGCCAGCGGTATTCGCAGCGCCAGAAGCGAAGCTCTCGCGCGCAATCAGACCACCGTCATTCATGGCATCAACGACGACTGGGGTCAGGGCTGGCGAATCATTCTGGATATCAGCGGCAAAGGGCCGGAGGACAGCAGCAATCCGCTGCTTGTTGAACACGCGAGTAGCGCTGGGGTGCCCGTTGTCGGTAATTGGCCAGTCAAGCGATACGTGCGTTTCAGCCGTATCGGCGAACCACAGATGCCTGGGCGGGCCTTTCAAGCGGGGACGCTGCACATTTGTGCAGCCCGCGAACCGGTCAGCCAGCTCCAGGTGGTGCTGGCCGCGACCGGTCGCGTCAGCCTGCGCAGCGATAAGGCTGAGCAGGCGCTGTGTCCGGGAGGGAAAACAGTTAAAGCAGGGAGCGCACGCGCAATTCTTTAGGCATGGAGAACGTGATGTTCTCCTCGCGACCGGCCAATTCATCGGCACCGGTGGCGCCCCACGCCTGCAACTGCTGGATCACGCCACGCACCAGCACTTCCGGAGCGGAGGCGCCAGCGGTGATGCCGATACGCTCGACACCGTCGAACCAGCTCTTTTGCAGGTCTTCGGCGCCGTCGATCAGGTAAGCCGGGGTGGCCATGCGTTCGGCGAGTTCACGCAAGCGGTTGGAGTTGGAGCTGTTCGGGCTTCCGACCACCAATACCACGTCGCATTCGTCGGCCAGTTGCTTCACGGCGTCCTGACGGTTTTGCGTGGCGTAGCAGATGTCGTCCTTGCGCGGACCACCAATCGCAGGGAAACGAGCACGCAGAGCGTCGATCACGCGACTGGTGTCGTCCATGGACAGGGTGGTCTGGGTCACGAACGCCAGTTTTTCGGGATTGACCACCTGCAACGAGGCGACGTCTTTCTCGTCTTCCACCAGATAGATCGCACCACCATTGCTGCCATCGTACTGGCCCATAGTGCCTTCGACTTCCGGGTGACCGGCGTGGCCAATGAGGATGCATTCACGGCCGTCGCGGCTGTAACGCGCGACTTCGATGTGCACCTTGGTCACCAGCGGGCAGGTTGCGTCGAACACTTTCAGGCCACGGCCAGCGGCTTCGGTACGCACAGCCTGGGAAACGCCGTGGGCACTGAAGATCACGATGACGTCGTCCGGCACCTGATCCAGCTCCTCGACGAAGATCGCCCCGCGAGCACGCAGGTCTTCGACGACGAATTTGTTGTGAACCACTTCGTGGCGCACATAGATCGGCGGCCCGAAGACTTCCAGGGCGCGGTTGACGATTTCGATCGCCCGGTCCACACCGGCGCAGAAGCCACGGGGGTTGGCGAGTTTGATTTGCATGCTGTGCCTCGTGTCTTGCGCGCAAGAAATAGCGAAAACGAAAACTTACTGTGGGAGCGAGCCTGCTCGCGAAAGCGGTGCGTCAGTCAACATTGATGTTGAATGTGATGACGCCATCGCGAGCAGGCTCGCTCCCACAAGTTACAACGATTTAACGCTGATGATCTCGACGTCAAAGGTCAATGTCTTGCCGGCCAGCGGGTGGTTGAAGTCGATGGTCACTTGCTCGTCATCGAATTCTTTCACAACGCCAGGCAACTCAGTATTGGCCGCATCGTTAAAGATCACCAGCAAGCCCGGCGACAGGTCCATGTCCTTGAACTGCGAGCGCGGGATGATCTGCACGTTTTGCGGGTTCGGCTGGCCGAATGCGTTTTCCGGTTGAATCGTCAGCGTGCGCTTGTCGCCCGCCTTGAAGCCGAACAGAGCCGCTTCGAAACCTGGCAACAGGTTGCCATCGCCGACTTTGAAGGTCGCCGGGGCTTTGTCGAAGGTGCTGTCGACGGTGTCGCCGTTCTCCAGGCGCAATGCAAAGTGCAAGGTGACTTCCGTGTTCTGGCGGATGCGTTGCTCAGCCAATACCTGTTCAGTCATGAACGGCTTCTCCGGTCTTCTTACTTTTGAACATGTCCAGTGCAAGCATCACGGCACCGACAGTAATTGCGCTGTCAGCAAAGTTGAACGCCGGGAAATACCAGCGGTTCTGCCAATGCACCAGAATGAAATCGATCACATGGCCATAGGCAATGCGGTCATACAGATTGCCCAGCGCGCCGCCGAGCACCAGGGCCAGCGCAACGGCCAGCCAGGTTTCATTGCGCCCCAGGCGCTTGAGCCAGACCACCAGCACGGCACTGACCACCACAGCGATCAGGGCAAACAACCAGCGCTGCCAACCAGAGCTGTCGGCCAGGAAACTGAACGCCGCGCCGGTGTTGTAGGCCAGTGTCCAGCTGAACAGATCGGGTATCACCACAATCTGCTGGTACATCTCGAGCTTGTCTTCGAAGTAAAACTTGCTGGCCTGGTCGATGACCAGGACCAGCAAGCTCAACCAGAGCCAGCTCAACCGTCCGAAACGGCCAGCAGCATTAGGCATAGTGACGAACCTCGCCTGCGCCGCTGATGTTGTCGACGCAACGACCGCAGATTTCCGGATGCTCCGGGTTCACGCCGACGTCTTCACGGCAGTGCCAGCAACGGGCGCACTTGGCGAAGGCCGACTTGACGATTTTCAGCTTCAGGCCGCTGACTTCGGTGACCACGGCATCGGCCGGAGCCTGCACCAATGGAGCAACGCTGGCGGTCGAGGTGATCAGTACAAAGCGCAGTTCGTTGCTCAGCTTGGCCAGGTCGGCGCTCAGCGCGTCTTCGGCGAACAGCGTCACTTCGGCTTGCAGGTTGCCACCGACGGCCTTGGCCGCGCGCTGGATTTCCATTTCCTTGTTGACCGCGACCTTCACCGCCATGATCCGCTCCCAGTAGGCGCGGCCCAGTTCGACGTTTTCCGGCAGTTCGGTCAGACCTTCGTACCAGGTGTTGAGCATCACCGATTCGTTACGCTCGCCCGGCAGGTATTCCCACAGTTCGTCGGCGGTGAAGGCGAGGATCGGCGCGATCCAGCGCACCAGCGCCTCGGAGATGTGGTACAGCGCGGTTTGCGCCGAACGGCGGGCCTTGCTGTTGGCGCCAGTGGTGTACTGACGGTCCTTGATGATGTCGAGGTAGAAACCGCCCAGCTCCTGCACGCAGAAGTTGTGGATCTTGGAGTAGACGTTCCAGAAGCGGTATTCACCGTAGTGCTCTTGCAACTCGCGTTGCAGCAGCAGGGTGCGGTCCACGGCCCAACGGTCCAGCGCGAGCATTTCTTCGGCCGGCAGGATGTCGGTGGCCGGGTTGAAACCGGTCAGGTTGGAGAGCAGGAAGCGCGCGGTGTTACGGATACGCCGGTAGGCGTCCGCACTGCGTTGCAGGATCTGCTCGGAAACCGCCATTTCACCGGAGTAATCGGTGGAAGCCACCCACAGACGCATGATGTCGGCGCCCAGGGTGTCGTTGACTTTTTGCGGGGCGATCACGTTGCCCAGGGACTTGGACATCTTGCGGCCGGACTCGTCGACGGTGAAGCCGTGAGTCAGCAGCTCGCGGTACGGCGCGTGATTGTCGATGGCGCAACCGGTCAACAAGGACGAGTGGAACCAGCCACGGTGTTGGTCCGAGCCTTCCAGGTACAAGTCGGCGCGTGGGCCGGTCTCGTGGCCCATCGGGTGCGAACCGCGCAGGACGTGCCAGTGCGTGGTGCCCGAATCGAACCAGACGTCCAGGGTGTCGCTGATCTTGTCGTACAGCGGCGCTTCGTCACCGAGCAACTCGGCGGCGTCCATCTTGAACCAGGCTTCGATGCCTTCGACTTCAACGCGCTTGGCGACTTCTTCCATCAGTTCGGCGGTACGTGGGTGCAGCTCGCCGCTTTCCTTGTTCAGGAAGAACGGGATCGGCACGCCCCAGTTACGCTGACGGGAAATGCACCAGTCCGGACGGTTGGCGATCATCGAGTGCAGGCGCGCCTGGCCCCAGGCCGGGACGAACTGAGTCTCTTCGATGGCTTTGAGCGCGCGTTTGCGCAGGGTGTCGCCGCTGACAGGCTCTTTGTCCATGCCGATGAACCACTGCGCGGTGGCGCGGTAGATCAGCGGTGTCTTGTGACGCCAGCAGTGCATGTAGCTGTGTTCGATGATGGTGGTGTGCAGCAGCGCACCGACTTCGGTCAGCTTGTCGACGATGGCCGGGTTGGCCTTCCAGATGAACTGGCCGCCGAAGAACTCCAGCGATGTCACGTAAACGCCGTTGCTTTGCACCGGATTGAGGATGTCGTCGTTGACCATGCCGTATTTCTTGCAGGTCACGAAGTCGTCCACGCCGTAGGCCGGAGCGGAGTGAACCACGCCGGTGCCAGCGCCCAGTTCTACGTAATCGGCCAGGTAAACCGGCGACAGGCGATCGTAGAACGGGTGACGGAAGTTGATCAGCTCCAGTTCTTTACCGGTGGTGGTCGCGATGACCGAACCTTCCAGGCTGTAACGGGCCAGGCACGACTCGACCAGCTCTTCAGCCAGCACCAGCAATTTGTCGCCGACGTCGACCAGGGCGTAGTTGAATTCCGGGTGAACGTTCAGCGCCTGGTTGGCCGGGATGGTCCACGGGGTGGTGGTCCAGATCACGATCGAAGCAGGTTTGCCCAGCGACGGCAGGCCGAAAGCGGCAGCCAGTTTGGCTTCGTCGGCAATCGGGAAGGCAACGTCGATGGTCGAGGACTTTTTGTTCTCGTACTCGACTTCCGCTTCAGCCAGGGCCGAACCGCAGTCAAAGCACCAGTTCACAGGCTTGAGGCCCTTGAACACGAAACCGCCCTTGACGATTTCGGCGAGGGCGCGGATTTCACCGGCCTCGTTCTTGAAGTCCATGGTCTTGTACGGGTTGGCGAAGTCGCCCAACACGCCCAGACGGATGAATTCGGATTTCTGGCCTTCGATCTGCTCGGTGGCGTAGGCACGGCACAGTTCGCGGGTTTTGTCCGCGCCCAGGTTTTTGCCGTGGGTGACTTCGACTTTGTGCTCGATCGGCAGACCGTGGCAGTCCCAGCCCGGAACATAAGGCGCGTCGAAACCCGACAGGGTTTTCGAGCGGATGATCATGTCCTTGAGAATCTTGTTTAGCGCATGACCGATGTGAATCGAGCCGTTGGCGTACGGAGGACCGTCGTGAAGCACGAACTTCGGACGATCCTTGCCAATCTCGCGCAACTTACCGTACAGGCCAATGCTGTCCCAGCGCTGCAGAATCTGCGGTTCGCGCTGAGGCAGGCCGGCCTTCATTGGGAAGGCGGTGTCCGGAAGGTTTAGCGTGGCTTTATAGTCGGTCATTTAAGGCTCTTCATTAGCGATTGGCGCTAGGTGCGACAGGGCACGGGCGGAGGCAACATCCGCATTGATCGCCGTCTTGAGCGCCTCCAGAGAGGCGAAACGCTGCTCTTCACGCAGCTTGTGGTGGAAAACCACCGTCAAACGCCGGTCATACAGATCGCCGGCAAAATCTAAAAGGTGTACTTCGAGGTGGGCTTTGCCATCACCTTGTACCGTGGGCCGCACGCCAATGTTGGCGACGCCTGGCCAGGTCTTGCCGTCGATGTCGACGTCGACCAGGTAAACCCCGGTCAGCGGCACGCGACGACGCTTGAGTTGAATGTTGGCGGTTGGCGTACCCAGTTGGCGCGCCAGCTTCTGGCCATGCAGGACCCGTCCGGTGATCTGGAACGGACGCCCGAGCAGCCGCTCGGCCAAGGCAAAATCGGCAGCGGCCAGGGCGTTGCGGACCTGGGTGCTGCTGACACGAATGCCATCCAGTTCAACGGTTTGCGCTGCTTCAACGGTAAAGCCCTGAACGATGCCGGCCTGTTGCAGGAAATCGAAATCCCCTACCCGGTCACAGCCGAACCGGAAGTCGTCACCAACCTCCAGGTGCTGGACGCCGAGGCCGTCGACCAAAATGGTATCGACGAACTCACTGGCGCTTAGCTTGCTCAGACGATGGTTGAAGGCCAGGCACAGAACCCGGTCGACACCTTCGTCGGCCAGCAGCTGCAGTTTGTCCCGCAGCCGGGCCAGACGGGCCGGGGCCGTGTCCGGGGCGAAGAATTCTCGCGGCTGTGGCTCGAAAATCACCACGCAGCTTGGCACGCCCAACTCGAGCGCACGCTCACGCAGCCTCGCCAGGATAGCCTGGTGGCCGCGGTGTACACCGTCAAAGTTGCCAATAGTGGCGACACAGCCCCGATGCTGGGGGCGCAGGTTTTGGAGGCCTCGAACCAGCTGCATAACGCGCTTCTTGCTCATAAAGTGGTCGATTATAACCACACCCGGCGGCCGACGACAGGCAACACCGTATCCCAAAGTAATCGAGCCGACAAAACCGCCGGTTCGCCCATGTTTATCGAGGCCAGAGCCTCAGCTCAGCGCCTTGCGATTGAAGTCGCGCAAACGAAAGCCCATCAACAGCAGCATGCCGAAATAACTGACCACGCCGGCACCGACCAACGCGCCCAGACGCAGGAATCGCTCCAGCATATGCCCCTGATCCCAGGCCGGCATGAAGTGCATCCCGACCAGCAGCACAGCAGACATCACCAGCACGGCAATCACAAGCTTCAGGCCGAACTTCGCCCAACCCGGTTGCGGTTGATACATCTGCTGCTTGCGCAGTTGATAGAACAATAGCCCGGCGTTGATGCAGGCACCGACGCTGATGGCCAAGGCCAGACCGGCGTGAGCCAGCGGGCCGATCAGCACCAGGTTGAACAACTGGGTAACGATCAGGGTGAAAATCGCGATTTTTACCGGGGTGCGGATGTTTTGTTGCGCATAAAAGCCCGGCGCCAGCACTTTGATCACGATAATTCCGAGCAACCCGACCGAATAGGCGATCAGCGCCCGCTGGGTCATGGAGGCATCAAATGCACTGAATTGGCCGTACTGGAACAGCGAGACCGTCAGCGGCTCAGCCAGGATCCCCAGCGCCAGAGAACATGGCAACACCAGTACGAAGCACAGGCGCAGACCCCAATCGAGGATGCGCGAGTACTCCTGGCGATCCTTGCTGGCGTAGGTCTTGGCCAGAGTCGGCAGCAGAATTGTGCCCAATGCCACGCCCAGCACCCCGGATGGCAACTCCATCAGGCGGTCGGCGTAATACATCCACGACACGGAGCCCGCGACCAGGAACGAGGCGAAAATGGTGTTGATGATCAGCGAAATCTGACTCACGGAAACGCCGAGAATCGCTGGCAACATTTGCTTCAGGACCCGCCAGACGCCGCTGTCACGCAGGTTAAGGCGTGGCAGCACCAGCATGCCGATCTTTTTCAGGTGCGGCAGCTGATAGAGCAACTGCGCCAGGCCACCCACCAGCACCGCCCAGCCCAAGGCCATGACCGGAGGATCGAAGTACGGTGTCAGGAACACCGAAAAGACGATCATGCTGACGTTGAGCAAGGTCGGCACGAAGGCCGGCACCGAAAAGCGGTTGTACGTATTGAGGATCGCACCGGCCAATGAAGACAGGGAGATCAGCAATATATAAGGAAAAGTCACCCGCAACAGATTGGAGGTCAGCTCGAATTTTTCCGGGGTATTGGTAAAACCAGGCGCGGTCGCCCAGATGACCCACGGCGCGGCGAGCATGCCGAGCGCGGTGACCAAAGCCAGCACCAGCGTCAGCAGGCCGGAAACGTAAGCAATGAAGGTTCGCGTCGCCTCCTCGCCCTTCTGGCTTTTATATTCCGCAAGAATCGGCACGAATGCCTGGGAAAAAGCCCCTTCGGCGAAGATTCGTCGCAACAGATTGGGCAGTTTGAAGGCGATGAAGAAGGCGTCAGTCGCCATCCCGGCGCCAAATGTGCGCGCGATGAGGGTGTCACGAACGAACCCCAGAACCCGGGAAAGCATCGTGATAGAGCTGACGGCGGCCAACGATTTGAGCAGATTCATTGAAAGAGTTTGTGCCTGTCGATAAACAGCAGGCGAACAAAGCGCCTACTTATGCGATACTCCGCGCCGCAGCAGCACAGAGCCAAAGCTCGCGAGTTTACAGGTCAAGCGCCGGAAATAAATATCCCGCCTCTTTCTACCTACCACTTAGCGGAACGTCTCAACCGCCCTTGACAAGACATCAACTCATCGGCATGATTCGCGGCCTATTTTGTTTGCTATTTCCTAAAAAGTCTTTCGAGGAGCTCGACGGTGGCCAACACACCTTCCGCCAAAAAACGTGCAAAACAGGCTGAGAAGCGTCGCAGCCACAACGCCAGCCTGCGTTCCATGGTTCGTACCTACATCAAGAATGTAGTTAAGGCCATCGACGCAAAAGACGCTGAAAAAGCTCAAGCAGCTTACGTTCTGGCTGTGCCAGTTATCGACCGTATGGCCGATAAAGGCATCATCCACAAGAACAAGGCAGCTCGTCATAAGAGCCGCCTGAACGGTCACGTCAAGGCTCTGAACCTTGCTGTTGCCGCATAAGCGATAAGCTTGTTAAAAAACCGACCCCAGGGTCGGTTTTTTATTACCTGCGATTTGGCAGACACACAAAAAAAAGTGGGAGTGAGCCTGCTCGCGATAGCGGTATAACAGTCGACATAGGTGTTGAATGTTAAACAGCTATCGCGAGCAGGCTCACTCCCACATTTCGATTTGCGTCAGATTACTGGGCGCTCGCCCACGGCAGGATTGGGATGGCCGTCACCGCATTCTGCGGACTGCCTTCGATCACACGATCGCTATAGACCAGGTACACCAGCGTATTGCGCTTCTTGTCGAGGAATCGCACCACCTGCATGGTCTTGAACACCAGCGACGTGCGCTCCTTGAACACCTCGTCGCCATCCTTCAACTCACCCTTGAAGCTGATCGGACCGACCTGACGGCACGCGATAGACGCTTCAGCGCGATCCTCAGCCAAGCCCAAGCCACCCTTCACGCCGCCAGTCTTGGCTCGTGACAGGTAGCAGGTCACGCCCTCGACCTTTGGATCATCAAACGCCTCAACGACGATACGGTCGTTCGGACCGACGAACTTGAACACCGTCGACACCTGACCAATCTCCTCGGCCGAGACCAGCAGCGGCATCGCCAACAGCAGACCCAACAATCCTTTTGCCACACGCATTCAAATATTCCTTCAGACCAGAATCAGGTTATCGCGGTGAACCAGTTCCGGCTCCGCCATGTAACCCAACAGACCGACAATCGCCTCAGACGACTGACCGATAATTTTTTGTGCTTCCAGCGCGCTGTAGTTGGCCAGGCCACGGGCGATCTCACGACCGTCCGGCGCCACGCACACCACCATTTCGCCGCGACGGAAACTGCCCTGGACCAGCTTGACGCCGACCGGCAACAAACTTTTATTGCCCTGAGACAGCGCCGTCACTGCGCCCGCATCCAGCACCAGCGTGCCACGGGTTTGCAGGTGACCGGCCAGCCATTGCTTGCGCGCCGCCAGCATGCCGCGCTCAGGCGACAACAGGGTGCCAATGCGCTCGCCGGCCTTCAGACGATCCAGCACGCGCTCAATGCGCCCGCCGACGATGATGGTGTGCGCACCGGAGCGCGCCGCCAGTCGCGCAGCACGCAATTTGGTCTGCATACCGCCACGACCCAATGCACCACCGGTACCGCCAGCGACGGCGTCCAGCGCCGGATCATCGGCGCGCGCTTCGTAAATCAGGTTTGCGTTGGGGTTGTTGCGCGGATCGGCGTCGAACATGCCGTCGCGATCAGTGAGGATCACCAGCAAGTCCGCTTCGACCAGGTTGGCCACCAGCGCCGCCAGGGTGTCGTTGTCACCGAAACGGATCTCGTCGGTAACCACGGTGTCGTTTTCGTTGATCACCGGGATTACTTTCAGCTCGACCAGCGCACGCAAGGTGCTACGGGCATTCAGGTAGCGCTTGCGGTCGGACAAGTCGTCGTGAGTCAGGAGAATCTGCGCGGTATGCCGGCCATGCTCGGCAAAGCTCGACTCCCAGGCTTGCACCAGGCCCATCTGACCGATGGCGGCAGCAGCCTGCAGCTCGTGCATCGCACTGGGTCGTACGCTCCAGCCTAAACGGCTCATCCCCGCCGCTACCGCCCCGGAGGACACCAGCACCAGTTCGACGCCAGCCTCATGCAAAGCCACCATCTGCTCGACCCAGACACCCATTGCCGCGCGATCCAGGCCCTTGCCGTCCGCCGTCAGCAAAGCGCTGCCGATCTTCACGACCCAACGCTGCGCACCTGTCACCTTGCTCCGCATCATCTTCAACCTTAGCTTGAGGACAGCGCGACCTGGCACTGCCCGTGACGTTATTCGTGGTTATTCGTGACCAACTATCGATTTCCAGATACTAAAACGCCGCTCGATTGAGCGGCGCTTAAAGTGCCGGCTTGCCAGCGATGATAACACCGAGATCAGACAGATAGACCGCCTTCGCGGGCAAGCCTCGCTCCTACAGAATCAGTCACGCACGTAAATGATTTCCGGACCGTCTTCGTCATCCACATCTTCTTCGTCCCAATCATCGTCGCCGATGTCATGGACCGACTTCACGCCGCTGCGACGCAGAGCACGCTGATCATCCAGCGCTTGCAGCTGAGCACGGGCTTCGTCTTCGATGCGCTGATCGAGCTCGGTCAATTCTTCTTTGTAGACCGGGTCGTTCGCCAGACGGTCTGCACGATCTTCCATGTAACGCATGATGTCGTGGCACAGACGCTCGGTACCGAGCTTGGAAATGGCCGAGATCACGTAAACCGGACCAGTCCATTCCAGGCGCTCAACGATTTCCTTGACGCGAGCGTCATGCTCTTCTTCAAGGATCTGGTCGCACTTGTTCAGCACCAGCCAGCGATCACGCTCAGCCAGGGACGGGCTGAACTTGGTCAGCTCGCTGACGATCACTTCAGCAGCATCCGGGGCGCTGGCGTCATCCAGCGGCGCCATGTCGACGAGGTGCAGCAGCAAACGGGTACGCGACAAGTGCTTGAGGAAGCGAATCCCCAGGCCCGCGCCATCGGAAGCGCCTTCGATCAGGCCCGGAATGTCCGCGACCACGAAGCTCTTCCAGCGATCGACACTGACCACACCCAGGTTCGGCACCAGCGTGGTGAACGGGTAGTCGGCGACTTTCGGCTTGGCGGCCGATACCGAGCGAATGAAGGTACTTTTACCGGCGTTCGGCAAGCCCAGCAGGCCGACGTCAGCCAACACTTTCATTTCCAGCTTGAGATCACGCGCCTCACCCGGCTTACCCGGAGTGGTTTGACGCGGAGCACGGTTGGTACTGGATTTGAAACGGGTATTACCCAGACCGTGCCAGCCGCCATGAGCTACGAGCAGCTTCTGGCCAGCCTTGGTCAGGTCGCCGATTACTTCCTGAGTCGCGGAATCGATGACGGTGGTGCCGACCGGAACACGCAGCACCAGCTCTTCACCTTTCTTGCCGGTGCAGTCGGTGCTGCCGCCGTTGGAGCCACGCTCGGCATCGAAATGCCGGGTGTAACGGTAGTCCACCAGGGTGTTGAGGTTTTCGTCGGCGATCATGTAGACCGAGCCGCCATCACCACCGTCACCGCCGTTCGGGCCGCCGTTTTCAATAAATTTCTCGCGACGGAAGCTCATGCAACCGTTGCCGCCGTCACCGGCCTTTACTCGAATCGATACTTCATCAACAAACTTCATAACAAAACGCCTCTCGTCATACGGACGAGCCGAAAAAATCCAGACATAAGACTCTTGCAAAAATGAGCGCAGCGACCTCAATCAACGACCGCAAATACAGCGCTGGAGCCCATCACAAACAGCTTTGCAAGAGACTCACCCCACAAACGAAAAAGCCCCGTCGCGAGACAGGGCTTTTCCAGCAACTACGTAATTATGCCGCGACGACTTCAGTCTTCGGGACAATGCTCACGTAACGGCGGTTGAAAGCGCCTTTTACTTCGAACTTGATCACGCCGTCGATTTTAGCGAACAGAGTGTGATCTTTGCCCATGCCAACACCGTAACCGGCGTGGAATTGGGTGCCGCGCTGACGCACGATGATGTTGCCCGGAATGATAACCTGGCCGCCATACATCTTCACGCCAAGGCGTTTGGCTTCTGAGTCGCGACCGTTACGGGTACTACCACCAGCTTTTTTGTGTGCCATGAGTCAATTCTCCTAGTGAGGAATTAGGCTGAAATTAAGCCTGAATACCGGTGATTTTGATCTCGGTGTACCACTGGCGGTGGCCCATACGCTTCATGTGGTGCTTACGACGACGGAACTTGATGATGCGGACTTTATCGTGACGACCTTGGGAGATCACTTCAGCCACAACGGTAGCGCCGGCAACAACTGGAGCGCCGATGTTCACGTCATCGCCATTGGCGACCAACAGAACGCGATCAAAAGTAACGGATTCGCCGGTAGCGATTTCCAGTTTTTCGATCTTCAGGTATTCACCTGGGGCGACCTTGTATTGCTTGCCACCAGTAACAATTACTGCGTACGACATGGTATTTCTCCGATAATCCTGCTCACCCAGCTCTTTATAAGAAGAGGTATTGGCTGGCATGGCTGCATAAGGCTGGAAGGCCTGTTTGCAATTGCGTAAGGCAGGTGCTGCCCAGGAAGTTCAGGGTGCGCGATTGTACGCAAGCTGCCGGGGCGATGCAAGAGGCCGTCCATCGTGCCTTGACACCCGCCGACGTGGGTCCTAGCATGCCGCGCAACCCTTCTGGAGCAACTGTCGCTGATGCAACCCCAAGCTTTCTACCGCGCGGTGGCGGACGATTTTAGCGCCGTCGACGGCATCATCAAGAAGCAGCTGACTTCCCGAGTGCCGCTGGTATCGAAAATCGGCGATTACATTACCTCGGCTGGCGGTAAACGCCTGCGTCCTCTATTAGTGTTGCTGTGTGGCAAGGCCTTGGGTCGCGAAGGCGATGACCTGCGCCTGCTGGCCGCGACCATCGAGTTCCTGCACACCGCCACCCTGCTGCACGACGACGTGGTTGACATGTCCGGCATGCGCCGTGGCCGCTCGACCGCCAACGCCATGTGGGGCAATGCTCCGAGCGTGCTGGTCGGCGACTTCCTGTATTCGCGTTCTTTCGAAATGATGGTCGAACTGGGCTCCATGCCAGTGATGAAAATCCTTTCGCAAGCCACGCGCATCATCGCCGAAGGCGAAGTGTTGCAGCTGTCCAAGGTTCGGGACGCCAGCACCACCGAAGAAACCTACATGGAAGTCATCCGCGGCAAAACCGCGATGCTCTTCGAAGCCTCGACCCACAGTGCGGCGGCCCTGGCCGGTGCCACACCGGAACAGAGCGAAGCGTTGCGAACCTTCGGTGATCACCTGGGCGTGGCGTTCCAACTGGTCGACGACCTGCTGGACTACCGTGGCGATGCGGAAACCCTGGGCAAGAACGTCGGTGACGATCTGGCCGAAGGCAAACCGACCCTGCCGCTGATCTACACCATGCGCGAAGGCACGCCGGAGCAGGCAGCACTGGTGCGCAGAGCGATCCAGAAAGGCGGCATCGAAGACCTGGAAAGCATCCGCGAAGCCGTGGAAGCGTCCGGTTCGCTGGATTACACCGCAAATCTGGCCCGTGATTACGTGGCCCGTGCGATCAAATGCCTCGATGCGCTGCCAGCCAGCGAATACCGCGATGCATTGGTTGAATTGAGTGAGTTCGCGGTAGCCCGCACGCACTGATCGACCCCTTGTAGGAGCCGGCTTGCTGGCGATTGCATCACCTCGGTGCTCCTGACACACCGAGGCGTATACATCGCCAGCAAGCCGGCTCCTACAGGTCGTACACCCTCCCCTGTCTAAAACCCTATATAATGTGCGCTTTTTAGCGGTCCTGAATCCAAGGAGCTTTAGTGAGCACGTTGCCACCCTGCCCAAAATGCAATTCCGAATACACCTATGAAGACGGCGCGCAGCTGATCTGCCCTGAGTGCGCCCACGAGTGGTCCGCCAGTGGCGAAGCCGAAACGGCTTCCGATGACACCGTGAAAAAGGATTCGGTCGGCAACGTCCTGCAGGACGGCGACACCATCACCGTGATCAAGGACCTGAAGGTCAAAGGCACGTCGCTGGTGGTCAAGGTCGGCACCAAGGTCAAGAACATACGCCTGTGCGATGGCGATCACGACATCGACTGCAAGATCGACGGCATCGGCCCGATGAAGCTCAAATCCGAGTTCGTCAGAAAAGTCTGAATCGGCTGTCTTCCATCCCGCGCCCCGCGCGGGATGGTGCTTCACCCTCCCCCGCTTCGCCCAGGCATCCCTCGCAGTAGCCAAACGCCAGTCGTTTTGACCTTACGCAATCTTTACCCGGAAAAAATCACAAACCGCCAATAGGTCCTTGCTATTTGATGAATAAGAATTATTCTCATTGAAACCCATCAATGGAGATGAGACCCATGACTTATTTGATCGATGCCTGGCTGGACCGCCCACACCCGTACCTCAGGATCCTGCATCGGGAAACCGGGGAAGTGTGTGCAGTGCTTGAAGAAGAAGCCTTGAACGAGCTGCAGGATCAGGGTGATCTGGACGTCAACGGCTTGAGTTCCAGCGAGCCGGTGGTGCTCAAGGAACTGGTGCGTAATCTGTTTCTGTTCTGCTATGCCCGGGCGTTGCGCCCGACCAGTGAATTGCAGCACAAGATCGAAATATGAGGAACACAAAACCTTGTAGGAGCTGGCTTGCTGGCGATCCAGGCGCCGCGGTGTTTCAGGAACACCGCGGTGATGCTATCGCCAGCAAGCCCGCTCCTACAAGGTAATCAGGCTTACAGAACGTCGAGCAGCTCGACGTCGAACACCAGAACGCTGTGCGGCGGAATGCTGCCAACGCCTTGAGCGCCGTAAGCCAGTTCGCTCGGCACGTACAGACGCCATTTGCTGCCGGCATTCATCAGTTGCAGGGCTTCGGTCCAGCCAGCGATCACGCCGCCGACCGGGAATTCTGCAGGCTGGCCACGATCGTAGGAGCTGTCGAACACAGTGCCGTCGATCAGGGTGCCGTGGTAGTGAGTGCGCACTTGATCTTCACGGGTTGGCTTGGCGCCTTCGCCTTGAGTCAGTACTTCGAATTGCAGGCCGGAAGCCAGGGTGGTGATGCCGTCACGCTTGGCGTTTTCAGCCAGGAAAACCAGGCCTTCGCCAGCGGCCGCTTCAGCTTTTGCAGCTGCTTCGGCTTGCATGATTTCGCGGATCACCTTGAAGCTTGCGGACATTTCTTCCTGACCCACACGGCTAGGCTTACCGGCGAACGCGTCGGTCAAGCCAGCCAGGATCGCGTCCAGGCTAACGCCCGGTGGCGGGTTGTCGCGCAGTTGGTCGCCCAGCTGACGGCCGATACCGTAGCTGACGCGGGTTTCGTCGGTGGACAGATTTACTTCGGACATGACACTGCTCCGCTGTGCGGACGGCCCTGGAACTTGCCGTGCGTGCACAGCGCGTCCCGGAGCGCCCGGAACCAAAAGGGCCAGCAGACTAGCACAGATGTCGTTGCGCTGATGAGCGGTGTCAGTGTGCCCAGAACGAACGGCAAGCCATCGGCAGCTTCAGGCTTTCCTCGTCACTCGCACTCAGCCCGCACATTTCATCATGCACCGAGGTGTGCACAAGGTTGAATGGCAATACAGGAAAGGACTTGATCACATCACGTGCATGTTCGACCGAGCGCAAATGAAACATTTGACCGTGGGCATCACTTAACGGATACGCAGCGCCATGCATGCGTGCCTCCAGCAGATAGATCCCGCCCTCCATGGAAATCAGGTTCAGCTCATCGACTTTCCCGGCGATGGCGTAAGCACGTAACTCTTCAACATTCATGAAGGCACCTCATACGGTGTCGAGCCAAGATACTTACAGGCATATGCCTTGATGCATCAAAGTACAAGCCACGAGCGACACCGCCCGTCTGGTTTGACGAAGAACCTGTGGCGAGCGAGCTTGCTCGAGCTCGAGCTCGGCTGCGCAGCAGTCGTCAATGCTGCAAGGGAAACAACTGGAGATAAAGCGGGGGCGATTCGCAGCCCAACAGGAGCAAGCTCCCTCGCCACAGGGAGCGTTCCTGGCAGGATCAGTGCTTGGTCAGCTTATCCAGATAACCCATGGCAAACGCCGACACCACAAAGGTCATGTGAATGATCACGTACCACTTCAAATGCTCGGGATCGACGTTCTTGGCGTCCATGAAAACCCGCAGCAGGTGGATGGATGAGATCGCCACGATGGAGGCCGCCACTTTCATCTTCAGCGAAGACGAATCCATGGTGCCCAGCCAGTTGAGCTTTTCCTTGCTGTCGTCGATATCCAGTTGAGAAACAAAGTTCTCGTAACCGGAAATCATCACCATCACCAGCAAACCGCCCACCAGCGCCATGTCGATCAGCGACAGCAGTACCAGGATCAGGTCGGACTCGGCCATCGAGAACACGTTAGGGATGACGTGGAAAACTTCCTGGAAGAATTTCAGCGCCAGCGCCAGTAGCCCAAGGGACAGACCGAAGTAGATCGGCGCCAGCAGCCAGCGGGAGGCGTACATCGCATTTTCGATAAAGCGTTCCATTGAATCTCACACCTGGGCTGAAAATGGCCGCGAGTATAACAGTCAGCTGTTACAGGCAGAAACCGTCGGGAAATCCGCGACCTGCGCGTGTGTCACAAAATTTTTCTGCTAGTGTCCAGACTATTGACAGCTCAGCGACATCGGACAGGAAGACTGGAAATGGATGTGCGATTGCCACTAACGAGTGCCGGCATTTGCCTGGCTC
The DNA here is from genome assembly GCF_059695575.1 of Pseudomonas sp. LBUM1678. Taxonomy (NCBI): domain Bacteria; kingdom Pseudomonadati; phylum Pseudomonadota; class Gammaproteobacteria; order Pseudomonadales; family Pseudomonadaceae; genus Pseudomonas; species Pseudomonas sp. LBUM1678. The sequence goes on from NZ_CP166775.1 coordinate 5,853,325, forward strand.
TGCTGCTGAGCGGCTGCTCGCCCAGTGAAGAGAAGCGCCAGACCAGCCTCGAGGAAAAGACTGCGCAATTCGAGAAGTCTCTGGATGCGATTCAGGACCCGAAACTCAAGGATGCCGTAGCCGAACTTGGCGGTTCGCTGTTGTTGCTCGAGCGTGCGCAACTCAAGCTCGACAGCAAACCCGTGGAAACCGAATACGGCGAAGACGTTCTCGCCGTGCTCAAGCACTACCCCACGCCACAGGCCCTGGTCGATACCTACATCAACGGTTTGTTCGTCTTGCACAAAGACTCCAGCTCCGACTACCTGACCGATCTGCAACCGGTGTTCCCCTTCAATTTCAACATTCCGGATGCATTTCTCTTTCCCCATGGCCTGGAATGGCAATCGGTGACTCTGAGCAACAAGCGCGTCATCGCGTTCCAGCCGGAATGGTCGGAAACCGATCCCGGCATTCAACTGAGCCCCTCGAGTTCCAACCTGACCAATCCCGACGATCTGACGGTGACCTATCCGTTCATCGACGGCCTGGACGTGGACAACAAGAGCCAGCCCCAACCGGTAAGCCTGCAAGGCAAGGTCGAGGTCATTGCCCCGCGCAAGCTCTACACCTTCGACCTGACGAAAAAAGACGTTGGCCAGACCCGCACCAACGACAACCTCAGCGTCACCCTGCTGAAACTTGGCAACAACTACGCCGAAATCGAATTCAACAACAGCGCGCCGCTGCCGCCGGAAGTCAGCGAAACACCGTTGAATCCACTGATCGTCCAGGCCAGGGACACCACAGGGCAATTTCTCTCGCGCTCGGGTTCGATCAATGAAACCGCCGAGCAAATTGCCTTTTATCAAAAACAACTGGCGAAAATTCAGCAGCAGAAGGTCTGGAGCGAGACGTTCGGTAAACAGATCGATGAAGAACAGCGCGCCTTCGAGGCGCAACAGAAAAATCAATACAGCAAAGTGTATTTCAACGGCCCGGTCGAAATCGTTGAGGTCAGCGTGCTGGACTTCTCGGCCGCCACGGTCACCCGCAAGGATCTGAACCTGCCGGTGCGCCGCTTCGACTCGCACACCACGGAAAAAGCCATCCAGCCACTGACCTTGCCAGTGGTGGTGTATGACGATCGGGCCCAAATCTGGCTCAAGGGCGCGACATTGAGCGAGGAACAACTGAAGAAGGGCATTCTCGTCAGCCAATCGGTGGACGACCCCAGTGCCGCGCGCATTGAGTTCGATCACCCCAAAAGCTTCAATGATGAGCTACTTGGCACGTCGTTCAGCCCTGGCGATAGCCCGGTCACGTTCTTTACGGAGGATGGCAGCGGCAAACGCGATGAGCCGATCGAGCTGCCACCAGAGGCTTATGAGGTCGACCCGCTGCGCGGCGCCATCACCTATGACTTGAACCTGTTTCCGGAAACGCCGGCCTACGCAGTGGGCTCCATGCCGCTGTTCCTGGCGACGATCGCCAAACAATCGCTCGACGCCCATGCGCTGCCCAAGGGCCTGGAACTCAAAGGCAACGCGTTGGTGGTTGATTTGAAGCTGTTTCCTGCCCAGGACTGGCGATTTTTCGCCAAGGACGACTCTGGAAACTATCTGAAAGAGATTCTTTCCGTCACTCACGACGCGACCGCAGAAGGCCCGGCGTTATTTGCCGTGCATTACTTCTATGGCCAGCCCACGCGTCTGGAAAGTTATCAGCGAACCGACCTCACCACGGTCCAGTATGGTTTCGAGGTCAAACTGGCCAAGGCTGATCTGTCCCACCTTGAGCAATAGCCGGTTCAGTGCTCGGGCCGACACTCAGCCACCGAGGTTGCGGCCACGGCCGCCGTTGATTTCCCGCAGTTGGGCTTGCAGGTGCAGGCACCAGATTTGTGGGTCATCGGCCAGCTCGTAGCCATGCAGGGTCAGGCTTTCAACAATCGTGTCGAGAATTGATTCAGCCACGAAAGGGCCATGAAACGGGCCTTGCGCCTTAATGGCGGAAGGTTGTTCGCCAGCCATTCCGGCGGCAAAAAGCAAGGTCCACATGCCCGTATCCCCCGCCAATGGGCGGATGGCGCACTCGATACGGGTCACAAGGCCCAAACATTGACGGGTGAGGCAGAGGTTGCGCGACATGGCGGCGACCCTCAGTAGATCCGGTATTCAGCCCCCACAGGAAGGCTGTCTCGATCCAGTGATTACTGTCGATATCCTTGAGCTGAGAATAGAAGAAAAGTCTGACTAGCACGTCAAGTGAGACCAGAAGGCGCCGAATGGTCATTGTGCGAACATTGACGCCAGACTGATGACACTGATCGTTCCCCACGCTCTGCGTGGGAATGCAGCCGGGACGCTCCGCGTCCCTGAAAGCGTGACGCAGAGCGTCACCGGAGGCATTCCCACGCAGAGCGTGGGAACGATCATCACAGTCAGGCCGGTTTGGCCTCGACCAGTGCTTCCAGCGCCGCTTCTTTCTCGGCTTCCTTGAGGTCTTCCTCGCTGATCATTTCCGCGATCACGCGCAAGCGTTCCACCACCCGCGCATTGACGCTGCCTTCAGGGAACTGGCCATCGGCATCCGGCGCACCGGCCGGCTCGCCGACCAACAGGCTCAACGCCTCGTCGGCCTGGCGCACGGCGTAGACATGGAACTGCCCCGCACGCACTGCCGACAACACCTTCTCGTCGAGCATCAGCGTGGCCACGTTGGCCTGCGGGATGATCGCCCCCTGCTCGCCGGTCAGCCCGCGGGCCTCGCAGAGTCGGAAGAAGCCTTCGATCTTCTCGTTGACCCCGCCCACCGCCTGCACTTCACCGAACTGGTTGATCGAGCCGGTGATCGCAAAGCACTGCTTGAGTGGCGTTTTCGACAGCGCCGAGATCAGCGTACACGCCTCGCCCAGCGACGCACTGTCACCATCGACGTAACCGTAGGATTGCTCCAGCGCGATACTCGCGGAAATCGCCAGCGGGAATTCCTGGGCGTAACGGCTGCCCAGATACCCGGTGAGAATCATCACGCCTTTGGAGTGAATCGGCTGGCCGAGGTTGACCTCGCGCTCGATGTCGACGATGCCGCTACCACCCGGGTAAACCGTGGCGGAAATCCGCGCCGGCACACCGAACGCCGAGTCGCCGACTTCCAGCACGGTCAGCCCGTTGCACTTGCCGACGGCGGCGCCGTCCGTATCGATCAGGATGATCCCGGCCAGCATGTCATCGAGAATCCGCGCCGAGACGCGCCCGGTGCGGGTGGCCTTGGCCTTGAGCGCCCGTTCGATATGCCCGGCATCGGTCATCTCGTCGCCCGCCAGGTGACGGATGAAGTCCGCCTCGCTGACCAGTTGGAACAGATCACCGATACGCGCCGACAAACGCCCCTGGTGTTCGGCCAGGCGCGCGCTGTACGTCGCCAGGCGCGCCACGGCATCGGCCGTCAACGGAGCCATGCCTTCTTCCGAGGTGCGGGTTTTGAGCAACTGGGCGAACTGCTCCAGGCTTTCGTCGACCATCGGGATGTCTTCGTCGAAGTCCACCAGGACGCGGAACATCTCCTGGAAGTCCGGATCGAGGTCTTGCAGCGTGTAATACAGCTGACGCGCGCCAATGATGACGACTTTGACCTGCAACGGAATGTGTTGCGGCGTCAGGGTCACCGTGGCCAGACGGCCCAGTTCACCCAGCGGCGACTCCATTTTCAGTTTGCGCGATTGCAGGGCGCGCTTGAGCGCATCCCACACGAACGGCTCGCTGAGCATTTTTTCCGCTTCAAGGATCAGGAATCCGCCGTTTGCGCGGTGCAAGGCACCGGGACGCAGCTGCCGATACGTGGTGTAGAGCGCGCCCTGATCGGTGCTGTATTCAATGCGGCCAAACAGGTTTTCATAAGTCGGGTGCGGCTCGAAGACCACCGGCGCACCGCCGCTGGACGAATGCCCCACCACCAGACTCGGGGCATATTGCTCTTCCAGTAGCTTGCGGGCGATGGCGTCTGTCTTGCTGTCGTCCACCAGTTGCTCGACCACGGTCTTGAGCAGATAGACCTGCATGGCTTGCAGGTAACCGCACACGGCTGCGTTCTCTGCGTATTTCTCCGACAACGGCGACAGCAACGGCTGCAAGGCCAGGGTGATGGTTTCTTCGTTGAGGTGGCGCAGTTGATTGCTCGACTCGCGCTTCCATTGCGGCAGGCTGGCGAGCTCCTCGTTCAGTCGCTCCTCAAGACCGGAAATATCGTCGTGGAAACGCTCACGATCGGCTTCCGGCAGCTGGGCGAATTCCGCTTCGTCCAGGGCCTTGCCTTCGCTCATCGGCGTGAAGGCAATGTTGCTGGCGTCGCGATACAGCGCGACTTCCTTCTCCAGCGCCAGGCGCTCGATCACATCCAGCGCCTTGTCGTAGCGCTGGTTGAAGGCGCGGTCAATGGCGCTTTTCTTTTGCTGGTAGGACGGGTGTTCGAAGACGGCCGGAAAGGTCGCCAGCAGGTTGTCGATCAAACCGTTGATGTCAGCGATGAAGGCGCCGGCGGTGCCCGATGGCAACTCCAGTGCGCGAGGCTCGCGAGGTTCATCGTAATTATTGACGTAGACCCAGTCCGCCGGGGTTTGCAGGCGTTTGCCTTCGGCTTTCAGGTAGCGTTTAACGAACGAAAACCGGCCGGTGCCGGGCTCACCCATGACAAATACGTTGTAACCGGGGCGCGGCATGGCCACGCCGAACTGCAATGCTTCGACCGCGCGTTCCTGGCCAAGCACACCGCGGAAAGGCTCCAGATCATTGGTGGTAGAGAAGCTGAACTGTTCAGCGGAAAACGGACGGGTCAGCGCTTCAGGCGCTAGACGCAAGCTGGCAGCAACAGGATCAGGCATCGGGCTTCCTTACATCAGGCGGGGCAGATAGCGGCATTCTGGCGCTGCCCATACCTCACTTGCAAGGCGCGCCTCCAGCCAAAGCATAGACAAACCGTCATCGCCAGGCAGGCCGGGGGCAAATCAATGATTTCAACGAATGTTTTGCAAAAAATCACGGAACCACGGGAACGTGCCTAAACTCCAAACTGCGCGGCTGGATTAATAACTGGCCCACTGGCGCCGGATTGGGCCAGACCCCTTGTCCATTGGTATGCACATAAAGAGAACATAGCTATGAAACGGATTCTTCTCGGTACTCTCTTCACCGCTGTATCCATCAACGCCATGGCGCAAGCGCCAGGCGGCCCGGATTGCGGTTGGGGCAACATGCTGTTCGAAGGTCAGCGTGGCACCCCGGCTCACTTCCTGGCATCCACCACCAACGGCACTTCCGGCAACGCGACCTTCGGTATGACCTCCGGTACCAACGGTTGCTCGACTAATGCGTCGCTGACCTATGGCGGCAAATCCTGGATTGCCATGAATGGCATGATGAACGAGCTGTCCGAAGACATGGCCAAAGGTAACGGCGAAGCGCTGACGACCTACGCTGTGGTACTGGGCGTGGCGCCGGAAGACCGTGCGCACTTCGCTGCCGTGACTCACGAGCACTTCCAGCAGATCTTCAGCAAGGCTGACGTGACCGCTGACGACGTGCATACCAACACCCTGGCCGTTCTGAAGAGCGATCCGCGTCTGGCCAAGTACGCTACTCAAGCTTAAGCTCGACCCGCCCGCTCCTTTTCGGGGGAGCGGGTTTTGTTTTTTTGGACCTGGCCCTTTTTGACCTGCCCTCTTTGGGTCTTTGTTTTTTTTCGACTTAAGTTGCCCACTATGCTCAAACGCCTTGCCTGGCTGGCGCTCTGTGTCTGCGCCCCGCTGTCCGCCGCGCCACATGTCGACAATCAACGTTTGCAGCAACTGGCCAACGACCCCTTCTGGATTTCCCTGGGCCACTACGAAACCGCCAAGTTGGGCGGCTGGCGCAGCTATGTCAGCGACAGGAAGTTCTTTCTCACACCCGATGGCAACGAACACCCCGACCGCGAACTGGCGGCCACCGTGCAGGCGCTGTACGCCCCGGCCAGTGCCGGCGAAAAGCATGCGCAATGCGTCTATCCGGCCCGTACCCGCTGGCTGAGAGCGCAACTCAACCTGACAGATTTGCCGACGCTCGATTGCACGGAGTTCAAGCAATGGTTCAAGGATGTCTCGCCCCATAGCGCGGTGATGATTTTCCCGGCGGCTTATCTGAACAGTCCGTCATCGATGTTCGGCCATACCTTGCTGCGCATCGACCAGGCCAATGTGCAGAGCGATCAAACCGCCCTGCTCAGTTATGCGATCAACTTCGGCGCCTACATCGAAGGCTCGGACAACAGCATCCTCTACGCCTGGAAAGGCTTGATGGGTGGCTATCCGGGTCTGTTTGCGCTGGTGCCGTACCAGGAAAAACTCTCTGAATACCGCAGCCTCGAGAACCGGGACCTGTGGGAGTACCGGCTGAACCTGACGCAGGCAGAAACCGAGCGCATGGTCGAACACGTCTGGGAGTTGAAGCAGATCCAGTTCGACTATTTCTTTTTCGACGAAAACTGCTCCTATCGCTTGCTTGAGCTGCTGCAAGTGGCGCGGCCTGGCCTGCGCCTGACCGAACAGTTCCCGCTGACCGCGATTCCCACCGACACCGTCAAAGCGGTGAAAGAAGCCGGGCTGGTGGAATCGATTCAGTATCGCCCGTCCCGTGAACGTGAACTGCTGAGCCGCGCCGAGCCGTTGACCCGCGACGAGCAGGACTGGGTACTGAAAGTCAGCGCCGACCAGAAGCAATTGCAGACACCTGCATTCAAGGCCCAGCCCCGCGAGCGCCAGGCGCTGATCATCGATGCGGCCTATCGACTGGAGCGTTACCGGGCCAATGGCCAGGAACGCGATCCGGAGCAGGCGCAACGAAGTTTCGAACTGCTGCGGGCGATCAACCAGAACCCCCCGCCTGAGCTGGACATTGCGCGACCCGGCTTGCCAGAGGACGGTCACGAATCCCGCACTTGGCAGGCCGGTATCGGCACCCGCGGCGACAAGGCGTTCGGCGAATATGGCCTGCGCATGGCTTATCACGATCTCAACGATAACGCCGAGAGCTTCCCGCTCGGTGCGCAGATCGAAATCCTGCAGATGAAACTGCGCCAGTACGAAGGCAATCACTGGCAGTTCCAGCAACTGGACCTGGCGACTATCCGCTCCCTGACGCCGCGCAATGAGCTGTTGCAGCCGCTTTCGTGGCAAGTCACGGGCGGTCTGGAGCGCGTGCCGGGCAAGCATGACGACGAAACGTTGGTCAGCCACGTCAACGGTGGTGGTGGCGGCACCTGGCAACTGGGCGAAGACATGCTCGGCTTTGCGCTGGGCACCGTGCGCGTCGAGCACAACAACGACTTCGCGGGCTTTATCGCACCGGCGGCAGGTTTCAACAGTGGCCTGCTGTGGAAAAATCCGCTGGGCAACTTCAGTCTGGAAACCAAGGGCGATTTCTTCACCAATGGCGAAGTGCGCCGCAGTGTGAGCCTGAACCAGCAATGGGAAGTGTCGCGCAACCTGGGGCTGCGCCTGAGCGCCCAGCGCGAATTCAGCCACCTCGCCTCGCCCGAGAACGAAGTGATGCTTGAGGTGAAGTGGTATCACTACTGATCCGAATCCACCGCAAAACCAATGTGGGAGCGAGCCTGCTCGCGATGGCGGTGCGTCAGTAGACATCATTGCTGACTGACATACCGCCATCGCGAGCAGGCTCGCTCCCACAGGGGATTTGTGGTGGCCAACAGATTGATCACACGCCTTTCACATCCCCCTCACGATTCCACTCCTAGACTTCACCCGTAGGCCGTTCAACGGCCGGGAGTACGAAATGTGGCGTTGCGCAGGTGTGCTGGGGTTGTTGATGTTGATCGCGGGTTGCCAGTCAACCCACGAAGATTTGATCGCCAAAGGTTATCCACCGGCGTTCGCCGATGGTTTCGATGACGGTTGCAGCAGTGGCCGGCAAGCCGCCGGGGCAATTACCGGGGAGTTTCGCAAGAACGTCCCGCGTTATCTCAAGGACAAGCAGTACGCCGAGGGCTGGAGCGACGGGTTTCGTCAGTGCCAGGCCATGCGCGAAAATGAAGATCGTGAAGACTATCGCAGCCACCATTGGGACGACCGGGACAAAGCCTGGCAGCAACAGAAGGACCAGGACGCCGCCCGTGCCTATCGCTCGCAATGAGTCGCTGACAGACATCCGTCGAAACTAAAAGCCTGTAACCATGGCCCAAACCCTATAACGGGAGAAAACCATGAGTCGCGCTTTCGTCAATGAAGATAACGCCGCCGCGCAAGCCGATCAGCCAGTCGAACGGCAGGTCAGCGCGCAGCCCAATTACGTCACGCCCGCCGGGCGCGCGCAGCTTCAGGCGAAAGTCGCCGAGGTGCAAAACCTGCTCAATGAACAGAGTTCGAAGGGTGAACTGGCGGACAAACAGCGCCAGGCCGACCTTGAGCGTGACTGGCGGTACTTCAATCAACGCCTGCAAAGCGCTCAGTTGGTCGTGCCGGCCTCCTCAACCAACAAAGTGCAGATGGGCGCCTGGGTGACCTTTGCCGATGAACAGGGCAACGAACAACGCGTGCAGTTGGTGGGCGAGGATCAGGCGGAGGCTGCGAGCGGGCTGATTAACTGGGGTTCGCCACTGGGGCGGGCGTTGCTGGGCGCGCAGGTCGGGGATGAAGTGGTGTGGAAACGGCCGGTGGGGGATTTGGTGATTGAGGTTCTGCATATAGAGATTGGGTGATCTTTAGGCCGCCATCGCTAGCAGGCTAGCTCCCACACTGGATTTGTGTCGATCGCATACGCCTGTGGGAGCTAGCCTGCTAGCGATGGCCGCACCACGGTGTAACGGAAGCCCATAAAAAAACGGAGCCCCGAAGGCTCCGTTTTTCATGCACCCAACCCGATATCAGGCCAGTTTCTTGTGCCGTACACGATGCGGCTGGGTAGCCGCTTCGCCGAGACGCTTTCGGCGATCGGCTTCGTACTCGGTGTAGTTGCCTTCGAAGAACACCGCTTGCGAGTCGTCTTCGTACGCCAGGATGTGGGTCGCGACGCGGTCAAGGAACCACCGATCGTGAGAGATCACAATGGCGGCGCCCGGGAAGTCCAGCAGGGCTTCTTCCAGGGAACGCAGGGTTTCAACGTCGAGGTCGTTGGACGGTTCGTCGAGCAGCAAGACGTTGCCGCCCTCTTTCAGGGTCAGGGCCAGGTGCAAGCGACCGCGCTCACCACCGGACAGGTCCTTGACGAACTTCTGCTGATCGCCGCCCTTGAAGTTGAAGCGACCAACGTACGTACGCGACGGAATCTCGTAGTTGCCGATGCGGATCTGATCAGAACCGTCGGAGATTTGCTGGAACACAGTCTTGCTGCCATCCAGGTCTTCGCGGCTCTGGTCGACGCAGGCCAGTTGCACGGTTTCGCCGACTTCGATGCTGCCCGAATCCGGTGTTTCCTTGCCCATCAGCATGCGGAACAGAGTCGATTTACCGGCGCCGTTACCGCCGATCACGCCAACGATGGCGCCTTTAGGCATGGAGAACGACAGGTTGTCGATCAACACGCGATCGCCATAGCCTTTGGAGACGTTCTTGAACTCGATGACCTTGTCACCCAGGCGCGGACCGGCCGGGATGTAGATCTCGTTGGTTTCGCTGCGCTTCTGGAATTCCTGCGATTGCATTTCTTCGAAGCGTTGCAGACGAGCCTTGGATTTGGACTGGCGGGCCTTGGCGCCTTTGCGCACCCACTCCAGTTCTTCCTTCATGGCTTTTTCGTGAGCCGACTGCGACTTGGATTCAGCCGCCAGACGATCGGACTTGGCTTCAAGCCAACCCGAATAGTTGCCCTCGTACGGGATACCGGCGCCGCGGTCGAGCTCGAGGATCCAGCCGGCAACGTTGTCCAGGAAGTAACGGTCGTGCGTGATCGCTACCACGGTACCCGGGAAATCGTGCAGAAAGTGCTCCAGCCAGGCGACGGAATCGGCGTCCAGGTGGTTGGTCGGTTCGTCGAGCAGCAGCATGTCGGGGGCGGACAGCAGCAGGCGGCACAGGGCCACACGACGCTTTTCACCACCGGACAGGAATTCGACCTTGGCATCCCAGGCCGGCAGACGCAGCGCATCGGCGGCGACTTCCAGTTGGCGATCCAGGTTGTGACCATCGCTGGCTTGCAGGATGGCTTCGAGCTTGGCCTGTTCGGCGGCCAGTTTGTCGAAGTCGGCATCTTCCTCAGCATAAGCCGCGTAGACCTCGTCCAGGCGCGCCTGGGCGTTTTTGATCACGCTGACCGCTTCCTCGACCACTTCACGCACGGTCTTGGTCGGGTCCAGGATTGGTTCCTGTGGCAGGTAGCCGATGTTCAGCTCCGGCATCGGACGGGCTTCGCCCTCGAACTCGGTGTCGACGCCCGCCATGATTTTCAGCAGCGTGGACTTACCCGAACCGTTGAGGCCGAGCACGCCGATCTTGGCGCCGGGGAAGAACGACAGAGAAATGTTTTTCAGGATTTCCCGCTTCGGCGGAACAACTTTGCCCAGCCGATGCATGGTGAATACGTATTGAGCCATGGAGAACCTTGGGTCAGTGACAGATGATTTGGAGCGCAGGCGGTGCCCGGCCAGGCCTTGCACGCTGCCAGCGATTGATCGTTATCAATACGTGCGCGTGAGAAAAGCCTGAGTCTAGGAGCTGGAACGCTCCCGCGTAACCGGCAAAGCTACCTGAATGACAGATGGCAGTCCAGCCGCGAAGGGCTGGCACTTCGCCACAACTCAAGGCATGCTAGCCGCCCTTCGGGCGTCCGGCTTATAGTGCACGTCGCGCCAGTCCAGCCAAACCGCAGGATTACAGTTTGTCTAATGTCTCTCCGCCTTCGTCCGTGAGCGCACCCAATGCTGCGACTGGCTCGCCCCTGCGCGGATCCTTGAAGGGTGCGTTGGCGATGCTCGTGCTGTTGCTGCTCGCGCTGCTGTTCTGGCAGTTGCTGGATCAGCTTCGCGAAACCCAGAAACACCAGCGCCAATACACCATCGACTACACCGCCGACCTGGCCGCGCAAGTCAGCCTGAACATGGCGCTCAACGCCCAGATCGCCCTCAACCTGCTACCAATCGTCGAACAACCGCAAACTGCCGACGAACAGCAGGCGTTGCTGCGCAAGTTGCAACAGTCGCTGCCTGAACTGCGCAGCCTGGCGTTGCTCAGTCCTTCCGGCAAAGTCCTCAGCGACAGCGCCGCCGACAGCCAGGACGCCGACTACCTCAGCGATCTGGTCCGGCGCAGCCGCGCCCAGGTCCACTATTTCAGCAATGCCGATGACGGCTCAGTGGTGCACCTGCTTTTGCATCAAGCCAGCGGCAGCAGCCGTGGTTACTGGGCCTTGCGCCTGACGCCGACCTTTTTCTCGTCACTGACCAAGCAAAACGAAGCCGGCATTCGTCCGCTGTGGCTGGTGGAAAACCGGGTCAATCACCAGATCATCAGCCGCGATGAAGCGTCGCCTTCGGTCAAACCGAGCGCGCTGTCCCCGGACGATATGGCCAACAGCGTGCTGACGGTGCCCCTGAGCAGCAGTGATTGGCAGCTGCGTGGGCTGTTCGATCGCCAGCAAGTGCTCGAACAACTGTTGCCGGCGTTCATCGGCAAATGCCTGTTGGGCCTGGCCTTCTCCCTGCTGCCGTTCATCGCGCTGCTGAATATTCGCCGCCGTCAACGCCAACTGCATGAAGGCCGCCGGCGCTATCACGATATTTTCGAAGGCACCGGCGTTGCCCTTTGCGTCCTTGACGTCTCGGGGCTAAAGGCTTTCTTCGACAAGGCCCACCTGCACAACAGCGAGCAACTCAAGGCCTGGCTCGAAACACCGGAGCAGCGCCGCCAGCTGCTTTCGGAACTGCGTATCACCGAGGTCAACCTGGTCGCCCTGCAACTGCTTAACGTCAATTCATGCGATCAGGCCTGGAAACTGTTGATTGAAGGCTCCCCGCTGGACGGCACCGCCATTGGCCACCAAGTGCTCGAAACCGTGCTCAACCAGCAGAAACAGCTTGAGCTGGAAATCCAGCTTAAAGATGCCAATGGCCGTGACCAGCACCTGTGGCTGGTGCTGCGACTGCCGGAAGATCACGCCGACTATAAGGCGGTGATCCTGAGCATCACCGACATCACCAGCCGCAAGCTGATCGAGCTGTCGCTGCTGGAACGTGAAGGCTTCTGGTCCGATGTGGTGCGCACTGTGCCGGATCACCTGTACGTGCAAGACGTGATCAGCCAGCGGATGATTTTCAGCAACCACCACTTGGGCCAGACCCTCGGTTACAACCGCACCGAGCTGCACCAGATGGGCGAGTACTTCTGGGAAATCCTCCTGCACCCCGAAGATGCCGATTACTACCACCGCTCGCGCCAGACCCAGCGCCACGCCGGTTACACCCAGTTGCTGCAATGCCAGCTGCGGTTCCGTCATCGCGACGGCAAGTGGCGGCGTTTCGAGATTCGCGAACAGGCTTTGGCGCGGGACAAACACGATCAGGTCACGCGGATCATCGGCGTGGCCAAGGACATCACCGATCAGATCGAAGCCAGTGAATCCCTGCGTGACAGCGAGCAGCGCTACCGGATGCTTGCCGAAAGCATCAGCGACGTGATTTTCTCCACCGACAGCAAAATGAAGCTCAACTACGTCAGCCCGTCGGTGCATGCCGTACTGGGCTACGACGCCGAGTGGATCTTCCAGAACGGCTGGCAATCGACCATCGCCAACCCGCAACAACTGACCGGCATTTACGGCCTGATGGACCGGGTCAGCAAAGCGCTGGATAAACCCGAGCAACTGGCGCTGTTGCGCAGTCAGGTGCAGACCCAGCTGTTCCTGTTTGATTGCCTGCGGGCCGATGGGCGCAAGATCCCGATCGAACTGCGGTTGGTGCTGGTCTGGGACGAACACGGCGCCTTCGAAGGCGTGCTGGGCGTCGGTCGCGACATAAGCCAGCAACGCCGGGCCGAGAAAGACCTGCGCATGGCCGCCACGGTATTCGAGCATTCGACCTCGGCGATCCTGATCACCGACCCGGCCGGCTACATCGTCCAGGCCAACGAAGCGTTCAGTCGCGTCAGCGGTTATGCCGTGGAGCAGGTGCTGGACCAGCTGCCGAACATGCTGACCGTCGACGAGCAGCAGGAAGCCCACCTGCGTTATGTGCTCAAGCAACTGCATCAGAACAGCACCTGGGAAGGCGAAGTCTGGCTCAAGCGGCGCAACGGCGAGCATTACCCGGCCTGGGTCGGCATCACGGCGGTGCTCGACGATGAAGGTGATCTGGCCAGTTACGTGTGCTTCTTCAGCGACATCAGCGAGCGCAAGGCCAGCGAGCAGCGGATTCACCGCCTCGCCTACTACGACGCCCTGACCCACCTGCCCAACCGCACGCTGTTCCAGGACCGTCTGCACACCGCGCTGCAATCAGCCGAGCGGCAGAAGTCCTGGGTGGTGCTGATGTTTCTCGACCTCGACCGTTTCAAGCCGATCAACGATTCCCTCGGCCACGCCGCCGGCGACCGCATGCTCAAGGAAATGGCCACGCGCCTGCTCGGTTGCGTCGACGATGACGACACCGTGGCGCGCATGGGTGGCGATGAATTCACCTTGCTCCTGCAACCGCGGGTCAACCGTGAAGTGGCCTTGAACCGGGCGATTCATGTGGCCGAGCAAATCCTCGCCAGCCTGGTGAAACCGTTCGTGCTGGAAGGCCGCGAATTCTTCGTCACCGCCAGTATCGGTATCGCTTTGAGCCCGCAGGATGGCAACGAGCTCAGCCAGCTGATGAAGAACGCCGACACCGCGATGTACCACGCCAAGGAGCGCGGCAAGAACAACTTCCAGTTCTATCAGGCGGACATGAACGCCAGCGCCCTGGAGCGCCTGGAACTGGAAAGCGACTTGCGGCATGCCCTGGAACAAGACGAATTCGTTCTGTACTACCAGCCGCAGTTCAGCGGCGATGGTAAACGCCTGACCGGTGCCGAAGCACTGCTGCGCTGGCGTCATCCACGTCGCGGCCTGGTGCCGCCGGGGGATTTCATTCCGGTGCTCGAAGAGCTCGGGCTGGTGGTGGATGTCGGCGACTGGGTGATCAGCGAAGCCTGCCGTCAGCTCAAGACCTGGCACCAGGCCAAGGTGCGCGTACCGAAGGTGTCGGTGAACATCTCGGCCCGGCAGTTCTCCGACGGCCAGCTCGGCACGCGGATCGCCACCATTCTCAAGGAAACCGGCCTGCCGCCGGCGTGCCTGGAGCTGGAACTGACCGAAAGTATCCTGATGCGCGAAGTCAGCGAAGCGATGCAGATCCTCGCCGGGTTGAAAAACCTCGGCCTGAGCATTGCGGTCGATGACTTCGGCACCGGTTATTCATCGCTCAACTACCTCAAGCAATTCCCCATCGACGTGCTGAAAATCGACCGCACCTTTGTTGATGGCCTGCCGTCGGGAGAACAGGATGCGCAGATTGCCCGGGCGATCATCGCCATGGCCCACAGCCTCAATCTGGCTGTGATTGCCGAGGGAGTGGAAACCCATGAGCAACTCGACTTCCTGCGTGAGCATGGGTGCGATGAGGTTCAGGGGTATCTGTTCGGGCGGCCGATGCCGGCGAGCCGGTTTGAAGCGCAGTTCAGCAATGATGCGCTCTTCATGTTCGACTGAAATTTTGTGGAGAGGCCATCGCCAGCAGGCTGGCTCCCACAAGAATTTATGTCGGTCAGGGAATTTGCAGCTATCGCGATTACTGTGGGAGCCAGCCTGCTGGCGATTGGGCCGGCACAATCACCGCTGATCCCAGCATGAACGCCACTTGTCTGCGACATGATGTCCTTTCATATGCCATCTAAAACCCATTGGGTTAGAATGCCCCCCTTTTCTGCCCCCGATCCTTGAGGACCGCCATGTTCAGCCGTGATTTGACTATTGCCAAGTACGACGCCGATCTTTTTGCCGCCATGGAGCAAGAAGCTCAGCGCCAGGAAGAACACATCGAGCTGATCGCTTCGGAAAACTACACCAGCCCAGCGGTGATGGAAGCTCAAGGCTCGGTACTGACCAACAAGTACGCCGAAGGCTACCCGGGCAAGCGCTACTACGGTGGTTGCGAGTTCGTCGACGTGGTTGAGCAGCTGGCCATCGACCGCGCCAAGGAACTGTTCGGCGCCGATTACGCCAACGTTCAGCCGCACGCCGGTTCCCAAGCCAACAGCGCCGTTTACCTGGCTCTGCTGCAAGCGGGCGACACCATCCTGGGCATGAGCCTGGCCCATGGCGGTCACCTGACCCACGGCGCCAGCGTTTCCTCCTCCGGCAAGCTGTACAACGCCGTTCAGTACGGCATCGACACCAATGGCCTGATCGACTACGACGAAGTCGAGCGCCTGGCCGTTGAACACAAGCCGAAAATGATCGTGGCCGGTTTCTCTGCCTACTCGCAGATCCTCGACTTCCCGCGCTTCCGCGAAATAGCTGACAAAGTCGGCGCCTACCTGTTCGTTGACATGGCCCACGTGGCCGGTCTGGTCGCCGCTGGCGTCTACCCGAACCCGGTTCCATTCGCTGACGTCGTGACCACCACCACGCACAAGACCCTGCGCGGTCCACGTGGCGGCCTGATCCTGGCTCGCGCCAACGCCGACATCGAGAAGAAGCTGAACTCCGCCGTATTCCCGGGCGCCCAGGGTGGCCCGCTGGAGCACGTTATCGCCGCCAAAGCGATCTGCTTCAAGGAAGCGCTGCAGCCTGAGTTCAAGACTTACCAGCAACAAGTAGTGAAGAACGCCAAGGCCATGGCCGGCGTGTTCATCGAGCGCGGTTTCGACGTGGTATCGGGCGGTACTGAAAACCACCTGTTCCTGCTGTCGCTGATCAAGCAGGAAATCTCCGGTAAAGACGCCGACGCTGCTCTGGGCAAAGCGTTCATCACCGTGAACAAGAACTCCGTGCCAAACGATCCACGCTCCCCGTTCGTCACCTCCGGCCTGCGCTTCGGTACTCCGGCTGTGACCACTCGCGGCTTCAAGGAAGCAGAGTGCAAAGAGCTGGCCGGCTGGATCTGCGACATCCTGGCGGACCTGAACAACGAAGCGGTGATCGATGCCGTTCGTGAGAAGGTCAAGGCCATCTGCAAGAAGCTGCCGGTGTACGGCGCTTAATTGCACCGCTGAACCGCAGCACTGAAAAACCGGCCACGTGATGGCCGGTTTTTTTTCGTCCTGGATTTGTAGGAGCCGGCTTGCTGGCGATACGTCCTTGAACCTTGCAATGATCTTTTGGCCGCCATCGCCAGCAAGCCGGCTCCTACAGGACCAGCACCACTGGTCAGACCGGTCATGCCAATTACACAATTTCCACTTGCGATCACCCAAAAACAACGCCTAGACTGCGCCTGCACTGGACATACCGGTAAGACCACAATAATTAAGTCCTGAATCTGATGCGCCTAGCGTCGGCAGCCAGGACACCGACCAGGATTCCTCCCATGCTCAGATGGTGCTCGCGTTCAATCTTCCTCCAAGTGGTTCTCGGACTGGTGCTCGGCATCGTCTGCGGGCTGACCCTTCCTGAATACTCTGCCCAGCTCAAACCGCTCGGCGACGGCTTCATCAAACTGATCAAGATGCTCATCGGCCTGATCGTGTTCTGCGTCGTGGTCAGCGGTATCAGCGGTGCCGGCGACTTGAAGAAGGTCGGCCGCATCGGCCTGAAGTCGGTGATCTACTTTGAGATCCTGACCACCATCGCCCTGGTGATTGGTCTGGTGTTCGCTTTCACCACCGGGATCGGCAGCGGCGCGAACATTCATCTGGATCAGCTTTCCGCTGCCGACATGGGCGACATTGCCCAGCGCGGCCAGCACATGCAAACCACCTCCCAGTTCCTGATGAACCTGATCCCGACCTCGGTGATCGGCGCCTTCGCGGAGAACAACATTCTGCAAGTGCTGCTGTTTTCGGTGCTGTTCGGCAGTGCGCTGAACCTGGTGGGTGAAGCGGCTTCAGGGATTTCCCGGCTGATCAATGAGCTGAGCCACGTGATCTTCCGCATCATGGGCATGATCGTGCGCCTGGCGCCGATCGGCGTGTTCGGCGCCATCGCTTTTACCACCAGCAAATATGGCCTGGATTCGCTGCAGCACCTGGGCAGCCTGGTCGGCCTGTTTTACCTGACCTGTGTGGCGTTTGTGACCTTGATTCTCGGCCTGGTGATGCGTCTTTCGGGCCTGAAGATGTGGCCACTGCTCAAGTACCTGCGCGAAGAACTGCTGATCGTCATGGGCACCGCTTCTTCCGACGCCGTGCTGCCACAAATCATGCGCAAGCTTGAGCATCTGGGCATCGGCAGTTCGACAGTCGGATTGGTGATTCCTACGGGTTATTCGTTCAACCTCGACGGTTTTTCGATCTACCTGACCCTCGCCATCGTCTTCATTGCCAATGCCACCGGCACGCCGCTGGCCATGACTGATCTGCTGACGATTCTGTTGGTATCGTTGATCACCTCCAAAGGTGCCCACGGGATTCCCGGTTCGGCGCTGGTGATTCTGGCGGCAACACTCACGGCGATCCCGGCGATTCCGGTGGTGGGCCTGGTGCTGGTGCTGGCGGTGGACTGGTTCATGGGCATCGGCCGGGCGCTGACCAACCTGATCGGCAACTGCGTCGCTACCGTGGCCATCGCCCGTTGGGAGAAGGACATCGATATTCAACGGGCGAACAAAGTGCTTTCCGGCCAGGTGGGTTATACCTTCCAGCCAAGAAAACCCGTCGCCCCGGCACATCAGCAGGAATTTTGAATAATCGCCGTGCCTGCCTGCGGGCAGGCACGGTCATCAACCGTTTTGGATGCTCATGGAGCGAACAGTGATTACCTCGTCGACCGTTGTGAACTCAGTCGTAGAAAAACTTCGGGCCGCTTTGGCCCGTGGTCAGTGGCGCTCCGGCGAAATGCTGCCGGGGCAACGTGAGTTGGCCGAACAACTGGGCATCAGCCGCCCGAGCCTGCGTGAAGCGGTGATCGTGCTGGAAACCCTTGGCCTGGTGCGCTCGATGCCCGGCAAAGGCGTGGTGGTGCTGGACGCCCATCTCAGCGACAGCCAAAGCCACGACAGCGCGGTGGCCGGCGCCAGCCTGGAAGACGTGCTGCAACTGCGCTACACCCTCGAGCCCTTTATCGTCGGCCTGGTCGCGCAATCGATCAGCAGCAAGGAAGTCGGGCAACTGCGCCTGACCCTCATGGACATGCGCGAAGCGCTGGAAGCCAACGACAGCGAAGCCGGAGCGAACGCCTACATCGCCTTCCACGAAGAACTGTTCACGCTGACCTCGAACCCGATCTTCCAGAGCGTGGTGCAGCAGACCAGCAATGCCCTCAAGCAAAGCGCCGAAGTGCTGCGCAATTCGCCAGAGCATCTGGCCGAACGCCTTGAGGAGAACGAAGCCGTGGTGCGCGCGATCCGCAGCAAAAACAGCGCCCAGGCCAGCGCCGAGATGCGTCGGCACATCCTCCGGGAAGGCCAGCGGATGGGCATTGAGTTGAATATCCCGGACGACAACCTCGGCAGCTGAAACTGCTTCGAACTGGAGACAGGCCATGAATAGCTTCGCTTCACCGAAAACACTCACTGCCCTGCCCTTTCCATCGCGGGTGGATGATCTCTATTCGCGGATCTTCGACGCCATTCTCGAACAGCGCCTCACTGCGTCCAGCCGCTTTACCGAAGAAAGCCTGGCGCAGACGTTCAGCGTTCGACGCAGTGACATTCGTGGCGTGCTGACGCGCCTGTCTCATCAGCAGATCATCGTCCTTCGAGCGAATCATCGGCCCCGCGTTGCCGCGCTCGATGCCGAACAGACCCGGCAGACGCTGCATGCACGGCGGCTGACCGAGATCACGTTGGTGCGACTGGCCTGCCGGCAACCTCGTGCGCAAGACTTGAATCGCCTGCGTGCCCTGATCGAAAGCGAGCGCCGCTGTACCGCGCGGGGCCCGGCGATTCGGTTGTCGGGGGAGTTTCATTTGCAGTTGGCGGAAATGGCGGGGAATGCGCCGTTGGCGCATTTTCTCGGCAGTCTGGTGCCGCTGACGTCGCTGGCGATTGCGCAGTTTGATGCGCAGGTGGAGGGATATTGCGGGTGGCGGGTGCATGCGGGGATTCTGGATGCGATTGAGCGTGGGGATGCCGAAATGGCAGTGGCTTCGCTGAATCGGCATCTTGATCATCTGGAAGAGACATTGCTGAACGCTGGATCGAGATCCAGTCAAGATCGTGCTGCCGGTTAAATCGCCTTCGCGGGCAAGCCTCGCTCCTACAGGTAATTCATAGCCCTTGTAGGAGCGAGGCTTGCCCGCGA
Organism: Pseudomonas sp. LBUM1678; assembly: GCF_059695575.1. Classification (NCBI taxonomy): domain Bacteria; kingdom Pseudomonadati; phylum Pseudomonadota; class Gammaproteobacteria; order Pseudomonadales; family Pseudomonadaceae; genus Pseudomonas; species Pseudomonas sp. LBUM1678. The sequence goes on from NZ_CP166775.1 coordinate 5,872,709, forward strand.
AGGCGTCATCACTGACGGACACAATGGTTCAATCCGCCGCCACCCGCGCAAACCCCTCACGGATTTTCTCTTCCGGCAAATCATCGGCAATAAACACGATCACGCTTTCCCGCGCCTCGTCGTCCGCCCACTCCGTGTCCCAGTCGAATCCGTAAAGCTTCAGCACCCCCTGAAACACCATGCGCCGCGGCTCGCCAACGATGTTCAACACACCTTTGTAGCGCAGCAATTGCTTGCCATGGTCTTCCAGCAGCTCGTTCATGAACTCACTGAGCCTGTCGAGATCCAGCGGCTTGTCGGTGCGCAGCACCAGGCTGGAAATCCGGTCGATGGAGGGCGCCTTGCCTACCGGGCGCAGGCTGACGCCGCCGAGGTCGGCATTCAGGTTGAAGCCGCGCACGTCGAGCAGCTCGGCCAGGTCGATCTTGCCGTGTTCGACCACGCGAATCGGCGCGCGACGGTTGATGCGGGTCAGGCGCTCGCTCAACGCGGTAAACGTCGATTCGTCCACCAGATCCCGTTTGCTCACCAGCAAGCGGTCGGCAAAACCGATTTGCGCCTGGGCGATGGTCTGGGTCAGGTGAGTGTCGGCGTGCGCCGCGTCGACCAGGGTAATGATGCCGTCGAGAATGTAACGCTCGCGCAGCTCTTCATCGATGAAAAAGGTTTGTGCCACCGGTGCCGGGTCGGCCAGGCCGGTGCATTCGATCACCAGCCGGTCGAAGGCGATTTCGCCGCTGTCCAGGCGTTCGAGCAGCAGGTACAAGGCCTTGGTCAGGTCGGTGTGGATGGTGCAGCAGACGCAGCCGTTGGACAGCGTCATCACTTGCACGGGTTCGTCACCCAACAGCTGGGTGTCGATACCGGCGTCGCTGAATTCGTTCTCGATCACCGCGATTTTCAGGCCGTGCTCGGCTTTAAGCAGGTGGCGCAGCAGCGTGGTCTTGCCCGCGCCGAGAAAGCCGCTGAGGATCGTGACTGGGATGGGAGAGGACAACTGGAGTCTCCTGTTTCACAAAATTAAAGTATCAACACAAAATAAATGTGGGAGCTAGCCTGCTAGCGATGGCGGACTGTCAATCAACAGTGATGTTGAATGTTCAGCCGTCATCGCCAGCAGGCTAGCTCCCACAGGAATTGCTGTTAACCCGACAACCGGGTCAACAACACTTCGGCCCACCCTTGCCACCGTAACGAGCTTCCTGGCGTTCCCGGAAGAACATCTCGTAACTCATCACCGGTTTGTCCGGGTGTTTGGTCTGCATATGCTCGACGTAGTTGTCGTAGTCGGGCATGCCGACCATCAGGCGCGCGGCCTGACCGAGGTATTTACCGAGGCGACTCAGGTCATTGAACATCGTGCATTCCTCGATTACGCATCCGGCAGCGCCTGGAACGGTGCTTCTTTATCCGTACGCTCTTTGCTGCCCCAGGCGGAAATACCGACCTTGAGCGCATAGAACAGGATACTGAAGACCACGAACAGGAACAGCGCGGTGAGCGTAGCGTTGGTGTAAGCGTTGAAGATCACGTGCTGCATCTGAGTGATGTCCTTGGCCGGGGCGAGGATCTGACCGTTGGCCAGGGCATCGCTGTATTTCTTCGCCAGCGACAGGAAGCCGATCGCCGGGTTGGCGTCGAACAGCTTGATGAAGCCTGCGGTGGTGGTGCAGATCAGCAGCCAGACCGCTGGCAGCATGGTCACCCAGACGTAGCGCTGGCGTTTCATTTTGATCAGCACAACGGTGCCGAGCATCAGCGCGATACCGGCCAGCATCTGGTTGGAGATACCGAACAACGGCCACAAGGTGTTGATGCCGCCCAGTGGATCGATCACGCCCTGGTACAGCAACCAACCCCACATCGCCACGCAGCCAGCGGTTGCGATCAGGTTGGCGGTCCAGGATTCGGTGCGTTTCAGCGCCGGCACGAACGAGCCGAGCAAATCCTGCAACATGAACCGTCCGGCACGGGTACCGGCGTCTACTGCGGTCAGGATGAACAACGCTTCGAACAGGATCGCGAAGTGGTACCAGAATGCCATGGTGTTTTCACCCGGCAGGACACTGTGCAGGATCTGCGCGATACCGACCGCCAGGGTCGGCGCACCGCCGGCACGGGCCAGGATCGTGGTTTCACCAATGTCCTTGGCCACCGCTTGCAGCGCTTCCGGGGTGATTGCAAAACCCCAGCTGGTGACCGTTTGAGCCACTGTCACCACGTCACCGCCGACGACTGCCGCCGGGCTGTTCATGGCGAAATACACGCCCGGTTCGATCACCGAAGCCGCGACCATCGCCATGATGGCGACGAAGGATTCCATCAACATGCCGCCGTAACCGATGTAACGGGCGTTGACTTCGTTATCCAGCAGTTTCGGCGTGGTGCCGGAGGAGATCAGCGCGTGGAAACCGGAAACCGCACCACAGGCGATGGTGATGAACAGGAACGGGAACAGACCGCCCTTCCACACAGGGCCAGTACCGTCGATGAACTGGGTCAATGCTGGCATTTTCAGCTCGGGCATGGTGACCAGAATACCGATCGCCAAGGCCACGATGGTGCCGATTTTCAGGAACGTCGACAGGTAGTCACGCGGCGCCAGTATCAGCCAGACCGGTAACGAGGCGGCCACGAAACCGTAACCGACCAGCATCCACGTAATCTGCACGCCAGTGAAGGTGAACGCCTTGGCCCAGACCGGATCGGCGGCAATCTGCCCGCCCAGCCAGATCGAACCGAGCAGCAGCAACACGCCGACCACGGAGATTTCACCGATGCGGCCCGGGCGGATGTAGCGCATGTAAATGCCCATGAACATCGCGATCGGGATGGTCGCCATCACCGTGAAAATGCCCCACGGGCTCTCAGCCAACGCCTTGACCACGATCAGCGCCAGCACCGCGAGGATGATGATCATGATCAGGAAGCAGCCAAACAGCGCGATGGTGCCGGGGATGCGGCCCATTTCTTCACGGACCATGTCGCCCAGAGAGCGGCCGTTGCGGCGGGTGGACATGAACAGGACCATGAAGTCCTGAACGGCACCGGCCAGCACCACACCGGCAATCAGCCACAGCGTGCCGGGCAGATAGCCCATCTGCGCCGCCAATACCGGACCGACCAGCGGCCCCGCGCCAGCGATGGCCGCGAAGTGGTGACCGAAGAGGATGTGTTTGTTGGTCGGGACGTAGTCCAGGCCATCATTGTTGATCACGGCGGGGGTGGCCCGTCGCGGGTCGAGTTGCATCACATTATTAGCGATGAACAGACTGTAATAGCGGTAGGCAACCAGATAAATGGCCACGGCAGCGACCACAATCCACAAGGCGTTGATCGCCTCACCTCGGCGCAATGCCACGACACCAAGGGCGCACGCTCCCACGATTGCCAGCAGCAGCCAGGGTAGATGGCGTAGCAGGCTATTATTATTTTTCATTTTATGATTCCAGCCAGGGTGGACAAGAAAGACAGCCACCCCGAGTTTAGCTCGCCTGACGACAAAGGCCATACCCCGACATTGGTCTAGAGAACTGTCCTGACTGGCAGGCTTTAACCATGCGGGTCTATAGTCAGCGGACAACCAGAGGATTGCGCCATGAGCGAGCACCCTGCCGAACGCCGCCGCTTCAAACGTATTGCGTTCGATGCCCGAACCGAGCTGAGCCAGGGGGAATTCATCTGGCCGGTGAAGCTGATCGACCTGTCACTCAAGGGGCTGTTGATCGAGAAACCCGAGCCGTGGCTGGGTAATCCAGATTGGCATTTCCTGGTCGATATTCACCTTACCGAGGATGTCGAGATCAAGATGGATGTGATGTTGACCCACGATGATCATGGCCAGCTCGGCTTTGTCTGCAAACACATCAGCCTGGAATCCATCGAGCGCCTGCGGCGATTGATCGAATTCAACCTGGGGGATCCCCAGGAACTGGAGCGCGAATTGGGCGCCCTGATCGAAATCTGACGGCCCGACACTAATCCAATGTGGGAGCGAGCCTGCTCGCGATAGCGATCTGACATTCACCATTTATGTCGACTGGCATACCGCTATCGCGAGCAGGCTCACTCCCACAGGGTTTGTGTTCTATCTGGAAGGTTATTCGAACAAGGCGTCGAGGGCCTGTTCCAGACGGGTCACGGCAATAATCTGCAACCCCGGCGGCGCTTCCTTGGGCGCATTGCCCTTGGGCACGATCGCGCGTTTGAAGCCGTGCTTGGCGGCTTCCTTCAAACGTTCCTGGCCACTCGGTACCGGGCGCACTTCTCCCGACAGCCCGACTTCACCGAACACCAGCAAATCATGCGGCAAAGGCCGGTTGCGCAAACTGGACATGACGGCCGCCATCAACGCCAGGTCGGAGGCCGTTTCCAACACCTTCACCCCACCGACCACGTTGAGAAATACGTCCTGATCGTGAGTCGGAATCCCGCCGTGACGATGCAGCACCGCCAGCAACATCGCCAGGCGATTCTGATCCAGCCCCAGCGTGACCCGACGCGGGTTCGCCAAGTGGCTGTCATCCACCAGCGCCTGAACTTCCACCAGCATCGGCCGCGTCCCTTCCCACGTCGCCATGACCACGCTGCCCGGCACTTCTTCCTGCGCACGAGTCAGAAAAATCGCCGACGGGTTGGAGACTTCTTTCAGCCCCTTGTCGGTCATGCCGAACACGCCCAATTCATTGACGGCACCGAAACGGTTTTTCACCGCACGCAGCAATCGCAGGCGCCCATCGGATTCGCCTTCGAAATACAGCACCGTATCGACCATGTGCTCCAGCACGCGCGGCCCGGCCAATGCGCCTTCTTTCGTCACGTGGCCGACCAGGAAAATCGCGGTGCCACTCTGCTTGGCATAACGCACCAGCAACGCCGCACTTTCCCGAACCTGCGACACGCCACCCGGTGCCGATTGCAATTGTTCGGTGAAGATCGTCTGAATGGAGTCGATCACCATGACCTTGGGCTTTTCAACCCGGGCGGTGGCAATGATTGTTTCGATGCAGGTTTCGGTCATCACCCGCAGCTGATCCTGAGGCAAGCCGAGACGGCGGGCGCGCATGGCCACTTGCTGCTGGGATTCTTCGCCGGTGACGTACAGCGCCGGCATGACTTTGGCGAGGTTGCACAAGGTTTGCAGGAGAATGGTCGACTTGCCGATGCCCGGATCACCGCCGATCAACACCACCGAACCATCCACCAGGCCGCCACCCAACACCCGATCGAGCTCGCTGGACGCGGTGGAGAAACGCGGAATCTCTTCGACGCTGACTTCGGCCAGGGTCCTGATCTGTGCCTGTTGGCCGGTCCAACCGGTGCGACCGCTGGGTGGTGCGGCACCGCCGCTCTCGACCATGGTTTCGGTCAGCGTGTTCCAGGCCCCGCACTCGCCGCACTGGCCGGCCCACTTGGGGAAGGTTGAGCCGCACTCGGTGCAGCCGTACATGCGCTTGGCCTTGGCCATCTGAACTCCCGGCAAAAACCGCGATGATAGCTCAGCTGAAGCGGATCAGCGCGGCGCTGCTGTGCGGATTTCACCCTTGGCCAGACGCGCGGCGCTGTTGCCCAACGGATCTTCGGCATTCAGGTCGGCACCCTTGGCCTTGAGCTCATCCAGCAATTCGACCCGTTTGAACAATCCGGCATACATCGCGGCAGTCTGGCCGGCGCCGTTACGTTGGTCGGGGCTGCAATGAGCGGCCAACAGGGTTTTGGCAATCTGGATTTCGCCCTTGAAAATGGCGCCCATCAGGGCGGTGTTGCCGCGTTGATCCTGCGCGCAAGCGTCGGCCCCAGCCGCGAGCAAACGGTCCACGGTGGCTGCCTGGCCGTGATAGGCGGCAAGTATCAGCGCGGTGTATCCCTTGCCGTCGCGGGTATCGAGGGAGTAACCGGCCTCGATGAAGGTATCGAGCATCGGCACATCGCCACGGCGGGCGGCGTCGAAGTAGTAATCCTGCAGTTGAACCTTCAGCGCTGCTGGATCTTCGGCCGGCCCGCCGAAGACGCTGAACGAAACGCACGCCATTAACAACGATAGACAAAAACGCATGGCAAGCTCCTTGGTCTGACGGGACCTCGTTAGAGGCCCCGCTTTTCAGGCAAACGTGATCAATCAGCCAGCTTGGCCGCCAGTGCCTTGACCCGGCTCAGATCCCCCTTGGCCACCTTGGTCACCCCGCTCCCGTATTCCGGGTCGGCCTTATAAAGGAAGGACAGGATGATGTGCTTGCTCTCTTCATCGGTGGTGGCCAGTGAACCGCCGAAGCTCTCGATCAAGTCCTTGCGCTCTTTCTTGCTGAACGAGCGATACAGATCGCCGGCCTGCTTGAAGTTCTGCTCACGCTGGATCTTCGCCTGCTGCGTGCTGCCCGACAGGGCCAACTGGCTGTACCGCGCGGCTTGCGGCTCGTCACGCGGCAGCAAACGGCTCGGCTGATAATTAACACCGCTGCTGCTGTGGCCGATGTTCATCGCGCCATCCTGATTACCGTTGTTCACGGCGACCTTGGGTGCATTGATCGGCAATTGCAGTGCATTGGCGCCCAGGCGATACAGTTGAGTATCGGCATAAGAGAACACCCGGCCCTGCAACAAGCGATCTTCTGAAGGCTCGATACCTGGAACAAGATTGGCCGGTGCCATGGCAACTTGTTCCGTTTCCTGGAAGACATTTGCCGGATTACGGTTCAACACCATTTGTCCAACTTTTCGCTCAGGAACTCCGGGCCATATTTTGGTTGCGTCCAATGGATCAAAATCAAACTTGTACAAGTCTTGAGGATTTAACACCTGGACGTACAAGTCCCATTTCGGAAAGTTACCCTTGTTAATATGACTCACCAGGTCATTGGTCATATGACTGTAGTCTTGACCTTGAACTTTGGTGACTGCTTTTGGATCGAGATTATTAATCCCCTGCAGACTTTTCCAGTGGAACTTCACATAGTGCACTTCACCCTTGGCATTAACCAACTTGTAAGCATGAACACCATTACCGTCCATTTCCCGATAACTGGCCGGTGTGCCGGAATTGGAATATAACTCCGTCAGGGTGCGGGTAGCCTCTGGTACATGAGAGAAGAAATCGAAGCGGCGGGCATCATCGTCCAGGTTGGTACGCGGGTCCGGCTTGAAGGCGTGGACCATGTCCGGGAATTTGATGGCATCACGAATGAAGAAGGTCGGGAAATTGTTGCCGACCAGGTCCCAGTTGCCGTCCGCCGTGTAGAACTTGGTAGCAAAGCCCCGGGGATCACGCAGGGTTTCTGGCGAATGGTTGCCGTGGACCACCGCCGAGAAACGCACAAATACCGGCGTGCTCTGCCCACCAGCGAACACCTTGGCCTTGGTCAGGTCACTCAGGTCCTCCGTCACGGTGAAGGTGCCGTGGGCACCGGTGCCGCGGGCATGCACGACGCGCTCGGGAATTCGTTCACGGTCAAAGCGTTGGAGCTTCTGGATCAACTGCACGTCCTGTAGCAGCACCGGGCCGTTGGCGCCGGCGGTCTGCGAGTTCTGGTTGTCGCCGACGGCAGCACCGTTATCGCGGGTCAGTGGCGCAGCATGGACGGAGAAGGACAGCAGGCTGGCGGTTAACACGCCAAGGGTACTCCGATGGGGAAAAGCCCCGAGGCCAATGGTTGAAGTCATATCAGGTTCCTCTGTTTTCAAGGCGCACTCCAAGTGCGCTGCCCAGAGGCTAGAGGCCCGGACCGCAGAACATAAATAGAAAGAACGTAATGCGATGATTCAGAAAATTGTGTGGCTAATCAGCTTGTTAGCGCGTAGTTCCCGCGCGAATGGTGGCACTTTGAAAACTAATTGGCGGCAAATGTGTCGATAAACACGAGCATTGTAAGACGGTGTTTCGAGCAAGAGCCGTCCTGCTGAATTACACTGCGATCCACCAACCTCATCTGTAACAAGGAAATAACCTATGGGCGTGATAAGTGAGTTCAAGGCCTTCGCGGTCAAAGGTAATGTGGTCGACATGGCCGTCGGTATCATCATCGGCGCCGCGTTCGGCAAGATCGTTTCATCGTTTGTCGGGGACGTGGTGATGCCGCCAATCGGCCTGCTGATCGGTGGGGTGGACTTCAGTGACCTGGCCGTTACGCTCAAGGCAGCCAACGGGGAGGTCCCGGCGGTGATGCTGGCCTACGGTAAGTTCATCCAGAGCCTGATCGACTTCATCATCGTTGCGTTCGCAATCTTCATGGGCGTCAAAGCCATCAACCGTCTGAAACGCGAAGAGGCCGTTGCGCCAACCCTGCCGCCGGTTCCAACCAAGGAAGAAGAGCTGTTGAGCGAGATCCGTGATCTGCTCAAAGCCCAGAACAATCAGCCCTGAAGGCTGGCTGCATGCAGAAACGGCGCCTTCGGGGCGCCGTTTTTTTTTACCAGAAGTTTTCCACCGCTACCTGGCCAGGTCGTCGGCTGAGGCTCAAGTGCATGTCGCGTTGCTTGAGCAACTTGCGCGTGTCATCGATCATCTGCGGGTTGCCGCAAAGCATGACTCGCGAGTGCTCGGCCGTCAGCGCCACCCCTGCCACCCGCTCCAGTTCGCCATTTTCTATCAGCGTAGTGATTCGCCCGTTCAAGGCGCCGGGGTGCTGCTCGCGCGTAACGGTGGCGATGAACTGCAACTTGTGCGCGTACTCGGCCAGATAGTCGCGCTGTGCCAACCCCGCTATCAGCTCCTGATAAGCCAGCTCGCGAGACTCGCGTACGCTGTAGACGAGGATGATCCGCTCAAACTTCTCCCACACTTCGAAGTCCTGCAGGATCGACAGAAACGGTGCCACGCCCGTGCCTGTGGATAACAACCAGAGATCGCGGCCATCGACGAAACGATCCAGCGTCAGGTAACCAAAGGCCTGACGGTCGACCAGCAGCGTATCGCCGACCTCCAGCCGACTCAGTTCACTGGTGAACTCCCCGCCAGGCACGACGATGGAAAAGAACTCGAGAAATTCGTCATGGGGCGAGGACACCATTGAGTAGGCACGCCACACTGTGCTGCCATCGCTTCGGGTCACGCCAAGCCGGGCGAATTGCCCTGCGCGAAAACGAAAGCCGACATCTCTGGTGGCCCGCAACGTGAACAGGTTGGGGGTCAATGGATGAACGTCGGTCAGGGTCTGGCGAGTGAATTTTTCGGCACTGGCAGTCATGGGCTGCTCCATTCAACAGATGCCCCCAGTGTCCCGCAAAGTGGGGAATGTAAACACCGGTGATTTGTAGTGGCTTTGCGCAGCGCGCCTTTTTACGGTCATTACTGCGTTTGATATTGGGCGTCGCTAAACATTAACCAGAAGGTACAAAACAAGTTTAAATAATTGAATGGTGTACGTCATGAAACCTGCCTCCTCCGGGCTAAGAACTAGTTATTTATTTTTCAGTGGTTTCAAGAGCGAAAAAATTGCAACGCATGTGTAGGAATACTCCTACACTCGTGGCGTGCTGGATTTCGGATCCAATTTGCACCCCCAGGATGCCCACATGGAGTTACACCAATGGATATGTGGAAGGAATCACAATTTCACAAGATATCTAACGCGAGGGATATTTCGGCGGCCTTCGAGATGTCACTTAACCTCGTTAAGAACCTTGGCTTTAATTTTTGTGCCTTTTCAATAACATCTCACTCACGAGGCCCGCACTTCGACAGAGTGAATCTTAACAACTACCCAACCGTCTTGAACGAGAAATATGATGAAAACCACTTCAGCGATGTAGATCCGATACTGGCCCATTGCAATCGTTCAACATTGCCCATTGTATGGGAAGAGAAGGAGTACTCGAAGGCACAAACGCTGTGGCAAATACAAAAACAAGTCGGTTTGCAGTATGGCTGGTCGCAGTCGATTCATGGCAACAATGGGCTGCGCAGCATGCTCAGCCTGGCCAGACGCAACTGCCCCATCACCCCCTGTGAATTGTATGAAAAATTAGGTTACACGATCTTCATCATCCACCAACTGCATCAATTCATCGCTGAAAAGCTGCCTGCACGCATGGAGGATCCCCGCGAACCCCATTTAACGGCACGCGAGATCGAGGTACTGAAACTGTCGGCCGATGGCAAGACGGCGTGGGAAATCGCCACAATCCTCAACGTCTCGGAGCGCACTATAAGTTTCCATGTCGGCACCGCGATGAAGAAATTGGGCGTCAACAACAAGCTCGCCGCCGTCATAAAAGCCGCCAGGGCCAACATGATCTGAGCAGCACGCCTGAAAACCGAGGACGAAAAACCCGCGAGTATTCCAAAAGAAAAAAACGTACCATTTGCGGTTCCTCCAGAGTGATGACGAGTGAAACATCACGTCGCAGTCCGCTCGGACGGCCCCGCCCGCTACAACGCCTCAGGTAGCGGGACACCACACCCGTTGACTACCCAGAGCCCCGCCTCATGCCCCTGCTCGAAACACCCTTTGCCCAACTCGATCTGATCCGTCAGCCAGAACAGCAGAACGAACCGCTGCAAGCTTTCGATGCCGCAGACGAATACCTGCTCAATCATCTGGCCGAGCAGCAGCCGGGCGCGGACACCCGAGTACTGGTGCTCAACGATAGCTTCGGCGCATTGGCAGCGAGCCTTGCGGGAAAAGTCCTGGTGACCAGCAGCGGTGACTCGTTCCTGGCCTTCCAGGGTCTGGAAAAGAATCTGATCCGCAACGGCCAGGCATTTGATGCGGTGCCGGTTGTTCCGGCGAACGAAGCATTCACCGGCCCGTTTGACCGTGTGTTGATCCGGGTGCCGAAAACCCTGGCCTTGCTGGAAGAGCAACTGATTCGTCTGCAAAGCCAACTGGCTCCGGGCGCTCAGGTGATTGCGGCAGCGATGGTCAAGCATCTGCCGCGCGCCGCGGGTGATCTTCTGGAACGTTACATCGGCCCGGTGCAAGCCTCGTTGGCGGTCAAAAAAGCCCGGCTGCTGATCGCAACGCCTGAAGCCAAAACCCCAGCCGTGTCCCCCTACCCTTCACGCTATCAACTCGACACACCGGCGATCGAACTGCTGAACCACGCCAATGTGTTCTGCCGCGAAGGGCTGGACATCGGCACACGAGCATTTCTCCCACACTTGCCACAGAACCTCGGCACAGCGCGCGTCGCCGACCTCGGTTGCGGTAACGGCGTATTGGCAATCGCCAGCGCTCTGCAAAACCCAGATGCCCATTACACGCTGGTGGACGAGTCGTTCATGGCAGTGCAATCGGCCGCCGAAAACTGGCGCGCTGCGCTCGGTGATCGCGACGTAATCGTGCGCGCCGGCGATGGCCTGGCCGGGCAAGAGGCGCAATCGCTGGACGTGGTGCTGTGCAATCCACCGTTTCACCAGCAACAAGTCGTCGGCGATTTTCTCGCCTGGCGGATGTTCCAGCAGGCGCGTGAAGCCTTGGTGACAGGCGGTGCGCTGTACATCGTCGGCAACCGCCACCTGGGTTACCACAGCAAGCTCGCGCGGCTGTTCCGTGGCGTAGAGCAAGTGGCGGCCACGCCGAAATTCGTCATTCTCAAAGCACGCAAATAATCGCAGATAAAAAAAACCCTCATGACAGGAGGGTTTGAATCCGTGCCGCAAGGCAACGGGATGGGAATGCGGGTGTTTCAGTGCGTGGACAGACCTGCGGCATTCATGAACATGCGCATCAGGCTCGCCACGATAAACAGGGCGCCCACGCTACCGACCCAGATCAAGGCCAACCAACCGAGCCGCTGCAAAAGCGGTTTCTTCTCTGCTGCCTTGATTTCCTCAAGGGAATGTTTGCCAGCCATCATCGTGACCTCCTCTGAAACGGCGCAGGATTCGGCCCTGCGCCGTTATCGTGTGTACTAGTGATAACCGTCTTCGTGGGTCACCTTGCCGCGGAATACGTAGTAGCTCCAGAAGGTGTAACCCAGGATGAACGGGATGATGAACAGCGTACCGACCAGCATGAAACCCTGGCTTTGCGGCGGTGCAGCGGCGTCCCAGATCGAGATCGACGGCGGCACGATGTTGGGCCACAGGCTGATGCCCAGACCGCTGTAGCCAAGGAAAATCAACACCAGTGTCAGCAGGAACGGCGTGTAGTTCGCATTGCGAGCCACGGCGCGGATCAGACCGTACAGGGTCACCAGCACCAGAATCGGCACCGGCAGGAACCAGAAAAGATTCGGCAGCGTGAACCAGCGCGCCGCGATCTCGGCATGGGCCAGCGGGGTCCAGATACTGACGATGCCGATCACCGCCAACAATACAAACGCCAACGGCCGCGCCAGATCATGCATCTGTTCCTGCAATTTGCCTTCGGTTTTCATGATCAGCCAGGTGCAGCCCAGCAGCGCATAGGCCACCACCAGCGCCGCACCGCAGAACATTGTGAACGGCGTCAGCCAGTCCAGTGAACCACCGGCGAACTGGCGGTTGACCACCGGCAATCCATCGATGAATGCACCCAGCGCCACACCCTGGAAGAAGGTGGCGGCAATCGAACCACCGATGAATGCCTTGTCCCATAGATGGCGCTTGTCGTCCTTGGCCTTGAAGCGGAACTCGAACGCCACGCCACGGAAAATCAGCCCGATCAGCATGAAAATCAGCGGCAGGTACAGCGCCGAGAGCACTACCGAATAGGCCAGCGGGAACGCGCCGAACAACGCCGCGCCGCCCAGTACCAGCCAGGTTTCGTTGCCGTCCCAGACCGGGGCGACGGTGTTCATCATCACATCACGGTCGGTCTTGCCCGGGATGAACGGGAAGAGAATCCCGATCCCCAGGTCGAAGCCGTCCATGACCACGTACATCATGATGCCGAAGATGATGATCACGGCCCAGATCAGCGGAAGATCAATACCCATGACTCAAATCTCCTTGGTCAGGCTGGGATCGTGGTCGTCGTCGGCGGAATCGTCGGCTGCGGACAGCGGACGGGCCGGCGTGCGTTTCTTGCCTGGACCACCCTCGGGCGTTTCCGCGCCTTCGTCGATCTTCGGCCCTTTGCGCACCAGGCGCATCATGTAGCCCAGACCGGCACCGAACAGTGCGAAATACACCACCACGAACAGGATCAGCGTGATGCTCATCTGCATGAAGCTGTGATTGGAGGACGCGTCCGCCGTGCGCATCAGGCCGTAGACCACCCACGGCTGACGGCCGATTTCAGTGGTGAACCAACCGGCGAGGATCGCGATCAAGCCGGACGGGCCCATCCACAACGCCAGGTAGAGGAACGGTCGCGAGGTGTACAGCTTGTCACTCTTGCGCAGCCACAAGCTCCACAGACCGGTGAAGATCATCAGCATGCCCAGGCCCACCATGATCCGGAACGACCAGAAAACGATGGTCGAATTCGGCCGGTCTTCAGGCGGGAAATCCTTGAGCGCCGGCACCTGTTTGTCTAGGGAATGCGTCAGGATCAGGCTGCCCAGGTACGGAATTTCCACGGCAAATTTGGTCCGTTCTTCTTTCATGTCCGGCCAGCCGAACAGAATCAGCGGGGTCGGCTCATCGCCGTGATTTTCCCAGTGCCCTTCGATCGCGGCGATTTTCGCCGGTTGATGCTTGAGTGTGTTGAGACCGTGAAAGTCACCGATGACGGCCTGAATCGGCGCCACGATCAAGGCCATCCACATGGCCATCGAAAGCATGGTGCGAATCGCCGGGTTGTCCTTGCCACGCAGCAAGTGCCAGGCCGCCGAAGAACCGACGAAGAAGGCAGTCGCGACGAACGCGGCGGTTGCCATGTGCATCAGGCGGTAGGGGAATGACGGGTTGAAAATCACTGCAAACCAGTCGGTTGGAATGACCTGGCCATTGATGATTTCGAACCCCTGCGGGGTTTGCATCCAGCTGTTGGAGGCGAGAATCCAGAAAGTCGAGATCAGCGTACCGATGGCGACCATGACCGTGGCGAAGAAGTGCAGGTTGCGCCCGACCTTGTTCCAGCCGAACAGCATGACGCCAAGGAAACCGGCCTCAAGGAAGAACGCTGTCAGGACTTCGTACGTCAGCAACGGCCCGGTCACGGAACCGGCGAAGTCCGAGAAGCGGCTCCAGTTGGTGCCGAACTGATAGGCCATGACCAACCCGGAAACCACGCCCATGCCGAAGTTGACGGCAAAGATCTTCGACCAGAAATGGTACAGATCGCGGTAAGTGTCGTTGTTCGTCTTCAGCCACAGGCCTTCGAGTACCGCCAAGTAACTCGCCAGGCCAATGGTGATGGCCGGGAACAGGATGTGGAACGAGATGGTGAACGCAAACTGAATTCGGGCGAGATCAAGCGCCTCCAAACCGAACATAAGTCTTCCTCTGTCAGTAATATCGGCTGAAGGCTTGCGGCCTGCACCCACTGCCCCCACGGATATGGAGTGTGGCGAATTTGAATTCGTTCTTTTTTTACAAACATCACAACGTAGGGAGTCTGGCCATCTGGCCGCCGGATCATTTCCACAAGGGTCTTGATCTGGATCAAGCAATGGTTAAAAGAGTAGTCCCATTTTTGACGATGGACGGTGTGGTCTTTTGACGCGTGACAGGTTGCCTCATAGCTGTGCTCATGACCTGAAACACATTACCTGTGGGAGCGAGCCTGCTCGCGAAGCGGTGTGTCAGGCGGCAGAAGTATCGACTGATACGCCGTCATCGCGAGCAGGCTCGCTCCCACAGGTGTTTTCTGCGTTTTTTAGGGATCGGTGTCTAGCTAACTAAATTTTCCAGCCTGCAACTTCTGGTTACAGGTTGGTGATAATCTCGCCCCTCCCCTCGCTCAAGACTTTCCCCCAGATGCCCAGCCAAGCGCCCTTGCTGTTACGTCATCACCGTCCTTTTATCGCGTTCTGGTTGGCTCGGGTGTTTACCGCCAGCGGTTTTCAGATGCTCACCGTGGCCATCGGCTGGAATCTGTATCAACTGACCGGCAATGTGCTCGACCTGGGTTTGGTGGGGCTGGTGGAGTTTGCCCCGCGGGTGCTGTTCATGCTGCACACCGGGCATGTCGCAGACCGCTATGACCGGCGCAAGGTCGCGGCGATCTGTCAGTCCTTGCAAGCGTTGATCGCATTGGCCCTGGCCATCGGCAGCGCGACCGATCATGTCACCCGGGAGATGATCTTCATCCTCGCGTTCCTGCTAGGCGCCGCGCGCTCCTTCGAGATGCCGACCACCCAGGCCTTGCTGCCGAGCATCGTGCCCAGCGCGCTGTTCCCCCGCGCCGTCGCCGCCGCGCAGTCGGCTCAACAATCAGCCACCATCGTCGCCCCGGCCCTGGGCGGTTTGCTTTATGCCTTCGGCAGTGTCTGGGTGTACGGCCCGACGGTGATTCTCTACATCATTGCCTGCCTGTTGATGCTCAACCTGCCGGCCCGGCAAACGCCGCTGAACAAGGGCAAGGCGACCCTGGATTCATTGCTCGCGGGTATCCGCTTCATTCGCAGTCGCCCGGACATTCTCGGGGCGATTTCCCTGGATCTGTTTGCGGTACTGCTCGGTGGTGCGACGGCGCTGCTGCCGGTGTTCGCCAAGGACATCCTGTTGACCGGCCCATGGGGCCTGGGCCTGTTGCGCTCGGCCCCGGCAGTCGGTGCGTTGCTGATGTCGCTGTACCTCGCGCGTTTTGCCGTGGAGCGCAAGGTCGGGCGGGTGATGTTCACGGCCGTCGGTGTGTTCGGCGTCGCGACCATCGCGTTCGGCCTCTCGACCTCGTTCTGGTTTTCCCTGGCCGTGCTGGTGGTGTTGGGCGCGGCGGACATGATCAGCATGGTGATCCGCGCCTCCTTCGTGCAACTGGAAACCCCGGACGAAATGCGCGGCCGGGTCAGCGCCGTGAATGGTTTGTTCATCGGTGCTTCGAACCAGCTGGGCGAATTCGAATCCGGCGTCACTGCCCATTGGTTCGGCACCGTGCCGGCGGTGGTGATGGGTGGGATTGGCACGCTGGTGGTGACTGGGGCGTGGATCAAACTGTTCCCGACCCTGGCCAACCGCGACCGCATGCATGTGCCGGTGGAGGAGGCCAGGGTCTAAAGCAGTTTGTCGAGGGTGATGGGAAAGTCCCGCACCCGCTTCCCGGTGGCGTGATAGATCGCATTGGCTACCGCCGCCGCGACCCCGACGATCCCTATTTCGCCGACGCCCTTGGAACCGAGAGCGTTGACGATCTCGTCATGCTCTTCGACAAACAGCACATCAATGTCGCCGATATCTGCGTTTACCGGGATGTGGTACTCGGCCAGGCTATGATTCATGTGACGACCCAATGCATGGTCGGTTTGCGTCTCCTCGTGCAATGCCATCCCGATGCCCCACACCACACCACCGAGAATCTGGCTGCGGGCCATCTTCGGGTTGACCACTCGACCTGCAGCAATCGCGCTGACCACTCGGTTGACCCTCACCGTGCCCAAATCCTCATCGACCAGCACTTCGACGAACACCGCCGAATGGGTCGCGGTAGCATAGGCATCGCGCTTCTTGTCCGGCTCGGCGTCGACCTGGACGTCGAGGGTGTCTTCGCCACTGTCCCGCGCCAGATCGGCCAAACTCACACGTGCCTCACCGAAGGACAATTGCCCTTCTTCGAAAACCGCTTGCTCCGTGGTCACACTGCTGAACGCCGGATGTGTCTGTCGCGCCACCGCGAGCAATTTTTCCTTTAACGCCTCGCAGGCCTGCTGAACGGCGGTACCTACCGACGACACAGTGAACGATCCGCCCTGCAACGGTGCGGTCGGTAATGAAGAGTCGCCGAGGACAAAGGTGACATCCCTCACGGAAACGCCTGACGCCTGAGCAGCGATTTGCGTCATCACCGTATAAGTGCCGGTGCCGATATCCGTGGTCGCACTGCTGACCGTCAGTTTGCCGCGGTGATCAAGTGATGCCTTGGCGCTGGCCTTTTGTTGCATCGCTTCCCAGACACCGCCAGCCATGCCCCAACCCACCAGTTGCCGGCCCCGGCGCATATTGCGCGGTTCGGCATTGCGCTTGTCCCAGCCAAAACGTTGCGCGCCCTGGGCGTAACACTCGCGCAGCTCTTTACTTGAATACGGTTTGTCTTCGTTCTGATTGCGCTCGGCGTAGTTGATCAGGCGCAACTGCACCGGATCGATTGCCAATGCGCAGGCCAGTTCGTCCATCGCACATTCGAGGCCAATCAAACCTAGCGCGGCGCCCGGAGCACGCATGTCCAGCGGCGTGAACACGTCCAGCGGCACCAGTTTGTAGGTCAGCTGCACGTTGTCGCAGTGGTAGAGCATGCCGCTCCACTCCACCACGTGCTCGGTGAAATCTTCGAAACGCGAGGTCTGGCCGATAGCGCAGTGGGCGACCGCGAGCAGGCGACCGTTGGCCGCCGCACCCAATTGCAAACGTTGCAAGGTGCGCGGCCGATAGCCGAAGGTGAACATCTGCTGACGCGTCAACGTAACGCGCACCGAACGCTTGAGATGCAGCGCCGCCATGACCGCCAGCGGCAGCTGATATTGCGGACGCAGGCCGGAACCGAACGCCCCGCCGACATAAGCGGCGAAAATCCTGACCTGCTCTTTCTCCAGCCCGAATACCTTTTGCACATAGGACTGACAGTTCTGCGGTCCTTGTGTCTTGTCATGGATGTGCAGACTGCCATCGGCCTGATACAGCACCGTGCTGGCATGGGGTTCCATCGGGTTGTGGTGTTCGATCGGCGTGCTGTAGTTCAGATCAAGGCTGATGGCCGCGCCGGCAAACCCGGCCTGAAAATTCCCACGAGGCTTGGGCAGTTCGGCGGGTGCAGGTTTGGCTTCGCCTTGCAGGTTTAGCAGATCGGTTTGATGGGGCTCTGTGCCGTATTCGATCTTTACCAACGAACCGGCATGTCGCGCCAGCTCCAGGTTATCCGCGACAATCAATGCCAGCGGCTGGCCGCTGTACAGGACCCGGTCGTTGTACAACGGACGAAACGGCGAACCGTCAGCCGAGTCGGCGTCTTCATAAGACTTGTCGTAGCTGGCGATTTCCGGGCGATGGAGGTGATCAATCACTGCGACGACACCGGGCAAAGCCAGCGCCTCGGACGCATCAATGCTGAGCACCCGTCCACAAGCGATAGTGGCGGAAACGACGCTGCCGTGAAGCAAGCCGTCTTCAGAGAACTCCCCGGCATAGCGGGCCTGACCGGTGACTTTGAGATGACCGTCGACCCGATCCAGTGGCTGGCCCACGGGCAAAGTGAATGTGTTCATCAGACTTGTCCTCCCCGTGCGGCATCGCTCAGGGCGCGGACGATTGCCCGGTGTGCGAGTTTGACTTTGAAGGCGTTGTGTTCGAGCGGTTCGGCGTTTTGCAGCAGCCTGTCCGCCGCTTCGGCGAAGGTTTCAGGGTTGGCGGTTTTGCCTGCCAGAAAGTGTTCGACGGCAGTGTCACGCCAGGGTTTATGGGCCACACCACCGAGCACCAGTCGCGCCTCGCGGATGATTGAACCTTGTATGTCCAGCGCTGCAGCCACCGAAACAAGGGCAAAGGCATAGGACGCACGATCACGAATTTTCAGGTAATGGCTGTACTCGGCAAAACCGGTGGCAGGTAATTCGATCGCGGTAATGAGTTCGTCGTCGGCCAGTTGGTTATCGCGCTCCGGCGTATCGCCCGGCAACCGGTGGAAATCGGCGAACGCGAGGGTTCTCGTGCCGTTGCGACCTTGTACGTGGACCACAGCTTCCAGCGCAGCCAACGCCACACACATGTCCGAAGGATGAGTCGCAACGCACTGCGCACTGGCGCCCAGGATTGCGTGGATACGGTTGAGACCGTCCCGCGCCGGGCAGCCGCTACCGGGTTCACGTTTATTGCACGGCACGCTGGCGTCGTAGAAGTAATAGCAGCGAGTGCGTTGCAGAAGATTGCCGCCGGTGCTGGCCATGTTGCGCAACTGCGGCGATGCACCTGCCAGGATCGCTTGGGACAATAAAGGGTAGCGCTGTTCAATCAGCGGGTGCCAGGCAAGGTCGGCATTGCTGACCAGGGCGCCAATCATCACACCACCGCTGGCCGTTTCCCTCACGTCGCGCAAAGGCAACCCGGTGATGTCGATCAAATGTTCGGGGCGAGTGAGGTTCTCTTTCATCAAATCCAGCAGATTCGTACCGCCGGCAATGAAGCGCGATGCCGGACCGGCGAGATGCACGGCGTCTTGCACCGAATCCGGCTTGCTGTAATGGAAAGGGTTCATTGGCCATCTCCCTGAACGTTCCGCTGACGGCACGCGGGTAGTGCCTCTTCGATGGCATCGCGGATGTTGCTGTAGGCGCCGCAACGGCAAAGGTTGCCGCTCATCAGTTCCTGAATCTGTTCAGTGGTCTGCGCCCGTCCTTCATTAACCAGCCCCACCGCCGAGCAGATCTGCCCCGGAGTGCAATAGCCGCATTGAAAAGCATCGTGCTTGATGAATGACTGCTGCATCGGGTGCAATTCGTCGCCGTTCGCCAACCCTTCAATCGTCGTCAACTCGGCGTCGTTGCACATCACCGCGAGTGTCAGGCAGGCATTCACCCGTTTGCCATTGAGCAATACCGTGCAAGCACCGCATTGGCCGTGGTCGCAGCCTTTTTTAGTGCCGATCAGGTCCAGTTGCTCTCGCAAAAGATCCAGCAGCGTGGTCCAGGGCAGGACCTCAAGCTGCCGCTCCTGACCATTGAGGGTCAGGTGGAGCGGATGAAGGGCATAGGAAGGCTGCGCAGCGTCGGGAGTGGTCACGCTCATAAACACCTCACGGTAGGTCGTACATTCGCGGCGTTTTGGTCAACCACCGTCATAAGGGGTACGACTTCACCTTGGGGTGAGCGTTCAAGGGAATTGATGGGCGTAGAAAGTCTGGTCAGGAATTCAGGCCGACTACGACCTCTGGCAAGCGGAGCATCGTGAGCAACCGTTTATCGAGCCCATCGCCATTCACGCCTGAGGTTTTTCAAACCACCAATTCCCCCGCCACTGCAGTGCGCGTGGTTTTGCCACAGAGTTGCTCCACCAGCGACAGGGCAAACTGCAGTGCCGCACCCGATCCCTGCGCGGTGATGCAGTTGCCGTCGACCACCACAGGCTGGTCAACAAAATTGCAGCCCGACAATTGATGGCTGGCCGAAGGCAGGCAGGTCATGCGCCGCTGACGTAATACGCCAAAGGCTTGCAACGCCAGCGCCGGGGATTCACCGATGCCGGCGAACAGACGCCCGGCGGAGGCCTGGTCCTTGACCAACTGTTGCAGGGGTTGATGGGCGGCGAGGTGTTGTGAGCCCACTTCACCGCCGGGCAAAGCGATCAGGTCGAACGGCTGGGCCAGCAAATCCACCAGCATCGCGTCGGCGGTCAAGCGGGAACCACGGGCACAAGTGATCATGCGTCGGCCCTCGATGCTCGCCACTACCACTTCAACCTTGGCGCGGCGCAGCACATCGATCAGGGTGACGGTTTGCAGGTCATCGATGCCCTCGGCGAGGGTAATCAAAGCTCTAAAGGTCATGGGCACGGTCCACAGGATGATCTTCAAAGCGTAGTCAGCTTTCCCGACCCTTGTTCGAGCGCAGGCGTTACTTGATGTAAAGCTGGGTGGACAGCTTATCGCTCGGTGCATTGATCGAGGTGTTGCTGAACGTGAAAATCCCGTCCTGCTTGCCCCCAAGATTGAAGATATACAGATAACCGACGGTTTTTGCCCCAGGCGTGCACTCGGTCAGGTTGCCGGTTTGAAAGGCACACACCGGCGTCCGGGTGCCGTCCACTTCAAAACCATCCAGCGCGACATGCGGACTAGGACTACCGTAGCCGACTTCCAGCACATAGACCTTGATGCCCGGACCTCTGTGGTCGCAACTCGTCTGGGTCTGCCCTTCGGCAATGTTTTCAAAACCACAGGCCGGCGATTCAACCTTGACCACTTTCAACTGACTCAATCGTGGAGCCATCGCCGCCGAGGCAGTTTGCGCCCCCAGCAACAACGCCATCGCGACGCCAATAACCGCTGCCCCACACTTTTTAATGCAATCCATAACGCCCCCCAAAACCAGCGCGCAGTATGGCTCAGTTCGCTTTACGGCAAAACATCGGCGACGATCGCAGCCATAAGCAGCCACAGCCCCACGCTGCTGGTATGATGCGCGGCTTTTTCCGACCTGCAGAAAATTACCAGGCGCCTTCAACGGCCTGTGCTTTGCTGTTGAGGTCGATACATTCACGGCGCCGGGCGCGCCACGGGGAGCAGACATGCTGGAAAGGCTGTTTCAACTCAAGGCACACAACACCAACGTGCGTACCGAGATTCTGGCGGGCATCACGACCTTCTTGGCCATGGCCTACATTCTGTTCGTCAACCCGAGCATTCTCGGGGAGACCGGCATGGACAAGGGCGCGGTGTTTGTCGCGACCTGTCTGGCAGCGGCCATCGGCTCCACCGTAATGGGCCTGATCGCCAACTACCCGATCGCGCTCGCGCCGGGCATGGGCCTGAACGCCTTCTTCACCTACACCGTGGTCCTGCACATGGGCCATACCTGGCAAGTGGCGCTGGGTGCGGTGTTTATCTCGGCGGTGCTGTTCTTTCTGCTGTCGATCTTCCGCATCCGCGAATGGATCATCAACAGCATCCCGTTGCCACTGCGCTCGGCGATTGCCGCCGGTATCGGCCTGTTCCTGGCGCTGATCGCCCTGCATAACGCCGGCATCGTGGTCAGCAACCCAGCGACCATGGTCGGCCTCGGTGACCTGAAACAACCCGCTCCGATCCTCGCCACCCTTGGCTTCGCCCTGATCGTCGCCCTCGAAGCGCTCGCCATACGCGGCGCGGTGCTGATCGGCATTCTGGTGGTGACCATCGCGTCCATCGCATTGGGCTTCACCCCGTTCGGCGGCGTGATGTCGATGCCGCCGTCCCTGGCGCCGACCTTCCTGCAACTGGACATCAAGGGTGCGCTGGACATCGGTCTGGTCAGCGTGATTTTCGCCTTCCTGTTCGTCGACCTGTTCGACAACTCCGGCACCCTGATCGGCGTCGCCAAGCGTGCCGGCCTGATGGGCAAGGACGGCCACATGCCGAAAATGGGGCGCGCCCTGATCGCCGACAGCACCGCGGCTATGGCCGGTTCGCTGCTCGGCACTTCGACCACCACCAGCTACATCGAATCCGCCGCCGGCGTGAGTGCCGGTGGCCGCACCGGCCTGACCGCCGTCGTGGTAGCGATTCTGTTTCTACTGGCGCTGTTCTTCTCGCCATTGGCCGCCAGCGTCCCGGCATTCGCTACCGCACCGGCGCTGCTGTTCGTCGCGGTGTTGATGACATCCGGCCTGGCCGAAATAGACTGGGATGACATCACCGTTGCCGCACCGGTCGTGATCACCGCGCTGGCCATGCCGTTCACGTATTCCATCGCCAACGGCATCGCCTTCGGTTTCATCTCCTGGACCGCGATCAAACTGCTGTCCGGACGCGGCCGTGAGCTGAACCCGGCGCTGGTGATTCTGTCGATTCTGTTTGTGATCAAGTTGGGTTGGTTCAACGCATGACTTTTGATTCCCAGGCCTACGCCGCTCAGCTCGAAGAAAAGGTCACGCGCCTGCGCGACCTGCTGGCCCCGTTCGATGCACCGGAACCTGCGGTGTTTGACTCGCCGCTGAAAAATTTCCGTCTGCGTGCCGAATTCCGCCTGTGGCGCGAAGGCGGCGATCGTCATTACGCGATGTTTTCCCAGGAAGACAAACGCACGCCGATCCTGATCGAAGAGTTCCCGATTGCCAGCCTGCGCATCAATGAGCTGATGCCGCAGCTCAAGGCAGCATGGAAAGCCAGTGCGGCGCTGAGCCACAAGCTGTTTCAGGTGGAGTTCCTGACGACCCTGGCCGGCGATGCGATGATCACCCTGTGCTATCACCGCCCGCTGGACGAACACTGGCACACGGCGGCATCGAAACTGGCCGCCGACCTGAACGTCAGCGTTATCGGTCGCTCGAAAGGCAAACGCGAAGTGATTGGCCAGGATTACGTGGTCGAGAAACTGGACGTCGGGGGCCGCACATTCAGCTACCGCCAGCCCGAAGGCGCATTCACTCAGCCCAACGGCACCGTGAACCAGAAGATGCTCAACTGGGCTTACGACGCCCTCGGCGATCGCCCGTACGATTTGCTGGAGCTGTATTGCGGCAACGGCAACTTCACCCTGCCGCTGGCGACCCGCGTGCGCAAAGTGCTGGCCACCGAAATCAGCAAGACTTCGGTGAACGCCGCACTGAGCAATCTCAGCGAAAACGCTGTGGATAACGTCACCCTGGTGCGTTTGTCCGCCGAAGAGCTGACCGAAGCCTTGAACGAAGTCCGCCCGTTCCGTCGCTTGCACGGCATCGACCTGAAGAGCTACGAGTTCGGTAGCGTCTTCGTCGACCCGCCTCGTGCCGGCATGGACCCGGACACCTGCGAACTGACCCGGCGCTTCGACAACATCCTCTACATTTCCTGCAACCCGGAAACCCTGGCGGCCAACATCGCCCAGTTGCACGACACCCATCGCATCACCCAGTGCGCGATGTTCGACCAGTTTCCGTGGACGCATCACATGGAATCCGGGGTGTTGTTGACTCGTCGTTGAGTGGCAGTTGCAGCTATAAAAAAGCCGTCATACGACGGCTTTTTTGTAGCTCCGAAAATTCACTTCGGCTGCTTCCGATACTCAGTGGTGGTGATGCCCGCATAACCCCAGTTATCGGTATCGACTTCCTCGATCACGATGTGGGTCAGTTCCGGTGGCTTGCCGAGAACGCGTTTCAAGGTGTCGGTGATTTCGGCGATGACCTGGGCTTTCTGCTCCCGGGTGACGCCGTCACGGGTGATTCGTACGCTGACGAAAGGCATGATGCTGCTCCTGTGATCAAATGAGACGCCGGCCAAGTAAAGCACTGCTCCGATGATTTCATCTACAGTGACGCAGTCCCTCATTTGATCCCCGGTGTCATCAATCATGCAGCGAGTATTCGACGACCTTCAGTTGGGCAGCATCGAACTGTTTTGCCTCGCGGCCGAGGCCGGCAGCTTTACCGCGGCCGCACTGGTGGCCGGCGTAACACCGGCCGCCGTGAGTCGTTCGGTGTCGCGCATGGAAGAACGCCTGGGCGTTCGGCTGTTTGCGCGCACTACCCGCAGCGTCAAGCTGACCGACAGTGGCCGCCGCTATTACGAGGAATGTCGTCAGGCACTGGCTCAGTTGGTCGAGGCTCAGCGCGAGGTCATGGGCCAGCAACAGCAACCGTCCGGCACACTGCGCATCAGTATTCCCACGACCTATGCGCATCATCGGATCTTGCCGTTGCTGCCGGCGTTTCGGGCGCGCTTTCCAGACGTGAAAGTCGAGTCGCACATCAGCAATCGCAACATCGATTTCGTCGGTGAAGGTTATGACATGGCGATACGCGTGCGGGCGATTCCGGATTCCGGCCTCATCGCCCGGCACCTTGAGGACGCCGCGCTGGTGATGATTGCCAGCCCCGATTACCTGAAGCGCGCGCGTGTCCCACAAAACCTCGACGACCTTGCACAGCACGAATGCATTCAGTACGAACTGCCCAGCAGCGGTCGACGCATTGCCTGGCTGTTCAACGACAACGGCGCACCGCGGGAGATTCTGGCCGAGGGCAGCTTCAGTTGTTCTGACGATGTGCTCGGTGGCGTAACGTTGGCCAAACATGGGGCGGGACTGTTTCAAACCTATCGCTTCATCGTCGAAAACGAACTGGCCAATGGCTCGTTGGTGGAAGTGCTCAAATCTTATGGCGGACGCTCCCGGCCGTTCACCCTGCTCTATCCACAAAGCCGCCATATGCCGCTGAGACTGCGGGCATTTATCGATTTTCTGGTCGAGCATCTGCCGCGATAAGCATTGAGACTGTCCGATCACCGCACACAAAACCTCAATGAAAGCGCTCTCCAATTGACCGAACTAACCAGCTAGTACAATTTATCTCCACAGGCTGAACCCCCCAGCCCATTCCAAAAATAATAAGTGGAGAGACTTCGATGTCCCCTATCGTTCTGGTGCTCAACGGCCCGAATCTGAACCTGCTCTGCACTCGCGAACCGGCGACTTACGGTCACGAAACTTTGGCAGACATCTCGGCGCTGTGCGGACGCGCTGCCGAAGAATTCGGCCTGGCGGTGGAATTTCGCCAGACCAACCACGAAGGCGAATTGCTCGACTGGATTCACGCGGCCCGTGGCCGTTGCGCCGGAATCGTCATTAACCCGGCGGCCTGGACACACACTTCAGTCGCGATCCGCGATGCCTTGATCGCCAGCGAATTGCCGGTGGTCGAAGTCCACCTGTCCAACGTTCACGCCCGCGAGCCCTTCCGGCATCACTCCTTCGTTTCAGCCATCGCCACTGCGGTAATGGCCGGTTTCGGCAGCCACGGTTATCGCCTGGCGCTGGATTATTTCAGCCAACGTTTGAAGGGGTGAACACCGTGACTCAGAACAACGCGGTATTGGCCGGGCTGATCGGCGCCGGCATCCAGGCTTCCCGCACCCCGGCGCTGCATGAGCATGAAGGTGATGCCCTGGGTTTGCGCTACCTCTATCGCTTGATCGACCTTGATCAGTTGAAACTCGACAGCAGCGCCCTCCCCGATCTGTTGATGGCCGCCGAGCGCATGAACTTCACCGGCCTGAATATCACCTTTCCGTGCAAGCAGGCGATCATCCCGCTGCTCGACGAATTGTCGGCAGAAGCTCGCGGCATCGGGGCGGTGAACACGGTGGTGCTGAAGGACGGCAAGCGCATCGGCCACAACACCGACTGCCTGGGTTTTTCCGAAGGTTTTCGTCGGGGATTGAAGGACGTTGCCCGCAAGTGTGTGGTCCAGATGGGCGCTGGCGGCGCAGGTGCGGCGGTGGCCCACGCGTTGCTGAGTGAAGGCGTACAGCTGCTGAGTATTTTCGACGTGGAGATCAGCCGCGCGCAGGTGCTGGCGGACAATCTCAATCAACACTTCGGCGCTGGCCGGGCCGTGGCGGGGCATGATTTGCCGAGCACGTTGGGCCAGGCGGATGGATTGGTGAACACCACGCCGATGGGCATGAAAAAACTGCCGGGCATGCCGGTGCCGGTGGAGTTGCTTCGGGCTGAGTTGTGGGTGGCGGAGATTGTTTATTTTCCGCTGGAAACCGAACTGCTACGCAACGCCCGCGCCCTGGGTTGCCGGACGCTGGATGGCGGCAACATGGCGGTGTTTCAGGCGGTGAAAGCGTTTGAGTTGTTTAGCGGTGTGGTGCCGGATGTGCAGCGGATGCTGGAACATTTTCAGAGCATGAATGGCTGAAAAGCTTCGTCGGAATGCCGCCCAGACCAAGCCTCGCTCCTACGGGTCACCACATTCCTGTAGGAGCGAGGCTTGGTCTGGGCGGCATTCCGACGAAGGCGTCAAGCCTGCAAATAACGCAAAACCGACTCGCAGATCATCTCCCGATGACGCTGCTTGATGCTTTCGTCCGGCAAGTCGATCTGAAAGATCTCACTGAAGGTATGGCGGTTCGACACGCGATAAAAGCAGAACGAGCTGATCAGCAGATGTACATCCAGCGGCTCAAGCCCAGCGCGGAACACGCCTTCTTCGGCACCGCGACGCAAAATCACGCCCAGTGAATCGAGGATGGTGTTGTTCATCGCCTTGATCGCGTCGGAGCGCTTCACGTATTCAGCGTTGTGAATGTTCTCGATGCTGACGATGCGCACGAAATCGACGTTGCGATCGTGGTGATCGAAGGTGAACTCCACCAGCCGCCGAATCGCCTCCACCGGTGCCAGTTCGGCCAGGTGCAGATGGTTTTCCGTATTGCGGATGTCACCGTAGAGTTTCTCCAGCACCTCGACGTAGAGCTGTTCTTTACTGCCGAAGTAGTAATAGATCATGCGTTTGGAGGTGTGGATGCGTTCGGCGATCGCATCGACGCGAGCACCGGAAAGCCCCTGCTGGACGAACTCGACAATCGCCTCTTGAAGGATGTTCTCGCGGGTCTTTTCCGGGTTGTTCTTGCGACTCTTGCGCGGCCCGGCGCTGGGTTCGGCGGGCGCTGCGGAGAGTTCTGAAGTTATCGTCATTGCGGGCTCACGGCCATCACTGCACAGGCTGGCGATTATGGGCCGCGCCGCACAGTGAAGGAAGCCGCGGGGCAGCGGTTTGTCGCCGTGTTTACGATTTTCCTACAACTTTGCCTGACGTACGGCACCGCTTCGGGATTTGGCCATGGCCGCCAGGCGCACCGCCACGTTGGCCGCGCCGTAACCGACGTAGCCATTTTTACGCTGGATGATTTCAAAGAAGAATCGTCCTTCGAACGGTTCGGTGTACACATGAAACAGCTCACCACCCTGGGCATCACGGTCATAAAGAACGTTGAAATACGCCAGCTCGCTGAGGAATTCATCGTCGAAATCGAACCGGGCAGCGAGGTCATCGTAGTAATTGAGCGGGATGTCCAGCAGCGGCACGCCCGCCTCCTTGGCACGACTGACTTCGGCAAAGATGTCATCGCAGTCAAACGCGATGTGATGCACGCCGGAGCCGCGATAACTCGACAGCGCGTGTGAGATTGCGGTGTTGCGGTTCTCGGAAATGTTCAGCGGCAAGCGAATCGAACTGTCACGACTGCGCAACGCCCGGCTCTTCACCAGGCCGTACGGATCGGGCAACACCACTTCGTCGTCGGCTTCAAAATCCAGCAAGCTCTTATAGAACAGCACCCAACTGTCGAGGCTGTCGGCGGGCAATGCCATCGCCATGTGATCGATGCGTTTGAGGCCGCCACTGGCCGCAGCGGCCGGTTGCAGATTGAAGTCGGTGCCGTAGACGTCGGCTTCCTGATCCACCAGGTAGATCAGACTGCCATCCGGCGCGCGTACTGCCGCGAGTTCCAGCTCGTTGGGGCCAACCAGCCCGCGATACGGCTGACCTTTATAGGCCACGGCCCGGGCCAGCGCACTGGCACTGTCCTTGACCCGCACGGCGGTGGCGCACAGTGAAGGACCGTGAGCTTCGAAAAAACTGTGGGCGAACGAGTAAGGCTCGGAATTGAGGATCAGGTTGATATCGCCCTGACGCAACAGGCTGACGCTCTTGGAGCGATGTTGCCCGGCCTTGACGAAACCCAGTCGCTCCAGCCAATGGGAGAGCTTGGCGCCAAGGCTTTCGTCCACTGCGAACTCGAGAAACTCGATGCCGTTGTATTCGCTGGCCTTGGGCGTCTCGAACAGAATGTCGAGACTGGCTGCCGGTGTCGCTTCCTGCGCCAGACGCTGGCGGGTTTTCTCCTCGAGGTACAGCAACGAACGCAAACCGTCGGCGGCGTTGGCACGAGGCGGCGCGGCGCGGAAACCGTCGTTGAAGATTTCCAGCGACAGCGGCCCGGTGTAACCACTCTTGATGATCGGGGCAAGGAAGCCCGGCAAATCGAATTCACCCTGGCCCGGGAAGCAGCGAAAATGCCGACTCCACTCCAGCACGTCCATCGCCAGAATCGGCGCGTCGGCCATTTGTACGAAGAAGATCTTGTCACCGGGAATTTCGGCGATCGCACTCGGATCACCCTTGAGCGACAGCGTGTGAAAGCTGTCCAGCAACACACCAAGGCTTGGGTGATCGGCCTGACGGACGATGTTCCACACCTGTTGCCAAGTGTTCACGTGCCGGCCCCAGGCCAGTGCTTCGTAGCCAATCCGCAGCCCGCGTGCGCCGGCGTGTTCGGCCAGCAGCCGCAAGTCATCGACTAAAATCTGTTCATCACCGATGGAGTCGGCCGAGGCGTTACTGCACACCAGCACCAGGTCGGTGCCCAGTTCCTGCATCAGGTCGAACTTGCGCTCGGCCCGTTCCAGATTGCGCGACAGCCGGTCGCGGCGGCAGCCTTCGAAGTCGCGGAACGGTTGAAACAGCGTGATCGCGATCCCGAGATCGGCGCACATCTGCTTAATTTCCCGCGGGCTGCCGTCGTAGTAGAGAAGGTCGTTTTCGAAAATCTCCACCCCGTCAAAACCGGCGGCGGCAATGGCTTCGAGTTTTTCCGGCAGGGTACCGCTCAAGGAAACGGTGGCAATGGAACGCTGCATGTTTCGACTCCCGGTGGTGGGGACAATCTTGTTAGAGGCATCGCCCCCTTTTATGTAGCAGCTGGCGAAGCCTGCGTTCGGCTGCGTAGCAGTCGTGAAATAAGGCGATGCGGTCTTGCAGGAAAACCGCGTGTGCTGGGTTTACGACTGCTTCGCAGCCGAACGCAGGCTTCGCCAGCTGCTACAGGGACCGCGTTTTCTTGAAGTAAATTATTGGCTGGAAGATCTCTCACAGCAATTCAAAGTGTACTATCCGGTTAGTTTTGCGTGCGATTATCGAACACAATGCCGATTGGCGAATTGACGATTTTTCGTCCACTGCCCAACATCGACGACACATTGAGTCCGGTCGCACACATCGGCCTCGGTGACCAAAGACCCAGAACACCACATAAAAATAATCGGTGGCCCACATGACTCCTTCTCAAAGCTCTCCCGTGGAGCGTTCCTCCTTGACTCCAGCCACAGGCGGCATCGGCGACAAGATCCGCGGCGCCATGGCGGTCGGCAAAACCCGTTGGGGCATGCTGGCGCTGGTGTTTTTCGCCACCACGCTTAACTACATCGACCGCGCCGCACTGGGTGTCATGCAGCCCATCCTCGCCAAGGAAATGAGCTGGACGGCGATGGACTACGCCAACATCAACTTCTGGTTTCAGGTCGGCTACGCCATCGGTTTTGTGCTGCAAGGCCGGCTGATCGATCGGGTCGGCGTGAAGCGCGTGTTCTTCTGCGCGGTGCTGCTCTGGAGCCTGGCGACCGGCGCCCACGGCCTGGCCACTTCGGCGGTCGGCTTCATGGTCTGCCGATTCATCCTCGGTCTGACCGAAGCCGCCAACTACCCGGCCTGCGTGAAAACCACGCGGTTGTGGTTCCCGGCGGGCGAACGCGCCGTGGCTACCGGCATCTTCAACGCCGGCACCAACGTCGGCGCGATGTTCACGCCAATGCTGCTGCCGCTGATCCTGCACGTGTGGGGCTGGCAAGCCGCGTTCCTGTGCATGGCGTCACTGGGCGGGATCTGGTTGCTGTTCTGGGGTTTGAAGTACTACCACCCGGAAGAGCATCCGAGCGTCAAACAATCGGAGCTGGACTACATCCAGAAGGAAGTCGAACCGGAACAGGCCCGCGTACCGTTCTCGAAAATCCTGCGCATGCGTGGCACCTGGGCCTTCGCCCTCGCCTACTCCATGACCGCGCCGGTGTTCTGGTTTTACCTGTACTGGCTGCCGCCGTTCCTCAATCAGCAATACAACCTGGGGATCAACGTGACCCAGATGGGTATCCCGCTGATCATCATCTACCTGACCGCTGACTTCGGCAGCGTCGGCGGCGGGATCCTCTCTTCGTTCATGATCGGCCGCGGCATGAACCCGATCAAGGCGCGACTGCTGTCCATGTTCCTGTTCGCCTGCTGCATCGTCGGAGTGATCATGGCGGCGGGTTCCAGCAGTCTGTGGGTCGCGGTGTTCGCCATCTCCCTGGCCATCGGTGCACACCAGGCCTGGACCGCGAACATCTGGAGCTTGGTGATGGACTACACGCCTAAACACATGATGAGTACGGTGTTCGGCTTTGGCGGCATGTGCGCAGCGATCGGCGGGATGTTCATGACCCAGTTGGTCGGCCACATCCTGACCATCACCAACAACAACTACACCGTGCTCTTCACCATGATTCCGGCGATGTACTTCATCGCGCTGATCTGGATGTACTTCATGGCGCCGCGCAAGATTCCTACCGTTACCGAGTAAAGCTCTGACGCAATAACCCTTGTGGGAGCGAGCCTGCTCGCGAAAGCGGTAGATCAGTCAATGCAATGTTGAATGACTATCCGCATTCGCGAGCAGGCTCGCTCCCACAGTTCGTTCACCATTTTACCGACGACTCTGTTGCCACGCCGCCGCCAATCCGCTGCAGCAAATCACCGCGATCCCGACCACCGTGGTCAAGGTCGGTGTGTGGGAAAACAGCAGCCAGCCCAGCAAACCGGCGAAGACAATCTGGCAATAGCCGAACGGCGCCAACAGCGCAGGAGCGGCGTAGCGGAATGCCTGGGTCAGAAACAAGTGTGCCGTCATTCCGCACGCGCCCAGCGCCACCATCATGAAGCCATGCCCAACGCTCGGCACTTGCCAGAAGAACGGCACCAGTGCGCTCATCACCAGGGTGTTACACAGGCCGGCAAAAAAGTTGCTGGTGGTCGGACTGTCGATGTTGCTGAGCTTGCGAGTGAGCAGCTGATAGAAGCAAAAAAACAGCGCGGAACAGAGCGGCAGCAACACCGCTGGCGTGAACAGATCGCCACCGGGATGAACGATGATCAACACGCCGATAAATCCGCAAATCACTGCGATCCATTGGCCTCTGGTGACACGCTCACCCAGCAGCGGCACCGACAGCGCGGTCACCAGGACCGGCGCAAGAAAGTTGACCGCCGTGGCTTCGGCCAACGGGATGTACTGTAAGCCGGTGGTAAAAAACAGACTGGTGCCCAACAGGCACAACGCCCTCACCAACTGCAGCATCGGCCGTTTGGTCCGTAGGACGCGCAGCCCGGATTGCGGCAGAAAAATCCCGGCCATCAACAAGGTGTGAACCACATAGCGGGCCCAGACCACCATCACGATCGGATAGAACCCCGAAAGGTATTTCGAAAAGGCGTCATGACTGGAAAACAGGAAGGTGGCGACGACGATCAGCAAAATCCCTTTGAAGGGTTGGTTTACGCCGGAGAGCGGTGTGCTTGCTGTCATGGGTATCCCTTGCGAAGTGAAACGTGTCGCTGGCGGCGAATTCCAATAATTTAGAACCTGGTTCCAGATTCCAACACAAGCATAGGCCGAAAGTGTTCGAACACCGCACGGTTTTATGGTCGACAAAAATCAAATGTGGGAGCGAGCCTGCTCGCGATAGCGGACTTTCAAACAGCTCAGATGTTGAATGTCAGTCCGTCATCGCGAGCAGGCTCGCTCCTACAATGGATCTGTGCTGAATAAATTAACTGAACAACTCCGACGCCAGACTCGCCGCCGACAATTCCTCGGCATACCTCAATAACGCCGGCGCCAACTCATGCAACCGCGCGCCCGGCATCCGCGCACTCGGCCCGGCGATACTCAGCACACCGATCACCCGCCCCTCGCTCGGGTGCCGCACCACCGCCGCGATCGCCGAGGTGCCCACCGCCGAGCTTTCCTCGACCCAGGCGTAGCCCTGCTCCCGCGCCAGACGCAGGCGTTCCAGCAATTCGATGTTGGAACGCGGTGCATTCGGCCCAAGGTCTTTAGGCCGCTCGCCGCCCTGGCGCTCCACCAGCGACAACGCCTCGGCATCGCTCATGCACGCCAGCCACGCATGGCCCGACGCGGTATAGAACAACGGCGCATCGCGGCCCATTTCCGGGTCATAACGCAGGCCGGAACGGGCCCCCTGGGATTTGGCGATCCAGACCTGCCGCTCGCCTTCAATCACCCCAAGACGCACCAGCTCCCCGGTTTCCTGGGCCAGACGATCCAGCACAGGCTGAACGATATCGGCGCCACTGCCCGACAGGTAACGAAACCCCATCGCCACCAGTTTGGTGGATAAGTGATACCGCAGGTTCTCCGGATTCTGCCGCACATAGCCCAGGCGAATCAGCTCCGCGAGCAGACGATGGGTTGCGCTTTTAGGGATGTCCAGTTGCTCCGCGAGCATCTGCATCGGCAGACCGCGAGGGTCACTGGTGAGGCTTTCGAGCACGCTGAAGACACGTTTGATCTGACTGCCGGCCATGGGAGGTTCCACATACAATTTGCCTGATTCTAGAAGATGAACCGTGTAATGCGAAATCTGGAACCCGATGTTCGATACACACTGTGGCTTGTCTGTTAGATAAAAACCTACCCTCTGACGGAATTCGATGGGTGATCCATGTTCCTACAGTCAGCAAGGCTCCCGGCCAGCGCGAAAAAGCCGGACAGCCGGACTGGCGCCGCCCCCACACACCAGCAACACTCATCACCACGGACAATCAGAGGATTCCCACATGCTATGGAAAAAAGGCCGACGCAGCGACAACGTGGTCGACGCCCGTGGTGATGGCGGCGGTGGCGGCGGGATGCGCTTTGGTGGCGGCAAAGGCCTGAGCCTGACCGCGATCATCCTGATTGTCGGGATCGGCTGGATCACCGGCCAGGACCCGATGCAAATCCTCGGACAACTGACCGGGCAAATGACCGAGCAATCGGCCCCGGCCACCAACCAGAGCCGCAAGGCACCGCCGGCCACCGATGAAGGCGCCGAATTCGTGCGCTCGATCCTCGGCGATACCGAAGACACCTGGGGCCAGATTTTCCAGCAGGCCGGTCGACAGTATAAAAACCCGACGCTGGTACTGTTCAGCAACCAGGTGAACTCGGCGTGCGGCCTGGCGACATCGGCGACCGGGCCGTTCTATTGCCCGGCCGACCAGAAGGTCTACCTGGACACGGCTTTTTTCCAGGAAATGTCGCAACGCTTTTCCGCCGCAGGTGACTTCGCGCAGGCCTACGTGATCGCTCACGAAGTCGGACACCACGTTCAGACGTTACTCGGCGTTTCCGCGAAAATTCAGGCAGCCCGTCAGCAAGGTCGGCAGATGGAAGGTGATGGCGGACTGTTGGTGCGCCAGGAGTTGCAGGCCGATTGCCTGGCCGGTGTCTGGGCCAACAATGCGCAGCAGCGTCTGAACTGGCTGGAGCCGGGTGACATCGAAGAAGCCCTGAACGCGGCCAACGCCATTGGCGACGACCGTTTGCAACAGAAAGGTCAGGGCCGCGTGGTACCGGACTCGTTTACCCATGGCACATCGGCGCAAAGGGTGCGCTGGTTCAAAACCGGATTTGCGCAAGGCCAGGTGGGCCAGTGCGATACCTTTGCGGCGAAAACTCTGTAAATGAAAATTTGGTTGTTGATTGTGTTGTTCGCGTGCGCAAGCACCCAGGCTGCGGAGCATGGCGTCAAGGAGCTCAGCCCCGGGCGATTGTTGTTGAAAGAAGGCGAGATGGCGGTGAGCCTCGGCTCGGCGCCAGCAAAAATCGAACGCGTGCTGATCATCATCCATGGTCGTCTACGCAACGCTGAAACCTATCGCCAGAGCGCCGAGCACTCGGCGGAGCTGGCCGGGCAAAGTGCAAGCACCCTGGTGATCGCCCCGCAGTTCCTCAACGAAACCGACATCGCGCTGCATCCGGTGGCGGACACAGTGTTGCGCTGGCAGGGCAATGACTGGATGGCAGGCGGTTTATCCACCGCTCCTTTTGCGTTGAGCTCCTACGCGGCCCTCGATCAAATCATCGAGAGAGTCAGCGACCGTCGGCAGTTTCCGGACGTGAAGCAAATCATCATCGCCGGGCACTCCGGTGGCGCTCAAGTGGTTCAGCGCTATGCGCTGCTGGCGCGTGAGCAACCCGCCCTGAAGGCCGCCGGCGTGAAGCTTCGCTACGTCGTCGCCAACCCTTCGTCCTACGCGTACTTCAATGAGCAGCGGCCGGTGGCGTTCAACCATGCGGCGTGTCCCGGTTTCAATCGCTGGAAGTACGGGCTGACGGATTTACCCGTTTATGCCAGTGGGCAAACGGCACCGCAAATTGAAGGCAGTTACGTCAAACGGGATGTGACTTATCTGCTTGGGCAGCAAGACACCGACCCGAAGCATCCGGCACTCGACAAAAGTTGTGAGGCCAAAGCGCAAGGTGCTTATCGTTTGGTTCGCGGGCGCAATTATTTCGATTACCTGCTGCGTCGCAACCCGAAAGGGGTCAATCAGCGACTGGTCGAAGTGCCGGGGGTCGGGCATAACGGGGATGAGATGTTGACGTCGCCGGAGGGGCAGAAGGTTTTGTTTGGTCAGTGAGTTTTTTATTGTCTGATCTGACGTCTTCGCGGGCAAGCCTCGCTCCTACAAGGACGTGCGCAAACCAAGGAGCGAGCGGTGCGGCGATCCGACTTGCCCGCGAAGGGGCCTTCAAGCCGAGAGCATTTCCCGCAATACCCCACAATCCGCCGCATGCCAATCCGTCAGTTCAGGCCAAGGGTTATCCGGTAAATTCACCAACACCGTCCGCGCCCCCGCCGCTCGACCGCAATCCAGATCAAAGCGGTAATCCCCGACCATGACTAACTCGCTCGCCGGCACGTTCCACGCCTCGGCCAACTTCAGCAAACCACCCGGATGCGGTTTAGGCGGCGCTTCATCACGCCCCAGCACATCCTCCATGGCAAAGCAGTCAGCCAGGCCGATCGCCTCCAGTGTGACGTGCGCCAGCTCCCGGGCATTGCGCGTAAGAATGCCCAGGCGATAACCGCGCCCGGCCAACTCACGCACCAGCTCCACCGCGCCCGGCGCCGCTTTCGAACCCAGCGCCAGGTCTCGTTCGTGTTCCAGCAGCCACGCATGTTTGGCGGCCGCTTCTTCGGCCGGCAGCGCTGCGAGGTGGGTCAGGATGTCGTCTTCGGCCGGGATCGCCAACGCCACGCGAATCGCCGCGAAGTCATGCACGGCCACCGTCAGGGTGCCGTCCATGTCGAACACCCAGTGCCGCACCTCAGCCAGGCTCATGCCCAATCCTTGCGGTGACGGATCAAGCCTTCCTGAGTGACCGAAGCCACCAGTTGCCCGGCACGATTGAACACGCTGCCACGGGTGAACCCGCGAGAATTGCCGGCCCATGGGCTGTCCATCGCGTACAGCAACCAGTCATCGGCGCGCAGATCCGCATGGAACCACAGCGCGTGATCGAGGCTGGCAACCTGCATGTCTTTCTGCCAGACCGATTTGCCATGGGGCTGCATCGAAGTGGTCAGCAGGCCGAAGTCCGAGGCGTAGGCCAGCAGGTATTTGTGCAGCGCCGGAGAGTCGGCCAAGGCACCGTCGGCGCGAAACCAGACGTACTTGACCGGATCGGACGGTTGCGGGTTGTAGGGATCTTTCTCGGTGATCGGTCGGAATTCGATCGGTTTGGGGCACAGGAATTTTTCGCGCATGTGCTCGGGAATCAGGTGCGCACGCTGTTGGGTGAGTTCCAGTTCCGAGGGCAGATTTTCCGGGCCGACCACGGTCGGCATCTCGGCCTGGTGCTCGAAGCCTTTTTCGTCGTACTGGAACGAGGCGCTGCAGGTGAAGATCGGATTGCCCTTCTGGATCGCCGTCACTCGACGGGTGCTGAAACTGCCGCCATCACGCACCCGGTCAACCTGATACACCACGGGCAACGCGGAATCGCCCGGACGCAGGAAATAGCCGTGCATCGAATGCACATGGCGCGCTTCTTCGACCGTCTGACTGGCCGCCGACAAGGACTGACCGATCACCTGACCGCCGAACAACTGACGAAAACCCAAGTCCTGACTGCGGCCACGGAACAGGTTTTCTTCGATCGGTTCCAGGGTCAGCAAGTCGACCAGATCATCCAACACTTGGCTCATTCAGACTCTCCTCACACAAAGCATGCCGCGCAGTCTTGGCTGCGACGGTCGATTCAGTTTATGGCCAGGGCCCATGGGAGCCATTGTAAACGTCCGTGCCTGCTTATCCATGCAAGGTTTGCAGCCATTGTTCACGGGTGATGCGATACAACACATGGTGACGCAGGGGATGATCGACCGCGAGCTTGGGATGTTCAAAATCATCGGCTGAATCATGGTGCATGCCGATTGCCTGCATGACTTTCTGCGATGGCATGTTGGTTTCTGTGGTGAACGACACGACTTCTTTCAGCGGCATCCGGTCAAACCCGCAGCGCAGAGCGGTCCACGCCGCTTCACTGGCATAACCCAGCCCCCAATGCTCGCGCGCCAGGCGCCAGCCGATTTCTGTGGCCGGGGTAAACGGTGCATCGAAACCGACCACGCCCAGGCCGGTAAAACCGATGAATGCCCCGGTGTCCTTACGCTCCAGCGCCCAGAGGCCGAAGCCATGCTCGGCAAAATGCCCGCGGACCCGTCCGATCAGCGAAGCACTTTCGAGACGACTCAAGGGTGCCGGAAAATATCGCATGACCTGTGGATCGGCGCACATCGCCGCAAACTCCGGCAAATCCTCATCGCGCCACTGCCGCAACAGCAGTCGCGCGCTCTCGAGTTCCAGTATCGGCTCCATCGTGTCCTCCCCTTTCCATGCCGCAAGTCTACAACGCTGGTAGGATCCTTCACTCATTCCTGCCTGAATTCGTTATGCCACTGCCGCTGATCTACCACGAAGACTACAGCCCCGAGTTCCCGGCGGATCACCGCTTCCCCATGGACAAGTTTCGCCTGCTGCGCGATCACCTGGTGGACAGCGGCCTGACCCGGCACGCCGACCTGCTGCGCCCGGAACTCTGCCCCCCGGAGATTCTTGCCCTCGCGCATGACGCTGCCTATATCGAACGCTACATGAGTGGCGAGTTGTCCCGCGAAGACCAGCGGCGTCTCGGCCTGCCCTGGAGCGAAGCGCTGGCCCGGCGCACGGTGCGGGCGGTCGGCGGGTCGTTACTGGCGGCGGAACAGGCGCTGGAACACGGGCTGGCCTGTCATTTGGCCGGTGGCACCCATCACGCGCATTACGACTATCCAGCGGGTTTCTGCATCTTCAATGACCTGGCGGTGATCAGCCATTTTCTGCTGGAAAGCGGCCGTGTGAATCGGGTGCTGATCTTCGATTGCGACGTGCACCAGGGCGACGGGACTGCACGAATACTGCACAACACCCCGGACGCGATAACCGTTTCCCTGCACTGCGAAAAGAATTTTCCTGCACGCAAGGCCGAAAGTGACTGGGACATCCCGTTGCCCAAAGGCATGGGCGATGCCGATTACCTGAAGGTGGTGGACGACGCGCTGAATTATTTGCTGCCGCTCTACCAACCGGACCTGGTGTTGTATGACGCCGGCGTCGATGTGCATAAGGACGACGCACTCGGTTACCTGAAGCTGACAGACGAAGGCGTCGCCGCTCGCGATGAAAGCGTGATGCGTCATTGCCTGGGGCGGGATATTCCGGTGGTCGGGGTGATTGGCGGCGGCTACAGCAAGGATCGCAAGGCCCTGGCGCGCCGCCACGGCATCCTGCATCACAGCGCGCAGCGGGTCTGGCAGTCATCAGGTTGTCATTGAGGCGTGAGCCTTTACCCACAATGCCTGTGGAACTGCCTGTGGATAACCTGAGTGAAAGGGTCTGCAGGCCATGCGGAACATAGGCTGCAAGTCGGTGGTTGTTTTTTAACCACCTCTCAAAAACACCAACAAATCCCCTGTAGGAGTGAGACCGGCTTGCCGGCGATGGGGCCTTCACATCCAACATCGATGTCGACTGACCCGGCGCCATCGCGAGCAGGCTCACTCCCACATGAATCAGTGCTGATAGAATGCCCGGCTTATTCCGCCATACCGCAGCGCATTCCATGACTCAGCCCTCGACATCCTCCCCTTCACAAGTCGCCATCATCGGCGGCGGCCCCGCCGGTCTGATGGCGGCCGAAGTGTTGAGCCAGGCCGGGATCAAGGTCGACCTGTACGACGGCATGCCATCAGTGGGGCGAAAATTCCTGTTGGCCGGTGTCGGCGGCATGAACATCACCCATTCCGAGGCCTACCCGGCGTTTCTCTCGCGCTACGCCGAACGCGCACCGCAGATTGCGCCGTTGCTGCGCTCATTCGGTGCTGATGCGCTATGCCAATGGATTCATGACCTGGGCATCGAAACGTTCGTCGGCAGCTCCGGCCGGGTGTTTCCGACCGACATGAAAGCCGCGCCCCTGTTGCGTGCCTGGCTCAAACGCCTGCGAGATGCCGGCGTGGTTATCCACACCCGCCACCGTTGGCTCGGCTGGGATGACAACGGTGGGTTGCGCATCGACAGCCCCGAGGGCGAAAAGATCATCAAACCCGACGCCACCTTGCTGGCCCTCGGCGGTGGCAGCTGGTCACGCCTCGGTTCGGACGGCGCGTGGATGCTGCCACTGGAACAGCGCGGCGTAGGACTGATGCCGCTGCAACCGAGTAACTGCGGCTTCGAGGTGCAGGCCTGGAGCGACTTGATGGTCAGCAAATTCGCCGGTTCGCCGCTGAAAAACATCGCCATCGGCCTCAATGACGACGTGCCGCGCTTGGGTGAATGTGTGATCACCGCGACCGGGATTGAAGGCAGTCTGATCTACGCGCTGTCAGCACCGATCCGCGAAGCCATCAACCAGCACGGCTCTGCGACCATTCACCTCGACCTGCTGCCGGGCCGACCTGTGGATAAAGTTCAGGCTGCGCTGAGCAAACCGCGCGGGTCGCGCTCCATGTCCAAACATTTGCACAGCCAGCTTGGGATCGACGGCGTGAAAGCGGCGTTGCTGCGCGAACTCACGCCGGCCGAATGCTTCGCTGATCCGGCGTTGCTGGCCAAAGCGATCAAGGCGTTGCCCCTGACGTTAGTGAAAACCCGTCCACTGGACGAGGCCATCAGCAGCGCCGGTGGGGTGATGTTTGAGTCGATGGATGAACGGCTGATGCTCAAGCAATTGCCTGGCGTGTTTTGCGCGGGGGAAATGCTGGATTGGGAAGCGCCGACTGGAGGGTATTTGCTGACGGCGTGTTTTGCCAGTGGGCGAGCGGCGGGGTTGGGGATGGTGGAGTGGTTGAAGCGCAAGGACTGAAACCGAAGCGCGCCCATCGCGAGCAAGCTCGCTCCCACAGGTGACCGGGTCTTTCAGAAAGAATGCGGTCAATGTGGGAGCGAGCCTGCTCGCGATAGCGGCTTAACTAACGCCGCACATTTTAAGGCTTCTTCTTACGGGGCCCGGTATTAAACACCGGCACCTTGCGCACAGGCTTGATCGAAGGCTCAGGCGCCGAATTATCCCCGCTCTCAACCCACTTACCCAGGTTGCGCTTACCGCCACCGGACGTCTTCGGTTTCTTCGGTTTTTTCGGCTTCTTCACCACCTGACCGCTGGCATCGGTATCCGGCACCCGATGCTCAGGCTCGAAGTCATGTTCCATCTGCCGAGGCAACGTCTGACGGGTCAACGTCTCGATGGCCGACAGCAAATTCACTTCATCGGCGCAGACCAGAGAAATGGCCTGCCCGGTTGCGCCCGCACGGCCGGTACGACCGATCCGATGGATGTAGTCCTCTGCCACGATCGGCAGGTCGAAGTTGACCACCAATGGCAAATCTTCGATATCCAGACCACGGGCCGCAACGTCAGTGGCGACAAGAATCTGCACTTCACTGGCCTTGAACCGGTCCAGCGCACGCTGACGAGTCGCCTGCGGTTTGTCGCCGTGGATACCGTCGGCGTTGACGCCCAGGCCCTGAAGCTTTTCCACCAACGCGTCCACGCCATTGCGGGTCTTGGCGAACACCAGCACCTGCTTCCACTTGCCCTTGCGCAGCAAATGGATGAACAGCTCCGGCTTGCGCTTCTTGTCCACCACCACAACCCATTGCTTGACGGTGCTGGCGGCGACATTGCGCGGGCTGACTTCGATGCTCAGCGGATCGTTGAGCATTTGCCCGGCCAGCAAACGGATGGCGTCGGAGAAGGTCGCGGAGAACAACAGCGTCTGACGTTGCTTCGGCAGCACGCGGTAAATATTCCCCAGCTCCTCGGAAAAACCCAGATCCAGCATGCGGTCGGCTTCATCAAGAATCAGGGTTTGCAGCTGATTGAACTTGAGGGCCTTCTGGCGATACAGGTCGAGCAAACGACCCGGGGTCGCCACCAGCACGTCGACACCTTTGCGCAGCTTCATCATTTGCGGGTTGATGCTGACGCCGCCGTACACCGCATAAGTGCTCAACGGCAG
Source organism: Pseudomonas sp. LBUM1678 (assembly GCF_059695575.1). Taxonomy (NCBI): domain Bacteria; kingdom Pseudomonadati; phylum Pseudomonadota; class Gammaproteobacteria; order Pseudomonadales; family Pseudomonadaceae; genus Pseudomonas; species Pseudomonas sp. LBUM1678. The sequence continues at coordinate 5,913,620 of NZ_CP166775.1, forward strand.
GTTCTCGGCGTACTGACGCACGGCTTCGTGCACCTGTTCGGCCAGTTCGCGAGTCGGTACCAGGATCAGGGCGCGCACCGAGTTGGAGGCCACTTTCGGCCCTTCCATGGCCAGCAACTGCAGCAGCGGCAGCGCGAAACCGGCGGTCTTGCCGGTGCCGGTCTGGGCCGCGGCCATCAGGTCGCGACCAGCCAGCACCGCCGGAATGGCTTGCGCCTGAACCGGCGTCGGGGTCTGGTAGCCGAGCGTCTCGAGAGAGCGCAGCAAGGGTTCGATCAGGCCAAGGGTGGCGAAAGTCATGGGATTACCGTAGGAAAATTCAGCGCGGGTTTTTCAAAACAAGTGTGCAAAACAAGATGCAATGGCGCGCAGTTTACCCTAATTCACGCTCGATTCTGTCTGCACCACGGCAGCCGGTCGAACCGGCGCACGTCGCCACTGCGGCAAACCGATCAGCACCACAGCGCTGATGATCACCAGCATCGCCAGCGCTTCTTCGATGCCGATGGTTTCGCCGACGAACACGATCCCCAACAACACCGCCACCGCCGGGTTGACGTAGGCATAACTGGTCGCCGCCGCCGGACGCACGTTTTTCAACAGGTACATGTAGGCGTTGAAAGCGATGATCGAACCGAAGACAGTCAGGTAAGCCAAGGCTGCCCAGCCTTCAATCGGCGGCAGGCTTTCCAGATGCTCGCCACTCACGGCGCTGCCGATCAACAACGCCACGCCGCCCACCAGCATTTCCACGGCACTGGCCATGGCGCCCTGGGGCAACGGCAAGTGTTTGCTCCATACCGAACCGAAGGCCCAGGAAGCGGCCGCGAATATCAGCAATGCAGCGCCCAGCGGACTCGATTGCAGGTTGGAACCGAGGTTGAGCATGGCGATGCCGATCAGCCCGAGCACAATCCCGGCCCATTCGAGACGAGTATTACGCGCGCCCCAGAAATAGCCGCAGAGCAAGGTAAACAACGGCACCGTCGCCACCGCCAACGCAGCCACACCCGAAGCGACGCCCGTGTGTTCAGCCACGCTGACCGCGCCGTTACCGCACGTCAGCAGCAAGATCCCGATGATCCCGGCGGCTTTCCACTGCGCCCAGGTCGGTGCCGGTGCCCCGCGCCAGCGCAGGAACGCGTACATCAGCGTCCCGGCAATCACAAAGCGAATCCCGCCGAGCATCAACGGCGGCCAATACTGCACGCCGATACGAATGACCAGGTAGGTCGAACCCCAAATCACGTACAACGCGAAAAAGGCAGCGATCAACGGTAAGGGAAAACGACGTAAGCCAGGCATGGGCAGCTCGATGACAAGACAATGTGAACCGCTATTCTAGAAAGGCCAGCGGCGTAAAATAAGTTACAAAACCTGTTTATAGCGCCGGTACACTTTTCAAAACACGGAGATCGGCGCTATATGCCGTGTTTTCGTAAGTCAATCATTTTTCAGGAAGACGACCATGGATAAATACGACCGCATGCTCCTCGGCGCCCTGCTGGAAAACGGTCGTGCGTCCTACGCCGACCTGGCGCGCAAGGTGAACCTGTCCGCCCCGGCCGTGGCCGAACGCGTGGCCAAACTCGAGGCTTGCGGGGTGATCACCGGTTACCAGGCGAAAGTCGACATGGCCAAACTCGGGTTGCCGATCCAGTGCGTTATCGAACTGCGCCTAAACCAGCATGGCAACCAGAAGGCCTACGACGACCTGATCAAAATCCCACAACTGACGGAGTGCCATCGGGTGACGGGCGATCCGTGCGTGATCATGCAAGCGGCGGTGGGATCGATGCCGGAGTTGGAGGAGTTGATCAACCGGATTGCCAAGTTCGGGTTCAGCAAGACCTCGATTGTGTTGTCGAGCGCCATCGAAAAGCGCGTGCCGTTGGGGCAATTGGAAGGGAATGGCAGAATCTGAAACGGCGCAGTCCCTGTAGGAGCGAGCCTGCTCGCGAAAGCGGAGTATCAGTCGACATCAACGTTGAATGATAAACCGCCATCGCGAGCAGGCTCACTCCCACAGGGGGATTTGCATCGTTATCAGAATCCGCGATGGCATCGGCCATGACCCGGTGAGCCTGGCCAACAACCCGTTCCCACAGGTGTTACCTCATTCCTGTGGGAGCGGCGGTGCGACGATTCGACTTGCCCGCGAAGCGATCTGTCAGACGCTGCTGTAACTTGCAGGCAACAAACCCGGCATATCCCGTAGACGCACCCAAGGTTCCTTGCGCCAATGCAGCAGCCGCAGCGTTCCGCCCGCCCATTCCATCGCCCGCATATGCGGCGCTTGATTCGAAATGGACCCGACTTCCTCCCGCAACACCTGCACCACGTCGTGGGTCAGCCAACGTCGTAAATGGCGGTTTTCCGGGCAGTAGTGGTAGACCAACATCGCGTACACGCCCGATTCACTCAGCATCAAGGTCTCTCGGAGACCATCATTTCCGGACAGACACATCAGTTGCTTCTGATCCGCATCAAGCTTGAGCACTTGCCTTCCATTTATGTCCACACCCATCAATCGACCTATATCGTGGGCGCAGAACCAGGGCTCTGCGTGCAGCAACAATGCGCGCAGCTGGATGTGATGACGGATGAATGTTTTGGGGGTGAAGTGAGCTGCGCTCGTAGCTGATTGCGCAGAGTCTTCGGGGGGATTGGGGGTAACTTTAATCATGGCGAATTTCCTACTGAAAGTTGGAGCCGCCAGCATCACTTGCAGATGATGGGTGGCAGCTATGTGCGGGTCTGCAAGACCGAGTCAGTAGACAACCCCGGCAGACCCGAAGGTCTCCCGCACACAGCTACCATAAATCGATGGTCGCAAATAAAGCGACGCGATTATAGGTGTGCCGTTAGGCGTCTACCAAACTATCGGCGGGCTTGCAGTCCCGGTCGCTGAATTGGCAGCGACATCCCAGAGGTTATCGATGCCCCAGATGAGGGGCAAGACAGACATTCCCTAAAATTCGGTAGGACCGATCATCAACCCGGAGGCGTCGTTAAACACATCAACTCACTGTGCAAACGCGAAACCGCCATCACACGATGGACGCCAGGAAACGCAACAGATACTGTCGTTTGAGTGACGGCCAAGCGCCCTCCCCCGAAAACAAAAAGCAATTTGAATGAGAGGATCTCTGAGATGACATGGAAAGGAACTTTGCGCTCGATGCAAGCGTCAGCTCGACGGGCTGAACGTAACTCGAAGCGTCGTCAACGCGAGCTTCAAGTGCAGGAAAAAGAATACGCAAAGATGGAAGCTCGTGAGCAAGCAGCCTACGAAGTTGAAGTCTATGAAAATCACATCGAACTGCTGTTATCGATGCATAAGGATTCTGGAGAGGAAATCGATTGGAACGAGTTCGTGCAACGACCTGCACCACTCAAACCTGTCGCGCTCAACAGCTTAGAAAACCAAGCCAGAAAGAACGAAACAAGCTACAAGCCTGGCTTCTTCGCTCGCGCGTTGAAGCTGGAGACGAGAAAGCGTCGCAAGTTGGCAGATGCGGTTCAAACCGCAGTAATCAAAGACAAACAGCAGTTGGACCAAGCGTTAGCAGAGTGGGAATCAAAAAATAACGACTGGACAGAAGAGTTCGAGCTTGCTCAAGGAATACTGAAGGGTAACGGCCAGTCCAAAATTGAAGCCATCAAGCGGATAGACCCTTTCACAGATATTTCGCATATCGGCACCGCCATAGTCGTCTCTATCGCTGGCGACGGCATTCTTGAATGCACGCTCTCGGTTCACGGCGAAAAAGTAATCCCTCAAGAAATAAAAGCACTACTACAGAGCGGCAAACTTTCCGTTAAAAAAATGCCGACCAGCAAATTCAATGAATTGCTGCAAGATTACGTGTGTAGCTGCGTTTTGCGGGTCGGGCAGGAGTTGCTGAGCATTCTGCCGGACGATTTAGTTATCGTTACAGCCGTCGATACCTTGCTCAACTCTGGGACCGGCCATCTGGAAGAACAGCCAATCCTGAGCGTAGCAATCTCGCGTGAGACGCTATTCAGGCTGAACATGCAGAGCATCGATCCATCAGACTCAATGAAGAACTTCGTGCATACGATGAATTTCAAGAAGACAACAGGTTTCATGCCCGTGAGCAGGGTTAGTAGCCGAGATTTCGCGAATCCTGCGTAATCAAAGAACCGTCGCAGAACCAATGTGGGAGATTCTATGTTGCCCGGCAACCCTGAATTCTCAGGCTGACAGGTATTCGCTCTGATTTTTCATCAGGGCAAATGCCACCCGACAGAGCTTTCGGGCCAAGGCGACCAAAGCCTGGGTTTTCGAGAAGCCTCTAGCCAGGTATGCCTCGTAAAACGGCTTCCATTTAGACGAGCGACACGCCGCCATTGCGGCGTTGTAAGCCAAACGACGAACCTCCGGATCTCCTTTTTTGGTCAGGTACCGCCGCCCATTCTTCTTGCCGGAATCGTCGACTGCCAAGTCCATTCCCAGGAATGCGATGAACGCATCGCTGTTCGCAAAATCGCCCCGCATAAAAGTCGTCGCTAACCCCGTTGCGGTCAGCTCCCCAACGCCTTCTATGGCTTTGCAGCGATCAATATTCGCCTCAATCCCTGCCTCTTTGCTGACCTTGCGCAGCAGTTTCTGAATAGCCTGATCCGCTTGCTTGAATGCCTTCTGCTGAGCGGCCTGCACTTTCTTCAACAAGGGTTCATTGGCCCAACTCAACATCAGCCCAGCATGGTTCTGGATCAGCGTTGCACGTCTATGGAGAAGGCTTTTCAGTGAGCTGTAGGCCTTGGGTGGCGGGCTCCAGACCCGCAGTTTGGTTTGTTCATTCTCCAAGTAACGCGCCAGCAAACGCGCATCGCAGGGATCATTCTTGGCTCGTTGTCCGACGCCACGGCGGTAATGACTTACCCGATAAGCGTCCACCACGTAGACCTGATGACCCATTTCATGAGCCAACTCAACCGTGTCCAGGTGGTAAATGTTGGTGGCTTCAACGGCGATAGCGCTTTGGGCGGGCAGGGTTTTAAGCCAACGTTTAAGGGTGGTTCGATCGTTCTTGATGTCTTGAATGATTTGCAGGTCGGTGCGATAGACAGCAATTTGGGCCTTGGCGATATCGATACCAACAACCGTCTGCGAAGTAAGGATTGTCATGACAAATCCTCGGAGCTAGGGTTTAAGTGCTTGTTGGGGTCTACCGTTGCGCTGGCTTGTCTCTATCGTCGGTTTACCGATGAATTCCTTATCGGCGCTTTGGGTAGAAGGGGCGGGACGAGAAGTCTCCCACGGTCTGTACTGGTCAGAGTCAGAATCGAGTCTGTAGTCCCGCCCACCCCTTCAAGTCTAAACATACAAGCGAGCCTGCTCGCGATGACGGAGTGTCAGTCAACATTGATGCCGACTGACACTCCGCTATCGCGAGCAGGCTCGCTCCTACAGGGGATTTGCGGTGTGTCGGTCAGAACCCGCGATGGCGCTTGAGGTGTTCGTTGATCTTCGCCGCCGGCACTTTCTGCAAGCTGACCAGCAGATCATGGGACAACTCGCGCAGCCCGTGCTTCTGATGCAGTTCCTGAACCAGATGCGCCGTCAGGTTGGCCGCCATCTCGGCATCGGCCATGGCCCGGTGAGCCTTGCCGGTGTTGGGCAGGCTGGCGAAGGTGGTGAGGGTGCCGAGTTTGTGGTTCGGCGCGGCGGGCATCAGGCGGCGGGCGAGTAGCAGCGAGCAGGCGAAGTTCTGCAAGCGTGTGCGTTTGATCCGCCCCAGCTCAAAGTCCCAGAACTTCTGGTCGAACGCGGCGTTGTGCGCCAGCAGCGGCGTGATGCCGACGAATTCGTTGACTTCGTTCATCACCTGCTCCGCCGATGGCGCGGTGCGCAGCATGGCATTGCTGATGCCGGTGAGTTGTTCGATGAAGGCCGGGACGCGCACGCCAGCGTTCATCAGGCTCTGGTAACGCTCGACGATGCGTCCCTGTTCAAGGATCACCACGGCAATTTCCGTGGCCCGACAGCTGCTGCTCGGGGAGATCCCGGTGGTTTCAAAGTCGATGACTGCTATGCGTTCCAAACCTGTTTCAACTCCGTAAAAATCAATTCTTGAGCAGCAACGCGCCTTCGATCGGCACGTAGCGGCTGGCGGCGCGGATCAGCGAGTTGGCCGTCAGGCCCGGCACGCCGTAGGCCACTGCCTGCACGCCGTGCTTGGTGATGATGCGCTCCAGCAGCATGTCGAAATCACCGTCACCGGAAGCCAATACCACTTCGTCGACATGATCGGCGGCGTCCATGATGTCGAGGGTGATGCCCACGTCCCAGTCGCCTTTGGCTGAGCCATCACTGCGCTGGATGTAGGGTTTTAGCTTCACGATGAAGCCGAGGTTGCGCAGGATCTGCTGAAATTGCTGCTGCTTGCTGTCGCCGCGATCGATCGCGTAGGCATAGGCCTCGACGATCTCGCCCTGCTTGCTGATATCAGCCCACAGTGCGGCGTAGTTGAAGTGGCAACCATAGGCCTGACGCACGGTGTAATAGAGGTTCTGGACATCGGCGAACACTGCGATTTTTTTCACCGTGAATCCTCTTTGGCGCAGTCGCGCGCAGGCTGGGTCAGGCACCAGGCCCGAAAAGTGGCCCAGTATGCCAGCCTGAAGGATTGTTCCGCGAATAATCGGCCATGTGGCGAGGGAGCCTGCTCCCTCGCCACCGGTGAATCAGACGAAGGAATCGTCGTCGCCGCCAAAGAACGATGAACTGTCATCGCTGTAGTCGGCATCGGTGAAGCCGCCCTGATCGTTGGCGTTGTTGTCCGCCACGCGCTGATCGTCGCCCCAGCCGTTGCCGCTGTCGCTCTGATCATTGACCTGAGCCGGCTCTTCCTTGATGACTTCCACCACTTCCGGCTGCTGATTGTGCTGGAACAGGCTGCTGATGCCTTGCGCCAGCATCACGCCACCGGCCACGCCAGCCGCGGTTTTCAGCGCACCGCCGAGGAAGCCGTTGCCAACGGGCTGTTGTGGTTGTGCGTAATTCTGCTGAGGCGGCGCAGCACCGAAGTTTTGCTGTGGCGGCTGCGAATTGAACGACGGCCGCCCCGGCTCACGCCATCCGCCATTGGAGGGCGGTGCGCTTTGCGTCGGTGCTGGCTGCGGATCACGGGAACCGCCACCGAAGATGCTCGACAGGAAACCACCGCTGGCGGGCGCCGACGTCTGAGTCTTGGCCGATTGCAGTTCGGCCTGCAATTGCTGCACTTGCTGAGCGAGTTGCTTGTTCTGTGCGTCGAGGCTTTTGATGGCGGCTTCTTGAACCAGGATCGCCTGGGTCATGAAATAGCCTGCCGCAGGTTGGCGAGTCAGATGCTCCTTGATCCGCGCCTCAGCCTGGGCGTCGCGTGGGGCTGAGTCCGTTTCGGCCTGTTGCAGCCGGGAAAACAGTCCATCGATCAGGGTTTGTTCTTCGCTGTTCATGGCGACCTCGTAGATTGCCGGGAATATCGTCGCCCTCATCCACTGTGGATAAGGTGCTCTCCAGTAATGGGGCTGATACAGGATGTTTCAATGACCTTTACCGAACGTTTACGTTTGCGCCCCAAAGCGCTTCATCGGTTAAAGTGGGCCACTGCTTTCAACCTGCGATACCGACTGATGAATTCGTTCGATGTGCTGCGTGACTCTCTGTATTTCTTCAAGCGCAATCTGGGCCAGATTGTGCGGCTGTGCCTGCCGCTGGTGATCTTCGAAGCGCTGCTGCAACAAGTGGTCGATCGCTCCACCGAGCCTGACAGTTTTCCCGGTATCAGCGTGATGGTCGGCTTGCTGGTGTATCCGCTGTACACCGCCGCGCTGATCCTGTTTCTCGATGCCCGCAGCCGAGGCGAATCGCCGAGCAACCGCGAACTGCTGTCGCGGTCGGCCTACCTGTGGCCGCGCTTCGCCCTGCTCACCGCCCTCAATACCTTGCTGATTCTGATCGGCCTGTCGCTGTATTTCCTGCCGGGCATCTGGCTGATGGTGACCCTGGCGTTTGGCGAGTACCTGCTGGTGCTACGCGGCCTGGCACCGCTGGCGGCGATGAAGGAAAGCCTGCGCCTGACCCGCGGCCATTTCCTGCGCATCCTGGCGTGCATCCTGTGTGTGATGGGCCCGTTGTGGGTACTCAAGGGCGCGACCCTCGCGATTTACCCGGAGCCGCAGAACCCGGTGATTTCGCTGCTGATCGACAGCGCGCACAGCTTTTTGCAACTGTTCACCAGCGTGGTGGTATTCCGGTTGTTCATGCTGATTGCCGATGCGCCCGAGAAAATTGATCGACCACTTTGAAGAACGCGATCCCCTTGGGCTTAAGCCCGGCGCTCGGTTATGCTCGAGCTCATCTTTTGTAACGCTATAAGCCGAGCCATGACCCGTCTACTGCGCTACACCCTGCTGGGCCTGCTGATCGCGGCAGGCCTGATTGCCTTGCTGATCTACAACCTGACCTGGCGCCCCGAAGCCAAGGAAGCATTGCCGGTTGGCTGCAGCACCCAGGCACCCACGCTGGTACCCGGCCAGGCGCTGAAAGTGATGACCTGGAACGTTCAATACCTTGCGGGTAAACGCTACGTTTTCTGGAATGACCAGGCCGAAGGTGACGACGACAGCCCCACCCCTGAAGACATGGCCTTCAGCCTCGATGAAGTGGCGCGGGTGATTCGCGACGAGCAGCCGGACATTGTGCTGTTGCAGGAACTGGATGACGGCGCCAAGGCCAGCAATTACCAGAACCAGTTCAAGTTGCTCCAGGAGCGGGTCGCCGACCTTTATCCGTGCAGCGCTCACGCCTTCGACTGGAAAGCCGATTTCGTGCCGCTGCCGCACATCTTCGGCAGCGTCGGCCGGCAACTGGCCACCCTCAGCCGTTTCCAGATCGAACACGCCGAACGCCTGCAATTGCCGGTCGCGTCGGCCAACCTCATCAGCCGTCAGTTCAAACCGAAAAACGCTTTGCTGGTGACGTACCTGCCGTTGAGTGACGGTGGGCAGATCGCCGTGCTCAATACCCATCTGGACCGCGTCATCCAGCCCGACGAGACTCTGCAAGCCCAAGTGACCGCAGTGGCCAAAGTGCTCGACAAGCTTGAAAGCCGTGGCACCCCGTGGTTGATCGGTGGCGACTTCAACCTGTTGCCGCTGGGCCAGTATCGACGCCTGCCCGACGAACAACGCACGCCCTACTCCGTCGACAGCGCACTGCATGTGCTGTGGGACAAATACCCGATGATCCCGACCAACAACGAAGCCAGCGGGGTCGATCGAGCACGGTGGCTGACCCACTACCCGAATGATCCAGGCTTGAACGGCCCGGACCGTACGGTTGATTACATCTTCTACAGCCCGCGGATCAAACGGGTCGAGGCCATGGTGAGGCAGGACGATACCTTGCGCATCTCCGATCACTTACCGGTGATTGCGCGGTTTCTCCTGCCTGCTAACTGACACGCATAACCTGTAGGAGCCGGCTTGCTGGCGATTGCGGTTCGTCATTCAATATTGATGTCGACTGATACACCGCTATCGCCAGCAAGCCGGCTCCTACAGGAGATCGTGCGGTCAATGCACTTCCTCCAAGTCGTCATGTAACAGCCCGAAAATCCTGCGCTTCATGTCGATAAACGAGCGCTCCATGACCATGTCCAGGGTCCGTGGGCGTTCGATTGGCACGTCCAGAATCTGCTTGATCCGTCCCGGCCGCGCACCCATCACGTAGACCCGATCCCCCAACAGAATCGCCTCGTCGATATCGTGGGTCACGAACAGCACGGTCTTCTTGCTGTTGCCCCAGACCCGCAACAACAGCTGCTGCATTTGCAGGCGTGTCTGGCTGTCGAGCGCGCCGAAGGGTTCGTCCATCAGCAGGATTTGCGGGTCATTGGCCAGCGCCCGGGCAATCGCCACACGCTGCATCATGCCGCCGGACAACTGCTTGGCGTAGTTGTCGGCGAACCCGGTGAGGCCCACTTCATTGACGTAGTAATCGACGATCTCCTTGCGCTGTGCGGTCGCCATGCCGCGCCGCTTAAGGCCGAACTCGACGTTCTGCCGCACCGTCAGCCACGGGAACAACGTATAGCTCTGGAACACCATGCCGCGATCCGCGCCCGGCCCTTGCACTTGCTGGCCGCCGACATAGATCTCGCCTTCCGTGGGTTCATTCAGACCGGCCGTGAGGTACAGCAAACTCGACTTGCCGCAGCCCGACGGCCCCACCAGCACGGCGAATTGTTGATCCGGCACTTCGAACGACACCTGCTCCAGCGCTGTGAACATGCCGCCGTCCGGTTTCTGATAGTGCAGGCTGACCTTGTCCACTTGCAGCCGTGGCGCAGCCTGCACCGGGGCGGCCGTGGGTGTGACGAAACGCGGGTTGACGGCGCTTACTGAGCCCATGCGGCAATCCTCAAACGGAGAAAACGGAACAGTTGATCGGTGACCAGACCCAGCAGGCCGATGATCGCGATTGCCAGGAAAATCACATCCACTTGAAAGCCGCGCATGGCTTTAAGGCTCAAGTAACCCAGGCCACTGGATGCGGCGACCAGCTCGGCGACTACGAGGTAAGTCCAGGCCCAGCCCATGGTCACACGCAAGGTATCGAGCACACCCGGCAACGACGCCGGGGCGATCACATGCAGCACCGCATCGCGGCGGTTTGAACCCAAGGTGTAAGACGCGTTGATCAAGTCCTTGGAGATGCCTTTGGACACGTCCGCGATCATCACCAGTTGCTGGAAGAACACGCCGAAGATGATCACCGACACCCGCTGCTCCAGACCGATGCCGATCCACAGAATGAACAGCGGCACGAACGAGGTCACCGGCAGGTAGCGGATGAAATTGACCATCGGCTCAAGGAACGCCTGGACGATGCGGAAGCTGCCCATCAGTAACCCCAGCGGCACCGCCACCAGGGACGAGATAATGAAACCGACCATCACCACTTCGAGACTGGCCCACACGTGCAAACCGAGGGTGCCGTCGCGGCTCAGGCGCACGGCGGCTTCAACCACCGCGCCCGGTGTCGGCAGGAACATGCCCGGCACCACGCCGCCGTAAGACAACCCGGCCCACAGGCCGATCAACAACGCCCAGGCCAGGCCGCTCGCGCTCCAGATGACTTGCACCGGCAAACCGGTCTTGGGCGTGATGCAGCGGCTCAGCCATGAATTGCGCTTGAACATGCGGACCTCCTACAGCGGGCTGACGAAGCGGTTGTCGATCAGGTCGTCATTGCTGACGTTGTAGGGTTTGCCCTGCAATTCGCTGGCGGTTTCGTTGGCCAGTTTGATCAGCGGTTCGCTGTCGCCCGGCTTGCCCGGCGAGCCCAGGAGTTTTTCGCTCATGGCCTGATCGTAAAAGCGCACGCCTTGCGCAGCGGCGGCCAGCTCCTTCGGATCGGCGAGGTAACCGCCGACGCCTTTGGCCATGATTTTGTAGGCTTCTTCAGGATGATCCTTGGTGTACTGCACCGCTTTGTAGAGACCGGCGACCAACGCCTTGACGTCCTCCGGCTGCTTCTCGATGACCGTGCAGTTGAGCGCGACCACGTCGACAATCACCCCCGGCGTGCTGCTGCTGTCGATCAACACTTTGCCTTGTTGCTTGTTGCGGACCATCGACAGGTGCGGCTCCCAGGTCACGGCGGCCGGCACACGACCGGCGATGAACGCGGTGGCGGCATCGTCGGCGGTCATGTTCTGCACGGTGATGTCGCTCATTTTCATGCCGTGTTTTTTCAGCAAGTACGACAGCCAGAATTGCGAGGTCGAACCTTCGTTCACCGCCACGGCTTTGCCCTTCAGCTCCTGCAGACTCTTGACGTCCTTGCCGACCAAAACACCGTCGCCACCATGGCTGTCATCGAGTGCGGCCACCGCCTTGAAACAGAATTGCGGACGGTACTTGAGCACTTCGTCGATGGTCGACGCCGAGCCCGACAACTCGCCCGAGGCCTGGGCGGCCATGTACATCGAGGCTTCTTCGACGACAGGCAATTCGACAGTCAGACCGTTTTCCTTGAAGTAGCCCAGATCCCGGGCCAGGTAGAGCGTGCCATATCCGACCCACGTGGTGTGGCCGATGGACAGGGTGCCGGCCTGGGCGCTGGTGGCGACCGTCGCGGCGATGGCGGTGACCGCCAGTGGATGAGCGACGCGGTTAAGCAAGGACTTGATCATGGAGCACTCCCAAAGCTGTTGATTTAGTTTTGTCATGGGCAGTACGGCCAGTGGCCTAGGAGCAGTTGCCACCGGTGGTCTCTGTTGAACCTTTCGGTGGTCAGCATTCGGCTGACTGGCGAGGTCGATGTTGGACCAGGGGCGGGAATAGGAAAATCAGGAAATATGTCGTTGGGAGTGATGAAAAAACTGGGTAGCGCGCACTGCTAAAGGGCGGGGTTGGGCGGTGTGCCCTGGGTGGGTGCAAAGCTGAGATATGTGTTGAATGGGCAAAAGCAATCGCGAGCAGGCTCACTCCCACAGGGGTTCTGAGTTGCCCTCTCTACCGAGGTCAACACAGAACCCCTGTGGGAGTGAGCCTGCTCGCGATAAGGTCCGAAGGACCTTCCGGCAATTTTAAAGTCGGCCGTATTCCTGAGCCGTACGATCAACCGCCTTCAGGGTTTTCCCGACAAGTTCATCAACCTCCTCACGACTCGCAATCAACGCCGGCGCCATGATCATCCGCCCCAGCGTCGAGCGAATGATCACCCCTTCCTCAAACCCAATCGTGCGGCAACGCCAGGCAATGTCGTTCTCATTGGCAAAGCGCTTGCGACTGCTTTTGTCCTCCGCCAATTGCAACGCCGCCACCATGCCGACACCCTGAATATCGCCCACCAACGGGTGATTGCCGAACACCTCGCGCAAGCACTGTTGCATGTACGGGCCGATGTCGTCCTTTACCCGCGTCACCACCCCTTCATCGCGCAACGCCGTGAGGTTGGCGATGGCCACCGCCGCAGCCACCGGGTGCCCGGAGTAGGTCAGGCCGTGAGCAAACACCCCGCCCTGCTCCACCAGCACCTGCGCCATTTTCTTCGACAGAATCAGACCGCCCATGGGGATGTAGCCCGAGGTCAAACCCTTGGCGATCGACAGCGTATCCGGCTCAAAACCGAAGTGCTCGTGGGCGAACCATTCGCCGGTGCGACCGAAGCCGCCAATCACTTCGTCGGCGCACAGCAGCACGTCGTATTTGCGGCAGATCCGCTGAATTTCCAGCCAGTAACTTTCTGGAGGGAAGATCATCCCGCCCGCGCCCTGGAACGGTTCGGCGATAAACCCGGCGACCTTGTCCGCACCCAGTTCGAGAATCTTCGCTTCCAGTTGCTGCGCCGCCCGCAGGCCGAATTCGGCCGGGGTCAGGTTGCCCTCGTGGGCGAAAAAGTACGGCTCGTCGATGTGTTCGATGTCGGGGAGCATGCCGCCCATTTCGTGCATGAATTTCATGCCGCCGAGCGCCGTCGCCGCCAGGGTCGAGCCGTGGTAACCGTTCCAGCGACCGATCATGATTTTCTTCTCGGGCTGGCCGAGGATCGTCCAGTAACGCCGCACGGTACGGATCAGCACCTCATTGGCTTCGGAGCCAGAGTTGGTGTAGATCGCGTGGCTGTAGTGCCCCGGCAACAGGCTGAACAGCAGCTCCGAGAGCTCGATGACCTGCGGGTGGGTGGTGTGGAAAAACATGTTGTAGTACGGCAACTGCTCGAGCTGCCGGGTCGCCGCAGCGGCCAGATCCTTGCGCCCGTAACCGAGGTTGGTGCACCACAACCCGGACATGCCGTCGAGGTAACGCCGGCCATCGTTGTCCCACAGGTGCAGGCGCTCACCACGGACCATCACCCGGGGTCCTTCATCGTTGAGTGCCTTTTGATCGACGAATGCGTGGATGTGGTGCGCTGCGTCGGCGGCCTGGTAGTCGCGGGTTTCACGTGGTGTGGTCATCGCCAGTTCTCCGTTTTGTTATAAGCGGCTGTTATGAGCGCAGCTGAAACCAGGTGGTCTTCAACTGGGTGTATTTATCGAACGAGTGCAGCGACAGGTCGCGGCCGAAACCGGACTGTTTGCCGCCGCCGAAAGGCACGGTCACGTCTAGCGCATCGACGCTGTTGACCGACACCGTGCCCGCTCGCAATTGCCGCGCCACGCGATGGGCGCGATTGAGGTCGTCGGTCCACAGCGAGGCCGCCAATCCGTAGACACTGTCGTTGGCCAGTTGCAAGGCGTGGGCCTCGTCGTCGAACGCCGTGACCGCCAGCACCGGGCCGAACACTTCATCGCGAAACAGCGGCATGTCCGGGCTCACGCCGGTAAAAATCGTCGGCTGAATGAAGTTGTCGGAGCCGTTGAAAATCGACTGCCGACCGCCGCACACCTTGGTCGCGCCGAGGCGTTCGGCCTGCTGGATGAACTTCATGATGCGCGCGGTCTGACGGCTGTCGACAATCGCCCCGGCGCTGCTTGCCGGGTCCAGCGGATCCCCCGGTTGCCAGCGCTCGGCCTGCACGTTGAGGCGCTCGACGAACTCGTCATGAATCGAACGCTGCACCAGCAACCGTGAGTTGGCCGAGCAGACTTCGCCCTGATTGAAGAAGATGCCGAACGCCGCTTTCTCGGCGGCCAGATCAAGGTCCTGGCAATCGGCGAACACCAGATTGGCGCTCTTGCCGCCGCACTCCAGCCACACCTGTTTCAGGTTCGATTGCGCGGAATACTGCATGAAGTATTTGCCGACTTCGGTGGAGCCAGTGAACACCAGGCAGTCGACGTCCGGGTGCAAACCGAGTGCCTTGCCGGTCTGCTCGCCGAGACCCGGCAGCACGTTCAGCACGCCTGGCGGCAGCCCGGCTTCCAGCGCCAGCTCGGCCAGACGCAACGCGGAGAAAGGTGATTGCTCGGCGGGCTTGAGAATCACCGAATTGCCCGCCGCCAACGCTGGCGCGAGTTTCCACGCGGCCATGTCCAACGGGAAATTCCACGGCACCACGGCCGCGACCACGCCCAGCGCTTCGCGGGTAATGGTCGCCAGCACGTTTTGCGCACTGGGAGCGATCTGGTCGTAGAGTTTGTCGAGGCTTTCGGCGTACCAGCGAAATACCCCGGCGGCGCCCGGCACGTCGATGTTGTAGGCGTCCATCACCGGTTTGCCCATGTTCAGCGAGTCGAGCAGCGCCAGTTCTTCGCGGTGGGTCATGATCAGGTCGGCGAGGCGCAGCAGCACTTGCTTGCGCTCACCCGGCGATCGCGCCGACCAGGTACCGGCCTCGAACACCTGCCGCGCATTGCTTACCGCGGCGTTCACTTCTTCATCGCCGCACGCAGTCACCTTCGCCAGGCACTGGCCGGTGGCCGGGTTGATCGCTGTGAAAGTCTGGCCCGACTGCGCCGGACGGTGTTTGCCGTCGATCACGGCCAGATCGGGAAACCGCAGTGCGGCGGCTTTGTTTTGCCAATATGCAAGCTCGAACACGTTCAGATGCTCCATGGGCTTTTCTTGTGTTTTGGATGGTGGCCCAGGCCCGAGTCCAGTAAAAATAGTAAAAATGTCTTCGCAGACCATGAAAAAACTGGGCAGCCAATCTCCCCGGTTGTGCTGGATGTGGTTATTGTTCAAACACAACAACACCGTCGTCAGAACGGATGCAGTCGGCGCAAAAATTGCCTGGATGTCGAGTCCATCCACCCCGAGGTTTGCCGTGGCTGCCTACAACCTGCGTCAATTGAAGTACTTCATCACCACCGTCGAATGCGGCAGCGTCGCCGAGGCGTCGCGCAAGCTGTACATCGCCCAGCCGGCGATCTCCACGGCGATCAAAGGCCTGGAGGACAGCTTCGGCGTGCAACTGCTGATCCGTCATCATGCCCAGGGCGTGTCCTTGACCCCCAGCGGCGCGCGCTTCTATCGCAAGGCCCAGGAACTGCTGCGCATGGCCAAGGAGTTCGAACAGAACGCCCTGGCCGACAACGACGTGGTGGCCGGGCAAATCGATATCGGCTGCTTCGAAACGGTCGCGCCGCTGTACCTGCCGCAATTGATTGCCGGCTTCTCGGCGCTGTACCCGGGGGTGAAAATCCGCATCCGCGACGGCGAGCAGCAAGAGCTGGTGCAAGGCCTGACCTCGGGCACTTTCGACCTGGCGATACTCTATGAGCACGACCTCGACGCCACCATCGAAACCGAACCGCTGATGCCGGCGCAGCGACCTTATGCGTTGCTGCCGGCGGACCATCGCTTCGCCCAGCTCAAGCAAGTGTCACTGCGCGACCTGTGCCTGGAGCCGATGATTCTGCTGGACGTGCAACCGAGCCGGACCTACTTCGTCAGCCTGTTCGAAGAACTGAACCTGTCGCCGAACATTGCCTTCAGCTCACCGTCGATCGAGATGGTGCGAGGGATGGTCGGACAAGGGTTCGGCTTCTCGATCCTGGTGACGCGGCCGCATTCGGAATGCACTTACGACGGCAAGAAGGTGGTGTGCGTGGACATTGTTGAAGATGTCACCGGATCAGGGCTGGTGGCGGCGTGGCTCAAGCGTGGGCAACTGACCAAGCCGGCGCAGTTGTTTGCTGATTATTGTCGGGAGCAGTTGACGGCCAAGGCCGGTGCTTGAATGCCCCGGCCCCCTTCAGGAAACCTGAGGTGACCTGTGCTCGATTTCGATGCCGATGAGTGGCCGCTTCAAGGCAATCGATACCGATGCCCCCACGGCTGCGGTCACGCAGGCGGCAAATCCCAACAGGAAAGACATGAAGCTGAGCTCTTGCGCGACAGCCAGCAGTCCGAGCACCGCTGCAAGGGCGCAGCTCTGTCGCGATGGCCGTCCGAAGAGATCTTCGGACTTTTTGTAACGGGCCAGCATACTGTCGGCCCGTTTACCCAGTTCAGGATCAGGCTTGACTCGCGTGGTGCGCCTGGGTTTTGCGCTCGATCATTGGATTTTCTACTAATTACACCCTCGACTTATTTTTTTGAGCCTCAAGAAGTGAGGACATCAAAATCGGTGGAGACTTCAGACCTTCGTAAAAGAGCGTGCGAGACTCATCAGTTTTCGGGTGTTGCCTCAAGCGCAGCCTGGATGACGAGCGCCAGGCTTTCCCAACTTCTGATATAGCCATCAAGGTGAGGGTGACGAGGAACAAGCCCCGTTTCAATTGCTTTCATCATTGCTGCTTTGATCATTTCAATGGTTGCTGGCTCAGTCATGACTCACTGTCCTTTAAACGTTATTTGATCCAGCGCGTCGACACCATCCTGTAACAACAAATAGGCTGGAAGTATCAGTCGGAAGAAGTCTGCATCAACAGTATGTTTCACGGTTACAGATGTGAGCGCCTCTAAAAGTCTGGTGGCGGCGCGTATTCTGAAACAGGCATCTTCAAACAACAGGCTGGGTGCGGCATGCGAGTCTATGTAGAAAGTTGGGGTGTTGGATGCGTTAGCTTTAAGAGGCTGATAGCGATTCACGGATTAACTCCTTAAAAACGTTTAGGTTATGACGATGCGAAAACTAGCTTTTAATTGAAATTGATATTTCTAGTATTTCTTGACTGCTGAGCCCGCGCGCAAGGACAATAGCTCAAAATTCATTCGATATTTATGCGACCACAGCGCTAACTAAAGTATGGCTGCACATACAGGGCTCTTCGGCGGGCGAGGAGTTGTCATCGCGACCCAGGCCATCAAGTCGAGATCCGGAGCACTGTTAAACGTTCGCTAAACAGCTGAAGGAGTTTTTCAACAACCAGAGTATTCATTAGTCTCATCCCTGTTCTGACTAATCACTGCCAGGTTTCTTTTTATCTTGCCAGATCACCGCGCACTCCTGTGAGCGGTCGACGGTCGCGAATCAACGAACAAAGAAGGCGATGACACCCGCCTCCTGCCTGTTCATTCCTCGGTACTTTTGGTCTTTCGAGCCGCTCGCCCATCATACTCCTGACGGCCAGACACAATTAATCCAAAGAAATAGGGTTGGGCGCCTGAGTCCTCAAGCTGACGCCCTGACTTGTTATGCACTTCAATGAGAGAGAAAAGATCCACAAGACGGTCCTGAATCTGCTCTATTTCCGCGTCTTTCAGTGTCACCATCGAGCTGTATTTGAAAGTGCCTGCAACATCAAAGTATTCACTTTTTTCAGGCTTTAGCAGCGACCGTTCCACTTCATTGCGCAGAAACTGATCCTTCAACCTCAGCGCATCAACTGTTCTGGGCATCCTCAACGTTGGTGCATGACGAACAAAGGGATCTTCAGGTGCTGTTCGTTCTTTGGAGACAAGGTTCAAGAACGCTTCTGTATGTTGATCGTAGGCAAGGCCAATTTGCTGGCACACCCACTGGACCTCAGCAACGGAGGCACTGTCCACCATATAGAGATAAGTCATCAATGGGAGCAGTTCAAAGTTCGCTTCGAAGGCTGCAATCACCTCTTCGGTGATGATGAACTCACGCTCATACCGACTTAAACTCAGCGCCCGACGTAAAATTTTCGAATCATGCTCTCTCAGCTCAAGCCTGGAAGAAAGATCCGTGACTTCGACACCTTTGCCAAACAGCATCTCGTGGACGTTAGCGGGCAGCAAGTCTCTGAAGTAATGCCAAAAATAATCAAAACTGACTTTACTTGAGGCGTCGATACCAAGATGGTCATGCAACTCCACTGCGGCATCAATACTCAGGTGTTTCCTTCCGGCCTCAACGTCACGATAGTAATTGGCCGAAAATGGAATATTGACCTCTTCGAGAAACGTTGAAACCTTCAGATGCCCTTTTTCGATCCGCAACTGCATGAGAAACGCACCAAACGCTCGTTTACTATCCAAGCTCTTCAGCCTCTGCCGACAGAGTGACAACCACTCTGGTCGTGTTTTTCTTGATTTTCATACTGGAAGTTACCACGCCTATTTCCTGCGTATTACGCACATGAACTCCCCCACAGGGAATTGACCAGTCTTCGCATTGCCACCAACGAAATCCATGTCCTTTGCTCGTATCCGCTTCCGTACGAATCTCATGCTTTGCAGAGCAAAACTCGTTCAAGGTATCCGTCGCCCGCCTCAAACTGTCTTCGTCGAACTCTCCGACAAACTCGTATTGATTCTCCCCTCCGTCGTCACTCAACGGAGAACGTATCGGGTGTGGAATGGCCCGACCAAGCGTCTGCTCCAGCATGCAGTGCATCAAATGCATGGCCGAATGAAGACGCATCTGATGATATCGCAATGGCCAATCAAGCGTTGCCGTAGCCTGCTGGCCAATCGCGTGCGCGCTCAGCAGCGAGAACACCTCATCGTCAACGCTCAAGTAATGCCTGATCTGATCATCCCTTTTCTTGGTCGACACAATCTCCAATGCTCGCAGTGCCTCATCCTTCCCTGGGCTCGGGATTTTCAACACGCCTCGATCTCCGAGCTGTCCGCCTCCTTGCGGGTAGAAAACTGTCTCGCCAAAGAGCGCAAAAGGAAGACCCGCGTCGTCGCGGTCAAGCGAGTCGACTCGACATTCCAGTTGCTTCAGATACGGCTTTTCGTGAAATAAAGGCTGTGTTTCGCTCATGTTTACCTCGAGTAAAGTCTCACCGGGGTGCGCTGGAAACCCTCGCGAATCATCGAGGGCTTCCATGGAGTCGTTGGCATCTCCCGCCTGCGATGCATTGAATACCACCCACACCCATAAACTCAACAGATAGAAATATGTTTCTTCCGCAAGATGTTTCCAAGCTACGCACGCGACCTCGCTGCATGTCGAGCCGAAGGACAACCCAACTGATTGATATATTGTGAAAATAAGTTAAGTCTTCGAAGACCGTATGACCATGGAAAAGCTGCAATCACCATTGCTGGGCCTGGCCGAGCAAGGTGACGCCCCGCAAAGCCTGGTAAGGATCGACAGGCGCGGCGTCCCCGTGCGTTCCATCCTAGCGTCGACGGCCGTGACCCTGATCGCGGTGCTGATGAACTACATGATCCCGCAGCATGCCCTGGAATTGCTGCTGTCTCTGGTGGTTGCGACGCTGGTGATCAATTGGGCGATGATCAGCGTGTCCCACATCAAATTTCGCCAGCACATGAACAACACCCGACAGACATCGCGGTTCAAGGCTCTGTGGTACCCCTACAGCAACTATGTTTGCCTGGCATTCGTGGTGTTCATATTGGGCGTCATGCTGCTGGATCCCATCTATCAGATGGCGGTGTATGCGATACCGATATGGATTGCGTTGATGTGGATCTGCCATGGCATCAAGCACAAACGCAGTGTTTCGCAGGCGCTCTACGGGGAGGCCTGAACGATTGCAAATCGCGGACGCCCCGTCGCCCGGCTGAGGCCGGGCACGGACGTCCTTACTTGCGGGGTTTGATCCGCGCAGTCGCCTCGGCCACCAACGGATCATCCGGCCAGTAATGCTTCGGATACCGCCCCTTCAAATCCTTCTTCACTTCGGCATACGTGCTGCGCCAGAAGTTCGCCAAATCCTGAGTCACCTGCACCGGCCGCCGCGCAGGGGACAGCAGATGCAGCTTCACCACTTGCCGGCCCCCGGCAATCCGCGGGGTTTCTGCCAAGCCGAACAACTCCTGTAACCGCACCGCCAGAATCGGCGGCTGCTCGCTGTAATCCAGACGAATCGAAGAACCCGACGGCACGCTCAGATGATGCGGCGCAAGCTCATCCAGACGTTGCGGTAGCGGCCATGGCAGCAGGTTGTGGACGATGCTCGACAGGTCCAGATTGGCGAAATGACTGAGCCGCGAGACTTTCCCCAGATACGGCATCAGCCAAAGTTCAAGGCTTTTGAGCAGCGCGGCGTCGCTGACATCCGGCCATTCGCTTTCGGCCTTGCTGGCAAGATCCAGCTGGCGCAACAACGCCACCCGCGCCTGCCACTGACGCAGCTCCGGGGTCCACGGCAACAGCTCCAGCCCCTTGCGGCGTACCAGATTGACCAGCGCCTGGCTGCGAGCGGTTTCATCAAGTCCGGTCAGCGGTTCGCGGCTGAGGATCAATTCACCGACCTTGCGCTGACGCTCGGCGCGCAACACGCCTTCGCGTTCATCCCAGTCCAGTTGATCAACCACGCGCACTTGCTCGGCCAACACCGAATCGAACAACGACGGATCGAAATCCGTCGCCAGATAAATCCGTTCCTCACGCTGGCCCTGACGGCTGCCCAGATCTGCAATCACCAACCATGACTGCTTCATCAAACTGTCCGCTTCAGCGAACAACGCCGCACGGCCGTTGGCCAAGCGATATTCCGCACCACCGGCCCGACGTTGCTGAGCGACGCGGTCGGGATAGGCCAACGCCAACAGAGCGCCGAGCCAGCGCGGATGATCGGGATCGCTGACCGGCTCCGAGGCTTTGCCGCGCAGGTAACCGCGATACTGCCGCGCCAGTTGTCGGGCACGTTGCACGCCGCCCTGAGCACCGCGAGCGGCGCGTTCTTCGCCGGACAACAACACCAATCGGCTGTGCAGATCCGCTCCGGCGCCACGCGAAATATCCCGCTCGCCAAGCAATGCCGCGACATTGCAGGCCATGTCGGCCAACCCGAGTGCCTGTCCGCGCAACAACAAGTGCGCGATGCGCGGATGCGCCGGCAGTTCGGCCATGGCCTGGCCGTGACGGGTCAGTGCTTCGCCGTCCAATGCGCCCAAGCGATCAAGCAAGTCCTGAGCCTGTGCGTAAGCGGCGGCGGGCGGCACGTCGAGCCACACCAATTGCGTCGGTGTCACGCCCCAGCGCCCGAGCTGCAAGGCCAGACCGGCGAGGTCCGCCGAGAGAATTTCCGCGCTGGCATAGGCCGCCAGTTGCTCGTGCTGATCCTGCGACCACAAGCGATAACACACGCCCGGTTCCAGACGCCCGGCCCGGCCGGCGCGTTGAGTGGCACTGGCTTTGGAAATTCGCTGGGTGTCGAGCCGGGTCATGCCGCTGCCGGGATCAAAACGCGGCACCCGCGCCAGTCCGGCATCGATCACCACGCGCACGCCGTTGATGGTCAGGCTGGTCTCGGCGATGTTGGTCGCCAACACTACTTTGCGCATGCCCGCCGGGGCCGGATCGATGGCGGCGCGTTGAGCCGACAGGTCCAATTCACCGTGCAACGGGCAAAGCAAAACCTGTGTGCTCTCGCCCAGCGCATCCGCCAACTGCTGATGAACACGCCGGATTTCCGCCTGCCCCGGCAGGAACACCAGCACGCTGCCGGTCTCATCATTCAAGGCTTCGAGGATCGTCTGCACCAGACGCGGCTCGATGAATTCACCGGGCTGGAACGGCCGACCCCAGCGCATTGCCACCGGGTACATGCGGCCTTCACTGCGCAGGATCGGCGCGTCGTCGAGCAGCCCGGCAAGGCGTTCACCCTCCAGGGTTGCGGACATCAAAAGGATTTTCAGCGGCTGATCGTCACGAAACAGCTCGCGGCCATTCAGGCTCAGGGCCAACGCAAGATCCGCGTCGAGGCTGCGCTCGTGGAATTCGTCGAAGATCAGCAGGCCAACGCCTTCGAGTGCAGGGTCATCCTGCAAGCGGCGAGTGAGAATACCTTCGGTGACCACTTCGATACGGGTCTTGGGGCCGACTTTACTGTCCAGCCGAATGCGGTAACCGACGGTTTCACCAACCTTCTCCCCCAGCTCACTGGCCAGCCGCTCCGCCGCCGCCCGCGCCGCCAGACGGCGCGGTTCAAGCATCAGAATGGTCTGCCCGGCCAGCCACGGCTCGTTGAGCAAGGCCAGCGGAACACGGGTAGTTTTACCGGCGCCGGGCGGTGCTTCGAGCACGGCTTCGTGGCGTGTAGCCAAGGCTTCACGCAGGGCGGGTAAAACTTCATCAATCGGCAAAGAAATCATGCTGGCTCCCAGACAAGCCGGGAAGTATAACGGCGAAGCTCCCAGCCCACTGCAACCGGGCGTTCAGAATCTAGATTTTGAATGCTGTCCCGATGCGCTCCGCGACTTCAGCAATCGTAACTCCGCGAAGCCCGAGGGCTTTCATGTCTACGTTTAGTGAAGGCATGACGTCCAGAAACTGCCGCAAATCTTTTGCGATACTTGCGGGCAAATCAAACTCGGAATCCGCAGAAAGCAGGCGGGACAGCACAACAATGTCCTTCAGGTGTTTACTGCTCTTTCGGCCCGCATTCGGCTCTGCGCATTCCGGGCGACTGAGGTTAGTCCATGCCTGTGCTTTAAGCGGGATCAGTCGATCTACACCGATATAGGGTATCCAGTCCTTTTACCACTCTATCTTCTCCATCATTTCATCGAGACTGATCTGGACTCTGTCGTCTGCGTCATCCTTTAAGCTGAGGTAGAGAGACAGGGGGTCCACACTTTCGCTCGACACTGGAACACAGGTTTTGCCAGGAATGTGGTCGGGAGAGTAACTCCATATTTCGACCTCAAAAACGGGATCATCAAATCGATCGACTTCTTTGCGGTCAGCCCCCCTGACCTCCAGGTCCCACTCTTCTTTGGAAAACGCGATGATCGGTATCGGGGGCTCCCCGAGCATCGACGCTTTGCTGAGCGCAGACAGACCAGCCGCTCTCTGCACCAAAGGGGACCAATCAGAGTACGTCACCCGTTTCACCGGGTTTTGCAACGCTGGAAGGGCTTTTTCCCAGATGACTTCAGGCGTCGCAACAAAGCGCCAGCGAGGTGGTTTGTCATTCGTGGCCGGCTCTATCAGTCCAAACGATTGAAATTCTTTCATCGCCCTGGACATTGTCATTTTCGAGTACGCCTCGCTCCCCACCAGGTCTCCACCTCGAAAGGTAAAACCCTGATCCCACCCTCGGATGATGGCTGCGATAAGCAATACCTGGCTCGCCGGGCCCATGACTTGTTTATCGACTTGCCTGCTGCGAAAAAACTCGCGCAGATCCATTCCAAGCTGTGGAGCGAAGAGTTGATTGCCAGGCACTACAAACTGAACCCCAGACTCGATGAGGCGTTTTCTTTCATATGATTTGAGTGCGCCGGTTGCATAGAGGATCGGGTGATCCACCATTTTTTGCAGAACTTCGATGTGCTTGCGGATCGTCGCAACGTTTTCGAAAGGCTCGTGAGCAAGCAATACGAGGCATTGCCGGTCGTAGAGCCTCACGATGTCGAAGGCGTATTCGTCCAAGAGATAAAAAGGTAAACCTTTGGTTTTCCCCCAGCGCTTGATCTCGGGTTTAATCCCGAAAATCGATTCGAAGTAGTCTTGAATGTCTTGCCTGCCGGTCTTCACACTCATGCGCCTGATAACACGTTTTCAGCACAGTAACAGGCGCAATGTTACTGTTCAACAATTGCGTTACCAGCGTTCAGATTCAGCGTGCTTCGAGCACGGCTTCGTGGCGTGTCGCCAAGGCTTCACGCTGGGCGGGTAAAACTTCATCAATCGGCAAAGAAATCATGCTGGCTCCAAAACAGAGCCACGAGTATAACGGCGAACTGCCGGGCGTTCGTCGCGGTCCTAATTCATATAGACGCCCCTTCGTTTACCAGATGACCCAGGAGATTTCCTATGCGTGTTCCCTTTCGCCTGATTGGCGGTGTTTTGGTCGCCACCCTGCTCACCCAGGTGACCGCTTGCGGATCGATTTTCTACCCCGATCGCCGTGGGCAGATTGACGGCAAGATCGACCCGGCGATCGCGGCGCTGGATGCCGTGGGTCTGCTGTTCTACATCATCCCCGGCCTGATCGCTTTTGCGGTCGACTTCGCCACTGGCGCGATTTACTTCGAGCCTGGCCACACGGCCCAGGTGGCTCCGGAAAAACTCAAGGAAGCGATCGGTGCCGACGGCAAGGTCGATAACCACAAGTTGCAGACCATTCTCGAAACCGAGCTGGGCCGCAGCTTTCCACTGGATGACCCGCGTCTGATTCAACACAAGGGCAGCGCTCAGCAACTGGCCATGTTCGGCCTGCAACCCGCCGCTTAATCCGTGCACTTGAAGGAATAGCCGCACCTATGATCTCCAGCTCCGAACACGCCCGCCTCCTGCGGCTTGCGACCCGTGCCTCAGTGGCGGTGGCGTGTACGCTGATCGTCGCCAAAGCCATCGCTTGGTGGTTGAGCGGTTCGGTGAGCATGCTCGCCGGGCTGACCGACTCGGCGCTCGACGGCGTCACCTCCTTGCTCAACTTGCTGGCGGTGCATTACGCCTTGCGTCCGGCAGATGACGATCACCGTTACGGGCATGGCAAGGCCGAGTCGCTGGCGGGCATGGCTCAAGCGTTGTTCATTGGCGGCAGTGCGGTGCTGATTGCCTTGCAGGCGATCGAGCGGCTGAAACATCCGGAGCCGGTGGGCGCGCCGTGGATCAGCATCGGGGTGATTGTGTTCTCCCTGGCGCTGACCCTGGCGTTGCTGATGTTGCAACATCGGGTGGTCAAGGCCACCGGCTCGAATGCGGTGCGCGCCGACTCCCTGCACTACCGCTCGGACATGCTGCTAAATGGCAGCATTCTGGTGGCGCTGGTGTTGGCCGGGTTTGGTTGGCATCAGGTCGACCCCTGGTTCGGTCTGGCAATCGCAGCGTACATTTTCTGGAGCGCGATTCAGATCGCCCGGGAAAGTTTTACGGTGCTGATGGATGAGGAGCTGCCGACGGACGTGAGCCAGCACATGCTCGAACTCGCCTGCGGCGTTCCGGGGGTTTTGGGGGCGCATGACCTGCGCACGCGGATTTCCGGCAGCCAGTGGTTCGTGCAGTTGCACTTGGAATTGCCGGGCGACCTGACGTTGTCAGTCGCTCACGGCATCAGCGACCAAGCCGCCGATGCGATTCACGCCGCTTACCCGCGAGCCGAAGTGCTGGTGCACGCCGACCCGCAGGAAGTAGTACTGGCGGCAAGGACTCAGAAGGAAACCTGATAACCGCGACTGCTCAGGCAGTTACCCTGAGCCTGACGGTAGGCTTGTACCACCGCCGGGTCTGGCTGATAGGTGGCAGTCCGCGGATTGAAGCCACTCTGCTGCACCGCGTATTGATAACACTCGAAACCATCCTGGTTGACCTGTTCCGGGGACTGGCCGTTGGCGGGATAGGCCTCCACGTCGTAACTGTTGTTGACCGGTTGCGGCTGCGGTTGCGACTGCATCGGCGGCTCGACCACCACGTAATCCTGAGAGCTTTCCTGATAGGCGTAATACGAACCCGCCGCCAGGAACAGCAGCGACCCACCGATCCATACTTCACGTGCGTAGTCAGGCAAGTAGCTGACCCGAATTCCGCGAGGCGGTTGAACCACCACATAACGCGGGCCTTGCGGGCGATACCAGTAGCCGCCGGAATAGAAATAATCCCGACCACCATAAGGCACGCGGTAGTCACGGTCCGGGAAGCGGTCGATCACATGACCCGGGCGATACTGCGGGCCGGGGCCCCAGCCGTTACCGTGCCCGTCCGGACGACCGGCCCAACGGCGATCATCGGGACGCGGACCGTTGTTCTGCCAGTGCTGGTTGTAATCGTTGCGTCGCGGAACGTCCTGATAATAACCACGCTGCGGCTCCTGGGTCTGGCGCACGGTGTCGGGCCGCCCCTGGATCGGCAGGTCATTGGCCGGTAGCTGCGGCGGTGGCGGCGGTGAGCGAACAGGATTGTTGTAGTTCGGCTGCTGACGGTTCTGCCACTGGCCGTTGTTCTGATTCTGGTTGTTCTGATTCTGGCCGTTGTGCTCGAACTGGCGGCTGTTGTCGCCACGAATGATGTCGTTGTTCTGCGGGCGCGGCTGATTATTGCCGCCATGCCCCTGATTGTTGCCCTGATGGCCATCCGATCCACGTTGCCCGCCTTCGGGGCCACGGTTTTGCTGATCATCGGCCAGCGATTGCGCAGTGACACTTACACACAGCAAACCAACACCGGCCAAACGCCAGATGCGCGACTTCATCCTTTTCCTCACTGCGGGTTAGGGCCTGTACGTAAGACTGGGAAAGTACAGGGCGGTTCTGCAACAGGTTATCAGTCGCGCAACTTATTTATTGAGGGCAGCTCTCAAATTCCAGGCAAAAGAAAAGGGAGACCCGTCGGCCTCCCTTTGAGAACTTCGTCCGTGCTCGACGCTTATGACGTCGGCTCACCTCACGCCGTCTTCTGAACAGTGTGTAGCTCGGGGGCCGGCACATCCCCTGTGGGGGGTGGCGGCCGCCGCTGGCCTGATTCGGCGAGCGGCTGTGGACTGTTTGTCCGAGCAGTGATTCTGGTGATAAGAATAGGCCGCAGGCGCCGACAGAGGATTGCGAAGATTGCTCAATTAAACATCACTTGCGCAATTTTTAACCCTGGATAGATAATCTACCGCAATAGTTATGACAAAGGCCTGATTGATGAGCAAACTCGACCGATACGACTTGAGCATTTTGGCGGAATTGCAGCGTGACGCGCGCATCTCCAACCAGGAGCTGGCCGAACGCATCGGCCTGTCGCCTTCGCCTTGCTCGCGCCGGGTCAAGCAACTGGAAGACGACGGCTACATCACCCGCCAGGTGGCGCTGCTGGACCGCAAGATGCTCGGATTGAGCCTCACGGCTTACGTGCTGATCGGCATGGACCGACATACGCCGGAGCGTTTCGAGAACTTTGAAGCTGCGATTCGCACGTTGCCACAGGTGCTGGAATGCAGCTTGGTGACGGGGATGGATGCGGACTATCAGCTGAAAGTCGTCGTGCCGGACATGGATCACTATCAGAAATTGCTGCTGGGGCATTTGACCCGGATTGAAGGGGTGACCAGCGTTCGTTCGAGTTTTGTGTTGAATCAGGTGCTCAACAGCACTGAGTTGCCTCTGACTCATCTGCGTAGCTGAGGGCGCCTTCGCGGGCACAGGCGATGAATAGCTGCGACACACTGCCGCAGGTCAATCCTCCACCACTCCTCCATGCCGTATACTCCAGCGCCTTTTAGCCCCGCCCGCGCTGGAGATACTCAATGGATCCTGCCGTATTCGAAGAGTGGATGATGACTGGACTGGTCAGCATCCTGATCATTTTCATGGGTTTCATCGTCTGGGATCTGGCGAAGAAATCCAAAGCCGGACGCTTTGGCTCGGTCATCCTGTTCTCCGTACTGGGTCTGGGCGTGGCCGCGTTCGTAATCAAAAGCGTGGTGATCGGCCTGATCGAATCCGGCGCGTTATAAGCGCGCCGGCACTTCCTTCCACTGGCCCTGATCGAGCCCTTCGATCGTCCAGTTGCCGATTCTGACCCGTACCAGACGCAACGTCGGCAAGCCGACCGCCGCCGTCATGCGCCGCACCTGACGGTTGCGCCCCTCGCGAATCACCAATTCCAGCCAACGGGTCGGCACGCTTTTGCGAAAGCGCACCGGCGGGTTGCGTGGCCACAGCTCGGGCTCTTCAAGCTGCCGCGCCTCGGCCGGCAAGGTCATGCCGTCATTCAACTCGACACCGTCACGCAAACGCTGCAACTGCTCAGCGCTCGGCTCGCCCTCCACTTGTACCCAATAGGTCTTCGCCAATTTGTGTTTCGGGTCGGCGATTCGCGCTTGAAGCTGGCCATCGTTGGTCAGCAGCAGCAAACCTTCGCTGTCGCGGTCCAGCCTTCCGGCAGGGTAAATCCCCGGAATCTCGATGTAATCCTTGAGCGTCGCCCGCCCTTCACCGTCGCTGAACTGCGTCAGCACATCGAACGGTTTGTTGAACAGAATCAGTTTCGGCTCGGCCGGTGGCGCTTTGGCGACACGGCGTGGGGCTGATGGAGAAGTGTTCGCGCCAGGGCGGCGGGAAACGGGACGTTGAGGACGCGACATGGGAAAAGGAACATCTAACGGTCAGGGCTGCTAATGCTAGTGCCCCGACCGCTAAATGGCCATGATTGTTAGCGGAACGGCGGTTCGTCGAAGCTGCGCAATTTGCGTGAGTGCAGCGAGTTGAGTTCGGTGCGCAACAGGTCCACCGCCTCGATCCCGATCTTCAAGTGCTGGCTGACCGCTCGCTCATAGAAGGCGTTGGCCGAGCCCGGCAGCTTGATTTCGCTGTGCAGCGGCTTGTCCGACACACAGAGCAACGTGCCGTACGGCACCCGCAAGCGATAGCCTTGGGCCGCGATTGTGCCGCTTTCCATGTCCACCGCCACGGCGCGGGACAGGTTGATCAGCGGACGTTCCTGAGCCCAGCGCAATTCCCAGTTACGGTCGTCGTAAGTCAGTACGGTGCCGGTGCGCAGGCGTTTCTTCAGTTCGTCGCCCTTCTCGCCGGTGATGTTGGCCGCCGCTTGCTGCAAGGCCATCTGCACTTCGGCCAAGGCCGGGATTGGAATGTTCGGCGGCACCACGCGATCAAGAATCCCGTCGCGGCGCATATAAGCGTGAGCCAGAACGTAGTCGCCAATGGTCTGCGACTGACGCAAGCCGCCGCAGTGGCCGATCATCAGCCAGCAATGTGGACGCAGCACCGCCAAATGGTCGGTGATGTTCTTGGCGTTGGACGGGCCGACGCCGATATTCACCAGGGTCACGCCATGGCCATCGCTGGCAATCAGGTGATAGGCCGGCATCTGATAGCGGTGCCACACCACACCGGCGGCAATCGCCGAGGCTTCGCCGTGGTCCATGCTCTTTTCGATGATCACGTTGCCCGGCAATACCATGCGCACGAAACGCGGGTCGCTGCGCAATTGTTCCAGGCCATGGACGATGAACTGGTCGACGTAACGGTGATAGTTGGTCAGCAGAATCCACGGTTGCACATGACGCCAGTCGCTGCCGGTGTAATGCACCAGACGGCGCAGCGAGAAATCCACCCGCGCGGCATCGAACAGGGCCAGTGGCAGCGGATCGGTATTTTCCCAATCGTACAAACCATCGGCGATACCGTCGGTCGCGGCCGACAGGTCGGTACTCGGGAACACCCGCGCCAACACGGCAGCGGTGACGCCGGAACCGGCCAGCTCATCGCCCTGCTCGACCACGTACGGATAAGGAATGTTTTGCTGGCTGATGCCGACTTCCACGGTCACGGTGAAGTCGTGCATCAACGGCACGAGTTGTTCCAGCAGGTATTTGCGGAAGGCCGCCGGATGGGTGACGGTGACGCTGTAGGTTCCGGGCAACTGAACCTTGGCATAGGCGCGCGTGGTCTGCGGGACTTCGCCCTGGCAGTGATAGGTCAGACGCAGTTCGGGATAACGAAACATCGCACGCTGTTCGGCGTCCGGTTCAACTCGATCCTTGAGATAACGCTTGAGCGCCTGGTTCAGCGCGGTGGTTGCACGGTTGTGCAAGAGCGCAAGCCGGTCCACGGCTTGCTCGGCGGTTTGAACGACAATAAAAGCTTCGGTCACGATCAGCATCCTGTGTTCTGACTTGCAGAGCTTCATCTTGCCTGCATCATCGCTTCACGGGAACAGCGGTTACTACACAAATACCAAGTCCAGCGCAGATCCATTGTGGGAGCGAGCCTGCTCGCGATAGCGGTGGTTCAGACACATTAATGTTGAATGTCCCGCCGCATTCGCGAGCAGGCTCGCTCCTACAGTGGATCTGTATCGTTCATGCGAACGCGGTCAGAATCCTTGCGGGGTCGAGCGGGCGACGATCGCTTCCACCTCAAGTCCACGCGGCAACGCGCCATACACCCGGCCGGACGAACCGAGACGGCTGGCGATGAACGCATCGCTGACAGCCGAGTTGCCGGCCTCCAGCAACAGTTTGGCCTGCAGCCCCAACGCAATGTCTTCGGTGAGCTGCCGCGCGCGGTACTGAATATCGCTGGTGTCCTTGAACGCCGACTGCAATTGGCTGATGTGCGCGGCCAGACGTTTATCTCCGTGGCCATCGCCCAATTCGCTGAACAACACATCGAGCACACCCGGCTCTTTCGACAGCGCTCGCAGCACGTCCAGGCATTGCACGTTGCCGGAGCCTTCCCACGTCGAGTTGACCGGCGCCTCACGGTACAGACGCGGCAAGATGCTTTCTTCGACATAACCGGCACCGCCCATGCATTCGGCGGATTCGTTGATCATTGCGGGCGCGCGTTTGCAGATCCAGTACTTGCCCACCGCCGTCACCAGTCGGGCGAATTTCGCTTCATGGCTGTCATCCAGATGATCCAGCGCCTTGCCCATGCGCAGGCTCAAGGCCAGGGCCGCTTCGCTTTCCAGCGCCAGATCGGCCAGTACGTTCTGCATCAACGGCTGTTCGCTGAGCAATTTGCCGCCAACCATCCGGTGGGCGCAGTGATGGCTGGCCTGGGTCAGCGCCTGACGCATCAAGGCGCTTGAACCGACCATGCAATCGAAGCGAGTCATGGCGACCATTTCAATGATGGTCGGAACGCCGCGCCCTTCTTCGCCGACCATCCACGCCAGCGCACCGCGGAACTCCACCTCGCTGGAGGCATTGGAGCAATTGCCGAGCTTGTTCTTCAGGCGCTGGATGTAGAACTGATTGCGGGTGTCGTCCGGGCGATGGCGTGGCAGCAGGAAGCAGGTCAAACCCTTGTCGGTCTGCGCCAACGTCAGAAAGGCATCGCACATCGGCGCGGAACAGAACCACTTGTGACCCACCAACTCATAGGCCTGGCCCGGGCCACTGGCGCCAACCGGATACGCCTTGGTGGTGTTGGCCCGCACGTCGGTGCCGCCCTGTTTCTCGGTCATCGCCATGCCGATGGTGACGCCGGCCTTGTGGGCCATGCTGACATTGCGCGGGTCGTATTCGGTCGAGAGGATTTTCGGCAGCCACTGCCTGGCCAGATCCGGTTGCAGGCGCATCGCCGGGACGCTGGCGAAGGTCATGGTCAGCGGGCAGCCACTGCCGGCTTCGGCCTGGCTGTGCAGATAGGTCATGGACGCGCGAGCCACATGGGCGCCGGGTTGCGGATGCGCCCAGGGCAACGAGGTCAGACCGTGTTCGACCGCCGTGCGCATTAACTCGTGATAGGCCGGGTGAAATTCCACCAGGTCGATGCGATGACCATAACGGTCATGGCTGACGAACACCGGTTTGTTCTGATTGGCCAGGAACCCTGCGTCCATCAGCGGCCCGCCGGCCAATGCGCCATACGCGTCGATCCGCGACTCGGCCCAACCGGCACCAAAACGCCGCGACCACTCCTGCAAGGGCAGGTCGATGCGATAGAGGTTGGTGCCGTCCAGCGACGGTGGCTGGTTAGTGACTTCGTGGGTTTCGGCGAACTGATGCAGGTTCATGACGGGGCTCCTTTGATCAGCCAAGGCATTCAGTTAAGCACCGCCCCCTGACCGAACAAAGTGTCATACCCGCCTAAATGTCGGCGCATTCGCCTTGCCCCGAACACAGTACCCGCCGATAGAGCGCCGCTTGCAAATCCTCGAATTTCACCGGTTTGCTCAGGTAATCGATCAAGGCGCCGGTCGGGCAGCGCTCCCGATCGGCGCTCATGGCAACCACGAACACAGGCAACTCGGCGCAGCCCGGCAAGGCGCGGATCTGGCAGCAAAGTGAGGTGCCGTCCCGCGTCGGCGACTGACAATCGAGCAGCACCGCGTCGAAGGTTTCTCGCTGCAAGAGATCAAGCGCGGCAGCGCCGCTGTCGGTGGCGCGCACCCGGAAGCCGAGCTTGAGCAACATGCCACGCATCACCAATTGATTGATGCTGTTGTCATCCACCAGCAGCACCGTGCAGTCCTGGGGCAATCGAAGGCGCGCAAACTCGCGGGTCATCAAGGGCACTGCCGGCCGTTCGACCACGGGCAGTTCGAACTCGACGTCCAGTTGGAAACGGCTACCGCTGCCGGGTTCGGAGCGATGGGTCAGGCGCCCGCCGAGCAATTCGACCAGTTGCCGGCAGATTGCCAGGCCAACACCTAGCCCCCCGTATTCGCGGGTCATGGAACCGTCGAGCTGGAAGAAGCGCTGATACATCGTCGCCTCCCCCAGATCGGTGAAACCGATACCGGTGTCGATCACCGCAAACGACAACGACACGCGACCGTTTTCCACCGGTTTGCCCGTCACGCGCAGTGCCAGCCCGCCGACCCGGGTGAACTTGATGGCGTTGTCCAGCAAGCATTCCAGGCATTGCGCCAGCTTGGCGCTGTCGCCGTTCAAGCGATCCGGCAGGCCCGGCGTCACTTCGACTTTGAAGTCCAGCGACTTGCTTGAAGCATTGCCCTCGAACTGCGCGCGCAAGGTTTCGACCACGCCACGCAAACTGAAGGTTGCCGGACTGACCTTGAGCTTGCCGGCCTGCAATTCGGTCAGGGTCAGGATGCCGTTGACCATGCGCATCATGTCCCGCGCGGAACCGGCGGCGGTTTGCTGGTATTGCTCCAGTTCCGGGTCCATCTCGACGGTCTGCATCAATTCAAGTGAACCGATCACACCGTTCATGGGCGTGCGCAATTCGTGGGTCAGGGTGGCGAGGAATTCGTCCTTGAGCTTGTTACTGTGGGCCAATTGCTGGTTCAGCACTTCGAGCTTTTGACCGGCATCGAACAGCGTCTGCGCCTGCTGCTCGCGCATGGCGTTGATGCGATCGGCGAGGGCCAGCGAGAGCAACGCCACTTCGATGGCCGAACCGATCTGGCTGGAATACATCGTCAGGAACACGTTCGGCAGGTAACCCAACACCATCATCGTGTTGACGACGCCGCCGAGCAGGAACGCCGACCAGGCGATGATGAAATACCGCGCCACCCGCAGGCCACGCAACCAGGCGCACAGCCCGGCGATGAAAATCACCACGGTGAAGACCAGCGCCAAGGCTGTCGCCAGACGCAAGGCCAGGGCGTAGCTGGCCATCAATGACAACCCGATCACCACCGCACTAAATGCAATTAACGCCAGCAGTGAACGGTCGAGCCAGCGACCGTGGCTGGCCGTCTGCAAGAAGCTGCGGGCAAACTGGCTGCCGAACAGTCCTGCGCAACCGATGAAAAACGGCGTCGCGGCGTTGGCCCACCATGGATTGTCGGGCCAGAAATATTCCACCGCTGCGCCGTTTACCGACAGCTGATAGAGGCCGAATGAAGCGATGTAGAAGATGTAATAGAGGTAGCTGGTGTCGCGCACGCTGAGGTAGATGAACAGGTTGTAGACCAGCATCCCCAACAACACGCCATAGATCAGCCCCAGCACATAAAGGCGGACCGGCTGTTCTTCGAGGTAAGCGGTGCTCGACCACAAGGTGACTGGCGCCTGGACCGACCCTTCGCTTTGCAGGCGCAGGTACACCGTTTGCGCCTGGTCAGGCGTGAAATTCAGATCGAACAGGTAGTTGTTCTGGCGCAGCTCGCGACTGGCGAACGGCAACGCATCGCCTGTTTGCCGGGCCAAACGAAAGTCACCGCCAGCATCGGGCAAATAAAGATCGAGGTGATCAAGAGGCGGATAGGCCAGTTCCAGCAGCCAGGTCCGTTGTGCCGCCGGGTTGCTCGGACGGTAATGCAGATCGATTTTCAGCCAGAACGCCGAACGCGAATAACCGGCGTTGAGGGTGGCTTTATCGTGGGGCTTGAAGTTTCCGGCCGCGGCCTGCGCACGAACATCGGCGATGGTCGCTTGACCGCCCGCGTCTTCATACACCTGCAGGGCCCGGCCCAAGGGAAGGCTCTGGGTGAATTCATCGAATTCGACGGCGCTCGCCATGAGGGGCAAGCACAACAGCAATATCAGCAAATAGCGCATTTAAGCCCCAGCGTGGCCTGTCCGGTTATCTCAGGAAGCCCCTCATTCCCTTTGAGTAGACGTAAAACCGGTATTACCTGTTATTGGTTTGGATCCACTCTAGCATAGCCGTTGATGGCCATTGAGCACCATTGAAATATTTCCTGCAAAGGCTCTAGTACGGGCGTTCCAGAGACACCAATTGCGCTAGACAAGCTGCCTCGATCAGTCCCCTGACTCTGCATCGGCGGGCAACGCGAATCCTGTAGCAGCTGCCGAGCAGCGCGAGGCTGCGTTCGGTGCGGGCCGCGTTCGGACGAAGCAGTCGTAAACCCTGAATACGCGGTCTATCTGACAGACCGCATCGCCTGATTTCACGACGGCTTCGCCGCCGAACGCAGCCTCGCGCTGCTCGACAGCTGCTACAAGTCCCTCTCATGACTCGCTGGTCGACTGGTGGTAAGCTCGCGCACCATGAATATCTACAGCTCTCGCCCCGTTGTCCTCTGTCTCTCCGGCCACGACCCAAGTGGTGGCGCCGGCTTGCAGGCAGATATCGAAGCCCTGCTCGCCCAGGGTTGTCATGCGGCCCCGGCCGTCACCGCCCTGACCGTGCAAGACACGGTCAACGTCACTGACTTTCGCGTGCTCGACCGCGAGTGGGTGCTGGCCCAGGCCAATGCCGTGCTCAACGACTCCGAAGTCGCTGCCGTGAAACTGGGCATGCTCGGTTCCCTGGAGATGGTCGACACCGTGGTCGAACTGCTTTCGGCGCACCCGCATTTGCCGGTGGTCTGCGACCCGGTGCTGCGCGCCGGTGGCGGCGGACGACTGGGCAAGGATGAAGTCGGCTACGCCATGCGCGAACGCCTGCTGCCCCTGTCCATCATCGCCACACCTAACCTTCCCGAAGCTCGCATCCTCGCCGAACTGCCAGAAGGCACCGCGGACGAGTGCGCTGAAAAACTCCTGCCGTTCGTCAAACACCTGCTGATCACCGGCGGCCATGGCGACGAACACGAAATCCACAATCGCCTGTACAGCCGCGACGGCCACCGCGAAACCTTTACCTGCCAACGCCTGCCCGGCAGTTATCACGGTTCCGGTTGCACCTTGGCCAGCGCCCTCGCCGGCCGCCTGGCTCAGGGTGAAAACCTCGCCAGCGCCGTGCAGACCGCGCTTAACTACACTTGGCGTACCCTGCGTGATGCAGAGCAGCTGGGCAAAGGCCAGTTCGTGCCGCGTCGCTTGCCGCTGGATTTCTGTTCGTAACTTTCTATTCGCACTGCGGTGAGGCTTGTCCGATGAAACTACGTGGCCTGTACGCCATTACCGACAGCCAGTTGCTGGCCGGTAAATTTCTTTCGTACGTGGAGGCGGCGCTGGAAGGCGGCGTCACCCTGCTGCAATACCGCGACAAGAGCAGCGACGAGGCCCGGCGTTTGCGAGAGGCCGAAGCCCTGCGCGATCTGTGCGACCGCTACAAGACTCAGCTGATCATCAACGACGACGCCGAACTGGCCGCTCGCTTGAACGTTGGCGTACACCTGGGCCAGACCGATGGCCCGTTGTCTCCGACCCGCGCCCTGCTCGGCTCCAAGGCGATCATCGGTTCAACCTGCCACGCGCAACTCGAACTCGCCGAACAAGCGGCCAAGGAAGGCGCGAGCTATGTCGCCTTCGGTCGCTTCTTCAATTCAAATACCAAACCCGGCGCACCGACGTGCAGTCTTGAACTGCTCGACCAGGCCCGCAGCAAACTGCACCTGCCGATCTGCGCGATTGGCGGCATCACCCTGGACAACGCCGCGCCGCTGGTGGCCCACGGGGTCGACTTGCTGGCGGTGGTTCATGGTCTGTTTGGCGCCGACAGCACGGCTGAAGTGACCCGCCGTGCCCGCGCCTTTAATGAATTACTGAAAATCTGATTTGAGAGCCCGATCATGTCTCGTTCCGAAACCCTGTTTGCCAATGCCCAGAAACACATCCCCGGTGGCGTGAACTCGCCTGTTCGCGCATTCAAAAGCGTGGGCGGCACGCCGTTGTTTTTCAAACACGCGGAAGGCGCCTACGTCACCGACGAAGACGACAAGCGCTACGTTGACTACGTCGGTTCCTGGGGCCCGATGATTCTCGGCCACAGCCACCCGGACGTACTGGACGCTGTGCGTAAACAGCTGGAACACGGCCTGTCCTACGGCGCCCCGACCGCGATGGAAACAGAGATGGCGGACCTGGTCTGCTCGATCGTGCCGTCGATGGAAATGGTGCGCATGGTCAGCTCCGGCACCGAAGCGACCATGAGCGCCATCCGTCTGGCCCGTGGTTTCACCGGCCGCGACAACATCATCAAGTTTGAAGGTTGCTACCACGGTCACTCCGACAGCCTGCTGGTCAAGGCCGGTTCCGGCGCTCTGACCCAAGGCGTGCCGAGCTCGGCCGGTGTGCCGGCGGATTTCGCCAAGCACACCCTGACCTTGCCGTTCAACGACATCGACGCGGTCGAAACCATGCTCGCCGACGTCGGCCAGGACGTGGCCTGCATCATCGTCGAGCCGGTTGCTGGCAACATGAACTGCGTACCGCCGGCGCCAGGTTTCCTCGAAGGCTTGCGGACCCTGTGCGACAAGCACGGCGTGGTGCTGATTTTCGACGAAGTGATGACCGGTTTCCGTGTCGCCCTCGGCGGTGCCCAAGCGCACTTCGGCGTGACGCCGGACCTGAGCACTTTCGGCAAGATTATCGGCGGGGGCATGCCGGTCGGTTGCTTCGGCGGCAAGCGCGAAATCATGTCGCACATCGCGCCACTGGGTCCGGTCTACCAGGCTGGCACCTTGTCCGGTAACCCGCTGGCGATGGCTGCGGGCCTGACGACGTTGCGTCTGATCAGCCGTCCTGGCTTCCACGACGAACTGAGCGACTACACCAGCCGCCTGCTCGATGGTCTGCAACAGCGCGCCGATGCCGCGGGCATTCCGTTCGTGACGACTCAGGCCGGCGGTATGTTTGGTCTGTACTTCAGCGGTGCCGACGACATCGTCACCTTCGATGACGTGATGGCCAGCGACGCAGCACTGTTCGGTCGCTTCTTCCACTTGATGCTCGAAGGCGGCGTGTACCTGGCGCCGAGTGCTTTCGAAGCCGGTTTCACCTCGATTGCCCATGGCGACACCGAGCTGAAACTGACGCTGGATGCCGCCGAGCGTGCATTCGCTGCATTGAAATAACGTTGTGCCGCTGACGTTGGCGATTGCCAGCGTCAGCTTTCACCTGGATTTGCACTCTTATTCCTGTGCTTCTGCTAATAATCTCCCGCAAATGGGGCGATATATTCCCCGCGCAGCAGAAAAACGAGTAAAGACTTTGTAAGGTTGGCCCTGCTTATTTCATAATGCGCGCTTATTGGATCCCCTCGATGGGTCCGCGCGCCCTTCAGAGGTAAGTCGATTCCCATGAACCGCACCGGCCGCGCCCTTGCACTGGGCTGCCTGTTGCTCCTTCAGCCCCTGCTCGCGCTCGCACAAGCAGGCGGCAACTCGTTGTTAATCCCAGCGATGGGTCGCTGCACCCTCAATACTCAGCCGCAAGACCTGACGCAAGCGCTCGCCGCCTGCCAGAAAGCGTCGGATGAAGGGGATGCGCAAGCGCAATACGAGTTGGGTGAGTTCTACTACGACGGTAAAAGCACCCCGCGCGATCTCAAAATAGCCCTGGGCTATTTCGAAAAGGCCTCGCTGCAAGGCCACGCCCAGGCGCAATTCAAACTCGGCACCATGTTCTTTCACGGCGAAGGCGTGCCGGCCAATAACGTTCAGGCGTATATCGTGCTGAAAATGGCCGCAGTCAACGGCGCTGAAGATGCGCTGGATACGGCCGACGAAGTGGCCGAGAAGATGCCGCGCGAAGATCTTGAGGTGGCGACTCAAGTGCTCGGGCAAATCTTTCGCAAATACCTGATGGAATTGCAGAGCGCCGATGGGCGTACGCCTTTCTCGCCACTTCCCTGAATTCTGCTGACAGGCTGGCGGGCTTTTGTGGCGAGGGAGCTTGCTCCCGCTGGGGCGCGAAGCGGCCCTGAATCCTGCAATCACAGACTGTCTGGCACACTGCATTCTTAGGTTCTACGACTGCTTCGCAGCCGAGCGGGAGCAAGCTCCCTCGCCACAGAGGCCTACTTCTCAGGCATCGGCATCGGAAACGGCATGACATTGCCGACCGCGCCGCGGGCTTCGCTGATTTTCGGTGTGCCCAGTCGTTCCACTTCGTCGATGCGCACAATCGAATGCATCGGCACGAAACTGCGCACCACGCCCTCGAACTGAGCTTTCAACTTCTCTTCGCTCGGGTCGACGACCACTTGCGTGCGCTCGCCAAAGACGAACTCTTCCACTTCCAGGAAGCCCCACAGATCACTTTGATAGATCTGCTTGGCATACATTTCGTACACCTGGCCCTGGTTGAGGAAAATCACCTTGTAGATTGGGGCTTCACGTTTGGTCATGGTGGGCGGGCAACACATCGGGGATAAAAATGAGGGCGCGAACTATAGCATAGCCGCCGGACGCACAGCGGTAGGAACCTGGGGACATGTTCCCTATAATGCGCGGTTCTTTGAATCACGTGATGACTGTATCCATGGCCAAGAAGCTTTACATCGAAACCCACGGTTGCCAGATGAACGAGTACGACAGCTCGCGCATGGTCGATCTGCTGGGTGAACATCAGGCCCTGGAAGTTACCGCTCGCGCTGAAGACGCCGACGTGATCCTGCTCAACACCTGCTCCATTCGTGAACGCGCCCAGGACCGGGTGTATTCCCAGCTCGGCCGCTGGCGCGAACTGAAACTGGCCAACCCGGACATGGTGATCGCCGTCGGCGGTTGCGTGGCCAGCCAGGAAGGCGCGGCCATCCGCGATCGCGCACCCTATGTTGATGTGGTCTTCGGCCCGCAGACCCTGCACCGCCTGCCGGAAATGATCGACGCCGCGCGCGCCACCAAGTTGCCGCAAGTCGACGTCTCGTTCCCGGAAATCGAAAAATTCGACCATTTGCCCGAGCCTCGCATCGATGGCCCGAGCGCTTATGTGTCGGTCATGGAAGGTTGCAGCAAGTACTGCACGTTCTGCGTGGTGCCTTATACCCGCGGCGAAGAGGTCAGCCGGCCGTTTGATGACGTGATCGCCGAGATCATTCACCTGGCGGAAAACGGCGTGCGGGAAGTGACGCTGCTGGGCCAGAACGTTAACGGCTATCGCGGGAAGACTCACGACGGACGCCTGGCGGATCTCGCCGAGCTGATTCGCGTTGTAGCCGCTGTCGATGGCATCGACCGGATTCGCTATACCACCTCGCACCCCCTGGAATTCTCCGACAGCCTGATCCAGGCCCACGCCGATGTGCCGGAACTGGTGAAACACCTGCACTTGCCGGTGCAATCGGGTTCGGACCGCATTCTCTCGGCGATGAAACGCAACCACACCGCGCTGGAATACAAATCCAAACTGCGCAAACTGCGCGCCGCCGTGCCGGGGATCTGCATCAGCTCGGACTTTATCGTCGGCTTCCCGGGCGAGACCGAGAAAGACTTCGAACAAACCATGAAGCTGATCGAAGACGTCGGTTTCGACTTCTCCTACTCGTTCGTTTATAGCCAGCGCCCGGGTACTCCAGCGGCGGACCTGGCCGACGAGACACCGGAAGAACTGAAAAAAGAACGCCTGAATGCACTGCAACATCGCCTGAACCAGCAAGGCTTCGAGATCAGCCGACAAATGGTCGGGTCGATCCAGCGGATCCTGGTGACCGATTACTCGAAAAAAGACCCTGGCGAGCTGCAAGGCCGGACCGAGAATAACCGGATCGTCAACTTCCGCTGCGACAATCCGACCTTGATTGGCCAGTTCGCCGATGTGCACATCGATGCCGCACAGCCGCACTCGCTGCGGGGCTCGCTGATCACTGCGTAACTTGTAGGAGCCGGCTTGCTGGCGATGAACGATAACTCGGTCATCCTGATGCACCGCGGTGCGCGCATCGCCAGCAAGCCGGCTCCTACAGAATCGGGGAGTGTCAGGTCGATTTATTTAAGAGCTTTCGCACCCAGCCCACTGGCGTTATCCTTGATTTCATCTTAATTGCCCCAGGGCGGCTAAATACGACCTTGAACGCACCCATAGAACCACATCGTTTTATCCTCGAGCCCTTTGAGGCCCGTCGCTTCGCCAATCTGTGCGGGCAGTTCGACGAGCATCTGCGCTTGATCGAACAGCGCCTGACCATCGAGATCCGCAACCGCGGAAACCAGTTCGAGCTGATCGGCGATCCAAAACACACCACCTCCGCGGAAAACCTCCTGCGCCGTCTGTACCGGGAAACCAAGGGTACCGAGCTGTCGCCGGACATGGTTCACCTGTTCCTGCAGGAATCGGCCGTTGAAGAGCTGGACAACGTCTCCCCGTCCGAACCCTCCGTCGCCCTGCGCACCAAAAAAGGCATGATTCGCCCTCGCGGCTTGAATCAACTGCGCTATGTGAAGG
Source organism: Pseudomonas sp. LBUM1678 (assembly GCF_059695575.1). NCBI lineage: Bacteria > Pseudomonadati > Pseudomonadota > Gammaproteobacteria > Pseudomonadales > Pseudomonadaceae > Pseudomonas > Pseudomonas sp. LBUM1678. The sequence goes on from NZ_CP166775.1 coordinate 5,954,815, forward strand.
AAATCCTCGGTAACGACATCAATTTCGGCATCGGCCCGGCCGGTACCGGCAAGACCTATCTGGCCGTTGCCTGCGCGGTAGACGCGCTGGAACGCGAGCAGATTCGCCGCATTCTGCTGGTCCGCCCGGCGGTTGAAGCGGGCGAAAAGCTCGGCTTCCTGCCGGGCGACCTGTCGCAAAAGATCGACCCGTACCTGCGCCCGCTCTACGACGCACTCTACGAGATGCTTGGCTTCGAACACGTCGCCAAACTGATCGAGCGCCAGGTCATTGAAGTGGCGCCACTGGCCTACATGCGCGGTCGCACGCTCAACAACAGTTTCATCATCCTCGATGAAAGCCAGAACACCACCGTCGAACAGATGAAGATGTTCCTGACCCGGATCGGCTTCGGCTCCACGGCCGTCATCACCGGTGACATCACCCAGGTCGACCTGCCGAAAGGCACCAAATCCGGGCTGCACCATGTGATTGAAGTGCTCAAGGACGTGCCGGGCATCAGCTTCACCCATTTCGAGTCCAAGGACGTTGTGCGCCATCCACTGGTGCAACGCATCGTCGAAGCCTACGAGCGCTTCGAGAATCGCGTGGCAGACGAAACGCCAAAGGACAGTCGCCGCGATGCTTGAGCTTGATCTGCAACTGGCTACCCAAGCGCCTGCCCCCAGCGAAGCCGAGTTCCGCCAATGGTGCGAACTGGCCCTGCGCCAGCGCACCGCCGACTCTGAAATGACCATTCGCCTGGTCGATGAAGAAGAGGCCCGCGAACTGAACCACACCTGGCGGCAGAAGGATTACGCCACTAACGTCCTGTCGTTTCCTGCCGATGTGCCTGACGAGTTTCTCGACATCCCGCTGCTGGGCGATCTGGTGATCTGCGTGGCCGTGGTCGAGCGCGAAGCTGCCGAACAAGGCAAGGAACTAAAGGCCCATTGGGCGCATCTGGTGATTCACGGCTGCTTGCATCTGCTGGGTTACGACCATATAGATGACGACGAAGCCGAAGAGATGGAAGCACTGGAACGAACGTTGCTTGCTGAGTTGGGCTTTCCCGACCCGTATGCGGACGACGAAACAGACACAACCCCTACCGTGACAACAAAGGATTCAGAGTAATCGCTATGAGCGAAGATCGATCGAGCAACGGGCAAAAGTCTTGGCTGGGTAAGCTCACCCAGGCTTTTGCCCACGAGCCGAAGAACCGCCAGGAGCTGCTGGAGCTGCTGCGCGATGCACATCAGAACAAGTTGCTGGACAGCGAAGCGCTGGCCATCGTCGAAGGCGCCATCCAGGTTGCGGACCTGCAAGTACGGGACATCATGGTCCCGCGCTCGCAGATGATCAGCATCAAGGCGACCCAGACACCTCGCGAGTTTCTGCCTGCCGTGGTCGACTCGGCCCACTCCCGCTACCCGGTCATCGGCGAAAGCCACGATGACGTGATGGGCGTGTTGCTGGCCAAGGACTTGCTGCCATTGATCCTCAAGGAGAATGGCGACAGCTTCAACATCAAGGATCTGCTGCGTCCGGCCACCTTCGTGCCCGAGTCCAAGCGTCTGAACGTGCTGCTGCGTGAATTCCGCGCCAACCATAACCACATGGCCATCGTCATTGACGAATACGGCGGCGTGGCAGGCCTGGTGACCATCGAAGACGTACTGGAACAAATCGTCGGCGACATCGAAGACGAGCACGACGTCGAAGAAGACAGCTACATCAAGCCTCTCCCAAGCGGTGACTTCCTGATCAAGGCCCTGACGCCGATCGAGAACTTCAACGAGTTCTTCGACAGCGAATTCTCCAACGACGAGTTCGACACCGTTGGCGGTCTGGTGATGAGCGCGTTCGGCCACTTGCCAAAACGCAACGAAATCACTGAAATCGGCCCTTATCGCTTCCGCATCCTGAACGCCGACAGCCGTCGGATTCACTTGCTTCGCCTGACGCCTATTGCTCGGTAAAAACTAAGGATAGAAATGCGCTGGATAACCCGCCCCGGCTGGCCCGGTAACCTGCTGGCCGTGGCGGCCGGTGCACTCACCACCCTGGCCCTGGCGCCGTTCGATATCTGGCCGTTGGCATTGCTGGCGGTCGGCTTCTTCTACGCCGGCTTGCGTGAACTGAGTCCCCGTCAGGCCCTGGGCCGTGGCTGGTGTTTCGGTTTCGGCCTGTTTGGCGCCGGCACCAGCTGGATCTATTACAGCATCCACCACTTCGGCGGCGCTTCAGTGCTGCTGGCCGGTTTCCTGATGCTGATCTTCACGGCGGCGATTGCCTGGTTCTTCGCCCTGCCCGCCTGGATTTGGGCGCGCTGGCTGCGTCGTAACGAAGCGCCGTTGGCGGATGCCTTGGCGTTCGCGGCGCTGTGGGTCGGCCAGGAAGCGTTTCGTGGCTGGTTTCTCACCGGTTTCCCGTGGCTCTACTCCGGCTACAGCCAGCTCGACGGCCCGTTGGCCGGGCTCGCGCCTGTCGGTGGAATGTGGCTGATTTCCTTCACGCTGGCACTGACGGCTGCGTTGATCTACAACGCTTTACGCCTGGTACGCACGGGCCGTAAAGGTTTCATCGCCGCGGGCGTGTTGCTGCTGGCCGGCCCTTGGGTGGCTGGCATGGCGTTGAAAGAACACGCATGGACCAGCCCGGCGGGCCCGGCGCTGAGCGTCGCCGCCATTCAGGGCAATATCGAACAAAGCATGAAGTGGGACCCGGCGCAGCTCAACGCGCAGCTGGCGCTGTACCGCGACATGAGCTTCAGCTCCAAACCAGTCGACCTGCTGATCTGGCCGGAAACGGCCGTCCCGGTGCTCAAGGAGTCCGCCGAGGGCTACCTGAACATGATGGGAAATTTCGCCGCAGAGCGTAAATCTGCGCTGATTACCGGCGTACCGATCCGCCAGGAAGTCCGACACGAGAAACGCTTCTTCAACGGCATTACCGTCCTTGGTGAAGGCGATGGCACCTATCTCAAGCAGAAGCTGGTGCCGTTTGGCGAATACGTTCCGTTGCAGGATGTGTTGCGCGGGCTGATCGCGTTTTTCGACCTGCCGATGTCCGACTTTGCCCGCGGCCCGGCTGACCAGGCCATGCTGCAAGCCAAGGGCTATCAGATCGCACCGTTCATCTGCTACGAAGTGGTCTACCCGGAGTTCGCCGCCAGCCTGGCGGCTCGCAGTGATTTGCTGCTGACCATCAGCAACGACACCTGGTTTGGCACCTCCATCGGCCCGTTGCAACATTTGCAGATGGCGCAGATGCGCGCGCTTGAGGCGGGCCGCTGGATGATCCGCGCCACCAACAACGGCGTGACCGGCCTGATCAACCCGTTCGGTCAGATCACCGTGCAGATTCCGCAGTTCGAACGCGGCATCCTGTACGGCGAAGTCGTGCCAATGCACAACCTCACGCCTTATCTGGAATGGCGTTCGTGGCCGCTGATCATCGTTTGCGTGTTGTTGTTTGGCTGGGCATTGGTGGCGAACCGGATGGCCAAGACTGTCTGAGACTGGCGAGCTTTTGTGGCGAGGGAGCTTGCTCCCGCTGGGTCGCGCAGCGCCCCCAAAAATAGGACTGCTGCGCAGTCCAGCGGGAGCAAGCTCCCTCGCCACAGGTTTTCGCTCGATATAACTATCGGTAAAACATCGAGTAACCGATCTGCCCCACCGCCTCATTCAACAACTGCCCGCTCTGCCAGATCGACTTGAATTCCGGCATCCAGCCACCCAGCGGTCGGGCATTGTCCACGCCTAAAAACCCCACCGGCGCCGGCACCACTTCAAATCCTGCTTGCTTAAAGCTCCAGACCGATCGCGGCATGTGCCAGGCTTGAGTGACCACCACCACCCGCTTGATTCCCTGTGGGAGCAACACCTCAGCGCTGAACTGCGCGTTCTCCCAGGTCGTGCGGCTGCGTCCTTCCTGCCAACGTACGGTCACGCCAAAATCATCGAGCAGCGAATCTGCCATCAACTTTGCTTCAGTGGGCGGCGTGCCGTAATGCAGGCCGCCGCTGGTGAGAATGGGCAACCCGGAAGCCTTGGCCAGGCGCGCCGCATATCGTTCACGCTCCAGACCAATACCCGTCGGCTGATCAGCCCCCCAGGCAATATCGCCCCGCTCACGCCCGGAACCCAGCAGCACAATCGCATCCGCGCGCTGACCCAGAGTGGCCCACTCCTCGCGTGCCAGTGGCGGCTCACTTTCCAGGGCCTTGGCGCCCCACTGCACCACCACCGGCAAACTCATAAATAAGAAGCCGCCAAAACCCAAGGCAAAGCACACGCCCGCAAGCCTCGGCCTTGAGCGGCGCAACCACCACGCAAGAGCCAGCAACAGCAAAAGAATGCCGGGGGGCAACAGAAGTTGTTTCACGAAATAGCGAAAAGGCATCGAGCATCTCCATAAGATGCCCGAAGCCTAAGTGGGTTGACGCAATGCGACAACAAATGCGGAAGGATTATGCTTTGAATAAACCATGGGTCATGGCTTGCAGCCGTTACTTGAATTGCAGAGACCGGACCTTTTCCGAGTCCCTGCCACGTGCCTTGTCCTTGAGCCAGATGATCTTGGCCGAACGTGGTGCGTCGAGTTGCTTCACTGCTGCGGACAAGCATCCGTGTGTTTCACGTTCACTGCGATCCAGATAGGCTTTGACCAGTGCAAACTCTGCGGGGCTCAACCCACGCAGTTCCAGCTCCAAGGGACGCTCATCGCGTAGCCGGTCAGCGGTTTTTGCAGCGTCCAGGGCCATCCCCAGACGATCGATCAGTCTTTCGTACAGCACCGGTTTCGTGACTTTTTGCTGTGACTCAACCATCCCTCACCTCATTGAAGATAAGAATCGCTCCCCATTTAGAGCTTAGCTTCCATGAACAAACCGGCTGAGTGCCGCGACCAACGGCCCTCGGGGTGCAATCAGGGTTTCCCTCGGTAGAGCGCGGTCATGTATGCTACGGCGCTTCCTGTAACTCCACTTCCAGCTCGTCTGGGCACCGAAACGCCAATTTGGCGTCGTCACCGTCCAGCGTTGCATTGAAGAGGATTAGGCCACCCCTATTCAGTTCAAAAGTAGCCATGCACGAACAATATCAGCCCCGTGAAATCGAAGCCGCCGCCCAGTCGTTCTGGGACGAGCAAAAGTCCTTTGAAGTCAGTGAACAGCCAGGCAAGGAGACTTTCTACTGCCTGTCGATGTTCCCTTACCCCAGCGGCAAGCTACACATGGGGCACGTGCGCAACTACACCATCGGCGACGTGATCTCCCGCTATCAGCGCATGCAAGGCAAGAACGTCCTGCAACCCATGGGTTGGGATGCCTTCGGCATGCCGGCGGAAAACGCCGCGATGAAGAACAACGTAGCGCCCGCCAAATGGACCTACGAAAACATCGCCTACATGAAAACCCAGCTGCGCAGCTTGGGCCTGGCGGTGGACTGGTCCCGCGAGGTGACCACCTGCAAGCCTGATTACTACCGCTGGGAACAATGGCTGTTCACTCGCCTGTTCGAAAAAGGCGTGATTTACAAAAAAAGCGGCACCGTGAACTGGGACCCTGTCGACCAGACCGTTCTGGCCAACGAACAGGTGATCGACGGTCGCGGCTGGCGTTCCGGCGCGCTGATCGAAAAGCGCGAAATCCCGATGTACTACTTCAAGATCACCGCCTACGCGGATGAGCTGCTGGAGAGCCTCGACGAACTGACTGGCTGGCCTGAACAGGTCAAGACCATGCAGCGCAACTGGATCGGCAAATCCCGCGGCATGGAAGTGCAGTTCCCGTACAACGTCGACTCCATCGGCGAAACCGGCGCGCTGAAGGTGTTCACCACCCGTCCGGACACCCTGATGGGCGCAACTTACGTTGCCGTGGCCGCCGAACACCCTTTGGCCACCCTGGCCGCGCAGAACAACCCTGAGCTGCAAGCGTTCATCGCCGAATGCAAGGGCGGCAGCGTTGCCGAAGCCGACGTCGCCACACAAGAGAAGAAAGGCCTGCCGACCTCGCTGTTCGTCGAGCACCCGCTGACCGGAGAGAAACTCCCGGTGTGGGTCGCCAACTATGTGCTGATGCACTACGGCGACGGCGCGGTCATGGCTGTACCGGCTCACGACGAACGCGATTTCGAGTTCGCCACCAAGTACAACCTGCCAATCAAATCCGTAGTGCGCACCAGCTCCGGCGACACCAACCCGGCCCCGTGGCAAGACGCCTACGGCGAGCACGGCACGCTGATCAACTCCGGTGAATTCGACGGTCTGGACTTCGCGGGCGCATTCGACGCCATCGAAGTTGCGCTGATCAAGAAGAGCCTCGGCGCCTCGCGTACCCAGTTCCGCCTGCGCGACTGGGGCATCAGCCGTCAGCGCTACTGGGGCTGTCCGATCCCGATCATTCACTGCACCACCTGCGGTGATGTGCCGGTCCCGGAAGATCAATTGCCTGTGGTGCTGCCGGAAGACGTGGTGCCGGACGGCGCGGGTTCGCCTCTGGCGCGCATGCCTGAGTTCTACGAGTGCGCTTGCCCGAAATGCGGCGCACCGGCCAAGCGTGAAACCGACACCATGGACACCTTCGTCGAGTCGTCGTGGTACTACGCCCGTTACGCCTCGCCGCACTATGAAGGCGGTCTGGTGGAAAAATCCGCGGCCGACCATTGGTTGCCGGTGGATCAGTACATCGGCGGTATCGAACACGCCATTCTTCACCTGCTCTACGCGCGTTTCTTCCACAAGCTGATGCGCGACGAAGGCCTGGTGAGCTCCAACGAGCCATTCAAGAACCTGCTGACCCAGGGCATGGTGATCGCCGAGACCTACTATCGTCGCGAAGCCAACGGTGCCTACACCTGGTTCAACCCGGCGGACGTCGAACTCGAACGCGATAGCAAGGCCAAGGTTATCAGCGCCAAGCTGATCGCAGACGGCCTGCCGGTGGAAATCGGCGGCACCGAGAAGATGGCCAAGTCGAAGAACAACGGCGTCGACCCTCAGTCGATGATTGACCAGTTCGGTGCAGACACCTGCCGCCTGTTCATGATGTTCGCCTCGCCACCCGACATGAGCGCGGAATGGTCCGACTCCGGAGTCGAAGGGTCGCACCGCTTCCTCAAGCGCGTCTGGCGTCTCGCTCAAGCGCACGTCACTCAGGGCCTGCCGGGCAAACTGGACGTCGCCAGCCTGAACGACGAGCAAAAAGCCATTCGCCGTTCGATCCACCTGGCCATCAAGCAGGCCAGCCACGACGTCGGCCAGAACCACAAATTCAACACCGCCATCGCTCAGGTGATGACGCTGATGAACGTGCTGGAAAAAGCCGCGCAAGGCACCGAACAGGATCGTGCACTGGTTCACGATGGTCTGGAAGCCGTGACGTTGCTGCTGGCTCCGATCACCCCGCACATCAGCCACGAGCTGTGGAATCAATTGGGTCACACTGGCCCAGTGATCGACGCCGGCTGGCCGGTGGTGGACGAAACCGCGCTGGTGCAGGACAGCCTGACGCTGGTCATTCAGGTCAACGGCAAGCTACGCGGCCAGATCGAAATGCCGGCCACCGCGACTCGCGAAGAAGTCGAAGCCGCTGCCCGTGTCAACGAGAACGTGCTGCGCTTCGTCGACGGCCTGACTATTCGTAAAGTGATTGTAGTGCCCGGGAAACTGGTCAATATCGTCGCCAGCTAAAATTGGATCAGGCGCCAGGTGAGCCTGGCGCCGAGTAAAACCTTTCGGGCCGTACGGTCGGCCCACATGGTTTCAAGGGGAGCAACAAGATGATCAAACGCAATCTGCTGGTGATGGGCCTTGCAGTCCTGTTGAGCGCCTGCGGTTTCCAGCTGCGCGGCACCGGCACCAATGAAATGGCGATCAAGGAACTCGACCTGAGCGCCCGCAACGCTTACGGCGAAACCGTGACGCAATTGCGCCAGGTACTGGAAAGCAGCGGCGTCAAAGTCTACAGCGGCGCACCTTACAAGCTTTATCTGGCTGATGAGCAAGAAAGCCAGCGCATCCTCAGCTACGCCGGTGCCGGTCGCACTGGCGAGTATCAGGTGAGCACCGTGCTGAGCTACGACATCCGTGGAGCGCAAAACCTGCCGCTGCTGAGCGACAAGCTCGAAGTGCAGAAGATCTTTATCCACGACGGCAACAACCTGGTGGGTTCCGACCAGGAAGCCAGTACAGCTCGCGTAGAAACCCGTCGCGAACTGGTTCAACGCATGATGCTGCGCCTGTCACAGCTCACTCCGACTCAGTTGGACCAGCTGCAACAGACCGCCGACGCCAAGGCAAAAGCCGAAGCCCAGGCACTGGAAGCAGCGCAGAAGGCTGAAGCGGAAACCCCGCGTCAGTCGCCCATCGAAATCCCGCAGCAATAAGACTTACGGGGCGCCCAGGCGCCCCGTTCGCCCTCTCTTATGAAACTCGCCCCCGCCCAACTCGCCAAGCACCTGCAGGGTGCCCTCGCGCCGGTCTACGTCATCAGTGGCGATGACCCGTTGCTGTGCCAGGAAGCCGCTGACGCCATTCGTACCGCCGCTCGCCAACAGGGATTCGACGAACGCCAGGTCTTCGCCGCCGACGCCAGTTTCGACTGGGGTACGTTGCTGCAAGCCGGCGCGAGCATGTCGCTGTTCGCCGAAAAGCGTCTGCTGGAACTGCGTCTGCCGTCCGGCAAACCCGGTGACAAAGGTGCCGCCGCGTTCATCGAGTACTGCTCGCGACCGGCCGAAGACACGGTGCTGCTGATCAGCCTGCCCAAGCTGGATGGCAGCGCACAGAAAACCAAGTGGGGCAAGGCGCTGGTCGAAGGGCAGCAGACGCAGTTCGTGCAGATCTGGCCGGTGGATGCCAACCAGTTGCCGAGCTGGATTCGTCAACGGTTGTCCCAGGCCGGGCTTTCTGCCAGCCAGGACGCCGTGGAACTGATTGCCGCGCGGGTCGAAGGCAACCTGCTGGCCGCTGCCCAGGAAATCGAAAAGCTCAAGCTGATGGCCGAAGGTGGCCAGATCACCGTCGAAACCGTGCAAGCGGCGGTGGCCGACAGTGCGCGCTTCGATGTCTTTGGCCTGACCGACGCGATTCTCAACGGTGAAGCCGCCCATGCCCTGCGCATCCTTGAAGGGCTGCGCGGTGAAGGCGTCGAACCACCCGTGATTCTCTGGGCGCTGGCGCGGGAACTGCGTCTGCTGGCCAACCTTTCGCTGCAGTACAGCCAGGGTGTGCCACTGGACAAAGCCTTCAGCCAGGCTCGTCCGCCGGTCTGGGACAAGCGCAAACCGCTGATGAGCAAAGCCCTGCAACGCTACCCGGCGCAACGCTGGGCGCAGTTGTTGCTGGAAGCGCAGCGCATCGACGCACAGATCAAGGGTCAGGCGGCCGGGTCGCCGTGGATGAGTTTGAGTCGGTTGTCGTTGTTGATGGCGGGCCAGAGATTGTCGCTACCCGCCGAGTAATATTTTTGACCGCATAACGGCCATTCGCGGGCAAGCCTCGCTCCTACAGGCCTGAGTCGACCCGCAATTATGTGTACGACTCCAACCTGTAGGAGCGAGGCTTGCCCGCGAAGGCGTCCGAAAGGTCCTACGCCATGTGGGGTCTAGACAGAACCCCAACTTCGGCAGATTATTTCCCCCGCAAAACCCACTCAATCGAGAGATCTGATCATGAGCAAAAAGCCATCCAAGCATGGCCCGAACAAGGCCAAATCCATCATCGCCCAGCCACTGTTCCGCAGCCGTCAGGAACGAGCCGGCAAGGGCAAAGGCAGCTACCGCCGCGAAGCCTTCCAGTCTTATAGCTGGGAGGCTTCTTACTTTCTGGCGGCCTGAAAGGCAAGCGTCCGCTCAACATGTTAAGGTCTGCACCTGATTCGTACTCCCTGGACCTGTGCATGCCCCTTTGTCTTTCCCATCGTTGGCCCCTGCGCCAACTGATCGCTGCCTCCAGCCTCATTTTGCTTGTCGCCTGCGCGGAAAAACCGACCGCCGCCGACGCCCAGCCGCTTCAGACCCTTCCCGTCGCGACAGCCCCTGCGGTCATTCCGCCCGTGGTGCCGACCGGTGAAAACCTCGACATCCAGCCCACCCAGACCTTCGCCGAATGGCAGGCGGGTTTCCGCAAGGATGCGCTGGCCGCCGGCATCCGCGCCGATCTGTTCGACCGCGCCTTCGCCAATGTCAGCCTGGACAACAGCGTGATCCGCGCCGATCGCAGCCAGCCCGAATTCTCCCGTCCGGTATGGGAATACCTTGATGGCGCACTCTCGCCACTGCGGGTACGCAAAGGTCAGGCGCTGGTCAGCCAATACGCCGACATTCTGCAAAGCATCGAACAGCGCTACGGCGTCGATCGCCAGGCATTGGTGTCGGTGTGGGGCATGGAGAGTAACTTCGGTCAGTTCCAGGGCAGCAAGTCCGTGATCAACTCCCTGGCGACCCTGGCCTACGAAGGCCGGCGACCAGGCTTTGCTCATGCGCAACTGATCGCTGCCCTGCAAATCCTGCAGCAAGGCGATATCGAGCCAGAGAAAATGCTCGGCTCCTGGGCCGGCGCCATGGGCCAGACCCAGTTCATCCCGACCACCTACAACACCCACGCCGTGGACTTCGACGGTGACGGCCGCCGCGACATCTGGAACAGCCCCGCCGATGCTCTGGCGTCGACAGCGCACTACCTGCAAAGCTCCGGCTGGCAGAGAGGCCAGCCATGGGGCTTCGAAGTGCAGTTGCCGGGTAGCTTCAACTACGTTCTGGCCGACGGCACGATTCGCAAAAGCGTCGCTGAATGGCAACAGTTAGGTGTCTCGCTGCCCAATGGCGCCCAGGTTCCGGCAGGTTCCGAACATCTGTCTGCCGCCCTGCTGCTTCCGGCCGGTTATAGTGGCCCGGCGTTCCTGGTCCTCGACAACTTCCGCGCGATCCTCAAGTACAACAACTCGTCGTCTTATGCATTGGCGGTGAGCCTGTTGTCCGAGCGTTTCAATGGTGGTGGCCTGATCAGCGGAACGTGGCCAAAAGATGATTTGCCGTTGAGCCGCACCGAGCGGATCGAACTGCAAAGCCTGTTGAGCGCGCAGAATTACGATGCGGGCACGGCTGACGGGATTATCGGCGCCAACACCCGCAAAGCAATCCGCAGTGCACAGCAGTCGTTTGGGTGGCCAGCGGACGGGTATCCGACGCACAAGCTGCTTGAAGGCCTGCGCAGCCGATAGTTAGCTGAATGGCGACTGCCGCCATCGCGAGCAGGCTCGCTCCCACAGGTTTTGTGTCGTTCACAAATCCAATGTGGGAGCGAGCTTGCTCCGGGCGGCGTTCCGACGAAGACTGACTATCAGGCGTTAAAGATCTAACGCTTGACCACCACATCCTGCTCCAACACCAGCTCCCTCTTCCCCGCATCCAATCGAACCAACGCGCCCATCGGCAACGTCAGGTTCGGATCGCAATGCCCGCTGCGCCACCCAGCCAGCACCGGAATCCGAAACGGCTCAAATGTCTGCTTGAGCAAACGCTCCAGCCCAGACACATCAACCCCGGCCACATCCCCCACCAGCACCCCACGCAACTTGCCCAGCGTGCCGGCCAGACGCAGATGGGTCAGCAACCGATCAATGCGATACAACGGCTCGTTGATGTCCTCGATCAGCAGAATCACGCCCTCGGCATCCATCTCATAAGGCGTGCCCATGGTCGCGGCTATCATCGACAGATTGCCCCCCAGCAAACGCCCGTGAGCTATACCGGGCTCGATTGTGGTCAGCGGATAAGCCACAGGGTGCGAAATCACGCTGCCCGCCTTCATATGCCCTCTGAGCATATTGAAAAACGAAGACTCGGTCGGCTTTTGCTTCTCGCCCAGCAAATCGGCATTGAGCAGCGGACCATGAAAGGTCACGAAACCGGCGTAACGGCTGATCGCCACGTGCAGCGCCGTGATGTCGCTGTAGCCGATGAACGGCTTGGCGTTGTTTTGCAGCAACTCGAAATCGATGCGATCGAGCAACCGCGGGGTACCGTAACCGCCACGCAGACAAATGATCGCGTCGACTTCGGTGTCGGCGAACGCCGCATGCAAGTCATTGAGCCGCATATCGTCGCTACCGGCCAGGTAGCCATCCTGTTCGTACACCCCGGGGAATATCCGCAACGCATAACCACGAGCGCGCATCCAGGCTACGGCTTTATCGGTGTCTAGCCCGGCAGGACCGGCGGGCGCAATAACGCCGATCAACCCTTCCGAGGGCAAGGCCGGAACGGGTGAGTGAGGAAACAGCGTGTGAGTCGGTCGAACGGTCATCCATGAATCTCCCTGCGCGAAAAGCTTCAGCACACAGTAGTCAGGAACGGGGACAAACAGAAGAGGATCAATCGCCCCGCAGGTTGCAGGAAAAGACGGTAGCGAACGTAGGCACGGCCAACAAAAACGCCCGCAAGGCTGAAAAACCTTGCGGGCGCTTTTTTACAGAGACGACATCAATTCAGCTTTAACCAGCTTCGCCTGTTCGTCGGCGTGGTACGAGGAACGTACCAGCGGACCGGAAGCGACGTTTTTGAAGCCCATCTTGTAACCTTCCTCGGCGAACCAGGCGAAGGTGTCCGGGTGCACGAAACGCTGCACCGGCAAGTGGCTGCGGGACGGTTGCAGGTACTGGCCCAGGGTCAGCATGTCGATGTCGTGTTCGCGCATGCGCTTCATGACTTCGATGACTTCTTCGTCGGTCTCGCCCAGACCCAGCATCAGGCCGGACTTGGTCGGAATGTGCGGCATCATCTGCTTGAAGCGTTGCAGCAGGGTCAGCGACCATTGGTAGTCCGAGCCCGGACGCGCGGCCTTGTACAGGCGCGGCACGGTTTCCAGGTTGTGGTTGAACACATCCGGCGGCTCGGCCGCGGTGATTTCCAGCGCGACGTCCATGCGGCCACGGTAATCCGGGACCAGGGTTTCGAGCTGCACGTTCGGCGACAGCTTGCGAATCTCGCGGATGCAGTCGGCAAAGTGCTGAGCACCGCCGTCACGCAGGTCGTCGCGGTCTACCGAGGTGATCACCACGTACTTGAGTTTCAGGTCGGCGATCGCGATGGCCAGGCTTTCCGGCTCGTTGGTGTCCAGTGGCTTCGGACGACCGTGGCCCACGTCGCAGAACGGGCAGCGACGGGTGCAGATGTCGCCCATGATCATGAAGGTCGCGGTGCCGCCGGAGAAGCATTCACCCAGGTTCGGGCAGGACGCTTCTTCGCAAACGCTGTGCAGCTTGTGTTTGCGCAGCAGGGCCTTGATGCGGTCGACTTCTGGCGAAACCGGGATACGCACGCGGATCCAGTCAGGTTTCTTGGGCAGTTCGGTCGTCGGAATGATCTTTACCGGGATGCGTGCAACCTTCTCGGCGCCGCGCAGCTTGACGCCGGCTTCAACCTTGGCACGCGGGGCCGGACGCTCGGTTACATCGAGCGTCGGGATCATGGTTTGCACTGCATCAGTAGTCATATCAGTCGATTCCGCCCGTTAGGGTCGTCTGCTCAGCATAGTCGAGGTGTTTGACGAGCTGCGCGCGCAGCCGGGCACTTACCTCGGCAAATTCAATCGATCCTGCGTGATCGCTCAGCTGGGTCATCGCCAGCCCGGCGTAACCGCAGGGATTAATCCGTTGAAACGGTTCCAGGTTCATGTCCACGTTCAGGGCCAGGCCATGAAAGGAGCAGCCGTGGCGGATCCGCAGACCCAGAGACGCGATTTTCGCCCCGTTGACGTAGACACCTGGCGCATCAGGCTTGGCTGCCGCGGTCACGCCGTAGCTGGCCAGCAGCTCGATCAGGCAGTGTTCCATGCGGGTGACCAGGTCACGCACACCGAATCCGAGCTTGCGCACGTCGAGCAGCAAATAGGCCACCAATTGGCCGGGACCGTGGTAAGTCACCTGACCACCGCGATCGACCTGCACCACCGGGATATCCCCCGGAAGCAACAAGTGCTCGGCCTTGCCGGCCTGGCCTTGAGTGAACACCGGCGGATGTTCGACCAGCCAGATCTCGTCCGCGGCATCGCTGCCGCGTTCGTTGGTGAAGCGTTGCATGGCATGCCAGACCGGCTCGTAAGCCATCTGGCCGAGCTCGCGAAAGCCCAGCGTGCCAGACATCACAGCACCATGTGCACGAAACCGGTAGCCCGCAACTCGCTGTTGATGTCGTACAGCTGTTCTTGACCGGTGGCGATGATGTGCAACTGGATGGTGGTGTACTTGCCGTTGGTGCTCTGGCGCTCGGCCAGGGTCTTGTGGTCAACGGTCGCGTGTTTCTCAAGGATCGCAATGATCGTGTCCTTGAAACCCACGCCGGTATCGCCGATCACCTTGATTGGGTAATCCGCGCAGGGGAATTCGATCTTTGGCGCCTTTACTTCGGTATCTGTCATGGCGTAACGGCCTCGTAAGCCGTGGCAACGGACATGGCCCCGCTCCGGATTGGAACGGGGCCATGCAAGTCCACACTAATTCAGTTGAACAAGCCGTAGAAGAATAGACGGATGCTATCCCACATGCGGCGGAAGATACCACCCTCCTCGACAGCGTCCAGGGCGATCAGGTCGGCGCTGTGCACAACCTTGTCGTCCAGTTTCACTTCGACTTTACCGATCACGTCGCCCTTGGCGATTGGCGCAACCAGTTGCGGGTTCATGGTCATGCTGGCGGCGAGCTTTTTCAGCTGGCCTTTTGGCAGGGTCATGGTCAGGTCTTCAGCCAGGCCGGCCTTGACTTGATTGGTGCTGCCTTTCCAGACAGGAGACTGAGCCAGCTCGGCGCCTTTCTGATAGAAGGTCTGGGTTTCGAAGAAGCGGAAACCGTAGGTCAGCAGCTTCTGGGTTTCAGAGGCACGTGCCACTTCGCTGTTGGTGCCGAACACCACGGCGATCAGGCGCATGCCATCACGTACGGCCGAAGACACCATGCAGTAGCCGGCTTCGTCGGTGTGACCGGTTTTCAGACCGTCGACGGTCTTGTCACGCCACAGCAGCAGGTTGCGGTTCGGTTGCTTGATGCCGTTCCAGAAGAACTCTTTCTGCGAGTAGATCGCATAGTGAGCCGGGTCTTCGTGGATGATTGCGCGAGCCAGCACGGCCATGTCGTGAGCCGACGAGTAGTGCTCAGGGTTCGGCAGACCGGTCGGGTTCATGAAGTGGCTGTTGGTCATGCCCAGGTCGGCCACGGTTTTGTTCATCATGTCGGCGAATGCGTCTTCGCTGCCGGCGATGTGCTCGGAGAGCGCAACACTGGCGTCGTTACCCGACTGAATGATGATGCCGTGCAGCAGGTCGCTGACAGTGACTTGCGAGCCGACCTTGATGAACATCCGCGAACCGCCGGTACGCCAGGCGTTTTCGCTGACGGTCACCGGATCGTTTTCGCCGATCTGGCCACGACGGATTTCCAGGGTCGCGATGTACGCGGTCATCAGCTTGGTCAGGCTGGCCGGCGGCAGACGCTGGTCACCGTTGTTCTCTACCAGCACGTTGCCGCTGCTGGCGTCCATGAGCACGTAGGATTTAGCGGCCAGTTGTGGTGGCGACGGCATCATCTCGACCGCGAACGCGGCAGGCGAGATGAGCAGCGGGACTAGCAGACACAGGCGTTTGGCAAAGGTGGTGATGTTCATCCGTCTCTCGAAATCGCTAATGGAAACTGCCCTAAGGGGCAAAACTAATCAGACAGCTTTCTAACGAGCTGTCGCGTGTTCAGTTGTTCACTCAGAACCCTTGCCGGGCTTTTGTTCTTCAACGAGCCAACAACCAGGTCCACCCCCCAAACCGCAAGCGAACCGTCAATCAAGTACTACGTATTACTCGGCAGTGACCAGGCTCGGCGAACCGAGATTGGCCAGGCGCACGCTGTTCTGCACTTGCTGGATTTCACCCGGCGAACCGATCGGCCCCAAGCGCACCCGGTGCAGGGTCTGTTGATTGCGCACGATCGAGCTGATGAACACCGGAGCGCTCACCATCCCGCTGAGCTTCGATCTCAGGAGTTCTGCAGCGTCCGGGTTGGCGAACGCGCCCACCTGCAGATACTGGCCAGAGGCTGGTACAGAAGCGTTTTTTTTTGCATCAATCTGCACGGGCACTACGGCCGCCGCGTGTTGCTGCGGCGGTGGCGTCCATTGCTCGACGGTGCCGGCCGAAGCGGTAATCGTCGGCGCGGCATTTTGCGCTACTTGCGGCTCGTTGAGCATCAAAGGCGCCGGACGGCCCTTTTGTGCCCACCACTGCTGCGGATCGATGCCTTCAACCTTGACCCGCGCCGTGCCGGTTTCGGCATAACCGAGCTTTTTCGCGGCGGCATAGGACAAGTCGATGATGCGGTCCGAGTAGAACGGCCCGCGATCGTTGACCCGCAGGATCACACTCTTGTTGTTGTCCAGGTTGGTCACCCGAACGTAACTTGGCAGTGGCAATGTCTTGTGAGCGGCACTCATGCCGTAAAGGTCATAAACCTCGCCATTGGCGGTGTTCTGCCCGTGGAACTTGGTGCCGTACCAGGACGCCGTGCCCGAAGCGACATAGGTCTTGGATTCTTGCAGCGGGAAGTAGGTCTTGCCCAGCACGGTGTACGGGTTGGCTTTATAAGGGCCCGAGTGCAGGGTCGGCGTGGCATCCGGGATGCGCGATACGTCGACGTCCCACCACGGTGCGCCATCTTTGTGCGCACGGTTGATGTCCAGCCCCGGCGTCGAGCGCACGGCGGTGGATGAAGATTTCTGAGCCGGCGCGCGGCTGGTCGAACAACTGGCGACCAGCATCGCCAACGCGGCAAATGCCATCAGCTTCAGGGGTTTATTCATAGGCAATGCCCGCATTACTTGACGCCCCGTGCTTGGACCAGCTGTTCAGACAGTTGATGTACCGCCATGGCGTACATCACGCTGCGGTTATAACGCGTGATTGCGTAAAAATTCTTCAGGCCCATCCAGTATTCAGGGCCATTGTCACCTTCCAGGCGGAAAGCCGTGACCGGCATATCATCGCGCAGCGCATCATGACTCGACCAGCCCAAGGCTCGCAACTCCCCGACCGTTTTAGTCGGCTCGATGCCCGTCGTCAAACCTTCGTCCACCTGCTCGCCACGCACATCGGCGCGGCTGACCACCGGCTCGCCGGCGACCCAACCGTGACGCTTGAAATAACTGGCGACGCTGCCAATGGCATCGTCCGGGTTGGTCCAGATATTAATGTGGCCGTCACCGTCGAAGTCCACCGCGTAGGCGCGAAAACTGCTCGGCATGAACTGCGGCAAGCCCATCGCGCCAGCGTATGAGCCTTTGAGGGTCAGCGGATCGACCTGTTCCTCACGGGCCAGCAGCAAGAATTCACGCAATTCCTTGCGGAAGAATTCGGCACGGGGAGGATAGTCGAAACCCAGGGTCGACAAGGCGTCGATCACCCGGAAATTGCCGGTATTGCGGCCGAAAAAGGTCTCAACGCCGATGATCGAAACGATTACCTGCGCCGGCACGCCATATTCCTGCTCGGCACGGGCCAGAACTGCCTCGTGCTGACGCCAGAAGTCCACACCACGGGCGATACGCGCGTCGGTGATGAACATCGGGCGATATTCGTTCCATTGCTTGACCCGTTCGGCAGGCTTCGAGATCGCGTCCAGAATCGACTGCTTGCGCTCGGCTTCGCGGAACACGCCCATCAGCTGTTCACCGGCAAAACCGTAGTCGCGGGTCATTTCACCGACGAATTCGGCCACCTGGGGTGAGCCTTCGTAATCGCCGGCCAACGCGTCCTGCGCTGTGCCAAGGATGCTTACCAGGCCGACCCATGGCGCGTATCGAGTCGCCCAGCCACGCATTACTTGCATTGACATCTTCACCTTATTCAAACCTGTGCGATCCACTTACGATGGGTATGGATCGACATCAAAACCCCAAACGCTGACAGCAGCGTTACCAGCGAAGTTCCTCCGTAGCTAATGAACGGCAACGGCACCCCCACGACCGGTAACAGGCCACTGACCATACCGATGTTGACGAAAACGTAAACAAAAAACGTCATGGTCAGGCTGCCCGCGAGCAATTTGCCGAACAATGTCTGAGCCTGGGCGGTAATCACCAGCCCACGGCCGATCAACAACAGGTAAATCAGCAGCAGCGCACAGATGCCGACCAAGCCGAATTCTTCGCCCATCACCGCAATAATGAAGTCGGTGTGGCTTTCCGGCAGGAAGTCCAGGTGCGACTGGGTGCCAAGCAGCCAGCCTTTGCCGAATACGCCGCCGGAACCGATAGCAGCTTTCGATTGAATGATGTTCCAGCCGGTGCCGAGCGGATCGCTCTCCGGGTCAAGGAAGGTCAGGATTCGCTGCTTCTGGTAGTCGTGCATGATGAAGAACCACATTGCCACGGCCACCGGTACTGCCGCGGCCAACACGGTGAGAATCCAGCGCCAGCGCAGGCCACCCATGAACAAAACAAATGCGCCGCCCGCGAGGATCAGCAACGAAGTACCAAGGTCAGGTTGACGCACGATCAGAATGAAGGGCAAGCCAATCAGGAACAGGCTGACGCCCACATGCTTGAGCTGCGGCGGCAAGGTGCGCTTGGACAAGTACCAGGCGATGGTCGCCGGCATCAGGATTTTCATGAATTCCGAAGGCTGGAAGCGGATCACGCCCGGAATGTTGATCCAGCGCGTGGCGCCCATGGCGTTGTGGCCCATGACGTCCACCACCACCAGCAACAGCACGCCGATCACATAACCGACCGGCACCCAGCGCGCCATGAAGCGTGGCTCGAACTGGGCGATAACGATCATCGACACCAGGCCGATGCCGAACGAAGTGGCTTGCTTGGCCAGCAGATCCCAGCTTTTGCCGCTGGCCGAATACAGCACGAACAGGCTACCGGCGGCGAGGGTCAGCAGCAGGATCAGCAACGGGCCGTCGATGTGCATGCGTTGCAACAGCGTCGCGCGGCGACGCATCACATCCTCGCTGGAGAGGATGCGATCGAAATTACTCTTCACGGGCCGTAGCCTCCGCACTGATAGGGCTGGCGTATTCGGCCTTCAACCGACCGTCCTGGTCCAGAAGCCAGGCGTCCATGATTTGACGCACCACCGGCGCGGCAACGCCGGATCCGGACTCGCCGTTCTCGACCATCACCGACACCACGATTTGCGGGTTGTCGGCGGGTGCGAAGCCGACGAACAAGGCGTGGTCGCGGTGGCGTTCCTGAACCTTGGAGCGGTCGTACTTCTCGCCCTGCTTGATCGCGACCACCTGGGCCGTACCACTTTTGCCCGCGATGCGGTATTGCGAACCGATCGCCGCTTTGCGCGCCGTACCCCGGGCACCGTGCATCACCTGCTGCATGCCGTGGTTGACCTTGGTCCAGTCGGACGGGTCGCGCAGGACGATGTCCGGAATCGGGTTTTCATCCTTGGGCCGCTCGCCTTCGACGGTCTTGGCCAGGTGCGGACGGTTCCAGACTCCCTTGTTCGCGACCAGCGCCGTGGCCTGGGCCAGTTGCAGCGGCGTGGACTGCATGTAGCCCTGACCGATCCCCAGAATCAGTGTTTCTCCCGGGTACCAGGCCTGACGTCGGGTTGCACGCTTCCATTCCCGTGTCGGCATCAGCCCCGGTGACTCTTCGAACATGTCCAGCGAGACCTTCTGGCCGATGCCGAACTTGGTCATGTACGCCGACAAGCGATCGATTCCCAGCTTGTGGGCCAGGTCGTAGAAGTAGGTGTCGTTGGACCGCATGATCGCCGTGTCGAGATCGACGTAGCCGTCACCGGTACGGTTCCAGTTACGGTATTTGTGATCGTAGTTGGGCAACTGGTAATAGCCTGGGTCATACACCCGACTCGACGCGGTCACAACGCCAGCATCCAGGCCAGCAATTGCCACCGCCGGTTTGATGGTCGAGCCCGGCGGGTACAGGCCGCGCAGCACGCGGTTGAACAGTGGCCGGTCGATGGAATCGCGCAGCTCGGCATAGGCCTTGAAGCCGATGCCGGTGACGAACAGGTTCGGGTCGAAACTCGGCGCACTGACCATCGCCAGCACTTCGCCGGTTTTCGGGTCCAGCGCCACCACCGCACCACGACGACCGCCGAGTGCCGCTTCGGCAGCTTCCTGCAGTTTGATGTCCAGGCTCAGGACGATGTCCTTGCCGGGAATCGGATCGGTACGCTTGAGTACGCGCAATACGCGGCCCCGAGCGTTGGTCTCGACTTCTTCGTAACCCACCTGGCCGTGCAGCTCGGGCTCGTAGAAACGCTCGATGCCGGTTTTGCCGATGTGGTGGGTGCCGCTGTAATTGACCGGATCGAGGGACTTCAGCTCTTTCTCGTTGATCCGCCCCATGTAACCCACCGAGTGCGCAAAGTGCGGACCCTGCGGGTAGTGACGCACCAACTGCGCGACCACTTCCACCCCCGGCAGACGGAACTGATTCACCGCGATCCGGGCGATCTGCTCTTCAGTCAGCTCGAAAAGGATCGGCACCGGCTCGAAAGGCCGGCGCCCCTGACGCATGCGCTTCTCGAAGATCACCCGATCTTCGGGCGTCAGCTCCAGCACTTCGACGATCACGTCGAGCACTTGCTGCCAGTCGCCAGACCGTTCGCGGGTCATGCTCAGGCTGAAGCTGGGCCGATTATCCGCCACCACCACGCCATTGCGGTCGAAGATCAGCCCGCGCGTTGGCGGAATCGGCTGCACATGGACGCGGTTGTTTTCCGACAGGGTCGAGTGGTACTCGTACTGGATCACCTGGAGGAAATACAGCCGCGCGATCAGCACACAGATCAGCAGCACCACCGCAATTGCCCCGAACACGACGCGGCCACGCACCAGACGGGCGTCTTTTTCGTGGTCCTTGATGCGGATCGGCTGGGGCATGAGGGCAGAACTACTTGTGGTAAGGGTGGCCGGACAAGACTGTCCAGGCACGGTACAGCTGTTCGCCGATCAGAATCCGCACCAGTGGGTGCGGCAACGTCAACGGCGACAACGACCAGCGCTGATCGGCCCGCGCACACACTTCCGGCGCCAGCCCTTCGGGGCCGCCGACCATGAAATTCACCGTGCGCGAGTCCAGCCGCCAGCGATCGAGCTCGACCGCCAACTGCTCGGTGCTCCAGGGCTTGCCGTGGACTTCGAGGGTCACAACACGCTCATTCGGCCCGACCTTCGCCAGCATGGCTTCGCCTTCCTGACGGATGAAGCGCGCCACGTCGGCGTTCTTGCCACGGGTGTTGAGCGGTATTTCCACCAGTTCCAGCGCCAGCTCGGACGGAAGACGCTTGGCATATTCATGCCAGCCTTCTTCCACCCACTTGGGCATGCGTGAACCGACGGCGATCAGTCGCAGTCGCACAGCGGTCCCTTATTGCTGGTCTTTGTTGAGCTTGATGAAATGCTCATGGGTGTTTTCCGGGCTGTGGTGAGCCGCGTTCAGAGCACGGCTCTGTTCCGCACCGGACCACAGACGCTCGAGGTCGTAAAACTGACGAGCCGAGGCAGTCATCATGTGAACGATGACGTCATCCATGTCCAGCAGTACCCAATCGCTGTCGCCCTTGCCTTCTTCACCCAACGGCTTGACGCCCAGGGCTTTGACGGCCTCGCGAACCTTGTCCAGCATCGCGCCGATCTGACGGTTCGAAGTACCGGTGGCGATGATCATGTAGTCAGTGATGCTCTGCTTTTCACGAACGTCGATGACCTGGATATCCTGGCCCTTGACGTCTTCCAGGGCGGCTACGGCAACCTTGACCAGCTCATCACCCTTCAGGGGCTCGGTGCTGAGAACCGGCTCAGGCAGCGGAGCGCTCTTGAACGTGCCTTTGCGCTTTACTTTAGTTACGTCTTTGTTCGTCATATAAAACTCGTTTTGCTCGTATGTTCGGGCGCTTCGGTACACGCGTTCACGTGTTTTGAAGCGCTCCCTTTTTCAGTTCGACGCACGGTAGAGTCCGTGCGCATCGATGTAGGCCAGGACCGCGTCGGGCACCAGGAAACGTACCGACTTACCGCTGGCCAGCAGTTGACGGATCTGGGTGGCGGATACCGCGAGCGGCGTCTGCCAGACGAATGCAATCTGTCCGCTCGGCCCTTTGAGGGCCAGCGGGTCGCTCACCGAGCGTGCCGCCAACAGATTGCGCAAGGCATCCGGCGGTTCGCTGTCGGCATCCGGGCGTTGCAGCACCAGGATGTGGCAATGCTGGAGCAACTCTTCCCAGCGGTGCCAAGTGGGCAGGCCGCAAAATGCGTCCCAGCCCAAAAGTAGAAAAACCTGGTCGGAGGCGGCCAGTTCGGCGCGCATCAGTTCCAGGGTGTCGATGGTGTAGGACGGTTTGTCCCGCTGCAATTCGCGGGCGTCCACCACCAACGGCGCCACACCGGCCACCGCGCACTCGACCATCGCCAGACGGTCCTTTGCCGACACCTGCGGCGTACCGCGATGTGGCGGCCTGGCACTGGGTGTCAGGCGTAATTCATCAAGCGTCAGCGATTCGGCGACTTCCAGTGCACCGCGCAAATGGCCGATGTGCACCGGGTCGAACGTCCCGCCCAGGACGCCAATGCGTCGAGGCGCAGGCTCGCTGGCGGTGTGCGGGGCTGACGCTTTGAGGTCGCCCAAGTCAGACCGACGCCTGGCCGCGCAACTGGCCATCACCGACCACGATGTACTTCTCGCAGGTCAGCCCTTCGAGGCCGACCGGGCCGCGGGCGTGCAGCTTATCAGTAGAAATGCCAATCTCGGCACCCAATCCGTATTCGAAGCCATCGGCGAAGCAGGTCGGTGTGTTGATCATCACCGACGACGAATCGACTTCCGCCACAAAACGCCGTGTGTCGGCGAGGTTTTCGCTGACAATCGAGTCGGTGTGATGCGAGCCGTACTGATTGATGTGTTCGATGGCCTGGTCCAGCCCGTCGACGACGCGGATCGAGAGAATCGGCGCCAGGTATTCGGTGTTCCAGTCTTCTTCAGTGGCCGCAACAGCCTCGATGATCGACCGGGTGCGTTCGCAACCGCGCAGGTCGACGCCTTTTTCGCGGAACTGTGCAGCCATCGACGGCAGGAAATCATTGGCCACGGCTTGATCCACCAACAGCGTTTCCATCGCGCCACAGATGCCATAACGGTAAGTCTTGGCATTGAAGGCGATGCGCTGGGCTTTCGGCAGATCAGCGTGGGCGCTGACGTAGACGTGGCAAATGCCGTCCAGGTGCTTGATCACCGGCACGCGGGCATCGCGACTGACCCGTTCGATCAGGCCACGGCCACCACGAGGCACGATGACGTCGACGTATTCCGGCATGGTGATCAACGCGCCAACGGCCGCACGATCGGTGGTTTCGACCACTTGCACCACGGCGGCGGGCAATTCTGCCTCGGCCAGACCACGTTGAATGCAGGCGGCGATGGCGCGATTGGAATTAATTGCCTCGGAACCGCCACGCAGGATCGTCGCGTTGCCGGACTTCAGGCACAGGCTCGCGGCATCGATGGTCACGTTCGGCCGGGATTCGTAGATGATCCCGATCACGCCCAACGGCACACGCATCTTGCCGACCTGAATACCCGATGGCCGGAAGCTCATATCGCGGATCGCGCCGACCGGGTCCGGCAATGCCGCCACCTGACGCAAACCGACGATCATGCCGTCGATGCGTTCCGGGGTCAGCGCCAGACGCTCAAGCAATGCTGGCTCAAGACCGTTGGCGCGACCCGCGGCCAAATCCAGTTCATTGGCAGCCGTCAGCTCGGCGCGTGCAGCGTCCAGCGCATTGGCAGCAGCCTGCAACGCGCGGTTTTTCTGCGCAGTGCTGGCACGGCGAATGACGCGAGAAGCCTCGCGGGCGGCGCGACCCAAGCGGGTCATGTAGTCAAGAACGGACTCAGTCATTGTCTGTGGTGGTCTTTGCTAAGGTCTTGGTAAAGAGTAAAGCGGCAGATTATAGCTGTCGCGTCCCGGGACTAACAGCGGTGACGGGCGGATGGTCGAAATGGAGGGCAATTTGCCGACGTTCAGCCGGGATTAAGCTGCAAATTGTTATCATCACGACTCAATCAGCCTTGATTAACACCGTTCATCATGTCCAACCTGACTGTTCGAGCGTCCGCTGCAAGCCTGCCCACGGGGCTCCCGGACGCGTTTTTCGACCGAGACGCCCAAACCCTGGCCCGGGATTTACTCGGCAAGGTCATCCGTCATCGGGTCGGCGATCTGTGGCTCAGCGCCCGGATTATTGAGACCGAGGCCTATTACTGCGAAGAAAAAGGCAGCCATGCGTCCCTCGGCTATACAGAAAAGCGTAAGGCTTTGTTTCTGGATGGCGGGCATATCTATATGTATTACGCCCGCGGCGGTGATTCCCTGAACTTCAGCGCCCAGGGGCCGGGCAACGCAGTGCTGATCAAATCCGCCTATCCATGGGTCGATGAGTTGAGCGGGCCCGCGAGCCTGGCGCAGATGTTGTTGAACAATCCCGACGCACAAGGCCGCCCTCGCCCTTCGCAAAAACTCTGCGCCGGGCAGACGTTGCTCTGCAAGTCGCTGGGTTTGAAGGTGCCGGTCTGGGATGCCAAGCGTTTTGACCATGAGGTGCTGCTGGTCGAAGACGTCGGCCCGGCGCCTGCTCACATCATTCAAACCACGCGCTTGGGCATTCCCCATGGGCGTGATGAGCATTTGATGTACCGCTTCGTCGATGCGGCTTACGCGCCGTATTGCACACGGAACCCGCTGCGACGGGGGCAGGTCGAAGGTCGCGATTATTTTTTGCTGTCCTGAATAATGAAAATCCCCCCTGTAGTGTTTTGAAGATTGCGCGTGTCCCAAGGGACCAATGAACATCAGATGGAGTTGTTTTTATGGGCCCATGGCTCGATAGCGTGACCGGTTGGTTGGCGGCTAACCCGCAATGGCTGGCCGCGGCGGTGTTCATAGTGGCATTTGTGGAGTGCCTGGCGATTGCCGGGTTGATCGTGCCCGGCACAGTGTTGCTGTTCGCCGTGGCGGTACTGGCCGGCAGCGGCGCGCTGTCATTGAGCGAAACGCTGTTGCTGGGGTTCGTCGCCGGCGTGCTGGGCGACATCGTTTCGTACTTCATTGGCCGACACTTCCACCAGAATATCCGGCGCCTGCCGGGGTTGCGCCATCATCCGGAATGGATTGCCAGCGCCGAGGCGTATTTCCAGCGCTATGGCATCGCCAGCCTGCTGGTCGGACGCTTCATCGGCCCGCTGCGCCCGATGCTGCCAATGGTCGCCGGGATGTTCGACATGCCGTTCCCGCGTTTCGCCGCAGTCAGCTTGCTGGCCGCCGCGGGCTGGAGCGTCGCGTACCTATTGCCCGGCTGGGCCACGGGCGCGGCGATTCGCTTGCCATTACCCGACGGTTTCTGGCCTGAAGCAGCGATCGTCGCCGGCAGCATTGCGGTAATGATCGGCTTGAGCGTGACCAGCAGCCTGCGCCGCCATCGCCATGCCACCGCCTATATAGCCGGCCTCGGCCTGTTGATTCTGGCGGGACTGTTCATCGGCTACCCGCACCTGACCGCGCTCGACCAAGGCGTGATGACCCTGGTGCAGGAACACCGCAGCCCGATGCTCGATGAAGTGGCCGTCACCTTCACGCTGATCGGCGAGTTTCGCAACATGCTGATGTTCAGCGCTCTGCTGACCGCCTTGCTGCTGCTCACGCGACAGTGGCGCCAGGCGATTTTCGCTGGCGGCACCCTGCTCTGCACGGCCTTGGCGAATACAGCGACCAAGACCTTCTTCGCCCGAGTACGCCCGGAGGTGCTGACCGATCCGTTGACCAGCTACAGCATGCCCAGCGGCCATGCCTCGGGGGCGTTCGCCTTGTTTCTGACCTTGGCCGTACTCGCTGGGCGCGGGCAGCCGCCGCGGATGCGTTTGACCTGGCTGCTGCTGGCCTGCCTACCAGCGCTGTCGATCGCCTTGTCCCGGGTTTATCTGGGCGCGCACTGGCCCACCGATGTACTGGCCGGGGCCATGCTGGCTGCCTGCGTGTGTGCGGCGATTTTGTGGCTGAGCCAGCGCCAGGCGCCGCTCAACGCCATGCCGTTCAAGGTGTGGTGGCTGATCCTGCCGACATTGTTGGCAACGTTCAGTCTTTTCGTCTTTCGCCATCTGCCCCATGTGATGTTGCGCTACGCCTACTGAAATACCCGCTCGCCTCGTATCACCTGAACCAATCAGACTCCCTCCACCCTTAAAGGATTTTTCCTGCGAGGGTGGCGCTTACTTGCGCCTGCTCGACCTATCCAGTGCCATGATTCCCTTCAACAATTCGAAACTACATATATATCTACAACTTCGAATATCTGTACCTTGCCCTGCTTGAAAAATCATTTACATTAAAACGACAACTGCCACACAAACTTTACCCATCAGACATTCACCAAGGAGTGACTTGCAGAAAACTTTACCGCGCACTAAAAGCCAATTAACATGAACCCGCTCACAAAATTCACACATTAACACCTACAACTTTCACACACCAAAAAGCATGGCAGGCAAACAGAACATATTGAATAAACCTGAAATAATTCAACACCTCTAAAAACGTTCCACAATCATCAACACCAAAAACACTCCAAATATTCGCTACCCATCGCGAAAACATGCGTTCACCTACCGATACGGACATCGGCATCTTATAACGCCCATTATTTAAAGGACTGAACAATGGCACAACTGATCGAACCCGCCGCTCAAACTTCCAATGATCTTGCCGTAGAAGTAACGAACATCAGTTCCTCGACCAATAGCCACGCACCGTCCGCCGGCGTGATTGACATAACCCCCAGCGCGCCACCGCTGACACCTGTGTCAACACCAGAACCGAATGCCGAAATCCCCGACCTTCCCTCTCGCCGCTCACTCAAATCCCTCGACAAGCGCCTCGGACCTTTGCGCTTCGGCAACTTCGACGTCACGCGTGTAGAACTCAAGGCCATGGGCGCCAAGGTGAATGGTCGCTCCATACGCGCAGAAAATTCGAACCTCAAATCGCCCGACCAGGCGTTTATCGACGGACTGAGTTTCGATCCCGCCAGTGTCGAGGCCCGGGTGAAATCAGTGGAAATTCCAGACAGTGGCACCGTGGCCACCCTGCTCTATGAAATCGCCTGCAAGCGCTCAATTGGTGCCCCGCCGATGTTCGTCGCGGCCGATCCGCTTACGGTCAGCAGCTCGATGGATCGCCTCAACAAACTTGGCAATGCGGCACAAAAGTTGGGCATTTTTCGAGTCGAGTCTTTTGAAAACCATCCAGCTTGGGTCAACAAGAGCAAAAGTTACTTGCTGAGCGGCACTGGCGTAGGAATGCAGGCCTATGGAATCTACAGCGGATTCATGGGAATCATGGAAGCCCTCAAAGTGGGTGACAAGGGCGAAGCAGCATTAAACGGCGGACCGATTGCAAGTGAGTTCGGGTCATTGATCATCGAGCGAGGCCTTAGCAAAGGGGGCGAAGCGATGATCAGGAACGGCTCGGTCGTGTTCAGCCGGTTTTCCGCCACGTCGGTAGGCAGTGTAATGAGTCGGGGTGCCGGGTTATTTGCCAGCGCGATCACTTTGCCGTTCGACATTATCAGCGCCGTCAATTCCTTTAACGCCGCCGCCGCCTCAGAGGGCAAGGAAGCGCAAGACCATTATGTCAGCGGGGGCCTGAGCGTGGCCGGCGCAACAGTCAGTCTGGTGTTGGGTGTGGCGGCCTTGGCCGGTTTCGGAAGTATCGCTGGCCCCATTGGCCTGGCGGCTGCGGCCGTGCTTATCGTCGGAGCGGAAATCTACCGGGCCGCACGGGTCGTGGACGACATCGATGACTACATCGAGCTTACCGCACATGAGCGTTTGCGCTCCGGCTGGTTCGCGTTCACCCGGCAGGAGCTGGATCAGGACGTCAAGGATCGCCACAAGATTGCCAAGACCTTCAGTGACCACAGCAAACAACTCGAAACTTCCGCCAAGGAATTGCTTCAAGGCCCGTATAAAGATTACGTGGAATACATTGTCGATGGCAGTTTCAACGTCGAGTTGAAGCCCGTGCAAATCTGGCATTACCAATGGGACGAGGTGAGCGGTGAACAGCCATTCAAACTGGATAACGAACCGGTAATCGTTAGTAGCGATGACACCATTGATGCCCGGGACGGGTTGCCGCAGGACCTCAAAAACAACTTCAAGGGCAGCCCGGGCGAAAACAAAGGTGTCTTATGGCGACTCGGTGATGGCAACGACCAGGTATATGGCGTCAAGGACAAGTCCAATCTCTTCAGCTATCGGGAGGGTGCCAAGACACTGACCGGCGGCGAAAAGGATGACGAGTTTTATTTCGAAACAAGCGAAGCGGAATTCAATCGGACAGTGAGTCCCGCTCGGACCAGTATTATTGACGGGGGAGAGGGTTCCGACACGCTGGTATTCGAGGGCTCCCGCCCGACCCCGGATCTGCGCAAAATCCGCGAGTCCGTGGACGCCGTCCATATCGGTTACGACGTCAACTTGCAAAGCGGCAAGGTAGCCTTGCGTAGCCGCGACTCTGCGCTGGACGAGATCACAGTCGCACAGATCAAATCCATCGAAAACGTCTCGACCTTGCGACGCGGTGAAAGTCGGATTACCGGGAGCGAAAAGGCCGATCGAATTTCGGCCAACGGTAACGACCAAATCACAGCGGGATCAGGTGACGACACGGTCTCCATCCGCGGAGCGGTCACACGGATTGATGGCGGCCCCGGACAGGATCGCTATCTCATCGCGGACACCTCTGTTCGAGCGACAATTGTCGAAGACGGCGAACAATGGAGCCTCATCGAATTCGACTGGCCAATGGCAAGAATTCAACAATGGCAAATCGTTGACACTTCGCTAGTCGTCCGTTCGTTGCGAGGCAAGGATGGCGAGCTTCCAGAACACGTGTTGACCATCGAAAATGTCTATGAACATATCGATGGTCAGCGTCAGGTAAAAAACAATCAATTGCGATTTAAAACACGAGACCGGTATGAACTGATGCCCATCTTGCCTGTTCATCTGGCCGACTCACTGGATCACGACGTTGAATGTTTAGTCACCGTCATCGGTGACCCCGCGCCAGCTCTGCAGATTGTCAACAGTGGAACCGTGGTGATTGCCGAGAAGGGGCCGACGCACACATTTGTTTCCCGCGTACCCCGCCATGTCTACCTTGTCGCGAATGCCGACACACCTGAAACAACAAAAATCATTCACCTGGATTACAAATTTGCAGAGATCTCTTCGATCAAAGTCAATTACGAAGTGCAAGCAAGCACCGGCGTTTCGGGCTATACGTATCTGAGTTACAGTAATTTCAACGTATGGGTTGAACTCCCATCCAAAATACTCAACATCACCGGTGTCATCCGCGATAACCAAGCGGAAAAAACCTCAACGAAAAATTTTCCAAATATTAAAACAGCCAGTATTGTTTGCGCACATGACATCGTTTTCATCATGCAAGATGGTAAGTCCTATCGATTGTCGCCCCCTAATATTCCCTATCATGAGGATGCGGCCAATCCGGGCGACAAACAACGCGTTGCCAACGAGTGCCTGATCCCTCGACATGGCAATTACAGATTTATCCGACCCGAAAACATTAAACCTGTTTTGCTCGCAGCCACCCCTCAGGAGGTTAACTTTCCGCCTGCTCCCCACTTCGGCATCTTTGCATTACAAGGCCAGGCTTCCTTCTATGATGTGTATCCTGTCAGCAACACTACGTTTAGCCTTTCAACACCGGGCGCCATTGCACAAATCTCCAACGCATCGACCTGGACAATCTTCAGCAAAAAACTGACAGAAACCGTAACGCGCAATGAGATATACCTGGACGGCGAAAACCTGAGCATTGGCAGTGTGATTGTCCAGCTACCCAGTCTGGATAATGATGGACCGATTGACGCAATCAGCGTGGAAACTTCGTCGGGCAATATTTATAAAGTAGAACTGATTTTTGAAGTATTACAACTTTACGTCATTGACGCACAAGACTACTCCAGTGTCGACGCCCTGCTGACTGATATCCGCAACCATCAGGAACGCGACGAGTTAGCCGTCAATGTTTTTGTTAAGAACATGTCCTCCGGGCCCCTCTTTGATGGCACGGTTTATTACAACTCAACGAATGACTATTGGGGCGTCGACAGGGATCTCACCCTTCGCATCGAACCCGAAGATTTTGTCATTGAACCGATAAAAACGATTGATCCTTAAATAGCCTCTGCTCGGGTGCGGCGGGATGCCTGTCTTCCTGCCGCTCCGGTCTCACGAGTAACGCCCCTCAAGCAAACAACTCACCCTGCAACTCATCCAGCAGCGCCTGAATCGCATCCAGTCGCTGCTGGGGATCATCGAGTTGCAGCAGGTCGATCTTGTCCAGTTCGGCAAACGGCAGCAGGTACGCCAGCTGATTGGCCAGGGACTGTTGCCCGGTGGCTTCGGTGCCCATGTTCAACGCTTCGACCATCGGGTGTTCGGCCAAGGCCTTGAGCAGTGCGACCAGATCGGCGTCCTCATCCTGCAGCGGTTGCTCAGGCTCATCTTCCAGCCATTCGACGTCAGCGATGGTCAATTGATCGCGCTGCACCTCGGTGCGCAGTACATGAAAACGCCGTCCGCCCTGCACGCGAATGCCCAGCAGGCCGTTGTCCTGCTGCTTGAAATCGGTGATCAACGCTTCGCAGCCAACCAGTGCATAGCCCGCCGGCGCGATGCCCACTTCTTCGCCGTCGAGAATGCACACCACGCCAAAACCGCCGCCCTGTTTCATGCAGCGGCTGATCATGTCCAGGTAGCGCGCCTCGAAGATCTGCAAGTCGAGGATGCAGCCTGGAAACAGCACCGTGTTCAGCGGAAAAAGCGGCAAGCTCATAGACATTTCCTTACACCACCATCGACACCGCCAACGGCAGGAACACCGCCGTGGCCACGCCCATCAGACTCATCGCCAGCGCCGCGAAGGCGCCGCATTCTTCACTTTCCTGCAAGGCCACCGAGGTGCCGACCGCGTGGGCGGTCATGCCCAGTGCCATACCGCGGGCTTCAGGGCTGTGCACACCCAACCGGGTCAGAAGACTCGGCCCGAAGATCGCACCGATCACGCCGGTGATCAACACGAACACCGCCGCAAGCGCCGCGACACCACCGATCTGTTCGGCCACCAACATGGCAATCGGCGACGTCACCGACTTCGGCGCCATGGTCATCAGGATCATGTGTTCAGCGCCAAACCACCAGCCCAGCAACACGCCCATGCCCGTGGCAACCACGCCGCCTATCACCAGCGTAGTAAATATCGGCCAGAACAACTGCCGGATTCGTCGCAGATTGAGGTACAGCGGCACGGCCAGTGCAACGGTCGCCGGCCCGAGCAAGATGCTGAGGATCTCGGTGCTCTTGCGGTACTCGGCAAAGTTGATCCCGCAAGCCACCAGCACGCCGATCACCAACAGCATGGAAACCAGCACCGGTTGCAGAAAAATCCAGCGGGTTTTCTCGAAGGCCGCCAGCACAAGCTGATAAGCGCCCAGCGTAATGCCGATGCCGAACAACGGGTGATGGATCACCGAATCCAGCGCGCCATGCCAGTCGAGGATCATTGGCGATCTCCGCAATGGGCGTGCCGCTTGACCATGCGTTGCATCAGCACCCCGGCAAACGCCATGGACAGCACCAGCGACAACACCAGCGCACCGACGATGGCCCAGAAGTCCGCAGCGATGTCCTTGGCATAAACCATCACGCCCACGGCCGGCGGCACCAGAAGCAAGGGCAAGTATCGCAGCAGACTGCTGGCCGCCAGGTACAAAGGCTCGCCGACTTGCCCGCGTGAAATCAGGTACACCAGCAACAGCAGCAGGCCGACAATCGGCCCCGGCAGCACCGGCAAAAACAAATGGTTGATGGCTGTGCCCAGCAATTGGAACAGCACCAGCCAGGTCAGGCCACGTAACAACATCCAGCATCTCCCGCACGCACTCCCCACCAAAAAGGGGCCGGGCATTATAAGCACGTCAACGCTATGGATCGGCATTCGCCAAAAGCATGGTCAGTTGACCGGAGCAATTTGCCATGTTGATCTAAAGTGGTTCACAGGGAGGTCAAATCCCCCCACTCGAAAAACTATAAATCCGATGAAACCCAAGGAGAGTCTCAATGCCCTATGTCCCCGTTGCAGAGCTCAAAGATTATGTCGGCAAGGAACTCGGACGTTCCGAATGGCTCACCATCGATCAGGAGCGCATCAACCTGTTCGCAGAAGCCACAGGCGATTATCAGTTCATTCACGTCGACCCGGTCAAAGCCGCGCAAACGCCATTTGGCAGCACCATTGCACACGGATTCCTGTCGCTGTCGCTGATCCCGAAACTGATGGAAGACATCCTGATCCTCCCTCAAGGGGCGAAGATGGTGGTCAACTATGGTCTGGACAGCGTGCGTTTCATCCAGCCAGTGAAGGTCAACTCCAGGGTTCGGCTCAAGGTCGACATGAACGAAGTCATCGAGAAGAAACCCGGCCAATGGCTGCTCAAAGCCACCGCCACGCTTGAAATCGAAGGGTCGGACAAACCGGCCTATATCGCCGAGCCGCTGTCCCTCTGTTTCGTCTGACACATGCCTGATTGCGAAACAGCTCACGCTGTTTCGCGCTGTGTCTCTGCCGTGTCTCTATAAATGCGACACATAGCTGCGGCATACTCCGTCGCATAATTGCCCGGATCCCGCTATGCGCTCACTTGCACTCCTCGCCTTGACCCTGTTGCTCACCGCTTGCGGCGATGGCGAATCGCTGCTGCCCCCCGATGCCCGCTTGCCGGACGGCGGGCGCTATCGCGGTGATCTGGTCAACGGCTTGCTGCAAGGCCAGGGCCGCATCGACTATCCGAACGGCAGTTGGTACGCCGGCGAGTTCGACAAAGGGCAATGGCATGGCCAGGGCGAATGGCATGGCAGCAACGGCGAGGTCTATCGCGGACAATTCAATCAAGGCTTGTTCGACGGCCAAGGCACGCTGACCACCCCCGGCAGCAGCTACACCGGCGGGTTCAAACTCGGCCGCCGCGACGGTGA
The DNA here is from genome assembly GCF_059695575.1 of Pseudomonas sp. LBUM1678. NCBI lineage: Bacteria > Pseudomonadati > Pseudomonadota > Gammaproteobacteria > Pseudomonadales > Pseudomonadaceae > Pseudomonas > Pseudomonas sp. LBUM1678. The sequence goes on from NZ_CP166775.1 coordinate 5,987,952, forward strand.
AGGCACGCTCAAAGAAAACGCGATGACCTATCGCGGTGAATTCAAGGCCGATCAATATTCAGGGCTCGGTCGTCTCGAACTCGACGACGGCAGCTCCTACCAGGGCCAGTTCGCCCACGGCAAACCCAATGGCGAAGGCCAGCGCGGTGATGGCAGTGGCAATCAGTTCACCGGGCACTTCAAAGACGGTCAGCTGGAAGGCAACGGGACCTTCAACAGCGCCGACGGCGACATCTATGTCGGTGGTTTCAAGAACAATCAACTGCACGGCAAGGGCCGCTACGAGAACGCCGACGGCGATGTCTGGCTGGGTCAATTCAAGGAAGGCTCGCTGAACGGCAAGGGCGAGTTGATCGGCGCTGACGGCAGCCATTACATCGGCCAGTTCAGTGACTGGCGCTTTAGCGGCCAGGGTCGATTGAACCTGCCCGACGGCAGCTTCTACATCGGCCAGTTCGACGGTGACAGCTACTCGGGGCGCGGCACCCTGGTGCTCACCGACGGCACGGTGCAAAGCGGTACATGGATCAACGGCCAACGTGTTCGCGATGCCGATGGCAAGTTGCTGCCCGACACCCTGGAACTCGGATTGCTGGCCCAGGGCCGCTTACTCGATGACGCCCTGTCCAGCGTGCCGGCCTCGACCCCGGCGGTCGAGTTGTACACCTTGACCCTGGGCGGTGACGGCAAGCAGAGCGTGTTCCTGCGCGAGTCCGATTACGTCAGCAATATGCTCAGCAGCCGCTTCGGCGCTTTCGGCCAGATCCGCCTCGTTAACCATCGTGATCACTTGGTCGACCGGCCTATGGCCACCCGGGAAAACCTGCGTCGCGCCGCAATGACCCTGGCCGAACGCAGTGGCCCGGAAGACTTGATCTTCATCTACCTGACCAGCCACGGCAGCAGCGAACATGAACTGGTGCTCGACCAGCCGCGCATGGAGTTGGCCGACCTGCCGGCCGATGAACTCGCTGCGGTCCTCGCACCGCTGAAGAATCGCGACAAGATCATTGTGATTTCATCCTGCTATTCCGGCGGCTTCATCCCCGCGCTCAAGGATGAACGCACGCTGATCATGACCGCCTCGCGCGCCGATCGCGTGTCCTTCGGTTGCTCGGAAGAAGCCAACTTCACCTATTTCGGCGACGCGCTGTTCGCCCAGGCGCTGAACCAGACCGACGATCTGGAGCAAGCCTTCAAGCTGGCCAAGGCCACAGTGGCGGAGCGTGAACTGGCCGACGGCTTCGAAGCCTCTGAACCGCAGATCTGGGCGCCGAAAACCGTTCTCTCGCACTGGCAGCTGTTACGCAAGCAGCAGGCACGAAAAGCACTACAAAGTGTCTCTATCAGCAACAAGGATGCAAAGAGCAACTAAGCTGAAGAGTATCAAGGGGGACACACTATGTACTTGACGCCTCAGCATGTATTGCTTGCCGGAGCTACCGGGTTAACCGGTGAACATCTGCTTGATCGTTTGCTCAATGAGCCAACGATTTCAAGGGTTTTAGCCCCCTCACGCCGGCCTTTGGCCGAGCATCCCCATCTGGAAAACCCGGTTGGTGATCCGGCGGTGTTCCTGCCGCAACTGAACGGTCGCGTCGACATCGCTTACTGCTGCCTCGGCACCACGATCAAGCAGGCCGGTTCCGAACAAGCCTTTCGTGCGGTCGACCTGGACATGGTGGTGGCGTTCGCCAAACGCGCGCGGGAGATGGGGGCACGGCACCTGATCGTGATCAGTGCCTTGGGCGCTGATCGCAGGTCTTCGGTTTTCTACAACCGGGTCAAAGGCGAGATGGAATACGCATTGCGTGCGCAGGACTGGCCGCAGCTGACCATTTGCCGACCTTCGGTGTTGCTGGGCGAGCGACTCGAACCGCGCACGGCCGAGCAATTCGTCGGGCCGTTGTCGCGCTTGATTCCCGGCAAATATCGCGGCATCGAAGCCTGCCAACTGGCCCGCGCGATGTGGAGGCTGGCGCTGGAAGAGCAGGATGGGGTGCGGATTGTTGAGTCGGATGAATTGCGTAAGTTAGGCAAATAAACCTGTGGCGTCTGAAGAGGCGCCTTCGCGAGCAAGCCCGCTCCCACATTTGACCGTGTTTGCTCGTATCACTCGGTCAAATGTGGGAGCGGGCTTGCTCGCGAAGGGCGCGACACCGATTCAAAGCCGAACGCTACAACCCGCCAGTCGCCTGAAAACTGACCCCAATCACCGTCAGCAACGACAACGGCAATAACAGCGTGTCGAGCAATGCGCTGGCCGGCAGGTCGACACCGGGGTAGCTCGGCGCTTCGGCGCCGAACCGGTCCATCGCGCAGCACCCACCGTTCATGGCGTACAAATCCAGACGCGTCCCCGAATACACCACTGGCGCCCCCGGTTTGGCGGCGTCCAGAGTACGCGCCGTGGCGCAGCCCGTCAGTTGCAGCGCCAGCAGAATAATCAGCAGCTTATTCATCGCTGCTCAAATGGTGTTCGCCCCAGCGCGGCAGCATGTCTTGCGGAATGTTCAACAGGTTGAGAATCCGCGCCACCACAAAGTCGATCAAGTCATCGATCGTCTGCGGCTGATGATAGAAGCCCGGCGAGGCCGGCAAAATCGTCACGCCCATGTTCGACAACTTGAGCATGTGCTCCAGATGAATGCTCGAATACGGCGCCTCGCGCGGCACCAGAATCAGCTGACGACGCTCTTTCAACGTCACATCCGCAGCCCGCTCGATCAGGTTGTTGCAGGCACCGGTCGCAATCGCCGACAAGGTCCCGGTGGAGCAAGGCACCACCACCATCGCCGCAGGCGCACCGGAGCCCGAGGCCACCGGCGACATCCAGTCTTCCTTGCCGTACACCTTGATTTGCCCGGCGGCCGCGCCGGTGTATTCAGTGAGGAAGGCCTGCATCGTCTGCGGCTTGGCCGGCAGCGTGACGTCAGTCTCGGTGGCCATCACCAGTTGCGCAGCCTTGGAGATCAGAAAATGCACCTCGCGGTCTTCGCGGATCAGGCAATCGAGCAGGCGTAAACCGTACTGGGCGCCCGAAGCGCCGGTCATCGCGAGGGTGATGCGTTCCGGGCCGTTGTTCATTGCAACGCCTCGGCGAGTTTGCCGTGCAGGCCGCCGAAGCCGCCGTTGCTCATGATCACCACGTGAGTGCCGGGCTGGGCCTGGCTCTTCACGCGCTCGATGATGCCTTCCAGCGAATCGCTGACAATCGATGGCACCGTGCACAACGCCGCGGTCGCGCCCAGGTCCCAACCGAGGTTGGCAGGTGCGTACCAGATCACTTGATCGGCATCGACCACGCTTTCCGGCAAGCCGTCGCGGTGAGCGCCGAGCTTCATGGAGTTGGAACGCGGCTCGATGATCGCGATCAACGGCGCATCACCGATGCGTTTGCGCAGGCCGTCGAGGGTCGTCGCAATCGCCGTCGGGTGGTGAGCGAAGTCGTCATAGATGGTGATGCCGCGTACTTCGGCGACTTTCTCCATCCGGCGTTTCACACTTTTAAAGGCGCTCAACGCAGCGATGCCCATCGCAGGCACCACGCCAACATGGCGAGCCGCCGCCAATGTGGCCAAGGCGTTAGCCACGTTGTGCTGGCCGGTCATGTCCCAATCGACGGCGCCTTGGGCGACGCCTTCGAACATCACTTCGAACTTCGAACCGTCTTCGCTGAGCAGTTTGACCTGCCATTGACCGCCGGCACCGGTTGTTTGCACTGGGGTCCAGCAGCCCATCTCGATAACCCGCTGCAATGCCGGCTCGGTGGTCGGGTGGATCACCAGGCCTTCACTCGGGATGGTCCGCACCAAATGGTGGAACTGGCGCTCGATGGCGGGCAGATCGGGGAAGATGTCGGCGTGATCGTATTCCAGGTTGTTCAGGATCGCCGTGCGCGGGCGGTAGTGAACGAACTTGGAGCGCTTGTCGAAGAACGCGCTGTCGTACTCGTCGGCTTCGATGACGAAGAACGGCGTGCCGCCCAGACGCGCCGACACCGAGAAGTTTTGCGGCACGCCACCGATCAGGAAGCCCGGGCTCATGCCCGCGTGCTCCAGGACCCAGGCGAGCATGCTGCTGGTGGTGGTTTTACCATGGGTGCCGGCGACGGCCAGGACCCAGCGTCCTTGCAGCACGTGGTCGGCCAGCCATTGCGGACCGGAGACGTAAGGCAGGCCTTTGTTCAGCACGTATTCGACGGCCGGGTTGCCGCGGGACATGGCGTTGCCGACCACCACCAGATCCGGCGCCGGATCGAGTTGGGCGGGATCGTAGCCTTGGGTCAACTCAATGCCCTGCGCTTCAAGCTGAGTGCTCATCGGCGGATAGACGTTGGCATCGGAGCCCGTCACGTGATGGCCCAGCTCTTTGGCCAGAACCGCCATCGAACCCATGAAAGTGCCGCAGATACCAAGAATATGAATGTGCATAGTCGACCTCGTAAAACATGGCCGCAGGTTAGCGTAGGGAGGGGAAAATCGCACTCTTTAGGTGATGGAACCCGGTCTCTGTGGCGAGGGAGCTTGCTCCCGTCCGGCTGCGCAGCAGTCGTAAAACCTGAGTTCGCGATATACCTGATACACCGTAGTTGCAGGTTTTGGGGCCGCTTCGCAGCCCAGCGGGAGCAAGCTCCCTCGCCACAAAAGCCTCTAGCGGGCGATGCCGTGTTTGCGCAGTTTTCGATAGAGGGTGTTACGGCTGACACCGAGCTGTTCGGCCGTATGGGTCATATGCCAACGCGTCTGCTCCAGCGCATTGAGCAACGCCAGCCGCTCGGCATCATCCAGCGGATGCTCCGATGACGCTTCAACCGCAACAACCGGCACCGGCCGAGCCTGTCGAATCATCACAGGTAGATCCTCCAGCCCGATCCGCCCGCCGTCACACAACGCTGCCAAGGTGCGCAGCACATTGCGCAACTGCCGCACATTCCCCGGCCACGCGAAACCCAGTAACGCCTGGCGTGCCGGGGCGTCGATCAATACGCTTTCCCCGCCCGCTTCTTCGGCCAGCAGAAAATCAAGCAACTGCGATTTATCACTGCGTTCACGTAACGCTGGCAACGCAATCTCCAGCCCATTGAGCCGGTAATACAAATCCTCACGGAAGCTGCCGTTCTGCACCCGGTCCAGCAAATTACGGTGAGTGGCGCTGATGATCCGCACATTGACCGACTCCGGCTCACCACCAATCGGCACCACCTGGCGATCCTCCAGCACCCTTAATAGCCGGGTCTGCAAGGCCAGGGGCATGTCGCCGATTTCATCGAGGAACAAGGTCCCGCCATCAGCCTGCTGCAACTTGCCGCGCATGCCTTCCTTGCGTGCGCCGGTAAAGCTGCCGCCGCGATAGCCAAAGAGTTCGCTCTCGATCAGGCTTTCAGGGATGGCCGCGCAGTTCAGCGCAACAAAGGCTTTTTCTGCGCGTTGACTGGCCTGGTGCACCGCTTTGGCGAAAGCCTCTTTGCCGGATCCGGTTTCGCCGTTGATCAGCAGCGGCACGTCTCGCTCGAAAACCCGCAGGGACTTGCGGAAATCTTCCTGCAAACCCGTGTCGCCCAGACAGATTCCGGACAGGCGCGGCCGCTCGGCAATCACCGGACTTTGCACCACCGGTACCGGGATGCTGCGAGGCTGGCCCCGCAACACGGCAAACAGACTCCGTCCGTCGCGTGTACGCAACGGCCAACTGGCGCTGGCATTGACGCTTGCGCGACCGAGCAACTCATCCAGCGAGCAATCGAAAAACGCCTCTACCGGTTTCCCCAGCAGCCCGCCGCGAATATGCCCCAGCAGATTCAGCGCGCTTTGATTAACCGCGCTGATGCGCCCTTCCCCGTCGAACGCCAGCAATCCTTCGCTGAACAGCCCGACGGACTCCGCCTGCAGATGAAAGCGCAGCAGCCATTGATTGTCGAAGTAGCGCAGGAAATAGCAGCTCTCGATCATCTTCGCCGACAGATTGACCAGGGCCATGGTGTGGAACTGGCTCTGCCGCGAGACTTCGTGACGCGCCGAGGACACGTCGAGCACCGCCAGCAGTTCGCCGTGGGGGTCGAACACCGGGCTCGCCGAGCAGGTCAGCCCGGTGTGACGGCCGCGAAAGTGCTCGTCCTGGTGGATGGTCAGGGACTGACGCTCCACCAGACAGGTGCCGATGCCGTTGGTGCCTTCACAGGCTTCACTCCAGTCAGCGCCGAGCCAGAGGCCGGCGCGCTCGAAAATCTTCCGTTCGGCCGGTGCGGTGACGCAATTGAGGATCACGCCGCGGGCGTCGGTCAACAAGACCGCATGACCGGCGCCGGAGAGTTGCTGATGAAGGCTGGTCATTTCGCTGCCGGCGATGTGCAGCACTTGCTGCAAGCGCTCGCGGCTTTCCAGTACGCGGCCATGCTCCAGCACCGTGGGCGCCATGGTCAGGGCCGGGTCGAGGTGATAATCCTCGAGACAACGCAGCCAGGAACGGGCAATGGACGGATCGCTGCCGGGACCGTGCAGGTGGGACTTGCCCTGGGTGACGGTCAAGACTTGCTGGGCATGGCGACTCAAATGGTTGTCGTGCATTTCTTATTATTCTCCCCGAGAGCTGTGCTCAACCCCATCAAGGACTGACACACATCTTGTGGCGAGGGAGCTTGCTCCCGTTCGAGTGCGAAGCGCTCGCCAAAAACCATAATCGGCAGACATTTTGGGGCTGCTTCGCAACCCAGCGGGAGCAAGCTCCCTCGCCACAGAGAAATACAGGTCCAGCAATTGTGGCTCAGCATCCTCTAGCCATCGGCGCATTGCAATGCTGGCAAGACCGAGCAGTCACAGGCTGTGCCACAAGCGGTACAAACTGTCACGAGGTCTGTACCGAAAGCGTCACAGACATCATCCGCCCGTCCGACAAAAACCACGCAAGGCCTTGATTTGCCTGACCTGCAAGGCAGTGGCCCGACCTTTGCTCTACGCTTATAACAAGCGCACATGCGCTCTCCCTTATAAGCACAAAAGCCAAGGAGAAATCACTATGCGTTACGCTCACCCCGGTACTGAAGGCGCTATCGTTTCGTTCAAGAGCAAATACGGTAACTACATCGGCGGCGAGTTCGTCGCGCCTGTCAAAGGTCAGTACTTCACCAATACCTCGCCAGTGAATGGCCAACCGATTGCCGAATTCCCGCGCTCCACGGCCGAAGACATCGACAAAGCCCTGGACGCTGCCCACGCCGCTGCCGATGCCTGGGGCGCCACGTCCGTCCAGGCGCGCTCGCTGGTGCTGCTGAAAATTGCCGACCGCATCGAACAGAACCTGGAAGTCTTGGCAATCACCGAATCCTGGGACAACGGCAAAGCCGTGCGTGAAACCCTCAACGCCGACATACCGCTGGCTGCGGACCATTTCCGCTATTTCGCCGGTTGCATCCGCGCTCAGGAAGGCAGCGCTGCCGAAATCGATGGCAACACCGTGGCGTATCACATCCATGAACCACTGGGCGTGGTCGGGCAGATCATCCCGTGGAACTTCCCGATCCTGATGGCCGCCTGGAAACTCGCCCCGGCCCTCGCTGCCGGTAACTGCGTGGTGCTCAAGCCTGCCGAGCAAACACCGCTGGGCATTACCGTACTCATGGAGCTGATCGGCGACCTGCTGCCGCCAGGCGTGCTGAACGTGGTGCAAGGCTACGGCAAAGAAGCCGGCGAAGCCCTGGCCACCAGCAAACGCATCGCCAAGATCGCCTTCACTGGCTCGACCCCGGTCGGCTCGCACATCATGAAATGCGCCGCTGAAAACATCATTCCGTCCACCGTGGAGCTGGGTGGCAAGTCGCCGAACATCTTCTTCGCCGATATTATGCAAGCCGAAGAAACCTTCATCGAAAAAGCCGCCGAAGGCCTGGTGCTGGCGTTCTTCAACCAGGGTGAAGTCTGCACCTGCCCGTCTCGCGCACTGGTTCAAGAGTCGATCTACGACGACTTCATGAAAGTGGTGATGAAGAAAGTCCTGTCGATCAAACGTGGCGACCCGCTGGACACCGACACCATGGTCGGCGCCCAGGCGTCCGAGCAGCAATTCGACAAAATCCTTTCGTACCTGGAAATCGCCAAGGGCGAAGGCGCCGAGCTGCTGACCGGCGGCAAGATTGAAAAACTCGAGGGCAACCTGGCGACCGGGTATTACATCCAGCCGACCCTGCTCAAGGGCACCAATAAAATGCGTGTGTTCCAGGAAGAAATCTTTGGTCCGGTGGTGAGCATCACCACGTTCAAGGACGAAGCCGAAGCCCTGGCCATCGCCAACGACACCGAGTTCGGCCTCGGAGCCGGCCTCTGGACCCGCGACATCAACCGCGCCTATCGCATGGGCCGCGCCATCAAGGCCGGTCGTGTGTGGACCAACTGCTACCACCTGTACCCGGCGCATGCCGCGTTCGGTGGTTACAAAAAGTCCGGCGTCGGGCGTGAAACTCACAAAATGATGCTCGATCATTATCAGCAGACCAAAAACCTGCTGGTGAGCTACGACATTAATCCGTTGGGCTTCTTCTAAACCGTCTGTCGCAGGCAAGTCACTCTCCTTGTGGGAGTGAGCTTGCCTGCACATCGGGCCTTCGCGCCAACCCGGCAATCACGCCGGTCAAAAACAATAAGAACAGGTGAACCCCTATGCCTAGCGATCAAGCCAGCGTGCAGCCGGCTACCTCCTCGGTCGACTTTGAAAAAATCGGCTCCGACTATTTCCAGCAACGGGAACTGAAAAAAGGTGCAGCAGGCTGGGTCCTGCTGGTGGGTCTGGGCGTGGCCTACGTCATCTCCGGCGATTATGCGGGATGGAACTTCGGACTGGCTCAGGGTGGCTGGGGCGGCATGTTTCTCGCCACGTTGCTGATGGCGACCATGTACCTGTGCATGTGCTTTTCCTTGGCGGAACTGTCGTCAATGATCCCTACCGCGGGTGGTGGCTACGGCTTTGCCCGTAGCGCATTCGGGCCGTGGGGCGGGTTTCTGACCGGAACCGCGATCCTGATCGAATACGCCATCGCCCCAGCGGCGATCGCGGTGTTTATCGGCGCCTATTGCGAGTCACTGTTCGGTATCGGTGGCTGGATGATTTACCTGGCGTTCTACATCATTTTTATCGCCATCCACATTTTCGGTGTCGGCGAAGCCCTGAAACTGATGTTCGTCATCACCGCCGTCGCCGCTCTGGCACTGGGCGTGTTTCTGGTGGCGATGGTGCCGCACTTCAACGTCGCCAATCTGCTCGATATCCCGGTGACTGACGCCAAGGGCGCCAGCAGCTTCCTGCCCTTCGGCTATGTCGGCGTGTGGGCGGCAATTCCCTACGCGATCTGGTTCTTCCTCGCTGTCGAAGGCGTGCCGTTGGCAGCAGAAGAAACCAAAAATCCGAAACGCGACCTGCCCCGCGGATTGATCGGCGCCATGCTGGTGCTGGTGAGCTTTGCCCTGCTGATTCTGGTCATCGGCCCAGGCGGTGCGGGCGCCAATGCATTGCTGACCTCGGGGAATCCGCTGGTCGAAGCATTGAGCAAGGCGTATGGCGGCTCGACCTGGATGGGCCACTTCGTCAACTTGGTTGGCTTGGCCGGGTTGATTGCCAGTTTCTTCTCGATCATCTACGCCTACTCGCGGCAGATCTTCGCGCTGTCCCGCGCCGGCTACCTGCCGCGCAAACTGTCAGAAACCAACAAGAGCAAGGCCCCCGTACTGGCACTGATTATTCCCGGCATCATCGGATTCGGCTTGTCGCTGACCGGTCAGGGCGACTTGCTGATTCTGGTAGCGGTGTTCGGCGCGACCATTTCCTACGTCCTGATGATGGCGGCGCACATCACACTGCGCATTCGACGTCCCAAAATGGATCGGCCATATCGCACACCGGGCGGTATCTTCACCTCAGGCGTAGCGTTGGTGCTGGCGTGCATCGCCGTGGTGGCGGGTTTTCTGGTAGACCCACGGGTCGTGATTGGCGCTGCGATCATCTATGGAGTGTTAATTGCTTACTTTGCTTTCTACAGTCGGCATCACTTGGTAGCAGGCACGCCCGAAGAAGAATTCGCGGCCATTCAGAACGCTGAAAAAGCCCTGCTCTAACGGCCAGAAATCACGGCGCAGACCCAGCCTGCGCCGTCACGGAGAATCTGTATGGCAAGTTTTGCTCACACGGTCGGCGCCCAGACCCACCGCTTCGCCAGCCTCAAAGACGTCATGGCCAAGGCCAGCCCGGCGCGGTCCGGAGACTTTCTGGCCGGCGTCGCTGCCCTCAACGATGGCGAACGCGTGGCTGCGCAAATGGCCCTGGCTGACATTCCGCTGACTCACTTCCTGCAGGAAGTACTGATTCCTTACGAGGCCGATGAAGTCACCCGACTGATCATCGACACGCACGACAAACAGGCTTTCGCAGTCGTCAGCCACCTCACCGTCGGTGGTTTTCGTGACTGGCTGCTGAGCGATGCGGCCGACGAACAAAGCCTGCGTGCCCTGGCGCCCGGCCTGACCCCGGAAATGGTCGCCGCCGTGTCAAAGATCATGCGCGTGCAGGATCTGGTACTCGTGGCGCAAAAAATCCGCGTGATCACGAAATTCCGCGGCACGATGGGGTTGCGCGGGCGGTTATCCACACGCCTGCAACCCAACCACCCCACCGACGAGCCAGCCGGCATTGCGGCGAGCATTCTCGACGGCCTGCTGTACGGCAACGGCGACGCGATGATCGGGATCAATCCGGCCACCGACAGCATCGCGTCGATCTGCGCCATGCTGGAAATGCTCGACGCGATCATCCAGCGCTACGAGATTCCTACACAGGCTTGCGTTTTAACCCACGTCACCACGTCCATCGAAGCGATCAATCGCGGTGTTCCGCTGGACCTGGTGTTCCAGTCGATCGCCGGCACGGAAGCGGCCAACGCCAGTTTCGGCATCAACCTGAATGTCCTGCAGGAAGGTTATGACGCTGGCCTGAGCCTGAATCGCGGCACTCTGGGCCAGAATCTGATGTATTTCGAGACAGGCCAGGGCAGCGCGCTGTCAGCCAACGCCCACCACGGCATCGATCAACAGACCTGCGAAACTCGCGCCTACGCCGTGGCGCGCCATTTCAAACCGTTCCTGGTCAACACCGTTGTAGGATTTATCGGCCCGGAGTACCTCTACAACGGCAAACAGATCATTCGCGCCGGCCTCGAAGACCACTTCTGCGGCAAGCTGCTGGGCGTGCCGATGGGCTGCGACATCTGCTACACCAACCACGCCGAAGCCGATCAGGACGACATGGACACCCTGCTGACCCTGCTGGGCGTGGCCGGGATCAACTTCATCATGGGCATCCCGGGCTCCGATGACATCATGCTCAACTACCAGACCACATCGTTCCACGACGCCCTTTACGCCCGTCAGACGCTGGGCCTGAAACCGGCGCCGGAGTACGAACAATGGCTGGCAAAAATGGGCATTCTCACTCAGGCAGACGGCAAGATTCACTTCGGCGACAACCTGCCGCCTGCCTTCCGCCAAGCGATGGCGCAACTGGGATGAGTGTTGAAATGGATAAATCACCTGCTGATCCAGCGAATCCGTTGCTGGAACTGCGTCGCCTGACCCCGGCGCGAATTGCCCTGGGCCGCGCCGGCACCAGCATGCCGACCAGTGCACAACTGGATTTCCAGTACGCCCATGCACAAGCCCGGGACGCGGTGCATTTGCCGTTCGACCATGCCGGGCTCAGCTCCCAATTGGCCGAAGCCGGGCGCGAGAGTTTGCTGCTGCACAGTGCAGCCCCGAACCGGGACAGTTACTTGCAGCGCCCCGATCTGGGGCGAAAGTTAAGTGATGAATCGGCCCAGACCCTGCGCGAATACGCGCTGGCCAAACCTGGCGGGGTGGACCTGGTGATCGTAGTTGCCGATGGCTTGTCGGCGCTGGCCGTTCATCGTCATACCTTGCCGTTTCTGGCGCGGATGCAAGAGCAGATTGAGGGTGAGGGCTGGTCCGTGTCGCCGGTGGTGCTGGTGGAGCAAGGCCGGGTCGCCGTGGCCGACGAGATTGGAGAACTGCTCGGCGCGAAAATGGTGGTGATCCTGATCGGTGAACGCCCCGGCCTCAGTTCCCCGGACAGTCTGGGTTTATATTTCACCTACAATCCAAAGGTCGGGCTGACAGATGCCTACCGCAACTGCATCTCCAATGTCCGGCTCGAGGGCCTGAGCTACGGAATGGCGGCACACCGCTTGTTGTACCTGATGCGCGAGGCCTGTCGTCGGCAGTTGTCTGGGGTCAATTTGAAGGACGAGGCCCAGGTTCAGACGCTGGAGTCGGACGCCGGTGCGGACATGAAAGGTAATTTCCTACTGAGCCCGCCGAATGCCTGAACCGTTTCCGCATTGCGTTTCTGTTCCGATTTCAGGCAGGATCGATGCACGGCTGCCCGAGTGAAGAACCGTTCGCCGTCAGAGCACGTGAAGACAGCCACTTGAAGACGAGACCTATCCATGCGGATTATCCAAGCGACCCTCGAACACCTGGACCTGCTGACCCCGTTGTTCGTCAAATATCGCGAGTTTTATGGCTCACTGGCCTATCCAGACTCCTCCCGGGCGTTCCTTGAAAAACGCCTGCGACGCAAGGAATCGGTGATTTACCTGGCGCTGGCCGACTCCGACGACAAACTGATGGGTTTCTGTCAGTTGTACCCGAGCTTTTCGTCCCTTTCGCTCAAACGCGTGTGGATCCTCAACGACATCTACGTCGCCGAAGATGCCCGCCGTCAGTTAGTCGCGGACAACCTGATGCGCACCGCGAAAAAAATGGCCAAGGAAACCAATGCCGTGCGCATGCGCGTATCCACCAGCAGCGACAACGAAATCGCGCAGAAGACCTATGAGTCCATCGGGTTCAAGGAAGACACCGAGTTCAAGAACTACGTGTTGCCGATCAGCGACGAGCTCTGATGCTTGCCGGCTTCTGTGATGAGGGATCATGCGCCCTCATCACAGAAGGGTTATTTATTGTCACCAGACTTCCGATCGCGCCATAGACATCCCCCGCTACAATCTCGACGCGCGTTTCACAACTCAGCCCGTATAATGCCGGCCTTTTCGGCTTGTAAGAAAAACTACACTCATCTGTAGGCTTTCGCGAAGTCATCCGCACAGGCCTGCTGAGTCCGGCCGTCACCACAGGTGCTCTCCATGGATTTCAACCCGATCGACCTTATCCTGCATCTCGATGTTTACCTCGACTTGCTGGTGAACAACTACGGGCCATGGATCTACGCCATCCTGTTTCTGGTGATCTTCTGCGAAACCGGCCTGGTGGTGATGCCATTCCTGCCGGGCGACTCCCTGCTGTTCATCGCGGGTGCCGTAGCGGCCGGCGGCGGCATGGACCCGGTGTTGCTGGGCGGCCTGCTGATGCTGGCGGCGATCCTCGGCGACAGCACCAACTACGTCATCGGCCGAACGGCGGGCGAACGCTTGTTCAGCAACCCGAACTCGAAAATCTTCCGTCGCGACTATCTGCAACAGACACACGACTTCTATGACAAGCACGGTGGCAAAACCGTGACCCTGGCGCGTTTCCTACCAATCATCCGCACGTTTGCACCGTTCGTCGCCGGCGTGGCCAAGATGCCGTACCTGCGTTTCTTTGCCTTCAGTGTCCTCGGCACCATTTTGTGGGTCGGCGGCCTGGTGACCCTCGGTTACTTCTTCGGCAACGTACCGTTCATCAAGTCCAATCTTTCGCTGCTGGTGGTGGGCATCATCCTGCTGTCGCTGGTGCCGATGATCATCGGTGTCGTCCGCAGCCGCTTCGGCAACAGCGCGTCCAAAGCCCAATCGCGCTGACTCGCGATGTGGTCCCTGAGCGCCTGGCGTCGCCGGCGCATCCTGGCCAGACACCCCGTTGCCGACGACTTGTGGCAACGAGTGCGCCAGCACTTGAGTTTTCTCGATGGCCTGAGCGCCGCCGAAGACCAATGGCTGCGCGAAGCCTGCGTGCTGTTCCTGGAAGATAAACACCTGACCGCCCTGCCCGGCGTGGAACTCCATCAGGAGCAACGCCTGCTGCTCGCCGCTCAAGCGCAATTGCCACTGCTGAACCTGGGCGATCTGAACTGGTATCAGGGTTTCCACGAAATCGTCCTCTACCCCGACGATTTCCTCAGCCCCCAACGGCATCGCGATGCCAGCGGCGTCGAACACGAGTGGGACGGCGAACACAGCGGCGAAGCCTGGCAGCAAGGCCCGATCATCCTCGCCTGGCCCGGCGTGATGGCCAGCGGCGGCTGGGAAGGCTACAACCTGGTGATCCACGAACTTGCGCACAAACTCGACATGCTCAATGGCGACGCCAACGGCCTGCCGCCGCTGCACCCCGACATGCGGGTCAGCGACTGGGCCAAGGTCATGCAGCACGCCTACGATGACCTTAACCGACACCTTGACCGCAATCCGGACGCCGAAACGGCCATCGACCCGTACGCGGCGGAAAACCCCGCCGAGTTCTTCGCGGTCACCAGCGAATACTTCTTCAGTGCCCCGGATTTGCTGCACGAGGCGTATCCTCAGGTCTATGAGCAGTTGAAGCTGTTTTACCGCCAGGACCCGCTGACCCGGTTGCGGCAACTTCTGGCCGAAGACCCGGTCTATCAGGCACACGACTAAGGTCTCTACGACCTCTGGTACGTGGCGTCGGCGCAGGAATATGCCTATAATCGCCGCCACTTTTTGGTCAATCCGGCCAAGTGTTTTTGGTCAACTAACGGGGGCACCGCCCAATGAGCTACAGCAAGATTCCGGCTGGCAAAGACCTGCCGAACGACATCTACGTCGCGATCGAGATTCCGGCCAACCACGCGCCGATCAAATACGAAATCGACAAAGACAGCGATTGCCTGTTCGTTGACCGTTTCATGGCCACCCCGATGTTCTACCCGGCCAACTACGGTTTCATCCCGAACACCCTGGCCGACGACGGTGACCCCCTCGACGTGCTGGTCGTAACCCCTTACCCGGTTGCGCCAGGCTCGGTCATCCGCGCTCGTCCTGTGGGCATTCTGCACATGACCGACGACGGCGGCGGCGATGCCAAAGTCATCGCAGTCCCGCACGACAAACTGTCCCAGCTGTACGTCGACGTGAAGGAATACACCGATCTGCCTCCGCTGCTGCTGGAACAGATCAAGCACTTCTTCGAGAACTACAAAGACCTCGAAAAAGGCAAATGGGTGAAGATCGAAGGTTGGGGCGACGCAGAAGCCGCTCGCACCGAGATCATGAAGTCGGTTGCTGCCTATAAAGGCTAAGACGCCATGGGGCTCGCGCCTGTGACGACTTGAAGAAAACCCCGGTTGATCCGGGGTTTTTTATGGGCGCTCATAAAGCGACTTTTAAACACCGCGTTTACCAAGCGGTCGCTTCAGTTTTTTCTTGTTTAATTTGATCCAAATACGTCTTACATCCGGTCGTAAATTTCCCTCGAAATTTGAACGGTTCGTTTATTCAAAGCCCGGCCCAGCGCCCGTAGACTCGTGTTTATGAAAAAGAACACTAGCGGCCCACGGTTTAAGACGCTCCTCGAAGAAGCGAAAATAACGACGACAGGATTTGCCGCTTTCTTCGACACGGAGCCGCAAAATATCCATAACTGGTACACCCGCGGCGTGCCCGCCTACCGCATGGAAGAGGTCTCCAGACTACTGTCGGTAAACAGCGACTGGCTCAAGACCGGCGAAGGTCCACAAAGCTCAAAACACCTGCGCCTGCTCGACGAGTCAGGCAACACCTTCGACGCCCAGGCTATCCGCGGGATCTACACGGTGATCGAACCCACCGATGTCGAGCTGCCCGTCTACAAAGAAATGCCCATTGCCCCGGGGTCCTGTAAAACCCACGTCATCGAAGACCCCGGCCAATTCATCCGCCTGCCCAAAAGCCACCTCGACTCCCTGGAAATCAACCATGCGGATGTGTTCTGCGTCCACATGCTCGGCAACGGCATGGGCGCGAGGATTGAAGACGGGTCCACGCTCGCCATCGACCGGGGACTGACCAAGGTGATTGATGGGGAAATCTACGCGATCGAGCACGATGGGATGCTGCGCATCAAATACCTGCACAGGATGCCGGGCAATGCGCTGCGGTTGCGCAGCTACAACAAAGCCGAGCACCCGGATGAGATCTTCAATGCCGAGCAGATTGAGAAGCAGAACATCAGGGTGTTGGGATGGGTGTTCTGGTGGTCGACGCTGAACAAACGGAGGCCGGCGGTGCCGTTTCTCTGAGAACGCCCCCCTGTAGCAGCTGGCGAAGCCTGCGTTCGGCTGCGCAGCAGTCGTAAAACCATTCATCGCGGTGTTTCATGTGCACCGCGGATGCGGGATTTACGACTGCTTCGCAGCCGAACGCAGGCTTCGCCAGCTGCTACAGGTCACCGCAATCGCTCTATCCTGCACACCACGCTGGGAATCCCCAAAAAAAATCAGTATGCTGCGCCCCACATTTGCGCATCACCCCGCCCCGCGGCGCTGATCGCACCGACCAGGCAGATGATTTTCTCGCCGAGTCCCACAGCCGGACGCAAGATCCGGGTGTACGTTTTGAAGGCTGGCGCGGTTTACCAAAAATGAACCAAGCCAGTCCCCGAGAAGCCGGCCACAAGCCGGCTTTTTAATGCCTGAAAGCCGCGCAGAATAAGGGCCGGATACGAAACGCCATCTTTGACCCACACTTTGACCCACACCGAAGCGCTGGGTTAGCCACTGAACCATTGACTCTATTACGTTGACACACTCGATCCGTCGTCATATCAGCGTGACCACCAAGCTCACTTATATTGACCACCTACTTGCTCGCGGCTTGAGCTGTACGCACCAAGGTAGCGGCCGGTGCTCGACCCATAGCTGCCGGCGGCGATATGCAAAGTCGGCCTGGAGTAGTCGTTGGGCAACTATTAGATAACTGCTTTTTCAGAACGGACTTCTACGAATGGCATTCCGGCACCGGACCGCTGCCACGCAATAGGAATATTGATCCTATCAAGGTCTATTCACCTCTAAGCGGTTACACTACTGGCTTCGAAAGGTTGAACACTATGGCTAGCAGCGAACATCTGAAAGCGCTTCTGCGCTCACACATCAAGGGGGATGATGCCCACTTCTTGTCCGTCGCTATGCAGCTGGCGGCACATGAAGCAAAGCAGGGGCATGGCAAGCTCGCGGAAGATTTGCGAGCTCTCATTGACTCGGCCAAGAAAAACCGCATGCCATTGACCTCTCCGGTTCCGATCGGTCAGCCACGAGGCGAGCTGGGTAATCTGGTCTCTGCTGTTCTACCTCGCACTCGATTTTCGGAAATGATCCTGGATGAGGCCACGCACAATCGCTTGGCCCGGATCATCAATGAGCAGCGTAACTTCGAGAAAATACGCGCTCACGGCCTATCACCACGTCGCAAGCTCCTACTTGTTGGCCCACCCGGCACCGGCAAGACAATGACGGCCTCCGCACTTGCTGGCGAACTAGGCATTCCTTTATACGCCGTTCGCCTAGATAGCCTTATCACCAAGTTCATGGGCGAGACTGCATCAAAGCTTCGCCAGATCTTTGATGCCATCCGCGATACACGTGGCATCTACTTTTTTGACGAGTTCGACGCTATCGGCTCACAACGCGGCCTGTCCAACGACGTGGGCGAGATCCGTCGCGTCCTGAACAGCTTCCTGCAGATGATTGAGCAGGATCAGTCCAATAGCCTGATCATCGCGGCCACGAACCATCCGGAAATTCTTGACTACGCCTTGTTCCGCCGCTTCGATGATGTTATCGAATATGGGCTCCCTAATCAGGAACAAACAAAAGCTGCGCTGAAGAGTCGGCTCGTTAATTACTCGAAGTCGATTCGCAGCTGGGAAAAACTCTGCAAGGTGGCAGAGGGCCTCAGCTACGCAGAGCTTGCAAAGGCAGCAGATGATGCGATCAAGGATGCGATCATTAATGACCGCCCACAGGTCGACATCAAGGACGTGGAAAAGCATCTTGAGGAACGAAAGGCTTTCCATGGGAGACAACGTTCGTAAGTTGGTAGAGCCTCTAGATGACGGAACCAAAGGCAGGACAGCGACCACATTTTTACTTTCATGGAACGGGGCAACCAGAAAGGTTTCGCTCCACAGCATCCGCATCCAGGGACCCGCGTTTTCCGCCGCAGGACCGAGCCAGACACGGTGCGGCGTTGCTTGGCCAATTGCGATCCGTTGGCTCTCAGATGACCGAGGCCATCAATCTTCAGCGCCAATCAGGTCGAGATAGCGGGTTTGGCCTGCAGATCGAATTCAAAAGCTTCCCCGGATTCGAATTGGCCTTCGAGGGTCTTGCTCGTGGAGCGCAGCGCATTGAGTTACTAAACGTGCGCCGAGACCGAGAAAACCACACCGACATGGCAACGGTTTTCGTTCCCGATGGCCAGCTTAAGGCTTTTGAGAGCCTCATTAGCCAGTACCTGGAGGCGAATACGTCCAAGGGGCAACCACGCAATGCACCGCTGCTCAACCCGATTCAGGAGATCCGGTTTGCCGCGTTCAATGCACTCTGGACCGATGATCCCTCGGTACTTCCTGCGAACGATACCGACACGATATGGTGGGAATTCTGGTTGCCGGTCCGGCAAGATCGCGAGGCCGTACTCAATCGATTCCGAGCCATTGCAGAAGCCTCTGGTTTCATCACTTCAGAGAAGACTCTCCACTTCCCTGAACGCACGGTGCTGAACGTCTTCGCATCGAAAGCGGCAATTACCCGATCGATTCTGCTCCTCAATGAAGTCGCGGAAATTCGAAGGGCAAAGGAAACCGCAGAGTTCTTCGACGCTATGCCCGCAACCGAGCAGCACGCATGGGTCGATGAGTTACTCGGGCGGACCACTGCTGGCCACGAAGACTGCGTGCGCCTCTGCCTCCTCGACACCGGAGTGAACCCAGGACACCCGCTTCTAGCCTCGCATGTTGGCCTTAACGACCTGTACAGCGTCGATTCAGCGTGGGGTGTCCAGGACGACGTGGGCCACGGTACTGGTCTGGCCGGGCTCGCCATTTATGGCGATCTCGTTGACCCACTGTCGTCACAAAGCCCCATCACAATCCAGCACCGGGTCGAGTCAGTGAAACTTCTGCAAGCCGCTATAGGTAACCAAAAAGAACCCTATGGTGCTCTCACCATGTCGGCAGTTGCCTTGCCGGAAATCGCCCAGCCGAACGTGGATCGGGTCTTCAGCATGGCCATTACTAGCACCGATGCTCGTGACCGCGGTCGCCCGTCTGCTTGGTCCGCAGCAGTTGATGGATTGGCTTCCGATGCTCTCGGCGAGCGGGCGAATCCACGACTGATTGTGGTTTCGGCCGGTAACGCAGATCAGAATCAGGCGCTGGACTACCCCAACAGCAATGCGACCGACGGTATCCATGACCCTGGCCAATCCTGGAACGCTCTATGCGTAGGGGCGTACACACAAAAAGTCACTATCGATCCGCCCAATACCACGCTGCAGCCAGTGGCTCCTGCAGGAAGCCTGAGCCCTTACAGCACTACGTCGTTGACCTGGCAGCGCACCGCCTGGCCACTTAAGCCTGATGTGATGTTCGAGGGCGGCAATCTGGTTAAGGATCAGTTGGCCGCCTACAACTATCCCTCGGTCTCCCTACTGACAACCTGCCACACTCCTACTGTACGGCTGTTCGACCTCACTAGGGCCACCAGCGCGGCCTCTGCGTTGGCAGCTCGCATGGCTGTACAGATTTTGTCCAGATACCCGGACTTCTGGCCAGAGACTGTTCGAGCGCTAATGGTCCACTCTGCTGAGTGGACCGAACGCATGAGGGACGACTTCCTGGGCGCTGGGTCGAAAGGCGATTACGAGCGGCTAGTGAAAACCTGCGGCTTTGGGGTGCCCGACTTAGGGCGAGCACTGTGGAGCGCCGGCGACTCACTCACCTTGATCGTTGAGGACGAGCTGCAACCGTTCATGAAGCCTATCAAGGGCAATCCCACTGCTCGCGATATGCATCTTCATGATCTGCCATGGCCGAAACAAGAACTACTCGATCTTGGCAACACCAACGTAGAGTTGCGGGTGACGCTTTCCTACTTTGTTGAGCCCAACCCTGGAGTTGTCGAACGCGGCATCAAAGGTCGTTACAGGTACGAATCTCACGGCCTTAGGTTCGATGTCAGCCGCCCAACGGAAGAAAAGGCTCAGTTCCGGCAGCGTATCAACAAACGTGCACGCGACGAAGAAGACGGTATCTATCAGGGCGGTGGTGCAGATCCGAACTGGTTGCTGGGGACCCAGACGCGGCACCGAGGTTCCCTGCACTCAGATATCTGGCGCGGTACAGCCGCCGAACTGGCAGACCGCAGCATGATTGGCATCTACCCTGCCCTCGGCTGGTGGAAGACCCTGCTGAAGCAGGAGCGCTACAATGATCGTGTCCGGTACAGCCTCGTTGTCTCAATCAAGACAGAGCAAACCGCCATCGATCTCTATGCAGCGATCCAGAACGTAATCGTGGCTAAAACAGCGATTGTGAACCCAGTGTAAATCAACTCGGACGCTGCCCAATCGTGTTCGGCCAAGCCGACATAATTGGGCCACGCCACAATAGGATGCATTTAAGGGGGCGTTTCGACCTCACCTTTCGCAACCTTCACTTTGGACCGAAAGCAACCGGTCGCTAAGGACTGCTATCGCCCTAAAACAGACAATACCGTTCAGCATCAGCGGTGGCGCCATCTCCGTCCGCTGCATGCTGTGGTTAGGACTCTCGCCATCGACCCAGTCATTTTGCTAATCCGAGTTCTCCGTCGACAACTCGGCCTGGCGCAAGACGAGCTGCGTTGCTTCCTCGGATAGATCCGGTGGGTAGCCGTACATAACCAGCAATCGACGCACCTTGCGTCGCAGGTCTGCCCGCACGCTCTCCCGCTGGGACCAGTCTAGCCTTGGCATCTTCTTAACCATTTCCGCCAGCTCGCGAGCCATTAAGCGAAGCTGGTCGGACTTCATGACCTCCTTGGCCGAACCGTTCTCTGTCAAGGCATCGTAGAACGCTGTTTCCTCATCGCTCAGCCCGAGGTCTTGCCCATGTTGCTTCGCCTCGCGCACCCACTTCGCCAATTCAATCAATTGCGCGATCATCTGAGCCGTGTTGATCTGCTTGTTCGTGTAATCGAGCATCGCCTTTTCCAGCGCATCGCGGAACTTCTGCGCTTGCACGAGATTAGACCGCTCACTGAACTTGATCTGGTCGGCAAGCAGCTTGCGCAGCGTCTCCAGGGCAAGATTCTTCTGCTCCAGTGCAGACACTCGTTCCAGAAAGTCGTCGCTGAGAATGTCCAACCGTGCAGCGTCGAGCCCGGCGGCGGCGAACAGGTCAATCACCTCGCCCGCATCCACCGCACCACCGATTACCTGCCGCACTGCGGCGTCGATGTCGGCGGAACCATTATTTCTACCCCCTGTCGGTCCTTGCTCGTCGGCGAGCCGCTTGCGAATCATTGCGGCCACACGTTGGAAGAACGCTAGATGCGGGGCGATGTTCCGCGCCTCCTCCCGCGGCACGGCCAGCGCGAAGGCCGTTGCCAGCCGCTTCACCATGCCGCCGAAGCGCTGCCATCCTGTTTCGTCGCCTATGGTGTGTTTCACGTCCAGCACGTGGTCGATCGCACCCAAGTACACACGCAACACCTTCGATGGATCAATTTCTAACGCCGCTGCATAGTTGAAATCGTGGAAGAAGCTGACCAGTTGCTCGAACGCCGATTGCATGGCGGGAATCGCTTCATCCTGCAATTTTTTGACCGGCTTGTCTGTTTCACCGGTCGCGCTTGCATACGTCACCAGCGCGTCGGCTAACGGGTCGGCCAACCCGATCAGGTCGACAATCAACCCACCAGGCTTATCTCCGTATACACGATTCACCCGAGCAATAGCCTGCATCAGACTGTGTCCGGCGAGCGGCTTGTCCAGATACATCGTGTGCGCGCTGGGCACATCGAATCCCGTGAGCCACATGTCCACGACGATCGCCAGTCGGAAATCGTCGGCCGGGTCCTTGAACCTGTCCGCCAATGATTTGCGTTGCGCCTTATTCCGCGCATGCCGCGCCATATGCTCGGGATCGTCCGGGCCGCCGGTCATGATGACCTTTACCATACCCTTCGCTTCATCGACGTCGTGCCACGCTGGGCGTAGCTTACAAATCTCTTCGTACAGCCGTGCAGCAATGTCGCGACTCATGGTCACGAGCATCGCCTTGCCCTCCATCGCCGCGCGGCGCGCTTCCCAATGCTCGACCACAAACTTCGCCACGCGCTCCAGTCGCTCCGGTGCGCCGTACAACTCCTCCAGAGGAATGCGAACGTTCTCCGGCATCTCCTGCCCGTTCTCGTCGCGGGTCGCGTACTGCGCAATACTTTCCTCTGCCTGCTGAACGCCTGCTTCGTCGATCGAAAGCTTCACGATGCGCGACTCGTAGTAGATGGGCACCGTCGCGCCGTCGGCTACTGCCTGCCGGATGTCATACACGTCGGCGTACTCCCCGAACACATTCCGAGTGACGCGATCGCCCGCAGTCAAGGGAGTACCGGTGAAGCCGACGAATGTTGCATTCGGCAGCGCCTCACGCATCCACCGCGCCCCGCCTTCGACAAAGCCGTATTGGCTGCGGTGCGCTTCGTCCGCCATCACGACGACGTTCGCCCGCTCACTGATCGTGCCATGCGCCTCGGTGAACTTGTGGATCGTCGTAAACACTACACCGCCGCTTGCTCGGTCGAGCAAAAGCCGCAGGTGCTCGCGGCTGTCTGCCTGCACAGGGTCTTGCCGCAGCAATGCGCGCCCCATCGCGAAGGTGTCGAAGAGCTGGTCGTCCAGGTCGTTGCGGTCTGTCACGATCACCACCGTCGGGTTGGCCATCTCTGCAGCACGCACCAGCGCGCCCGCCAGCATCAGCATCGTCAGACTCTTGCCGCTGCCCTGCGTGTGCCAGATCACGCCGCCCTTTCCAGCCTCCTCATTGGTACTTCGCTCCGGCGCCTTAATCGCGCCAATTACGCTCGCCCGCGCCTTGCGTACGGCCCGGAACTGGTGATAACCCGCCACCTTCTTGATGATGTTCCCCCGCTCGTCCTCCTCGAACACCACGCAGGAAAGTAAGTAGTCCAACAGCGCGGCGGGGTTCAGCAACTCACGGATCAACGCTTCCAGCGTCGGCTCGCCACCACGAGCAGGTCGCCACGGCGTGAAGCGCTGTCGGCCGCTGGTGATGCTACCTACCCGTGTAAGCAGCCCGTCACTGGTAACCAACAGCATGTTTGGCACGAACAAATCGGGTGCGATGGTCTTATAGCGACCGAGCTGATCGATCGCGACATCCAGCGTCGCCGTCGTGTTGGACGGGTCCTTCAACTCGATCACGACTAGCGGCAAGCCGTTGACGTACAGCACCAAGTCCGGTCGGATGTTTTTGCCGTTTACTCCAGCGACAGTGAGCTGCCGCACGACAAGGAAATCGTTGTTAGTGGGGTTGTCAAAATCGATCAACCGCGCCCGTCCGCCCCGCGTCTCGCCGGTGGCGGCATCCTTGTATTCGACCGGCACACCGCTGGTGAGCAAATCGTGAAAATAACGGTTGTTTTCAATTAATGAAACGAACGGGAGCGATCGCACAGATCGAATCGCGTCGGCGACAACTGTCCCTTGCATCGACTGGTTCAGGCGCTCGATTGCGAAATGCAATCGCTGTTCGATAAATGGGCTAAAAAATCCCTGCCATGAACAATCGGCCGCGACTTCGCTAGCTTCTCCCGCCTTAAAACCATCTCTTAAGAGGGCTTCGACAGCGAACTGCTCCACAGCTGCTTCCGTAAGTACGCCTTTGCTCAATTGCCACCTCCCAATTGCGCGAGCTTACCGCTCTTGTCTAGCAAACCGACGAGTAAAGATAGGATCGAAAGATCCTCGTCTTCCAAATCGTCATACCAAATGGGGAAGACTTTACGCTCGGCGAGCAACTTCTCACGACTCACTCGATAAGCGTCGTCATTCGGAAGTCTAAGGAATGCGTAGTGCCTCGGCGCAGCAGCATCACCTGCCACAACGTCCTTCATCAACGCGACCGTCCGATCAACACCAAGGCTGCACCCCATCCAGAGAAGGACATGAGAGCGGCAGATCAATGCAAGAGATTCCCGCGTTGGTGCGTTTGGGGCATATGCCGTGTCGTATTCCGCTACACCAAGCACTCTGCCTTCTGCATCGCGACAATCACCGTGGATTTTCAATAACAATCGCTTGTTGGAAGTTGTGAGCTTTCGATATTGCTCAATCCGAGGGCCGATGAGGACCTCATCGAAGCGCTGGTCAACAGCCGCGTATGCGTGTTCCAGTACGTCGTCGAGATTTGTGCTGAGCGCGAGTTTGGGAAACAGTGCTGGTAATAGACGGACCGGCCCGTCGAGGCTGCCCGGATCGATCACTCGAAGCGATTGCTCGATCCGCTCATCAAATAAGTGACTCCCGGCTTCTGCCTCGATCCGATCCACGGCCTCTTCATATTGACCGGCGTCGAGCATGATGTTGATGTCTGCCTCAGATACCGCGGTGAAGCTGCGAAGCTGATGAATAAAGTCTCGCCAAAGTGGGAACCCAGATGCCTTTGACATTCCAGATCCGACTGCGGGAATGACGTGATCAGCTCGGAAGGCATCGACAAGTGCGTGGAATCGGCCGCTGTTACCATGCAGCTTAAGAAGTCGGTCAAGCCGTCTCCGGTGGTCGTCTAGCCAAACGTCATTTAGCCACGCGCGAAACTCGGCCTGATACGCCGTGTTGTCAGTTCCAAGAACAGCAACTGGCGTCAGAGGCGTCCCGCCAAAGGGAAATTCGATGTTTCCATCCGCATTGATGCTGGCCGTCAGTTCATCCTCGAAGAGCGCATAAATCGCCTTCATGACGCCGCCTTTGATGTCACGCGCAGAGCTCCGGACAACAGCCGCGGCAGGAGGTAGTCGCGTAGCGCCGCGAGCTTCAACGATTCGGCCTTACCGACTCGAATGCAATTGAACAGCGGAAGAACTAGGTCACCAAAAGCAGCAGCGGTCACCGCGTCTGGAACTGCGACGTGGTAATGGTTCAAGGATGATGCAGCAACTCGCTGCCGGCCACTCGTGCCAGTCATATTCTGAATGGCAAAGTCGCGGAACTCTGGTGTTCGGGCAAGACAATACGCATAGACCCCCGGCAGCGGCGGCTTTGGGCGGAGCACAATGTATTCAGTCGAGCCCCAAGCTACCTCGCCGTCACCCAGGAAATCTACGTAAGCCGTCTTTCCGTTCTCCAAGCAAGGCGTGATGCGGGCTACGAGCGTGTCACCGTTGATGAACCGCATTCCGGAGCCATGTGGCCGTCTCTCCCATGCGTTAGGCGCGTGACCGTCAGTCGGCATATTCTTCATGTCGAGGTACGGGGCGTCTTGTCCCTTTGATAAGCGTCGCGGCGGGTTAATGTCGAACACTTCAGCGAGTGTTCGTACCTCCCATCCCTGCGGTACCGCCCCGTGTGGCGAGTCCGTCAGATGGTTGGGTAGTGCGGTGAAGGCAGTACCGGGCATGCCGGGGAAACTCACATGCCCGGCGGCCTTAGCTTTGACCGGCTCGAAGTCCACGAACCACGCCTTAAACGTCGCCCGTGCTAGCCCCTCCAACGCCCGACCTGTCCGTCGGTTCTGCTCGATCTTGTCATCCAATGCACCGAGGACGGCGGCGATGGCTTCTTGTTCATCGATCTTGGGAAGTGAAAGAGTGAGCTTGCGCAGCTCGCTTTGCTTTATCCCGACAACAGTAGTGCCAGACGCTCGAGATGCAAGCTGCCCCTGCATCTCGTCGGACATCAGAAGGTACTTCAAGTATGTGTTGTCGAGTAGTCCCTTCTTCCCACGGAGAAGGATGAGTCGCTGCGCCAGCGCAATCCGAGAGTCAGAAAGCTGAGCGACTTCCCCGAGCGGAGCTTCGGTAGTAATGACGACATCTCCGACCTGAGGCAAGCCGCGTCGCATCCACTCGTCATACTCGTCAGGATCAATGAACTCGTCTGGCGTCTCAAGACGGCCACCCTTGACGACTTTCGCGGTAATTAACGGCACGCCCGAACTCGTCTTCCGCGGCGTCTTGCCCCGGTAGTCGATGATCGCCGACATGCACTCTTCGAGTGGTAGCGTGGTCATACCTCAGTCCTCCACGCTCGCTAGACATTCGCGCACAAGAGCGGCCAACCGCCCGCCTTCCGACAATTGCTCCTCCAACTCCGCCACTAGCCGCGGGTACTTCTCGGCGAACGGTTCGGCATCGTCGGCCTGATCCTCCGCGCCGACGTAGCGCCCAGGGGTAAGGACGTGGCCATGTTTGGCGATTTCGTCGAGCGTCGCGGGCCTGGCGAAACCGGGGGTCGGATCGAACGCCCAAGGGCCATGCTCGGCCTCGTTCCACCATTCCGGGGCAGGCTCGCCACGCCAACGGCGATAAGCGTAGACGATCCGGCCGACGTCAGACGCGGGCAGCGGGTCGCCCGTGCCCTCGATGCACTCGGCGGCCTCGACCCCTGTTAACACTCTCAGCACACGGGTCTGCATCGTGCCGAACTTGCGTGCGTCGATGAAAAGCGTTTCGCCCGCGCGGCCATTAGGGCGGTTTGGCGTACCGCGGCGGATGTTCCGGCCGGTCTTGTCGCGCGTAAGGAACCAGAGGCACACAGGAATGCCGGTGGTGAAGAAAAGCTGCGCAGGCAGGGCAACGATACAGTCGACGAGGTCTGCTTCGACGATCTTGCGGCGGATCTCGCCCTCGCCACCGGCATTACTCGACAAGCTGCCATTCGCCATCACAAATCCGGCCATGCCGCCGCCCTTACCGTTGGGATAGGCGAGATGGTGGATGAAGTGCTGAATCCAGGCGTAGTTGGCATTGCCAACGGGCGGGTCGCCGTAGGCCCAGCGCTTGTCGCCGCGCAGCAGTTGGCCAGACCAGTCACTCACGTTGAACGGCGGGTTGGCGAGGACGAAGTCGGCCTTGAGGTCAGGGTGCTGGTCGCGCAAGAACGTGTCGGCGGGCTGGTCGCCTAGCTTGGCCTCGATGCCGTGAATGGCGAGGTTCATGTGCGCGAGGCGCCACGTGGTGGGGTTGCTCTCCTGCCCGAAGATCGAGACGTCGGTGCGTCGGCCGCCGTGCGCCTCGACGAACTTTTCCGACTGGACGAACATTCCACCGCTGCCGCAAGCGGGGTCATAGATGCGACCCTCATAAGGCTCTAGCATCTCGACCAGCACACGCACCACGCTGCGCGGCGTATAGAACTCGCCGCCCAGCTTACCCTCTGCGGCAGCAAATTTGCCGAGAAAGTACTCGTAGACGCGGCCAAGCGTGTCGCGGGCCTGGCCGCGACTACCCTTGAAGCCGACGCCGGCGATCAAATCGGTAAGCCCCTTCAACTTGACTGGGTCGATGCCCCGGCGGGCGTAATCGCGGGGGAGCTTGCCTTTAAGATTTGGATTGTCACGTTCAACGGCGAGGATCGCATCGTCGATCAGCGTGGCGATATCGGGTCGCGTCGCCTGACTCTGCAGGTTCGACCAGCGCGCTTCGGGCGGCACCCAGAACACGCGCTCCGCAGTGTATTCATCGCGCGATTCAAGCAGGCGTTCGAGCTGCTCGCCCTTGATACCGTCGTTCGTCAGTTCTGATCGTAGTTCGTCGCGACGGTTCTCGAAACTATCCGAGATGTACTTGAGGAACAGCAAGCCCAGTACGATGTGCTTGTATTCAGCTGCATCGACCTGTCCGCGTAGGGAGTCAGCAGCCTTCCAGAGCGTATCTGCGTAGTTCAGGTCGCTGGTGTTTGCTTCAGTACTCGCCATCAGTGCTCCGTTTTGGTTTCTTTCATAGTGCCGCGTCCGCTCAACTTTCTTGAGCGCTGGCCGGAAAATTTAATGTTTAGCTAAGGGATGACCAAAGCGCAGCTTGTGGACGCTTGGAGTGAGCAAAGCGATCAACTTAAGCCAATGGATTGCCCAGCCAAACGATGGAAATTGAATTAGCGGCGAGCATAACCTGCGGAGCGCTGCCTGTCATTTTGGCTGGTCCGATCAGTCAAACCCGACCCGTTTTGATTTGCTCCCCTGCGATTAGCTGGTCAGATGAGGGCACTACGCGCCAGTTTTCATTAAAAATGGCAAGGTGATGCTAGTTCTGGTATCTGAACCGGGGTCGACACACCAAATATAAAACAATACACAACCTTCAACCTTCGCCCACGCCATCAACTTTGTGCCTGGAGTTGCAATGTCCGTCCCTACATACGACCAGTTCATTGAGCCAATACTGCGCTACCTTGCAGCTACACCTGAAGGAGCGACAGCTCGTGACGTCCATGAAGCTGCTGCTGGGGCGTTAGACCTGTCGGAAGCACAACGGCAAGAGCTGATTGCGAGCGGCCAGGCAACATATAAGAACCGTGCAGGCTGGGCCCATGACCGCCTCAAACGCGCCGGCCTTTCCACCAGCGCTAAACGCGGTTATTGGAAGCTAACTGATACAGGTATCAGCTATGCCGCGCAGCATCCCTATCCCCTTACTGCAGATAAGGTGGAACAGCTCGCCATCGGCTTTATGGATGTAAAGCTCAAAGGCGCCCCCGACGCCATCCCGCTCGACGGACAAGAGCTGGTTGATCAGACAGCAAGCTCAGCCACTGTCAGCCCAGATGACCGGCTGGAGCAGGCCCTGCGCGAGCTACGTGAGGCGACTGCCGTCAACTTACTGGACAGCCTTTTGCAAGTCAGCCCTAACCGCTTCGAAGTCATAGTGCTGGATGTATTGCACAGCCTAGGCTACGGCGCTAGCCGCAACGACTTGCAGCGTGTGGGCGGCAGCGGAGATGGCGGATCGATGGGGTGATCTCGCTCGACAAACTCGGACTGGAAAAGGTCTACGTCCAAGCCAAACGCTGGCAAGGCACTGTTGGCCGGCCCGATCTGCAAGCCTTCTATGGCGCACTTGCCGGGCAAAAGGCCAAGCGTGGAGTATTTATTACCACCTCTGGATTCACTGCCCAAGGTATCGAATTTGCCCGTTCGGTGGAGGGTATGGTGCTGGTTGATGGAAATCGGCTTGTTAACCTGATGATGGATCACGAAGTCGGAGTAACGTTGCGGCTGCTCAAGTTGCCGAAACTGGATAGCGACTACTTCGATGAGGAATGAGGCTACCGAATTGGTCCTAGGCTTCAGCTGTGTGTCCATCATCGGTAGCGGGTTAAGTGCTCGCACCGTGAGCGTCCGCTAATGGCTGATCGCTGCCGTCGCTACTTCGACGTGCAGCGGACAATCCAGGTGAAACGGCGTCAGCATCAAATCAACTGGATGGTGATCGCCCACCCCCAATTGGCTATGCCCTAGACAGGTCGCTTGGTGATGGTCTACGCGCGCGTACGCGCGTACTGCTACAAAAATCATCAAAGTTTACACAGTCAATGGCCTACGAAAATCATCCATCCGACTCAAATACGCTTAGGGACAGCCGAAGCACGGTTCTGAAACCGAACCATGTCACGCTCCAGCTTCTCTTCGATAGCCAGACGCACGAACTCCGAACGGTTGCCCTTAGCCGGATGCCCGCCGCCAAGTGGATAACCAATAAGCTCATCAATGATTTCCACGGTATCGCCCTCAACGGACACAATCAGGCGGATTTTGGGCTGATTCTTGAAGAGGCGGTTTTTGCTCATCGCTTATTCCTCGGTCTTAACTTTTCACATCCCCCACGGCCGCATAATCCGAAAATCAGGCGGTATCTTGGGTGGGTTTTACTTTGCGCCGTTGCGCCGATGGTGTTCCGCGCTGCGCCGTTGATGATTGGCGCACTGCCGCAAGCATCCCCATGCGCTGCGCCGATGCGCTAAGGGGGTTATAGGGGGTGGCGCGGCGCACTTTAAACACTCGAAACTGGCACATTTTCGAGCGGAACTGCGGGCGTCTCTGGCAGTTCGACCAGCTCAAAGAGCTCGCGAATTTTACGGTGAGGGGTCTTGTATTTGATGCGCCGTACACGCCCGATGCGGATCAACGA
This sequence comes from Pseudomonas sp. LBUM1678, assembly GCF_059695575.1. NCBI lineage: Bacteria > Pseudomonadati > Pseudomonadota > Gammaproteobacteria > Pseudomonadales > Pseudomonadaceae > Pseudomonas > Pseudomonas sp. LBUM1678. The sequence goes on from NZ_CP166775.1 coordinate 6,018,132, forward strand.
AGTAATGGCAAGTGCGGCGCGCTTACCTCCTGGTTTGCCCCGGAAGACCCGGTTGTATTCTGGCAGTGATTCCAGCGCCTTCATTGCCGAGTGCGCGCCGGGGGTCAGAATGGCCGGCACTTTGATACCTGCGTCATTTGCTGCCATAAAGACGCGAATGATTTCGGCGAGATCGAAGTTCTCAGTCGTCAGACCCTCTGCTTGAGAACCAGCCTCAGGCACGGGAACCCCATCCACGAAGATGAAGGACAGAGGCTCAGCCCGCGCGCTAAGGTTGGCCTTCTCATGTACGAGAAGAATGCGCCCATCCTGCTCCATCAGCGCCAAACGCGAGCGAGCGCTGTTGTGCCAGGCAGTCGAACCGCTGTAGTTGTTGCCGCGTGCGCCATCCTTGGCAGCGCTCTTATCGATATGCGCCAGCAGAACCACAGCAGCATTGTGTTTGCGGGCAATGTCAGCCAAGCCACGCACAAAAGCACGTACCATACGGCGGCTGTTTTCGTTCGCATCGAACGCATCAGAAGCGTTGTCGATCACGATCAACCCCGTACCATAAGCCCCCGCTTCAAGCTCCCGATATGCCTGGGTGAAAACGGGTTGCGCGCTGAAGCCATCGCCCTCTGTCATAAGAGCGGTGATGGTTTGCGTGCCGTCCAACAGGCGAAGGGAGGCAAGCACGCGCTCTGCGGGCAGCCCGTATGCCTCAATGATACTGCGCAAGCGCAGACGCACGATGCTGGCTTCATCCTCCAAGCTTACGAACAGCACGGGGGATTGTTCGACTTCCTGACCTGCGAAGGGAAAACCGCATGCAACATGCGCGCTGATAGCCAATGCGAGGCTCGACTTACCGATACCGCCATGCCCCCCGAACAGAGTCACATGACGGCGAGGCATCAACGGTTTCACGGCATAGCGCACAACATCCGGGCTGGCGCTCATAACGTCGTCCAACTTCACCTCCAGCAACGCAAGGCGTGGCGGTGTTGCGACGCTCCCCAGCTCTACGAGCTGATGATCCAACTGGTAGACTCGCTCGCGTGCCAGTGCCAGCCGTGCGGTGCTCTCTTCACTCAAGGCGCCGGCCTCAGCCTCTGCCTTTGCAATCTCGATAATCAAGCGCTCAGAATCGCGTTCGTGTTCCAGCTTGATGCGCCGGAACTCCCGGCGCTGGTCTTGGCTCATGTTCTCAGGGAACAGGTCTCGCATCTCCAAGCCAACCGCGCCCAGTACGTCACGGGGATCGCAGCCGGCAAAGCAGTGAACCAGTGCGCGGCCATCCCCGGCCCGCGACAGGCTCAGGGATGGAGACTTGTCTTGATGTGCGGGGCATACAGCCATGAAGCTGTCGCCGTGTTGCTTGACACCTTTCATACGCGAAACCACCACGCTGAGTGGTTCACCGTGGTTGTGGATGGCGGTTTTGTTCATGCTGCCTCCATGATCAGCCGATACAGAAGTGCTACAAACGTCAGCAGCACAGGCAGGCGGAGGGCGCACTCAAGGACCGACAAGGCGCGGATGAGGGTGATAAACTGGCCACGCGACGGGCTGCTCTGCTGGTATGGGGGGCGGCTCTTTTTCATTTAGAGCACCTCGCCAATGTAAACGCCACCAGCCTTCAGGCTACCGAAGCAGCCCGTAACGCTGGGTTCGGCATACAGCAGATACCAGCCGCCCAGGCTGCCAGGCTTATCACCGGGGACGTGGAAGCGATGGATTTTGCCATCAAGAATTGGAAGGCAATCAAGTGGGCCAAAGACGGCTTGCAGATCAGCAAGAAACATCAGGGAGTGATCGTTTTTCATTACGAACGGCCCTCCATACGATCATTTACCCACTGCTCGATTTCGTCGCTTGGCCAGCCCACAGCACGCGCACCGATGCGGCGAGCCTTGGGGAACTTCCCCTCGCTCATCAATTGGTAAATCCATGCGCGGCCGAAACCAGTAGAAGCTTTAACTTCTGGCAACCGCATGATGCGGCGGTTTTGTGGGGTGGTAGACATAGCCAAATCTCCTTTGCGCTCACTAGCGCTTGGTGGAATGGCTATGGAAGATAAAGGCCGAAATTGTCGTCACCGGCTACGACAATTTGGGATATTTTCAGCGTGGCTTCTTTTTGCTGTATGCCTTGGATAACCCATGCTCTCGTAAAGCACGCCTTACTATGGTTTCACTTTTCTGAGATCGAGCGGCAATGCTGGAAACTATGCTTTTTTTGTCTGGGCTCTCGCTGTAGCCTGCGGTGCGAGCAGCTTCTGCTATACGCTTGCTGTCCCAATTGGAGCCATCTTCACTTGGTCGTTTTGAACCTTTGACATGCTTAGCGATTCTGCTTTGCTGTTCCGACAAAATGACGTCCCTGTACTCCTCTAAAACAAGAGAAACCAAGCCTGACGTGAAATGCTGTCGTGTCGATTGAAGGTAATCTTGGATTCTTGAGTCAGCTAGATTCATACGTGCTAAATAAGGACGAGCAGCTTCTTCAAACGACGTCAGCCCCCATTTCAGGGGCTGAACTTTGTACTCCTCAAGAAATGACCGACAAGCTTTTATTGCCATGTCGGATTCATTTTCAAGGTAAGGCGGAACATCCGGCAAAGCTGACATTTTTTCACGCGTCGGCCGAGCTTTCTCCATGTGTGAGTGCTTTGTCATCTAAAAGCTCCTGGCGCTCAAGCGCGCTTGAAAATCAGCGGATGTGACGATGGGCGCAGCAGGATTTGTAATGAACTTCGCCCAATCGGCCATCAGCGTCCGACGCTTCTCGATGAAATCAGATCGCGAATACGCGCTTTCTGTCTGATCACGCTCATCGTGGGCAAGAGCCAACTCACAGACTTCACGTGGATATTGAGTGCATTCGCCTGACCAATCCCGAAAGGAACTGCGAAAACCGTGGCGGGTAATGTTGTCATGCCCCAGACCGTGCAGGAGAGTACGTATCGCGTTTGCATGCATAACGCCGCTCTTACCCTGACCTGCGAATAGATACGGACTGCCTTCAACTCGTGGCAAGGTCTGGAGCAATTCGACAACTTCTGGTGCCAAAGGAATATCGAAGGCTTGCCGCATTTTCATGCGCTCGGCAGGCAACGACCACACACCGGTCGTTAGGTCGAATTCGTTCCAAGCAGCAAAGCGAATCATTTGCGAGCGTGCGCCTGTCAGGATCAGCAAACGGGCCGCAAACGCGTCACGGACATCACTCTGTTTTAATTTGAACATCAGAGCCGGCACGTCTTTCCATTTCATCGCCGAGAAGTGTTGACGTTTCCTCGCCTTTTTCTTTTCGGCCTTGCTCAGCAGGTTATCCAGGTGCCCACGCCAACGTGCTGGATTCTCGCCGACGCGCAACCCCCGAGCCCTGGCGGCGTCTAACACTTGCTCAACTTGCCCTCGCACTTCGTCTGCGGTACGGGTTTTTAATGCCCAGATGGGTTGAAGCACCTTGAGTACATGCTCCAGGTCGACTGCGCCGACAGGGAGGTCGCCAATCACTGGGAACGCGTATAGTTCAAGCTTACGTAGCCAACCCTTCCGCCACTTGGGCGACCAGCCCGCACCATGGGCGTCTCTATACTCGACAGCGACCATTTCAAAGGTGCGCTTCTTAGCCTCCAGTTGGCGTAGGACATCCTGTTGACGGGCGCGTTCTTCGTCACGGACCGCGAGCGGATCAACGCCTGATTTGCTTAGTTTTCGCGCGTCTGCGGCCTTTTGGCGCGCATCCGCAAGGGTAGTCTCCGGATATCGTCCTAACCCCATCGTGCGAGCCTTTCCAGCGATTTTGAAGCGGAATACCCAACTGGTTCCTCCAGTCCGACTTATCTGGAAGTACAGCCCCTCGCCATCACCAGTCAGTCCCGGCGCCGCCGCCTTCACAAGGCTATCTATAGTTTTTACCGTCAGCTTTGGCATTCCGCCTCCCTACACGCTACCGACCCACACCCTGACCCACACTTATATCACTGGCTATCGACTGATATTAGTGGAGCTCACTGGAGCGATGATAGCCTGCAACTCCCATGTTTTCTATGCAAAACTGGAAATCGGCAGAAGTACGTAGAAGCTATAAATGCCGGCCACAAGCCGGCTTTTTAATGCCTGCAGAAAAGTGAATTGTGCAGCAAGCTGCTGCACAAATTGCCAGTCGCCAGCGTCACGGATAACTAAACCCCTTAACCAACGTCAACTCCCCCACCGCCCGCATCGGCACCAGGAACGTCTCCATCTTCTCATTCGGCGTCCCTTCCTCCGTAATCACCGTCACCTGCGCCGTCGTCAGCGGCTGAACCGCCTCCTCCTGCCCTTCCTCATCACTCCGATACCCACCCCCGAAGTAATTCACATACACCAGATACTGCCCCTTGATCGGCGCCGGCATGGCAAAGATTTCCGGGCCATACCCCGTCGTCACGTCGACATCCAGCGCCGCGCCATTGGGCGCAACCCGATCGCCGTACCAGATATGCGCACCGTCGGGCGTGATGAGGTGCAAGTCCAGATCCGTGCCATCGCTATCCCAGGCCAACAGCACCCGCAATTTAGCCGGTGTGGCGCCGCCACTGGCATTGAGAAACTGCGTCCGATGCCGTTGCTGCCCATCCGGGCTGCGGACTTCAACGCTATTACTGCCATTGGGAAACGAGAACGGTCGATCAAAGCGTCCAGCCGGGTCAATCTTCAGCGGCATGCTGACGCCGTTGACGATCAACCGTCCCGGTTCTCCGGACTTGGGCGCGGCTTTGATCTGCCCCGTGATACGCGCCGTATTGGCCTGGCCCACCGGCGTATTCACCGATGAGGCCGGGTAGTTAACGGTCTGACGAAAGCTTTCACCTTCACCTTCGGACGCGCCGGTGCGCCAGCCGCCAACGGGCGTATCAAGTTTCACGCCGCTCTCAGCCGCAAACACCGTCGGCAATACGCAAAAAGTACAAAGGAACAGGAAGACCTGTGGATAACGGAGTTTCATGGCCTATTCCAGCAAGAGGTGGCGGGCGAGCCCTTCGATGTAGGTTTCATCCTGGCCGTTGGGGTGTGCTTCGAAGGCCAGGTGCAGGTATTCGTGGGTCAGGTCGAGGCGATCCTGCAGCGACAGCACGCCGCGCACGTAGATGCGCTGGCGTTCGCGGTCGACATAGGGGCGGCCGAAGGCCAGGCGGCAGACGGCGAAGGTGCTGACGTCGTTGTAGCCGACCTCGCTTTCCAACCGTGGACGCCAACCGCGGCGTTGCTTTTGTAGCCAGTCTTGCGCGGCGGGCAGTGATTCGCAGGAAGCGACGGGGTTGTCCCAGCGGCTGAGGCTCGCGCGCGGGTAAGCGTGCAGCAGGATGGCGTCGTAGCGTTGGCCGGCGTTGGCTTGTTCGACGGCTTGCTGCCATGAGAGTTTGTCCGGGCCGGTTTGGTCGGAGTGGTAGGTGACGGTGCTGCCGGCGAGAACCAGGTCGCTGGTCCAGGCGGCGATGTTGCGTGATTCGGGGGTGGCCGGGCGGGGGGCGACGCGTTGTCGGCTGCTGCTGTCGTCAATGCTCAGGCAATCGCCGTTGCGGGTGGCGTTTTGCAGCAGGTAGGTTCTTATCGCAATGGCCAGTGCTTTAGCGGCTTCAGCAGGTTCGGGTTTGGCTTCGCGCTGGAGGACGCGGGCGACGTATTCTTCACGGTCCAGCCGGGCGACGAGCTTGTCCTTCAACAGAAACAGTTCACCATCGCTGTGGATATCCAGCTGATTGCCATTGGCGAATTCAACGCGATAGTCGCCCTGCAGAGGCCCGGAAGAAACAACGCGATCCCCCGCAAGAACGCGCCCGATCGGATAGCGTGAAAACAGACCGACTTCAACGCAACGTCCCACATCCACGGGCCAATCCACGGGCAACACCGAAGCCAACGCAGCCCCGTAATGACGAAGCACCATCTGACTGGTCCCGCGCCCACCCGCCCAGATCGGTGTTCCATCCGTCGTCCAACCGGCAAACCCGCCCTGACGCGACGAAGGATCCTGATCGCCCAACCAGCTCCAGGTTTTCACTCGCAATCGACCGCCGAGTTCGCCGACGACGTTGCCGTCAGCCGCATTGAGCACCACATCGAGCAACACCCGTCGCGCCTGATCCTGCGCCGGCATCACGGCAAGCACCTTCAGCAATTCCGCCACTGACACCCGCGTAGAAGGCTGCAACGAGGGCAAGTTCAGCAACCACTCCGGTGCCTGCCGCGCCTGCCAATACTCCCTCCAGCCAGCATCAGAAATACCCAATCGCGCAGGCTCAAAGTACAAACCGCACGACTTCACCAACGCCTGATCGCGCTCAATTTTTCCGCCCGCGGTGCAGCAATAAACTTCTTCTTTCGACTGCCCGCGACACTCATACGCCGGCTCACGAGCGCCGGTATCCACCAGCCAGCCGTACACAAACAATTTCCAGAGACTGCCCAACGGCGCCTGCAAATCAGCGGGCAACGGCTCGCGGAAAATCACCTGAGTCGGGCTCAACGAAATCAATTCACCCTTGAAGCCCAGTCGCAGCGGCTCGTCCTGCGCTGTTGCCAGCGCAGGAATCAAACACAGCAGCCACCAGACCAGCGGTCGGGTCATGTCAGTTGACCGTGACCTGGCCGAGGACCGGTTTTTGTTCCTGGGCCTGATGTTGTGGCGCGTAGACCTGAGTGAAACGCACCGGCGGCAGGTTGAACTGGCCTTTCTGCGAGAAGCGCACCAAGTGACGCAGGCGCAGTTCGCCGCTCAAGGCATCCACCGGAATCGCATAGGCCATTTGCCCCGGCTCGAAACGCGCTTTCTCCAGCGCGGTCGGTTCGGTGCCCGCCTTGCCCATGAGCTTGATGCCCCAGGTCGTGCGCTCGACATCGGCACCCGGCGGCAGCGGCACTTCAATCATCCCGTAGCGCAACGGCGTGGCAGCTTTGCTGGTGATGATCACTTCGTCCAGATACAGCGCGTCACTGGACAACGGTTTGTTGCCCACCGCTTCGAGCTTGAATTGGAACGCTTCGTCACCGGGCACCAATCGAGACAGGCGACGAGTGATGGTCACAGCCATCGGATCAACCGGCGGTTGCTTGGTCTGGAAGCTCAACGCAGCCCGCAACGGACGTTCTTGCGTCCCGGTCAGCGACAACACGGCCGGCACGGGCGAAGCACCCTGCCACGTCCAGTACATCTCACCTGTATCACCGTGTTCTTTCTTCCAGCCTTCACCCGGTGCCAGTGCAATCGTCGGCGACGCTTGCTCGATGCTGCGCTGCAACCAGGTCAGCGCCAACGCGCGTTCCAGGGTCGATTGCTGTGGCAGCAAACGTTGCAACAACGCTTGAGCGTGAGCCTGATCGAAGGGTTGCAGCGACAGGTTCAAGGCTTCGGCAAATGGCTGAGAACTGACGGCCAGACGCTGTTGCGCATCCGGCAGTTGACGACTGAATGCATCGGGCAAAACCACCTTGGACTGATGCGCAAGGGAAGCGGTCAACGCACGCGCCGCCGCCAAGCCAAGCGCCGAATCCGGATCGCTCATGACAAGGCTGTCCTCGCCATCCTCCATCAGGTTCGCCGCGTTACCCTCGCCTGCTTTCGCCAGATCATCCATCAACCCACTGAGCAGCGTGTTGACCGGCAATTGCATCTGCTTGGCGAACGACAGAATCAGCGCTCGCTGCAACAACGGCGTGTTTTTCGCCTGCTTCGAATAGACCTCCAGCACCCGCTGCCAATGCTCCGGCGGCAGGCTCAGTTCCAGCGCTTTGCTGGCGTGCCAGTCGGCGTAATAGGCATAGGCCGTAAGGAACGCATCCGGCTCACCGTCCATGCCCCACCAGGTGAAACTCGCGGAAGGCCCGGCCATTTGCACCAGGCGCAGACGGCTGTTTTGCATGATCAGGCGCAAGCGATCGCGAATTTGCGGGTTAGACGACAAGGCCGGATACGCGATGCTCAGCGGCAGCAATCGGCTAGCGGTTTGTTCAACGCCACCGTACGGATAGCTCAGCAAATCATCGAGCGCCGAACGGAACAGCGCTTGCGGACTGTCATCCAGACGCAGGCGAATATCGCTGGCGTCCGTTGGCAGGGTCAGCGGTGTGTCACCACTGGCCACGTCCAGGCTTTGGCTTTGCGTGACCTGCCAGCCTTCGCCGGTCGCGGTCAGGCGCACGGCCAGGGCGTCGGCGGTTTTGCCGTCCTGCACAAGCTCGGCGGTCCACTCGCCAGAGGCCAGTGCGAACGCGGGCAGCGCGATGTAATTGATGCCGTTATTCAGCGTCACCGGCACGCGCTGTTCGGCGCCGCCGTAATGAATCACCAGCTCAGCCTTGACCGGTTTTTCGGCCTGGCTGAACGCGAACACACCGAGGTCCGGTCTGTCGCCATTGCGGAATTGGGTCGGGCCGCTCCACTTCAGGTACAGCGGTTTTTCCGAGCGCACGAATTGCTTCTTCTGCCCGACCTGACCGTCATCGGCGATGGCCCGCGCAGTGATGCGCCAGCGGGTCAGCGAGTCCGGCATCTTGAACGTAAAGCGGGTTTTACCGTTGGCGTCGGTCACCAGTTCCGGCTGCCACGCGGCGGTGTCGACGTCTTCACGACGTGGCCGCTCCAGCACTTTCACGCCCCGCTCGCTGCGGTTGGCTTTGCCGGGAGCGCCAGGGCTGCCCGGCAACGCAACGTCGTAGCTGATGAACGACAGACTGGCGCTGGTGCGCACGTTGTTGCGGCGCGGGTGGTAGAAGAACTGGTCGATGGTCGGTGCGACTTCGGGTTGCAGCGCGTAGACCATTTCGTCCACCACGCTGACCGTCAGGTGCGCCGGGATCGGCTTGCCAGCGAACTGGGTGGTCAAGTCAACCGATACGGTATCGCCCGGCTGATACGCCTCTTTATCGGTGGCGATGGCCACATCGATTTGCGGCGCAATTACCTTGATGCCGGCGTTCTGGAAGCTGTACTGACCACCCTTGGTATAAAGCACGGAGAAGGTGAGGTTCGGCGCGAAATTATCCTTCACCGGGATCCGCGCGCGGTATTGGGTGTCGCTGAGTTTTTCCATCTTCAGCCAGTCGCCGCCCTTGGACAGCAACGCCGTGGCCTCGACCTTGTCGCGCTCCAGCGACAGCAAGGCATCGCTGATCGGTTCCGGGAACGTGATCAACGCCAGGGCTTCATCGCCCGCTTTGTACTCGGGTTTGTCGAGGACGATTTCTACGGTGCCGGGCACCGCTTTGACGCCATCGCCAGTGACCGAATGGCCGGTGGCGCCGACGACTCGGCCATGGTCATCCTTCAACGTCAGGTTGTAGGTGCCCGGACGCTCGAAGGCCAAGGTGAAGCTTTTATCCGTTGCGGCGAGTTTGCCCTCGCCCGTGCTCTGGTCTTCCAGACGCATCCAGCTGTAGCTGCTCGGCGTGACGGTTTTGCTTTGCTCGCTACCACCTTCATTCAAATAGCCGAACGCAACCTTGTCGCCCACCGCACTAAAGCGCTGCGGCGCACGCAGGCTGAAACTCGCCGCACCACGGTCGATGAGGATTTCCTTGGTGGTCTTGACCCGATACGCCGCGCCATCGCTGGCAAACACGGTGAGCATGTAGCGGCTCGGTTTCTCGGCGGCCGGCAGGTCAAGGGTCGCGTTGCCCTTCGAATCGGTGGTCAGTTCGGCGCTGGTCAATTCCACCGGGAATTGCCCGAGGTATTGCAGTTCGTTGTCGACCATCGACAGTTGCTGGGCGCGCAGGCTCAGGGTCAACTTGGCGTCGGCCACCGGTTTGCCGTCCGGGTACAGCAGCACCAGATTGCCCTTGACCGGTTCGCCGGTGCGGTAATCCTGCTTGGCCAGGTTCAGCGAGATTTCGAAGTGCGGCTTGATGTATTCGGCGACGCGGAAAGCGCTGCTGTAGGCCTGATCCTTGTAGCTGAAACGCAGTTCATAACCACCCGCCACGGCGTTGTCCGGCAACTGGAAACGGCCTTGGGTGCCCGCTTTTGAATCGAGTTTCAGCGCCAACGATTGCAGCGCAGTGCCAGTGGCATCGAGCACGGTCACGTTGACGTCTGCCGCAGTCGGCAACACCGAATCGCGCGCGTTCTTGAACTCGCGGCCGACGATTTTCAGCGACACCCAATCCCCCGGCCGATACAGAGGCCGGTCGGTGAAGGCATAGAGTTTGGTGTCGTAGATTTCGCTGTCGTAATAGAAGTTCTCGGAGACAAACACCCCGCCCTCTTCGTCCTCGCCGATCACGAACGAACGCTCCGGACTGACGTGTTTCAGGCGCAGCAAACCATCGGCATCAGTGGCGCCGCTGCTCATCACGCCGAGGCCATCGGTCCACAGCACATTCACTTTTGGCACCGAACTGCCTTCGTGTTTGCGCGCAGCCCAGACCACCAGTTCATCACCTGCAATCTTGCTCACGGCGACGGTGTTGGAAACGAAGACCATGGTGGTCGCGCGGTACTTGCCGATCAGCGCTTCCACCAGATACAGGCCGGGTTTCAAGTTGCCCAACGGGATGTACACGTTGCCCGGTGCAACGCTGACGAACTCGCTGGAAGAGCCGGCCAGATTCACCCCCGTAGGCGGTTGGATCGGTTTGGCTTGCCACAGCGGATAACGGAACTGACTGACCACCGGCAGGCCCGGAATCAGTGCGAATTGCGGCTGTGCGTCGTAAGGCGTTGGCGCAGCAATCGCACTGCCCATCTTCAGCTCAGGCACTTCCTCGGTGACTTGTTTACGCGACTCGTAGGAAAACGCCCGCTGCATCACGCGACGGGATTTGCGGTACCAGTTGTCCCACAGGTACGCGAGGGTGTTCGACAGGCCTTCGCCCTTGAACTGGCCGTCACTGACCACGCGGTGCAGGTTCTTCTGGCGCTTGAGGAAATCCAGCGGCTTGTCGATGCGATACACCCGAATGTCGGCGCCGCCGTAAGGCTCCATGCGGAACCGGCGATAGTCGCGGCCCGGCGCTTCGAGGCGCACCATCGCCTGTTCGTCGCTGGCGAAACTGCTGTCAGCCAGCAGAAAAAAGCTTTCACCGGCCACCGGCGTGTAGCCGCTCGGCTCGACGGTGTCTTCGGCGTTGACCGCCGAAAAAGGCAGCCCTAAGACCAACAGCAGAGGCAGAAAACGCAACATGCGGGCACCGATCATTGGGAGAGGAAGTTCAGTCGATAGACGCCGATGAAGTTGGGGTTGGCTGCGTCGGGTATCCATCGGGTGTCCTTCCATGTCATGAGTTGCTGCAGGCTCGCGGAACGCATGCCGTTGTCAGTGGGGGTGGTGGTGCCGGTGTGATAGGCGATGTAGCGACCCATCCAGATCATCAGGTGCTGGTCGTCGCCCTGATCGAAAAACATCAGGTCGCCAGGCCGGGCTTGCGCCAGATCCCGACCGACCAGATGGCTGTTGAACTGAATCAGTTTGATCGCGTTGACGTACGGCCCGACCTTGCCGCCGCCCTGCTGCCATTGCTGGGCGAGGCCGCGCTGGGCTTCGCTCAATTGCAACTCGGGCGGCAGGTAGCGGTTGGACAGGCCATTGCTGCGCAGCCATTTATCGTCATGGACTTTCAGCGCTTCGTTGGCAGCGAAACGCACCAGCCCGGCGCAGTCCTGCTGATACCAGCGCGGGCTCGGGCCTTGGGTCAGTTGTTCCTGGGCGATGCGCACGAACCAGGCGCGAAACACTTGGGATTGCTGCGGATCCAGCGCTGCGGCTTCGGTGGCAAATGCGCGGCTGCCCAGCAACATCGCCAGCAGGCCGAGGCCTCGGATGAGTGCGGTCACAGGGCTTTCCATTCCAGCGGCAGCCACTGCCAATGGCCGTCAGGCTCGCTGCCTTCGGGCAAGGTCAGGGCGTATTTGCCGTAACCGCCGAGCTTGCGCAGTTTGGGAATCAGGTAGGTTTGCGCGGCGTTGTAAAACACCGGTTCCATGTCCTGCGGCAAGCTGTCGAGGGTTTCCTGTTGCATCAGTTGCGCCATGGAATCCGGGCCGAAGTAGACCGGCATCAGCAGGTCTTTCGGCACCACGTCGGCCATTGGCGGGAAGCGCTTGTCGAGGGTGCCGAGGGCCTTGTCGACCAGTTTGTCATCGAGGGAGAACAGCAGCGTTGAACCGTGGCGCGCCAGGCTCACCTTCATGAACGCCTTGCCGGTGATCGCGTCCGGGTTCTCGGCATCCTTGGCTTTGTAAGGACCGAAGTTGGAGCTGACCTGGCGCTGCCACTGATGGGTTTCGCCTTCCTGTTTTTCCACGACCGGGAACGCGTGTTCTTCGACGTTGCCTTCGTAGGCGCCGACCATCGAGCCGAACAAATTGCCCAGATCACCGTCGAGTTTTGCGCTGTCATCATCATTCAGGCTGGCCACCAGCAACGGCGTGTACAACCGCGAATCGGCGTACCAGCACAGGCCGGCGGCACCGGCCATGTGTTCGGTCAGGGCCTGGGCCACCGACTCTTCGGCGCCGAGTTTCACCAGCAACGGTTTTTGTTGCTCGGCGGCCAGCGGCAAGGCGACGCAGGCGCTGGCGCCCATCGGCATGGCTTGCCAGATCGGTTTGAAATCGAAGTCCGGCTGGTTTTCCAGTTCATCCATGGCGAGGAAGCTGTGCCAGCCCTTGTCGTCCATGTCGAAACGCAGGCCGGCGAAGTTCGGGATTAAACGCTGATACCCCATGGCCAGAACGCTGGAATTGACCGAGAGGCGTTGTTTCACTTCGGGCGCGCGCGGCGGCAGGCCGAAGGCTTCAGGGAAGAGTTTCTGACCGCCGAGCAACGCTTCCAGCGATTGAGTCGAAACCATTCCAGGCTCATCGATCGGGCCATTACTGTTGTCGTACAGTTTCGAAGGATTGGACAGCACCACCAGCTTGTCGCCATGAGAGGCAAACAGCAGCGCTTTGCTGTTGTTGTAGGCGAGCTGATACAGGGGCACCGTATCGCCGGCGACCTTGATGTCACCGAGCTGGGTCAGCTGCGTATCATCCAGCGCGACCTTGGCCAACGGCTCCAGCACCTTGGCCAGGCCGCCGCGATCCATCACCAACAGAAAGTCTTTCAGGCGACCGTCCGCCCCGCGCCACAGCGCCACATCCGCCGGTTGATCGAAGAGCTGCTCGATCAGGCTGTCCTGCAACTTCAGGTCGTGCTCGTAAATGATCCGCCGCAGGCTGCCAATCAACCCAAGGCGATCAGCATGGGCTTCGTAATAGAAGACGAAATCTTCGGTCAGGGTTTCCTTGAGGAACGGCACCGCCAGCAAGTCCTTGGGCAACTGGCTCAGGGAATGGGTTTCGAGCAGACCATCCGGGCGGCTCATGCCCAGTTTGTCGCTGGCCAATTCTGCCGCTGGCGCCTTGGGTTTGTGCATGAACCAGCCAAGTCCGGCCGCGACACCCGCCACCAGGCACAGCCCGATCAGCACGGCTGGCCAACGGCGAGGAGCTTTTGCTGCAGGCGCGTCAGCGGCCGGAGAAACAGTGTTATCACTCATGTTCACGCTCATGTTCCCAAAGCTCGGCAATTCATCCGTGGAGCGGGATGCTTAATAGTTGAAAGTCTTGACCAGCAGCAGGTCACCGATCGCGCGCAGGGGCACGATGAAGGTCTCGCGTTTTTCGTCGACGGTGTTTTCGTTGAGCACCAGGTTGATTTGCGAGGTGATGACCTCGTTCTGGTTGCTGGTCTCATCGAAGTTATAGCCGCCGCTGCCGAAGTTGCCCCAATAGTTCACGTAAACCAGATAGGTGCCATGCATCGGCGCGGTCATGGTGAACATTTCCGGGCCGGGGCCATCGACGCCGTCCGGGTCCAGACCGCCACCGTTGCTCATCGCCGGGCGAGCCCAGAACGCATGCTGGCCGTCGGGGGTAATGATGTGCAGATCGAGTTCGGCTTTCGGATCGTCCCACCCCAGCACCACGCGAATCCGCGCCGGGGTGCGCAGGTTGTTGGCCTCAAAGAATTGAACGCGCTTGAGGGATTTGCCTTCGGCACTGCGCACTTCGACGCTGTTGGAGCCCGCGCCGAACGCATACGGCCGGGCGAAACGCCCTTGGTCGTCGGTGTACAGATTCAGGGGGTTGCCGTTGACGGCCAGCGTGTGCGGCCCGCGTTGCGTGCCGATGGCCTTGAGCTGGCCCTGAATCATCGTGCGATTGCGCTGCACGCCCCGATCGATAGGCGGTGTCGGATAGGCAACTTGAGGGTATTCACTGCGGTCCAGCAGGCCGTTGAAACGCCAGCCGCCGACCGGTTCCGACAACTCAGCCGTCGGTTCGGCCCAGGCAGCGGTCGCGCAGACCAACGCCATCAGCACTAGAAGTAATGAACGCATGTGACGCCTCCTGCCATGCATAACGAAACCCTGCGCCCGATCCTCGGCGCGTTACAGATCCAAAAACTGCGTTTCGTCAGAAAGACCCGTGACTATTGGGTCGTAGAAGGCGCGAAGGTTAGCCATTCGGCAGTTTTTTAACAATCGGATACATCTACATTTGCGGTAGGAATCACGCACATTTGAGTCCGTGAGCCGATTAGCGAGGTTATTCGGCTCACAAAATGAGCCGAATACGACTATTATTCGGCTCATTGACCTCAGAGCACTGAACTCATGGCACCTCACTGGATCTGGCAGCAGCCCGACTGGCCGAATTTCAGCTGGCAAGCCGAGCGCCTGACACCGCTGCTGCGCGAGTGCGTACAGGCGCAAGGTCGGCTGATGGGCATGGCCAGTTCCGTGAGTAGATCACTCAGCGCGCAGAGCGAACTGGATGCGTTATCGCAGAACATCGTGACGTCTTCGGCTATCGAAGGTGAACAGCTGAATGTTGGCTCGGTCCGCTCTTCGCTGGCGAGGCGTTTGGGTTTGGAACAGATCGATGGCGATCACGTCAGCCAGCGCAGCGAAGGGCTGGCGCAGTTGATGCTCGATGCCACTCAACACTTTGAGAAACCGCTGACATTGGAGCGCTTACTGGAATGGCATAGATGGCTGTTTCCGGATAAGGACACTGACCTCGCTGCTAGATCGATCCATGTCGGCGCATTGCGTGGTGATGAGCCAATGCAGGTAGTTTCAGGGCGCCTCGACAGGCCGATCATCCACTTCGAAGCACCGCCCCGCCGAGGCCTTGAGCAACACCTCGATACGTTCCTTGCCTGGTTTGAAGCCAGCCGGAGTCAGGATGGGCTCGATCCATTGCTGCGGGCGGGTATTGCGCACTTCTGGTTCGTCACCTTGCATCCCTTTGACGACGGCAATGGTCGTTTGACACGCACCCTCACCGATCTGGCGCTGGCTCAGGGCGAAGCACAGGCCATTCGTTTTTATGCGATGTCAGCGAGCATTCTCGAGGACCGCTCCGGCTACTACCGGGTACTGGAAACCAGCCAGAAGGCGACGACGGATATTACTGATTGGCTGGAATGGTTCCTGAAGACTCTTTTGCGCAGCCTGCAACAGGCCATGGCGCGGATCGAATCAGTGCTCGGCAAGGCGCGTTTCTGGCAGGCACATCAGGCGTCGGCGTTGACGGCGGAACAGACCAAAGTACTGAATCGTTTGCTGGATGGCGGGGAACGCGGTTTCGAAAAGGGCATCAGTGCGGCGCAGTATCAGGCAGTGGCGAAGGTTTCGAAGGCCACTGCCACTCGTCATCTGAGCGAACTGCTCGAGAAAGGCTATTTGAAGCGTCTGCCAGGCGGCGGGCGCAATACTCGATACCAGATCAGCTACCCCGATGCCTCCACTGATTAATCAGGATCAACTCTGTCCTGTGGCGAGGGAGCTTGCTCCCGCTCGGCTGCGCAGCAGTCGTAAATTGCTGAATGCGGTATTCCTGAAAAAACCTGGGCGAATGGTTTTGGGGCCGCTGCGCGACCCAGCGGGAGCAAGCTCCCTCGCCACAGGGTTTGTTTTCAGCCCGACAGTGCAGCTCAAAACACCCCTCTCATTTGCCCATAACCCCCATGTCTGCTAGTGTCGCGCCGGTTTAACGTCAACCGGAAATAGCCGCCATGGCCCGCAAAAAAGCTGCACTGGATTTCGAACAATCCCTCGCTGACCTGCAAACGCTGGTGGAGCGACTGGAGAACGGCGAATTGTCGCTGGAAGACTCGCTGACGGCTTTCGAACAGGGCATCGGTCTGACTCGCGATTGCCAGGCGGCACTGGCCCAGGCCGAGCAGAAGGTTCAAGTGCTGCTCGAGCGTGATGGCGAGCTGGCCGAGGAACCCTTCGACGCGGATCAGCCAGAATGATTGCAGCGTATTCGGCGACCAGCCAGGCCCGCGTCAACGCGGCGCTGGAAACCCTCTTCAACGCGCCGAGCCCTGAGCTTGCGCGGTTGTACGAAGCCATGCGTTACAGCGTGATGAATGGCGGCAAACGGGTGCGTCCGCTGCTGGCCTACGCGGCGTGCGAAGCGCTGGGCGGCAAGGCTGAGCAAGCCAACGGCGCAGCCTGCGCGGTGGAGCTGATTCACGCCTATTCCCTGGTGCACGACGATTTGCCGGCCATGGACGACGACGATCTGCGTCGTGGCCAGCCGACTACGCACAAGAAATTCGACGAAGCCTGCGCGATCCTGGCCGGTGACGGCTTGCAGAGCCTGGCGTTCAGCGCCCTGCTCGACCCGCGCCTGAGCACCTCGGACGCTGAGACCCATCTACAAATGGTCAGCGCCTTGGCGTTGGCGGCAGGCCCGGCAGGCATGGTCGGCGGTCAGGCCATCGACCTCGGTTCGGTCGGTCTGAAGCTCGATCAAAAAGCCCTCGAAACCATGCACCGACACAAAACCGGTGCATTGATCGAAGTCAGCGTCAAACTCGGCGCCCTGGCCAGCGGCCGCGCCGAGAAGGACGAACTGAAGTCCTTGCAGACCTATGCACAAGCCATTGGCCTCGCGTTCCAGGTGCAGGACGACATTCTCGACGTCGAAAGCGATACCGAAACCCTCGGCAAACGCCAGGGCGCCGACATCGCTCGTGACAAACCGACCTACCCGGCCCTGCTCGGCCTCGACGCGGCCAAGGCTTACGCCCTGGAACTGCGCGATCAGGCCCTGCATGCGCTGCGACCGTTTGACGCGGCCGCCGAGCCACTGCGCGATCTGGCCCGTTATATCGTCGAACGGCGCAGTTGACAGCGTATCCGCCAAAAAAGAGCAACGCGTGGGCAGGGGGCGATGCATCAGGTAAACTGCCGCATCTTTTATACCTATAACGATTCGCCTGATGCCCACGACGTTTCATGAGATTCCCCGCAAGCGCCCGACCACGCCCCTGCTCGACCGTGCCAACACGCCGGACGGCCTGCGCCGGTTAGGCGAAGCAGAGCTGGAAACCCTGGCCGATGAGTTGCGCCTGGAATTGCTCTACACGGTCGGACAGACCGGCGGGCATTTCGGTGCCGGCCTGGGCGTCATCGAGCTGACCATCGCGTTGCATTACGTCTTCGACACCCCGGACGACCGGCTGGTGTGGGACGTGGGTCATCAGGCCTATCCGCACAAAATCCTCACCGGCCGTCGCGAGCGCATGGGCACCCTGCGCCAGAAGGACGGCGTCGCGGCTTTCCCGCGTCGTTCCGAGAGCGAGTACGACACCTTTGGCGTCGGCCACTCCAGCACCTCGATCAGCGCAGCGCTGGGCATGGCGATTGCCGCCCGCCTGCAAAACAGTGATCGCAAGGCGATTGCCGTGATCGGCGACGGCGCACTGACCGCGGGCATGGCGTTCGAGGCGCTGAACCATGCGCCGGAAGTCAACGCCAACATGTTGGTGATCCTCAACGACAACGATATGTCGATCTCGCGCAACGTCGGCGGGCTGTCGAATTATCTGGCGAAAATCCTCTCCAGCCGCACTTACGCGAGCATGCGTGAAGGCAGCAAAAAGGTCCTGTCTCGCCTGCCCGGCGCCTGGGAAATCGCCCGTCGCACCGAAGAATACGCAAAAGGCATGCTGGTTCCCGGCACGCTGTTCGAAGAGCTGGGCTGGAACTACATTGGCCCGATCGATGGCCACGACCTGCCGACCCTGATCGCCACCCTGCGCAACATGCGCGATCTGAAAGGCCCGCAGTTCCTGCACGTCGTCACCAAGAAAGGAAAAGGCTTCGCCCCGGCGGAAGTCGACCCGATCGGTTACCACGCCATCACCAAACTTGAACCCGTTGATGCTCCGGCCGCTGCGCCGAAAAAATCCGGCGGCCCGAAGTATTCCGGCGTGTTTGGAGAATGGCTGTGCGACATGGCCGCGTCTGATCCGCGGTTGGTGGGCATCACCCCGGCGATGAAAGAAGGCTCCGACCTGGTGGCGTTCAGCGAGCGTTTTCCGCTGCGTTACTTCGACGTGGCGATTGCCGAGCAACATGCGGTGACCCTCGCCGCCGGCATGGCCTGCGAAGGCGCGAAACCGGTGGTGGCGATTTATTCGACATTCCTGCAACGCGGTTACGACCAACTGATTCATGACGTCGCGGTGCAAAACCTCGACGTGCTGTTCGCCATCGACCGCGCAGGCCTGGTGGGCGAAGACGGCCCGACGCATGCGGGCAGCTTTGACCTGTCGTTCCTGCGTTGCATCCCCGGCATGCTGGTGATGACCCCGAGCGACGAAAACGAGTTGCGCAAAATGCTCACCACCGGTCACCTGTTCAACGGCCCGGCGGCGGTGCGCTACCCGCGCGGCAGTGGCCCGAACGCAACGATCGAGAAAGACCTGCAACCGATCGAAATCGGCAAAGGTGTGGTTCGTCGCCAGGGCAGCAAAGTCGCTCTGCTGGTGTTCGGCGTGCAACTGGCCGAGGCGCTGAAAGTCGCCGAGAAGCTGGATGCGACCGTGGTCGACATGCGTTTCGTCAAACCGCTGGATGAGGAACTGGTACGCGAAATCGCTGGCAGCCACGAGTTGCTGGTGACCATTGAAGAAAACGCGATCATGGGCGGCGCCGGTGGCGCGGTCAGCGAGTTCCTTGCGCGGGAAAACATCCTCAAGTCGATTCTGCACCTGGGCTTGCCGGACAGTTACGTCGAGCATGCGAAGCCTGCGCAAATGCTGGCCGAGTGCGGGCTGGATGAGGCCGGGATCGAAGCTTCGATTCGCGAGCGTCTGCAATTGCTAAATATTTAAACGCATCACCCTGTGGGAGCGAGCCTGCTCGCGATATCGGTCTGACAGTCACCTATTCTTTGACTGACACACCCTCATCGCGAGCAGGCTCGCTCCCACAGTGGTTTCTGTGACTTTCAAAAATTGTCTTCGCTTTAAAGCCCCAACGGACTGCCGATGAAACTCTCCCCCCTCGCCCTGACGCTGACCCTGCTGCCGGCCGGTCAACTCCTGGCTGACACCTTCGAGCGCGATCAAGCCCTGAAACTCCCCGAAGTGTTGATCAGCGCCAACCGCCAGGTCGAAGCACGTAACGACAGCAGCGCTGCCAACACCGTGTTCACCCGCGAAGACATCGATCGCCTGCAACCGAGCAGCGTCACGGACTTGCTGAGTCGGGTGCCGGGCGTGCAGGTCGGGCAAACCGGCGGGCGTGGCAGCCTGCCGGGGATTTACATTCGCGGGACCAAGTCGGCGCAGAGTCTGGTGCTGGTGGATGGTCAACGCATCGGCAACTCGACCTCCGGCGACAGCAACCTGCAGCACATCAACATCGAACAGGTCGAGCGCGTGGAAGTGCTGCGCGGCTCCCGTTCGGTGATTTACGGCAGTGATGCAATTGGCGGGGTGATTCAGATTTTCACCCGGCGTGGCGGCGAACAAGGCCTGCAACCCCGCCTACACGTCGGCTTCGGTAGCCACCAGACCTGGGAACGTAGCCTCGGACTGTCCGGTGGCGATGAGAAAACCCGCTTCAACCTCGGCGCCAGCCTCGATGAAACAGCCGGAATAAATCGTACTCACACGTCCTATCCCAGCGACGGCGATCACGATGAGTACCGTAACAAGTCAGTGAGTTTTAGCCTGAGCCATGCCCTCACCGACGACATCGAAATCGGCGCCAACGTGCTGGATAACCGCGGCAAAAGCGAGTTCGACAACCCATTCGGCCGCTTTGACACGACAACCTTTGAATCGCTCCAGCAGCAGCCTTACAGCGATTTTGCCGTGAGCAGCATCAGCAGTTACGTCGATGCACGGGCCAATGACCTCTGGAAAACCCGCGTCGAATTCGGTCACAGCGAAAACCGCGAGAAGACCCTGGACAAGCTCAGCGATGAGCGCAGCGTGTTCAATACGTACCGTGATTCGGTGAACTGGCAAAACGACCTGACGCTGAATGAGCGCAACAGCCTGATTATCGGCGGCGACTGGTACGAAGACCGGATCAACAGCAGCACCCCGTTCGACGAGGACAGCCGCTGGAACCGCGCGGCGTTTATCCAGCATCGCTACCAGGCGGACAGCTTCTCCACGGAACTGGGTTTGCGCCGGGACCAGAACCAGCAGTTCGGTGGCCAGAACAGCTGGAGCGGCACTTTTACGCTGCCGCTGAACCCGGACAACGACGTGCTGCTGACTTACAGCGAAGGCTTCCGCGCACCGACCTTCAATGACTTGTATTACCCGGATTTCAGCAATCCTGACCTGAAGCCCGAAACCTCGAAAAGCTACGAGCTGCAATGGCGCAGCCAGTTGACCGAGACCAGTCGCCTCGAAACTTCGCTGTATCGCACCGACCTTGAAGACGCGATTATTTTCGGCAGCAACTCACGGCCACAGAACGTCGCCTCGGCACGCATCAACGGATTCGAAGCGGCATTGAAACAGGAACTGTTTGGCTGGCAGAGCAACCTCGGCGTGGCGATCATCGACCCAAGGGATCGCGACAGCGGCCACACCCTGGCGCGTCGGGCACGGCGGACCTTGAGCCTGGATCTTGATCGACAGTTCGATCGGCTCGGCCTCGGCGCCAGCTGGCAAGCGGTGAGCAGCAGCTATGACGATGAGAACAATCAGCAGCCATTAGGCGGGTATGCGTTGCTGGGGTTGCGTAGCAGCTGGGAATTGAATCGCGAGATCAAGCTTGAGCTGAAGGTCGATAACTTGCTGGACAAGGGGTACAGCCGGGCGTTGTACAGCCATGACGGCAGTCAGTATGGGTATCGCGAGGAAGGTCGGGCGTGGATGTTTGGGGTGACCTGGACACCGGAACTTTGATCTGAAATATCTGGTGTTCGAGCGGGCCTCTTCGCGGGCAAGCCTCGCTCCTACAAGGGTCACACCGGACCTGTAGGAGCGAGCGATGCGGCGACCCGACTTGCCCGCGAAAGCCACACCTCGGTCTCACCGGTCCGGCGCAATCACTTGGCAAAGTTTGGCCGTCGCCTCGATCATCTGCCCACTCGGTCGCTCCAGCCCCTTATCCGTCACCAACAACAACCGCCCCTGCGCCACCGCCGCCACCTGCGGCCACGCTTTCCACGCATCCAGTTGCGCCTGATCACCGGCCAGAATCGCCTCGGGATTACGCTGCAACACCGCCTCGACACTGACCTGCGGCGCCGGCAATGTCAGGTCGGCAAACACATTCCGCGCGCCACACACTTCCAGCGCATCACTGATGATCTGCCCGCCGCCCACGGTGTACAGCGGTCGATCCCACACCTGATAAAACACCCGCAACGGTTCATCCCGGCGATAGCGCTGGCGCAGCGCGTCCAGTCGCAGGCGTAATTGCGCAGCCAATGAAACGCCACGCTCGGGCCGACCGAGTTGCGTGGCGATCGCTTCGATCTGCACAGCCAGTTGTTCGAGGGAGTGAGGTTCGGCGACATACGTGGGGATGTTCAGTCGCTTAAGCTGCTCACGCTGGGCCGGGCCAACGCTGCCAGGCCAGAGCAGCAGCAAATCGGGTTTGAGGCTGAGCAACCGTTCCATGTCCAACTGGCCGTAGCGGCCAACCGATGGAAGACCTTTAAGTTCGGCAGGACGCTCACCGGCATCCAGCACGCCGACCAACAGGTCTGCGGAGCCCAACTCGACAACGATTTCAGACAGAGACGGCGCGAGGCTGACAACGCGCTCGACCGCAGCCGCCGAGCCGCTGATGGCCAGCAGCAACACCGCCAGCCAGACGCGAAACATCAGCCGAGCTGACGCGGGATACGGTAAAGGTAAAACAGCACCGTGGTCGACAGCGCCAGCAGCACCAACGGCACCGCTTCGAGGCCGACGAACACCGCCAACGCACCGATCCAGGCCGGCAGGCTCGCGACCAGCAACGCCGTGCGACGCTTGGCGGCCAGGGTGATCCAGGCGGCGGGTTCTTCAGGGGTGTCGAGAGCTTTCTGGGTGGCGATCAGTGCGTGCTTGTAGCCGCCGAAAAACTTCAGGCTGACAAACATCGAGGCGACACCGACAATGAACAACGGCATCGCCAGCACCGGCAAAATCGCCTCGCTCTGGCCGAACACGCCATTGATCACGAACAGCGGCAGCAAGGCCAGGGCCAGGTATTGCCACCAGTTGAATGACAATCGCCGCCGTACTTGACCGCGCGTCACGCCCGGTCTGCCTCGCCCTGATGCTCGTTGCCCATCATGTGGTCGAGCTTGCTGGCCTTGGTGGCGAGGTAGAGTTTGTTGTGCGGATTATGGCCGGTGTGCAGCGGCACGCGTTCAGCGACCACGATACCCATGTCGGTCAACGCTTTGACCTTGCGCGGATTGTTGGTCATCAGTCGCAGGGATTTCACACCCAGGTGTTCGAGCATCGGCAGGCACATGGCGTAGTCACGCTGGTCGGCGGCAAAGCCCAGACGTTCGTTGGCTTCAACGGTGTCGGCGCCGCCATCCTGCAATTCATAGGCGCGGATCTTGTTCAGCAGGCCAATACCACGGCCTTCCTGACGCAAGTAGAGCAACACGCCACGGCCTTCACGGGCGATGGCCTGCAAGGCGGCCTCAAGTTGCGAGCCGCAGTCGCAACGCTGGCTAAACAAGGCATCGCCCGTCAGGCATTCGGAGTGCAACCGGCCGAGTACCGGGGCACCGTCGGCGAACTCACCCAGGCTCAGCACCACATGCTCGCGCCCGCTTTCTTCATCGAGAAAGCCGTGCATGGTGAATTGCGCAAAAGGCGTTGGCAGCTTGGAAGCGGCGACAAAAACGACAGGCACCGGTGTGCTCCTGATCAATAAGTACTGGAGATTCGCAGAGGCGGCATTGTAACAGCAGGTTCCTGCAGACGCTTAGGCTGAATTATGGGGCATAACGATCCAAAAGTTAGATCTCAAGCGCCTGAGGCCCGGCCTGCGCGCACTCTGTAGCAGCTGGCGAAGCCTGCGTTCGGCGGCGAAGCCGTCGTGAAACCTGACGACTCGGTCAGCCGGATACACCTTGGCGCCTGAATTTACGACGGCTTCGCCGCCGAACGCAGGCTTCGCCAGCTGCTACAGGACCTGTGTTCAGTTCGGGCTGAACGGATACGGTTGCTTCCAGCGTTCGAAGATCGGTTTCAACCGGCCGCTTTTCACCAGCACCTCCATGCGCTGGTCGAACAGCGCCATCAACGTGCGGGCTTTGGGCGTATCGGCAAAGCACAAGTACAGCGGCAATTCCGCAATATGAGTGCGACGAAACTGCGAAGGATCCTTGGCCCACTTCAGGACATAGTCGACTTCGGTCAACGCGTCGATGTAATAGTCGGCGCGGTTGCGGGTCAGCATCGACAAAATGCCGGTGCGCCGAATGACTTCGTTGTAGCGCCGCACATTGGGCAGGTAATCCTGATAGTCGTAGCCGTGGACCCAGGCCAGTCGATAGTTGCCCAGCGTCTGCGGAGTCGGTGCCGGGTTGCTCGCCAGCCCCAGGGCATAGATGTGATCGGTATCGAAGTTCCAGCGCGGATAAAGCAGATCGCTGTTCTCGTCATGGTAGGAGCCGACACAGGCGTCCACTTCACGACGCTGGGCCAGCCCCACGGAGCGCGTGTAAGGCTCGGTGCGAATGTCCAGTTTGACGCCGGCCGGCTCGAACACTTCCCGCAGCACGTCCCACCCCAGGCCATGGCCGTCAGCGGCGGTGTAGTCTTCCCAGTCTTCGCTGGCCAGATGAATCACGGACGGCATCGGCGCGGCATCGCCCGCTTGGGTGAACGGGCAAAACAGGGCGAAAACCATCGCAGCCAACCAGCGTCGAGCCATCCCTAGTCCCCTGTCTCGCCTGTCAGGCGAAAATCCATACCAGCCCTTGCATCGCCAACCACGCAAACACGCCTGCCAATACGTCATCGAGCATGATCCCGACGCCGCCGTGCACATGCCGGTCGATCCAGTGGATCGGCCAAGGCTTGAGAATGTCGAAGAAGCGGAATACCACAAACCCCGCCAGCAACCAGTACCAACCTTCCGGCACTAGCCACAGGGTGATCCACATCCCGACCATTTCGTCCCAGACGATGCCTTCGTGGTCGTGTACCCGCAAATCGTCGGCAACCTTGCCGCACAGCCAGAAGCCGAACAGCATGGTGATGCCGAGCATCAGCCAGTAACCCCAGTCGGGCAACATCTGCCACAACGGAATAAAGGGTAGCGCAACTAACGAACCCCAGGTGCCCGGTGCTTTTGGCAAGGTGCCCGAGCCGAAGCCGAACGCCAGGAAGTGCCAGGGATTGCGCCAGACTGAAGGCGGTACGAATTCCGCCGGGACCTGTTTGGGATGATCTGTCACGGTGTCTCCCGAAAATGTTGATAGCCCCGGGTTTGCGGGGTGATGTCTTGCCCTGCGGCATCCAGCAGCGTCACGCCCTGCCCGGCCTCTACCCTGCCGACCACGTGGATCGGCCAACCGTCGGCCAGCAATGCAGGCAACTCGACGGACGGTAGGGTGAAGGCCAGCACGTAATCGTCCCCGCCACTCAGCGCTGCCTCTTCGGCGGCCGATTGACCGAGGAAGGCCACTAAAGCGTTCGACAGCGGCAGTCGGTCCCGTTCAACTTGAATGCCAACCTTCGACGCCAAGGCGATATGCCCGCAGTCGGCGAGGAGGCCGTCGGAGATATCCATCGCCGAGGTGGCTTTGCCACGCAGTGCCTGACCCAACGCCAGTTGCGGCTGCGGCGACCAGTAATGGGCCAGCAATGGATTGGCGATGGCGGCTTCAGCCGTGCGCTGACCCAATACCAGCGGCAAGGCACCCGCCGCATTGCCCAACTCACCGCCCACGCAGAGCAAATCGCCGGGTTGCGCACCGCTGCGGGTCAACGCCTTGCCGGCCGGCACTCGACCGAACACAGTCATTGTCAGGCTCAGCGGTCCCCGCGTGGTATCGCCGCCCACCAGCGCCACACCACAGCTCTGGGCCATGAGGTTCAAACCACGGGCATAGGCATCCAGCCAATCGGCGGTCACCGTCGGCAAGGTCAGGGCAAGGGTAAAGGCAACGGGGGTGGCGCCCATGGCAGCCAGATCGCTGATGGCTACAGCCAGCGAACGCTGACCAAGCAGAAACGGGTCGCAAGGATTTGCGAAGTGCACGCCGGCAACCAGCGTGTCGGTGGAAATGGCCAGCTGCTCCCCTGCGGGAACAGCGAGCAAGGCGCAGTCATCGCCGATCCCGAGGGCAACGCCTTCACCGCCCTGCGCACAAGGCGCGGCGGCGAAGAAGTTGCGGATCAGCTCAAACTCACCCATCAGGTATCCTGTCTCACCAATGCTGTTCCTTTTTTAGCGGCGTCTGTTGTCGCCAGACTGCGTTGCCGCTCCTCGCCATAGCCAGCTATGACTCGTCGCGGCGCCTTGTCTGACAACAACAGCCACTCGCCAAAAAAGGAACGCATCGGCGAGACAGGACACTGGCTTCAAGCGCCGATTAGCGCTTGAACGCCTTCACTTCAGCTTCACGCAGACGCGGGGCCAGCTTGTCGAGTACACCGTTGACGAATTTGTGGCCGTCGGTGGAACCGTAGACTTTCGCCAGTTCGATCCCTTCGTTGATCACAACGCGGTACGGCACGTCGACGCGCTTGAGCAGTTCCCAGGTGGACAGGCGCAGTACGCACAGTTCAACCGGATCCAGCTCTTCGATGGTCAGGTCCAGGCACGGTGCCAACGCAGTGTCGATCTCGGTCAGACTGGCCGGGACACCGTGCAGGATGTCGTGGAAGTAGCTGGCATCGGCGAAGGTGAAATCGTTGTCGACGCGAAACTGCGCTTCGATTTCGTTCAGCGAAGTACTGGCCATGTGGCGCTGATACAACGCTTGAGTCGCCAACTGACGGGCAGCGCGGCGCTTTTCACTTTTCGAAGGCTTGCCGGCGTCCGTTGGACGCGGTTCGCGCGGGTTGAAACGATCGCTTTCGTCGCTAATCACTTGGCCTCCAACTGCGCCAGCAGGCTGACCATTTCCAGAGCGGACAGGGCAGCTTCGGCACCTTTGTTACCGGCCTTGGTGCCGGAACGTTCGATGGCTTGCTCGATGGAATCAACGGTCAGGACGCCGAAAGCGACCGGAACGCCGAACTCCATGGACACCTGGGCCAGGCCCTTGGTGCATTCGCCCGCCACGTATTCGAAGTGCGGAGTACCGCCACGAATGACCGCGCCCAGGGCGATGATTGCCGCGTATTCGCCCTTCTGAGCGACTTTCTGCGCAACCAGCGGGATTTCGAAGGCGCCAGGCGCGCGGATGATGGTGATGTCGCTTTCGCTTACGCCGTGGCGAACCAGGGCATCAACTGCACCGCTGACCAGGCTTTCAACGACGAAGCTGTTGAAACGGCCCACTACCAAAGCGTAGCGGCCTTTAGGGGCGATGAAGGTACCTTCGATGGTCTTCAGGGTCATTCGTTAGATCTCTTAAAGAGCCGGGACGCGTTTTCTACGCGTCCCTCGGTGATGTGTTAGCCGCGAATCAAGGACTGGAAACAACCGGTCATTATTCGGAGGGCACGTATTCTACAACTTCCAGATCGAAACCGGATATCGCATTAAATTTCATTGGCGCCGACATCAAGCGCATTTTGCGTACGCCCAAGTCCCGAAGGATCTGCGAACCGGCACCGACGATGCTGTAGGTGGTCGGTTTTTTCACGGCGGTCTGGTCCGCGGTTTCACGGATGTGCGCCAGCAACACGTCGCCATCGAGCGGGTGACCGAGCAACAGCACCACGCCGCTGCCGGCCTCGGCCACCGCGGCCATGGCGGCGCGCAGGCTCCAGCGGCCCGGTTGCTTGACCATCAACAGGTCGCGCAGCGGGTCCATGTTATGCACTCGAACCAGGGTCGGCTCGTCGGCGCACACGGTGCCCAGGGTCAGGGCCATGTGCACGTCGCCTTCCACGGAATCACGATAGGTCACCAGGTTGAACTGGCCCAGTTCGCTGTCCAAAGGCTGCTCGGCAATCCGCTGAACGGTACGTTCGTGGATCATCCGATAGTGAATCAGGTCGGCGATGGTGCCGATCTTGATGTTGTGTTCGGCCGCGAAGGCTTCGAGTTCGGTGCGACGGGACATGGTGCCGTCGTCGTTCATCACTTCGCAGATCACACCGCTCGGCTCGAAACCCGCCATGCGCGCCAGGTCGCACGCCGCTTCGGTGTGGCCAGCGCGCGCCAGGGTGCCGCCGGCCTGAGCCATCAGCGGGAAGATGTGACCGGGGCTGACGATGTCTTCAGCCTTGGCGTCTTTCGCCGCGGCCGCTTGCACGGTGCGCGCGCGGTCAGCAGCGGAGATGCCGGTGGTCACACCTTCGGCCGCTTCGATGGACACGGTGAACTTGGTGCCGAAGCCGGAACCGTTGCGCGGTGCCATCAGGGGCAGCTTGAGCAGTTCGCAGCGCTCGCGGCTCATCGGCATGCAGATCAGGCCACGGGCGTGCTTGGCCATGAAGTTGATGTGTTCGGCCTTGCAGCACTCGGCGGCCATGATCAGGTCGCCTTCGTTCTCGCGGTCTTCGTCATCCATGAGGATGACCATCTTGCCTTGGCGGATGTCTTCAACCAGTTCTTCGATGCTATTGAGCGCCACAAGGCACCCCCTTGGGTCAGGATTTGAGGTAGCCGTTTTCGGCGAGAAAGCCTTCGGTAATGTTCCCCGGCTCTCTATTTTTGGAGCTGGGCTCTGCGGCCTTGTCGCCCAACAGCAGGCGCTCCAGATAACGTGCCAGCAAGTCGACTTCGAGGTTCACCCGGCGACCTGGCTGGTACGACGCCATGATGGTTTCGCTCAGGGTGTGCGGAATGATCGTCAGCAGGAACTCGGCGCCATCGACCGCGTTCACGGTCAGGCTGGTGCCGTCGACGGTGATCGAGCCTTTATGGGCGATGTACTTGGCCAGTTCTTTCGGTGCACGGATACGGAATTCAACAGCACGAGCATTTTCGGTACGGGCAACCACTTCGCCCACGCCATCGACGTGCCCGCTGACCAGATGCCCGCCGAGGCGAGTGGTCGGGGTCAGGGCTTTTTCCAGGTTCACCGGGCTGCCGCTTTTCAAGTCATTCATCGCGGTGCAGTCGAGGGTTTCGCGACTGACGTCCGCCGCAAAGCCATTGCCCGGCAATTCAACGGCGGTCAGACACACGCCGTTGACCGCGATGCTGTCGCCCAGTTTGACGTCGCTCAGATCGAGCTTGCCGGTTTCTACGTGTACTCGCACATCTCCGCCTTTTGGGGTCAATGCACGAATACTGCCGATGGATTCGATGATGCCGGTAAACATGGAGTCCTCCTCGAGAACGAAGCCGTCGCTTGGCGCAGGCCGGGAATTATACGCTCGCCGCTGGCGCAGGAATGGCGATGACTCGCCAGTCATCGCCAACCGCGCGAATTTCGGTGATTTTGAGCTCGGGCGCATCCTTCATTTGCGCGAGCGGCCAGTCCAGCAACGGCCGTGCCGAGGAGCCAAGGAACTTGCCAGCGATGAAAATCTGGAATTCGTCCACCAGACCTTGCTGGGCAAACGCCCCCGCAAGACGCGGCCCCGCTTCGACCAACACTTCGTTGACGCCACGGGCGGCGAGTTCGACCAGCAGTTTGCGCAGGTCGACCAAGCCATCGTCACCGGCCACGATCAGGCATTCCGGACCGTTGGCGTATTGCTCTTCGACCGCCATGCACGTGGCGACCAACGCAGGACCGGCCTTGAAGAACGGTGCATCAAGCGGCACGCGCAAACGGCCGTCAATCAGCACACGCAGCGGCGGACGGCTCATGGCCAGGGCCGTTTGCTCGGCGTCCAGGCCCAGTTCATCGGCACGCACGGTCAGCCGGGCGTTGTCCGCCAGCACCGTATCGGCGCCGGTCAGCACCACGCTGGCCTGCGCGCGCAGGCGTTGTACCGCCGAACGCGCCGCTGTACCGGTGATCCATTGGCTTTCGCCGCTTTCCATCGCCGTGCGACCGTCCAGGCTCATGGCCAACTTCACCCGCACAAACGGCAAGCCGTGTTCCATGCGTTTGAGGAAGCCTTCGTTGAGCTTGCGCGCTTCGCCTTCCAGCACGCCGCTTTCGGTGGCGATGCCAGCCTGGGCCAGGCGCTGCATGCCGCGACCGGCCACTGCCGGATTCGGGTCCTGCATCGCCGCGACGACGCGTGCGAGGCCGGCATTCACCAGCGCATCGGCGCAGGGCGGCGTGCGGCCGTGGTGGCTGCACGGTTCGAGGGTCACGTAAGCGGTGGCGCCACGGGCCTTGTCGCCGGCGGCACGCAGGGCGTGGACTTCGGCGTGGGGTTCGCCGGTACGCACATGCCAGCCTTCGCCGACAATCTGCCCACCCTTCACAATCACACAGCCAACACGCGGGTTGGGGTGCGTCGTGTAATGACCTTTGCGCGCCAGTTCCAGGGCACGGGCCATGTAATGGGCGTCGAGGATGGCAAGTTCTGCGGAGGTGGTCATTCTTTCACCGGCTCACGGGCCAGGCGATCGATCTCTTCGCGGAACTCGTTGAGGTCCTGGAAGCGCCGATACACGGAGGCGAAACGAATGTAGGCGACTTCGTCGAGCTTTTGCAGCTCGGCCATCACCAATTCACCGACCACGAGGGATTTGACCTCGCGCTCGCCGGTGGCGCGCAGTTTGTGTTTGATGTGCACCAGCGACGATTCGAGGCGCTCGACACTCACCGGGCGCTTCTCCAGCGCACGCTGCATACCCGCGCGCAGTTTTTCTTCGTCGAAGGGCTGACGGCTACCGTCGGTTTTGATCAGGCGCGGCAACACCAGTTCGGCAGTCTCGAACGTCGTGAAACGCTCGCCGCAGGCCAGGCATTCACGCCGGCGGCGCACCTGTTCGCCCTCGGCGACCAGACGCGAGTCGATGACCTTGGTGTCGTTGGCACCGCAGAAGGGACAGTGCATGGTGGCAGGCAACAAAAAAAGGGAGGGCCATGGTAGCGCATCCCCGTGGCAAGACAAGCCATAGGGTTTACGGTATACAGACGGGCTATATGCCTGATTCATGGATTTCACCTTGCTGGAGCCGCAAATGTCCCTAAGACCGCTCGTCTTGCTCAGTCTTTTCAGCCTGCTGGTGGCCTGCAGCAGCGATGCGCCCAAGCCCCAGCCGCCGACGCCAGGGCCCGCCCCGCAGGCGGCGCAGAAAAAAGCCAAGGAGTCGGCCAACTTCGGCCCGCTGCCCGCCTATCAGCGTGAACTGAGCGGCACCCTGCAAGGCGTGCCGGCCGGTGCCGAAGTCGAACTGGCGTTGCTGGTGATCGACGACAAGGACCGCCCGCAACAATTGCTCGCCAGTTCCAGCCTGATCGGCACCAATCAAGTGTTGCCGTTTCACCTGCGCTTCAACCCGGAATCGTTCCCGGCGGGCGTTCGCGTTGAACTGCGTGGCCGTGCCAGCCAGTCTGGCCAGTTGATTTTGCACCTGCCGTCGCAGGTCATTACCCAGCCGACAACCCAGGCTTTGGGTCAGTTGCAATTCGTCAAAGCGCCATGATTGCACCGCTTGACCTGCAACAGGCGTTGGGTGAATTGCTCGGTGATGCGCAGCTTGTGCCTGTCGCATTGCCCGATACTGAGCTGAAACTCTGGCTGATCGACGGCGACAACATGGACCGCGCGTTCAGCCCGGAAGAAACCCGGCGGATTCTGCATGAACCGCCGTACTGGAGTTTCTGCTGGGCCAGCGGTCTGGCGGTTGCCCGTTATCTCGCCGACTTCCCTGAATGGGTCAAAGGCAAGCGGGTGCTGGATTTTGGCGCCGGTTCGGGGGTGGCGGGGATCGCGGCAGTCAAGGCCGGCGCGCTGGAGGTGGTGGCCTGTGACCTGGATCCGCTGGCGATTGCCGCGTGTCGGGCGAATGCGGAACTCAATGATGTACAGCTTAGTTACTCGACGGACTTTTTCGCCGAGGCGGATCGGTTTGATCTGATTCTCGTTGCAGATGTGCTGTATGACCGGGCGAACTTGCCGTTGCTTGATGAGTTTTTGAGCCGGGGACGGGAGGCGTTGGTGGCGGATTCGCGGGTGAGGGATTTCAGGCATCCGTTGTATCAACGTATCGAAATGCTGGAAGCGATGACGCTGCCGGACCTGGCCGAGCCTGAAGAGTTTCGGCATGTGAGCCTTTACCATGCTCGGCGCGGCTAAAAGCTTCGCGAGCAAGCTTCGCTCCTACAGGTCCGGCGTCGGTCTTCAAATCGGCGCGGACCTGTAGGAGCGAGGCTTGCCCGCGAAGGCGACCTGTCAGACTGCCCACACTTTCAGCGACACCCTGCCAAGCCGTATAGTTGACCCATTCACGCTTTTACGAGATCCCCCATGAGTCAGGAAACGCCGTACATCTTCGACGCCACGACTGCCGATTTCGACCAGTCGGTGATCGAGAACTCTTTCCACAAACCGGTGCTGGTGGATTTCTGGGCCGAATGGTGTGCGCCCTGCAAAGTGCTGATGCCGATGCTGCAGACCATCGCCGAGAGCTATCAGGGCGAGTTGCTGCTGGCCAAGGTCAACTGCGATCTAGAACAGGACATCGTCGCCCGTTTCGGCATTCGCAGCCTGCCGACGGTGGTGTTGTTCAAGGACGGTCAGCCGGTGGACGGTTTTGCCGGTGCACAGCCGGAATCCGCCGTGCGGACGATGCTTGAGCCTCACGTACAAATGCCGCCACCCGCGGCCGCTGATCCGTTCGAACAGGCCCAGGCCCTGTTCGATGACAGTCGTTTCGCCGACGCCGAAGCCGCGCTCAAAGTGTTGCTGGGCGAAGACAACACCAACGCCGGCGCATTGATCCTCTACGCCCGTTGCCTGACTGAACGGGGCGAACTGGGCGAAGCGCAAACCGTACTCGACGCGGTGAAAAGCGACGAGCACAAAGCCGCGCTGGCCGGCGCCAAGGCGCAGATCCAGTTCCTTGGCCAGGCCAAGGATTTGCCGGATGCCGCAGACCTGAAAGCGCGCCTGGCGAAAAACCCGCAGGACGATGAAGCGGTGTATCAACTGGCAATCCAGCAGTTGGCCCGCCAACAGTACGACGCCGCGCTGGATGCGTTGCTGAAACTGTTTGTGCGCAATCGCAGCTACAGCGAAGGCTTGCCGCACAAGACCTTGCTGCAGGTGTTCGAACTGCTGGGCAATGATCACCCGTTGGTGACCACCTATCGCCGCAAACTATTTGCCGCGCTGTATTGATCACCCTGTAGGAGCTCGGCTTGCCGGCGAAGGCGTCCCGGAGATCGCCATCGTCGGATCGCCGCCGGAGCAAACTCAGCGCCTACGGATTTGGTGCGATCCAGCTGTAGAGCGGCGTATCCCCGCCGCTCGTCACCTTCACATCAGCGCAATGGCGTAAACGCACCAGCAGGCGTTTGCCCGACGACGCGCTGCCGGTCAGTCCTTCCAGCTGATCCAGCAAATCCGGCCCGCTCATTTGCCCGGCCTTGCGCAGCAGGTCTTTGGCGATCTGCCATAACGCATCATCCTGATTCATCGGCTTGGCCGGGGCAGCACTGGCCTCACCGGCCTCAGGCTTGACCACTTGCAACTGCGCGCCAAGCCGCGCCCAATCGCCGTCATCCATCTCCAACGTCAAATCCACCGGCCAGTCGCCGATGCTTCCGCGAATTCGCAACATAGGTCCTGCTCCTGCACATTTCTGACTTGCATGCTCCCATGCGACTTGCGCAACGCCAAGCAGGCGGTCAAACTCCCCGCACTTTCGTTATAAGATTACATAACAAACTCTTCATTTTACTTTCGGAGACCCGCCATGCGCCGTCTGCTCCTCGCTCTGCCATTTGCCCTGTTGCCGCTGGCCGTCGCCCACGCCGCTGATGAACATGATCATGACCACGACCATGAACACGGCAGCCTCGGTGCCCACGAACATGGCGTCGGTCGCCTGAACGCGGCGCTGGACGGTCAGACCCTGGAGCTGGAGCTGGAAAGCCCGGCGATGAACCTGGTGGGCTTCGAACACGTTGCCACCTCCGATGCTGACAAAGCCAAAGTCGCCGCTGCCCGTGCGCAGCTCGAAAAACCGCTGGCGCTGTTCAACCTGCCGAAAGCCGCCGGTTGCGTGGTGGCGACCCAGGAACTGGAAAGCCCGTTATTCGGTGACAAGCCAAACGCTGATGACGATCATGATGAAGAGGCCAAAGACGAACATCACCACGACCACAGCGAAATCCACGCCCACTATCAATTCACCTGCGCGGCCCCGGGAGCACTGAAAACCCTCGATCTGGCGAACATCTTCAACACCTTCCCGGCCACCCAGAAGATTCAGGTACAACTGATCAGCCCGAGCGGGCAGCAAGGGGTTGAAGTAACGGCCAAGGCTGCCGCCCTCAAATTCTAAATCCACCATGATCCTGTAGGAGCCGGCTTGCTGGCGATGAACGATAACGCGGTTTCATTCATGGACCGCGGCGCATTCATCGCCAGCAAGCCGGCTCCTACAGGAAATCATCACCCATGAAACCGGCGCCATGACCCAAGCACTCATCGAACTGTCCGACCTGGGCTTCAGCTGGCCCGGTCACCCGCCGCTGCTTGATATCCCGGCGTTTCGCCTGATGCCCGGTGAAACCCTGTTCCTCAAAGGCCCCAGCGGCAGTGGTAAGACCACGCTGCTCGGCCTGCTGGGCGGGGTGCAGAAGCCCGATCGCGGCAGCATTCGCCTGCTGGGCCAGGAACTGACCGAACTCGGCGCCGGCGCGCGTGACCGCTTTCGCGTCGATCACACCGGCTACATCTTCCAGCAGTTCAACTTGCTACCGTTTCTTTCGGTGCGCGAGAACGTTGAGTTGCCTTGCCACTTCTCCAAACTGCGGGCCGAACGGGCGAAACAGCGTCACGGCAGCGTCGACCAGGCCGCCGCCACCCTGCTCGCCCACCTGGGCCTGAAGGATGAAAGCATCCTCAGCCGCCGCGCCGATTCGCTGTCCATCGGCCAACAGCAACGGGTTGCCGCCGCGCGCGCGTTGATCGGTCAGCCGGAACTGGTGATCGCCGACGAACCGACTTCAGCGCTGGACTACGACGCTCGCGAAAACTTCATCCGCCTGTTGTTCGCCGAATGCCGCGAAGCCGGCTCGAGCCTGTTGTTCGTCAGCCACGACCAAAGCCTCGCGCCG
Organism: Pseudomonas sp. LBUM1678; assembly: GCF_059695575.1. Taxonomy (NCBI): domain Bacteria; kingdom Pseudomonadati; phylum Pseudomonadota; class Gammaproteobacteria; order Pseudomonadales; family Pseudomonadaceae; genus Pseudomonas; species Pseudomonas sp. LBUM1678. The sequence goes on from NZ_CP166775.1 coordinate 6,052,707, forward strand.
CTGTTCGATCGCCACCTGTCGCTGGCCGATCTCAATCGCGCCGCCACCCCGTCCGAGGTCTGAGATGTATTTGTTTCGTCTAGCCATGGCCAGCCTGGCTAACCGTCGCTTTACCGCGATCCTCACCGCGTTCGCCATCGCCCTGTCGGTCTGCCTGCTGTTGGCCGTGGAACGGGTGCGCACCGAAGCCAAGGCCAGTTTCGCCAGCACCATCAGCGGCACTGACCTGATCGTCGGCGCCCGTTCCGGTTCGGTGAACCTGTTGCTGTACTCGGTGTTCCGCATTGGCAACGCCACCAACAACATCCGCTGGGACAGTTTCGAACACTTCGCCAACAACCCGAAAGTGAAGTGGGCGATCCCGATGTCGCTCGGCGATTCCCATCGTGGTTATCGGGTGATGGGCACCACCGAAGCGTACTTCGAGCACTACCAGTACGGTCATCAACAACACTTGGAACTGGCCGATGGTCGCGCCTTTGCCAGCGATCCGTTCGAAGTGGTGCTCGGCGCCGAAGTGGCGGATGCGCTGCACTACAAACTCGGCGACAAACTGGTGCTGGCCCATGGTGTGGCGGTGATCAGCCTGGTCAAACATGACGACAAACCGTTCACCGTGGTCGGCATTCTCAAGCGCACCGGCACTCCGGTGGACCGCACGTTGCACATCAGCCTCGGTGGCATGGAAGCGATTCACGTCGACTGGCACAACGGCGTGCCGGCTCAGGGCAAAGGCCGGATCAGCGCCGACCAGGCGCGCAACATGGACCTGACGCCGCAAGCGATCACCGCGTTCATGCTCGGCCTCAACAGCAAGATTTCAACCTTCGCCGTGCAGCGTGAAATCAACGAATTCCGTGGCGAGCCGATGCTGGCGATCCTGCCCGGCGTGGCGCTGCAAGAGTTGTGGAGTTTGATGAGCACGGCGGAAAAAGCCTTGTTCGTAGTCTCGCTGTTTGTGGTGCTGACCGGTTTGATCGGCATGCTCACGGCGATCCTCACCAGCCTCAACGAACGACGCCGCGAGATGGCGATTCTGCGCTCGGTGGGTGCCCGGCCGTGGCACATCGCGACGTTGCTGGTGCTGGAGGCCTTCGCCTTGGCGCTGTCCGGCGTGATTGCCGGGCTGGGACTTTTGTACGTGGGCATCGCCTTGGCCCAAGGGTATGTGCAGTCCAATTACGGCTTGTATCTGCCACTCGCCTGGCCCAGTGAATATGAATGGACGCTGCTCGGTGGCATCCTGATTGCCGCGTTGCTGATGGGCAGCGTGCCGGCCTGGCGTGCGTATCGCCAATCTTTGGCCGATGGCCTGTCGATCCGACTATGAGGACGTTAATGATGCCACGCGCTCTGCTTGCGCTGTTGATGCTGGTCGCCCTGCCGCTGTGGGCGGCCGAGCCGAAAGACCTGACCTGGTCGGAAATGATCCCGCCGGACGCCGCACCGGAAGTGCCGAACATGACACCGCTGCACGACCTGTCGCAGATGAGCGACGCGTTGGCCGCGGAATCTGCGCCGGCCGCCAAGCAAGACATGCCCAATGCGCCGGTGGTGAACAGCCTCGACGGGCAGAACATTCGTTTACCGGGCTACATCGTGCCGCTGGAAGTAAGCGAGGAAGGCCGCGCCACGGAGTTTTTGCTGGTGCCGTATTTCGGCGCTTGCATCCACGTGCCGCCACCGCCGTCGAACCAGATCGTGCATGTGAAAAGCGAAGTGGGCGTGAAGCTCGATGAGCTGTATCAGCCGTACTGGATCGAGGGGGCGCTTCAAGTTAAAGCGTCGAGCAGCGAGCTGGCGGATGCGGGGTATCAGATGGAGGCGGACAAGATTTATGTGTATGAACTGCCTGAGTGAATCCGGCAGTCATGTGGTGTTTGATCGATAGTCATCGCTAGCAGGCTAGCTCCCACATTTGGAATGCATACCTCTGTGGGAGCTAGCCTGCTAGCGATGGGGCCAGCAAAAACACCCACAAAATCAGAGCCATCACTGTTTCATTGAGCTGCATCAAAAGACCGTATCAGACGCCTCCGTACCATTGGACATCGAACATTTTTAACGTCCTTTGGAGCCCCCATGCACAAGTCCGCGCTCTGCGCTTCGCTGCTCGCCCTCGCGCTTGCAGCCCCGCTCGCCTATGCCCACGATGCCGGCGACATCATCGTTCGTGCCGGTGCAATCACCGTCAACCCGAAAGCCGACAGCTCCAGCGTCAAGGTCGATCAAGGCCCGCTGGCCGGCGCCGATCTGGGTGGAAAGGCCACCATGAGCAGCGACACGCAGTTGGGCCTGAACTTCGCTTACATGATCGACAGCCACTGGGGGATCGAGCTGCTCGCCGCCTCGCCGTTCGAACATGACGTGAAGCTCAAAGGCACCGCTCTGGGTGCAGCCAACGGCAAACTCGGTACCCTGAAGCACCTGCCGCCGACCTTGAGCGTTGTGTACTACCCGCTGGACGGGAAGTCCGCGTTCCAGCCGTATGTCGGCGCCGGCATCAACTACACCTGGATCTACGACGAGCACGTCGGCAGCGAAGCGCAGGCCAACGGCTTCAGCAACTTCAAGGCAAAAAATTCCTGGGGCATGGCGTTCCAGGTAGGCGCCGACTACATGCTGACCGACAACGTGATGATCAACGCCCAAGTGCGCTACATCGACATCGATACCCGTGCGACCGTTGAGAACAACGCGGTTGCGCCGGGTACTCGGGCCAAGGTCAATGTGGATGTTGATCCGTTCATCTACATGGTTGGGCTTGGTTACAAGTTCTAAGAAGCATTTGAATGGCTTTTGTGGCGAGGGAGCTTGCTCCCGCTGGGCTGCGAAGCAGACCCTGGATGGATGGCGACCGCTTCGCAGTCGAACGGGAGCAAGCTCCCTCGCCACAGGTATTGCATTGGCCAAAGAAACATTTCTGCTACAAAAAAGGCGCCGTCGAAGGCGCCTTTTTCATGACTGCGTGAACCTCAGCGTCCCAACAACCGCGCCAGCCCGACACTCATCGGTGTCTGCTCCGGGTAGGTAAAACGCTCCAGCAATCGCTGGTTGTTCGCGCGCGAGTGACGAATGTCACCAGAACGCGCCGGGCCATAGCTCACGGGTGGCAATTGACCGACCACCGCCTGCAACGCTTCAAGCATCTGCTTGAGGGATGTCGCCTGGTTCCAGCCGACGTTGACCGCGCCGAGTTCTACCTGCGGTTTCTCGATGGCTTGCACCAGCAAGTCCACCAGGTCCTCGACGTACACGAAATCGCGCGTCTGCTCGCCATCGCCAAACACGGTGATCGGCAAGCCTTTCTGCGCGCGCTCGCTGAAAATACTGATCACACCGGAATACGGCGAGGACGGGTCCTGACGCGGGCCGAAAATGTTGAAAAAGCGGAAAATCACCGGTTCCAGGTCATGCTGGCGACGGTAGAAATCGAAGTAATACTCGCTGGCCAACTTGTCCGACGCGTACGGCGTCAACGGCGCCTTGGGCGTGTCTTCATCGATCGACTCGCCTTCGCCATTGTTGCCGTAGACCGCCGCGCTGGAGGCGTACAACACTCGCTTGACGCCGGCCTGGCGCATGGCTTCGCAGACATTCAGCGAGCCGATGAAATTGCTTCGGTGAGTTTTCACCGGATCGTCTACCGAGGCCTGCACCGAAGCCACCGCCGCCAGGTGCGCCACGGCACTGCAACCGAGCATGGCCTGGGCCACCAGCGCAGCGTCGGCGACGTCGCCTACGATGAGTTCGACCTTGGGGTTATCCAGCGGCAAGTTGCTGCGTTTGCCGGTAGACAGGTCATCGAGAATACGCACCGAATGCCCCTTGGCGAGCAAGGCATCGGTCAGGTGCGAACCGATGAAACCGGCGCCGCCGGTGATTAAAACAGGGCCGTCAGCCATGGCGATAGAACCTATCCAGTAAGCCCGGGAGTGCCGCACGCCAAGCGCGGGGCTTGATCCCGAACGTGTGTAGAATTTTCTTGCAGGCCAGCACCGCGTGTTGCGGCTCTTCGGCGGCGTCCGGGCGCGCGGCGTGAGCCTGGGCGGTCGGCGCTTCGATGGCCAGCGGATGCAGGCTGCGTGCTTCGGTCAGGATCGCCTGACCCAGCGCCAGCGGCGTTGTCGCCTCATGTCCGGCGTAATGATAGGTGCCCCACAGCGGCGCCGCGCAATCAAGTTGCTTGAGCACCGAAATGATTACCCGCGCCGCGTCGTCGACCGGTGTCGGGTTGCCCCGGCGGTCGTCGGCCATCAGCAGCTCTTCAGGGTGTTCGGCGCGATCGAGGAAGCGCCCTAGGGTGCCGTCGGGGCTGTCATCGAGCAGCCAGCCGAATCGCAGCAGCACGTGTTGCGGGCAGGTGGCGCGCACGCTTTGTTCGATCCGCCACAAGGCCTGACCGCGCAAGCCCAGCGGCACCGGTTCGTCTTTTTCGCTGTAAGCGGTCGCCCGGGAGCCGTCAAACACGCGATAGCTCGACGGTTGCAAAAGAACGATGTTGTGATGCTGGCACAGTTCGGCCAGACGCTCGATCGCCCGCTCCTGCCCGGCCAGACGCTGCTCGCTGACCGTCTCCGCCTGGAACCAGTCGAAGTAGTAGGCGAGATTGATCAGCGCGTCCGGGCGGGTGTCGTCGAGCAGTTGCGTCAGGCTCGCGGCATCCCAGCCGTCTTGCGGTGGGCGGGGGGCGAGGAAGCCGATGTCTTCCTCCGCACCGAGGCGAATCAGCGCCTGCCCAAGGGCATTTCCGCCGCCCAGTAACATAAGGCGCATTCGCATAGAGTCAGCAGGCCCAGTCTGATTGGAACGATGGCTTTATCGACAACGCCCACGGGCGATGTCGTTGATAGTTGCCGGAATCGTTGCATTTTGCGGGTTTAGTGCGCAACCGTCATCCGTAAAGTGTAGATACCTTGGTTCACTGCGTCCCCTGTGGCGAGGGAGCTTGCTCCCGTTCGGCTGCGCAGCAGTCGTAAAACCTGGAATCGCAGTACATCTGAAGAAACCGGGACGCAGGATTAGGGGCTGCTGCGCAACCCAGCGGGAGCAAGCTCCCTCGCCACAGGGACGGCGATAAACCGAGCGGTACTTGCATCTTCAGTCCCCCACCCGCATAAATTACCCCATGAATCTGCCCATCCCCACGGACGCGGCCCTGGCAGGCTTCCACCCCGCCGTCAGCGCCTGGTTCAGCAACACGTTCCCGACGGTCACCGCCGCCCAGGCCCTGGCGTGGCCGTTGATCCGCCAGCACCGCTCGACCCTGATCGCCGCGCCCACCGGATCCGGCAAAACCCTCACGGCATTTCTCGCAGTCATCGACGACCTGGTCCACCGCGGACTGGAAAATGAAGGTGGGTTGCCCGACGAAACCCTGGTGGTCTACGTCTCACCGCTCAAAGCCCTGTCCAACGACATCCAGATCAACCTGCAAACCCCGCTGGCCGGCATCACCGAGCAATTGCGCGTCATGGGCCTGTCCGAATTGCAGATCAACACCGCCGTGCGCACCGGCGATACGCCGCAAAAAGAGCGCTCGGCCATGCGTCGAAATGCGCCGCACATTCTGGTGACCACCCCGGAATCCCTTTATGTGCTGCTCGGCTCCGACTCCGGCCGGCAGATGCTCGGCACCACGCGCACGGTGATCGTCGACGAAATCCACGCCATCGCCGCCAGCAAACGCGGCAGCCATTTGGCGCTGAGCCTCGAACGATTGCAGGCGCTGTGCGCCGCCCCGCTGATGCGCATCGGCCTGTCCGCCACGCAAAAACCTATCGAAGCGGTCTCGCGCTTCCTTGTTGGCCGTGATCGCGAGTGCGAAATCATCGACATCGGCCACGCCCGCCCGCGGGATCTGGACATCGAAGTGCCGCCAGTGCCGTTGTCGGCGGTGATGGCCAACGATGTCTGGGAGCTGGTCTACGACCGCCTCGCCGCCCTCGCCCGCGAACACCGCACCACGCTGGTTTTCGTCAACACCCGACGTCTGGCCGAGCGCCTGAGCCGGCATTTGAGCGAACGCCTCGGCAAAGAGGCCGTTGCCGCGCACCACGGCAGCCTCGCCAAGGAGTTTCGCCTCGACGCCGAACAGCGGCTCAAGCGCGGCGACCTGCAAGTGTTGATCGCCACGGCCTCGCTGGAGCTGGGGATCGACATCGGCGACGTCGACCTGGTGTGCCAGATCGCCTCGCCGCGCTCGATTGCCGGTTTTCTGCAACGGGTCGGCCGCTCCGGGCACCAGGTCGGCGGCACGCCCAAGGGCCGCTTGTTCGCCACCACCCGCGATGACTTGATCGAGTGCGCCGCCCTGCTCGACTGTGTACGCCGTGGCGAACTCGACACCTTGCAGATTCCCAAGGCGCCGCTGGATGTTTTGGCTCAGCAGATCATCGCCGAAGTCAGCTGCCAGGAATGGCAGGAGCAGGCGCTACTGGAGATGTTCCGCAAAGCCTCGCCCTACGCCGAACTCGACGAAAAACATTACCAAGCGCTGCTGCACATGCTCGCCGAGGGTTACAACGGTCGGCAGGGTATCCGTAGCGCATACCTGCACCGCGACGCCGTGACCCGCACATTGCGCGGTCGTCGGGGCAGCAAACTGACGGCCGTGACCAGCGGCGGAACGATTCCGGACAACGCCGATTACAGCGTGCTGCTCGAACCTCAAGGGCTGAACATCGGCAGCGTCAACGAAGACTTTGCGGTGGAAAGCATCGCCGGGGATATCTTCCAGTTGGGCAATACGTCGTATCGAATCCTGCGCGTCGAAACCGGCAAGGTCCGGGTCGAAGACGCTCAGGGCCAGCCGCCGACCATTCCGTTCTGGCTCGGTGAAGCGCCTGGGCGCAGCGCAGAATTGTCATTCGCCGTGGCGCGCCTGCAAGCGCAGCTCGACGAATTGCTCGGCGCCACACCGGGCAACTTGCAGCCGGCCATCGACTGGCTGACCGACACCCTTAACCTGAACCTGGCCAGCGCCGAGCAACTGGTGGATTACCTGGCCCGGGCGCGCCTGACGCTCGGCGCGCTGCCGTCCCAGGACACACTGCTGATGGAGCGGTTTTTCGACGAGTCCGGCGGCACACAACTGATCATCCACACGCCGTTCGGCAGCCGCATCAACCGCGCCTGGGGCCTGGCCTTGCGCAAGCGTTTCTGCCGCACTTTCAACTTCGAATTACAGGCCGCCGCCAGCGAAGACGGGATCGTGCTGTCGCTGTCCACCAGCCACAGTTTCGAACTCGAAGACGTGTGGCGCTATGTACACAGCAACACCGCCGAACACTTGCTGATCCAGGCAATACTCGATGCGCCGCTGTTCGGCGTGCGCTGGCGCTGGAACGCCGGGGTCGCGCTGGCGTTGCCGCGTTACACGGGCGGGCGCAAAGTCGCTCCGCAAATCCAGCGCATGAAAAGCGAAGACCTGATCGCCTGCGTGTTTCCCGATCAGATCGCCTGCGTGGAAAACCTTGCCGGCGAACGTGAAGTGCCCGAGCATCCGCTGGTGGAACAAACCCTCGACGATTGCCTGCACGAGGCCATGGATTGCGAAGGCTGGCTGGCATTGTTGCGACGCATGGAAAGCGGCGATGTTCGGCTGATCAGCCGCGATTTGCCGGCGCCCTCGCCACTGGCAGCGGAAATCCTCAGCGCCCGGCCCTACACCTTTCTCGACGATGCGCCGCTGGAAGAACGCCGCACGCAAGCAGTGCTCAACCGGCGCTGGACCGACCCGCAGTCCACCGACGACCTCGGCGCGCTGGATGCCGACGCGATTCAAGCGGTGCGCGACGAAGCTTGGCCAGCCCCCACAAGCGTCGATGAAATGCACGAGGCCTTGATGAGCCTGGCGTGCATCTCCGAAGTCGAGGCGCAGGCCAATGCGCATTGGCTGGACTGGCTGAACGCCCTTGCTGATAGCGGCCGCGCCAGCCGTTTGCAGATCAATGCCGAGCAATCGCTGTGGCTGGCGCTGGAGCGCTTGACCTGCCTGCGCGCGGTTTATCCACAGGCGACTTTGCATCCACCGCTGGAGGCGCTGCCAGGGTTCGATGAAGTCGGGGAGCTGGATGAAGCGCTGCTGGAAGTGATTCGCGCGCGGCTCAGCGGGTTTGGTCCACTGCCGTTGCAAGCGATTGCCGAATCGTTGGGGTTGCCGGCCATTGCAATCACCCAAGCGCTGGCGCGACTGGAGCGCGAAGGTTATGTGCTGCGCGGCCAATTCACCCCGGGCGCCGGTGAGGATGAATGGTGCGAACGGCATCTGCTGGCGCGGATTCACCGCTACACGGTCAAGCGTCTGCGGCGGGAAATCGAGCCGGTGGCGTTGCAGGATTTCATGCGGTTTTTGTTCGACTGGCAGCATCTGTCCGCCGCGACTCAAGGCCAGGGCAATGCGGTACTGCCAGCCATCGTCGCTCAGTTCGAAGGCTACCCCGCCGCCGCTTCAGCCTGGGACAGCGACATTCTGCCGATGCGGATCAAAGGCTATTCGGCGAGTTGGCTGGACGACCTGTGTCGCAGCGGCAAACTGGTGTGGACTCGTCTCACTGCGCGCAACAAGAGCGCCAGCACGGCGTTGCGCAGCACGCCGATTCTGCTGCTGCCGCGCAGTCAGGTCGGGTTGTGGAGCAGCCTGACCGAGCAGACCCCGGTCAGCGAACTGTCGCCCAAGACGCAAAAGGTTTACGAAGCACTCAGCCAACACGGCGCACTGTTTTTCGATGAGCTGATTCACGAGGCGCATCTGCTGCGCGCGGAGCTGGAAATTGCCTTGCAGGAATTGGTCGGTGCCGGGCTGGTGAACGCCGACAGTTTTGCCGGCCTGCGAGCGCTGATCACCCCGGCCAGCAAACGCCAGAATCGCAGCAGTCGACGTGGGCGTGGGGCGTTTGTCGGCGGGATGGACGATGCCGGGCGCTGGGCCTTGCTGCGACGGGGTCCTGCCGCGCCGGTTGTGGATAACAAACGACCGGCCCCGACGCCGGGCGACACCCTGGAACACATCGCCATGACCTTGCTCCGGCGCTACGGCGTGGTGTTCTGGCGCTTGCTGGAACGGGAAGCGGATTGGTTGCCCAGCTGGCGAGAATTGCTGCGCACGTTCCATCGGCTGGAGGCGCGTGGGGAGATTCGCGGTGGCCGGTTTGTCAGTGGATTGGCCGGGGAGCAGTTTGCGTTACCTGAGGCGATACCGTTGCTGCGCGAAGTGCGGCGCCGGCCGCATGACGGGAGTCTGATTGCGGTGTGCGGGGTCGATCCGTTGAACCTTGCCGGGACGTTATTGCCCGGGGCGAAGGTGCCGGCGTTGGCGAGTAATCGGTTGGTGTATCGGGATGGGTTGCCGGTGGCGGCCGAGATTGCCGGCAAGCAGGTTTTTTGGGTGGAGCTGGATCAGCAATCGACTGCTGAATTACACAACAAACTGATCCGGCATTGATGGTGTCTGGACTGTCCTCATCGCGAGCAGGCTCGCTTGTATGTTTAGACTTGAAGGGGTGGGCGGGACTACAGACTCGATTCTGACTCTGACCAGTACAGACCGTGGGAGACTTCTCGTCCCGCCCCTTCTACCCAAAGCGCCGATAAGGAATTCATCGGTAAACCGACGATAGAGACAAGCCAGCGCAACGGTAGACCCCAACAAGCACTTAAACCCTAGCTCCGAGGATTTGTCATGACAATCCTTACTTCGCAGACGGTTGTTGGTATCGATATCGCCAAGGCCCAAATTGCTGTCTATCGCACCGACCTGCAAATCATTCAAGACATCAAGAACGATCGAACCACCCTTAAACGTTGGCTTAAAACCCTGCCCGCCCAAAGCGCTATCGCCGTTGAAGCCACCAACATTTACCACCTGGACACGGTTGAGTTGGCTCATGAAATGGGTCATCAGGTCTACGTGGTGGACGCTTATCGGGTAAGTCATTACCGCCGTGGCGTCGGACAACGAGCCAAGAATGATCCCTGCGATGCGCGTTTGCTGGCGCGTTACTTGGAGAATGAACAAACCAAACTGCGGGTCTGGAGCCCGCCACCCAAGGCCTACAGCTCACTGAAAAGCCTTCTCCATAGACGTGCAACGCTGATCCAGAACCATGCTGGGCTGATGTTGAGTTGGGCCAATGAACCCTTGTTGAAGAAAGTGCAGGCCGCTCAGCAGAAGGCATTCAAGCAAGCGGATCAGGCTATTCAGAAACTGCTGCGCAAGGTCAGCAAAGAGGCAGGGATTGAGGCGAATATTGATCGCTGCAAAGCCATAGAAGGCGTTGGGGAGCTGACCGCAACGGGGTTAGCGACGACTTTTATGCGGGGCGATTTTGCGAACAGCGATGCGTTCATCGCATTCCTGGGAATGGACTTGGCAGTCGACGATTCCGGCAAGAAGAATGGGCGGCGGTACCTGACCAAAAAAGGAGATCCGGAGGTTCGTCGTTTGGCTTACAACGCCGCAATGGCGGCGTGTCGCTCGTCTAAATGGAAGCCGTTTTACGAGGCATACCTGGCTAGAGGCTTCTCGAAAACCCAGGCTTTGGTCGCCTTGGCCCGAAAGCTCTGTCGGGTGGCATTTGCCCTGATGAAAAATCAGAGCGAATACCTGTCAGCCTGAGAATTCAGGGTTGCCGGGCAACATAGAATCTCCCACATTGGATTTGCGTACACCGCAGGTCCCCTGTAGGAGCGAGCCTGCTCGCGATGAGGCCATCAGCGACACCACAGAATCATTGGGTGCGAGGCTGATCCGGCAACAACACCGGCGAATTTTCCGGCGCTGGGCCTTCCTCTTCCTGCCCGGCCATCGCATGTTTCGGCATCAAAACCTGCTGTGGATAAGTCTGCGCGAAATGCACCCACGGGCTGTTATCCACAAGCTTTTTCAAGCGCTGGTTAAACGCCCGGCTCACCGCATATTGCCCACCCGACACCGTGCGGAACTGTGCCGTCAGTACCACGCCGTTGAGGTCCATTTTGTCGACGCCAAACACGTCCAGCGGCCCTTGCAGGTTGTACTTGAGAAACGCGTCCTCACGGATCGAATCCCCCGCCTCACGGATCAACTCGATCGCCTTGTCGACATCGGTGTCGTAGGTGAACTGCACCGAGAAAAACGCATAAGCGAACTGCCGCGATTGGTTGGTCACGGCCTTGATCTGACCGAACGGCACCGAGTGCACAAAGCCCTTGCCGTCACGCAGGCGCAAGGTGCGGATGGTCAGGCCCTCGACGGTGCCGGCGTGGCCGGAGTCGAGCACCACCCAGTCGCCGATCGACAGGGTGTCTTCGATGATGATGAACAACCCGGTGATCACGTCCTGCACCAATTGCTGCGAGCCGAAACCGATGGCCAGGCCGACCACCCCGGCACCGGCCAACAACGGCGCGACATTGATCCCGAGGTTGGCCATGGTGGTAATCGCGCAAATCACCACCAGGATGATTTTGATCGCGTTGCGCAGCAGGGGCAGGATGGTTTTGACCCGCGTGCTGGGCTGCGTCGTGCGTTTGTTGAGCGGCGGTTTCAGCGCTTCCTGGATCGCCGTATCAAGCACCACCCACAGCAACCAGGTCACTAGAAAGATCAGGCCCATACTGCTCAACGACTCACTGATCGCCCGACCTACCGAGTTTTGCTCGGCGAATTCGAACAGCGACACGCCCCAGATACGCCCGAGGATTTCGATGAAGGCAACGGCCATGACAATCCGCAGCAACGCGTGCAGCAGACTGAGAAAACGCTCCTTGTAGGCGCTGCTGTGCTGGATCGCTGTGACCTGACGCGACTTGAACATGTGCTGGAAAATCGTGCTGAGAAATACCGTGGCGATCAGCAGGATGGTGGTGAACAACGCACAGCGCAGGGCCTTCTGATTGTCGTCGCCAACGCCGAGCAGGTTGATCGCCGAGACCATCACCATCAGCAGGATCGGCCAATACCAGAGCCCGGAAAAAATCCGCAGGGATTCTTGCAGTGACGGCTGTTTTAGGCGCTGGGCCAGCGGCCGGTTACGGATCAGGTGCGCCACTGGGCGGCGCAAACGAATCACCAGTAATCCGAAAATGATCGAGACGAAAAAACCGGTGAGCACTGCTGCGCTGCTGGTGATGTTGCCGCCCAGTTGCCGGGCGATTTGCGGGCTGGTCAGCGCGTCGCTGAGCGCGGCGAGGAAGCCGATCAGGAACAGCGGTCGTGGGCAGAAATCGCGGATGATCTGCACCGCCGTGCGCTTGTGGCCGGTGTTGAACATGACGATCACGCAGAGCAGCATCGACGTCGAGAAAATACCGCTGCTGGTGGCGTAGGCGAAACACAACGCCAACGCGCGGCCCACCGACGCGGGCAGGAAATGGCTGACGTAGAGGGTCAACGGCAGACAGATCACGGCCGGCAGCGTGTAAGGCAGCACATAATTGAGCAAGTCCTGACTGCGCTGGCGGGTGCGCAGCCAGCGGCCCTGGTTCAAGCGTTTGGCGAGGATCCCGCCGAGTACGGTGAGCAAGGCAAAGCTGCCGAGCCAGACGCCGGACAACATCAGGAAGTCGCCGATCACGCTCCAGCCTGAACGGCTCGAGGGTCGATTGACCAGTTTGTCCACTTCATCCGCCGCCCGATCGGCCCGCAGGCGCCAGGCGTCGACCAGGTCTTCGTTGAGGTCGAGCTTGTCCTGAACGTCGTCGATGCTGGAACTGATCGCCCCGAGCAGACCGCCCTGGACCAGCGGTTCAGGCTTTGCCGGTTCCTCGGCAGCGGCCGGAACCCCCGGCAGCGTGGCGGCTTCCAGCTCGTTGCTGCCCAGAAACAGCAACGCCCCCAGTAGTATCGCGGTCTTGAACTTGAGCAAAACGGGAAGCTCCTTGGGAAGGGTCTGTAAGGAACTGATCGGCAAATGGCGGGCAAGTTCGGTTTTCACCGTGAGATAACCAACGCCGCAGTTTCCCCTGTGGGAGCGAGCCTGCTCGCGATAGCGGTGGTTCAGACACATTAATGCTGAATGTGTCGCCGCTATCGCGAGCAGGCTCGCTCCCACATTGAACTGTGTCGCACCGTTGATATTTGACCTCAGCGCAAATATCAAATGCCCACCCCTCTATTTTTCCGCACAACCCAAACCCCGACACTGCGCTCCATCAATCAAACCCACCGGAGTTGCAGTCATGCCCATTGCCTTGCTCGCGCTGACCCTCAGCGCCTTCGCCATCGGGACGACCGAGTTCGTCATCGTTGGCCTGTTACCCACCATCGGCGCCGACCTCGGCGTCAGCCTGCCGTCCGCCGGCCTGTTGGTCAGCCTTTACGCCCTGGGCGTTGCCATTGGCGCCCCGGTGCTTACCGCCCTCACCGGCAAAGTCCCGCGTAAATTGCTGCTGTTGTCGCTGATGGTGCTGTTCACCCTCGGCAACCTGCTGGCGTGGAAAGCACCCAGTTATGAATCGTTGATCCTCGCGCGGATCGTCACCGGCCTGGCTCACGGGGTGTTTTTCTCGATTGGCTCGACCATCGCCACCAGCCTGGTGCCGAAGGAAAAAGCCGCCAGTGCCATTGCGATCATGTTCACCGGCCTGACCGTGGCGCTAGTCACAGGCGTACCGCTGGGGACGTTCATCGGTCAGCATTTCGGCTGGCGTGAAACCTTCCTCGCCGTGTCTGCATTGGGTGTGATCGCCTTTACCGGCAGCCTGCTTTACGTACCGAAAAACATCGCCCACAGCAAACCCGCTTCGCTGTTGCAGCAATTGCAGGTGCTCAAGCAACCGCGGCTGCTGCTGGTGTACGCCATGACTGCGGTCGGTTACGGCGGCTCGTTCATCGCCTTCACCTTTCTGGCGCCGATTCTTCAGGACATTTCCGGCTTCAGCGCCGGCACCGTCAGCCTGGTGCTGCTGGTCTACGGCATCTCGGTGGCGGTCGGCAACATCTGGGGTGGCAAACTGGCAGACAAGCGCGGCCCGATCAGCGCGCTGAAGATCATCTTTGCCTTGCTCGCTGCCGTGCTGTTCGTGCTGACCTTTACCGCCGGTAACCCATGGCTGGCGCTGGCCACTGTGCTGGTCTGGGGCGCGGTGGCGTTCGGTAACGTGCCGGGGCTGCAAGTGTATGTAGTGCGCCAGGCCGAGCATCACACGCCGCATGCGGTGGACGTGGCGTCGGGGCTGAACATCGCGGCCTTCAACCTTGGCATCGCCGGTGGCGCGTGGGGCGGTGGTTTGATTGTTGCGCAAATGGGCTTGATCCACACGGCGTGGATTGGCGGACTGGTGGTGTTGGTTGCGTTGGCGCTGACGGCTTGGAGTGGGCGTCTTGATCGACTTGGCCCGGCCTACGCCGAGCCGGTTGAGGGTTCAGCCCGCATCGTCGCCAGCCACTAACTCCCCCTTGTAGGAGCCGCCTTGCTGGCGATAGCGGTGTGTCAGTCACATAGATGTTGAATGTGCCATCGCTATCGCCAGCAAGCCGGCTCCTACAGGTCCGTGCATCTATTCAAGCTGTGCACCGTCCGTACTCCCGTCGAAACTTTCTCGCTTGCCCCACGGTCATCAAAAGACAGGGGCAACCGGGGACCATTAGACGGGAGGCGACATGGCTGCGATTCACATTGGTATTTCAGGCTGGCGCTACACGCCTTGGCGGGGAGGCTTCTACCCGAAGGGGTTGACCCAGAAGCGCGAATTGCAATTCGCGTCACGGGCGGTCAACAGCATCGAAATCAATGGATCGTTTTACGCCTTGCAACGGCCTGAACGTTATGCCCAGTGGTACGCCGAAACCCCGGCGGACTTCGTGTTCAGCGTCAAAGCACCACGCTTCATCACCCATATCAAACGCCTGCGGGACATTCATAAACCGCTGGCGAATTTCTTTGCCTCCGGGATCCTGGAGCTCAAAGAAAAGCTCGGCCCGATCCTCTGGCAGTTCCCGCCCAATTTCAAATTCGACGTCGAGCTGTTCGAAAGCTTTCTCGAGCAATTGCCCCACGACACCCAACAGGCGGCCGCCCTCGCCCGCCAGCATGATTCGCACCTGCACGGCCCCGCCAGCCTGAAGGCTTACAAGAAAAAGCCGCTGCGCCACGCCGTTGAAATCAGGAACGAGACCTTTGTTGATCCGTCGTTCGTGCGCCTGCTCAAACGCTACAACGTTGCCTTGGTCATCGCTGACACCGCCGGCAAATGGCCGTACCGCGAAGACGTCACCAGTGATTTCGTTTATCTGCGCCTGCACGGTGCCGAAGAGCTTTACGCCAGCGGTTACACCCCTGAGGCGCTGGAACGCTGGGGCGAGCGGATCGACGCGTGGAATCACGGGCAGCAACCGACGGATCCGCACCTGATCGCACCTCGGCAGAAACCGAAAGCGCGCAAGTCCCGCGAAGTGTTTTGCTATTTCGACAACGACATCAAAGTCCGCGCGCCCTTCGATGCACGGCGCTTGCTTGAGCATTTCCATCTCGACAAAGACCTCGCCACCCGTCCAGGTGAACCGGTCGCCGAAGGAGTGCTGTCATGAGTATGTCCGAGCCGGTAGGCACCACCGACGAGCAGCAATCCATCATCACCGCCGTACGCAGTTTCACCGTGCTGACGGTCAATACCCACAAGGGTTTCACCGCGCTCAACCGGCGCTTCATCTTGCCGGAATTACGCGAAGCGGTGCGCAGCGTCTCCGCCGACGTGGTGTTTTTGCAGGAAGTCCACGGCACCCACGAGCATCATCCGCAGCGCTACACCAACTGGCCGACGATGCCGCAGTACGAATTCCTCGCCGACAGCCTGTGGCCGCAGTTTGCCTACGGCCGCAACGCCGTGTATCCGGCGGGTGATCACGGCAATGCGCTGCTGTCGAAATTCCAGATCATTCGCCATGACAACCTCGACGTCTCGATCAGCGGCCATGAGAACCGCGGCATCCTCCATTGCGTGCTGCGCCTGCCTGGAGACGACCGGGAAGTGCACGCCATTTGCGTGCATCTGGGGCTGCGTGAAACCCACCGGACGGAGCAACTCAAGTTGCTGGCGCGACGCCTTGAAGACCTTCCAGATGATGCGCCGGTGATCGTCGCCGGCGACTTCAACGATTGGCGCCAGCGTGCCGATGCGTTGCTCAAGCCCTGTGGTCTGCGCGAGGTGTTTGCCGAGCATCACGGCAAACCGGCGCGCAGTTTTCCAGCGCGGTTGCCGGCGTTACGCCTGGACCGCATCTATGTGCGCAACCTCAAGGCCAGCCGTCCGCAAGTGCTGGCGGCGCGCCCCTGGTCACACCTTTCCGACCACGCACCGCTATCGGTGGAGATCGAACTATGAGCAGCGCACCGATGGAAAAAACCGTTGATCACATACCCGCCACTCCACCGGTGCGTGAACCCGGCGTGGTCGACGTTGAATACGGCTGGCAGGGCAACAACCTCGTGGAAATGCTGGAAAACGGCGAAGACTATTTCCCGCGGGTATTCGAGGCCATGCGCCAGGCCAAGACTGAAATCCTCCTGGAAACCTTCATTGTGTTCGAGGACAAGGTTGGCAATGAGCTGCAGCAGGTGCTGATCGAAGCCGCCCAACGCGGTGTACGGGTCACGGCCAGCCTCGATGGATTTGGCTGTGGCGAGTTGACGACCGGGTATCTCAATGCGTTGAGCCAGGCCGGCGTGCGCCTGCAAATATTTGATCCGGCGCCCAAGCATTTGGGCATCCGCACCAACTGGTTCCGCCGCCTGCACCGCAAGATCGTGGTGGTGGACGGCACGATTGCGTTCATCGGCGGGATCAACTTTTCCGCCGACCATCTGGCCGACTTCGGCCCCGAGGCCAAGCAGGATTACTCGGTTGAAGTGCAAGGCCCCGCAGTGGCCGACATTCACCACTTCGCGCTGCTGCAAAGTGGGCGCCCCGGTCGCGCCAAATACTGGTGGCAACGCCGTCGGCAGCGACGTTCGGAACTGGCATTCAGCGATCACGACGGCCAGGTTCGCCTGGTGTACCGCGACAACGGCGACCATAAGACGGATATCGAGGAGGTTTACCGGCAGGTGCTGCGCAGTGCCCAGCGCCGGGTTGTGATCGCTAATGCCTACTTCTTTCCGGGCTACCGCTTGCTGCGAGAGATCCGCAACGCCGCTCGCCGTGGTGTGGACGTACGCCTGATCCTGCAAGGCCAACCAGACATGATGGTGGCCAAATTGGCCGCGCGCATGACCTACGACTACCTGCTCAAGTCCGGCGTACAGATCTTTGAATATTGCGAACGTCCGCTGCACGGCAAAGTCGCGCTGGTGGATGAGGACTGGAGCACTGTCGGGTCGAGCAATCTCGATCCCTTGAGCCTGTCCATGAACCTGGAAGCCAACGTGTTGATCCGCGACCGCGCCTTCAACCACGACCTGTTCGAACGGCTTGAGGTACTGAGCAACAACCACTGCAAAGCCATGTCAGTGGAAAAGTCACCGCGCGGACGAATCTGGCACATGACCGTCGGCTTTCTGGTGTTTCACTTCCTGCGTCACTTCCCGGCATGGGCCGGTTGGCTGCCGGCGCATAAACCCCGCCTGAAACCCTTCACCCATCCAGCCGGGAGCGACCACCATGAGCCACGTTGAAGCGCACTCGTCGCCTCACGCCGACAGCGCAACACCCGCCCCGGTAAAAAAAACACGTTGGAGCCGCTGGAAAAAACCGCTGACGATGCTGTTTTTCCTGGCGCTGATCGTGCTGTTCACCATGCTCGCCCAGCGCATTGAATGGAACGAAGTCTTCGACACCCTGGCCGATTTCAAGGTGCGCACGCTGATCATCGCGTCCTGCCTGACGCTGGTGAGTTTTCTGGTCTACGCCTGCTTCGACCTGATCGGTCGCACCTACATTCGCCAGGACCTGACCTGGAAACAGATCCTGCCGGTGGGGATCATCAGCTACGCCTTTAACCTCAACCTGAGTGCCTGGGTCGGCGGCATTGCCATGCGTTATCGCCTGTATTCGCGGCTCGGGGTGAGCAAAAGCAACATCGCGAAAATCCTCGGGTTGAGCCTGGCGACAAACTGGTTCGGCTACATGGTGATTGCCGGCGCGGTGTTCAGCAGCGGACTGGTCAGAATGCCCCCGGGCTGGAAGTTGAGCAGCGGTGCATTGCAAGGTGTGGGCGTGTTGTTGCTGCTGGTGAGCGCGGGATATCTGGCGGCGTGCCGGTTTTCCAAACGTCGGGAATGGTCGATTCGCGGGGTGGAAATCAACCTGCCATCCCTGCGCATGGCGGTGCTGCAACTGGCCCTCGGAGCGCTCAACTGGTCGCTGATGGCGGCGGTGATCTTCACGCTGCTGCCGAGCAAGCTGGATTATCCGTTGGTGCTCGGGGTGTTGCTGATCAGTGCGATTGCCGGGGTGATTACCCATATTCCTGCGGGGCTTGGGGTCTTGGAGGCGGTGTTTGTGGCGCTGCTGCAGCATGAAGCGTCGCGGGGGAGTCTGGTGGCGGGGTTGCTGGCGTATCGGGCGATCTATTTTATTTTGCCGTTGTTGATTACGTTGGTGATGTATTTGGTGGTGGAGGCGAAGGCCAAGTCGCTGCGGATTGCCAAGAAACCTTCCTGAGGTTTGTGGTGATACGGACGCCGCTATCGCGAGCAGGCTCGCTCCCACAGGGGACCGCGATCAACTGTGGGAGCGACGGTGCGGCGATCCGACCTGCTCGCGATGATCGCAAGAACACCACGTATCTCACTTCGATTGAATAATGCTCAACCGCTCACCCACGACCATCTCGGTAATCCAGTCCACCAGCATCGAGGTGTACGCCTGTTGCGAAACCGGTTCGCTCAACGCGTGATCGGCGCCATCGATAATCCGGTGCGTCAGCGAATGCGTCTGCTGGCACGCGGCGCGGTAGCTCATGATCGTTGCGTGAGGCACGTAGTCGTCGGTTTCGGACTCCACCAGCAGCACATCCCCGGTGAATTGCGAGCAGGCATGCAACGCGCGATTGCTGTCGGCGCGCACCAGCGTATTTCGGTAATCGCGCAAATCAGCCTTGTCCAGTTCACGTTTGGGCGTGTGCCATTCATCGTCGCGATAGAGCGCCGGCACCCGCAGCGCCAGCCAGCGCACAGGGCGCAACGAAGTCAGGATCGAGGCCAGATAGCCGCCGTAACTGGTGCCGACCACCGCAATGGCGGAAGTGTCGAGCGCCGGGTGGGCGAGCAAGCGGTCATACGCCGCCAGCAGGTCACGCAGGTTGTCTTCACGCGTAACGCGAGTGAGCGGGATGCCGGTGCCGCCGGTGTGCCCGCGCAAGTCGAACGTCAGGCACACGCACCCCAGACCGGCGATGCCTTTGGCCCGTTCCAGGTCCCGCTCCTGGCTGCCGCCCCAACCGTGCACAAACAACACGCCGGGGACTTTCGATTTGGGGCTCAGAAAAGTCCCGCTCATCTGTTCATCGTCGATGTCGATCTGAATGGTTTCGCTTCTAGCCGTCATAGGATTTGACCGTTACGTACTTGAGAAGAAAGTCACTGTTTTCCGCCGGCCCGCGGTACACCTCGATGGCGTCCACCGGCAGCGGTTGATCGATGTAGGTTTCTACCGAAGACACGCGAATCGCGCGCATCTGCGGGTCGTTGACGAAGCTCTGCAACGCGGCCACTTCGGCACTGCTGGCACCGCCCATGCGCCAGGACTGTTCAAGCACGCCGCTGCGCTGTTGGCCGTTGCTGTCCAGGCCTTGGGCGATGTCGTAGTTGCGGCGCGAGGCGTAGAAACCGGGATAGGCCTCGTCCGCTGCGCTGTCGAACACTTGCGCTTGCTGGATCGCCAGACACACATCGTCAGGCAGGTCCAGTTCCAGGAGATCTTCGTAATACCCCTGCACCACCAGTAGATTGGAACCTCCATAAACCTGCTCGCCTCGACCGTCTTCGGTCAAGTATTGATCACCGCAATAACTCAGCACCTTGCCGCCGATAAAGCTCTGGCCGACGCTGTGGGTGATTACTTTGTCGAGATCCTGTTCGAGCACCACGCCTTCGGTGAACAGTGCCTTGGCATCGGGGCGAGCCAGAACGGCGTCGAACTGGTCGAGGCTTTTGATCACTTCCTGTCCACGTCCGGCGCAGGCATGAATCGGCTTGATGCGAATAGGGCCGGCGTAGAGCAAATGCTCCGCCGCTGGCCGCGCATCGTCGAACGAGAACACGCTGAGGCCATCGAGTACGACGTTGCGCACCCGTTGGGAAAACAGCGCAGACCAGCCTTCCGGAGCGTGCGCATTTTTGTTGCGCAATCCGTGGCTGATGGCTTTGGTGCAGATGAAATCGTGGTCAACGTAGCCGCCCCACATATCCTCCGGCCCCGTGACTCCCAATGCCCGGGCGGCAGTGACGCCGACCAGGGTTTGGGTCGGCAAAAGATAGAGATCCCGGCCGTTATGAAGTTCGGGGTCGTAACTTCCGCCGAACTTGAGGCCGAGGATTTGCGCCAGCCAACGGGCCAGCGCACGATTTGTCTCGACTTCGTGCTGGGGTGCCTCGGGGCGGACCGAGTGGGCGACCACCAGTTTCTTGCGATTTGTTGGGGTCATGCGTCCCCCTTCAATCTGCTTTTGATGAATGTAGTTGAAGGGGTGCAGAGATCAAGCCAAGGGAGGTTGGAGTGAAACGGTTTTCAAATCAGACAGTTGCAAGAATCGTGATAGCACGACGCCTGCTCGATTCTGCACGACACCCAGTGGCGACTCCGGCATTTTGCACGATCAAGGCCTTCCACAGAACCCATGTGGGAGCGAGCCTGCTCGCGATAGCGGCCTGTTATGCACCATCAATATTGGATGTTATGGCCCCATCGCGAGCAGGCTCGCTCCCACATTTGGATCTGCTGTGTTCTGGCTATCGAGCTACGGTTGAGGGCGTCACGCCAAACCGTGACCGGTAATCACTCGGCGCCAGCCCGGTGATTTTCTTGAACGTAGCCCGGAACGCCCCCGGATCCTGATACCCCACGGTCCACGCGATGTGATCGATGGTGCCATTGGTGAACTCGAGCATTTCACGCGCCTTGCCGACCCGCAGGTGCTGGCAGTATTCGGTGGGTTTCAACCCGGTCGCCGCGCGGAAGCGGCGCAGGAACGTGCGCTCTTCCAGCCCCGCCCGCTCGGCCATTGTCGTCAACGACACATCGGTCGCCCCGGTGCTTTGCAGCCAATGCTGAACCTTGAGAATCGACGCGTCGCCGTGGCTGAGAATCGGTGAAAAATTGCTGCCGCATTCACTCGCGCTGTCGCTGTGTTCCACCACCAGGAAACGCGCGGTGCCGGTGGCGATACTCGGGCCGAGCAGGCGGTCTACGAGGCGCAAACCCAACTCGGACCAGGCCATCAGCCCGGCGGTGGTGATCAGGTCGCCGTCGTCGACAATGGGCGTATCGGCCTTGAGCTTGATCGCCGGATAACGCTGGGCGAAGGTTTTGGCCGAGGTCCAGTGGGTGGTGGCGCTACGGCCATCGAGCAAGCCACTTTCTGCCAGCAGAATCGAACCCACGCAGACGCCGCCGAGGGTCGCGCCCTGCGCATGTTGCTGACGCAGCCAGCGGACCAACGCCTGCGGTGCCTGGCCTTCGGAAAACCCTGCGATCGACGGCGGAATCAACACCGCCACCAATGGGCGGTCGGGACCCGGATGACTGTCGTAAACCCGCTCGGGTGCCTGCTCTCCATCAACTTGCCAATGGCTGACCCGCAGCAGCGGCAACTGCGCAGACTGATGCTCGTCGGCAATCCGGTTGGCCACGCCGAAGAGGTCGGTCAATCCGTGCACCGCCGCCATCTGCGCGCCGGGATAAATCAGCACGCCGAGTTCGGCGATTGCCCTTTGTGCATCCATTGTCAGTTTTCCCCTTTCTATTGTCGGGGCGGCCAATCCCCGGTCGGCCTGCCAGGGCCAATACTTCATTCCACACCCAACGCACACATTTCGAGGAAACAGTCATGGCCAAGCAAGCACTCATCGTAGTCGATATCCAAAACGACTACTTCCCCCAAGGCAAGTGGCCGCTGGTCGGCGCCGACGCTGCAGCTGACAACGCCGTCCGTCTGCTCAAAGCCTTTCGCGATGCCGGTGATTCGGTGGTGCACATCCGACACGAATTCACCTCCGAAGAAGCCCCATTCTTCACCCCGGGTTCGGAAGGCGCGAAGTTGCACCCCAAAGTCCTGAACCGCGCCGATGAGCCGGTGGTGCTCAAGCACTTCGTCAACTCGTTCCGTGAAACCGATCTTAAATCGATCCTCGACGAGCAAGGCATCAAGGAACTGGTGGTTGTCGGCAGCATGAGCCACATGTGCGTCGATGGCATCACCCGCGCCGCTGCCGATTTCGGCTACACCGTCACCGTGATCCACGATGCCTGCGCCTCACGCGACCTGGAATTCAACGGCGTCACAGTGCCCGCCGCACACGTTCACGCTGCCTTCATGTCGGCCCTTGGTTTTGCCTATGCGAGCGTGATCTCCACTGACGAATTCCTGGCGGCCAGCCACTAACGTCTTAACGTATTGATCAAATTCCGAAAAGTGCCCGCCGCGTTTACGCGCTGCGGGCCTTTTTCGTGGGTCGGAAAAAGTAATACAAAAAATCTCACGCGTGAGCTATTGAGAGTGGCAAAAATTGCCTGTAGTGTTTCCCACGCGTGAGTTTTTCACAACGAGGTCAGCCCCATGAAAAGCAGCTCTCCATCGAGCTCCCCAGACGGGCCCGATACCGATCCAGCAAGCCGCAAGGGAGAGCGCTCGAAACCGTCCGCGAAAAAACCATCGAGCTTTTACATGAAGCAGATGCGCGCGGGCCTGGGTGCCGCCGGTTATGTGAAACACGAGACTTGGGTGCTTCCCGAAAACCGAAGCCTGCTCAAGCAGATGGAGAAACAGCTTCGCCAACCGATTCTGGCTGGCTCATTCATGTCGGAGAATTACATGAGCGCAGGTACAAACTGGAACATCGATCGCCTCTTCAGCGCCCTTCAGGCCCTGGATGAGGTGGTTTCGAACGACATCACGCTTTCTCTCGTTCAAGGCTCCGAGTCCAGCATCAAGCTGGAAATGAACGATTTCGGTGGCTTGCCGATTTACATCGCGGTGGTGGGCGATCAGATCATCGTCGATACCGTTCTGGTCGACGTCGAGTCCATCAACGACGTACCGGCCTTCAATGACGCCGTGTTGCGCAGCCGGGAGATGTTCCCGCTGTCCTCGATCGGTATCGAGTCCATGCCGAACGGGCAGATTGTCTACAACATGTTCGGCGCCCTGAGCTCCGACTCCAGCCTGACGAATATCGTGACCGAGGTTAAAACCCTGGTCGACAACGTCCAGCGCGCCAGCGAAGCCTTCGAACGTTTCTTCAATTAATTATTCGGTAACAGGAAATATCCAATGACTCAGTCCATCTGGAGCAAATTGTTCACCGCGCTGCGTGGCGGTGCCACTGAAGTTGGCGAATCGATCGTCGACCAACAGGCCCTGCGCATCCTCGACCAGGAAATTCGCGATGCTGACAGCGCCCTGGCCAACGCCAAGCGTGAGCTGGTCACCATCATGGCCAAGCACAAACTGTCGGCTGACCGCGTCAGCGAGTACAACGCCAAGATCAAAGACCTGGAATCCAAGGCCCTGGCTGCGATTCAGGCCAACCGTGAAGACCTGGCGCTGGAAGTGGCCGAAGCCATTTCGACCCTGACCAACGAACTGGACGTCGAGCAAAAGCAGGCCACTGAATTCGGCGGTTACGCTGAAAACATGCGCAAAGACATCACCAAGGCCGAAAACCGCATCAAAAGCCTGCGCCAGCAAGTGGACATGGCCAAGGCTCGCGAAAGCGTACAGAAAGCCCAAGTCAGCGCTTCGATTGCCAGTGGCGGCGCCAACGGCAAGCTGGAAACCGCCGTCGGCACGCTGAATCGCCTGCAAGCCAAGCAGCAGCAACGCGCGGCTGAACTGGAAGCTCAGGACCAACTGGCTGATGCATCGACCGGTACTGACCTTGAACGCAAGTTGCGCGACGCCGGCATCACGCCGAACGAAGGCAGCGCCAATGCGATCCTGGAACGCCTGAAGAAAAAATCGGCCGAATAACCGACTCTCGAGTCGAACGCATAACCTGTGGGAGCTAGCCTGCTAGCGATTGCGGTTTGTCAGACAACATTGATGTCGACTGACACTCCCTTTTCGCATGCAGGCTCGCTCCCACAATGGGTTGCGCTTCAGTTTTCAGTGAATCGAGGTCAAGGATGGATGCCCTGAAGGGTTTCAAGACAATCGCAGGCCTGGCACTCTTCATGGTCGCGCTGCAACTGCTCAACGTTGCAACCGGCTACAGCCTCATGGCCTTCGGCCTGATCCCGAGAACCGTGCACGGTCTGCTCGGCATCATCACCTCGCCTTTTCTGCACGCTTCCTTTGCGCACCTGAGCGCGAACCTGATTGCCTTTTTGATTCTGGGCACCCTGGTCATCATCGAAGGACTCAACCGCTTCATTGCCGTCAGCGCGATTATTATTCTGCTGGGCGGCGCGCTGGTCTGGCTGTTCGGCTTTGCAGGCGTACACATCGGCGCCAGCGGCTGGGTATTCGGGCTATGGGCATACCTCTTGTCCCGCGCCTGGTTTCACAGGAGCTGGGGCAACCTGATAACGGCCGGCGTCGTGGCCCTGCTCTATGGCGGCCTGATATTTGGCTTCCTTCCTCGCCAGGGTGTTTCCTTCGAAGGTCATCTGTTTGGTGCGCTCGCCGGATTTATTGCAGCCAAGGTACTTTTCTCCGCGTCGCGCAGCAGGTTTAATGCCGCCCGGTAACCGCACTTAAGCGCTCAGAAGTCGGGGCGATTACTTCGCCGGAACGAGTACCCACGGAGTCAGGGACGAAATGTCGATTTTCCTTTTGTTGCGCATGTACGCCTCGTCCCTCTTCCACCGCTTCGGCTGGGCCGGTCTGGTCATTGCCTTGGGCGTACACCTGATCACGGCGTATCTGGGCCTGGTGCTTCTGGGCGAACAACACCTCACCGCCCCCGCCACGTTTACTTACTTCTATCTGACCACCACACTCACCGTTGGCTATGGCGATCTCGCGCCGCAGACACCGGCGGGGCGAATTTTCGTGGCTACCTGGGTCATGCTCGGGGGCATTGCGCTGCTGACGGCAGCTATCGGCAAAACCACCAGCAGCGTCATCGATGCATGGAGAAAAGGCATGAAGGGCAAAGGCGATTTCACCGGCAAGGTCGGCCATACGGTTCTCATCGGCTGGGAAGGCGCGTCCAGCGAACGGGTCATTGAATTGTTGCTTCAGGACGAAACCTCGAACGACAACCTGATCGTCATTTGCGACTGCACCCTTGAAGAAAACCCGATGCCGGGCAAAGCGACCTTCATCAAAGGTGAAAGCCTGTCCTCCGTGGCGCTGTTGCTGCGCGCCGGTGTTCCTGGTGCCGAACGCGTCCTGGTGCGAACCCATTCAGACGACCTGACCCTGGCCACCGTGCTGGCGGTCAATCAACTGAAACCTGTCGGGCATGTGGTCGCCCATTTCAATGACAGTGAAGTCGCGGCGCTCGCCAGCGCCTACGCCCCTAGCCTGGAATGCACCTCAAGCATGGCCATCGAGATGCTGGTGCGCGCCTCTCAGGATCCGGGTTCGTCAGTGGTCATCAATGAACTGCTGTGCGTGGGTCAAGGCGCCACCCAATACCTGATGAAACTGCCCGAGGCCTTCGAAGCCACGTTCGGCGATCTGTACACACGGATGAAAGAACACCACAACGCCACGCTCATCGGCTATCGCGCCAAAGGTGCCCAACAACCGTCGATCAACCCGCCCAGCGCCACGCGCGTTGAGGGCGGCGAACTCTTCTACATCGCCTCCACTCGCCTCAAGGAAATCTCCAATGGGATGGTTTAAACAGTTGATGGGGCTTGAGGCCCCGAACACGACGACCGAGTCGAAATGGACCGCCAACGAAACCCCGCCGCCGGCCACCGGCCCACTGGGCCTGGGATTGGGCAAAGGCGTGATGTTCGACACCTCCCTGAGATTGTTGCTCGACGGCAACACCACGGTGACCATCCCGGGTTCCCAGCAGATCTGGAGCAACGGCACTGTCGATCTCGGGCAGTCGACCTGGCTGTCGCGCTATTACATGAACGACGAAGACTACTGGCTGCAAGTGCACACTACCGGCGAAATTGCCGGGCAGGTCGAGTCGGTGATTTTGTTCAACTACCTCAGTTACATCACCATCAGCAGTGAAGCGGAGCTGCGTCGGCTGGCCGGTCCGCAAAGCCTGATCGGGCTGCCGACCTACACCCATAACGGCGTCGAATACACCCGCGAATGGGGCACCGAGAATGGCCAGACAGAATTGGTGGCGCTGAGCGAGCAGCTGAAAAATCCGGAAGAGTCCTACGGCATCGAGCACCGTTCGATGCTGTACGCCCGCGAAACAGGCCTGACCGATCGCCGGGAGTTCCTGCTGTTTTCCGTCGAAGAGGACGCCGAAGGCACCATCAGCTTGAGCACGTCGCTGGGCATCTCGCTGTACACAACCGACCTGAATACGTTCTAAAAAGGAAGAAGTCCATGCTAGAAGCACTTTCCATCTCCCTGAACAAAGCCGCCGTGTTCGGGTTTGTCGCGTACATCCTCGGCGCCGCTGTGCTGTTCGCGCTGTTCCAGTTCATCTACACCCGAATCACCCCGCACAAGGAATTCGAACTGATCCGCTCGGGCAACGTCGCCGCCGCAATCGCTCTGGGCGGCGCCCTCATCGGTTTCGCGATTCCGGCCAGCAATGTGATTGCCTACTCGATCAGCCTGCTCGACTTCGTCGTCTGGTCGCTGATCGCAGCAGTCGTGCAACTGCTGGCGTTCCTGGTGACCAGCCTGGTGTTGAAAGGCACTTCTGAACGGATCAAGAAAGGCGAAATCGCGGCGGGTGTCTATGTCGCGGCCGTGGCCATCAGCGTTGGCATGTTGAACGCCGCCTGCATGACCCCTACCCCGAACTGATTGCGCACGGAGCTCCCGATGAAACGAAGCAAGTACGTTCAACTGTCGCTGGCAGCCTCGGTCGCCATGGCGATATCAGGTTGCGGGCCGACGGAAAAAACTTACCCGGTGCAGAAGAAATACAACTTCCAGTCCGTTCAGCAATGTGCCGATGAAAAGCTTCCGGTGGACGTCTGCTCGGACGCCTACATGAGCGCCATGGCCGAGCATCGCCGCATTGCGCCGGTGTACGACAACCAGGCCGATTGCGATGCCGACTTTGTCGCCGACTGGTGCCAGCAGGATTCCGCCGGCAAATTCATCCCCAAGCTGGGCGGTTTCGAACTGACCGCCGATGGTCAGGTGACGCAATCCCAGGTGGACGCGGCCAAGGCGCAATTACCCGCCTCGGAAGCGAACACTGGCGGCTCGGGCTTTTCCACCGGCAGCCTGCTGACCGGCCTGCTGATCGGCAACATGCTGAGCAGCAACCGCAACAGCTACTACTCCGAGCCGGTATACCGCTATCGCGATGATCGCGGCAGCTATTCGAACTCGACGCTCAGCCAGCGGATGTCGAAGGGCTCGACGTTTAACAAGTCCAATCAGGCGAGGTACGGCAGCAGCAACTACGCCGACTCGGTCCGTTCTTCCGCAAGCAAACCTGTTTCCGTTGCCTCGTCCACCTCTCGTGGCGGCTTCGGCAGCAAGGCCAGCGCACGCAGCGGCTGGGGCGGCGGCGGCGGGTCGAGCAGTTAAGGGGACCGGACCATGAAGAAAATCCATTGCGCAGAGCGTCCTGACTGGAAACAGACGGCCGAGGGTCTCGGCTTTCTGTTCCATACCATCGACGACGAACCCTACTGGGACGAGAGCGCGTATTACCAGTTCTCGCTCAAGCAGATCGAGAACGATCTCGAGGACCCGACCACCGAAATTCATGAGATGTGCATGGACCTGGTGGCCCGCGTGGTTCAGAGCGAGGAGTTGCTTGAGCGCTTGAGCATCCCCGCGCCATTCTTCGACATGGTTCGCACCTCATGGCTCGAAGGTCACCCGCACCTGTACGGGCGCATGGACTTCTCCTACAACGGCACCGGTCATGCCAAGTTGCTGGAACTCAACTACGACACGCCGACCAGCCTGTATGAGGCCGCGGCGTTTCAGTGGGGCTGGCTGGAGCAATGCATCGAACGCGGCGTGCTGCCCAAGCATGCCGACCAGTTCAACAGCATCGACACCAAACTGCATCAGGCCTTCGCTCAATTGCAACTCAAACAGCCCTTCTACTTCGCGTCGATGAAAGACTCGGTCGAAGACAAGGGCACCACCGATTACCTGCGGCTGGTGGCGGAAAAGGTCGGCATCGAATCACGCCACATCGATATCGAAGACATCGGCCTGACCAGTGACGGACGTTTCGTCGACCTCGAAGATCGCTGGATTCCGCACCTGTTCAAGCTGCACGCCTGGGAGTTCATCTTCCACGAGCCCTTTGGTGCAGCGATTGCCCAGAGTGATACGCAGTTTTTCGAGCCGGCCTGGAAATCCATCATCTCCAACAAAGGCATCCTGCCGCTGTTGTGGGAGTTCAACAAAGGTCACCCGAACCTGCTCGCGGCCCACCTGGATACCAATCCGGGCAAAGCAGTGCCCAAGGGTTGGGTGCGCAAGCCGTTCTTCTCGCGGGAAGGCGCCAACATCGAGCTGCAAACGGCTGACGGTCTGATCGTGAAAGAGGACGGCCCCTACACCGATGCGCCGTTTATCCTTCAGGAATTCGCGCCGCTGCCGCGTTTTGGCGACAGCTACACGCTGATTGGCTCCTGGGTGATCGGCGATCAGGCAGCTGGTATCGGCGTGCGTGAGGACAACAGCTTGATCACCAAGGATTCGAGCCGGTTTTTGCCGCATTTGATACTCGACTGAGCGACCCGTCGCCCATGAAAAAGCCCATGGCCTCACACGCCATGGGCTTTTTTCTGCCCGTGAATCTGGACGATCTGCACTGAACGCGAGACCGCCAGAACCCTGAAGAGTCAAGCCAGAGACGACACTGCTTCCACTCCCACCGCAAACCGCGGGGGAAATACCGCTCTGGAAGCCTGACCATGAACACACTCGATACCAGCACCAACAGCCTGTCGAAAAAAATATCGCTCGGCGCCAGCACTATGGCGCTTGGAACCTACGGCATCTACTTCGCACTTGCCGTTATCTACTTCTGGTTCGGCGGGATGAAATTCACCCACTATGAAGCAGAGGGATTGGTACCGTTGGTGAGCAACAGTCCGCTACTGGGCTGGGTCTACGAGATTTTCAATGTGGATCTGTTTTCCGCCCTGCTGGGTGTGCTCGAAGTCTCGATTGGCGCGCTGATCGCAGGTCGCCTGCTTTCACCCAAGTTGTCGTTGATCGGCGGCGCGTTGTCTGCGGGATTGTTCGTCACGACGTTGAGCTTTATGTTCTCGACGCCCGGAGTGATTGAGCCCGGCCTCGGCTTCCCGGCCATCACCGTTGCGCCTGGCCAGTTTCTTCTCAAAGATATCGGGCTGCTGGCCGCCTCTGTCTTCATCGCGGGCCATTCCCTGAGCAAGCTGGAAACGCCTTGAGCTGACACGTTTACAGCAAAAATGGCCTGAAACAGTCCACTGTTTTCAGGCCATTTTCGTTTCGTGTCATTGGGGTTGAATCAACAAACTGATTGCGACGCTTAGTGAGGCAGTTCCGCGCCCTCTCCCATCACGGATTTCATCCAGTCCCGCGGGCTGAATCCCGTCTTGCGACGGAACGCTCGGGCAAGCGCTGATGGACTTTCATACCCAACCTCGTCAGCAATCAGTGTAATCGGCCGACCTTCTCGCAGCCGTTTCTGCGCCAGACTGATCCGCCAACTCAGTAGATAATCGGCGGGGGTTTGTCCCAGGACAGATCGAAAATGCACCGCATAAGCGGCGCGGGACATGTTTGATTGACTGGCCAGCTCCGCCACTGACCAGGCACGTTGAGGAGCGTCGTGCATTTGTAACAGCGAGCGCGCCAGCCGCACATCGGCCAGACCGGCCATCAGCCCGGTGCTCAACTGATGGTGGTCGAGCAAGTGCCGGAACAGCAGGATGATCAGCAGTTCGAACAGGCGATCAAGCACTGCTTCCCTGCCGCAATGTCCCCCCGCTGCCTCACTGAACAACCATTTCAGCGTGTCGGCCAACAGCGGCAGCTCATCGAGCGGCAGCACCAGAAGGTCGGGGAGCGAAGCGGAGATCGGGTTACTGGCGCCACCGTCGAACGCCAGTTGCGCACACAATAGCTGCGCACCGTCCACCTCATCTGCGATCAGTTGATGCCGGCTGGGGCGCGGAAGAAAAATCAGACTGGGTCGGTCCAGCAACCTGTCACTCGCCCCGGGACCTTTCAAGATGACCGTGCCTGCCTGCAGGAGGTGAACATGACCGCGCAGGTCCGCACCATCGTAGGACGATATTCCACAGAGCTTGCCACTGTAGAACAAGTTCGCACGGACGCCGAACTGGGACAGCAACATAGACAGCCGGTCCATCGAGTCACCCGCAGGCAGATTTGAACGAATCGCATAATATCACCGTCAGTTCAGACGCCAACTTTACGCAGGTATTCGCCATCAGGGATCCGAGCCGGTTTTTGCTGCATTTGATACTCGGCCGAGCCATTCATCGTTCATAAAAAGGTCCGGTGCCGTGTATCGGGCCTCGGGGGAAAACAGGCGTAAACCTGCTCCAGGACCAGACAAGCACAAGACTTACCGCTGAAAAGCCGGATAATGGCAGCCAAATCGTCTAGCCCGTTATTCTGGTAATCCCCCATGGAAATCAAGGTCAACTTTCTCGACAACCTTCGGCTTGAAGCCAAGTTCGATGACTTCACGGTGGTGGCCGATCAACCAATCCGCTACAAGGGCGATGGCTCGGCACCGGGTCCGTTCGACTACTTCCTGGCTTCGTCGGCATTGTGTGCGGCGTATTTTGTGAAGTTGTACTGCAGCACCCGCAACATCCCCACGGATAACATCCGCCTGTCGCAGAACAACATTGTTGACCCGGAAAACCGCTACAACCAGATTTTCAAGATCCAGGTCGAGTTGCCGGCGGACATCTCCGACAAGGACCGCCAGGGCATTCTGCGTTCCATCGACCGTTGCACCGTGAAAAAAGTGGTGCAAGCCGGGCCTGAGTTTGTGATCGAAGAGGTGGAAAACCTCGACGCCGACGCCCAGGCATTGTTGATGCCTGCTTCCAGTTCAGAGGCGAGCACTTATATAGCGGGCAAGGATCTGCCGCTGGAGCAAACCATCGCCAATATGTCGGCCATTCTGGCGGACCTGGGCATGAAGATTGAAATCGCCTCGTGGCGCAATATCGTGCCCAACGTGTGGTCGCTGCACATCCGCGACGCGCACTCGCCAATGTGCTTCACCAACGGCAAGGGTGCGACCAAGGAAGGCGCTTTGGCGTCGGCGTTGGGCGAGTTTATCGAGCGACTGAACTGTAACTTCTTCTACAACGACCAGTTCTGGGGCGAAGACATCGCCAACGCAGCGTTTGTGCACTACCCGGACGAACGCTGGTTCAAGCCTGGCCGTAAAGATGCACTGCCGACCGAAATTCTCGACGCGTACTGCCTGAAGATTTACAACCGCGACGGCGAGCTGCGCGGCTCCCATCTGATCGATACCAATTCGGGCAATGAAGAGCGCGGCATCTGTTCGCTGCCGTACGTGCGCCAGTCGGACGGCGAGGTGGTGTACTTCCCGTCCAACCTGATTGAAAACCTGTTCCTGAGCAACGGCATGAGTGCCGGTAACACGCTGGCCGAAGCCCAGGTGCAGTGCCTGTCGGAGATCTTCGAGCGCGCGGTCAAACGCGAAATCATCGAAGGTGAATTTGCCCTGCCGGATGTACCGGCCGAAGTGCTGGCAAAGTACCCCGGAATACTGGCCGGTATTCAGGCGCTGGAAGAGCAAGGGTTCCCCGTGCTGGTAAAGGATGCGTCCCTGGGCGGTGAATTCCCGGTGATGTGCGTCACGTTGATGAACCCGCGTACCGGCGGTGTGTTCGCCTCGTTCGGCGCGCACCCGAGCCTGGAAGTGGCGCTGGAACGCAGCCTCACCGAATTGCTCCAGGGCCGCAGCTTCGAAGGCCTCAACGACTTGCCCCAGCCGACGTTTGAAGGTCATGCGGTGACCGAGCCGAATAACTTCGTCGAGCACTTTATCGACTCCAGCGGCGTGGTGTCGTGGCGTTTTTTCAGCTCGAAGTCGGATTACGAATTCGTGGAGTGGGACTTCTCCGGCCAGGGTGAAAACTCGAATACCGACGAAGCCGCGACCTTGTTCGGCATCCTCAAAGGTATGGGCAAAGAAGTGTACATGGCGGTCTACGAGCATATCGGCGCGACGGCCTGCCGCATCCTGGTTCCGGACTATTCGGAAATCTATCCCGCAGACGATCTGATCTGGGATAACACCAACAAAGCGCTGTTCTTCCGCGCCGATATCCTGAACCTGCATCGCCTGGACGAAGAGGAACTGCAAGCGCTGGTTGAACGTCTGGTGGAAAGCGAGCTGGACGACTACACCGACATCACCAGCTTGATCGGCATCGAGTTTGACGACAATACGGCCTGGGGCCAGCTGACGATCCTGGAGTTGAAGCTGCTGATTTATCTCGCCTTGCAACAATATGAAGAGGCGAAAGAGGCAGTGGAAATGTTCTTGCAGTACAACGACAACACGGCTGAGCGCGGCTTGTTCTATCAGGCCGTCAATGTGGTGCTGGAGATGAAGCTGGACGAAGACCTGGAACTGGAAGACTACGAGGCCAATTTCCGCCGGATGTTTGGCAGCGAGCGGACGGATGCAGCGATCGGCTCAGTGGACGGCAGCGTGCGCTTCTTTGGCTTGACGCCTACGAGCATGAAACTGGAAGGGCTCGATAGACACCTGCGCTTGATCGACAGCTACAAGAAACTGCACACGGCGCGGGCAAACGTGACGACGTTATCCAGTTAACAACGCCCACAAAAAAGCGAAGCCGGATCAATGGCTTCGCTTTTTTTGTTGTCACTTATCGAGCAGCTATATCCTAGAATGGTAGTTCACATAAGAGGAATCTATCAATCTCTGTATAGCCTTATTTTATTAGGCATACCCGCAAAAAAACAACGATAACGAGGAAAAATGTAAAGAACAGCACATCTTCTCCGCAAAAATCTGGAGACGGAAAGCATGCAGAGACTTGGTGTAAAGATCGTGCTTTACACACCGCGTACCTTGAGCAATTTCGGATGGCTCATAGCTCTCAAGAAAGGTGCCCATGCCTAGGCACCCAGCTCAGCAACAGTGACCAGCGCCCGTAGCGCAGATAGGACTGCTGGGCTTTTTCGAGCTTGCTCTCGCTCACGGGGAACCAGCGCTTGTGGCGGAATTTCTCAACAGAACGGCCCAGAAGCCAGTTCAGTGCGGAGCCAAGAACGTTGCCGAAGGTGGCAACCGCCAAAAGCGTAGAAACGGCGTACCGGTCGGAGAGCAACATCCCGACCAGCACGGCTTCAGACTGCATTGGCAATAACGTGGCGGCACCGAATGCCGCCAGGAAAAGACCTAGGTAGCTGGTGAGTTCGAACACTCAGACGTCACCTTATGCGTTCAGGCCGATCCAGCCATGGAAGCCGACGTACAGACCAACACCGATGATCAAGACACTGGACAGGTACGGTGCACGACGTGCCACGGTGCCCAACCAAGGCCAACGGTTAGAGGCTTGTTTAGCGCCAATAGCCGCAGCAGCACCCACAGCCACCAAGGTGATCGCCAAACCGATGCTGAAGCACAAGACGAGCATACCGCCCAGTGCGACTTCTTTAACCTGAAGGCACAACAGCAGGACGGTAATCGCGGCTGGGCAAGGAATCAGACCACCCGTCAAACCGAACATGACGATCTGGCCCGTGGTGACTTCGCGGTTGGTGAAGCGTTTACGGATATCGTTGGCATGCGCACGTTCATGCGCATCCTGATAACCATCAATCGACAACTCCAGACCTTCCAATTCGGAATGCGCATGCTCGTGATCGTGCTCCCGATATTGGAGATCGTAATCATGGGAGTGACCAGCATGCCCCAGACTCAAGCGAGCACTAAATTCGTGCGGTTCCGGGATATCAACCGCCGACTCCAGGAAGCCTAAGCGCTCGACAAATGAAAATATCTGGGTGCGACCGTCCGGTCGGGTAGTCGTCAGACGAACATCTGAGGCTGTCCAGTCGTGTCCGGTCAACGTCTTCAGGCGCCAGTGCGGTGGCACGCCTTCTTCGAAGATCGACAGCTCAACACGGCCATGACCAGTATCGATTCGGTGGGTCTCATCATGATGGCCATGGTCATGCTCGCCGTGATGGTGATCATTACCTTGCTCGAACTTGAACATCTGTTCGCCACGCCAGGTACGCCATAGCATCCAAAGCGCAATCACTATGATTAATGCAGAGGATGCGAGCTGGAAGTACGGTTCAGTGGTTTGAGCATCGAGGCCTTTGCCCAGGTACATGCCGCCGATGGCGACCAGCCACACCACGGCGGTGTGCGACAGTGTCGCGGCCAAGCCCAACAGTACAGCCTGTTTTACGGAGCCACGGATGGCCACGATGAAGGCCGCCATCATGGTTTTTGAATGGCCAGGTTCTAGGCCATGTAAGGCGCCGAGCAAGATAGCGCTCGGAAAATATAGCCAGGCGTGAACCCCGCCTTGTTGCAGCAGTTCTGCGAAGTTGGGCATTTCAGACCTAGAGGTACTTGGTGATTTGTTTGAAGGCTTCTAGCGGAGCACGTTCGCCGTTGTTGAGTGCCGATACGGTGTCCTCCAGACAGTGATCGATGTGATCCTGGATGAGCGTGCGCTTGGCTTGGCACACCGCTTTTTCAACGGCATGCAGTTGCTGAGCAATGTCCACACACTGACGACCTTCTTCAATCATGGTGATGATGCCGCGTAAATGGCCATCCGCCCGCTTGAGGCGCTTGATGATTGCCTCGTGACTTTGGTGGGTATGGGTATGGGGATGGCTGTGTTCGTGATCGTGCTCACTCATGACTTGAGCCTCAGGCCTCAATGAATTACGCTGGCATCCTATCCCCCCTAGGGGGATGTGGTCAAACGTATGGCGACCACAACAACCGAGTTAGAAACTCCGGACACTATGCTCAGCAGATCCCTGACAACGACAGTGGTATTCGCACTTGTACTCGCCATGTTTGTGGCCTGGGCTGGGCATGCCTATACGTTGTCGGTAAAGACGAAACCGCCTGCCTGGGAAATCGCACAGGACGCCTATCACTCTCATGAGGAGCAGGCAGAGATGTCGTGCGCGAGTTGCGCCGATCATTACCACTCGTCTTTGACCCCTGACCACCAGCACGAAACGCCCCAGCTCACGTCCGCGTTGAGTTTGGCTGCACAGCCGAAGCTGTCCATACGAATCGATGCCCACCGATATTCCGTTCCTCGTCCGCCGATTTTCTTGATCGAGCGTCCACCACGTCCTTCGTTCGCTTCCTGACCATGGCCGCACTGCGGCCTTTGATCCCTGCAACGTAGGATTGATCTATGCATTCGCACTCGATGAGCGGCGTTGTCGCATTCACTGCGCCATCGCACCGCCCGCTACTGCTGTTGTTTTTACTTGTCGCCGCACTGTTCCTCGGGATGCCCGAGGCGATGGCTCACGCCGTCGCGGAAGGTGACAAGGGCTTCATCCAGGAAAGTTCCGGCGTCATGTTGCTGCCCTTCATCTACATGGGCGCCAAGCACATGATGACGGGCTACGACCACCTCCTGTTTCTGTTCGGGGTGATCTTCTTCCTCTATCGCCTGAAGGACGTGGGGCTCTACGTCACGCTATTCGCTGTAGGCCACTCGGTCACACTGCTGCTTGGCGTGCTGACAGAGGTCAGCATCAGCTCCTACATCATTGACGCCATCATCGGTTTCTCGGTGGTGTACAAGGCGCTCGATAACCTGGGTGCGTTCCAGCGCTGGTTCGGTTTCCAACCCAACACCAAAGTGGCCACGCTGATCTTCGGCCTGCTCCACGGCTTCGGCCTGGCGACAAAGATTCAGGAGTACGAGATCTCGCCTGATGGCCTGATTCCGAACCTGATCGCCTTCAACGTTGGCGTTGAGATCGGCCAATTGCTGGCCCTTAGCGCGATTCTCATTTTGATGGGGTATTGGCGGCGCACCGGCAGTTTCTGGCGCCACGCCTATACCGCCAACGTCGCCATGATGAGTGCCGGTTTCCTGCTGATGGGTTACCAGATCACCGGCCTGTTTGTCTCTGCGTAAGGAATTCTGACCATGTTCAATACTCCGCTTCCAACTGTTAATGAATTGCCTAGCACTCGCAAACTGGTGCGGTCGACTGTCATTGCCCTGCTGACTGCGGTCGGCCTGCTGGTGACCGTTGTCATGCCTTCGGAATACGCCGTTGACCCTACGGGTGTGGGCCGAGCACTGGGGCTGACCCAGATGGGCGAACTGAAGATCATCCTTGCCCAGGAAGCTTTGGCGGATGCCGCGCCACCTCAACCAGCAGCTCCAGCTCCAGCTCCAGCTCCAGCTCCAGCTCCGCAGGTTGAGCAAGTCCAACCTGTTGCGGAACCTGTTGCTCAACCAGTGGCGACACCTACCCCCGCCCTGAAGACCAATCAAATGAGCGTCACGCTCAAGCCAGGTGAAGGGACAGAAATCAAACTGGAAGTGCTGAAAAACAAGACTGTCAGCTATGAATGGACGGCGGTTGGTGGGCCCGTGAACTACGACACGCATGGCGAGCCCTACAACGGTGAAAAGGGTTACTTCCACAGCTACAACAAGGGCAAGCAGGTCAAAAGTGATAAAGGCGAATTCACCGCCATTTTTGACGGCACCCACGGTTGGTTTTGGCGTAATCGCAGCAACAACGACGTGACCATCGCACTGAAAACGACCGGCGATTACTTGAGCGTAAAACAGTAATCCGAAGCGACGATGGCTTCTCAGCTGCCGAAAATGCGGCGCTCAGCCTCACCACAGACCATTTATTTCATCCTTTTTTTTGAAGAGTCTTCCCATGAAAACCTCAACAACACTGATCCGTTCGATGCTCCTGATCTGTTTCCTTGGCCTAATGACGGCATGCGGCGGCGGTGAGAAAGGAGCAACCTCCGAGAGCGCTGAGCACGGACATTCACACGAGTAACACCCTGGAAAACAACAAGGCCGCGATTGCGGCCTTGTTGTTATTAGTTTTCACCTCCACTGCCCGCCACGCCTAATCGTCCAGATCCATTACTTTTTAGACTGGCTGATTGACCGGAAACAGGCGCTCGACAATCGTACAGTCAAGCCAGCGGCCTTCCAGACAGGCGTGCTTTTCATACACCCCTACCTGACGAAATCCGCAGGCTTCACACAGTGCAAGACCGGCGTGATTGACGGTAAAAATACGTGAAAGAATCTTCCAGAATCCGCGAGCTTCTGCTTCTTCCAGCAGTACCTTAAGCAACTGCTTGCCGAACCCGTAGCCGCGAACACCGCGATCCAGATAAATGGAGAAATCTGCAACGCCTTCGTAACAGGCTCCGTCGCGATATCTACTGAGTCCAGCCCATCCAACAACTTGATTAGCCACATCAACCATTACCACGACCGGATAGCGTTCCACTGCGTTGATGCGATCAAACATGTCCGATGTGTCTATAGGAGACGTTGCAAACGTAGAGCTACGATCTTCGATACCTTGATTGTAGATGGCTGCCATTCTGGTAGCGTCTAAGCGTTCAGCTAAACGAATTCGCATTAGCGTTAGCATTGTTGGAGCCCCATCCGGTTGGTAGTAACTGCATTACTGTTAAAAAAGGTTTTCCCTTTCAATCCTTGCTCTTTAGAGCACTCGCTTACAAGTCCGCAGCGAATCTCTGTGGCCCGCGTAATCTGCCTGAGCAATGGAACTGCTCGCAAGGCCTGTCCTTGACGCCCAGGCGTTCGGCCCCATCGGCTCAGCTTATTTTTTGGAAAGGTTCAGAGCCTCGGTACGACCTGGCGCGATGTGCAGGCATCTGTTGCTTTGCTTCATGGCTACCTGGCGGTTGCCGATGAGTAACCGTCCGGGCAACACACCTTCCTGATGCCGTCGCTTAAGGCGATGGTGTCCACCTAAATTTAAGTGGACACCATTTTTAGACTTTTTAAGCGGATGCCCATGCCACCAGAACGCCGTTCCTATTCCAACTCCTTTAAGGCCCAGGTCATCGCCGAGTGTGCGAAGGCTGACACCTCGATTGCCAATGTCGCCTTGACCCACAACCTCAATGCCAACCTCGTCCATAAATGGATTCGGGTGCATGGGCAGAAAAACCTGGCACTGCAAACTGCTTTTATTCCGGTCAAGACATTGTCTTCGACAGCGGCCCCTCAAGTTCTTCCGGCCACGATTCGAATCGAAGTGCCTCATTCAAAAGGCGTAGTCGTGGTGAGCTGGCCAGCAGAAAATGCAGCGACATGTTCCGCTTTCCTGCGAGACCTGCTGCGATGATCCGCATCGACACCATCTGGCTCGCCATCGAGCCCATGGACATGCGCGCCGGCACTGAAACCGCTCTGGCGCGAGTCGTGGCAGTCTTCGGTGCGGCGAAGCCGCACTGTGCTTATCTTTTCGCCAACCGCCGCGCCAATCGTATGAAAGTGCTGGTGCATGACGGTGTGGGGATTTGGTTGGCTGCCCGGCGCTTGAATCAAGGTCGTTTCTTTTGGCCAGGCGTGCGGCACGGTTCTGAAGTTGAGTTGGATGCAGAGCAACTTCAAGCCTTAGTGCTCGGCTTACCTTGGCAACGCGTCGGTTCCGGAGGAGCCATCACGGTGCTCTAACTCGTCTGCTATGGCGCGCTTGCCAGCGCAATTGGCCCATTAGTCTATCGCCGCTACTTGCCCTCTCTGGCAAAATCGGCGGCATGACTTCGCATCCTAATCTCGATCAATTAAACCCTGAAGAACTGCGTGCCTTGGCGGCGCAGTTGATCCAGTGCGTCGAGACGATGGACAAGCAAATCACCCATCACAAGTCGGTCAACGAGAAGCTGGCCCACGAAATCGCGCTGCTCAAACGCTTCAAGTTTGCCAAGCGCAGCGAGCAGATAAGACGAGACCCCGGTACAAATGCTGACACCTGGCGCGAAGAAAACTCATCGCGCTTATGTCTGGGCTTATGCCACCAGCCAGTTCTCCGATCTGGCGGCGGTCGTTTATGACTTCAGTCCGAGCCGTGCTGGCGAACATGCCCGAGCCTTCCTTGGCCACTGGAGCGGTAAGCTGGTCTGCGACGACTTCGCTGGCTACAAGGCAGGCTTTGAACTGGGCGTCACGGAGATCGGCTGCATGGCCCATGCACGCCGCAAGTTCTTCGACTTGCACGCGACCAACAAAAGCCAGATTGCCGAAAAAGCGCTGCACTACATTGCAGCTTTGTACGAAGTGGAGCGAGAGGTTCGCGAACTGGGATCAGGTGACCGGCAGCGAATACGGCGAGAGAAAGCAACGCCGATCATCGATGCACTTCATACCTGGATGATCGCCCAGAGGCAGCTTGTGCCTGAGGGATCGGCCATCGCCAAGGCGTTGGATTACAGCCTAAAGCGGTGGATAGCGCTGACGCGCTATCTCAATGACGGTGCTGTGCCCATCGATAACAACTGGTGCGAGAATCAAATCCGACCGTGGGCTCTTGGGCGCTCGAACTGGCTGTTCGCGGGCTCGTTACGCAGCGGTAAACGTGCGGCTGCAATCATGAGTTTGATTCAGACGGCACGGCTCAATGGGCATGATCCATATGCGTACCTGAAGGACGTCCTCACCCGCCTGCCGACACAGCGGGCGAGTGAGATTACTGAGCTACTCCCGCATAAGTGGGGTCACATTTAACAGTCCAGATTTTCTAGTGAGACACCAGACTTTTTGGAACGTAGGCTGCTACTGACCTGCGGATTTCTTCCCTAGCCTCATCTGCGCTACCCCAGCGCCCCATCTTCAGCCACTTACCTGGTTCCAACGCCTTGTAGTTCTCAAAGAAATGCTGGATCTGCGCAAGCAGAAGTGCGGGAAGGTCTTCGCACTCCTTGATATCGCTGTACATCGAGCTGAGTTTGTCATGAGGAACAGCGATTACTTTGGCATCGGCGCCTGCTTCGTCTGTCATGTACATCACGCCAACCGGACGACTGCGAATGACAACGCCAGGAGAGACCGGATAGGGGCAGACCACCAGTACGTCCAGTGGATCGCCATCATCGCTTAGCGTGTTCGGTATAAACCCGTAGTTGGCCGGATAGAACATCGGTGTGCTGAGGAAGCGGTCGACGAAGAGCTGTCCACTTGGCTTGTCCACTTCGTATTTGATCGGAGAGTGGTTTGCAGGAATCTCGATAACGGTGAAAAAGTCATCGGGGATCGCGTTACCAGCTGGAATGTCCGTATAGCTCATGTTCATAGCTCCGAAGCTTTGGAAGGGGCTGCGCTGGAAGGCGTTTTTCCAAGTGTGCCCATCTCGATAGGCGTCTTGGTGAAAAACACCGATATTTCCTCACAGTCCAGTCGCTTGAATAACCGCTCTGCCTCATCCTCCGTGATTGCCAAGCGAATCTCCGTGGGTTGATCAGCCAGCTCAAAAAAGTGCGATGAGTGTAGTTTTCCAGTGTGTCCAAAACCTTCGATTCCAGTACATAGCGTGGCACCGCGCAGCCCCATTTCCTTAGCTACGTCGACGATCCATTCGCCAAGCATCTTTCCTTGATAACGACGGTTTTGTTGGGTGAAGAAAACGACCATATAACCTTTCATTTTAATCTCCTCAGCGAGTACCAATCATTTGGTAGGACAGTAGTCCGGCAGCGGTCATCGCTAACGAACCTACGACGTGCAATGAAATTGAGCCGAGCGCCCACAGCAATCTCCCTTCTTGGATTAGGGCAACTGTTTCGGCTGAAAAGGTGGAAAAGGTGGTAAGTCCCCCACAAAAACCCGTGATGATTAGCAGGCGCCATTCGGGGCTTAAGGAGGGAGATGCGGCCAAGAACGCGATGGCTAGGCCGATGATGTACCCCCCGACCATGTTCGCCACCACAGTGCCTGGGGGAATTGTCGGGAACAGCGCGTTGAGCTTCATGCCCAGAAGCCAGCGCAACCAAGCACCAAGTGATGCACCGATGGCGATAACTAATAGTGATTTCAGCATGGCTGCAACTCTCCTCTGGGCTGGTAGAGCCAAGGAGGTGCTGATAATCGCAGATTACGAAAGAGAGCTGATATGAGATTTGGAATCAAGATCCTGTCCTAAATTAGAGGACAGGGAGGCACACCTACGCACCCTGTCCAGGGTTTACGTAGGCATCATCAGCACGAGGCGGTTTCAAGGAGGAATGCCATCTCCTGAGCAGATCCTATAGCAACAGTACCGATAACTTCAACCTCCACGCCCCGAAATCAGTGCGGCCTATAGGGACGCTGTCTCTACTGTCATAGTGACCTGAGCCTACCCAGCGACCTCAATGGAAGTTCGAAAATAGGTACATCGGAATTCCAATCCAGTTGTTCAAGACGGGTTCGGCAGACGCTTACGCCGATGATTCAAAAAGAGTATGTGAGATGTGCTTAGGCCCGGTGTTAAACACGGGAAGTCGACTGCAACACTTACTGGTGATTTAGGCGGATTCAGCCTCCCATCACCCTGACTCCCTCCCCTCCGCTCAGGCGCTAAAATCTTACGAGTCTTGGAGAAAAAAATGACACGAAAAGAGCAGTTAACCCCCATTGAAGATGCATTGGCAGAGCAACCTCTGGTCGTCGCGCAAGAGGTTTCTTCTGATTGTCCGTCACAAGGCACAAAGCTTTCGCTTGAAACCCTGTTGGCAGAAACTCCGGAGAACAATATAGATGAGGCATGGGAAAAAATGGCGCCGGTTGGGCGTGAATCCTGACGTGTAGGGCCGCGCCATTAGCCAACCGCATGCAAGAGTTTGTGGCTGGACAGAATGCCTTCAGAACCCGTCAGTGAAATAGCCCCATTCACCGACCAACTCATCTATCGCCAGCGAAATTCTCGATTCCTGCATCAATTCGGAAGGCGTGTAGCTGAGTGCCACAGCGATGGCCATCGCGAAACCATCAAGGCTTTGCGGGTTATATGGCCAGACTTGGAGCTTTATCAATGATGCATCGCTGAGGCTGTATTCATCGACAAACGCCAACATCCCCTCCAACCGGGTAAATTCGCATAACGATATCGCACGCGTTTTCAGAGGCCAATCCGCGAGCATCGTTCGCGTATCCAAATACGTGTCCCCGGCGCTTGCAAGCATTGGATGAGTGAAGGCTCTTACGCAAAACGACATCAGCAGGGGAGACGATACGAGACTCCGTACGTGTTTCAAGTCGACTAGCCCTTGACCAAACTCCCACGCCAGTTCGCGACGCAGGTGTTCTTTGAGATTTGGGTGATCAGCCATCACTATTCTTGAGTTGGCGATAACATTCATAAGGATTACACCCCAACGCCATATTCGAGCCGTTTCAGCAGCGTGTAGACAGCCTCGCACCCCTCGTTCGTATTGAGCATTTCGTAAGGCCGCCGACCGGCAAAAGCAATGCTTGGCTGTTGCACCCAATGTACGGCGCTCGCTCCCAAGAATGACAAAATTAACGCCACGGTTCGTGCATAGCTGGCAACGTAATGTTGGTCAGCGATCCTAGGCTCTATTTGTTCTACAGCCTGTGTCCCGCGATGTTTCTCACACCGAGCAAGAAGCCAACCTTCAAGCGCCATCACTTCTCCAGGCATGCTGCACAGCTCGCATACGCAACCCGAAACCAGTTCGGTGATTTCTAGAGCCATACCGACGCCAGCGTCGCCCCCACGTTGATAAATCCGGAGCTGACCGAACTTTTCTTTCACTTGTGAAATATTCACGTCGAGCGCTCTCAACTCTGCATATCGCTGGATTAGCAGCAGACTGCCTTCGATCAGATCCGACCAACCGTCGAGGCATTCAAACCCGAACATTTCCGTCTCAGAGACGTCTCGCTGAAAAAGAAGGGTTCGGTGATTAGTAGCGAGACGTCTTTCAATGAAATTATTCATTTACCCTATCTACCTTGGACCACAACGTTTCTCTGGGATGCCGAAGTAGCGCGGACGGGTAAATCTGTCCATCCATCAGCTCGTAGCAGTACTGCTCACCGACCGAATGGATCGCTCGAATCGGCTCCATCAACCACCTGCATTTCTCGTTCAACCATGGCGGGGACACAAGCTGAATTTCCCGAATAAATTCCTCGGGTGTATCCCTATAGGCCAAACCCAATAGGTGGCGGACGGCAGGGATCATGAATTGCTGCTGCGAGGAAACCTCCCCGTCGAACGTTTCGTAGGTCAAAAAAAACCACTCATGATTCGCTGTCTGTGAGATGTAGGCCCAACGATGCGTTCCTTCCTCCAAAGCGAAAAGCGGATTCTGCAATCGCGCTTGCGCGTGGGTTTCGAACATATTATCTCTCCAAGCGTTCACTATCGGCGTACTATAGTACGCTGCGAACGCTAGCTCAATGTGGCTACATACTCCTTTTTCAGGAGTAGCCGCATGCGCGAGCTAAACGACGCATTTGCGCTGGCTCTGAGGGATATGCGGCATCAGGCCAATTTGGCCCAGAGCGACTTCCCACCGAGGGTTAGCAGGGAGTACATCAGCCTACTGGAGCGTGGACTTCGCTCCCCTAGCCTGAAGGTGATAGACGATCTAGCTGAAATCATGGGTATCTCCCCGCTGTCACTTGTGCTCCAGTGCTATCTG
The DNA here is from genome assembly GCF_059695575.1 of Pseudomonas sp. LBUM1678. Taxonomy (NCBI): domain Bacteria; kingdom Pseudomonadati; phylum Pseudomonadota; class Gammaproteobacteria; order Pseudomonadales; family Pseudomonadaceae; genus Pseudomonas; species Pseudomonas sp. LBUM1678. Next base: position 6,096,635 of record NZ_CP166775.1, read on the forward strand.
CATCGGGATCCAAGCACGAGTTTCGAGGCCCTTCTTGCAAAAGCGGTTCGCGATGTAAGGGTAGAAATGATCCCTGACAAAGATGAGGATGTGGACTAAGAGATACACCTGATGCTTTTCACTGCTGCACTCTCACGGGCAGCCCTGGTTTTGGCAGTTGAAACGAAGCATTCGACGGGAAACGTATGCTTCGCCCCGTACACTTTCTGCGTTGTTAACTCTTCCTCCCAGCGAATGGGGTATCAAGCCGGCCTGATCTTCGTTGTTTTCATTAAACCGACTTCGCCGAATGAGCCCACATGGCTTCTACTCCAGGCTCTTGATGCCTACATCGAAATACGCTCTGATTGGGAAAAAAGTAGCAGGTGTCTACGCGATGTAAGTCGCCCCCGTTTTATCGCCTAGGGTGACTGAGATTTCGCATTGTGACATTTCAGGCAAAAATCAGAATCGACCAGGCTTGAAAGCCTTATTTTACCTCTGTACATGAGCAATGCCGCGAAACAGCTACTGCACCTTGTTTACAAGGGATATAAATAGCGCAGTGTGACATCCAGGAGAATCATGATGGCAGCGAACTCAATCGCAGAAATCCTCAAACGCGATGGCCCAATGTTAAGCAGCGAATTGTCGAAGCTACTTGAGCAACGGCACGGTCTGAATGCGACCGCTGCCCGGAAACGGGTTGAACGAGGCTGCGAGGGAATGAGCAAGCTGAGCCATATCATTTTTCCGCACCGAGCCCGATTCCTGTATTTGGAGAAAAATTACGGCTCCCCCTTTTTCTTTCAAAACTTGATGGTCGCACTCAAAAAAACTGGAAGCTCATACTTCACTGCTCTCAATGCATTGGAGTTGCGCGACAACATCATGCCTCGCGGCCACTTTCTGATTGCCTGCGGAGCACCGGTAGCCCAGAAAAAACACATCTCATCCGAGAGCCTGCTTGAGAGACTGATCAAAGCGACCCTTGTGAAAGAAATCAAGGCTCCCGGTGGAGAGACCTGCATCGTACGATGCGACGTTGAACACATCCTGGACGCAACGTCGCTCTGGGCAAAAATGAAGAGCCGACTCATCGCGGAAAAAATCACGTTATTGGCAGTTAAAGACTGGTCCCGGAATCTGGGCATGGTCAGCTATGACTCAGTCGAGACCCGAGAAGATGAAGACACCACGACCTTGCCTAAGGTCGGAACGTTTAACTGGGATTTGGCAGGGCCGTCGTATTTATTCCCAATGCGAGGACAAGCAGTTGTCGGTGTAAAGCCTGGCTTTCTGGTTTGTGATTTAGCGTTGAATGGCAGAGTCTCTCTCGAACACATTGGCGCGTTTGTTCGCAAGTGCATAACACTCAGAAGCCTGCCGAAAGTGAGTAAGTGCCTTCAGATATTCGTGGCGGAAGAGTACGAAGCAGAGGCTTTTGCTTTACTCAAAAAAGAGGGGATTATTCCGGCTACAACTGAAAGCCTGTTTGGCCGAGACGTAGCCAAAGCCTTAAAAAACCTATGCGCGATACTGACGGATACAGCAAAACTGACCCAAAACCCCGAGGCATTGGAGAAAATTTTCGATGACCTTTCTCGCATTGAAGGTGCCGCCTCTACCTTGAGAGGTAGCCTTTTTGAGTTCGCCGTTGCCCAGATTGCTAAATTTACCCTTCCTGGTTATGAGCAGGAAATGAACCGAATCGTCAAAAACTTGCTGGGCGATAAAGCCGAAATTGACGTATTGGCAGTCCGAAGAAATCATGAAGTCGTCTTCATCGAATGCAAAGGAATTCATCCATTCACCACGCTTGATGATGACGAAATAAACAAATGGCTCGATAAAAGGATTCCTGTGCTTAGGGCGTTCGCTAAGACACATTCGGAGTGGGCTGGAATGGATCTGAGGTTTGAACTTTGGACCAGTGGCCGCTTCTCTGAACGAGCCTTATCTCTGGTAAGCGCCAGGCAGACTGAGAGCCATAAATTCCTAGTTCAGCTTCGTGATGCGGAATATGTATTAGCACAAGCGGTCGCTAGCAAAGACACAGGGCTTTTGAGGACGTACGAGCAGCACTTCATCAAAAATCCCATGCAAGAGTTTGAGGAAGCGCAAAAGCGAGCAAAAAGAAAGGCGGAGAGAGCGGCGAGTCGAGCAAAAGTGAAGGAAGTTCCTCTAACAGAAGCAACGCCTCCACCGTTACCAACTCTTTCGACACCTGAGACCTATACAGGCTATTTGGGCGATTCAGTGAACTAGCGTTGCATTAAAAGCAGGCCCATCGCAGTCTTCGGAGGCCGAACGTCAACCTGACTACCGGCTACGCTGATCAGAGCCAGACCGGACAGTATCCATGAACGCTTGCTTATAACCGATGGCCTTTAAGCAGAGGACAAGGTGGCCATTGGGGATCTAGGATAACCACATGGGTTCGCGCCCGCGTCAGCGCAACCCGAAGCACTTTGCGACTTTTAGGGTAAGGTGGAAGATCGTCGCGCCAAATGAACGATGACTCCACAACCGCCCCGCTCCGTCTTGCCTCCCGTACCAAAATTACGCCATCGAATTGCTTTCCCTTCGCCTTGTGGATGTTCATAACTTGCAAGAAGGGTGAATCCTCAGATCCATCCAATATCTGTTCTTGCGCCAACGCTTGATCAAGTGCCAAACGAGCATTTGTGTAAGCGCCATCGCGCAGCCACTCTGAAGAAAATGCGGAAGCAATGCGATGTCCGCGCCTGAAGGCCACCAAAAAATCCAGCTGTAAAGCAACCCGAACGAGTTCAGCTTGGTTGGTAGATCGAAGACTACGTTTCACCTCCAACCAATCCGCAGCTGGATCACCCGTGAATCTAAGGTTTAAGTCGGAGATCAGGATACGCAATGATTTTGCGATATTAATATTTAACGCTTTTCCACTCCTGATCTTCAGAGCCTGTTCTTTCAATTTTGCTACATCTTTTCTTGCTTGGCCCGTCGCACTGCGGGCGGCAGCGATTAACTCCATACCGGTAGCGACGTGAGCTTCCATTTGCTCCAGGTTCTTCGGCTCCAATAGAAATGCAGCAAACCGTGCAGACAACAACGATTCTGCTTCATCGAAAAGCAGCTTGTGATTTATGACCTTGCCCACATTTGAGCCAAGAGCGTTCAGCGCATTAGACATTTTTAATGCACTTCTATTGTTAGAAACCAAGATAGCAATCGACTCTAGGAATGAGCCCGTCTGAGCCTTAGTAGCATCGTAAAGTTGCGACAGAGCGCGACGCAGTAGATGGTTCCAATTTGGAGGCGGCTTCTCAGGCCTGTAAGACAGCGTCGAGACACCCTTGTAGGAAGCACCACGCACTTTGCCACTTAGGATGTCATTGCCAAAAGCTAGAATTTCAGAATCAGGACTCCGGTGATTTTGAGCCCCAAGATCAACCTCATGGGGATGAAGTACGTCCCGAATTGCGATGATGCGTTCAGGTCCAACGCCCGGAAGGAAGTCGAATATCTGCTGTTCGAGATCTGCGAGGCATAAGATCTGCGTATATGGAGCAAGCATCCCTATACACTGCCAAGCCTGATCCCCGGTATCCTGGGCTTCATCCACGATTATGAGTGGGTGCCGGCTTGCAAGGGAAGACAGCAGATGTTTACTGAGACTGAGTAACCTCACAACGTTTTGCGCAAATAGATCGAAAGCAACCCTACCGTCTACTCGGAAGAGTTGTTCTCGCTCCGCCTGCCAGTCAGCCCAACCTTCATCTCGCTCATCGATTCCACCAGAAATAGCTTTCTCATCCTGGGGTAATAGGATTGAAAGCTTGTATGGCACACCAAGTAGATAGCCATGCGCTTTCAAGATGCTCCAGAAGAATGAATGAAATGTCTGGATGGACAGTTGCTCTCGCTGCTCGCTGGAGGATTCAAGCTTGGCGGCGTCGAGTATCCGAGCAACTGCTGCGCGGGAAAAGCTGAGAAACAGCACCGACTGTCCTGGCTGCATACCACGCTTAATGCGTTGTACGGCTTTTCGAAGGGCCACCGTTGTCTTGCCGCTACCTGGGCCGCCCATTACAAGAATGTGGCCCTCACATGCTAATACGCTATCGCGCAGTCCGCAGGCGTCGTTCATATCTTCGGCGGCCATGCATCGTCCCCTACCTCCTGCTCCGGACCGTCATTGATCGGGGGTGGCAAAGGAAAGAGCGCATAAATCGAAGTTAAAAATTTAGTTACCGTTTCCGGCAGCTCGTGAATCGCACATTCATCAAGGAGGCGAGCGGACCAACCAGCTCCTTTGTTACTTCCCAAAACGTCTCTTGCTAAACCTCTTACCATCTCGTCGCTGGGACGCTGGTCAGGAATCGCGGCATTACCATTCTCGTTGTTGGCCTTCAACGTGGTCAGAAATGACCACAAGCGATCCGCAGGCACCTCTGTAGAAAGTAGGCCTTCGAATCCTTTGTAGGCATGCTCTACGTTGATCTCATAATTATCAGCGAGTGCTTTCGCCTGCTCGGCTTTACGTATGTGCTTGTAGTCGAAGTCATAAAATCCGAATGTGCGAAGCCCCAAAGTCTTAAAAAATTTACCGAATTTCGGCATGTTCGATTCGCCGTCTGCATCGAAGAAAGCCACCCCTGCGATATCAAGCGGTTGGAGGGTTGGGTCGCTTTCCTCCATACGGCGAGCAACAATTGGCAATGCGTGAAATTCAGTGATCCCCTCGACAACTATCGCCGCCCTACCAAGCATGCATTCTGAAAGTCCGGAACGGGAAAAACGCTTGTAATCGTTGTCTTTCAGGCCCGTAGCGTCGGACACCTTTCTCGCAGTGACAATACCTCCATCGCGAGCAAGGAGAAGCGTTTTGCTTGGCTCAAACTTTTCAATTACAAATGGTGAGTGTGAGGTAACAAAAGCCTGCGTCGTCTTCGTTGTTAAATACTCAGCGATGCGGCGCTGAGTATGGGGCGGGACTGCAATTTCAGGTTCCTCCATAGCAAAGATAACCGTATCAGGCTTAAGGTCTGCGATGAACGACAGCAGTGCCAATACCAGGGTATTAATAGTGCCGGTGCCAGCGTGAGCGAATGGCACGTGCCCCTGATCAGGCGCTAACGCCAGGAAAAAGGTCATGGTTTTGCGTAGATGCTCGCGGGTCAGTTCTGACACATGCAGCTTCGTGGCATTGCCGTTAGACTCCAGCGCAATGTATCGAGCAAGACGCTTCTCTACAGATCGAAGAACTGGAGCAATTTCAGCGGCGTCAGCTTCGATGTCGAGATTTTTCAAACGGGAGATGGTCTTTTCCCACAAGCTTGTCCTTACGCCTTTGGTACGCAAGATGATGTCTAGCATCGATCCACGTTCAAGACTGAGCGCTCGCGAACCTGTCCTGAGGGTTCTGAGATAAAGAAATCCAAACTGGCGTTTGATCGCCTTGGGAACTGATGTCAGCTCTCCAAGTGGGGCATCTGGGCTGTGCGAAAAATAGCTTTTAGCGACAAACTCATCCTCTTCAGCGTCGTATTTACCCACCGTTTCAATTCGCAAACACGGGACTACCTCGGGGGGATTCGCTGCCTCGATCTCTCCTGGACCGAGAATTCGATTTTCAACCAGGTGCCAAAACTCGATGTTGCCGCCGCATTTGTTGCCAACCTCGCCGTTAAGCTCAATCACAACCGCTTCAATGCGCAGTTGTACCGGTTGCGGCTCGGCCCCCTCCGCTATGGCAGGGAATAAATAAATACCGTTGTAAAAGTCGAACTCATCTATGGGCGGAAAGCGATTTAATCTGTCAGGGCCTAATACAAGATCCAAAGCTTCGCAAATCGTACTCTTGCCAACGTTGTTGGTTCCGACCATAAGGGTATGGCCATCAAAAATTAGGTTCGCGAGCCGGATGCCACGAAAATTTTGAATGGTGAGTCTGACGACTTTCATACTGTTCCTTCAGCACAAACCCTATGATCTTTTGATCATGGCATCAAAATGATTCTATGGTCACCCCATTCATTTTGGCTAGCTCATTCAATCATGGCGCAGCTACAGGAAATCCCAAAGATCGCAGCAGAATCCTTCGGATTGATGAACACGATTTTTCCGATGAGCGGACTGGATGAAGCGCAACATTCTTTGGAGACAAGTCTCAGCTGCGTAGTTGCGTGGACTTGACCACCCATTTGCATTCGACTTGACCAGTCGTTTGCATCGGATTTGACCAGAATACTGAGTGGCCTTGACCGGCAAAAAACGGCCAGATGCAGCCGTACAAGTCATTCAGCCCTAAACCAAAGATAACCAGTGAGCAGCTTCAATACGTGCTCAGCCGCATAGGGTCATGAGCTTGATCAGCAACGAAGCTAAGGCTGAAAACTGTCTATACCAAGCAAGATGTAACTGCCAAGTGGTTACGGGCACACCCGAACATTTATGACATACATGCGACCGTTAGGTATTGGAGGCAGCAGGAAGCACTCGTTTGAGGATGTCGGCCAACGTAACAACGCCCAGCAAGCGATCCGCGCTCACGACTAAAGCAAGCTGAATGCTCGATTTACGCATGCGCGCAAGTGCTTCATAGACGGGGGTTTTCGCATCAAGCACAAAAGCTTCTCGTGCAAGCTCATGCGCAAACCGAGTCTCTGGCTCAAGCAAGGTGTCGCGTACGTGAACCACCGAGGGTTGTATGCCCTCGGTTCCCAGCACGAGGATGCGCAGGTGCCCGGACTGAATGGCCGCAGTGCGGACATCCGCCACCGTCGCATCCCGCGTAACGTGAACCAGCGCCTCCCCCTCGATTAGCAGAGCTTCGACGGGTAGGGTGCCCAGGTCGATCAGGCCAGAAATCTGCTGCTGCATCTGCGGCTGTAGCGCGCCCACCTTCGCCGAATGCTCAACGAGTTGCCTTATGGTCTCAATATCCTGACCACCCACTGCGGCGCTTTCAACTGGCTCAACACCTGAGGCTTTTACGAGACGATTGGCGATTCGATTCACCCAGCGCAACAGCGGACGTAGCGGCCAGGTATAGATGCGCGAGACGATGCCAATTGCCAGAGCGGATCTTTCCGGGTGTGCAATGGCCCAGGACTTGGGCGCCATCTCACCGACAACCAGGTGCAAGAACGTCACCAGGAAAAGCGCGAAGCCGAAAGCTGCGCCACCAGCAGCCCACTCAGGCAAGCCCCACGCGATGAACACTGGGCCGAGCCATAAGTCGACCGCAGGTTTCGTTACCGCACCTAGGGCAAAGGTACACAGCGTGATGCCCAACTGAGCACCGGCAAGCATCAACGTCAAATCATTCATGCCGCGCAGCGCAGCACGAGCGGACAGACTGTTGACGGCCAGCTCTTCAAGGCGGTGCCGGCGAGCGCCGAGCAACGCGAACTCGATTACAACAAACAAGCCACTCAGCGCGATGAGCGCGACCGTTGCTATCGTGACTATCAGCGGATCATTCATTGGTCTTCCTCCGCCATAGACACTTTGACCAGCCGTACGCGAACGTCAGTCGGAACATGTCGTTCAATACGCAGCACATCAACTTCGAGTCGATATCTCAACGGCTCTTCGGAGACCAGCTCGGCAGCATCGATAGGTAGATCAATGGTGACTGTGTCGCCTTCTCTTGGCAGGGCGCCAAGCTCCGCGATCAGCATACCTGCCACTGTCTCAACATCAACGCGCGGCAGGTCGTGACCAATAATGCGCCTGACCTCGTCGAGGTGAACGTCGCCCTCCATTGTCCAAGTGTTTTCCCCTTCAGACACGATGGCATCCCCGACTTCTGCGTCATGCTCATCGGTAATTTCACCGACAATTTCCATGGCGAGATCTTCAATCGTAAGAACTCCAGCGAAACCACCATACTCGTCGATAACACAAGCTAACTGATCGGTTGTGTGAACCAACTGATCAAGAGCATCTGGCAGCAGCATCAGCGTCGGCAGCACCATGGCAGGCCTCATCAGCGACGCAACGGTCTCATCACTGTTTCCCGTGGAAAGACGTGCAAGCACGTCGGCAAGATGTACAACACCTACAGGGGAATCATCATCGTCAATCACCGGGTATCGGGTGTGAGCACGCGCCATTAGCCCTCGCAGCTCTTCGAGCGTCGTATCTGGCTCAACCCAGTCGACTTGTGATCTGGGCACCATAGCGTGCTCGACGTTGCGTTGTGGGAAGTCGAGGATGCGATCCATCATGAGTGAAAGCTCACGTGGTAGGTCGCCACTGTCACGCGAGTTCGCGATTATGTGCGGTAGATCCGTAGCCGAGGCGCTCACATCGAGGTCATGAATCGGCTCAATACGCAGTAACTTCAGAAGAAGATTGGCAGATTTGTCGAAGAAACTGATTAGCCAGCCGAAGGACGACATATAGAAGAGCGTGGAGCGGGCAAGCCCGAGAGACAGGGGCTCAGGGTTGGCAATGGCAAGATTCTTCGGATAAAGCTCACCCACGATCATCTGGATAATCGTAGCAGCAACTAGGGCTAGACCTGTCCCAACGGCCACCCTGGCGTCGGGCGGAATACCGGTTCCTGCGAGCAGAAAGCCTAATGGCTCACCAACCAAAGGCTCAGCGACATAACCAACAAGTAAGCCTGTAACGGTAATGCCAAGCTGGGCACCCGACAGCATAAAGCTGGTGCGGTTCGTGACGGCTAATGCGCGCTTTGCCGATGTATCACCGGCAGCAGCCAATGCTGAGAGCCTGGTACGGTCAACCGCCATGTAGGCAAATTCTTGCGCAACGAAATAGCCGTTTACAGCGATGATCGCAAGGATGACCAGGATGCCGAGAATGAGGGTAGGGATAGTTTCGATCATTTGGTGGCACGACCAAATTCAGAATCTGGACAGCGGATGTGAGTTGCGGGGCTGGGGTCCACGAAGGATTCCATGCAGATAAGGAATCGAGAGCATACGGGCGTTTGCTCCATGTCGTCTAGCTAGAGAACCTTTTCCGTTTGTGAATGCCGACTCCAATCGACCTATGGTCTAGAAACTGGAAAAGCGCAGCTGGCTGCCACCAGCACAATCGCATTCATATCACGCAAACATCGTCATGAAATTGAGCTGTGACCCTCTACGATGAACCCACCTATTTGAATGCCTTGAGGAAGCGCGGTTCACCGCTCCTGAAGAACCTCGATTTAGGTTTACTGACTTCCTCAGGACGTGAAGCTGCCGGTCGCGACAGGCAGAAATCGGCCATAAGTGACGAAACCATCCAGCAGTGAGTCGCTGACTCCGCGTGGTTTCGAACTTGCTTTGAGCTACAGCCGCCTTCAATAGACTCTTGAGGGCGGCGGTAGCTTGGCTGGGAAGTCATTTCCCCTGTGGTCAGAAGTGCTCCTGCACTCTTCTGAGGCCGTCATGTTCTGAAAAAATAATGTCACTGAAAATATCCATCCAACGCTTGATCGCGTGTTGAAACCTCTTGAAATAGCTGTTTTTTGACATCGCTGAAGCCGCTTCTGATGATGCGTGCACCTGCCATAAGGCATTGAGTAGACACTATGCAACCTGAAGAGAAGAACCTGATTGATGGACTTTTTGCCCGCCTGCATGCTGTTGAGGGGCAATCCGCACCGCGAGAGCCCCAGGCCGACGCATTGATAAGGGAGCACGTTGCTCGTCAGCCCGCAGCCCCCTATTTCATGGCGCAGGCCATCATCGTGCAGGAAAATGCTATCGAGCAGTTGGACGCTCGCATTAAAGAACAGGCAGCGGAGATTGAAGCTCTCAAGGGTGCTCAGAACGCTTCACAGCAGAACAGTGGCGGTTTCTTGGCAGGCCTGTTTGGCGGTCGTAGCCAGGCTCACCCAGTTGAGAACCGGCCGGCCAGTTCCCAGGCTGGCAATACCGGTGCACAAAGCTCACTTGCCAGTGGGCGTTTCGGACAACAACCAGGTGCAGGACAGCAGCCAGGGTTCGTCCAACGCGGGGCGCCGGCGCAAGGTGGCGGCTTCCTTTCGGGCGCCTTGCAAACGGCCGCCGGTGTTGCTGGAGGGATGGTGCTTGGTAACATGTTGATGGGTATGTTCCAAGACGATGGTGCTGATCAACTTGCTAGCCAAGCACCTGTAGAAGAGCCACCAGTGGCACAGGAGGAACCCGCAGCAGATGACTACTATGCTGACGAGGGCTTCTTCGGTGGCGGGGAGGACGACGAGTTTGTTTGATTTCGCAAAATGAGCTAAAGATGCCGGTCTTAATGACCGGCATGTTTTTTACTCGTCCAAACGTTTCCAAGGTTCGTCAAATTGAAGCTGGGAACGCCTGTTAAAGATGTGACCCATGAGTACATGGTTGGAACTGCCATCTGAAGGTCCGCTTTGGGTCGACTTCTGCCAGTCAGGGCCACTCAGTGTGCTGGTCAAATCCGATGCGAACGACTGGTCAAGTCGAATGCAAATGAGTGGGCAAGTGCAATGCAAATGGGTGGTCAGGTGGAGTGCAATTACCCACTCAGCAATTTGGTCGCTCGGATCTTGTTCGCAGAAAGCTAAGGGATATGACACTGATCCCGCTAATCTGGCAAAACGTGGCCCCGACTACGTTCGACCGGACGAGGGTATCTCCTTGTCAAATGGTCTTAAAATTGAATCTGTCTCGCGCTCAGAAGGCAACTTCGCGCTATCGGGTGCAGGCCGATCAATATGGCTGACTTGAAGATTATTCAACCTAAGGTTGAACGCGATTCTTTGCCAGCGCGCCTTCCACGCTGTTTCCCTCGCTGCGTACGACTCGATCTCAGCCTTGAGGCGTGCGTTCTCGTTGAGCAACAACGCATTATCACCGAGCGCCTCTTGCTTTGCTTTGCCAGCCCCACCGGTCCGTAACGCTGCCTTAGCAACGCCAAAGGCTGCCTTGATCTCAGGGCGTGCATTGAGAGCCTGACGCGTAAATCCCGACATTTCCTCAACAGCGGCCCAAGACAGTTCCCCGTTTTTTTCCCCCAATGCCCAGAGGTCTAGGTCTCTGACAATTCGACGTATATCAGTGTCCGTCATACGTCGAGAACGACTTTCACTATTCTTGTTCACTGGTCAATGCCTCCTGTTTCAAAAGGTGCGGATCCACACCATAATCAAGAAGCTGCCTTTCCATCACGCCAAGCTTCTTAGTCGCGTGCGCTAGCCACTGTTCGCTTTCCCCCTTACGTTTTGATGAGTATTTCGAAGCAGCAGCCTCAACCTGCACCACTTGAGTTTTAAACAGCCGAATGGTTTCAGCCCTACCGTCTTCACTGGCCTTTACCCAAGAAAACTCGTTGCACTCCGCTTGGCATTCGAGTCCTTTCGGACAAGGGCTCTGCGCGAAGGAATGCGTACAAAATCCTGGCCCCAGATCATGGATAGCCCTAACCTTAGCTATCAGGAATGCGTCTTTCTGCGCGACCGGGAGTTGGTGGTAAGTATCTGCAATTGGGCCTCCGACCTCACCAAGTTTGATCATCTCACGATACATAAGCGCCTTCTTCGCTGGGCTGGAATGCTGATATGCCTTGGTATCTCGTGGATTGGTACGGTTAAACCAACGAGTTTGCATAAGCTCAGATAGCCCACCTTCATCCAACAAAGTGTTTAGCGTGTGCCTAAATTGATGACTGGTAAACTTAAGCCGCAAATCAGACGCAACAAATTTCTCCACCAGAGTATGGATGTCCACCTTTATAAATCTTTGCAACATTGCATGACTTATGGGTTGCGCAATGGAGCGAGAATACATACCTGATGACAACCCCATAAAACGCAGAAGCAAAAGATTCTCAGGAAAGTAAGTAATACCCTCCGAATCCTTGATCAGCCACTCAATCTGTCTAGGACTGTAAAGAGACTGGCAATACGCAACGATCCCCGAGCGAGTGACATAGTGAGACGGATTCGCTGGCCTTATACCCTGTAGAGTGAGTTTATTGAAATCAGGAAATGCCAGTCCATTCTTCCTTGCCCATCCATTTACCCCAACTAAATTAGGAATTCCAAGCTCGCTTAATTCAAGACTGTAAAATCTGTAATCCTCAGAAACTTTAGGAATAAAGCGCACATCCGGACCTTCACATCTCCGCATTTCTTTAGCCGTTTCCCTGGCACTGTGACTTAAATCTGAAAACTCCTGGACACATTGTTCAATAACTTCTTCTGCTTTGGTAGGAATAAACACACGTCTTTTAACACTTGGATCATCCCCGCTTTTAGCTTTACCGGGAAACGTGTAAATGTAGCGCTCGCCATTGGTCACCGACCCAACCAATTGAAATGGCATCATTGCAAGCTCACTAAAACGGCGCCCCATGAAAGCCAAAAATGTGAGCATCACAACATAAATACGAAGATTATGATCTTTGGGCACATCGAGAAACAAAACACCTAGGGCTTGGAGAACCTCTGGGCTAACCATTTTTTCGGCCTTGGTGGTCTCATTTTGCGCATCGTCCAGCCGCGTCTGTTCCCGTGAGTTGACAGCACTTGGTCGACTGAACGCGTGATAGCGATATCGAAGGCTCACGTTGCACAAAAAATTCGCATCGCAATAATCAGTAAATTCGTGCAATGCCTTATAAAGGTTATAAGCCGTAGTTTCAGAATAGTGTGAAGCAATCAGGGCACAAGCCCTATCTAACACCTCACGCTTAAGCTCCCAAACCTCAGTAGACCCAGCGATATGGGCAACATAGCCGAGCGCAGTTACAAAGTTACGCTGACTAGACATTGAAGAAGATTTTCTGTGAAACCGCAGGCACATGAGCGACTTAGCCGCCTCAGCCCACGACCCTTCGAGTGCGGCGCCTCCCAATTTCGGCGCGGTCATAAAGTTAATGGAAGCGTCACCCTTCCTTTTCCCCGGGCTGGCTGAAAGCTTACCGTCCGATATAACCCATGTGACAGCCCCCCACTCAATCGTCTCGAAGCCAAGCATTGAGAGACGTTTTGCACGCGCCACTAGCATGGCTAAATTTTGCTTTCTATCAGTCTCCAACGAAGAGACGAATGGCGTAACTTTAGAAATTCGCTTCATGCTTTTACGGTTTCCGACTCACACAGCAATACGACCTGTTTAACCGCGTACAAAATTTCGTCTAACTGGACTGCAATCCGCGAATTACCTGCCTCCAAGACTCGCGTCCTTCTCTGGAACAAAAACTCGTAGACAGCTTGGTGATCAGCCTCCGCGTAAGCTTGGAATTTCGGGCACTTGTAGCAAGAATAAGGTGGATACAGACCACACAAACTGTCTTTGCCGCAGACACCAATGTCCTCATTGACGTCCATGCACGGGATCAGCTTACTGGGATCATCTACGTTTTTGACTACATCCCCAGGGTGGACAACTCTCCCTTGAAAATACTTTAAAAATTCCGCATAAAAACCGACAAGAGCTTTATCCAAATGCTCAACAATTCCCTCAGCAAGCTCGAAGTAAACCTCAACATGCTGAAGATCCGAATGGTCCAAAAGCTCGGCAAGTTCTCTCCTGCTTACTCCATCCAAGACGAGGTTAGTGGCAAGTGTGTATCGCAACCTTCTGGCACTTATAATCAGTAACCGCCGAGTCAAAGGAGACATAATTTGGTGGCGGCGGACAAAAGACCTAAGGAGATCGGTAACACTATATGTAGCATAATGAAACAACTGATCAAGGCGCCCCGCATTGAGTGCAGATGTGTTTTGCGAGGTATTTATGAACATTGGACGAGGTAGAAATACCCTTTTACCGTCGACTTGCGCCGAGCAGTCTATCGACTGGCCCGCTGCAATGAGTTCAAGAATGTATTCAGCATACTGTGTAGGAATCGGCACAACTTTCATATCTGCGCGAGGATTTTTTAGCCTTTTCTTGATCCTAGGATAATTTATAACCCACGTTGGAATCTCGGATTCGGGTGTGAGATTCACTAGGTCCTCCTCCAACAAAAGAGAAAGATTGCCTGGATTTCGCCCATGAGCGATGAAAAGTGCAAGCGCTGCCCGCTCTTGCAACTGCTTCAGAGAGCGATCAGTGGGTCGTTCCATCGCATTGATCAACTGTTGCAACTCCAAGCCCCTGTTCAGAGGGCCTTTATCAACATGCTCGTTTCTTACAGCCTCACCTTTGGGGTTCCCTGGTAGGATTATGCTATCAAGCTCTAGAGCATACGCCTCACAGAAGCCTAGCTCGGCATAGTTTTCAGAGCACCAGATGTACCAGCGGATAGGACGGTACATGCGCCAAAGCTGCTGCTCAGAGCGGGCAGTCTTGAGGGCGTTTTGAAATACACTGATTAGCGAATTTTTAAAATTCCCGTTGGAAATGCTAACTGCTTCAGGACGGCTCAAAACTACCTGCCAAACGTCTTGAAACATAACCATTCCCGCATGTGTAGAAACCGTTCTCACGCGATCTACGCAGTATAGTTGCAACGCCAATTTTGCGTGAAAGCTTACGATCTTGGAGAAATGCCCTGTACTACCGGAAGATAAAGTATACGGAAAATACCAATCTGGGCCGACTGTGGAAAGGACGTAACCTTCAGCTGTAGTTACTTCAGCGGGAATCGACTCCCACTGATGGACCTCAAAAAGTTCTTGAACAGCAAGGGCGGCACTCATATCAAAATTCCGGTATCAGGTCAGCGTGATATTGTTTTAACACTTCATTAGCAGATTCGACTATTCCCGCACGGATATAAGTATCCTGCGACTCAAGCCGGCTGTCACCGCGTATCCCGGCCAACGTTTGAGGACGGTGCTCTTCATCAAAGCCCGCCTCCCGGAGCCGCCTTTCAAGAGACATCGAGAATGTGTGACGTAGCATTTTTGACGTTAGGTTTGGCGGCAGACTGTCGCAGAATGCAATACGAAGCTGTCGAAAATATTGGCCCAGAGTATTCAAATGTAACGGCTCACCCTCATCGCTCACAATCAAATATTCATGGTCATCGACATCTCCGTTATCCATCATCGCTTCACGGTGTATTTCAATATATTCAGATAGCTCACGCGCAAACACGTCATTATCTAAAGGCAATTGTCTAGCGAGACGCTTAACTCTGGGTGGAGGCCGCCTATGATCGTCTGGATCGACAGGGCGACGTACAACTCGCAATTCAGAAATGCTACCGAAGACAATATCCTGAACCCTCAAACTTAGAAGCTCGCCCATCCTCAGACCATACATGAGCATAATCATCGCGCAGATATAGTTTCTGAATTTTACTGACTCATTAACTCCGATAGCTGCGGGATACTTGTAATGTATTGCCCTATTGAAAAATTCAAGTCCTTTACGTGTAAAAGACTTTCTTAATGATGAAACTGGGGAAGCGTATGCGATAAAAGCCTTGTCTATGATACGTTCAACATGCTGTTGATGCATTGTCATACGAGTGTACATTGGGTCTCGACTACTCAAGCGCCCCAACTCGACCCCAAACGCCCAAACCAAAAAATTTCTCACCGTAAGAAGGCGCTGGTTAAACGTTTCTTCACCCACTGGAGTCTTTTCGGTTCCTGACCCAATGCGTGTCAGGTTTTGTGCTACAGGAGCTTTGCCCGGAACTGCCTTCTTGACTGAGTGACGCAGCCTTTCTATCAGGCCGCCATTCAGCTCGGCCTCGGTGAACATCCGGTCCGACCGAAGGCGAGACTCTAAATCGATTCCGGAGTCATCCAGCCATTCCATCAATAGGAGCAACTCCCTCCCATTACGAGTAAGGGTATTTCCACTTAGGGCCCTTCGCGAAAGAATCCACTCATTCGGAGCCGGGACTGGGAACCCCTGACCGTCCAGAATAATTGGAATTCGCTCCCCCGTAGGGTGTTGGATTACCTCAAGCTTCATGCTCCACCTTTACACTGCACCTTATGAGAACCTTTTACTTTACATTTTCCTTTTATGTCTACTTTTTTGATGTCTTTTTTGATGTAAAGAAAAAGCCCCGCTCTCTTTACAGAGGCGGGGCCGTCTTATTCATTATAAAGTCTTTAATTTACGGGGCTTTGTAGCATTTATCTCTACTAAAGATCTTTACATTCCGAACTTATGAGGTTCAGAACGGGATATCGTCATCAAAGCTGTCGAAATCCGGTGCTGGCTGCGGAGCGGCCTGCTGTGGAGCCGGAGCCTGACGCGACTGTTGCGGTGCCGACTGCTGCGGACGCGGCGCCTGCTGGCGTGGAGCCGGGGCGGACTGCTGGTAGTTATTGCCCCCGCCTTGTTGGTCGCCCTGCTGTGGACGGCCGCCGAGCAGTTGCATGGTGCCTTGCATGTCGACCACGATTTCAGTGGTGTAACGCTTGATACCGTCTTTTTCCCACTCGCGGGTCTGCAGCTTGCCTTCGATGTAGACCTGCGAACCTTTACGCAGGTATTCACCGGCGATCTCGGCAACCTTGCCGAACATCGACACACGGTGCCATTCGGTCTTCTCGACCTTCTGACCGGTTTGCTTGTCGGTCCACTGTTCGCTGGTCGCCAGACTCAGGTTGGTCACGGCGTTACCGTTAGGCAAGTAGCGAACTTCGGGATCCTGGCCGCAAGTGCCGACCAATATGACTTTGTTAACCCCACGGGCCATAACGTTCTCCTAGGCTACGCACGCTTCCCCGGCCGGGTTGTTCACCAGGCGCTCAAGGGTGGTGCGATCCAATAGTTCTGTGTCCAATTTGATGTAAATCGCCGCTTCATCAGCAACGACTACCGCATCTGTTACCCCTACGACGGCCTTCAGGCGCTCAACCAGACCCGCTTCGCGGATCGCCTCGGGCGACAACGGCAAGCGCAGGCTCGTGACATAAGGTGGTTCGCGCATGGTAACAGCAAAGACCAGCCAGAGGGCAGCCAGGCCGGCGCATCCGAGGAATACAACCGACAAACCGCCGTGCTGGAACATCCAGCCGCCGAGGATCCCGCCCAGCGCCGAACCGAGGAACTGGCTGGTGGAATAAACCCCCATCGCCGTGCCTTTGCCGCCTGCCGGTGAAACCTTGCTGATCAGAGATGGCAACGAAGCTTCCAGCAGATTGAACGCGGTAAAGAACACCACCGTCCCGATCACCAGAGCCCGCAGGCTATCGCCGAACTGCCAGAAGAATAGCTCAGTGAGCATCAGCGTTAGCACCGCGCCCAACAAAACTCGTTTCATTTTGCGTTTTTTCTCGCCGTAGATAATGAACGGGATCATGGCGAAGAAGGAGATCAACAGCGCTGTGAGGTAGACCCACCAGTGCTGCTCTTTGGGCAGCCCGGCTTTTTCGACCAGGGCCAGGGGCAATGCAACGAAGCTCGACATCAACATCGCGTGCAACACAAAAATGCCCAGGTCCAGGCGCAGCAGGTCCGGATGCTTGAGCGTCGGGATCAGCGCCGAACGCGCGACGCCGGATTCACGGTGCTGCAACGGACCGGTGGAACGCGGCACCATGAACATCACGATCACGATGCCGAACAGCGCCATGCCGCCCGTGGCGAGGAACAACCCGGAAAGGCCGAAGGCGCGGGTCAGCAACGGTCCTACAACCATGGCGACAGCGAACGACAGACCAATCGTCATGCCGATCATGGCCATGGCTTTGGTTCGATGCTGCTCCCGGGTCAAATCTGACAACAGAGCCATCACCGCCGCGGAAATTGCCCCGGCGCCTTGCAGGATGCGTCCGGCGATAACGCCCCAGATCGAATCGGCATTGGCTGCCAGCACGCTGCCGAGGGCGAAGATGATCAGCCCGAGGTAGATTACCGGACGGCGGCCGATGCGGTCGGAAATGAAACCGAAAGGAATCTGGAAGATCGCCTGGGTCAGGCCGTAAGCGCCGATCGCCAGCCCGATGAGGGCCGGGGTCGCCCCTGCCAGATCCATCCCATAGGTCGCCAGTACCGGCAACACCATGAACATGCCAAGCATACGGAAGGCGAACACCAGGGCCAGACCGCTTGCTGCGCGTGTCTCACTGCCACTCATGCGTTCGCTGTGGGGATCGTGCATGGAAAAACCTCATGTGAACCGGCGGCGATTCTACCAGTCCCATCGATTGACGGGGTATATCGCGACGCTTTGACGCGCTCCGCTGACAGACTCTTCATGTAAGACACAAATCCGCTCGTTTGATAGTGTGCATCCATCCAGTATTTGGCCGTATACTCCTACGTTTTCGACGCCCGCCAAGCGAGGCCACTTTGGACAAGATCCTGATTCGTGGGGCCCGAACCCACAACCTGAAGAACATCGACCTGACCCTGCCACGGGACAAACTGATCGTCATCACCGGCCTGTCCGGATCCGGCAAATCGTCCCTGGCGTTCGACACGCTGTACGCCGAAGGCCAGCGCCGCTACGTTGAATCACTGTCGGCTTATGCCCGGCAGTTTTTGTCGATGATGGAAAAACCTGACGTCGACACCATCGAAGGTTTGTCGCCAGCCATTTCCATCGAACAGAAGTCGACCTCGCACAACCCGCGCTCGACAGTCGGCACCATCACCGAAATCTACGACTACCTGCGCCTGCTATACGCACGCGTTGGTATTCCACGCTGCCCGGATCACGACATTCCGCTGGAAGCGCAGACCGTCAGCCAGATGGTCGACCTGGTCCTCGCCCAGCCAGAGGGCAGCAAACTTATGCTGCTGGCCCCGGTGATTCGCGAGCGCAAAGGCGAACACCTGTCGGTCTTCGAAGAGCTGCGCGCCCAGGGATTTGTGCGAGCCCGAGTCAATGGCCGGCTCTGCGAACTCGACGAGTTGCCGAAGCTGGATAAACAGAAGAAGCACTCGATCGATGTGGTGGTCGACCGCTTCAAGGTCCGCGCCGATCTGCAACAGCGCCTGGCCGAGTCGTTCGAGACCGCGCTGAAGCTGGCGGACGGCATTGCCCTGGTCGCCCCGATGGACGACGAGCCCGGCGAAGAGATCATCTTCTCCGCGCGCTTCGCTTGCCCGATTTGCGGCCATGCCATCAGCGAACTGGAACCCAAGCTGTTCTCCTTCAACAATCCGGCCGGCGCTTGCCCGACGTGTGATGGGCTGGGGGTGAAGCAGTTCTTCGACATCAAGCGTCTTGTGAACGGCGAGCTAACGTTGGCCGAGGGTGCAATTCGCGGGTGGGACCGGCGCAATGTCTATTACTTCCAGATGCTTGGCTCGCTGGCTTCGCACTACAAGTTCAGCCTCGAAGTGCCGTTCAACGACCTGCCGGCCGATCAGCAGAAATACATCCTGCACGGCAGCGGTTCGCAGAACGTCGACTTCAAATACCTGAATGACCGTGGCGATATCGTCAAACGCTCGCACCCGTTCGAAGGTATCGTGCCGAACCTGGAACGCCGCTACCGCGAAACCGAGTCGGCTTCGGTGCGTGAAGAGCTGGCCAAGTTCC
Source organism: Pseudomonas sp. LBUM1678 (assembly GCF_059695575.1). Lineage (NCBI taxonomy): Bacteria > Pseudomonadati > Pseudomonadota > Gammaproteobacteria > Pseudomonadales > Pseudomonadaceae > Pseudomonas > Pseudomonas sp. LBUM1678. Next base: position 6,115,991 of record NZ_CP166775.1, read on the forward strand.
TCAGTACACAGCCTTGCCCGGATTGCCGGGGTACTCGTCTGCGTCGTGAGGCGCGGCACGTTTGGGTAGGTGAAAAGACGCTGCCGGCGGTGACCAATCTGCCGATAGGCGATGCTTGTGAGTATTTCGGCGTGCTGAAGCTCACGGGGCGCCGCGGCGAAATTGCCGACAAGATTCTCAAGGAAATTCGCGAGCGCCTGCAGTTTCTGGTCAACGTGGGGCTCGACTATCTTTCGCTGGATCGCAGTGCCGACACATTGTCCGGTGGTGAAGCTCAGCGGATTCGCTTGGCCAGTCAGATTGGCGCCGGTCTGGTGGGGGTTCTGTACATCCTCGACGAGCCGTCGATTGGTCTGCATCAACGTGATAACGATCGGCTGCTCGGCACGCTCAAGCACCTGCGCGACATCGGCAACACGGTGATTGTGGTCGAGCACGACGAAGATGCGATTCGCCTGGCGGATTATGTCGTGGATATCGGGCCGGGCGCGGGCGTCCACGGTGGGCATATTGTCGCTGAAGGTACGCCGGCCGAGGTCATGGCTCACCCTGATTCGTTGACCGGTAAATACCTGTCAGGTCGGGTGAAGATTGCCGTCCCAGCCAAACGCACACCGCGTAACAAAAAGCTGTCGCTGTCCCTCAAGGGCGCTCGCGGCAACAACTTGCGCAATGTCGACCTGGACATTCCGATTGGTCTGTTGACGTGCGTGACCGGTGTATCTGGCTCGGGCAAATCGACGCTGATCAACAACACACTGTTTCCTTTGAGCGCTACGGCACTCAACGGTGCCACGACGCTTGAGGCGGCCGCTCACGACAGCATCAAGGGCCTGGAGCATCTGGACAAGGTCGTCGATATCGACCAAAGCCCGATCGGCCGTACGCCGCGCTCCAACCCGGCAACCTACACCGGGCTGTTCACGCCGATTCGTGAATTGTTCGCCGGTGTACCGGAGTCCCGTTCACGCGGTTACGGCCCGGGGCGCTTCTCCTTCAACGTGAAGGGTGGACGCTGCGAAGCGTGCCAGGGCGACGGCCTGATCAAGGTGGAAATGCACTTTCTGCCGGACATCTATGTCCCGTGCGACGTCTGCAAGAGCAAGCGCTACAACCGCGAAACCCTTGAGATCAAGTACAAGGGCAAGAGCATTCACGAAACCCTCGAGATGACCATCGAGGAAGCGCGGGTGTTCTTCGATGCGGTTCCAGCGCTGGCACGCAAGCTTCAGACGTTGATGGATGTGGGTCTGTCCTACATCAAGCTGGGGCAATCGGCGACGACCCTGTCGGGGGGCGAAGCTCAGCGGGTGAAGCTGTCTCGCGAGTTGTCCAAGCGCGATACCGGCAAGACGCTGTACATCCTCGACGAGCCGACAACCGGCCTGCACTTCGCGGATATTCAGCAACTGCTCGACGTCCTGCATCGACTGCGCGATCACGGCAACACCGTGGTGGTCATCGAGCACAACCTGGATGTGATCAAGACGGCCGACTGGCTGGTGGACCTGGGGCCGGAGGGCGGTTCCAAGGGCGGACAGATCATTGCTGTCGGTACGCCGGAAGAAGTCTCCGAGATGAAGCAGTCTCACACTGGCTTCTACCTCAAGCCGCTACTGGCTCGCGACAGGGACTGATTCAGGCCCATGAAAAAGCCCCTGTCACTTCATCAGTGCCAGGGGCTTTTTTGTATTGGGAGCAATCAGGCGTGGGATTGCAGGTAGTTCTCAAGACCGATCAACTTGATCAGACCCATCTGCTTTTCAAGCCAGTAGGTGTGGTCTTCTTCGGTGTCATGCAATTGAACCCGCAGCATCTCGCGGCTGACATAGTCCTTGTGCTGTTCGCAGAGCTGGATACCCCTGCAGAGTGCGGCGCGGACTTTGTATTCCAGGCGCAGGTCGGCGGCGAGCATTTCAGGCACTGTGGTGCCGACATCGAGATCGTCTGGACGCATACGCGGCGTGCCTTCCAGCATCAGGATACGGCGCATCAGGGCATCAGCGTGCCCGGCTTCCTCTTCCATCTCGTGGTTGATTCGTTCGTAGAGCTTGGTGAATCCCCAGTCCTCATACATCCGCGAGTGAACGAAATATTGATCACGCGCGGCCAGTTCGCCGGTCAGCAACGTGTTGAGGTAATCGATTACGTCTGGGTGGCCTTGCATCGCCCTACATCTCCCTGCTTGAAAGTCTGTAGTTTGAACCAAGGCGACTGTTTGGTCACTTCGTTTGCGCGATAAAAGCAAAGATATTCTGAGAAAAGTGGTTTAAATAACGCAAAAACCGCCCAAGTGAGGGCGGTTCTGCTTCTCGTTTAGACTTCGTTAAGCTGTACGTTGAGTGCCTTTGCGATTGCTTCTCCATACGCCGGGTCGGCCTTGAAGAAATGCTGCAACTGGCGATCAACCACATCACTGGAAACACCAGCCATCGCGCCGGCAATATTATTGACCAACAGGGTTTTCTGCTCGTCATTCATGAGGCGAAACAGAGCCCCGGCGTGGCTGTAGTAGTCGGTGTCTTCACGATGATCGTAACGATCAGCTGCGCCGCTCAATGCCAAAGGTGGCTCAGCGTAGCGAGGCGCTTGTTTCGGCGACTCGACGTAGCTGTTCGGCTCATAGTTAGGTGCCGCACCGCCATTGCTACCGAACGCCATCGAACCATCGCGCTGATAGCTATTCACCGGACTGCGAGGCGCATTCACCGGCAGTTGTTGATGGTTGGTGCCAATGCGGTAGCGGTGAGCGTCGGCGTAAGCAAACACGCGGCCCTGGAGCATGCGATCCGGCGACAGACCAACACCCGGGACCATGTTGCTCGGACCGAATGCCGCTTGTTCGACTTCAGCGAAGTAGTTCTGCGGATTGCGGTTGAGCTCGAGTTCGCCCACCTCGATCAGCGGAAACTCTTTCTGCGACCAGGTTTTCGTCACATCGAACGGGTTCTCGTAGTGCGCCGCAGCTTGGGCCTCGGTCATGATCTGGATGCACACACGCCATTTCGGGAAGTCACCGCGCTCAATCGCCCCGAACAGGTCACGCTGCGCGTAATCCGGATCGGTACCGGCCAATCGTGCCGCGTCTGCAGGCGCCAGGTTCTTGATCCCTTGCTGGGTCTTGTAGTGCCACTTCACCCAGTGCCGATCGCCATTGGCGTTGATCAGGCTGTAGGTGTGGCTGCCGAAGCCGTGCATGTGGCGATAGCCGTCAGGAATGCCGCGGTCGGAGAACAGAATGGTGACCTGGTGTAGCGCCTCAGGCGAGTGCGACCAGAAATCCCACATCATCTGCGCGCTTTTCAGATTGCTTTGCGGCAGACGCTTTTGGGTGTGGATGAAGTCCGGGAATTTCAGCGGATCACGAATGAAGAACACTGGCGTGTTGTTGCCGACGATGTCCCAGTTACCTTCTTCGGTGTAGAACTTCAGGGCAAAGCCACGTGGATCGCGCTCGGTATCGGCCGAACCACGTTCGCCGCCGACCGTGGAAAACCGCAGGAAAGTCGGGGTTTGCTTGCCGACCGATTCAAACAGTTTGGCACTGGTGTATTCGGTGATATCGCGGGTAACGGTAAACGTGCCGTAAGCACCCGAGCCTTTGGCATGTACACGACGCTCAGGGATGTTCTCACGATTGAAGTGGGCAAGCTTCTCGATCAGGTGGAAGTCGTCGAGCAGCAGTGGGCCACGAGGGCCGGCGGAACGGGAATTCTGGTTGTCGGCGACAGGAGCGCCACTGGCGGTGGTAAGCGTTTTATTTTGGCTCATGCGTTCTACTTCCTCTGTCAGTCTTTAACTGCCGGCTAATCGGCTGAGAGGGAGTATTGATCACGAACGTTACACTGACTAATTCATTAACTCGCGATCATCAATAGAAAATTACTAACAACCCCTCCCGCACGAATGAAAATCAGACATAGGTTTATTTCAGGCACAAAAAACCGGGCACTAGGCCCGGTTCTTCGTTTCAGACTGACGTCTTACTCAGCGGATACAGCTTCACCACCGGCAGGACGATCAACCAACTCGACGTACGCCATAGGCGCGTTGTCGCCAGTGCGGAAACCGCACTTGAGGATGCGCAGGTAGCCACCCTCACGGGTAGCGTAACGCTTGCCCAGGTCGTTGAAGAGCTTACCAACGATAGCTTTCGAACGAGTACGGTCGAAAGCCAGACGGCGGTTAGCCAGGCTGTCTGTCTTGGCCAAAGTGATCAGCGGCTCAGCAACGCGACGCAGTTCTTTAGCTTTCGGCAGTGTAGTTTTGATCAGCTCGTGCTCGAACAGCGACACTGCCATGTTTTGAAACATGGCCTTGCGGTGCGAGCTAGTGCGGCTCAGGTGACGACCACTTTTACGATGACGCATGGTTCATTCCTTACCAAACACAACGTTCGGTGATTACGACGATCAGGCAGTCGCCTTGTCGTCCTTCTTAAGACTTGCAGGCGGCCAGTTGTCGAGGCGCATGCCGAGGGACAGACCGCGGGAGGCCAGAACGTCCTTGATTTCAGTCAAGGATTTCTTGCCAAGGTTCGGAGTCTTCAACAGCTCTACTTCGGTGCGCTGAATCAGGTCACCGATGTAGTAGATGTTTTCCGCCTTAAGGCAGTTAGCCGAACGTACAGTCAGTTCCAGATCGTCAACCGGGCGAAGCAGGATCGGATCGATCTCGTCTTCCTGCTCAACAACCACTGGCTCACTGTCACCTTTGAGGTCGACGAACGCAGCCAACTGCTGTTGCAGAATGGTTGCAGCACGGCGGATAGCCTCTTCAGGATCCAGGGTACCGTTGGTTTCCAGATCAATAACCAGCTTGTCCAGGTTAGTACGCTGCTCGACACGGGCGTTTTCCACCACGTATGCGATACGGCGAACCGGGCTGAACGAAGAGTCAAGCTGCAAGCGACCGATGCTGCGGCTTTCGTCTTCATCGCTCTGACGCGAGTCTGCCGGTTCATAACCACGACCACGAGCTACGGTGAGCTTCATGTTCAGGGCGCCGTTAGACGCCAGGTTAGCGATTACGTGATCGGGGTTAACGATCTCGACATCATGATCCAGCTGAATATCGGCAGCGGTAACCACCCCCGAACCCTTCTTCGACAAGGTCAGCGTAACTTCGTCACGACCGTGCAGCTTGATAGCCAGACCTTTAAGGTTCAACAGGATTTCAATTACGTCTTCCTGTACGCCTTCGATGGCGCTGTACTCATGGAGCACACCGTCAATCTCGGCCTCGACTACTGCACAGCCGGGCATTGAGGACAACAGGATGCGTCGCAGCGCGTTGCCCAGGGTGTGGCCGAAACCACGCTCGAGAGGCTCGAGAGTGATCTTGGCGCGGGTTGGACTGACAACCTGCACATCAATATGGCGGGGTGTCAGGAACTCATTTACCGAAATCTGCATGGATGCACCTATTTTCTAGCCCTTACTTGGAGTAGAGCTCGACAATCAGGCTTTCGTTGATGTCGGCGGACAGATCACTGCGAGCAGGAACGTTCTTGAAAACGCCCGACTTCTTCTCAGTGTCTACTTCTACCCATTCTACGCGGCCACGTTGGGCACACAGATCGAGAGCTTGGACAATGCGAAGTTGGTTCTTTGCTTTCTCGCGAATCGCGACCACGTCACCAGCACGAACCTGGTAGGACGGTACGTTTACGGTCTGGCCGTTAACGCTGACGGATTTGTGCGATACCAGCTGACGGGATTCGGCACGAGTAGAGCCAAAACCCATACGGTATACAACGTTGTCCAGACGGCATTCGAGCAGTTGCAGCAGGTTTTCACCGGTTGCACCTTTCTTGCCAGCAGCTTCTTTGTAGTAGCCGCTGAATTGACGCTCGAGAACGCCGTAGATACGACGGACCTTCTGCTTTTCACGCAGTTGGGTGCCGTAATCGGACTGGCGACCGCGGCGTTGGCCGTGGATACCAGGTGCTGCTTCGATGTTGCACTTCGATTCGATCGCGCGCACGCCGCTCTTCAGAAAGAGATCGGTGCCTTCGCGACGAGCGAGTTTGCATTTTGGACCAATGTAACGAGCCATTCTTTACAATCTCCTGGATTACACGCGGCGCTTCTTCGGCGGACGGCACCCGTTGTGCGGGATTGGCGTCACGTCGGTGATGCTGGCGATCTTGTAGCCACAGCCGTTCAAAGCGCGGACTGCAGATTCACGACCTGGGCCTGGACCTTTGACGTTAACGTCGAGGTTTTTCAGACCGTATTCCAGCGCAGCTTGACCAGCACGTTCAGCAGCTACTTGAGCAGCAAACGGGGTGGACTTGCGGGAACCGCGGAAACCCGAACCACCGGAGGTAGCCCAGGAAAGAGCGTTGCCTTGACGGTCGGTGATGGTCACGATTGTGTTGTTAAAAGAAGCATGGATGTGGGCAATGCCATCAACCACTGTCTTTTTAACTTTTTTACGAGGACGAGCAGCAGGTTTAGCCATGATTAATTTCCTGTCGATTCGCTGGGGCGATTACTTGCGGATCGGCTTACGCGGACCTTTACGGGTACGCGCGTTAGTCTTGGTACGCTGACCGCGTACTGGAAGACCACGACGATGACGCAGACCGCGATAGCAACCGAGGTCCATCAAACGCTTGATTTTCATGTTGATTTCGCGACGCAGGTCACCTTCAGTGGTGAACTTCGCCACTTCGCCACGCAGCTGTTCAATCTGCTCGTCGCTCAGATCCTTGATCTTTGCGGCTGGGTTTACCCCAGTCACTGCACAGATCTTCTGCGCAGTAGTGCGACCAACACCATAGATGTAGGTCAGCGAGATAACAGTATGCTTGTTATCTGGAATGTTAACGCCTGCAATACGGGCCATTCAGTGGGACTCCAATTGACAGCTACCTACGCCCCGGAAGCCAAGAAATAGGGCGCGAGATAATATCGCTGTAATAACAAATAATCAACCCGGTAGCGCACTAGCTACCGGGCTTGAAGCACAATCACACTCAGCCTTGGCGCTGTTTGTGACGCGGTTCCGCGCTGCAAATTACTCGAACAACACCTTCGCGGCGAATAATTTTGCAGTTACGGCACAGCTTTTTCACCGATGCACGAACTTTCATCACCAACTCCTCGAACCTTATGGGTACTCAGCGCAACATGCCGCTGCCGTAACCCTTCAGGTTGGCTTTCTTCATCAGGGATTCGTACTGGTGCGAAACGAGGTGCGATTGTACTTGGGACATGAAGTCCATCACAACCACGACGACGATCAGCAACGAGGTCCCGCCAAGGTAGAACGGTACGTTTGCCGCAACCACCAGGAACTGGGGCAACAGACACACGGCCGTCATATATAGAGCACCGAACAGGGTCAAACGGGTCAGAACGCCATCAATGTAGCGCGCCGACTGCTCGCCTGGACGGATGCCCGGAATAAAGGCACCGGACTTCTTCAGGTTTTCCGCTACGTCTTTCGGATTGAACATCAACGCCGTATAGAAGAAGCAGAAGAAAATAATCCCTGCACTAAACAGCAGAATATTCAACGGCTGACCAGGAGCGATCGACTGCGAGATGTCCTGCAACCAGCCCATACCTTCAGACTGGCCGAACCAGGTACCCAACGAAGCCGGGAACAGCAAAATGCTGCTCGCGAAAATAGCCGGAATAACACCGGCCATGTTCACCTTCAGCGGCAAGTGGCTAGTCTGCGCAGCGAAGACCTTGCGGCCCTGCTGACGCTTGGCGTAGTGAACAGCAATACGACGCTGACCACGCTCAATGAACACCACAAAACCGATAATCGCTACTGCCAGCAAACCGATCGCAACCAGGGCGAAAATGTTGATGTCACCCTGACGCGCAGACTCGAAAGACTGCCCGATCGCTCTCGGAAGACCGGCGACGATACCTGCGAAAATCAACATCGAGATACCGTTGCCAACACCACGCTCAGTAATCTGCTCACCCAGCCACATCATGAACATCGCACCAGCCACAAAAGTGGATACCGCGACGAAATGGAAGCCAAAGTCACCAGTGAACGATACGCCCTGCCCCGCCAGACCAATGGACATGCCAATTGCCTGAACGAGAGCGAGGACGACAGTGCCGTAGCGGGTGTACTGGGCAATCTTGCGACGCCCAGCTTCACCTTCCTTCTTCAACTGCTCCAACTGCGGGCTGACGGCGGTCATCAGCTGCATGATGATCGATGCCGAGATGTACGGCATGATCCCCAGTGCAAAGATGCTCATCCGTTCCAGCGCGCCGCCGGAAAACATGTTGAACAAGCTAAGAATGGTCCCCTCATTCTGTCGAAACAGGTCCGCGAGTCGGTCCGGGTTGATACCTGGAACCGGGATGTGTGCGCCTATTCGGTAGACGATAATCGCCAGGAACAGAAAACGCAGACGAGCCCAGAGTTCAGACATACCGCCTTTGCCGAGCGCAGAGAGAGCACCTTGCTTAGCCATTTATTCCTCGAACTTGCCGCCAGCTGCTTCGATAGCCGCACGCGCACCTTTGGTGGCGCCGATTCCCTTTCCGATGGTCACAGCGCGAGTAACTTCGCCGGACAGCATGATTTTCACACGCTGTACGTTGACGTTGATCACGTTGGCATCTTTCAGGGACTGCACGGTGACGATGTCGCCTTCCACTTTAGCCAGCTCGGACAAACGCACTTCTGCGCGGTCCATGGCTTTCAGGGAAACGAAACCGAATTTCGGCAGGCGACGATGCAGCGGCTGTTGACCGCCTTCAAAGCCTGGAGCAATGGTGCCACCGGAGCGGGAGGACTGACCTTTGTGGCCACGGCCACCGGTCTTGCCCAAACCACTACCGATACCACGGCCCGGACGATGCTTTTCGCGACGGGAACCCGGCGCTGGACTCAGATCATTGAGTTTCATCGATTAACCCTCGACACGCAGCATGTAGTAAGCCTTGTTGATCATCCCGCGATTCTCGGGAGTATCAAGTACTTCTACAGTGTGACCGATGCGACGCAGACCCAGACCCTTAACGCACAGCTTGTGGTTAGGGATGCGGCCGGTCATGCTTTTGATCAGCGTAACTTTAACGGTAGCCATGATCAGAAGATCTCCTTGACGCTTTTGCCACGCTTGGCGGCAATGGATTCAGGAGATTGCATAGCTTTCAAACCTTTGAAAGTGGCGTGAACCACGTTTACCGGGTTAGTCGAGCCGTAGCACTTGGCCAGAACGTTCTGAACGCCAGCAACCTCGAGGACAGCACGCATAGCGCCGCCAGCGATGATACCGGTACCTTCAGAAGCAGGCTGCATGTACACCTTCGAAGCGCCGTGACCGGACTTCATTGCGTACTGCAGCGTGGTGCCGTTCAGATCAACTTGGATCATGTTGCGACGAGCAGCTTCCATTGCCTTCTGGATCGCAGCAGGCACTTCACGTGACTTGCCACGGCCGAAGCCAACACGCCCTTTACCATCACCAACCACGGTCAACGCGGTGAAAGTGAAGATACGGCCGCCTTTAACGGTTTTGGCTACGCGGTTAACTTGAACCAGCTTCTCAATGTAGCCTTCGTCGCGCTTTTGGTCGTTATTTGACATAACTTAGAACTCCAGCCCAGCTTCACGAGCAGCATCAGCCAGCGCCTTGACGCGGCCATGGTACTTGAAGCCAGAGCGGTCGAAAGCCACCTGCGAGACGCCAGCGGCTTTAGCACGCGTAGCGACCAGCTGGCCAACCTTAGTGGCCGCGTCGATGTTGCCAGTGGCGCCATCACGCAGTTCTTTATCCAAAGTCGAGGCAGATGCCAGGACTTTGTTGCCGTCGGCCGAAATGACCTGGGCGTAGATGTGCTGCGACGAGCGGAACACGCAGAGACGCACGACTTCGAGTTCGTGCATTTTCAGGCGTGCTTTGCGAGCGCGACGCAGTCGAGTAACTTTTTTGTCGGTCATTTGCTATGCCCTACTTCTTCTTGGCTTCTTTACGACGGACGACTTCGTCCGCGTAGCGCACACCTTTGCCTTTGTACGGCTCTGGTGGACGGAAGTCGCGGATCTCGGCGGCCACTTGACCTACCAGCTGCTTATCGATGCCCTTGATCAGGATATCGGTCTGGCTAGGAGTCTCAGCGGTGATGCCTTCCGGCAGTTCATAATCCACTGGGTGCGAGAAGCCAAGAGCCAGGTTCAGCACTGTGCCTTTTGCTTGCGCTTTGTAACCAACACCGACCAGCTGGAGCTTGCGCTCGAAGCCTTGGCTTACGCCTTGGACCATGTTGTTTACCAACGCACGAGTGGTACCAGCCATTGCCCGAGTTTGTTGATCGCCATTGCGAGCAGCGAAACGCAGCTCACCAGCTTCTTCAACGATCTCAACGGACGAATGGATGTTCAGTTCGAGAGTGCCCTTGGCACCCTTCACCGAAAGCTGTTGGCCTGCGAATTTTACTTCGACACCGGCTGGCAGCTTAACGGGGTTCTTAGCGACGCGTGACATGCTTATCCCCCCTTAGAACACAGTGCAAAGAACTTCGCCGCCGACACCGGCAGCGCGCGCAGCACGATCCGTCATCACACCTTTGTTGGTGGAGACGATAGACACACCGAGACCGCCACGAACTTTTGGCAGATCATCGACGGACTTGTACTGACGCAGGCCTGGACGGCTAACGCGCTTCACTTCCTCGATGACCGGACGGCCTTCGAAGTACTTCAGCTCGATGGACAGCAGTGGTTTGATTTCGCTGCTGATCTGATAACCCGCAATGTAACCTTCGTCCTTCAGGACTTTGGCAACAGCTACCTTCAAAGTAGAAGATGGCATGCTTACGACGGACTTTTCAGCCATCTGGGCATTACGGATTCGAGTTAGCATGTCCGCTAACGGGTCCTGCATACTCATGGGCTAGACGCTCCTAATACAAAAAAATTAGCCTTGCGGCTACTACTTGTCGCCGAGGACATCCATGCGGAAAAAGCACGGGCTCAGGCGAGCCGGGTATTCTAGACACACCCCACAAATGAATCAAGCCCCAAAAGGGGCTTGATTCAAGTTCAAGGTCACCGATGGTCAGGATCTTGCGATCCCGAGCACCGAGACTTTGATAGTGCTTACCAGCTGGCTTTAACCAGACCAGGTACGTCACCACGCATTGCAGCTTCACGCAGTTTGTTACGGCCGAGACCGAACTTGCGGTAAACGCCGTGTGGACGACCGGTCAGGCGGCAGCGGTTACGCATGCGCGAAGCGCTTGCGTCACGTGGCTGCTTCTGCAGAGCTACTGTAGCTTCCCAACGCGCTTCTGGACTTGCGTTCAGATCAACGATGATAGCTTTCAGTGCTGCACGCTTTTTGGCGTACTTGGCAACCGTGAGCTGACGCTTCAGCTCGCGGTTTTTCATGCTCATCTTGGCCATTTTCCTACTCCAATCAGTTGCGGAACGGGAATTTGAAAGCACGCAGCAGCGCGCGACCTTCATCATCGTTCTTGGCAGTGGTGGTCAGGGTAATGTCCAGACCGCGGAGAGCATCGATCTTGTCGTAGTCGATTTCCGGGAAGATGATCTGCTCTTTAACGCCCATGCTGTAGTTACCACGACCATCGAAGGACTTGGCATTCAGGCCGCGGAAGTCGCGAACCCGAGGCAGGGAGATCGACAGCAGACGATCCAGGAATTCGTACATACGCTCACGGCGCAGAGTCACTTTGACGCCGATCGGCCAACCTTCACGGACTTTAAAGCCAGCGATGGATTTCCGAGCGTAAGTCACAACGACTTTCTGACCGGTGATCTTTTCCAGGTCGGCAACAGCGTGCTCGATGACTTTCTTGTCACCGACCGCTTCGCCCAGACCCATGTTCAGGGTGATTTTTGTAACGCGTGGAACTTCCATCACGTTCGAAAGCTTAAGTTCTTCCTTAAGCTTCGGTGCGATTTCCTTCCAGTAAATCTCTTTTAGTCGTGCCATGGTCTTCTACCTAGCAGTGTTCAAGCATCAACCGCTTTTTGGGTCGACTTGAAGACACGAATTTTCTTGCCGTCTTCTACTTTGAAACCAACGCGATCAGCCTTGTTGGTTTCGCCGTTGAAAATGGCGACGTTAGAAGCGTCCAGTGGAGCTTCTTTTTCGACGATACCGCCTTGTACGCCCGACATCGGGTTAGGCTTGGTATGACGCTTAACCAGGTTCAGACCACCAATAACCAGACGGTTATTAGCGAGAACCTTAAGCACCTTACCGCGCTTACCTTTGTCTTTGCCGGCGATCACGATGATCTCGTCGTCACGACGAATCTTTTGCATGTCGGATCTCCTTACAGCACTTCTGGGGCGAGCGAGACGATCTTCATGAACTTCTCAGTACGAAGTTCACGGGTCACTGGCCCAAAGATACGGGTGCCGATCGGCTCTTGCTTGTTGTTCAGAAGAACAGCAGCGTTGCCATCAAAGCGGATAATGGAGCCATCAGCACGACGTACGCCGTGACGAGTGCGGACTACAACAGCAGTCATCACTTGGCCTTTTTTCACTTTACCGCGAGGAATTGCTTCCTTCACGGTAACTTTGATGATGTCACCGATACCAGCGTAACGACGATGGGAGCCACCCAGCACCTTGATGCACATAACGCGGCGAGCGCCGCTGTTATCGGCCACATCGAGCATGGATTGAGTCTGAATCATATAATTTCTCCGACCCCTAGTCCTTAGACTTCCACAGCGCGTTCGAGAACATCAACCAGCGCCCAAGACTTGGTCTTGGCCAAAGGACGAGTTTCACGAATAGTGACTTTGTCGCCGATGTGGCACTGATTGGTTTCGTCGTGCGCGTGCAGCTTAGTCGAACGCTTAACGTATTTACCGTAGATCGGGTGCTTAACGCGACGCTCGATCAGAACGGTGATGGTTTTGTCCATCTTGTCGCTGACAACACGGCCAGTCAGCGTACGGACAGTTTTTTCGGCTTCAGCCATGATTACTTACCTGCCTGCTGGTTGAGCACAGTCTTCACGCGAGCGATGTCACGCTTAACTTGCGAGAGCAGATGAGACTGCCCCAACTGGCCAGTTGCTTTCTGCATACGCAGATTGAACTGGTCGCGCAGCAAGCCGAGCAGTTGCTCGTTCAGCTGCTGTGCGGATTTTTCACGAAGTTCATTCGCTTTCATCACATCACCGTCCGTTTAACAAAGGCGGTGGCGAGCGGCAGCTTTGCAGCAGCCAGGGCAAAAGCCTCACGCGCCAGCTCTTCAGTAACACCCTCGATTTCATACAGGACTTTGCCTGGCTGAATCTGGGCAACCCAGTACTCCACACTACCCTTACCTTTACCCATCCGAACTTCGAGTGGCTTTTTGGAAATAGGCTTGTCCGGGAATACACGGATCCAGATCTTGCCGCCACGTTTAACGTGACGGGTCAGAGCACGACGCGCTGACTCGATCTGACGAGCGGTGAGACGACCACGAGCTACAGACTTCAGCGCGAACTCGCCGAAGCTGACTTTGCTACCGCGCTGAGCCAGACCACGGTTGTGGCCTGTCATCTGCTTGCGGAACTTCGTACGCTTTGGTTGCAACATTTGGCGTACCCCTTACTTAGCAGCTTTTTTACGAGGCGCTGGTGCTTGTGGTTTCAGTTCTTCTTGGCGACCACCAATTACTTCGCCTTTGAAGATCCAAACCTTTACACCGATCACACCGTAAGTGGTGTGAGCTTCGTAGTTGGCATAGTCGATGTCGGCACGCAGGGTGTGCAGTGGCACACGACCTTCGCGATACCATTCAGTACGTGCGATTTCAGCACCGCCGAGACGACCGCTCACTTGGATTTTGATGCCTTTGGCACCAATGCGCATGGCGTTCTGAACAGCGCGCTTCATAGCGCGACGGAACATTACGCGACGCTCCAGCTGCTGAGCTACGCTCTGCGCAACCAGCATACCGTCAAGCTCCGGCTTGCGGATCTCTTCGATATTGATGTGCACAGGCACACCCATTTGCTTGGTCAGGTCCTGACGCAGTTTCTCAACATCTTCACCTTTCTTCCCGATAACGATACCTGGACGAGCGGTGTGGATGGTGATACGTGCAGTTTGAGCCGGACGATGGATATCGATACGGCTTACGGACGCGCTTTTTAGTTTGTCTTGGAGATACTCGCGCACCTTCAGATCAGCGAACAAATAGTCCGCATAAGTCCGACCGTCTGCGTACCAGACGGAGGTGTGCTCCTTGACGATTCCCAGGCGAATGCCAATGGGATGTACTTTCTGACCCATCTCTTCGACTCCGTTACTTGTCAGCAACCTTGACAGTGATATGGCAAGACCGCTTGACGATGCGATCAGCACGGCCTTTGGCACGTGGCATGATTCGCTTCAGCGAACGCCCTTCGTTGACGAAAACGGTGCTGACTTTAAGGTCATCAACGTCTGCGCCTTCGTTATGCTCGGCGTTGGCTACGGCCGACTCCAGCACTTTCTTCATGATCTCGGCGGCTTTCTTACTGCTGAAAGCCAACAGGTTGAGCGCTTCGCCCACCTTCTTCCCGCGGATCTGGTCGGCGACCAAGCGGGCTTTCTGGGCGGAGATTCGAGCGCCCGACAACTTAGCGGCTACTTCCATCGTTCCTTACCCCTTAACGCTTGGCTTTCTTGTCTGCCACGTGCCCACGATATGTGCGGGTACCGGCAAACTCGCCTAGTTTGTGGCCGACCATGTCTTCGTTCACGAGAACTGGGACATGTTGACGACCGTTATGCACAGCAATGGTCAAACCGACCATTTGTGGCAGGATCATCGAACGACGCGACCAGGTTTTCACTGGTTTGCGATCGTTCTTTTCCGCCGCCACTTCGATCTTCTTCAGTAGGTGAAGATCAATAAAAGGACCTTTTTTCAGAGAACGTGGCACTGTCGTATCCCTCTATTTACTTGCGACGACGGACGATCATTTTGTCGGTACGCTTATTACCACGAGTCTTCGCGCCCTTAGTCGGGAAGCCCCATGGCGATACCGGATGACGACCACCAGAGGTACGACCTTCACCACCACCATGTGGGTGGTCAACCGGGTTCATGGCAACACCACGAACGGTTGGGCGAACGCCACGCCAGCGTTTGGCACCAGCTTTACCCAGCGAACGCAGGCTGTGCTCGGAGTTCGAGACTTCACCCAGGGTCGCGCGGCATTCAGCCAGCACTTTACGCATCTCACCAGAACGCAGACGCAGGGTCACGTAGACACCTTCACGAGCGATCAGCTGAGCCGAAGCACCAGCGGAACGAGCGATTTGCGCGCCTTTACCTGGCTTCAATTCGATGCCGTGTACGGTGCTACCAACTGGAATGTTACGCAGTTGCAGAGCGTTGCCCGGCTTGATCGGCGCCAAGGCACCTGCGATCAGCTGGTCACCAGCACTCACGCCTTTAGGGGCGATGATGTAGCGACGCTCGCCATCTGCGTACAGCAGCAGAGCGATGTGAGCAGTACGGTTTGGATCGTATTCAATACGCTCGACAGTGGCAGAGATGCCATCTTTGTCGTTGCGACGGAAATCGACCAGACGATAATGCTGCTTATGGCCACCACCGATGTGACGAGTGGTAATGCGACCATTGTTGTTACGACCACCAGTCTTCGATTTTTTCTCGAGCAGCGGTGCGTGAGGAGCGCCTTTATGCAGCTCCTGGTTGACCACCTTGACCACAAAACGGCGGCCAGGGGAAGTCGGTTTGCATTTAACGATTGCCATGATGCACCCCTTCCTTACTCAGCACTGCTGCTGAAATCGAGATCTTGGCCTGGCTGAAGGGAGATAACTGCCTTCTTCCAGTCATTACGCTTGCCCAGACCGCGAGCAGTGCGCTTGCTCTTACCCAGAACATTCAGGGTAGTAACACGCTCTACTTTCACGCTGAACAGGCTTTCGACGGCCTTCTTGATTTCCAGCTTGGTTGCGTCAGTTGCAACCTTGAAAACGAACTGGCCTTTCTTGTCAGCCAGAACCGTAGCCTTCTCGGAAACGTGCGGGCCAAGCAGAACTTTAAATACGCGTTCCTGGTTCATCCCAGCAGCTCCTCGAATTTCTTCACGGCCGACACGGTGATCAACACCTTGTCGTATGCGATCAGACTAACTGGATCGGAACCTTGCACGTCACGTACATCAACGTGTGGCAGGTTGCGAGCAGCCAGGTACAGGTTCTGATCAACTACTTCAGACACGATCAAGACGTCAGTCAGGCCCATGCCGGTCAGTTTGTTCAGCAGATCTTTGGTCTTCGGTGCATCAACAGCGAAGTCCTGAACCACAACCAGACGATCAGTACGCACCAGCTCAGCAAGGATGGAACGCATTGCTGCGCGATACATCTTCTTGTTCAGCTTCTGGGTGTGATCCTGAGGACGAGCTGCGAAAGTGGTACCGCCGCCACGCCAGATTGGGCTACGGATAGTACCGGCACGAGCACGGCCAGTACCTTTCTGACGCCATGGGCGCTTACCGCCACCACGAACGTCGGAACGGGTCTTTTGCTGCTTGCTACCTTGACGGCCGCCGGCCATGTAGGCCACGACTGCTTGGTGAACCAGCGTCTCGTTGAATTCGCCGCCAAATGTCAGTTCGGAAACTTCGATCGCTTGAGCGTCATTTACATTTAATTGCATGTCAGCTTCCCCTTAACCGCGAGCCTTGGCTGCTGGACGTACAACCAAGTTGCCGCCAGTAGCGCCAGGAACAGCGCCCTTGACCAACAACAGATTGCGTTCAGCGTCCACGCGCACTACTTCGAGGGACTGCACGGTCACGCGCTCAGCGCCCATATGACCGGACATTTTTTTGCCCTTGAATACACGACCAGGAGTCTGGCACTGGCCGATAGAGCCTGGAACGCGGTGGGACACGGAGTTACCGTGGGTATTATCTTGCCCGCGGAAGTTCCAACGCTTGATCGTACCCTGGAAGCCTTTACCCTTGGACTGACCGGTTACATCAACCAGTTGACCAGCGGCGAAGATTTCAGCGTTGATCAGATCGCCGGCCTGGTACTCGCCTTCTTCAAGGCGGAATTCCATTACGGTACGACCAGCGGCAACGTTCGCTTTAGCGAAGTGGCCAGCTTGAGCAGCTGTAACACGCGAAGCACGACGCTCGCCTACAGTGACTTGCACTGCACGATAGCCATCGGTCTCTTCAGTTTTGAACTGGGTGACGCGATTCGGCTCGATCTCAATGACCGTGACCGGAATGGAGACACCTTCTTCGGTGAAAATACGGGTCATACCGCATTTACGACCGACTACACCAATAGTCATGTTGTAAACCTCATGAGTGTACGGGGCTTTCACCCGCTATGGCCGCCCATTTCAGAGCGTTACACGACTAAGACCGAGTCTTAGCCGAGGCTGATCTGTACTTCCACACCGGCCGCAAGATCAAGCTTCATAAGAGCATCAACGGTTTTATCCGTTGGCTGGACGATGTCCAGAACGCGCTTATGAGTACGGATCTCGTACTGGTCACGCGCGTCTTTGTTGACGTGCGGGGAGACCAGAACGGTGAACCGTTCTTTACGGGTAGGCAGTGGAATTGGACCACGCACTTGAGCACCAGTACGTTTCGCGGTTTCCACGATTTCCTGGGTGGATTGGTCGATCAGGCGATGGTCAAAAGCCTTCAACCTGATACGGATTTGCTGATTTTGCATTGGATTTCAGACTCCGGCTGCTATTCCCACCGAGCGCAATACGCCCGTTAAAAGGAGGCGCAATTCTATAGACGCCCCATATGGGTGTCAACCCAATAAAAAAGCCCCCGCTAAGCGGGGGCTTTTTCATTTCATCAAAGCTTGCTCAAAAAGAGCTTACTCGATGATTTTGGCTACGACGCCAGCGCCGACGGTACGACCGCCTTCACGGATAGCGAAACGCAGACCGTCTTCCATTGCGATGGTCTTGATCAGGGTGACAACCATTTTGATGTTGTCGCCTGGCATTACCATTTCAACGCCTTCCGGCAGTTCGCAGTTACCAGTCACGTCAGTAGTACGGAAGTAGAACTGTGGACGGTAGCCTTTGAAGAACGGAGTGTGACGACCGCCTTCTTCCTTGCTCAGAACGTAGACTTCAGCTTCGAACTTGGTGTGCGGCTTAACCGAACCCGGCTTAACCAGAACCTGGCCACGCTCAACGTCGTCACGCTTGGTACCACGCAGCAGAACGCCGCAGTTCTCGCCAGCACGACCTTCGTCGAGCAGCTTACGGAACATTTCAACACCGGTGCAGGTGGTGACGGTAGTGTCACGCAGACCAACGATTTCCAGTGCATCCTGAACCTTGACGATACCGCGCTCGATACGGCCAGTTACAACAGTACCGCGACCGGAGATCGAGAATACGTCTTCGATTGGCATCAGGAACGGCTTGTCGATAACACGGACTGGATCTGGAATGTAGCTGTCCAGAGTCTCAACCAGTTTACGAACGGCAGTGGTGCCCATTTCGTTGTCGTCTTGGCCGTTCAGAGCCATCAGAGCCGAACCGATGATGATCGGAGTGTCGTCGCCCGGGAAGTCGTAAGTGCTCAGCAGATCGCGCACTTCCATCTCAACCAGCTCCAGCAACTCAGCGTCGTCTACCATGTCAGCCTTGTTCAGGAAGACAACGATGTACGGAACGCCAACCTGACGGGACAGCAGGATGTGCTCACGGGTTTGTGGCATCGGACCATCAGCGGCCGAGCAAACCAGGATAGCGCCGTCCATCTGAGCAGCACCAGTGATCATGTTCTTCACGTAGTCAGCGTGACCTGGGCAGTCAACGTGAGCGTAGTGACGGATCAGCGAGTTGTATTCAACGTGCGCGGTGTTGATGGTGATACCACGAGCCTTTTCTTCCGGAGCGCTGTCGATCTTGTCGAAAGCAACAACGGCCGAACCGAAAACTTCGGAGCAGACGCGAGTCAGAGCAGCGGTCAGCGTGGTTTTACCATGGTCAACGTGACCGATGGTGCCAACGTTAACGTGCGGGAGGTCACGTACAAATTTTTCTTTAGCCACGACAATTAACTCCTAGCCTAAAGGGGCTGAATCAGCCTTGTTTTTTGGTAACGGTTTCGACGATGTGCGACGGAGCCGTATTGTATTTTTTGAATTCCATAGAGTAGCTTGCGCGACCTTGGGACATGGAACGGACGTCAGTTGCATAACCGAACATCTCGCCCAACGGAACTTCGGCACGAATTACTTTGCCGGAGACCGTGTCTTCCATACCCAGGATCATGCCGCGACGACGGTTAAGGTCGCCCATCACGTCACCCATATAGTCTTCAGGTGTAACAACCTCTACCGCCATGATCGGCTCGAGCAACTCACCACCGCCCTTCTGGGCCAGTTGCTTGGTCGCCATGGAAGCAGCCACCTTAAACGCCATCTCGTTGGAGTCGACGTCATGGTAGGAACCATCAAACACGGTAGCCTTCAGGCCGATCAGCGGATAGCCGGCAACAACGCCGTTCTTCATCTGCTCTTCGATACCCTTCTGGATAGCCGGGATGTATTCCTTAGGAACCACACCACCCACTACTTCGTTCAGGAATTGCAGACCTTCCTGACCTTCGTCAGCAGGAGCAAAACGAATCCAGCAATGACCGAACTGGCCACGACCGCCGGACTGACGAACGAACTTGCCTTCGATTTCGCAACTCTTCGTGATGCGCTCACGGTACGAAACTTGAGGCTTACCGATGTTGGCTTCGACGTTGAACTCGCGGCGCATCCGGTCAACCAGGATGTCCAGGTGCAACTCGCCCATGCCGGAGATGATCGTTTGACCAGTCTCTTCATCAGTCTTGACGCGGAAAGATGGGTCTTCCTGAGCAAGTTTGCCCAGAGCGATACCCATTTTTTCCTGGTCATCCTTGGTCTTAGGCTCTACGGCAACCGAGATAACCGGCTCCGGGAAGTCCATGCGAACCAGGATGATTGGCTTGTCAGCGTTGCACAAAGTTTCACCCGTGGTGACGTCCTTCATGCCGATCAAGGCCGCGATGTCACCAGCGCGTACTTCCTTGATTTCTTCACGGGCGTTTGCGTGCATTTGCACCATACGACCCACGCGCTCTTTCTTGCCTTTAACCGAGTTGATCACGCCGTCGCCGGAGGCCAACACGCCCGAGTAAACTCGAACAAAGGTCAAGGTACCCACGAATGGGTCGGTGGCAATTTTGAAAGCCAGAGCGGAGAACGGTTCGTTGTCGTCTGCATGACGCTCCAGATCGATAGTCTCGTCATCCGGGTCAGTACCCTTGATGGCAGGAATATCAACAGGCGCAGGCAGGTAATCGATAACGGCGTCGAGAACCAGGGGAACACCCTTGTTCTTGAAGGAAGAACCGCAAACAGCCAGAACGATCTCGCCAGCGATAGTACGCTGACGCAGAGCGGCCTTGATTTCCGCGTTGGTGAGTTCTTCACCTTCGAGGTACTTGTTCATCAGCTCTTCGCTGGCTTCGGCCGCAGCCTCAACCATGTTGCCGCGCCACTCGTCAGCCAATTCCTGCAGTTCAGCAGGGATAGGCTTGCGAACTGGAACCATACCTTTGTCAGCGTCATTCCAGTAAACAGCTTCCATGGACATCAGGTCGATCTGACCCTGGAAGTTGTCTTCGGAACCGATAGCCAACTGGATTGGAACCGGGGTGTGACCCAGGCGCTGCTTGATCTGACCGATCACGCGCAGGAAGTTCGCACCAGCACGGTCCATCTTGTTTACGTAAACAAGACGTGGAACGCCGTATTTGTTGGCTTGACGCCATACGGTTTCCGACTGAGGCTCAACACCCGAGGTGCCGCAGAACACAACGACCGCGCCGTCGAGAACACGCAGGGAACGCTCAACTTCAATAGTGAAGTCAACGTGGCCCGGGGTGTCGATGACGTTGAAGCGGTATTGGTCCTTATGCTGCTTCTCGGAACCCTGCCAGAAGGCGGTAATGGCAGCAGAAGTAATGGTAATACCACGCTCCTGCTCCTGAACCATCCAGTCTGTGGTCGCGGCGCCGTCATGCACCTCGCCCATTTTGTGACTTTTGCCAGTGTAAAAAAGGACGCGCTCGGTGGTGGTGGTTTTACCAGCATCCACGTGAGCAACGATACCAATGTTACGGTAGCGGTTAATCGGTGTTGTACGAGCCATAAAGCCCTCGCAAAATTAGTGACGCTAAAATTAGAAGCGGTAGTGCGAGAAAGCCTTGTTGGCTTCAGCCATACGGTGCACGTCTTCACGCTTCTTAACTGCAGCACCTTTACCTTCAGCGGCGTCCAGCAGTTCGCCAGCCAAACGCAGAGCCATAGACTTCTCGCCGCGCTTACGGGCGAAGTCTACCAACCAGCGCATTGCCAGAGCGTTACGACGGGACGGACGAACTTCGACCGGAACCTGGTAAGTAGCACCGCCTACACGGCGCGACTTTACTTCGACCAGCGGAGCGATGGCGTCGAGAGCTTTCTCGAAGATTTCCAGGGGGTCGCTGTTCTTGCGTTCTTTAACCTTTTCCAGCGCGCCATAAACGATACGCTCGGCAACGGCTTTCTTGCCGCTTTCCATCACGTGGTTCATGAACTTGGCCAGGATCTGGCTGCCGTATTTTGGATCGTCAAGCACTTCGCGCTTGGCTGCTACGCGTCTTCTTGGCATGGATAAGCCCTCAAACGGTCTTCAGGTTCGCTCGGAATCGGTGCCCTTTCGGGACGCCTCCGACCTTACTCTTATCGACTCAGAAAAATAGAAAATCAGTTTTACAAAAAGCCACTACTACTTAGGCTTCTTGGTACCGTACTTCGAACGACCTTGGTTACGACCTTTAACGCCGGAAGTATCCAAAGAGCCGCGAACGGTGTGGTAACGAACACCTGGCAAGTCTTTTACACGGCCGCCACGGATCAGTACGACGCTGTGCTCTTGCAGGTTATGGCCTTCACCGCCGATGTACGAGGAAACCTCGAAACCGTTGGTCAGACGCACACGGCATACTTTACGCAGTGCCGAGTTAGGTTTTTTCGGCGTGGTGGTATACACACGGGTGCATACGCCACGACGTTGCGGGCAGTTCTGCAGCGCAGGTACGTCGGATTTCTCGACGATACGCTTACGCGGCTGACGTACCAGCTGGTTGATAGTTGCCATCTACTAGCTCCACTGTTGTCTTGCGACGCTATTGTCTTGCAAGAAAAGCAAAATGGCAGGAACGAATTCCCGCCAAATTTAGGGGTACAAGAGTCTAAAGAGGATCTTGTCCCCAGTCAAGGCAAGGCCCCGACCTTCCCGCTCATCCAACCTCGACAAATTGTCTTGATTCGATAAACGGAACGATCAGGGCCTTACGCTCATTTATCGCAGAACTCAGTTACCGCTCGAGTTCAGCGCTTCGGTCAGTGCAGCTTCCACTTCACTGGCGCTTACGCGCAACGGTTTGTCAGCATCACGGCGGCGCTTGCGCTCGCTGTGATAAGCCAGACCGGTACCTGCCGGGATCAGACGACCCACGACTACGTTTTCTTTCAGGCCGCGCAGGTAATCGCGCTTGCCGGTTACCGCCGCCTCGGTCAGTACGCGAGTGGTTTCCTGGAAGGAAGCCGCCGAGATGAACGATTCGGTGGACAACGACGCCTTGGTGATACCCAACAGCACGCGAGTGAACTTGGAAACGAATTTCTCGTCGCCAGCCAGACGCTCGTTCTCTACCAGAACGTGAGTCAATTCCATCTGGTCGCCCTTGATGAAACTGGAATCGCCGGATTCAGCGATTTCAACTTTACGCAGCATCTGACGCAGGATGGTCTCGATGTGCTTGTCGTTGATCTTCACGCCTTGCAGGCGATAAACGTCCTGGATCTCGTTCACGATGTACTTGGCCAGCGCACTCACACCCAACAGACGCAGGATGTCGTGTGGATCGCTCGGGCCGTCGGAGATAACTTCGCCGCGGTTTACCTGTTCGCCTTCGAAGACGTTCAGGTGACGCCACTTCGGAATCAGCTCTTCGTACGGATCGCTACCGTCGTTCGGGGTGATAACCAGACGGCGCTTGCCTTTGGTCTCTTTACCGAACGCGATGGTGCCGCTGACTTCAGCCAGAATCGAGGCTTCTTTCGGACGACGAGCTTCGAACAAGTCGGCAACACGCGGCAGACCACCGGTGATGTCACGGGTCTTCGAAGTCTCTTGCGGAATACGAGCGATAACATCACCGATCGCGATTTTCGCACCGTCCGCCACACCGACCAGGGCGTTGGCAGGCAGGAAGTACTGAGCAATTACGTCGGTACCCGGCAGCAAGAGATCCTTGCCGTTGTCATCAACCATCTTCACAGCAGGACGGATATCTTTACCGGCAGCTGGACGGTCTTTGGCGTCGAGTACTTCGATGTTGGTCATACCGGTCAATTCGTCAGTCTGACGCTTGATCGTGATGCCTTCTTCCATGCCCACGTAGGTCACGGTACCTTTCATTTCGGTAACGATTGGGTGAGTGTGCGGATCCCACTTGGCCACGATTGCGCCAGCGTCGACCTTGTCACCTTCTTTAACCGAAATCACAGCACCGTACGGCAGCTTGTAACGCTCGCGCTCACGACCGAAGTCATCAGCGATCGCCAGCTCACCGGAACGGGACACAGCAACCAGGCAACCATCCACTCGCTCAACGTGCTTCAGGTTATGCAGACGGACGGTACCGCCATTCTTCACCTGAACGCTATCAGCTGCGGAGGTCCGGCTTGCCGCACCACCGATGTGGAACGTACGCATGGTCAGCTGGGTACCCGGCTCACCGATGGACTGGGCAGCGATAACGCCGACCGCTTCACCGATGTTCACCTGGTGACCACGAGCCAAGTCACGGCCGTAGCACTTGGCGCAAATGCCATAGCGGGTTTCGCAGCTGATCGGCGAACGCACGATCACTTCGTCGATGCTGTTCAGCTCGATGAACTCGACCCACTTCTCGTCTACCAGCGTACCGGCAGGAACGATGATTTCTTCGGTACCCGGCTTGAACACGTCACGGGCAATGACACGACCCAATACGCGCTCACCCAACGGCTCAACAACGTCACCGCCTTCAATGTGCGGAGTCATTACCAGGCCATGTTCGGTGCCGCAATCGATCTCGGTCACAACCAGATCCTGCGCCACGTCTACCAGACGACGAGTCAGGTAACCGGAGTTCGCAGTTTTCAACGCGGTATCCGCCAAACCTTTACGAGCACCGTGAGTAGAGATGAAGTACTGAAGTACGCTCAAACCTTCACGGAAGTTCGCAGTAATCGGCGTTTCGATGATGGAACCGTCCGGCTTGGCCATCAGGCCACGCATACCGGCGAGCTGACGGATCTGCGCAGCAGAACCCCGTGCGCCCGAGTCGGCCATCATGTACATCGAGTTGAAGGACTCTTGGTCGACTTCGACGCCATGACGATCGATGACTTTCTCTTTCGAGAGGTTGGCCATCATCGCCTTGGAAACTTCGTCGTTCGCCTTGGACCAAAGGTCGATCACTTTGTTGTACTTCTCGCCCTGGGTTACCAGGCCGGAGGCGTACTGACTTTCGATCTCTTTCACTTCGTCGGTAGCAGCACCGATGATGCGGGCTTTTTCATCCGGGATAACGAAGTCGTTAACACCGATGGAAACGCCGGAAATGGTCGAATAGGCAAAACCGGTGTACATCAACTGGTCAGCGAAGATCACGGTCTCTTTCAAACCAACCACGCGGTAGCACTGGTTGATCAGCTTGGAGATCGCCTTTTTCTTCATCGGCTGGTTGACGACGTCGTACGACAGGCCAGGTGGAACAACCTGGAACAACAGCGCACGACCGACAGTGGTGTCGACAATACGGGTGTTCTTGACGCTGCCACCATCACGATCGTTGACGGTTTCGTTGATCCGCACTTTGACTTTAGCGTGCAGTGCGGCTTCGCCGGCACGGAACACACGGTCAACTTCCTGCAGATCCGCGAACACACGACCTTCGCCCTTGGCGTTGATCGCTTCACGAGTCATGTAGTACAGACCCAATACAACGTCCTGCGACGGAACGATGATTGGCTCACCGTTGGCTGGCGACAGAATGTTGTTGGTCGACATCATCAACGCACGCGCTTCCAACTGGGCTTCCAGTGTCAGCGGTACGTGCACGGCCATTTGGTCGCCGTCGAAGTCGGCGTTGTACGCAGCACAGACCAGAGGGTGCAGCTGGATAGCCTTACCTTCGATCAGTACCGGTTCAAACGCCTGGATACCCAGACGGTGAAGGGTCGGTGCACGGTTGAGGAGAACCGGGTGTTCGCGGATAACTTCAGCGAGAACGTCCCAAACTTCCGGCAGCTCACGCTCGACCATCTTCTTGGCAGCTTTGATGGTGGTCGCGAGACCACGCATTTCCAGCTTGCCGAAAATGAACGGTTTGAACAGCTCGAGAGCCATTTTCTTCGGCAGACCGCACTGGTGCAGACGCAGGGTCGGACCTACGGTAATTACCGAACGACCCGAGTAGTCAACACGCTTACCGAGCAAGTTCTGACGGAAACGACCTTGCTTACCCTTGATCATGTCAGCCAGGGATTTCAGAGGACGCTTGTTCGAACCGGTGATAGCGCGACCACGACGACCGTTGTCGAGCAGTGCATCGACAGCTTCCTGCAACATACGCTTTTCGTTGCGCACGATGATGTCCGGAGCGGACAGATCAAGCAGGCGCTTCAAGCGGTTGTTACGGTTGATCACTCGACGATACAGATCGTTGAGGTCGGAAGTCGCGAAGCGACCGCCATCCAGCGGGACCAGTGGACGCAGATCTGGCGGCAGAACCGGCAGAACGGTCAGCACCATCCATTCTGGAAGGTTGCCGGAACCCTGGAAGGCTTCCATCAACTTCAGACGCTTGGACAGCTTCTTGATCTTGGTTTCGGAGTTGGTTTGCGGAATTTCTTCGCGCAGACGGCCAATCTCGTGTTCCAGGTCGATAGCGTGCAGCAGTTCACGGACAGCTTCGGCACCCATGCGGGCATCGAAATCGTCGCCGAACTCTTCCAGCGCTTCGAAGTACTGCTCGTCGTTCAGCAGCTGACCTTTTTCAAGGGTGGTCATGCCTGGATCGATAACGACATAGCTCTCGAAGTAGAGAACGCGTTCGATATCACGCAGGGTCATGTCCATCAGCAAGCCGATACGCGACGGCAGCGATTTCAGGAACCAGATGTGGGCAACTGGCGAGGCCAGTTCGATGTGCGCCATGCGCTCACGACGAACTTTAGCCAGCGCGACTTCAACGCCGCACTTCTCGCAGATCACACCACGGTGCTTCAAGCGCTTGTACTTACCGCACAGGCACTCGTAATCCTTTACCGGGCCAAAGATCTTGGCGCAGAACAGGCCGTCACGCTCAGGTTTGAACGTACGGTAGTTGATGGTTTCCGGCTTTTTAACTTCACCGAACGACCACGAACGGATCATCTCAGGCGATGCCAATCCAATACGGATGGCGTCGAACTCTTCGACTTGACCCTGGTTTTTCAGCAAATTCAGTAGGTCTTTCAAGGCCTTTCCTCCTGGCGGAGCAGAGAGCGGGCAATCCTGCCCCGCTCTCGATTCGCGTCACGTGTTATTCGGTTTCCAGATCGATATCGATGCCGAGGGAACGAATTTCCTTGATCAACACGTTGAAGGACTCGGGCATGCCCGGCTCCATACGGTGATCGCCATCCACGATGTTTTTGTACATCTTGGTACGGCCGTTCACATCGTCCGACTTCACTGTGAGCATTTCTTGCAGAGTGTAAGCAGCACCGTATGCTTCCAGTGCCCAGACCTCCATCTCCCCGAAACGCTGACCACCGAACTGCGCCTTACCACCCAGCGGCTGCTGGGTAACCAGGCTGTACGAACCGGTAGAACGAGCGTGCATCTTGTCGTCTACCAAGTGGTTCAGCTTCAGCATGTACATGTAGCCAACAGTAACCGGGCGCTCGAACTTGTTGCCGGTACGGCCGTCAGTCAGCTGCATCTGGCCGCTTTCTGGCAGGTCTGCCAGTTTCAGCATGGCCTTGATTTCGCTTTCCTTGGCGCCGTCGAACACTGGAGTGGCCATTGGAACGCCGCCACGCAGGTTCTTCGCCAGATCCAGGATTTCCTGGTCGGAGAAGCTATCCAGATCTTCGTTACGACCGCCGATCTGGTTGTAGATCTCGTCGAGGAATTTACGAAGCTCAGCGACTTTGCGCTGCTCTTCGATCATCCGGTTGATCTTCTCGCCCAGACCTTTAGCCGCGAGGCCGAGGTGGGTTTCAAGGATCTGACCAACGTTCATACGCGAAGGTACGCCCAACGGGTTGAGGACGACGTCGACCGGGGTGCCATTGGCATCGTGCGGCATGTCTTCAACCGGCATGATCACGGAGACCACACCTTTGTTACCGTGACGACCGGCCATCTTGTCGCCCGGCTGGATGCGGCGACGGATTGCCAGGTAAACCTTGACGATTTTCAGCACGCCTGGAGCCAGGTCATCGCCCTGCTGCAGTTTGCGCTTCTTGTCTTCGAACTTGTCGTCCAGCAGACGGCGGCGATCAACGATGTAGGCCTGAGCCTTCTCGAGTTGCTCGTTCAGAGCATCTTCAGCCATGCGCAGTTTGAACCACTGACCATGCTCAAGACCGTCGAGAACTTCGTCGGTGATTTCCTGACCTTTCTTCAGACCGGCGCCGCCTTCGGCTTTGTGGCCGACCAGAGCGGAACGCAGACGTTCGAAAGTGGCGCCTTCAACGATACGGAACTCTTCGTTCAGGTCCTTGCGGATCTCGTCGAGCTGAGTCTTCTCGATCGACAGTGCACGAGCGTCACGCTCAACACCGTCGCGGGTGAAGACCTGTACGTCGATGACGGTACCCTTGGTGCCGGTAGGCACACGCAGAGAGGTGTCTTTAACGTCGCTGGCTTTCTCACCGAAGATGGCACGCAGCAGTTTTTCTTCCGGGGTCAGTTGGGTCTCGCCTTTCGGAGTGACCTTACCTACCAGAATGTCGCCTGCGCCTACTTCAGCACCTACGTAAACGATACCGGCTTCGTCCAGCTTGTTCAGTGCAGCTTCACCCACGTTAGGGATGTCTGCAGTGATTTCCTCTGGCCCAAGCTTGGTGTCACGTGCCACACAGGTCAGTTCCTGAATGTGGATCGTGGTGAATCGATCTTCTTGAACAACTCGTTCCGACAGGCAGATGGAGTCTTCGAAGTTGTAACCGTTCCAGGCCATGAACGCGATGCGCATGTTCTGACCCAGCGCCAGTTCACCCATGTCGGTGGACGGGCCGTCAGCCATGATGTCGCTACGCTGAACCCGATCACCTTTACGCACCAGCGGACGCTGGTTGATGCAGGTGTTCTGGTTGGAGCGGGTGTATTTGGTCAGGTTGTAGATGTCGACACCAGCTTCGCCGGTTTCAACTTCATCATCAGCAACACGAACCACGATACGGCTGGCGTCAACGGAGTCGATTACGCCGCCACGACGAGCCACGACGCAAACGCCGGAGTCACGAGCTACGTTACGCTCCATGCCAGTACCGACCAGCGGCTTGTCAGCGCGCAGGGTTGGTACAGCTTGACGCTGCATGTTCGAACCCATCAACGCACGGTTGGCGTCATCGTGCTCGAGGAACGGGATCAGCGACGCTGCAACCGAAACTACCTGCTTCGGTGAAACGTCCATCAAGGTGACGTCTTCCGGCGCCTTGACGGTGAACTCGTTCAAGTGACGAACAGCTACCAGCTCGTCGATCAGCATTTTCTTGTCGTTCATCGTGGCCGAAGCCTGAGCGATCACGTGATCAGCTTCTTCGATGGCGGACAGGAACACGATCTCGTCGGTGACCAGAGCGTCTTTCACCACACGGTACGGGCTTTCGAGGAAGCCGTACTGGTTGGTGCGCGCATAGGCAGCCAGGGAGTTGATCAGACCGATGTTCGGACCTTCCGGCGTTTCAATCGGGCATACACGACCGTAGTGAGTCGGGTGTACGTCACGAACTTCGAAGCCAGCACGCTCACGAGTCAAACCGCCAGGGCCGAGTGCAGAAACACGACGCTTGTGGGTGATCTCGGACAGCGGGTTGTTCTGGTCCATGAACTGGGAAAGCTGGCTGGAACCGAAGAACTCTTTCACCGCCGCAGCTACTGGCTTGGCGTTGATCAGGTCTTGCGGCATCAGGCCTTCGCTTTCAGCCATCGACAGACGCTCTTTGACCGCACGCTCTACACGTACCAGGCCAACGCGGAACTGGTTCTCGGCCATTTCGCCTACGCAGCGAACACGACGGTTACCCAGGTGGTCGATGTCATCGACGATGCCTTTACCGTTACGGATGTCGACCAGAGTCTTCAGTACCGCGACGATGTCTTCTTTGCACAACACGCCCGAACCTTCGATCTCGGTACGACCGATACGACGGTTGAACTTCATCCGGCCGACCGCAGACAGGTCATAGCGCTCAGGGCTGAAGAACAGGTTGTTGAACAGAGTCTCGGCAGCGTCTTTGGTTGGCGGCTCGCCTGGACGCATCATGCGATAGATCTCGACCAGCGCTTCCAATTGGTTGCTGGTGGAGTCGATCTTCAGTGTGTCGGAGACGAACGGACCGCAGTCAATATCGTTGGTGTACAGAGTTTCGATGCGAACAACCTGAGCCTTGGCAATTTTGGCCAGGATCTCGGTGTTCAGCTCGGTGTTGCACTCTGCCAGGATTTCACCGGTTGCCGGATGCACGATGGCCTTGGCGGTAGTGCGACCCAGGACGTAGTCCAGTGGCACTTCCAGGGTCTTGAGACCAGCTTTTTCGATCTGGTTGATGTGGCGCGCAGTAATACGACGACCAGCCTCAACGATGACCTTGCCCTTCTCGTCCTGAATATCCAGAACAGCAATTTCACCACGCAGACGCGAAGCAATCAGTTCCAGACTGAGGGTTTCGCCGCTCAGATGGAAAACGTTGGTGGTGTAGAACGCGTCGAGCACTTCTTCAGTGGTATAGCCGAGCGCGCGCAGCAATACCGATGCAGGCAGCTTGCGACGACGGTCGATACGCACGAACACGCAGTCTTTCGGGTCGAACTCGAAGTCCAGCCACGAACCGCGGTAAGGAATGATGCGCGCGGAGTACAGCAGTTTACCGGAGCTGTGCGTCTTGCCACGGTCGTGGTCGAAGAACACGCCCGGGGAACGGTGCAGCTGGGAAACGATTACACGCTCGGTACCGTTGATTACGAAGGTACCGTTCTCAGTCATCAGGGGGATTTCACCCATGTAGACTTCTTGCTCTTTAATGTCCTTGATCGCTTTGTTCGACGATTCTTTGTCGAAAATGATCAGGCGCACTTTTACCCGCAAAGGTACGGCGTAAGTTACACCGCGCAATACGCATTCTTTGACATCAAATGCCGGTTCGCCCAGGCGATAACCGACGTACTCCAGCGCAGCATTGCCGGAGTAGCTGATGATCGGGAAAACGGATTTGAAGGCCGCATGCAGGCCCACGTCGCGGAACTGATCTTTAGTCGCTCCCGCTTGCAAGAATTCACGATACGAATCCAGCTGGATGGCCAGGAGGTAAGGCACATCCATGACGTCCGGCAACTTGCTAAAGTCCTTGCGGATACGTTTTTTCTCAGTATATGAGTAAGCCATCAGCGTTCCCCAGCTTGGTCACCTGCTTGTTTGGCCCCTCCCGACGGGAGCAGCCAGAAAATCGTGCAAACCCCATGGTTTGCGCCACCGCATCGGGTGGTTACAGCTCGTTACCAGCACCGACCCAGTCGGCTGCCAATAACGGAAAAAGGCCGGTGGCAAGAGCCACCAGCCATCAGCCTTTCGCTTAACGCTCGGGCTGGAGGAGCAAAGTCGATGCTTACTTCAGCTCGACTTTAGCGCCTGCTTCTTCCAGAGTGGCTTTGGCTTTGTCAGCTGCGTCTTTCGAAACAGCTTCCAGAACCATGCCAGGAGCGCCGTCAACTACAGCCTTGGCTTCTTTCAAGCCCAGACCGGTCAGTTCACGTACTGCCTTGATCACGTTAACTTTCTTCTCGCCAGCTTCCAGCAGCATGACGTTGAATTCAGTTTGTTCTTCAACAACAGCAGCGACAGCAGCTGGACCAGCGGAAGCAGCGGCAGCGGAAACGCCGAACTTCTCTTCCATGGACTTGATCAGCTCAACGATTTCCAGAACGGATTTTTCGCCGATTGCTTCGATGATTTGGTCGTTAGTCAGAGACATGACTATAAATTCCTGTATTGGGGTGACAGCCTACGCGGCCATCGAAATAAACAATAAACGCTGAAAGGAGTCGCTCAGCCTTAGGCTGCAGCAGCTTCTTTCTGGTCGCGAAGAGCCGCCAGAGTACGAGCCAATTTGCTGGTTGCGCCTTGAATCACGCTCATCAGCTGAGAAATTGCTTCGTCACGGGTCGGCAGGCTTGCCAGTACGTCGATCTGATTAGCTGCGAGGAACTTGCCCTCGAACGCAGCTGCCTTGATCTCGAACTTATCCTGACCTTTTGCGAACTCTTTGAAGATACGGGCAGCAGCACCCGGATGTTCTTTGGAGAATGCAATCAAGGTCGGGCCAGTGAACACGTCGTTGAGCACGTCATATTGAGTGCCAGCAACGGCGCGCTTGAGCAGGGTGTTACGTACAACACGTACGTAAACGCCAGCTTCACGAGCCTCTTTACGGAGTCCGGTCATAGCGCCTACTGTTACGCCACGGGCATCAGCCACGACAGCGGACAGAGCAACTTGGGCAGCCTTGTTGACTTCAGCGACGATGGCTTTCTTGTCTTCAAGTTTAATTGCCACGGGAAAAACTCCTGCTTGTTACCGTTTCATCCAACCGAGGCCAGATGTCGTTTTGGTGTCTGATTCGGTAAGGAACCGGGAGCACCATCTGCGTAGGCTTGAGGTTTAAGACTTGCGTCGCCTACGGTCTTGGATAGCCCCCGCCAGGCAGGGACCCCAATCTTTTAATTGGCGCAATCGCTTGCGCCAATCTTTGTCTTACGCGTCGAGCGAGCCTTGGTCGATGACCAGACCTGGACCCATGGTGGTGCTCAGGGTAACGCGCTTGACGTAAATACCTTTCGAAGAAGCTGGCTTGATACGCTTCAGATCAGCGATCAGGGCTTCAACGTTTTCCTTCAGCTTGACGGCATCAAAGCCGACTTTGCCAACGGAG
The DNA here is from genome assembly GCF_059695575.1 of Pseudomonas sp. LBUM1678. Classification (NCBI taxonomy): domain Bacteria; kingdom Pseudomonadati; phylum Pseudomonadota; class Gammaproteobacteria; order Pseudomonadales; family Pseudomonadaceae; genus Pseudomonas; species Pseudomonas sp. LBUM1678. The sequence continues at coordinate 6,148,252 of NZ_CP166775.1, forward strand.
GTGTGAATGATGCCGTTTTTGTCGGTGCGATAACGAACCTGACCAGCCTTGGCGTTTTTAACCGCGGTAGCTACGTCTGGAGTTACAGTGCCGACTTTAGGGTTAGGCATCAGGCCGCGCGGGCCCAGGATCTGACCCAACTGACCAACAACGCGCATGGCATCCGGGGATGCGATAACTACGTCATAGTTCAGGTCGCCGCCTTTCATTTCGGCAGCCAGGTCGTCCATACCTACACGGTCAGCGCCGGCAGCCAAAGCGGCCTCAGCAGCTGGACCCTGGGTGAACACAGCTACGCGAACGGTCTTGCCAGTGCCGTGTGGCAGCACAGTAGCGCTACGAACAACCTGGTCAGATTTACGCGGGTCAACACCCAGGTTTACAGCAACGTCGAACGACTCGCTGAACTTGACAGTCGACAGCTCAGCCAGCAGAGCAGCAGCGTCTACAAAGTTGTAGGACTTGCCTGCTTCGATTTTGCCGGCGATAGCCTTTTGACGCTTGGTCAACTTAGCCATTACACACCCTCCACGTTAAGGCCCATGCTACGAGCAGAACCGGCGATAGTACGCACGGCTGCGTCCATATCAGCTGCAGTCAGATCCGCGTTTTTGGTTTTCGCGATTTCTTCCAGCTGAGCACGGGTCACGGTGCCAACCTTAACGGTGTTCGGACGAGCGGAACCGCTAGTCAGACCAGCAGCCTTCTTCAGCAGAACCGAAGCAGGGGTGGATTTGGTTTCGAAAGTGAAGCTACGGTCGCTGTAGACAGTGATGATCACTGGAGTCGGCAGGCCTGGCTCAATACCCTGAGTACGGGCGTTGAAAGCCTTGCAGAATTCCATGATGTTCACGCCGTGCTGACCCAAAGCAGGACCAACAGGTGGGCTTGGGTTAGCCTGAGCGGCCTTCACTTGCAGCTTGATGTAAGCGGTAATCTTCTTGGCCATGAGGCACTCCAATTACGGGTTCGAACGCCTCGAAAGGCTCCCCGGTTACTTGCGCGTTTATCCCAGTGACGACAAAACCCCACAGCCTAGGGCTGCGGGGTTGGGATGCTTGTTCAGCTAGACCTTTTCGACCTGACTGAACTCTAACTCTACCGGAGTAGAGCGACCGAAAATGAGCACTGCCACTTGGATCCGGCTCTTTTCGTAGTTAACTTCTTCGACCGTGCCAGTGAAATCGGCAAACGGACCGTCATTGACACGTACCGACTCACCCGGCTCGAACAACGTCTTCGGCTTCGGCTTGTCGCTACCATCAGCAACGCGACGCAGAATCGCTTCTGCCTCTTTATCTGTGATCGGTGCAGGCTTATCAGCGGTACCGCCAATGAAACCCATCACACGAGGAGTATCCTTGACCAAGTGCCAAGTACCCTCGTTCATGTCCATCTGAACCAGCACATAACCTGGGAAGAACTTGCGCTCGCTTTTGCGTTTCTGGCCATTACGCATTTCAACCACTTCTTCAGTGGGAACCAGAATTTCGCCAAAGCCATCTTCCATGCCAGCCAGCTTTACGCGCTCTACTAACGAGCGCATGACATGCTTCTCGTAACCGGAGTAAGCATGCACAACGTACCAACGCTTAGCCACGGGACACCCTTAGCCGACAATCAAGGAAACAAGCCAGCCGAGCAGGGAATCTAGCCCCCACAACAGCAACGCCATAACCAGGACAACAGCCACAACAATCAGCGTGGTCTGCGTGGTTTCTTGGCGAGTTGGCCATACGACTTTACGAATTTCGGTGCGAGCTTCCTTAACCAGTACGAAGAAAGACTTGCCCTTGACTGTCTGCAGGCCTACAAAGGCAGCTACAGCAGCAATGGCGAGCAATGCAAGTACGCGATACAGGATCGGCGATGCTGAGTAATACTGATTGCCAACAACGCCAACAACCACCAAGGCGACTACTACAAGCCACTTGAGCAGATCGAAGCGAGAGCCTTGAACTTCAGCTTTAGGAGTCATCTATGAAGATCCTGTGAAAAGAAAGCCAGACACACCAAGTGAATCTGGCAGGTCAGGAGGGAATCGAACCCCCAACCTACGGTTTTGGAGACCGTCGCTCTGCCAATTGAGCTACTGACCTAAAACAAAATCAGGCCGACCATTATGCCGACCCGAAAAAGACATTACAACAATTTACTCGACAGCCTTGATTTCATCATCAAAACCACCCGCACGATCACCCAGCAAAAACACAGCAAGATGCGACCGCGACCATTAAAACAAAGGCAGATATTTTCATATCTGCCTTGTTATATGGAGCTCTTGAGCGGATTTGAACCGCTGACCTCACCCTTACCAAGGGTGTGCTCTACCAACTGAGCTACAAGAGCGTAACGCTTTGCAGGACCTGCAAACTTGGAGCGGGTAGCGGGAATCGAACCCGCATCATCAGCTTGGAAGGCTGAGGTTCTACCACTAAACTATACCCGCGGAGCTTGCAGCTCTCGCTAAAAATGGTGGAGGGGGAAGGATTCGAACCTTCGAAGTCGTAGACGTCAGATTTACAGTCTGATCCCTTTGGCCGCTCGGGAACCCCTCCTAAGCGAGCCGGCATTCTATATCATGCCGACCTTCTGTCAAGCATTTTCTCATTAAAAACCTGAGGTTAGCTGCGTTGACACCGCTTTGCACCGTCGACCTTTAAAGGTCTTCACTGCGAAGCGGGCGCCATTCTATGCAAACTATTCCGCAGGCGCAACCCCCTCGCACGGCATTATTTTATGTTTTAACTCGTTGAATTCTCTGGAAAGGTTTAACAGCTGAAGATCATCCACCAAACGCCGGCTTTCGGGCGCTATGCGGACCCAGTAACCAGCAGAAGCAGAGGAGTCTTTTGGCAAAGACTGAAATTTGATATCCATCCCGCCCAATCGTCGCTCAGCTGCCAGTGCGATCTCCTGACGAGTGAAGCCACCCAAATAGAGACACCCACTGTCCGTCGACGCAGGCTTTCCTTTCTCACGAGCCGTATCAGTCGCCTCGCTCAGCAGGCGGATATCCTGCTGCGATCCTCGATACAAACTCAATGGCGTGACGTCTTTGGCACGCAGCGGAGCTTCTTGTTGATGCCAAATGTAATAGAAGACATTGAGAACAAGCAGCAGCAGGAACAACCAACGCATAAAAACCTCAAGACAAAGGACATGCCATCGCCAGACCTACAAATACCAGGTCGGGAATCAGCCTGGCATCAGGCACGATTTCAGAGACAAGCGCCGCATCACCTCCCGTGAGGAATACAGCAAAATCCTCCCCCCAATAACTATGCGCCATTTCAAGCTGGGTCAGGACGAAGCCCCTCAGCATAAGCGAACATCCTCGCTCAACCGCTTCGACAGTTGTGCGGCCAGGCACGAGGCTTTCCAGGGCGCGCTCGGCAGCAATATCGCCGTAGCGAATCTTGCGGGTATGGGTTCGTAACTGGTTGCGCATCAAAGGCATCCCTGGACAGATAAACCCGCCAAGATGCTCTCCATCCCCCGCAATAAAATCTGCAGTCACTGCAGTTCCGAAATCGAGTACGAGGCAGGCTCCTGCGGCCAGATGAAACCCACCGAGCATCGCGAGCCAGCGATCAAGCCCTAACCGCTCGAACTCCTCGTACCCATTTCGAACGCCCGCCATTTCTCGCGCCGGCGCAGCGCATACAGCGGACACAGAGAATGCTTGCATCAGCAGAGAAGTCAACGCGCCGGTCTCTTCGGTCGTTCTGACACTGACCAACCGGCACCGCTTGAGGGTCAGCCCTTCAAGTTCATCCAGGCTTTCCAGCAATGCATGATCCGAATCCACCACGCCCTCACCAAACACCCGCTTGGCATCTGCATGGAGAACGCGCCATTTTATAAAACTGTTTCCGCAGTCGAGCTCAAGAATCATCACGCAACCTCAAACTGAGCTCACCACCACTAAAGACTTTTTCCACACCATTTACCTTCAAGCGCAAGGCACCCTGACTGTCGATACCCAACACCTCACCATCTATTTGGTTAACGCCAGCAATCAATGAGACTGCCCGCCCCTGCCAAAGATGGTTCTGCTCCCATTCCCCCTGGATGGCGGAAAACCCATCGATCTGATGACGAGCCAGATATTTCTGAAGCATTAACCCTAATTGCGCAACGAGGTGATTGCGATCAAACACCCTTCCCGACTCGAGCCGCATGGATGTCCATTGCTGATCAATCTCGTCGGTCGACTGCATGTTCACATTAATTCCAACACCCAACACCACGTGACACACATCAGCAGGATCCCCCACCAACTCGAGCAATATTCCGGCAATCTTTTTCTGGCCAACCAAAACATCGTTGGGCCACTTTAAGCCCGCGCCTGGAATACCGAGATCTCGCAAAGCCTGCATGACGGCAAGCCCAACCACAAGGCTCAAGCCCTCGAGCTGACGCATTCCGCCCTCGATGCGCAATACGAGGCTGTAATAGATGTTTTCCGCGAAAGGACTGGCCCAATTACGGCCACGTCGGCCACGCCCCGCAGTCTGCCGCTCAGAGAGCACCAAAAATGGCGCAGCCTGGCCACGCTCGATTGCGCGCAAGGCTTCAGCGTTAGTGGAGTCAATTGAATCGAAGACCAGAATAGGCCAGTCACACGAGGGCGCCTGCTCTTCTATGTCGACAGGATCAAGCAGCGTCAATGGCGCAGCCATTTGATAGCCGCGACCGCGCACCTTGTGGATGGACAAGCCGAGCTCAGCCTCTAAATGCTGCAGCTGCTTCCATACCGCGCTACGACTGATACCCAAGGCGATGCCTAGGGCCTGACCCGAATGGAACTTGCCATCCTTAAGAAGCTTTAACAACGTCAGCATGCAAGTATCGCCTCACAATGAGGCCCGCATGATAGCCATGCCCCGAGCCGTTGCATAGAAAACCCGAGAGCCAGTACTTTCCTGCGGACAAAACAAAACCCCAACTGCTTTCGCAATTGGGGTTTCGGAATTTAATCTTGACGATGACCTACTCTCACATGGGGAAACCCCACACTACCATCGGCGATGCATCGTTTCACTGCTGAGTTCGGGATGGGATCAGGTGGTTCCAATGCTCTATGGTCGTCAAGAAATTCGGTAGCCAGGTCGTGGGCCTTTGCAGGTTCACGCTCCAGCGAATGGGTATGTGACAGCTTTCGGTGTTTTGTGCTGCTTTTGTGAGTACAGTCGAACTTTCGGTTCGTTTCGTCTTCACACACCGCAATCTGGTGCCCTTTCAGGCCAACAAATTGCTTGGGTGTTATATGGTCAAGCCTCACGGGCAATTAGTATTGGTTAGCTCAACGCCTCACAGCGCTTACACACCCAACCTATCAACGTCGTAGTCTTCGACGGCCCTTCAGGGGACTCAAGGTCCCAGTGAGATCTCATCTTGAGGCTAGTTTCCCGCTTAGATGCTTTCAGCGGTTATCTATTCCGAACATAGCTACCCGGCAATGCCACTGGCGTGACAACCGGAACACCAGAGGTTCGTCCACTCCGGTCCTCTCGTACTAGGAGCAGCCCCTCTCAAATCTCAAACGTCCACGGCAGATAGGGACCGAACTGTCTCACGACGTTCTAAACCCAGCTCGCGTACCACTTTAAATGGCGAACAGCCATACCCTTGGGACCGGCTTCAGCCCCAGGATGTGATGAGCCGACATCGAGGTGCCAAACACCGCCGTCGATATGAACTCTTGGGCGGTATCAGCCTGTTATCCCCGGAGTACCTTTTATCCGTTGAGCGATGGCCCTTCCATACAGAACCACCGGATCACTAAGACCTACTTTCGTACCTGCTCGACGTGTCTGTCTCGCAGTCAAGCGCGCTTTTGCCTTTATACTCTACGACCGATTTCCGACCGGTCTGAGCGCACCTTCGTACTCCTCCGTTACTCTTTAGGAGGAGACCGCCCCAGTCAAACTACCCACCATACACTGTCCTCGATCCGGATAACGGACCTGAGTTAGAACCTCAAAGTTGCCAGGGTGGTATTTCAAGGTTGGCTCCACGCGAACTGGCGTCCACGCTTCAAAGCCTCCCACCTATCCTACACAAGCAAATTCAAAGTCCAGTGCAAAGCTATAGTAAAGGTTCACGGGGTCTTTCCGTCTAGCCGCGGATACACTGCATCTTCACAGCGATTTCAATTTCACTGAGTCTCGGGTGGAGACAGCGCCGCCATCGTTACGCCATTCGTGCAGGTCGGAACTTACCCGACAAGGAATTTCGCTACCTTAGGACCGTTATAGTTACGGCCGCCGTTTACCGGGGCTTCGATCAAGAGCTTCGCGTTAGCTAACCCCATCAATTAACCTTCCGGCACCGGGCAGGCGTCACACCCTATACGTCCACTTTCGTGTTTGCAGAGTGCTGTGTTTTTAATAAACAGTCGCAGCGGCCTGGTATCTTCGACCGGCATGGGCTTACGCAGTAAATGCTTCACCCTCACCGGCGCACCTTCTCCCGAAGTTACGGTGCCATTTTGCCTAGTTCCTTCACCCGAGTTCTCTCAAGCGCCTTGGTATTCTCTACCCAACCACCTGTGTCGGTTTGGGGTACGGTTCCTGGTTACCTGAAGCTTAGAAGCTTTTCTTGGAAGCATGGCATCAACCACTTCGTGTTCTAAAAGAACACTCGTCATCAGCTCTCGGCCTTAGAATCCCGGATTTACCTAAGATTCCAGCCTACCACCTTAAACTTGGACAACCAACGCCAAGCTGGCCTAGCCTTCTCCGTCCCTCCATCGCAATAACCAGAAGTACAGGAATATTAACCTGTTTTCCATCGACTACGCTTTTCAGCCTCGCCTTAGGGACCGACTAACCCTGCGTCGATTAACGTTGCGCAGGAAACCTTGGTCTTTCGGCGTGGGTGTTTTTCACACCCATTGTCGTTACTCATGTCAGCATTCGCACTTCTGATACCTCCAGCAAGCTTCTCAACTCACCTTCACAGGCTTACAGAACGCTCCTCTACCGCATCACCTAAGTGATACCCGTAGCTTCGGTGTATGGTTTGAGCCCCGTTACATCTTCCGCGCAGGCCGACTCGACTAGTGAGCTATTACGCTTTCTTTAAAGGGTGGCTGCTTCTAAGCCAACCTCCTAGCTGTCTAAGCCTTCCCACATCGTTTCCCACTTAACCATAACTTTGGGACCTTAGCTGACGGTCTGGGTTGTTTCCCTTTTCACGACGGACGTTAGCACCCGCCGTGTGTCTCCCATGCTCGGCACTTGTAGGTATTCGGAGTTTGCATCGGTTTGGTAAGTCGGGATGACCCCCTAGCCGAAACAGTGCTCTACCCCCTACAGTGATACATGAGGCGCTACCTAAATAGCTTTCGAGGAGAACCAGCTATCTCCGAGCTTGATTAGCCTTTCACTCCGATCCACAGGTCATCCGCTAACTTTTCAACGGTAGTCGGTTCGGTCCTCCAGTTAGTGTTACCCAACCTTCAACCTGCCCATGGATAGATCGCCCGGTTTCGGGTCTATTCCCAGCGACTAGACGCCCTATTAAGACTCGCTTTCGCTACGCCTCCCCTATTCGGTTAAGCTCGCCACTGAAAATAAGTCGCTGACCCATTATACAAAAGGTACGCAGTCACCCAACAAAGTGGGCTCCCACTGCTTGTACGCATACGGTTTCAGGATCTATTTCACTCCCCTCTCCGGGGTTCTTTTCGCCTTTCCCTCACGGTACTAGTTCACTATCGGTCAGTCAGTAGTATTTAGCCTTGGAGGATGGTCCCCCCATATTCAGACAAAGTTTCTCGTGCTCCGTCCTACTCGATTTCATGACTAAGAGATTTTCGCGTACAGGGCTATCACCCACTATGGCCGCACTTTCCAGAGCGTTCCGCTAATCTCAAAGCCACTTAAGGGCTAGTCCCCGTTCGCTCGCCACTACTAAGGGAATCTCGGTTGATTTCTTTTCCTCAGGGTACTTAGATGTTTCAGTTCCCCTGGTTCGCCTCTTAAGCCTATGTATTCAGCTTAAGATAACCATCTTATGATGGCTGGGTTCCCCCATTCAGACATCTCCGGATCAAAGTCTGTTTGCCGACTCCCCGAAGCTTTTCGCAGGCTACCACGTCTTTCATCGCCTCTGACTGCCAAGGCATCCACCGTATGCGCTTCTTCACTTGACCATATAACCCCAAGCAATCTGGTTATACTGTGAAGACGACATTCGCCGAAAATTCGATAATACTCAATTAAGAGCAACTCACAAATTTTACCTTAGCCTGATCCGTTACCAGTGAAAGTAACGCTCAGTCTATCTTTCTATCACATACCCAAATTTTTAAAGAACGATCTAATCAAAGACTAGAAATCAACATTCATCACCGTCTTGGTGGAATGCTCATTTCTAAGCTTTCAACAAACAGAAGCAGTAGTGGTGGAGCCAAACGGGATCGAACCGTTGACCTCCTGCGTGCAAGGCAGGCGCTCTCCCAGCTGAGCTATGGCCCCGTATTTCTACAGGTTCCCACACAAAATTGGTGGGTCTGGGCAGATTCGAACTGCCGACCTCACCCTTATCAGGGGTGCGCTCTAACCAACTGAGCTACAGACCCAATTTCGGGCTGCTTCTTATCGTCTTCTTCAATGAATCAAGCAATTCGTGTGGGAACTTATGGAGCAGCTGATGTCGTCGATTAAGGAGGTGATCCAGCCGCAGGTTCCCCTACGGCTACCTTGTTACGACTTCACCCCAGTCATGAATCACACCGTGGTAACCGTCCTCCCGAAGGTTAGACTAGCTACTTCTGGTGCAACCCACTCCCATGGTGTGACGGGCGGTGTGTACAAGGCCCGGGAACGTATTCACCGCGACATTCTGATTCGCGATTACTAGCGATTCCGACTTCACGCAGTCGAGTTGCAGACTGCGATCCGGACTACGATCGGTTTTCTGGGATTAGCTCCACCTCGCGGCTTGGCAACCCTCTGTACCGACCATTGTAGCACGTGTGTAGCCCAGGCCGTAAGGGCCATGATGACTTGACGTCATCCCCACCTTCCTCCGGTTTGTCACCGGCAGTCTCCTTAGAGTGCCCACCATTACGTGCTGGTAACTAAGGACAAGGGTTGCGCTCGTTACGGGACTTAACCCAACATCTCACGACACGAGCTGACGACAGCCATGCAGCACCTGTCTCAATGTTCCCGAAGGCACCAATCCATCTCTGGAAAGTTCATTGGATGTCAAGGCCTGGTAAGGTTCTTCGCGTTGCTTCGAATTAAACCACATGCTCCACCGCTTGTGCGGGCCCCCGTCAATTCATTTGAGTTTTAACCTTGCGGCCGTACTCCCCAGGCGGTCAACTTAATGCGTTAGCTGCGCCACTAAGAGCTCAAGGCTCCCAACGGCTAGTTGACATCGTTTACGGCGTGGACTACCAGGGTATCTAATCCTGTTTGCTCCCCACGCTTTCGCACCTCAGTGTCAGTATCAGTCCAGGTGGTCGCCTTCGCCACTGGTGTTCCTTCCTATATCTACGCATTTCACCGCTACACAGGAAATTCCACCACCCTCTACCATACTCTAGCTTGTCAGTTTTGAATGCAGTTCCCAGGTTGAGCCCGGGGATTTCACATCCAACTTAACAAACCACCTACGCGCGCTTTACGCCCAGTAATTCCGATTAACGCTTGCACCCTCTGTATTACCGCGGCTGCTGGCACAGAGTTAGCCGGTGCTTATTCTGTCGGTAACGTCAAAACACTAACGTATTAGGTTAATGCCCTTCCTCCCAACTTAAAGTGCTTTACAATCCGAAGACCTTCTTCACACACGCGGCATGGCTGGATCAGGCTTTCGCCCATTGTCCAATATTCCCCACTGCTGCCTCCCGTAGGAGTCTGGACCGTGTCTCAGTTCCAGTGTGACTGATCATCCTCTCAGACCAGTTACGGATCGTCGCCTTGGTGAGCCATTACCTCACCAACTAGCTAATCCGACCTAGGCTCATCTGATAGCGCAAGGCCCGAAGGTCCCCTGCTTTCTCCCGTAGGACGTATGCGGTATTAGCGTCCGTTTCCGAGCGTTATCCCCCACTACCAGGCAGATTCCTAGGCATTACTCACCCGTCCGCCGCTCGCCACCAGGTACAAGTACCCGTGCTGCCGCTCGACTTGCATGTGTTAGGCCTGCCGCCAGCGTTCAATCTGAGCCATGATCAAACTCTTCAGTTCAAACATCTTTGGGTTTTTAAGAAACCCTAAACTTGGCTCAGCAATCGTTGGTTACATCTTTGATTTCTCGCGGAGTAACTTGTGATGCTGATAATCTTGTTGACTATCAGTCTGACTCCACAAGCACCCACACGAATTGCTTGATTCAGTTGTTAAAGAGCGGTTGGTTAAGATCTTTCGTCTCAACCGAGGCGCGCATTCTACAGCAGCCTCTGTTGCTGTCAAGCGGTTATTTTCAGAAGTTTTCAAAGTTTCCTTTGCAACTTCAACCACTTGCGCTTCCGATCTCTCGTTAGCGGGAGGCGAATTCTACAGCGTTACTCGCTGCTGTCAACACCTCTTTTTCTCCGCTTTCGACCGAGAAGATCGAACCGTCAATCACGCCAAACAACCCTGCCTGATCAACTCCTTCTGGGCTTCGATGAACTGAAGCAACTCGCTGTCGAAAACTGCGTAACTCTTTGTTTTTCAAGGAGTTTTCCGTTTCGACTGCGCCGGAAGTGGGGCGAATTATAGACTTCCAGAATCTGCCGTCAACCCCTAATTTCAGCTTTATTCGGATTTGAGCGTAATACGCGCAAATGCCTTCTTTCCTGCCTGGCAAACATGGGTCGCGCCCAGTACGTATATAAAGGTGCGATCGACAACCTCACCATCTACACGCACACCACCGGAGCCCAGCAGATCTCGTGCGACGGCCGAGTTCTTTACCAGACCCGCCTTATTAAGGACGGCAGCGATCGGCATATCTTCAGTTGCGGTCAACTCGATCTCTGGCAGATCGTCCGGCAACTCGCCTTCCTTCATACGGTTGCCCGCCGCACGGTGAGCATTGGCCGCAGCTTCTTCACCATGGAAACGCGCCACGATCTCTTCGGCCAGCTTGATCTTGATATCCCGCGGATTGGCACCCGCCTCGACATCTGCACGGAATGCATTGACCTCATCCATGGAACGGAAACTGAGCAATTCGAAGTAGCGCCACATCAACGCATCTGGAATAGAGACCAGCTTGCCGTACATGACGCCCGGCGCCTCCTGGATACCGACGTAGTTGCCCAACGACTTGGACATCTTCTTAACGCCATCCAGACCTTCGAGCAACGGCATCGTCAGAATGCATTGAGCCTCCTGACCATAACCGCGCTGCAGCTCACGCCCCATCAGCAGGTTGAATTTTTGATCGGTACCGCCCAACTCGACATCCGCGCGCAACGCGACCGAGTCATAACCTTGAACCAACGGATAAAGGAACTCGTGAATAGCGATTGGCTGGTTGGTCGTGTAGCGCTTGTCGAAGTCGTCGCGCTCAAGCATGCGAGCCACGGTGTACTGCGAAGTCAGACGGATGAAGTCCGCCGGCCCCATTTGATCCATCCAGGTGGAGTTGAACGCCACCTCGGTCTTGGCAGGATCAAGAATCTTGAAGACCTGAGTCTTGTAGGTCTCGGCATTCTCGAGAACCTGCTCACGAGTGAGCGGAGGACGTGTCGCGCTCTTGCCACTCGGATCACCGATCATCCCGGTGAAGTCACCTATAAGGAAGATCACCTGATGACCCAGCTCCTGGAACTGGCGCAGCTTATTAATAAGCACGGTATGGCCCAGGTGCAAATCCGGCGCAGTCGGATCGAAGCCTGCCTTAATACGTAGCGGCTGGCCACGCTTGAGCTTTTCGATCAGCTCGGACTCGACCAACAGTTCTTCCGCACCACGTTTTATCAGCGCTAGCTGCTCTTCAACCGACTTCATAACAGACCCGCAAGGCTCGAATTCAAAGGGGACCAACCATACAAGATCACGCGTCAAATACAAAGTTTGGCCGGCGCAATGACGCCAATCCGCTGGCAGAGTGGCCACGGACTTGCTTCAGAGATGATTTGGTTATATTTTATACAGTTATTTCATCTTCATCATGTCATTCATCTTTTCCAATTCATCTTTTTCAAAGTCAAAAATTACCTATGACCAAAGAATCGTCTAAAGCGCCACCGCTTTACCCGAAGACCCACCTGCTCGCAGCAAGTGGTATCGCCGCTCTTCTTAGCCTGGCGCTTCTGGTATTCCCTTCCAGTGATGTTGAAGCCAAAAAGACGACACTGAGTCTTGAACTGGAAAGCCCTGCTGAACAACTGACACAAGATCAAGACGCCGCCGAAGCCGTTCAAGCCACAAATGAGCCGGCAGCCTCGCCTTTCGCGCAGATCGAAGACAGCGCCGAAGAACCTCAGGAAACCGCCCTGGCCGTACCAGCGCCCGCGCCCGCGCCTGTCGCCGAAGAAAAGAAGGCACCAGGCCACAGGGAAGTGATCGTTTCCAAAGGCGATACGCTGTCCACGCTGTTTGAGAAAGTCGGCCTTCCAGCCACTTCGGTACATGAAGTACTGGCCAGCGATAAGCAGGCCAAGCAGTTCAGCCAACTGAAACACGGCCAGAAACTCGAATTCGAACTGGCTCCCGACGGCCAGCTGACCAATTTGCACAGCAAGGTCAGCGACCTCGAAAGCATCAGCCTGACCAAGAATGACAAGGGTTATACGTTCAACCGCATTACCGCCAAGCCAACTGTGCGTTCTGCCTACGCACATGGCGTGATCAACAGCTCGCTGTCGCAGTCTGCCGCGCGTGCCGGCCTGTCCCACAGCCTGACCATGGACATGGCCAGTGTGTTTGGCTATGACGTCGACTTTGCCCAGGATATTCGCCAGGGTGACGAGTTTGATGTGATCTATGAGCAGAAAGTTGTCAACGGCAAGGCTGTCGGCAACGGTCCGATCCTTTCTGCACGCTTCACCAGCCGCGGCAAGACCTACACCGCCGTGCGCTACACCAACAAGCAAGGCAACAGCAGCTACTACACCGCTGATGGCAACAGCATGCGCAAAGCGTTTATCCGTACTCCGGTCGACTTCGCCCGCATCAGCTCGAAGTTCTCCATGGGCCGCAAACACCCGATCCTGAACAAGATCCGCGCCCACAAAGGTGTGGATTACGCAGCACCACGCGGCACGCCTATTAAAGCGGCCGGTGACGGCAAAGTGTTGTTGGCCGGTCGCCGCGGCGGGTACGGCAATACCGTGATCATCCAGCACGGCAACACCTACCGTACGCTGTACGGCCATATGCAAGGCTTTGCCAAAGGCGTCAAGACTGGCGGCAGCGTCAAGCAAGGCCAGGTAATTGGCTACATCGGTACTACCGGCCTCTCCACCGGCCCGCACTTGCACTACGAGTTCCAGGTCAATGGCGTGCACGTGGACCCACTGGGCCAGAAGGTTGCCATGGCCGACCCAATCTCCAAAGCGGAACGCGCACGCTTCCTCGCGCAAAGCCAACCGCTGATGTCGCGCATGGACCAAGAGAAAGCCACCATGCTGGCTTCGAAGCGCTAATTCATGACGCTCTATATAGGTGTGATGTCCGGGACCAGCCTCGATGGCCTGGACATTGCGCTGATCGAACTGACCCCGGCGATCAACCTGATCGCCACGCACTACACCCCAATGCCTGATTCCCTGCGCGCCGAGCTGCTTGGTTTGTGCGCCAGCGGCCTGGACGAGATTGCCCGTTCCGCCATCGCCCAGCAGAACTGGGTGAAGCTGGCAGCGCAGGGCATTAACACCCTCCTCCATCAACACAACCTGAAGCCCGAAGACATTCGCGCGATTGGCAGCCACGGCCAGACCATTCGCCATGAGCCGGCACGCGGCTTCACGGTGCAAATCGGAAACCCTGCCTTACTCACAGAGTTGACCGGTATTACCGTAGTCAGCGACTTCCGCAGCCGTGATGTCGCCGCTGGCGGGCAAGGTGCACCTCTGGTTCCAGCCTTTCACGAAGCTTTGTTTGAAGAACGTGCCGGCAATCGCGCGGTATTGAATGTTGGCGGATTCAGCAACCTCAGCCTGATCGAACCCGGCAAGCCTGTCGCCGGTTTCGACTGCGGCCCGGGGAACGTCCTGCTGGATGCCTGGATTCATCAGCAACACGGCGACAATTTTGATCGTGACGGCCAATGGGCTGCCAGCGGCAAGGTTGAACCGGTGCTGCTGAATGAATTGCTGAGTGATCCGTTCTTCGTCACCAAAGGCCCAAAGAGCACCGGTCGCGAAGTGTTCAACCTGCCATGGCTGACTCAGCATCTATCGAAACTGCCGACCTTCGCTGCCGAAAACGTGCAAGCAACCCTGCTTGAGCTGACCGCACTGACCATCGTCGAGTCACTGCAGCACGCCCAGTCGGACACTCAGGAATTGCTGGTCTGCGGTGGCGGCGCGCACAACGCCACACTGATGAAGCGCTTGGCCAGCCTGTTGCCGAACGCAACAGTCAGCAGCACTGCCACTTATGGTGTGGACCCTGACTGGGTCGAAGCCATGGCCTTCGCCTGGCTGGCCCATTGCTGCCTGGAAGGCATCGCCGCCAATCGCCCGAGCGTCACCGGAGCCCGCGGCCTGCGCGTACTCGGCGCGATCTACCCGGCCTGACTATCCATCAAATCCCACACAACAAAACGCCGCAAAGCCCTGAAGCCATGCGGCGCTTGATAATGCGGTGAAGCGCGATCAGATCGAGAACGAAGAACCGCAGCCACAGGTGGTGCTGGCATTCGGGTTCTTGATCACGAAGCGCGAACCTTCCAGACCTTCCTGATAATCCACCTCGGCACCGGCCAGGTACTGGAAGCTCATCGGGTCTACGACCAGACTCACACCTTCGCGCTCGACGATGGTGTCGTCATCGGCCACTTCTTCATCGAAGGTGAAGCCGTACTGAAAACCTGAACAACCGCCGCCCGTAACGAATACGCGCAGCTTCAAGCGATCATTCCCCTCTTCATCGACCAGGCTCTTCACCTTGTGCGCGGCACCGTGGGTGAATTGCAAAGCGGTGGGGGTGAAGGATTCGACGCTCATGCTGACTATCTCCCGGCGTTACGCCGCCATAATGCGTGATGACGCGCATTATCCGCTTCTCCTAGAAAATTGGTCAACTATTGTTACGGTATATCAATAAACCCGATTGCCGGCTCGAAACGCAAAAAAGGCCCGTTAGACGGGCCTTTTTGCTGAGCGGAATAAAACCTTACGGCAGCATGCCGGCGTGGGACAGGCCCAGACGTTCATCCAGACCAAACAGGATGTTCAGGTTCTGCACCGCCTGACCCGACGCACCTTTGACCAGGTTATCGATCACCGACAGCACCACCACCAGATCACCGTCCTGCGGACGATGCACGGCGATACGGCAGACGTTGGCACCGCGCACGCTACGGGTTTCCGGATGGCTGCCCGCCGGCATCACGTCGACGAACGGTTCATTGGCATAACGCTTTTCAAACAGCGCCTGCAGATCCACCGAGCGATCCACGACGGTCGCGTACAGCGTCGAGTGAATGCCGCGAATCATAGGCGTCAGGTGTGGAACGAAGGTCAGCCCGACGTCCTTGCCCGCCGCACGACGCAGGCCTTGGCGGATTTCCGGCAAGTGACGGTGACCTTTGACGGAGTAGGCTTTCATGCTTTCCGACGTCTCGGAGTACAGCGAACCCACAGAAGCGCCACGGCCGGCACCGCTGACACCGGATTTGCAGTCAGCGATCAAACGGGTGGTATCGGCCAGGCCGGCTTCGAGCAACGGCAGGAAACCCAATTGCGTAGCCGTTGGATAGCAACCCGGCACGGCGATCAGGCGAGCGTCCTTGATCTGCTCGCGATTGACTTCCGGCAAACCGTAGACAGCTTCTTCCAGCAGTTCCGGCGCACCGTGCGGCTGGCCGTACCACTTGGCCCATTCGACAGGATCTTGCAGACGGAAGTCTGCCGACAGGTCGATGACCTTGGTCCCGGCCGCCAGCAGTTCGCCGGCCAGCGCATGGGCAACACCGTGAGGCGTGGCGAAGAACACCACATCACAGGCGCCCAGCGTCTTGATATCCGGAACGCTGAAGGCCAGACCGTCGTAGTGGCCTCGCAGGTTCGGGTACATATCAGCCACGGCCAGACCGGCCTCGGATCGGGAAGTGATCACAACCACTTCAGCTTGCGGATGCTGTGCCAACAGACGCAGCAGTTCGACACCGGTGTAACCCGTGCCGCCGACGATACCGACTTTGACCATAAACCTGCCCTCAACGAACCACTGGAAAGCCGTCGATAATAGGGGCCGCGCGGCCCTGCGACAACCGCTTAGGTGACGTGCGGCGGCTCAAGCCTCTACTATTCGGGCTACCGTGAACCTGGGAATAACTAAAAATGCTTTATCTGTGGCTCAAAGCGCTTCACATCATCAGCATGGTCTGCTGGTTTGCCGGCCTGTTTTACCTGCCGCGCCTGTTCGTTTATCACGCCCAAAGCGAAGACACCGTCAGCAAGGAACGCTTCAGCCTCATGGAGCGCAAGCTGTACCGCGGCATCATGGGCCCGGCGATGATCGCCACCCTGGTTTTCGGTATCGCGTTGATCTGGCTTAACCCAAGCATTTTCAGTCAAGGTGCCTGGATTCACGCCAAACTGACCCTGGTGGTGATCCTGATCGGCTACCACCACATGTGCGGCGCACAGGTGAAGCGTTTTGCCCGTGGCGAAAACACCCGTAGCCATGTCTTTTATCGCTGGTTCAATGAAGTGCCGGTTCTGATATTGCTGGCTATCGTAATTCTGGTCGTCGTTCGGCCGTTCTAACTCCAATAGGCACAACTCACCGGGGTACTTCCAATGTCGCTGCCCGCTTTGCTCGAACAACGTTTGCGCCTGCCCGTGGTGGCAGCACCGATGTTTCTGATTTCCAATCCGCAACTGGTGCTCGCCTGCTGCCGTAACGGCGTGGTCGGCAGCTTTCCCGCGCTCAACCAGCGTGAGAGCAGCGGCTTCAAGGCCTGGCTGGAAGAGATCGAAGCAGGGTTGGCGACGCTGGAGAACCCGGCGCCTTACGCGGTGAACCTGATCGTCCACAACAGCAACCCGCGACTGCAAGCGGACCTTGCGATCTGTGTCGAGCATAAAGTGCCGATCGTGATCACCAGCCTCGGTGCCGTGAAAGAACTGGTCGATGCGGTCCACAGCTATGGCGGCCTGGTGTTCCATGACGTGACGACGCGTCGCCATGCCGAGAAAGCCGCCGAGGCCGGTGTGGATGGTTTGATCGCCGTGGCCGCAGGCGCCGGTGGACACGCCGGTACCTGGAGCCCGTTCTCGCTCATTGCCGAGATCCGCCAGTTCTTCGACAAAACCCTGCTGCTGGCAGGCTGCCTGAACCACGGCCATGAGATTCTTGCTGCGCAATTGCTTGGCGCGGATCTGGCCTACTTCGGTACGCGATTTATCGGCACCACTGAAAGTCATGCGCCTGACGCCTACAAAGAGATGTTGCTGACGTCCAGAGCCGCGGACATCGTCCACACTCCGGCGGTCTCGGGCGTACCGGCGAGTTTCATGCGTCAAAGCCTCGAAGCTGCCGGTTTCGACATGGCGGCACTGCAAGGCAAGGGCGAGGTCGACTTCGGCTCCAAACTCAAGCCCATTAGCGATGAAGCAAAAGCCTGGAAAACCGTTTGGTCTGCGGGCCAGGGTGTCGGGGAAATCGATGATTTGCCGAGTGTCGATCAATTGGTCGCCCGGCTGGACGCGGAATACCGCAAGGCACTGGAGCTGGCGACCGAACTACCCAAACGCTGGCCGCGCTGAGATGAAAGTTTGGCCAGCCCGCCCCGGCTGGCCTTACACTCCAAGCCTGTAACATTTCCTCATTCAAAAACTCGCGACAAGGAAGCCTCGCAATGAGCGACACCCGTTTCAAGATCGTGTTCGACGGCGCTCTGCTGCCAGGCGTTGACCTCACCACCGCCAAACAGAAGCTGGCCGAGCTATACAAAAGCGAAGTCGCTGCAGTTGAACGACTGTTCACTGGCAAGACAGTTACGCTCAAACAAGACCTGTCGCAGGTTGACGCGCAAACCTACGTTCAGGCGCTGAAGAAAACAGGCATCGATGCTCGCATCGAAAGTGAATCGTCCATTGAGCTGAACCTGGCCGACGCTCACGAACACAAGCCTGTCGGCAGCCAACCTGTATTCGCCGACCCCGCATCCCCTTATGCACCTCCCCAGGCCACTGTCGGCGAAAGCCTGCCTGCGTATGCCCCGCTCAAGCCATTCAGTGTTGAAGGCCGCATCGGTCGTTTGCGTTATCTGGCGTGGACGATGGTTCTGACGCTGATCATGCTGGCGGTCGGCTCCGTTGTGGCCATTTTCGCCTTCGCCACCATCAGTGCCGATTCGACCGCAGGCCTTATTCTTGGAGGCCTGTTAGTGTTCATCCTGTGCATTGCAGCCGCGGTCGTCAGCATTCAGATCAGCGTTCAGCGTCTGCACGACATCGGCTGGTCCGGTTGGCTCTGGTTGCTGAACCTTGTGCCGTTCGTAGGCAGCTTCTTCCCGTTCGTGATCATGATCGCCCCGGGCACCAACATCGCCAATCGCTACGGCGCACCGCCTCCGCCTAACACCACAGCGGTCAAGGTGCTGTCTTCATTGTGGGTGGTGTTAATCGCCCTGGTTTTGATTGGCGCACTGGCCGGAGGCCTTACGGCGATTCAGGAAGAGTACGAAACCGCTGCCGAAACCAGTTATGACAGCAGCTCGATCACCACCGACGATGTGGAAGTCGAGCCGGCCGCTGAGGCTGAGCAGGCACCCGATTCCGCAGACGAAGAAGCCGAATAAGCCCCGTCCCCTGTAGACTCTGCGAAAGAATGAACAGCGCTCCCCGCCCGTGACACCCGCGTCGCCGGCGCGGAGCTGTTGCGATGGAGAACTGCATGACCCGTTACGCTCTGATCACTGGTGCCTCCAGCGGCATCGGCCTGGCGATGGCCGAAGCGCTGGCCCGCCGGGGCCGCAGCCTGATTCTGGTGGCCCGACAGCGTGATCAGCTGGAAAGTATTGCAATCGAACTGACCCAACGGTTTGGCGTAGAAGTCTTGTTCCGCGCCTGTGACCTCGGCGAGCCGCTGCGGCTGTCCGGGTTCCTGCTGGAACTGGAAGAAGGTGACCGGCAAATCGATTTGCTGATCAACTGCGCCGGCATCGGCACCTGCGGACCATTTCTGGCCCAGGACTGGATGACCGAGCAGGACCTGATTGAAGTGAACATCCTGGCACTCACCCGCTTGTGCCATGCCATCGGAAACAGCATGGCCTTGCAGGGGGGCGGGCAGATTCTGAATGTCGCTTCAATGGCGGCATTCCATCCCGGCCCATGGATGAGCACGTATTACGCCAGCAAAGCCTATGTGCTGCATTTTTCCGAAGGGTTGCGCGTCGAACTGAAGAAATGTGCGGTCAAGGTTTCGGTGCTTTGCCCCGGCCCGACCCGCACCGGCTTCTTCCGCACCGCCCAGTTGGACACCGGCAAACTGGCCGACAGCAAGCTGCTGATGAGCCCCGAGGAAGTGGCGCTGTATACCGTGCGAGCCCTGGAGAAAAATCGCGCAATCATTATTCCCGGTCGCGGGAACCGCTGGCGTGCCATGCTGCCGCGGCTCGGCTCTCGCTGGTTGATCCGGACAATCGCTGGCATGGTCAACAAGGCCTATTGCCCGCGCTGATCAGACATGAAGGTAAAAGGCTGGGCTCGGGGATAACCCATGAGTACACTCAGGCCAGCACAAACAACGGAGAAAACAGCTGTGGATACTCTGTTCACCAAGATCATCAACCGGGAAATCCCGGCGAAGATCATCTACGAGGACGACCAGGTACTGGCCTTCCACGACATCGCCCCACAGGCACCGGTGCATTTTCTGGTCATTCCGAAAAAAGCGGTGCGTACCCTGAACGACCTCACCGAGGACGACAAGGCATTGGCCGGGCATATTCTGTTCACTGCCCAGCGCCTGGCCCTGGAACTGGGTTGCGAAGAAGGTTTCCGTGTGGTCATGAACTGCAATGAACTGGGTGGACAGACGGTCTATCACATTCATATGCATGTGCTGGGTCAGCGCCAGATGCACTGGCCGCCGGGCTGATCCAACTCCCGTAGGAGCCGGCTTGCTGGCGATGGCGATTCACGATGTCAAAGTGATCTTTCGGACGCCATCGCCAGCAAGCCGGCTCCTACAATTCTGCCTGCGTCGCAATGACCCAGCGCAAACCTTCCCCCGGCCGATTGGGTTAAACTGGCCGCCGAGATTCTTCCCGGAGGTCAGCATGACTACCCAGCGTCACTACTCGCCGATTGACCGTCTTCTGCTGCAAGCCGATGCCGCGATGCGTACGTTGCTGCCCTTCAGTGGCCAACCGTACCGTCCGTCGCCCGCCATCGTGCAGCCGGATGCGCAAATGAGTGACGAAGACACCCGCCACGTCGCCGGCCTGATGCGCATCAACCATACCGGCGAAGTCTGCGCCCAGGCGCTGTATCAGGGTCAGGCCCTGACTGCCAAGCTGCCGCACGTGCGCGCCGCCATGGAACATGCTGCGGAAGAAGAAATTGATCACCTGGTCTGGTGCGAGCAACGCCTCAAACAGTTGGGCAGCCATACCAGCATTCTCAATCCGCTGTTCTACGGCATGTCGTTCGGGATTGGCGCCGTGGCCGGATTGATCAGCGACAAGGTCAGCCTGGGTTTCGTGGCCGCCACCGAGCATCAGGTGTGCAAACACTTGAACGAGCACCTTGAGCAATTGCCGGCGGAAGACGAAAAGTCCCGGGCGATTCTTGAGCAGATGCGGATTGATGAAGAACATCATGCCGAGAGTGCGCTGGATGCAGGGGGGTTTCGCTTTCCGGCGCCGGTGAAGTTCGGGATGAGCTTGATGGCCAAGGTGATGACCAAGAGTACTTATCGGATCTGATGGTTGTGTTGTCGGATAGGGCCTCTTCGTCGGAACGCCGCCCGGAGCAAGCCCGCTCCCACAGGGTTCTGTATTCCAGGCATAAAAAAGGCGACTGCCGTGAGGTAGTCGCCTTTTTTGTACCCGAAAATCTTAGGTCGGCATGTTGCGCGCGTAGAAGATTTCGAGCATTTCGTGTTTCACACGATCAGTCACTTGAGCACGCTGCTCAGGGGACAGGTTGTTGGTTGCGTCACCGAACAGGTAGTTATCCAGTTCGAAGTTCTTCAACAACATTTTGGTGTGGAACAGGTTTTCCTGGTACACGTTCACGTCGGTCATCTGGTACGCGTCGCGGGTGTCGTCGGAGAGGTAGTTCTGGATCGAGTTGATCTCGTGATCGATGAAGTGCTTGTTGCCTTCGACGTCACGGGTGAAGCCGCGCACGCGATAATCCACGGTCACGATGTCCGAATCAAACTGGTGGATCAGGAAGTTGAGCGCCTTAAGCGGTGAAATGACGCCACATGTCGACACGTCGATGTCCACACGGAATGTCGCAATGCCGTCGTCCGGATGGATTTCCGGGTAGGTGTGCACCGTGATGTGGCTCTTGTCGAGGTGGGCCAGGATAATCTCGGGCAACGGACCCGGCGACTCTTCGATCTGGCTGTCGGTCGGGGTTACCGGCTCTTCAGAGATCAGAATCGTGACGCTGGCGCCCTGGGGTTCATAATCCTGACTGGCAATGTTCAGGATGTTGGCACCAATGATATCGACAACTTCTGTGAGGATCTGCGTCAGGCGTTTCGCGTTGTACTCTTTATTGATGTACTCAACGTATGCCTGTTGGTCTTGCGGGGTTTCCGCGTAGCAGATGTCATAGATGTTGAAGCTCAAGGTCTTTGTCAGGTTATTGAACCCGTGGAGCTTGAGTTTGCTTTTCACCGTTAAAAACTCTCTATGTATTGCGGCCCGGGCCGCGTGATCAAGCATGCCCGTCAGATGCGTACAACGCACCTGCGTAGGACGGTTAACACCTCTTCGCGATGGCGATTTTGGTTGTCTGTTCGGGCTCGCAGCCTGTCGATGACGGACCACGACCCTGAAAAAAGTGGCGCATTATGCAGACGTCAGCTTGGGATCGCCAGAGTCTGCACTGCTTTTATGATAGTTGAATGTCGATTCAACCGAGTTCGATGATCTCGTAGTCGTGGGTAATGGCTACGCCCGCCGCGCCCAGCATGATCGACGCCGAGCAATACTTCTCGGCGGACAGCTCGATAGCGCGTTTGACCTGCGCTTCTTTCAGCCCGCGACCCTTGACCACGAAGTGCATGTGGATTTTGGTGAAGACTTTCGGATCCTCCGTCGCACGCTCGGCTTCGAGGAAGGCTTCACAGCTTTCGACAGCCTGACGGGACTTCTTGAGGATGCTGACCACGTCGAAATTGCTGCAACCACCGACACCCAGCAGGAGCATTTCCATCGGCCGGACACCCAGGTTGCGACCGCCTGCATCGGGCGGACCGTCCATGACCACGACGTGACCGCTGCCGGATTCACCGAGGAACATGGCTTCGCCAGCCCATTGGATGCGTGCCTTCATCGCCAGACTCCACTGCATAAAAAAGGGTCGCCAGCTTAGCACAGGGCCCCGGATTGGCAGTGCCCGGCATTTGTAGGGCATAACCTTCCGAGCCGTAGGTAAATGCTCGAATATTGCAGGAAGTGTCTGTTAAGCTGGCGCCAATTCGCTGGCGCTTGGCCGGCCTTTGCCCAGCCGTCGTCTGCGACTCATAAAAAAACCAGACACACCGTGAAGTCTTTTCGGGATTCAACCATGGTTGCTATTGCCCCATCCCCCAAAATAAAGAACCTCGACAAGCTGTTGATGCATTGCCAGCGCCGTCGTTATACGGCCAAGAGCAACATCATTTGTGCCGGTGATCGCTCGGAAACGCTGTTCTTCATCATCAAAGGCTCGGTCACGATCCTGATCGAGGATGACGACGGTCGCGAAATGATCATTGCCTACCTGAACTCCGGGGACTTTTTCGGTGAGTTGGGTCTGTTCGAACAGGCTGGCCTGGAACAGGAGCGCAGCGCCTGGGTGCGTGCGAAGATCGAGTGTGAGGTGGCGGAAATCAGCTACGCAAAATTCCGCGAGCTGTCCCAGCAAGATCCAGACATTCTTTACGTGCTCAGCGGACAAATCGCACAACGTCTGCGCAATACCACGCGCAAGGTCGGTGACCTGGCCTTTTTCGACGTCACCGGTCGCGTCGCCCGCTGTCTGCTGGAATTGTGCAAACAGCCGGATGCCATGACCCACCCGGACGGCATGCAGATCAAAGTGACCCGCCAGGAGATCGGCCGGATTGTCGGCTGTTCACGTGAGATGGTCGGTCGCGTGCTCAAGGATCTGGAAGAACGCAACCTGGTGGACGTCAAAGGCAAGACCATGGTGGTCTTCGGCACGCGCTAAGCTCGAAAACTCAAGCCGCCAGCATGTCTGCCAGCAACTGGCGATAAAGCGTGTCGAGCCGTTGCAACGCATCGGGCGCGGCAAACTTCTCGTGCAGGGCAATGTGGCTTTCGGCGCGCACCCGATGTTCAAGACCGCACGCTTCATTGAAGCGGTTGACTGCGGCGACCATCGATTCACGCTCGTTATCCAGCAACAAAGCTCCGTGCACCAATCCTACCGGGCGCTGGCCACCCTTGCTCTGGCGCCAGCGTTGAGCGGTGCCGACCATCTTGCGGCCGTCGAGGTTGACGTTGAACCGGCCATCGCAGAATGCGCCGTCGACTTCGCCCAAGGACGAGACGCCGCCCAGTTCATCGAGTAACTGACAGATCGGGTCGCAGAGGCGGCGATAAGCGGTTTCGATGCGGTTCTGATCACCTTCGCTACGCGGGGGTGCGTAGACAAGGGCGATGTTGATGGTGGAGGCCGATTGCGGCACTGGCTCACCACCGGTTTCACGCAACAGCACTGGCCAACCCGCCGCCGCCGAAACTTCACATGCAGCGTCGAAACCCGGCAAGCGATTCAAGCGGCGTGGCATGACCAGCGCCCGGTCATTGGGCTGCCAGAACAACAAGCCAAGGTCCGAATCGCCGGTGCACACATGGGCCAGCAGATCCTGTTCGGCGAGCAGGCCGGCTTCGACGGTCATTGAAGTGGGTGAGGTCATAAGGGTTCCGTAGGACTTGAAGTCTGTGGTGCTTCTTATGCCGCCATCGCGAGCAGGCTCGCTCCTACATTTGAACTATGGTGAGCACAAACTTTGTGTTCACTGAAGGTCCCTTGTGGGAGTGAGCCTGCTCGCGAAGCGGTGTTCAGTCGAGCGTAGAACCGCCGACCGGACCGCCACGCTCAGGAAAGAACAGACGCTGCAACTCGGTGCCCGGGCTCTCGGCGCGCATGAACGCCTCGCCAACCAGGAACGCGTACACGTCGCTGATTTCCATCAGTTCCACATCGGCCCGGTTGAGGATGCCGCTTTCGGTAATGACCAAGCGATCACGCGGGATCCGTGGCAACAGATCAAGCGTGGTTTCCAGGCTGACGTCAAAGGTGTGCAGGTTGCGGTTGTTCACGCCGACCAGCGGCGTGTCGAGGGTTTTCAAAGCCCGCTCCAGCTCGTTGCCGTCGTGGACTTCCACCAGCACATCGAGACCGACGCTTTTGGCCACGGCCGCCAGCTCGGCCATTTTCACGTCATCCAGTGCGGAGACGATCAGCAGCACGCAGTCAGCGCCCAGGGCTCGGGCTTCGACGATCTGGTACGGATCGATCATGAAGTCCTTGCGGATCACCGGCAGGTTGCACGCCGCCCGCGCCTGTTGCAGATACGCGTCGGCGCCCTGGAAGTAATCGATATCGGTCAGCACCGACAAGCACGTCGCGCCGCCCTTCTCGTAGCTTTTAGCGATGTCGGCGGGAACGAAGTGCTCGCGGATCACCCCTTTGCTCGGCGAAGCCTTCTTGATTTCGGCAATGACTGCCGGCTCTTTCAGCTTGGCCTGGGCAATCAATGCCTTGGCGAAACCACGGGGTGCATCGGCCGCCTTGGCCAGACTTTCCAGCTCCGCCAGACTCACACGGGCGCTACGCTCGGCAACTTCATGGACTTTGCGGGCCAGAATGTTTTCCAGAACCGTCGGTACACTCATCCCTCATTCTCCACTTTGAATACCGCGGTAAATGCACCCAACTCCTCAAGTTTTTCCCGAGCGAGGCCTGTGTGCAGCGCATCGTGCGCCAGGGCAACGCCTTCTTTCAAACTGGTCGCCAGGTCGGCTGCGTACAGCGCGGCACCGGCATTGAGCACGATCATCTCGGCGGCTTTCTGACCGCTCTCTGTCTTGCGCTTGCCCAGGGCATCGCGAATCAGCTCAAGGGACGCCGCCGGGCTTTCCACTGCCAGGCCGTGCAGACTCTGACTTTTCATGCCCAGGTCTTCCGGCTCGACCCAATATTCGGTGATCTGGTCGTTCTTCAGTTCTGCGACAAAGGTTGGCGCCGCGAGACTGAATTCGTCCAGGCCATCCTTCGAGTGCACCACCAACACATGCTTGCTGCCCAGACGCTGCAGGACTTCGGCCAATGGCCGGCACAACGCCTGACTGAACACGCCCACCACCTGATGTTTCACACCGGCCGGATTCGTAAGCGGGCCAAGCATGTTGAACAGGGTACGCAGGCCCAGATCCTTGCGCGGGCCGGCGGCGTACTTCATGGCGCTGTGATGGGTCTGGGCAAACATGAAACCGATGCCGACGTTGTCGATGCAGCGCGCCACCTGGACCGGCGTCAGATTCAGGTAGATACCCGCCGCCTCCAGCAGATCGGCGCTGCCGCTTTTGCCCGACACCGCACGGTTACCGTGTTTGGCCACGGTGCAACCGGCTGCCGCCACCACGAAAGAAGAAGCCGTCGAGACGTTGAAAATATTCGCACCATCGCCGCCGGTGCCAACCACATCGACTACGCCGTCGAGGGTTTTGAGTTCGACCTTGTCCGCCAACTCGCGCATGACCGACACCGCGCCAACGATCTCGTCGATGCTTTCGCTCTTCATGCGCATGGCCATCATGAACGCGCCGATCTGCGCATCCGAGCATTGCCCGGTCATGATTTCGCGCATCACATCGCGCATCTCATCGGTGCTGAGGTCGAGGTGGTCGACGATACGGCTCAGGGCTGTCTTGATATTCATGAAAAGTCCTTAGCGCGTGCCGCCGGTTTGTTTGAGGAAGTTAGCGAACAGCTCGTGGCCCTGCTCGGTGAGGATAGACTCGGGGTGGAACTGCACACCCTCGATGTTCAATGTCTTGTGGCGCAGGCCCATGATTTCGTCGACCGAACCGTCTTCGAGCTGGGTCCATGCGGTCAGCTCCAGGCAATCCGGCAGGGTTTCGCGCTTGACGATCAGCGAGTGATAGCGCGTCACCGTCAGCGGACGATTCAGACCTTCGAATACACCCTTGTCCTCGTGGAATACCGGGCTAGTCTTACCGTGCATGACTTGCCTGGCGCGGACCACATCACCGCCAAAGGCCTGGCCGATGGACTGGTGGCCGAGGCAGACGCCAAGAATCGGCAGCTTGCCGGCGAAATGCTTGATCACGTCGATCGAGACACCGGCTTCGGTCGGGGTGCAAGGACCGGGGGACACGACGATTCGCTCAGGGTTGAGCGCTTCGATTTCGGCAACGGTAAGTTCATCGTTGCGCACGACTTTGACCTGGGAGCCAAGCTCACCAAGGTACTGCACAACGTTGTAGGTAAAAGAGTCGTAGTTATCGATCATCAGCAACATGGCGTTTGGAACCTCTTGAATTCACTGACTTTTAAGACAGCCTTCGAATGATTACCCGCAGTGTCCTGCGCTTTGTCAGTCGCCGGGTGCGCCAGCAAAGCGGTATGTCATACGGGTGAAGAAGGCAAAGTGATACAGGTCCGGCGGGGCCGGCAAAAGAATTCAGGCGCGCCAACGCCAGCGGGCGTGTGCCTTGATGACTTGATCCAGAAGTTTGCTGATGATCAACACGGGGAAGGTCTCATTCATACGTCTTGGCACAGTAACTTAGCTGGGCAGAGCGTGCAATATGGCCGGCGCGACTGGCCGCGAAACAATTGAAGGGTTCGCGACCGATAGCAAAAGGCCGGAAATTTTTTGGTACTGTCGTTTCGTTCACTACAACAATAAATAAACGGACTTGCTCATGATCAAACAGACGTTGTTTGTACCGCTTGCCGGCTGCTTGCTCGCTATGGCCTGCACCCAGGCGATCGCGGCACCCAACCCTTACTCGAACTTCATCGTCTTCGGTGACAGCCTCAACGATGCCGGGCAGTTTACCGACACGGGCGGCCCCGCCGGTGCCACCCTGCGCTTCACTAACCGGACCGGTCCGATCTATCTGGATGGCAGTGGCGAAGTCTTTTCCGCCAACTCGACGCAACTGCTGGGCGCAAGACTTGGGTTTTCTCCAGACCAGACGGCCGCTTCGACCTCGGCGGCGCGTGCCAACCAGGGACTGCCGGACGGCAATAACTGGGCGGTTGGCGGCTACCGCACCGACCAGATCCTCGACTCGATCACCACGGCCTCCGCCACCGGTGAACGCGTCCGTTTGGGCTATCTGCCGGCAAACAATTTGCGCGCCGACCCGAACGCGCTGTATTACCTCTCCGGGGGTGGTAACGATTTTCTTCAGGGACGTGTTCAAAGTGCCGCTCAGGCGAATGCCGCTGCCGATCGACTGGCCAACAGCGTTCAAATTCTACGAACCGCCGGCGCCCGCTACATTATGGTCTGGCTGCTGCCCGACCTGGGTTTGACGCCGGCCATCAATGGCACACCCCAGCAGACACCCACCTCACTACTGAGCTCTGCCTTCAACCGGCAACTGGTCACCCGTCTCGCTGGGATCGATGCCGAAATCATCCCACTGAATATTCCGTTGCTGCTGCAGGAAACCTTCGCCGATCCGGCTCGATTCGGTTTTGCTACAGGCCAGAACCTGACGGCGACCTGCTTCAGCGGTAACAGCTGTACCGAAAACGCTACGTATGGCATCAACAGTGCCACCCCGGACCCCAGCAAGCTGATTTACAACGATGGGGTTCATCCGACCGAAGCCGGGCAAAAACTGATTTCCGACTACGCCTACTCGTTACTCGCTGCGCCGTGGGAGCTGACATTGATGCCGGAAATGGCCCACGCCACCTTGCGTGCACACCAGGATGAGTTGCGCAGCCAATGGCAATCGGACTGGGAGAATTGGCAGGCGGTGGGCCAATGGCGCGCGATTGTCGCCGGTGGCGGCCAGCATCTGGATGTCGATAGCCAAAGCAGCAGCGCCAGCGCCGACGGCGACGGTTACAACCTGAACATCGGCGGCAGCTATCGTCTCAATGACGCCTGGCGCGTCGGTGTGGCGGCGGGCTTCTATCGTCAGAATCTGGAAGCAGGCAGTAACGATTCGGACTACAAACTCAATAGCTACCTGGCCACTGCCTTCGCCCAATTCCAGCAGAATCGCTGGTGGGCCGATGTCGCGTTGACCGGCGGCCAGCTGGATTATGACAACCTCAAACGCAAATTCGACCTGGGCGCCAGCGAAGGCGTGGAGAAGGGTGATACCGATGGTCATCTCTGGGCATTCAGCACGCGCGTTGGCTACGACATTGCGCAACCGGGCAGCGCGTGGCACCTGTCGCCGTTTGTCAGCGCCGATTACGCGAAAGTGGACGTCGACGGCTACTCGGAAAACAGCAATCGTTCCACGGCGCTGACCTTTGATGACCAGAAACGCGATTCAAAACGCCTCGGCGCCGGGCTGCAGGGCAAATACCAAATCACGGCACAGACTCAAGTGTTCGGCGAATATGCCTACGAGCGCGAGTATGAAGATGACGTGCAGAAGGTGAATATCGCCCTCAACAGCCTGCCGTCCCTCGACTTCAAGCTGGATGGCTATACGCCGCAAAGCCACTTGAATCGCGTGAGCCTGGGGGTCAGCCACAAGTTGACGGCTGATCTGGCGCTGCGTGGCGGTTACACGTTCCGCAAGGACGATGACTTTACCCAGCAAGGCATCAACGTTGGTGTTGCGCTGGATTTCTGACCCGGCAAACAGCAGGCACAAAAAAACGCGGCGCCCTTACAGGTGCCGCGTTTTTTGGTGGTGAGGTCTTTGTGGGAACTCAGCTTTCCGGGGTTTGTTCAGCCAGGGCTACGGCGCGGAACATCGCGCGGCGCTTGTTCAGGGTTTCTTCCCATTCCAGCGCCGGCACCGAGTCGGCAACGATGCCGCCACCGGCCTGCACGTGCAATTCGCCGTTCTTGATCACAGCGGTGCGGATCGCGATCGCAGTGTCCATGTTGCCGTTCCAGGCGAAGTAGCCGACCGCGCCGCCGTAGACGCCACGCTTGACCGGTTCCAGTTCGTCGATGATTTCCATCGCGCGGATTTTCGGTGCGCCAGACAAGGTGCCCGCCGGCAGAATCGCGCGCAGTGCGTCCATCGCCGTCAACCCGGCCTTCAGTTGACCGGTGACGTTGGAAACGATGTGCATCACGTTGGAATAACGCTCGATGACCATCTTCTCGGTGAGTTTCACCGAACCAATTTCCGAAACCCGACCGGTGTCGTTACGACCCAGGTCGATCAGCATCAAGTGCTCGGCAATTTCCTTGTCGTCGGACAGCAGGTCTTTTTCCAGCGCCAGGTCAGCCTCTTCGTTGGCGCCGCGAGGACGGGTGCCGGCAATCGGGCGCACGGTGATCAAGTTGTCTTCGACCCGCACCAGCACTTCCGGCGAACTGCCGACGACGTGGAAGTCACCGAAGTTGAAGAAGTACATATAAGGCGTCGGATTGAAGCAGCGCAGCGCCCGGTACAGATCGATCGGCGCAGCCTTGAAGTCGATCGACATGCGCTGTGACGGCACGACCTGCATGCAGTCACCGGCCAGGATGTATTCCTTGATGGTGTCGACGGCTTTTTCGTAGTCGTCTTGGGTGAAGCTCGAACGGAATACCGGATCAGCCGACTGTTGCTTGCTGAAATCCAGGCCGCGACGCGGGGTGATAGGCTGACGGAGTTTTTCCAGCAGCTCTTCCAGGCGTGCCTGACCTTGTTCGAAAGCATCTGCCTGCGATGGATCGGCCAGCACGATGGCGTGCATCTTGCCGGCGAGGTTGTCGAACACCACTACCGCATCGGACACCATCAGCAGAATGTCCGGCACGCCCAGCGGATCCGGGTTCGGGCACTTGCCCAGACGTTTCTCCACATAGCGCACGCAGTCGTAACCGAAGTAACCCACCAAACCGCCATTGAAGCGTGGCAGGCCGGGGATGGTCGGCACGTTGTAGCGGGCCTTGAATTCTTCGACGAAGGCCAGCGGATCTTCAGCCTCATGGCTTTCGATCTCGACGCCATCGTGGGTCACGCTGACGTGATGGTCGTGAACCCGCAGCACGGTGCGGCACGGCAGGCCGATGATCGAATAACGGCCCCACTTCTCCCCGCCCTGCACCGATTCCAGCAGGTAGGAGTTCGGCTCATCGGCCAGTTTCAGGTAGATCGACAGCGGCGTGTCGAAGTCGGCCAGGGTTTCGCAGGCCAACGGGATACGGTTATAGCCGGCAGCGGCCAAACGCAGGAATTCTTCGCGGATCATGGGGTAGCCTCGTGGCTTGAGGTGCTAACAGTCAGGTATGCAAACGCGCCGGAAAGCCGGCCAGAATCGAGTCAGGCGCGCCAACGCCAGCGGGCCAGGGCCTTGATGACTTTCATCCAGAGTTTGCGAGTGACCACCACGATGGCGTTTCCAGAAGGGGATTGAGCAACGTCGGGCAACGTTATCTCAGCGGCCGGATCCAGGCAACCGGGAATTAGCTTGCGCAGATCGTCGATCACCAGCGCCGGCGACTCTTCCGAAATCGGCCGGCCGTGGTTGTAGCCATAGCTGAGCGCCACGCACTTGACCCCCGCCGCTTTCGCCGCCAGTACGTCGCTGCGCGAATCGCCGACAAACAGCGATTGCGAGGCCGGAATGTTGGCCATTTTCATCACGAAAAACAGCGCGGCCGGGTCAGGCTTCTTCTGCGGCAAGGTATCGCCGCCGATGATCCACTTGAAGTAACGGCCGATTTTCATCTGATCCAGCAACGGCGCGACGAAGCGCTCCGGCTTGTTGGTGATCAGCGCCATCTCGACACCCTGCTTGTGCAGCCATTTCAGGGTATCGCGCACGCCGGGATAGACCACGGTCAGATCATGGCTCTCGGCGTAAGCCTCCATGAAAATCTCCAGCGCGCCCTCGGCTTCACCGTCGTCGACCGTCGAATGGTCGATGCCACCGGCCAGCGCGCGGCGAACCAGCACCGGCGCGCCATTGCCGACCCACTCACGCACCGATTCGATGCCGGCAGGGTCACGCCCCAGTTTGAGCAGCATGTTATCCACAGCCACAGCGAGGTCGGGGACCGAATCGACCAGCGTGCCATCCAGATCGAACATCACCAGCCGCGGCAGACGCCCCGGGAACAGCTGCTCAAAGCCACTCATGGACGAGCCAACGCCAGTTCGGAACGCATCTTTTCAATCACCTCTTGGTAGTTCGGTGCATTGAAGATCGCCGAACCGGCGACGAAGGTGTCCGCACCCGCTGCAGCGATTTCACGAATGTTGTTCACGTTGACGCCACCGTCGATTTCCAGGCGGATGTCCCGGCCGGAGGCATCGATCAGCGCGCGCGCTTCACGCAGCTTGTCGAGAGTGCCAGGGATGAACTTCTGCCCGCCGAAGCCCGGGTTGACGCTCATCAGCAAGATCATGTCGACCTTGTCCATCACGTACTTGAGCACGTCCAGCGGCGTCGCCGGGTTGAACACCAGGCCCGACTTGCAACCGCCCTCGCGGATCAGTTGCAGGGAACGGTCGACGTGCTGCGTAGCTTCCGGGTGGAAAGTGATGTAGGTCGCGCCGGCCTCGATGAAGTCACCGACGATGCGGTCCACCGGGCTGACCATCAGGTGCGCGTCAATCGGCGCGGTCACGCCGTACTTGCGCAGCGCGGCGCAGACCATCGGGCCGATGGTCAGGTTCGGTACGTAGTGGTTGTCCATGACATCGAAGTGCACGAAGTCGGCGCCGGCGGCCAGGACGTTGTCCACTTCTTCACCCAGGCGGGCGAAGTCGGCGGAGAGAATCGACGGAGCAATGACGAAGGGCTGCATGACGCACCTTTTTTGAGCAGAATCACGATGGCGCGCATTGTATACCTCATGCTTTGACGCGCGCACTGTGACCGCGATGATTGGGCCTGCCTTCGATCAATAAGTCGCCGCAGGCTCTAGTACGCCGCTCGGTAGATCTTCTCGATATCGATGGCGCTCAATTTGCGTGGATTGTTGCGCATCAGGCGCTCGATCCCCGCGGCTTCCACGGCCATCGCCGGGATGGCGTCCTCCGGAACACCGAAACTGTGCAGACCT
This sequence comes from Pseudomonas sp. LBUM1678, assembly GCF_059695575.1. Taxonomy (NCBI): domain Bacteria; kingdom Pseudomonadati; phylum Pseudomonadota; class Gammaproteobacteria; order Pseudomonadales; family Pseudomonadaceae; genus Pseudomonas; species Pseudomonas sp. LBUM1678. The sequence continues at coordinate 6,180,825 of NZ_CP166775.1, forward strand.
GGCGGGATCTCTACCGCCGCGCACAATGCGGTCATTGCCTCCACGGCTTTGTCCGCCGCTTCATTGGCGCTCAGGTGCGCGGTCTTGACCCCCATGGCTTCGGCGATATCCTGCATGCGCTCCACGCAGGCCATCTTGTTCCAGGTCATGACATACGGCAGCAACAAGGCGTTGCTGACGCCGTGCGCTATGTTGAAACGCCCGCCCAGCGGATACGCCAGCGCATGCACCGCGCCGACCCCGGCATTACCGAAGGCCATGCCGGCCATCAGGCTGGCGGTTGCCATGTCTTCCCGGGCTTGCAGGTTGGACGGATTGGCGTAGGCCTTGGGCAGTGCGTTGGCGATCAGCTTGATGGCGCCGATGGCTAGGGCATCGGTGATCGGCGAGGCGTTCAGCGACAGATAGGATTCGATGGCATGCACCAGCGCGTCGACGCCACTGGCCGCGGTGACACTGCGCGGGCAGGTCAGGGTCATTTGCGGACTGACCAGCGCCACGTCCGGCAATAGATAGTCGCTGACAATGCCCTTCTTCAGTTGCGCGACCTTGTCGGAGAGGATGGCGACGTTGGTCACCTCCGAACCGGTGCCGGCCGTGGTCGGGATGGCAATCAGCGGCGGGCCTTTGCGTGGCACCTGATCGACGCCGAACAAATCCTCCAGCGCACCGTGATAACCGGCGTAAGCCGCGACGCTTTTGGCGATGTCGATGGCACTGCCGCCGCCGAGGCCAATCAGACCGTCGTGCCCGCCCTCGCGGTAAACCCGCATGCAGTCTTCAACGATGGCGATTTCCGGGTCTGGCAGCACACGGTCGAAAATCTCGTAGGTCCGATCGCCCAACTGCGCCAGCGCCAGCTCGACCGTACCGGACTTGACCAGAGCAGCGTCGGTGACGATCAGCGGGTTGTCGACATCCAGGCGGGTGAGTTCGGCGGCCAGTTGCTCGATGGCACCTGCGCCGGTGATCAGTTTGTGAGCGATTTTGAAAGAGGAAAGACTCATCGTGCGCAGCCTCTTATAAGTAGGGGAGCTGGGCACAATAGTAGCTGGGGATTGGGGTTTGTCTGCTATTCAGGTCATGAATGACCTCATATCCATGACGGAGTCGAAACAAATCAACTGTGGGAGCGGGCTTGCTCGCGAAAGCGTCAGCACATCCAACATCTATGTGACTGAAAGACCGCTTTCGCGAGCAAGCCCGCTCCCACAGTTTGACGGTGTGTACCTTTAGACTTGGGCGGTACGCAGTTTTTCGCTGCGGCCACGCAACCATTCCAGGGTCAGCAACAGGATCACCGAGAAAGCAATCAGCAGCGTCGCAGCGGCAGCAATCGTCGGGCTGAGGTTTTCGCGGATACCGCTGAACATCTGCCGTGGCAAGGTCGCTTGCTCGGGACCGGCAAGGAACAGCGTCACCACCACTTCATCGAACGACGTCGCGAAGGCAAACAGCGCCCCCGAGATCACACCCGGCGCAATCAGCGGCAACGTCACCCGACGGAACGCCGTCAGCGGCGAAGCCCCCAGACTGGCAGCGGCACGTACCAGGTTGTGGTTAAACCCCTGCAAGGTGGCCGATACGGTAATGATCACAAACGGTACGCCCAACACCGCATGCACCACGATCAGCGAGAAGAAGCTGTTGCCCAGGCCCAGCGGCGCAAAGAACAGATAACTCGCCACACCGATGATCACCACTGGCACCACCATCGGCGAAATCACCAGGGCCATCACCAGAGCCTTGCCGGGGAAGTCGCCCCGCGTCAGGCCGATTGCCGCCAGCGTACCGAAGATCATCGCCAAAACAGTCGCCGCCGGAGCAACAATGACGCTGTTCCTCAACGCGCGCATCCATTCCGCCGAGGCGAAAAAGTCGTGGTACCACTGCAACGAGAAGCCCTGCAGCGGGTACACCAGGAAACTGCCCGAGTTGAACGACAGCGGAATGATCACCAGCACCGGCAGAATCAGGAACAACAGAATCAGGCCGCAGAGAATCCGCAAGCTGTAGAACCACACCCGTTCGACGGGCGACATATAAGGACTCAGCATTTCATTCTCCCCTTAGCTCAGGCGCAGGCGACTGGCGCCCACCAGCCAGCTGTAAATCAGATAAAGCACCACGGTCGCCAACAGCAGCAGTCCACCGAGCGCGGTCGCCATGCCCCAGTTGATGCTGGTGTTGGTGTAGAAGGCGACGAAGTAGCTGACCATCTGATCGTTCGGGCTGCCCAGCAACGCCGGGGTGATGTAGTAGCCGATGGCGAGGATGAACACCAACAGGCAACCGGCGCCGACACCGGCATAGGTCTGCGGGAAGTACACCCGCCAGAAACTGGCGAACGGGTGACAGCCGAGGGAAATCGCGGCGCGCATGTAGGTTGGCGAAATGCCTTTCATCACGCTGTAGATCGGCAGAATCATGAACGGCAGCAGGATGTGCACCATGGAGATGTAAACCCCGGTGCGGTTGAACACCAGCTCCAGCGGTTTATCGATGATGCCCATCGCCATGAGGCCACTGTTTATAAGCCCGCCCGACTGCAGCAACACGATCCACGCGGCAACCCGCACCAGGATCGACGTCCAGAACGGCAGCAGCACCAGAATCATCAGCAGGTTGCTTTGGCGTGACGGCAGGTTCGCCAGCAAGTAAGCCAACGGATACGCCAGCAACAGGCAGATCACGGTGATGATCAGGCCCATCCAGAACGTGCGGGCGAAGATGTCGAGGTAGATCGCCTGATCGGGCGTGGCCGGAGCGACTTCGCCGAGGTCGTCGATGCGGTGATCGACCGCCGCCAGCAAGTAATACGGCGTGATGCTACTGGTGTTGCGGCGCACGGCTTGCCAGTAGGCCGGGTCGCCCCAGCGCTCGTCGAGACCTTCCAGCGCTGCTTTATAGGAGGCCGGTTCAGTGGCGAACGGCAAGGCGCGGGCGGTTTTGGTCAGCAGGCTGCGGTAGCCGGCCAACTCCATGTTCAAGCGCTTGGACAGATCGCCCAGGGTCTGATTCTTGCGGGCTTCAGCGAGGTCTTCGCTGGCCGCCTTGTAAACCGGTTCTGCGGGTAGGCCTCGGCCGTCCCAACTGGCGATGGCCGCCACGGTGCGCGGCATGCCGCCGACTACTTCCGGGTTACCGACGCTTTTGTAGAGCAGCGCCACGATCGGCACCAGGAACACCAGCAACAGAAACAGCACCAGGGGCGCGATCAAGGCCTGAGCCTTCCAGCGGTTGATCCGCTCGGCGTGCTTGAGCCGCTGCTTCAAGGTGGGGTCAGTGCCCGCGTTCAGGGGAATGGCGGTGGCCATGGCGTACTCCGGAAATCTTTAAACGATCATTAAAGTGGGAGCGAACTTTTGTGGCGAGCGAGCTTGCTCGCGCTGGGCTGCGAAGCGGCCCCAAAATTCTGTTAACAACGTCCAATTTTGTGAGTGCTGCGCACTCAAGCGGGAGCAAGCTCCCTCGCCACAAAAGCTCGCCCTCACGGGAGGGCGAGCCCTCTGGTTACTTCGCAGCCCAGGAATTGAAGCGCTGCTCCAGTTGCTCGCCGTTGTCAGCCCAGAAGCTGACGTCGATCTGCACCTGGTTGGCGATGTTTTCCGGGGTGGTCGGCATGTCTTTCAGGACATCCTTGGACAGCAACGGTACGGCCTGAATGTTGGCCGGGCCGTAAGCGATGTTTTCCGAGTAGGTCTTCTGCTGCTGCGGAGCCACCGAGAACGCGATGAATTTCTTCGCCGCTTCGGCGCGCTTGGCGTCCAGACCTTTTGGAATAGCCCATGCGTCGAAGTCGTAGATGCCGCCGTTCCACACGACTTTCAGGTTGCTTTCTTTCTGCACGGCGGCGATCCGGCCGTTGTAGGCCGAGCTCATGACCACGTCACCGGAAGCGAGGTATTGCGGCGGTTGGGCGCCGGCTTCCCACCACTGAATGCTTGGTTTGAGCTCATCAAGCTTCTTGAACGCACGGTCCTGACCGTCCTTGCCGGCCAGCACTTTGTAGACGTCTTTCGGCGCAACGCCGTCGGCCATCAGTGCGAATTCCAGGGTGTACTTGGCGCCTTTACGCAGGCCGCGCTTGCCCGGGAATTTCTTGGTGTCCCAGAAATCCACCCAACTGGTCGGTGCGGAGGCCAGCTTGTCGGCGTTGTAAGCCAACACGGTCGACCACACGAAGAAACCTACGCCGCAGGGCTGGATCGCGCCTTTGACGTAATCTTCGGATTTGCCGAACAGCGCAGGATCGAGTTGCTCGAACATGTCTTCATCGCAACCGCGAGACAGTTCCGGGGATTCAACTTCCACCAGGTCCCAGGACACGCTCTTGGTGTCGACCATGGCCTTGACCTTGGCCATCTCACCGTTGTATTCGCCCGCCACGATCTTGCCGTTGCCTGCCGCTTCCCACGGTGCGTAGAAGGCTTTGACCTGCGCCGCCTTGTTCGCCCCGCCAAAGGACACCACGGTCAAATCCGGGCCCGCCGCCATCGCGTGTGCCGCACCGATCATGCCCATGACCAGGGCGCTGAATTTCAGGGATCTCAACATTTATTGTTCTCTCCACGTGCAGGGTTGGTGTTGTTGAAGCCGGGGCGATCAATGCGCCTCTAGAAGTGGGTCGAGCGCGCGAACGTGTTCGACCTGCCAGCCAAGCGGTACCACATCGCCGACGGCGAGCCCGGGATCGAGCTCGGCAATCGGTTGCTTCACGAAGAAGTCGGTCTTGCCACAGACTTCCAGGCGAACCCGGACGTGGTCGCCCAGATAGATGAATTCCGCCACCCGCCCTGAGAAGCGGTTGACGCAGGACTCACTTGAACCATTGAGGCTCACGCGTTCCGGGCGAATCGACAGCGTGACGGGTTCGCCGGTCTTGCCGACATTGACCGCCAGGGCTTCAACCTTTTCACCGCGGCCGAGTTCGACGATGCAACGGTCGCCGGTCTGACTGTGCAAGCGGCCATTGAGGCGGTTGTTCTCGCCGATGAAATTGGCGACGAAGGTGTTTTTCGGCTCTTCATAGAGGGTGCGCGGCGCAGCGATCTGCTGGATCTCGCCCTGGTGGAACACCGCCACACGGTCGGACATGGTCAGGGCTTCACCCTGGTCGTGGGTCACGTAGACCACGGTCACGCCGAGGCGCTGGTGCAGGTGTTTGATTTCCATCTGCATGTGTTCGCGCAGTTGTTTGTCCAGTGCACCAAGGGGTTCGTCCATCAGCACCAGCTGCGGTTCGAACACCAGCGCACGGGCCAGGGCCACACGCTGTTGCTGACCGCCGGACAGTTGCGCCGGATAGCGCTGGGCGAAGGCGTCCAGCTGGACCATGCTCAGGACTTTTTTGACCTTGTCGCTGACGTCGCTCTTGTTCAAACCGCGCACGGTCAGCGGAAACGCCAGGTTCTCTGCGACGGTCATGTGCGGGAACAACGCATAGTTCTGAAACACCATGCCGATGTCGCGCTTGTGCGGCGGCACGTTGTTGATAGAGCGCCCGGCCAGCTGGATTTCGCCGGCGGTCGGCGTTTCGAAACCGGCGAGCATCATCAGGCTGGTGGTCTTGCCGGAGCCGGACGGCCCGAGCAAGGTGAGGAATTCGCCTTTGCGAATCTCCAGGTTGAGGTCTTTGACGATCAGGTTCTCGCCGTCGTAGCTTTTTTGCACTCCACGAAAGCTGACCAGAATATCGCTGGCCCCTGCGTTTGAATCGACCTGGCTCATACCCACACCTTTTTTGTTGATGACTGCTGTGGACTAAGCCTAGTGGACGCTGCTGACCACGCAAATCGGGGCGCAGGAGAGAATCGCCTCAGCGGGATGGAAGGTTGGGGGTAGGGATTGCCCTACAAGGATGGCGGGGATGGATAGGGGCAGTGGCGAGTTTCAAGCTGCGACCCGCGAAACCGGGCAAAAGCGATGTTGGAGAAATGTCGCAAATGGATATGACGACGAGATTCCCGTAGGAGCGAGGCTTGCCCGCGAAGGCGATCTCACTGGCACTAAAAGCTTCGCGGGCAAGTCGGATCGCCGCACCGCTCGCTCCTACAGGTTTCGCGGTGAGTCTTAGAGGAGCTTGTGTTCCATGGCGTACTTCACCAGTTCCGCCAGGGAGGTGATGTTGAGTTTCTGCATCAGCCGCGCCTTGTGGGTGCTGATGGTTTTGCTGCTCAAGGCGAGTTGCTGGGCGATGTCGTTGACGTTGGCGCCCTGGGCCAGGCGCTCGAACACCGAGAATTCACGCTCCGAAAGCAATGAGTGCAACGGCCGCGAATCGGTCAGGCCGACTTCGAACACCATGCGGTCAGCCAGGTCCGGGTCAATGTAACGACCGCCCGCCGCGACCTTGCGGATCGCCGTTAGCAGCAGCGCCGGATCACTGTCCTTGGTCGCGTAACCTGCAGCACCGACCTTCAGCGCCCGGGCGGCCATTTGCGCTTCGTCGTGCATCGACAACACCAGGATGGCCGGCGGATTGTTCAGCGCGCGAATCCGCGGGATCGCTTCCAGGCCATTGACGCCCGGCATGGAAATGTCCAGCAACACCACTTCGCAGGGCACATGCCGCAGGGTCTCGAGCAACTGCTCGCCATTGCTCGCCTCCCCCACCACCAGCAAGTCCTTGGCCAGGCCAATCAATTGCTTGATGCCTTCACGGACGATGGTGTGGTCTTCAGCTACCAGTACACGGATCACGTTCTTCTCCATTCTTCTTATGTCAAAGCCAAGATCAATCGCGAGCAGGCTCGCTCCCACATTGGATCTGTGGCGATCACAAATTCCCTGTGGGAGCGAGCCTGCTCGCGATGGCGTCAGTACAGACAACACACATGTTTCAGGCTTCACTCACCGGCACCCGCACACTCAACGTCGTGCCCTCCCCCGGCTCACTCTCAAGCAACAACTGCCCGCCCATGATCAACACCCGCTCACGCATGCCCACCACGCCAAACGACGTCGGCCGACCCGTGGCGGGGACAAATCCTACGCCATCATCGCTGACCGTCAGACACAACTCGTCGCCTTCCAGCGCCAATGTCAGTTCGACAGTATGCGCCTGGGCATGCCGCATGACATTGGTCAGGGCTTCTTGAAGGATACGGAACAGCCCAATGGCCTTGGCATCACTGAGCACGGGCAGATTCTCCGGCACCTGCACCAGACACGGAATTTGCGTGCGCGCCTCGAAGCGCCGGGCCTGCCACTCGATGGCGGACGCGATCCCGGCATCGAGAATCGGCGGTCGCAACGCGGTTGCCACATCGCGCACCAACTGAAACAGCTGCGCAATCAGGCGTTTCATGCTGTTCAAGCGTTCATTCAGACCAGGGTCGAGCTGGGCGTAGGCCAATTCGCACATGGAGGTTTCCAGCTTGAGCACGGTCAACATCTGGCCCAACTCGTCGTGAACTTCCCGGGCGATGCGCGCTTTTTCCTCTTCACGCACGCTCTCCAGGTGAGCGGACAACTCTCGCAGTTGCTCGCGGGAACTGGCCAGTTCCAGTTCGATGCGCTTGCTCTCGCTGATGTCCCAGACAATCCCGTCCCAGACATACGCGCCGTCTTCGAGCCGCCGGGTGATGGCCTTGATCTCGGCCCAGCGTTGCTCACCCGAACGCGTGAGAATCCGCCCCTGCCACGACCAGTCACTGTCTGTATCCAGCGCATGGTCCTGAGTCTGGTGATAGCTGGCCTTGTCGTCCGGATGCACCAGGCTGCGCAGGCCTTTGTCGCGATGGGCCAGGGTCGCCGGCGAGTAGCCCACCAGACTCTCGCTGCCTTCACTGATGTAGGCAAAGTCGATCTGCCCTGTCACCGGTGCCCGCTCCAGGCGAAAGACCAATCCCGGGACATTGGCGGCAATCCCCTGCAACCGCGCTTCGCTTTCCTGCAACGCGGCCAGGGCGCGACGACGCTCGGTAACGTCATTGAGGTAGACCACCAGGTATTCGCCATCGCGAAAGCGCAGAAAACTCAACGAAACATCAGTCGGCAGGATGCTGCCATCCGCTCGTACACAGTTGGTTTCGAAACTTTGCGGCCCTTCTTCGCTGGCCCGGGCACGCTTCCACAGGTTCAGCCAGCGGTCCATGTGCAGGCCCGGTTCGAAGTCGATCAACGGCCGATCCATGATTCCACCGGCCGGATAACCAAGCATGGTTTCAGCCGCGCGGTTGGCGTAGCGCACGTGGCTGTCCCAGTTGACCCAGAGGATGCCGACGGTGCTCTGATCGATGGAAAATTGCGTCAGGCGCAGCGCCTCTTCACTGGCCTCGCGCAGGGCAATGTCCTCGCGCGCCGCCAATAACCGTTGCTCCAGACTGTGCTGCTGGCGGCGTTGCCAAAACACGATCGCCATGCTGCTGAGCATCAACACCGCCATCAGCAGGCAGAGGTTTTGCCAGAAGCCCGGGGACTCGGTCAGCCGCGGGTACTTGGGTTGCAGCCATTGGTTGTGTAGATGTTCCAGATCCTTGGCCGGGATTGCCCGCAACGCGCTTTCGACGATGCCGGCCAGTTCCGGCTGGTCCCGCCGTGTGGCCACTCGCAGCAATTGCGGCAGGCCGATGTCGCCAACCACGACCAGCCCGGCGAACTCAGGCTCGACGGATAAACGTCCCAACTGCGCTTCATCGACCACGGCGTAACCGGCCTGCTGGCTCAGCAACAGCTGCAAAGCCTGACGCTCGATCGGTACGCCTTGCAGGTTCAGATGGGGATAGTTGCCGCGCAGATAATCGGCCGTCGCACTGGGCATGCGCACAGCGACGCGGGTTTGGCTGTCGAGTTTTTCCAGCTCCACGGCACCGGTGCTTTTCTGGTCGCTGACCACCAGTTGCGGCACCCGCATGTAGGGGTCGGAGAATTGCCAGAGCCGCAGGCCGGCGGGGGTTTGGGTCAGCCCGGGGGCGATGTCGATTTCACCCTTGCGCGCGGCGGCTTCCAGTTGCGCAAGGTCAGGGAAATTACGCCAGCTCAGCTCGACCTTGAGGGCCTTGGCCAGCCATTTCATCAACTCGACGTTGACCCCCGACAGGCGCTGCAAGCGGCGATCGTATTGCGCGAAAGGCGCCTGCAATACCAGCCCCACGCGCAATTCACCATGCGCTGCCAGCCACTGTTGTTGCTTGGGCGACAAGGGTGCGACGTGTGCCGGTGGCGCGGACGCCGCCCAACTCATCAAGGGAAACCACAAACAGCCGATAACCCACAGGCAGCGAAAACGCATCATCGAAGTCTCACACACTGACAAATACTGACCAACCCATTAGGCTGCCGGAATAACTTCTGGCCTGGAATATCCGATGCCCCCTGTCTACCGCCTGGCACTGCCAGCATTGTGCCTGTCGCTGATCCTGCCTTGCGCCTTTTCCGTCGAGGCGGCCGACCCGGCACCTACCGCTGCGGAAAAGCCCGCAGAAGAAAAACCGGTCGAACGCCAGCCGCTGCTTGAGCGTAGTCAGGAAGAAGCGACAGCACTTGAGCGAAAAATCCCGGCGCAGGAGCAGCAACAACTGCAAGCCGGTGCCGACACCTTTCTTGCGTTGTGGAAACCGGCCAATACCGCCGAGCCCAAAGGCGCGGTGATTATCATCCCGGGCGCCGGTGAAACCGTTGACTGGCCGCAAGCAATCGGCCCGTTGCGTAACAAATTGCCCGACGCGAAGTGGAGCAGCCTGAGTATCACCTTGCCCGACCTGCAAAGCGATGCCATTGCGCCCCGCGTCATGGAAATGCCGGCAACGCTCAAGGCGCCGGAAACCGGCAGCAAGGACTCGACCACAGCAGCACCCATCGAGCAAGCAGCGGGTGGTGAAGCGGAAGTTGCCGACAAGGCCATCGCCGAAACCACCGAGGAGCAATCAAAGGCCGACGCCGAACGCATCTTTGCTCGCATCGATGCGGCCATCGCCTATGCCGAACAGCAAAGCGCTCGCAGCATCGTCGTGCTGGGGCATGGCACCGGCGCTTACTGGGCGGCGCGTTATCTGAGCGAAAAGCAGCCATCGCAAGTGGAGAGTTTTGTGATGGTGGCGGTGCAGACACCCGCTGCGGCGAAACCCGAGCTGGCGCAATTGACGCCAACGTTGAAGCTGCCGACCGTCGATATTTACTATATGGATAAGCCGCTGGATCGCAACGCAGCGTTGGAACGGATGCAGGCCAGCAAGCGGTTGAAGACTTCGGCGTTCAGCCAGGTATCGCTCAAGGCGTTGCCCGGTGATGCCAAGGCTGAGCAAGAGCAGTTGGTGCGTCGGGTGCGCGGGTGGTTGAATCCGCAGAATGCGGCGGACTGACAGACCGCGTCGCCCCCATCGCGAGCAGGCTCGCTCCCACAGTAGATTTCCAGTGAACACAAAATTTGTGTTCGACCGAGATCAACTGTGGGAGCGAGCCTGCTCGCGATGGCGGCCTTACAGACAACACATGACTGCCTGCTACCGAAAATCCCGCCGCTCACGAATCAACGTGTAAGCCGTATGCAGTTCACGAGTCTTGTCAGTCGCCTCACGCACCTGCAACGCCGTCGCTCCGCTGCCGGCAATCTTGTCCGGGTGATGGCGACTGAGCAGGCGCCGGTAAGCACGCTTGATCTGCGCCGGTTCGCTGGTCGCCGACACCCCCAAAAGCCGCAAGGCCTCCTGATAAGTCAAAGCACTGCTGACTGGCGGCCGCAGATGCGGCTCATAGTCCGCCGCCAGCGCCTGTAGCTGATGTCGCGTCCAACCCAGCCACTTGCCCCATTGCGCGATCAGTTCACGCTCGGCATTGCCCGCGCGGCCATCGGCCCAGACCATTCGCCAACAGGCGCGCAGCACGCCTTCCGCTGCATGTGGCTGAGCGCTCAGGCGTCGCAGATAGCCGCGCAGCCGGTCGTTGCCTGACTTGCCGCGATTGAATGCAGCAATCGCCCGACGCTTTGCCGGCTCGGTCATTTCCAGCGCGTGCATTTCCTGACGCGCCTGCTGGATATGCCCCTCCCCCACTCGCCCATCGCTCTTGGCCAGCCGTCCCAGCAACACGAACAACAGTTCATCGTTGCGCAGCATCGGACGACCGCCGAGCTTTTCACGCAAATGCCCCCAGCTTTGCAGGTGCAAACGCCGATCCAGCGCCTGTCCCAACAAGGCGCCGAGCATGGCCCCCGGAATGCTGGCTATGGCAAAGCCCGCTCCGGCTCCAATCAGAGTCCCTGGCCACAGCATGTCAGCGTCTCGCTTCTATCAGAGTTTCAACTTCAGCCAGGCGTTCGTGCGTACCGACATCCACCCAGTGCCCGTTCAGACGTTCGCCGGTGACCTGTCCATCGGTCATGGCTTTGCGCAGCAACGGTGCCAGTTTGAAGGCACCCGCGGAGCAACCGTCGAACAATTGCGGATGCAGCACGGCAATGCCGCTGTAGGTCAAGGTGTCGGTGTCCGGCTGACCATCGCGCACTTGCCCGTCGACAAGCGTGAAATCGCCGGTCGGGTGATGGGCCGGGTTGGCCGCCAGCACCAGATGCGCCAACCCGGCAATGGGTTGATGCAGCACGCTGAAGTCGTAGTCAGTCCAGATGTCACCATTGACCACCAGGAAAGCCTCATCGCCCAGCAACGGCAACGCACGGAAGATCCCGCCACCGGTTTCCAGTGGCTCACCTTCTGGTGAGTACTGAATACGCAGGCCGTATTGCGAACCGTCACCCAGGTAACTTTCGATCTGCTGACCGAGCCAGGCGTGATTGATCACGATCTCGGTAAACCCGGCGATCGCCAGGGCTTTCAAGTGGTACTCGATCAGAGGCACGCCGCCGGCACGGACCAGCGGTTTTGGAGTGGTCAGGGTCAGCGGGCGCATGCGCTCGCCTTTGCCCGCGGCCAGAATCATCGCCTTCATGCATTGGCTCCAGCACGCAGACTCAGCAGCAACACATCCAGCTCGGCCAGTTCAGGACGGCGGGCGACCACCGCTTCTATATAAGCGAAGAAACGCGGCACATCGGCCAGATAACGCGGTTTGCCGTCGCGATGGCAGATACGGGCGAAAATGCCGATCACTTTCAGATGACGCTGCACGCCCATCAGGTCGCTGGCCCGCAGAAAATCTTCAATATCAGGTTGTACCGGAATACCGAGCGCACCCGCTTGCTGCCAGTAATCTTCCAGCCAGGCGCGCACACGCTCCTCGGGCCAACTGAGGAAGGCGTCCTTGAACAGACAGGTCACGTCATAGGTCACCGGGCCATAGACCGCGTCCTGGAAATCCAGCACGCCTGGATTCGGCTCGCTGAGCATCAGGTTGCGTGGCATGTAGTCGCGATGCACCAGCACTTTTGGCTGGGCCAGGGCGCTGTCGATCAGCAGCTCGGTTACGTTCTGCCAGAGCATTTGCTGCGCCGAGTCGAACTCGATGCCCAGCTCGCGTTTCACGTACCACTCAGGGAACAGTTCCAGCTCGCGACGCAGCAATGCCACGTCATAACTCGGCAACGGCGCGACCATCGGCAATTGCTGAAAAGCCAGCAAGGCTTGCAGGGCATCCTTGAACAAATCGTCGGCGTTTTTGCTGTCGATCACGTCCAGATAAGTCTTGTTGCCCAGGTCATTGAGCAAAAGAAAACCGCGTTCGAGGTCTTCGGCATAAATTTTCGGCACATTTATTCCGGATTTCGCCAGCAAAAAAGCGATATCCACGAAGGGTTTGCAGTTTTCCTGGGGCGGTGGCGCGTCCATCACGACGAAGCTACGGCCCTCGCCTTCCCATCGGAAATAGCGCCGAAAACTCGCGTCACTACTGGCCGCAGTCAACGTGGCCGGGGGTACGGCGCCCCAGCCTTGTTCTGCAAAGAGGGTTGCCAACTGCTCATCGAGCCAAACTTTCAGGTGTTGCAAACGTACATCTTGGTCAGGCATTGCAAGGGTCTCCGACGGCGCTAGCCGTCAAGCGGGGCATGCTTTATTATCCAGCATCTTTTTCAGACCATCGAGAGGCGTGCGGCCCACACCGCGGGCAGATGGCACGCAGGAAGCCCGGACTAATAAGATGGCATTGAAATCCCCCGCGTTTCGTAAAAAATTTCCGTTGTTGGTTACCGGCAGTCTGCTGGCCCTGCAACCTCTAGCCACTTCATTCGTGGTCGCCGCGGAACAGTATGACTGCTCAGTCTCTGCTTCGGGTGCCTGGGACTGTGCGCCAAAAGCGCCAGCGGCGGCATTGCCACCGCGTCCCGTCCATGACGGCAGCGCAGTTTCCGCCACCGGCGAACCTGCGACCGAGAGTGGCACCAGCGAAGACACCGGCGCCAAGCCTGTGCTGGTTACCGAGTCCAAAGGCCGCGGCCTGAAGTCGCGTAGTGCAGACTACAGTCACCTCGACTGGGTTCCGCGCGAGAACCTCACGGCGGCGCAACTGGCCGAGACCGGTCCTTACTGCTCTGGTTCCTATATCGAACCGATTCGTCCTGGCATGAATGACAAGACGGATAAAAGTGACGCCCCGACCTTTATCGGCGCGAAAGCCTCCCGCTATAAGCAGGAAGAGCAAGTCGCGACCCTGGCCGGTGACGTGGTCATGCGCCAGGGCAGCATGCAGGTCGAAGCCGACGAAGCGAATCTTTACCAGGCCGAGAGCCGTGGTGAACTGAGCGGTAACGTGCGCATTCGCGACAACGGCGCGCTGATCGTGGGCGACCACGCCGACGTGCAGCTCGATACCGGTGAAGCCAAGGTCGATAACGCCGAATACGTGATGCACAAATCCCGTATCCGCGGTAACGCGCTGTACGCCAAACGTGCCGAAAACGCGATCATCCGCCTCAAGGATGGTACGTACACCACGTGCGAACCGAACAGCAACGCCTGGCAGCTCAAGGGCAACAACATCACCTTGAACCCGGCGACCGGCTTCGGTACCGCAACCAACGTGACTCTGCGGGTCAAGGACATTCCTGTCCTGTACACGCCGTACATCTATTTCCCGATCGATGACCGTCGCCAGTCCGGCTTCCTGCCGCCGACTATCGGCACCGGCAGCGATACCGGCTTCATGCTGGTCACACCGTATTACTTCAACCTGGCGCCGAATTACGACGCCACGTTGTATCCGCGTTACATGAGCAAGCATGGCTTGCTGATGGAAGGCGAATTCCGCTACCTGACCAAGTCCAGCGAAGGTCAGCTCGGTGCTGCGTACCTCAACGACGAGGACACCGAACGCAGCGGGCAGACCGACTACCAGAAAAACCGCTACATGTATAACTGGCAGCACAAGGGTGGTCTGGATTCGCGGGTACTGACGCAAGTCGACTACACCAAGATCAGCGATCCGTATTACTTTCAGGATCTGCAGACTGACCAGATCGGCGTGAAAAGCGCTGACTACGTTAACCAGCAGGGTTCCGTTACGTACCGCGGTGATAGCTATACCGCTCGCCTGAACGCTCAGGCTCTTCAGCTGGCGACCGTTTCCAACATCACGCCATATGACCGTTTGCCGCAGATTACTTTCAACGGCCAACTGCCTACTCACCCAGGCGGGTTGAATTTCGACTACGAAACAGAAGTCGTGCGGTTTGATCGTGACCTGAAAAACGGCACCTTCACTGATGAAGACGGCACTGTGTCTCCACGCTTGGACACAAACGTTTTCGGGTTGGCCCGCGCAAACGGTGATCGCCTGAATGTCGCCCCGGTTGTCAGCTATCCGATGAATGCCAGCTATGGTTTCCTGAAGCCATCCTTGAAGTACCAGTACACACAGTACCAACTGGATCTGGACAGCAAGGGTAAAGCCGACATTGCTTCGCAGAATGCGGAACAAGACAAGCTCAACGGTACCTTCGGCACCAACCAGAGCCGTGGCGTGCCGATCGCAAGCATCGACAGCGGCCTGTATTTCGATCGCAACACCCAATGGTTCGGCAAGAACTATCGCCAGACCCTTGAGCCGCGCCTGTACTACCTCTATGTCCCAGAGAAGGATCAGGAAGACATTCCTGTTTTCGACACCGGCGAAAACACCTTCAACTACGCGTCGCTGTTCCGTGACAATCGTTTCTCCGGCTCCGACCGCGTTGGCGACGAGAACAAACTGTCGCTGGGCATAACCAACCGCTGGATCGAAGACAACGGTTTCGAGCGTCAACGTATCAGCGTCGGCCAGGCCTTGTACTTCAAGGACCGCGAAGTCCAGTTGCCGGGTATCGATGCAAAAACCCGCGACGACGCGCATTCCAACGTTTCACCGTATGCGCTGGAATACGAGTATCGCTGGAACCGCGACTGGCGCACCACGGCCGACTACAACTGGGATCCGGACAGCCGCAGCCCTCGCTCGGGCAGCGCGATGTTCCACTACCAGCCTGAAGACAACCCGAACAAGGTCATCAACGCCGGCTATCGCTATCGCAATGACCAGGTTCGTTACGACCAGAACACCGGCAAGTGGTCCGTTGGCGGTGGTGACTACGGCACCCCGGGTCAGCCTGGCTATGTGAAGGATTACTACAAAATCCAACAGCACGACTTCTCGGTAATCTGGCCGATCGTGCCGCAATGGAACGCTATCAGCCGCTGGCAGTACGACTACAACCGCAACCGTACCCTGGAAGCCTTCGGTGGTTTCGAGTACGACAACTGCTGCTGGAAACTGCGCCTGATCAACCGTTACTGGGTTTCGTATGACGAATTCAGTCAGAACGCCCCGGAAAACGAAAAAGGCGACCATGGCATCTTCCTACAAATCGTTCTGAAGGGTCTCGGCGGCCTCACCGGCGCCAAAGTAGAGAGCTTCCTCGACAAAGGCATCCAAGGTTATCGTGAACGTGAAGACCAAGCTTTCTGATTGTTTGCGCCCGCTAGTGCTGGGCGCGCTGTTCCTGGGTACCGCGGCCAACGCCGCGGTACAGTCCATCGATAAAGTGGTGGCCATTGTCGACAACGACGTGGTCATGCAGAGCCAACTGGACCAGCGTGTTCATGAAGTTCAGCAAACCATCGCCAAACGCGGCGCTGCAGTGCCGCCGGCCGGCGTGCTGGATCAGCAGGTGCTTGAGCGCCTGATCGTCGAAAACCTGCAACTGCAGATCGGCGAGCGTTCCGGCATCCGTATTACCGATGAAGAACTGAACCAGGCTGTCGGCACCATTGCCCAGCGCAATAACATGTCGATTGAACAATTCCGTGCTGCGCTGACCCGCGACGGCCTCTCTTACGAGGACGCCCGGGAGCAGATCCGCCGCGAAATGATCATCAGCCGTGTGCGCCAGCGTCGTGTGGCCGAGCGCATCCAGGTTTCCGAGCAGGAAGTGAAGAACTTCCTCGCTTCCGACCTCGGCAAGATGCAGCTGTCTGAAGAATTCCGTCTGGCCAACATCCTGATTCCTACGCCGGAAAGCGCCAACTCCGATGCGATTCAGAATGCTGCCAAACAAGCGGACGCGGTCTACCAGCAACTCAAGCAAGGCGCTGACTTCGGTCAGTTGGCAATCGCCAAATCCGCCAGCGAAACCGCACTGGAAGGTGGCGACATGGGCTGGCGTAAAGCCGCTCAACTGCCACCTCCGTTCGATCGCATGCTGAGCACCATGACCGTTGGCGACATTACCCAGCCAATGCGCACGCCGGGCGGCTTCATTATCCTGAAGATCCTCGACAAGCGTGGCGGTGAGACCCAGACCCGTGACGAAGTGCACGTGCGTCATATCCTGGTCAAACCTAGCCCGATCCGTGACGAAGCAAAAACCAAAGCCCTGGCTGAATCCCTCTACACCCGAATCGAAGCGGGCGAAGATTTCAGCGAACTGGCGAAAAGCTTCTCGGAAGATCCGGGTTCCGCCCTCAACGGTGGCGACCTGAACTGGATCGACCCGAACGCATTGGTGCCCGAATTCCGCGAAGTGATGGCCAAGACCCCGCAAGGTCAGCTGTCCAAGCCGTTCCAGACCCAATACGGCTGGCACGTTCTGGAAGTCCTTGGCCGTCGCGCCACCGACAGCACCAACCAGGCCCGTGAGCAGCAAGCAATGACCGTACTGCGTAACCGCAAATACGACGAAGAGCTGCAAACCTGGCTGCGTCAGATCCGTGACGAAGCGTACGTAGAGATCAAACTCCCTGGTGCAGACCAGGCAGCGCAGTGAAACCCAAGCGTTTCGCGCTGACACCCGGCGAACCAGCCGGCATAGGTCCTGACCTGTGCCTGCTGCTCGCCTCGCAAGCCCAGCCACACCCCCTGATTGCCATTACCAGCCGTGACCTGCTCCTCGAGCGGGCCGCGCAGCTGGGCGTGGTCGTCGATTTGCTCCCGGTTGCACCCGACAGCTGGCCGGATGTTCCAGCACCCGCCAACAGTCTGTATGTCTGGGATACCCCGCTGAATGCACCGGTCACCGCCGGGCAACTGGACAAGGCCAATGCGGCTTTCGTTCTGGAAACCCTGACCCGTGCGGGCCAAGGCTGCCTCGACGGGCATTTCGCCGGCATGATCACCGCACCCGTGCACAAGGGCGTGATCAATGAATCCGGAATTGCCTTCTCCGGGCACACCGAATTTCTCGCTGACCTGACCCATACCGCGCAAGTGGTGATGATGCTTGCCACCCGCGGCTTGCGCGTGGCGCTGGTCACCACCCACCTGCCCCTTCGGGAGATTGCCGACGCGATCACGCCGGAGCGTCTGGAACGGGTCACACGTATTCTGCACGCAGACCTGCAACAAAAGTTCGGCATCGCCCAGCCACGGATTCTGGTTTGCGGGCTCAACCCGCATGCCGGTGAAGGCGGACACCTGGGCCATGAAGAAATCGACATCATCGAACCTACATTAGAGCGCCTGCGCGGTGAGGGCATGGACCTTCGTGGCCCCCTGCCCGCCGACACTCTGTTTACCCCCAAATATCTGGAGCACTGCGACGCGGTGCTGGCGATGTACCACGACCAGGGCCTGCCTGTGCTGAAATACAAAGGCTTCGGCGCGGCAGTCAACGTGACCCTGGGCTTGCCGATCATCCGCACGTCGGTCGACCATGGCACTGCCCTGGATCTGGCCGGCAGCGGCAAAATCGACACCGGCAGCCTGCAAGTCGCCCTGGAAACCGCCTACCAGATGGCCGAGACCCGTTTATGACCGAGCATTACCAACACCGGGCGCGCAAGCGCTTCGGCCAGAACTTTCTGCACGATGCGGGCGTTATCGACCGCATCCTGCGCTCCATCCACGCCAAGCCCGAAGACCGCCTGCTGGAAATCGGCCCGGGCCAGGGTGCATTGACCCAAGGCCTGCTGGGCAGCGGCGCGCAGCTGGACGTGGTGGAGCTGGACAAAGACCTGATCCCGATCCTCAATCAGCAGTTCGCCGGCAAGAGCAACTTCAACCTGCATCAGGGTGACGCGCTGAAGTTCGACTTCAACAGCCTGAACGCAGCACCCGGCAGCCTTCGGGTTGTAGGCAACCTGCCGTACAACATCTCTACGCCGCTGATCTTTCACTTGCTGCATAACGCCAGCCTGATACGCGACATGCACTTCATGCTGCAAAAGGAAGTCGTCGAGCGCATGGCGGCAGGTCCTGGCGGCGGTGACTGGGGTCGCCTGTCGATCATGGTTCAGTATCACTGCCGGGTTGAGCATCTGTTCAACGTTGGCCCGGGCGCGTTCAATCCGCCTCCGAAAGTCGATTCGGCCATCGTGCGCCTGGTGCCACACGCGGTGCTGCCGCACCCGGCCAAGGATCACAAGCTGCTGGAACGCGTCGTGCGCGAAGCCTTCAACCAGCGCCGCAAGACCCTGCGCAACACCCTCAAATTGCTGCTGAGCAATGACGAAATCACCGCCGCCGGTGTCGACGGCAGCCTTCGTCCAGAGCAGCTCGACCTCGCCGCTTTCGTGCGCCTGGCCGACAAGCTCAGCGAACAAGTCCCGCACACACCCGCCGTCGACTGACAGGCGACGAGCGTGATCGGGTAGGACACCAGCGCCCATGTCTGGTTTACTACCCGATACTTGGCCTAGACTGAACTCAATCAGCTACGCCCCGCGTCCCGCTTCGTTTTTAAGGCCTCTTGCATGTCCGATCCTCGTTATCAGGTCGACGTCAGCGTCGTCACCCGCTATCTGGCAGAACAATCGCAACCCGAGCACAACCGCTTTGCCTTCGCCTACACCATTACCGTGCACAACAATGGCGAGCTGCCGGCCAAACTGCTGTCGCGGCACTGGGTGATCACCGATGGTGACGGGCATGTCGAGGAGGTCAAGGGTGCAGGTGTCGTGGGCTTGCAGCCATTGATCCAGGCCGGTGAAAACCACACCTACAGCAGCGGCACCGTCATGACCACCAAGGTCGGCACGATGCAAGGCACTTATGCGATGGTCGCCGACGACGGCAAACATTTTGACGCCGTCATCGCTCCCTTCCGCCTGGCGGTGCCCGGAGCCCTGCACTGATGGCGACGTACGCCGTCGGCGACCTTCAAGGCTGCCTTGAGCCGCTGCAATGCCTGCTCAAACAAGTCGCCTTCGACCCAGCAAAGGATCGTCTGTGGCTGGTGGGCGATCTGGTCAACCGTGGCCCGCAGTCGCTTGCAACCTTGCGCTTCCTCTATAGCATTCGCGAATCGCTGGTGTGCGTGCTCGGCAACCATGACCTGCACTTGCTGGCGGCCGGGCAGAACATCGAACGCCTGAAGAAAGCCGACACCCTGCGCGAGATTCTTGACGCACCCGATTGCCCGGAACTGCTGGAGTGGATGCGTCAGCAAAAGCTCATGCACTACGACGAACAGCGCAACATCGCCCTGGTCCACGCCGGCATCCCGCCACAGTGGTCGCTGCGCAAAGCCTTGAAATGCGCAGCAGAAGTCGAAGAAGCCCTGCGCGATGACAACCGCTTCCCGGCCTACCTTGACGGCATGTACGGCAACGAACCGGTGAAATGGGATAACGACCTCAAAGGCGTGACCCGTCTGCGCGTGATCACCAACTATTTCACCCGCATGCGTTTCTGTACCAGCGAGGGCAAACTCGACCTCAAGGGCAAGGAAGGCATCGATACCGCCCTGCCGGGTTATGCGCCATGGTTCAAGCACAAGGATCGCAAGACCAAGGGCCTGAGGATCATCTTCGGTCATTGGGCGGCCCTTGAAGGCCAGTGTGATGAGCCAGGCGTCTTCGCGCTCGACACCGGGTGTGTCTGGGGCGGCTCCATGACCCTGATGAACGTCGATACCGGTGAACGCCTGCTGTGCAAATGCGACGAACATGGCCACACCTTACCGCCAGTCGCCCCCTCCATCCCCGAACAAACGTCAGCCAGCGCCCAGCGCTAGACTGCGCTTTCAGCCGAGCCACAGGAGCCCGCCATGAGCGAATTCAAACGCATCCCCCCAGAACAGGCACAAGCCCTGCGTGAACAAGGCGCAGTGGTGGTCGATGTCCGCGATCCTGCTACCTATGCCGCGCTGCACATCAGCGGCTCGAAGCACCTGGACAATCATTCTCTGCATGCCTTCATTCAGGCTGCCGATCTGGATGCACCCACCGTGGTGGTCTGCTATCACGGCAATTCCAGCCAGGGCGCCGCCGCTTACCTGATCAGCCAGGGCTTCTCCGACGTGTACAGCATGGATGGCGGTTTTGAGCTGTGGCGTACGACTTATCCTGCGGAAACGGCGCAAGGCACGTCCGAATAATTTTTTTGTAACGTGCAAGCCCCGGCCCCCGCGGGCTCGCGCGGTGGCAGACGAACGGTCTGCCACAACTAATTACGTATCTCGCCTTTACCTCCCGAATTCCCAACTATCCTTAAGCGCAGGCCATCCAAAACAGGGGAGAGCCGGTACACCGGCGCGCGGGTCATCGGGAGTAGCTTTCGGGGTAGTCAGCTCCGAAAGAGTTCTGGGGGGTAAACAGCAACTGCATATCCGGTTGCTGCCAGCATCGACTGAATGATCCGGCGTCGGCTCCACGTATCGAGCGAGGTGACGTCATGAGTATCTTTAGCCACTTCCAACAACGCTTCGAGTCCACACGCCAGGAAGAACTCTCGCTGCAAGAGTATCTTGAGCTGTGCAAACAGGACCGCAGCGCCTACGCCTCCGCCGCCGAGCGTTTATTGCTGGCCATCGGAGAACCGGAGCTGCTCGACACCTCGGCCAACTCGAGACTGTCGCGAATCTTCTCCAACAAGGTAATCCGCCGCTATCCGGCCTTTGAAGACTTCCACGGGATGGAAGAATGCATTGACCAGATCGTGTCGTATTTCCGCCATGCCGCTCAGGGCCTGGAAGAGAAGAAACAAATCCTCTATCTGCTCGGCCCCGTCGGTGGCGGTAAATCGTCCCTGGCCGAGAAGCTGAAACAGCTGATCGAGAAAGTGCCCTTCTACGCCATCAAGGGTTCGCCGGTATTCGAGTCGCCGCTGGGTCTGTTCAACGCCACTGAAGATGGCGCGATCCTCGAAGAAGACTTCGGTATTCCGCGGCGCTACCTCAATACCATCATGTCGCCATGGGCCACCAAGCGCCTGGCCGAATTCGGCGGCGACATCAGCCAGTTCCGCGTGGTGAAACTCTATCCGTCGATCCTCAATCAGATCGCGGTGGCCAAGACCGAACCGGGCGATGAGAACAACCAGGACATCTCGGCGCTGGTGGGTAAGGTCGATATCCGCAAACTGGAGGAATACCCACAGAACGACGCCGATGCCTACAGCTATTCGGGCGCGCTGTGCCGGGCCAACCAGGGCTTGATGGAATTCGTCGAAATGTTCAAGGCGCCGATCAAGGTGCTGCACCCATTGCTGACCGCCACCCAGGAAGGTAACTACAACAGTACCGAAGGCCTCGGGGCGATTCCGTTTACCGGGATCCTGCTGGCTCACTCCAACGAATCGGAATGGCACACCTTCCGTAACAACAAGAACAACGAAGCCTTCATCGACCGGATCTACATCGTCAAAGTGCCGTACTGCCTCCGGGTCAGCGACGAAGTGAAGATCTATGACAAGCTTCTGTTCAACAGCTCCCTGGCCAAGGCTCACTGCGCGCCCGACACCCTGAAAATGCTCGCCCAGTTCACCGTGCTCTCACGCCTCAAGGAGCCGGAAAACTCCAACATCTACTCCAAGATGCGTGTGTATGACGGCGAGAACCTCAAGGACACCGACCCGAAAGCCAAGTCGATCCAGGAATACCGCGACAACGCCGGTGTAGACGAAGGCATGAACGGTCTGTCGACCCGGTTTGCGTTCAAGATCCTGTCGAAGGTCTTCAACTTTGATCCGCACGAGATCGCCGCCAACCCGGTGCACTTGCTCTACGTGCTGGAACAACAGATCGAACAGGAACAATTCCAGGCCGAGACCCGCGAACGGTATCTGCGCTTCCTCAAGGAGTACCTGGCACCGCGTTATATCGAATTCATCGGCAAGGAGATCCAGACTGCCTACCTCGAGTCTTACAGCGAGTACGGCCAGAACATCTTCGATCGCTACGTGCTGTACGCCGACTTCTGGATTCAGGATCAGGAGTACCGCGATCCAGAGACCGGCGAAATCCTCAACCGCGTCGCGCTGAACGAAGAGCTTGAGAAAATTGAAAAACCGGCCGGCATCAGTAATCCGAAGGATTTCCGCAACGAAATCGTCAACTTCGTCTTGCGCGCCCGGGCTAACAACAATGGCAAGAACCCGACCTGGCTCAGCTACGAAAAACTGCGGGTGGTCATCGAGAAGAAAATGTTCTCCAACACCGAGGATCTCCTGCCGGTCATCAGCTTCAATGCCAAGGCCAGCAAAGAGGACCAGCAGAAGCACAACGACTTCGTCACACGGATGGTCGAGCGGGGCTACACCGACAAACAGGTACGACTGCTGTCCGAGTGGTACCTGCGGGTCAGAAAATCACAGTAACCCGCTGCCGGTCAGACCGGTTGTCGTCAGCCAGAGACCTGTGTGCGCTTTTTCTGTTACACAGGCCTCTGGAAGGTGTTCGAAAGTTGGAAGCGAGGTTCAGGCAGCATCCAAAGCGCTTGGGGGAGCGTGAACATCCCTTGGCACTCGGCACGATGCTGCATAACCGCTCGCCCCTTTCAGGACAGCTTCTAAGGAGCAGTCATGAGCTATGTGATCGACCGACGTCTCAATGGCAAGAACAAGAGCACGGTGAACCGTCAGCGGTTTCTGCGGCGATATCGTGATCACATCAAGAAAGCCGTCGAAGAGGCGGTCAGTCGGCGTTCCATTACCGATATGGAACACGGCGAACAGATCAGCATCCCTGGCCGCGACATCGACGAGCCGGTGCTTCACCACGGACGCGGTGGCAAGCAGACGGTCGTGCACCCCGGCAACAAGGAATTCACCAGCGGCGAGCACATCGCACGCCCACCTGGAGGTGGCGGCGGCAGAGGTCCGGGCAAGGCCGGCAACTCGGGCGAAGGGATGGACGAATTCGTCTTCCAGATCACCCAGGAAGAATTTCTCGAATTCATGTTCGAGGACCTCGAGCTGCCGAACCTGGTCAAGCGCAACCTGACCGGGACCGACACCTTCAAGACCGTGCGCGCGGGGATCAGCAACGAAGGCAACCCGTCGCGAATCAACATCATCCGAACTCTGCGCTCAGCCCATGCCCGGCGAATCGCACTGTCCGGCAGCAGCCGGGCAAAATTGCGCGAAGCCAAAGAGGAACTGCTGCGACTAAAGCGGGATGAACCGGATAACTTCGGCGATATTCAGGAAATCGAAGCTGAAATCGAAAAACTCAGTGCGCGTATCCACCGCGTACCTTTTCTCGATACCTTTGACCTCAAGTACAACCTGCTCATCAAGCAGCCGAACCCAAGCTCCAAAGCGGTGATGTTCTGCCTGATGGACGTGTCCGGCTCCATGACCCAGGCGACCAAGGACATCGCCAAGCGCTTCTTCATCCTGCTGTACCTGTTTCTCAAGCGTAACTACGACAAGATCGACGTCGTGTTCATCCGCCACCACACCAGCGCCCGCGAAGTGGATGAGGAAGAGTTCTTTTACTCCCGGGAAACCGGCGGCACCATCGTCTCCAGCGCCTTGAAACTGATGCAGGAGATCATGGCCGAGCGTTATCCGAGCAATGAGTGGAACATCTACGCGGCCCAGGCGTCCGACGGCGACAACTGGAACGACGACTCGCCGATCTGCCGCGATATTCTGATCAACCAGATCATGCCGTTCGTGCAGTACTACACTTACGTTGAGATTACCCCGCGCGAACATCAGGCTTTGTGGTTCGAGTACGAGCGCATTGCCGAAGCCTTCTCTGACACTTTTGCCCAGCAGCAACTGGTCTCGGCCGGGGATATCTATCCGGTCTTCCGTGAACTCTTCCAGCGCAGGTTAGTGACATGACCGCCAAAGAGCAGAAGCGCCACCCCATTTCCACCGGTTCCGAGTGGACGTTCGAGCTGATCCAGGCTTACGACAAAGAAATCAGTCGTCTGGCGGCTCGTTATGCCCTGGATACCTATCCCAACCAGATTGAAGTGATCACCGCCGAGCAGATGATGGACGCCTACGCCTCCGTCGGCATGCCGCTGGGTTATCACCATTGGTCCTACGGCAAACACTTCCTCAGCACCGAGAAGTCTTACAGCCGTGGGCAGATGGGGCTGGCCTACGAGATCGTGATCAACTCCGACCCGTGCATCGCCTATTTGATGGAAGAAAACACCATTTGCATGCAGGCGCTGGTCGTCGCCCATGCCTGCTACGGGCACAACAGCTTTTTCAAAGGCAACTACCTGTTCCGCACCTGGACTGATGCTAGTTCGATCATCGATTACCTGGTCTTCGCCAAGCAGTACATCATGCAGTGCGAAGAGCGCCACGGTATCGATGCGGTGGAAGACCTGCTGGATTCCTGCCACGCATTGATGAACTACGGGGTCGATCGCTACAAACGCCCGTACCCTATATCGGCTGAAGAAGAACGCCGTCGGCAGAAGGATCGGGAAGAGCATTTGCAGAAACAGATCAACGATCTGTGGCGGACCATTCCAAAAGGCGCGGACAAGTACAGCGACAAGGACAACGCCCGCTTCCCCGCCGAACCTCAGGAAAATATCCTGTACTTCATCGAAAAACATGCCCCGCTGCTGGAACCGTGGCAGCGGGAAATCGTCCGGATCGTGCGCAAGATCGCCCAGTATTTCTACCCGCAACGCCAGACCCAGGTGATGAACGAAGGCTGGGCCACGTTCTGGCACTACACGCTGATGAACGACCTGTATGACGAAGGGCTGGTCACCGACGGCTTCATGATGGAGTTTCTGACATCCCACACCAGCGTGGTCTATCAACCCGGCTTCGATAGCCCCTACTACAACGGCATCAACCCCTACACCCTGGGTTTTGCCATGTACCGGGACATCCGGCGCATGTGTGAACACCCAACCGAAGAGGACTACCGCTGGTTCCCCGAGATTGCTGGCACCGACTGGCTGTCGAGCATCAAATTCGCCATGAGCAGCTTCAAGGATGAGAGTTTCATCCTCCAATACCTGTCACCCCAAGTGATCCGCGACCTGAAACTGTTCAGCATTCTCGATGACGACCAGAAGGACGATCTGCTGGTGCCGGCGATTCACGATGAGCCGGGCTACCGGATCATCCGTGAAACCCTGGCGGCCCAGTACAACCTCGGCAATCGCGAACCCAACGTGCAGATCTACAGCATCGATCGGCGCGGCGACCGCTCTCTGACCCTGCGTCATCAGCAACATGACCGCAAACCGCTGGGCGAGTCCACCGAGGAGGTGCTCAAACACCTGCATCGCCTCTGGGGCTTCGACATTCACCTGGAAACCCTGCAAGGCGACCAGGTGATGAAAGTCCATCACGTCCCCCCCAGAAGTGAACATGCCGAAGGGGATTACGGCCGGTTGGACCTGGCCGTCATCCATCTTTGATCCTGTTTCTGCCTCCGGAAGTTCGACGCAAAGGTTATTCTGTCGGGCTAACGGAGGTTTTTTATGCGGATTTATAAAGTTGGCGGTGCGGTACGCGATCGCCTGCTGGGCAAGCCAGTCACCGATATCGACTGGGTCGTGGTCGGTGCCACCACCGAAGAAATGCTCGCCAAGGGCTATCGCCCCGTGGGTGCTGACTTCCCGGTATTTCTTCATCCCAAGAGCGGTGAGGAATACGCCCTCGCCCGCACCGAACGCAAAAGTGGCCGCGGTTACGGCGGCTTCACCTTTCACGCCAGCCCCGAAGTCACCCTCGAAGAAGACCTGATCCGTCGCGACCTGACGATCAACGCCATGGCCGAAGACGATCAACAGAACCTGACCGATCCGTACCACGGCCAGCGCGATCTTGAAGCTCGCGTACTTCGTCACGTTTCCCCCGCGTTCGCCGAAGATCCGCTCCGTGTTTTGCGCGTTGCACGCTTCGCTGCCCGCTATGCCGGGTTGGGTTTCACTGTCGCGCCTGAAACACTGGAGCTCATGCGTCAACTCAGCGAGTCAGGCGAACTGGAGGCGTTGACTGCGGAACGCAGCTGGAAAGAGATTTCCCGTGCGCTGATGGAAGATCAGCCACAGGTGTTCATCGAAGTGCTTCGTGAATGTGGCGCGCTCAAGGTGTTGATGCCGGAAGTCGACGCCCTGTTTGGCGTGCCACAACCGGAAGTCCATCACCCGGAGATCGACACTGGCGTGCACACCTTGAGCGTGCTCGAGCAAGCGGCGTTGCACAAACAACCGCTGACAGTGCGCTGGGCGTGCCTGCTGCATGATCTGGGCAAAGGATTGACCCCCGAGGAGGAATGGCCACGCCACATCGCCCATGAACACATGGGCCTGAAGCTGATCAAAGCGGTCAATGAACGCTTCAAGGCGCCGAAGGATTGTCAGGAACTGGCCTTGCTGGTGGGCCAATATCACACCCATGGCCACCGCGCCCTGGAGTTGAAACCCTCGACTTTGCTGGAGTTGTTGCAGAGTTTTGACGTTTACCGTCGGCCTCAGCGATTTGAAGAGTTCATTGCGGCGTGTGAGATGGATGCGCGGGGCCGGAAAGGTCTAGAGCAGAGAAGTTATCCACAGGCGCACTATTTGCGCGGGGCGGCAACTGCGGCCCGGAGTGTGGCGGTACAGCCGTTGCTGGAGAAGGGATTCAAGGGGCCGGAGCTGGGTGAGGCGATCAAACGTGAGCGGCTCAAGGCGCTGAAGGTTTACAAAGAGGCGGAGTCTGGCTGAAAAGCTTCGCGGGCAAGCCTCGCTCCTACAGGATCGCTGCAAAACCTGTGGGAGCGGGCTTGCTCCGGGCGGCGTTCCGACGAAGGCGTCATCCGCCTCACAACAAATTCGAAGGTGTCAGCTGCTCTCCGCGCCACTCGAACGCCACCGGCGCCAACACCTGATCAATCTGCGCCTCGCCCCACAACGTCGCAAAGCTTTTGCCTACGCCTGGGTGCACTCTGTCCGGTGCAATCAGCGACAGCGGCCACAGCACGAAGGCATTTTTCAGAATTTCTGCCCGCGGCAGGATCAATCCGTCGAAATTGCCCACCAGATCGCCAAACAGCAGCACGTCGATATCCAGCGGCAAGCCTTTGCGGTCGGGCGCATAACGGCCATTGTCCGCCTCAATGAATTTCAATCGACGGTCCAGCTCCATCAGCGGCAGATCGGTGTATGCCGAGACCACGAAATTGAAGAACGGGCCGCTCTTGATCCCCACTGGCTGGCTTTCGAACACCGCCGAGCAATGAATATCCACCAAAAACCCTGCCAGGGCGTCGAGGCCAGCCTGCAAATGGGTTTCGCGCTCGATATTGCTACCGAGCCCGAGATACACCTGAGTCAGCGACATCCGCGCTCGATCTCCACGCCCACGCCACCGGTGGCCGCCGGGACGGCGCCAGGCTTGGTCAGCTTGAGACGCATCCAGGTGATCTTGAATTCGCTCATCAACACTTCGACCAGACGCTCGGCAAAAGTCTCGACTAGCTGGAACTGCGCCTGCTCGGCAAACGCCTGGATACGTGACGAAACGCTCGCGTAGTCGAGCGCCAGGGTCAGGTCATCCCCTGCAGCGGCCGGGCGATTGTCCCAAGCGAAGCTCAGATCAAGTCGCAGGCACTGTCGGATGCCTCGCTCCCAGTCGTAGGCACCAATCACGGTGTCGACTTCCAGGCCCTCGATAAACACTCTGTCCAAGCACTTTTCTCCGCTGCACGACAAGGGCGCAATGCGCCGTTAGAATCAGGGCGTCCTCGCCCGGAATAGTTAGCATGTTTTGGTTACTGGCGACCCTCGCCTACCTGCTCGGCTCTCTGTCCTTCGCCATTTTGCTCAGCCGCCTGACCGGTAACCCCGATCCGCGAATGAGTGGCTCGGGCAATGCCGGCGCCACCAACATGTTGCGCCTGGCCGGCAAGAAGCTCGCCATCCTGACCTTGATCGGCGACCTCTGCAAAGGCCTGCTGCCGGTACTGATCGCAGGCCTTGCGGGGCTTTCGCTGCAGGAACAGGCCTGGATCGGCGTCTGTGCCGTCATCGGTCACCTGTTCCCGTTGTACTTCCGCTTTCGCGGTGGCAAGGGTGTCGCCACCGCTGCCGGAATGCTGCTGGGCCTGTACCCGCCCGCCGCACTGCTGGCGGTCTGCGCCTGGCTGCTGACGTTCTACCTGACCCGCACCAGCTCACTCGCCGCGCTGATCGCCACGCCGCTGACCCTGCCGCTGCTGGCCTGGCAGGAACCGGCAGCACTGCTGCCCATGAGCGCACTCACAGGGCTGATCGTCTGGCGTCATCGCGGCAATCTACGCGACCTGTTTGCCGGGCGCGAACGGCATTTTTAAATACCGGACATGAGTACCGCTCATTACAGCGCCGACAGTTGCTCCATCGGCCAACGCGCCTGCACGCTGATCGCCAGGCTTTCGTGCTGACCGGCCTGCAAGCGCTGGCAACCGGCAAACGCAATCATCGCGCCGTTGTCCGTGCAGAACTCAGGACGGGCATAAAACACATCGCCTTTCATGTCGCCGAGCATTTTTTCCAGGGAAGTGCGCAGCGCCTTGTTGGCACTGACGCCTCCAGCGATCACCAGACGCTTCATGCCCGCCTGTTTCAGGGCGCGCTTGCACTTGATGGTCAAAGTCTCCACCACGGCCTGCTGGAACGCCAGCGAGATGTCGCAACGGGCTTGCTCGCTGTCGTCCCCGGCGCTGACGCTCTGTTGCCAGGTGTTCAGGGCGAAGGTTTTCAAGCCACTGAAGCTGAAAGCCAGGCCCGGGCGGTCGCACATCGGACGCGGAAAGGTAAAACGTCCTGCAACGCCCCGCTCGGCGAGTTTTGCGATTTCCGGACCGCCCGGATAATTGAGGCCCATCATCTTCGCGGTTTTGTCGAACGCTTCACCGGCGGCATCGTCGAGGGTCTCGCCCAAGAGCGTGTAGTGACCGATCCCGTCGACCTGAACCAGCTGCGTATGACCGCCCGACACCAACAAAGCGACGAACGGGAATTGCGGTGGTTGCGCCTCCAGCATGGGCGCCAGCAAGTGACCTTCCATGTGGTGCACACCCAGCGCCGGAATGCCCCAGGCGAAGGCCAGCGCCTGAGCGCAGGAGGCGCCCACCAGCAAGGCACCGACCAGGCCAGGACCCGCGGTATAAGCGATCGCGTCGATCTCGGTCGGCACACAGTCAGCTTCGGCCAAGACCTGACGGATCAAGGGCAGCATGCGTTTGACGTGGTCGCGCGAAGCCAGCTCCGGCACCACGCCGCCATAGGCGCGATGCAGGTCTATCTGGCTGAACAGCGCGTCGGCCAGCAGGCCGCGTTCGCTGTCATATAATGCGACACCGGTTTCGTCGCAGGAGGTTTCTAATCCCAGTACTAGCATGGGTTTGCGCCTTGTTTAGGCTGAATTCGAAGGCGCGCATAATAGTCGCCATGGGATGCCCCGACTAGCGGTTTTCGATCAGAGGCTTTGCATTCCGGTCGATGAGGAGTTAACATCCGCAACCCTTAAAAACCGACGTCTTCAAGTGCTCTTTTGCCACGAGGATGTTGACCCCGGTAATGAATGAAGGTAGCTCTGGATGCCAGCCGTCAAAGTAAAAGAGAACGAACCCTTCGACGTAGCTCTGCGTCGTTTCAAGCGCTCCTGCGAAAAAGCCGGTGTACTGGCTGAAGTTCGTAGCCGCGAATTCTACGAGAAGCCTACTTCTGAGCGTAAACGTAAAGCAGCAGCCGCTGTTAAGCGTCACGCCAAGAAAGTACAGCGCGAACAGCGCCGCGCCGTTCGTCTGTACTAATACACAGACGTTCGTAGCAAGCTTCTGCCAAGCCCGGCCCTCAGCCGGGCTAATGGCATTTGCGGAAAACGCTTGATGCTTCACCGTCAAAGCCGCAGACGCGACCAAGACAAACCTGCTTCACAGCGTCAGACCTGGCTCTTTTGCCAGCGGTGCACGTCTTTTCTGACGAGCCTTCCAAGGCTACTGACGAGCACACCTACTGATTCCTCTCACGACGATCAGCCCAAGGCACCTTCTTGCGTGCCCGCTTATGAGCTATCCGAGGCCCTCGACTGGCCGCAGCCGGATTCAGCGAAACACTTTCATATAGTCGAATACTGATTGGTACTAACGTCAGTGGATTTTCGGCAGATACACTTCCCGACAGCGATTACGCAGACGACACCGGTCGAGC
Source organism: Pseudomonas sp. LBUM1678 (assembly GCF_059695575.1). Lineage (NCBI taxonomy): Bacteria > Pseudomonadati > Pseudomonadota > Gammaproteobacteria > Pseudomonadales > Pseudomonadaceae > Pseudomonas > Pseudomonas sp. LBUM1678. The sequence goes on from NZ_CP166775.1 coordinate 6,211,517, forward strand.
CGCACATTTTGCGCGCCTCAAACAATGACCCGCGTACGGCCGCTCTTCGTTTTGGGTCCATTTAAGCGCAGATGACGAGAACGCCATGGCCGGGCTAATCCCCCAGAGCTTCATTGACGACCTTCTGAACCGCACCGACATCGTCGATGTGGTCAGCTCGCGCCTGCAAATGAAAAAGGCTGGCAAGAACTACACCGCCTGCTGCCCTTTTCACAAAGAGAAAACCCCATCCTTCAGCGTCAGTCCCGACAAGCAGTTCTATTACTGCTTCGGCTGCGGCGCTGGCGGCAACGCCCTCGGCTTCATGATGGACCACGACAACCTGGATTTCGTCCAGGCTGTCGAAGAACTGGCCAAAGCCGCCGGCATGGAAATCCCCCGCGAAGAAAGCGGCCGGCCGCACAAACCGCGGCAGCCGACCGATTCGCCGCTTTACCCGCTACTGACTGCGGCCGCCGACTTTTACCGCCAAGCCCTTAAAAGTCATCCATCGCGCAAAGCGGCTGTGGATTACTTGAAAGGTCGCGGGCTGACCGGCGAAATTGCCCGGGATTTCGGCCTCGGTTTCGCCCCACCTGGCTGGGACAATCTGTTCAAGCACTTGAGCAGCGACACCCTGCAACAGAAAGCCATGGTCGATGCCGGCCTACTGATCGAGAACGCCGAAACCGGCAAACGCTATGACCGCTTTCGCGATCGCGTGATGTTCCCGATCCGTGACAGCCGCGGGCGCATCATTGCTTTCGGCGGCCGGGTATTGGGCGACGACAAGCCGAAGTACCTGAACTCACCGGAAACCCCGGTATTCCATAAAGGCCAGGAACTCTACGGCCTTTATGAAGCACGCAAGAACAACCGCAATCTTGACGAAATCATCGTCGTCGAAGGCTACATGGACGTCATCGCCCTCGCCCAGCAAGGCTTGCGCAATGCCGTCGCGACCCTGGGCACCGCCACCAGCGAAGAACACTTGAAGCGGCTGTTTCGCGTCGTGCCCAACGTGCTGTTCTGCTTCGACGGCGACCAGGCCGGCCGCAACGCGGCGTGGCGCGCACTGGAAGCGGCACTGCCATGCCTGCAAGACGGGCGACGTGCGCGTTTTCTGTTCCTGCCCGAAGGCGAAGACCCGGATACGCTGGTCCGTTCCGAAGGCACTGACGCGTTCCGTGCGCGAATCAACCAGCACGCCCAGCCATTGGCGGATTATTTTTTTCAGCAGTTGACCGAAGAATCGGACCCGCGCTCGCTCGAAGGCAAGGCCCACATGGCCACCCTCGCCGCGCCGCTGATCGACAAGGTCCCGGGCGCGAACCTGCGCATCTTGATGCGTCAACGCTTGACCGAAATTACCGGACTTAGCGGCGAAGCTGTGAGCCAGTTGGTGCAAAGCGCTCCTCAGGATGCGCCACCCGCCTACGACCCGGGCATCGATTACGACGCCATGCCGGATTACAGCGACTACCATCAGCCGCAGGCGCAAGAGATATATGCGCCGCAGCAGGAATGGACGCCGAAGAAACCCGGCGCCGGCGGCAAGAAATGGGACAAGAAGCCGTGGGACAAGAACAGCAAACGCGGTGGTGATCGCGATCAACATAGCGCACCACGCACACCGATCGCTGTCGAAGCACCAACGCTGATAGCGCTGCGCACTCTTATTCATCACCCGGAACTGGCGGGCAAGGTAGAAACCGCCGATCACTTCGCGAATGAGAGCAACACGTACGCGCAACTGCTGGTAGCCCTCATCGGGGCGGTGCAGAAAAATCCTAAGCTAAACTCTATTCAGTTAATGGCCCGATGGCACGGGACTGAACAAGGCCGATTGCTCAGGGCTTTGGCGGAAAAGGAATGGCTGATTGATGGCGACAACCTTGAACAACAGTTTTTAGACACCATTACTAGGTTATCGGCAAGCCAACACACGGATAGCCTGGAAGTACTTATCAGGAAAGCAAGGCAGCCAGGATTGACCGCGGAGGAAGCAAATCAGATAGCAAATCAGATGCGCGACCTATTAAAACGCAATATGGCTGTATCAACCCCGACCTCAACTGGCGCGTGAGGTCATAGCTCAGGTATAATCCTCGGCTTGTTTTTTGCCCGCCAAGACCTTCAGTGGATAGGGTGTTATGTCCGGAAAAGCGCAACAGCAGTCTCGTATCAAAGAGTTGATCACACTTGGTCGTGAGCAGGGTTACCTGACTTACGCGGAGGTCAACGACCACCTGCCGGAGGATATTTCAGATCCGGAACAGGTGGAAGACATCATCCGCATGATCAATGACATGGGGATCAACGTATTCGAGGTTGCGCCAGATAAGGATTCCCTTATGCTGGCCGACGCCGATACCGACGAAGCCGCGGCCGAAGAGGCAGCAGCAGCGTTGGCAGCGGTCGAGACCGACATTGGTCGCACCACCGACCCAGTGCGCATGTACATGCGTGAAATGGGTACGGTAGAGCTCCTCACACGTGAAGGCGAAATCGAAATCGCCAAACGTATTGAAGAGGGTATCCGTGAAGTGATGGGCGCAATTGCGCACTTCCCTGGCACGGTTGACCACATTCTCTCCGAGTACACTCGCGTCACCACCGAAGGTGGCCGCCTGTCCGACGTCCTGAGCGGTTATATCGACCCGGACGATGGCATTGCGCCGCCTGCTGCAGAAGTGCCGCCGCCTGTCGATCCGAAAGCCGTGAAAGCGGACGACGATACCGACGACGATGACGCCGAAGCGACGACTGATGACGAAGAAGAAGCCGAAAGCGGTCCGGATCCGGTCATCGCAGCTCAGCGCTTTGGCGCTGTCTCCGATCAGATGGAAATCACCCGCAAGGCGCTGAAAAAGCACGGTCGTGGCAACAAGCTGGCAATTGCCGAGCTGGTGCTTCTGGCTGAGCTGTTCATGCCGATCAAACTGGTTCCGAAGCAATTCGAAGGCCTGGTCGAGCGTGTTCGCAGTGCCCTGGATCGTCTGCGTCAGCAAGAGCGCGCGATCATGCAACTTTGCGTTCGTGATGCCCGCATGCCGCGTGCCGACTTCCTGCGCCAGTTCCCGGGCAACGAAGTTGACGAAAGCTGGACCGATGCACTGGCCAAAGGCAAAAGCAAATACGCTGAAGCCATTGGTCGCCTGCAACCGGACATCGTTCGTTGCCAGCAAAAGCTGACCGCGCTGCAAACCGAAACCGGTTTGACGATCGCCGAGATCAAGGACATCAACCGTCGCATGTCGATCGGTGAGGCCAAGGCCCGCCGCGCGAAGAAAGAGATGGTTGAAGCGAACTTGCGCCTGGTGATCTCCATCGCCAAGAAGTACACCAACCGTGGCTTGCAATTCCTCGATCTGATCCAGGAAGGCAACATCGGTTTGATGAAAGCGGTAGACAAGTTCGAATACCGCCGCGGCTACAAATTCTCGACTTATGCCACCTGGTGGATCCGTCAGGCGATCACTCGCTCGATCGCCGACCAGGCCCGCACCATCCGTATTCCGGTGCACATGATCGAGACGATCAACAAGCTCAACCGTATTTCCCGGCAGATGTTGCAGGAAATGGGTCGCGAACCGACCCCGGAAGAGCTGGGCGAACGCATGGAAATGCCTGAGGACAAGATCCGCAAGGTATTGAAGATCGCTAAAGAGCCGATCTCCATGGAAACCCCGATCGGTGATGACGAAGACTCCCATCTGGGTGACTTCATCGAAGACTCGACCATGCAGTCGCCAATCGATGTCGCCACTGTTGAGAGCCTTAAAGAAGCGACTCGCGAAGTTCTGTCCGGCCTCACTGCCCGTGAAGCCAAGGTTCTGCGCATGCGCTTCGGTATCGACATGAATACCGACCATACCCTCGAGGAGGTTGGTAAGCAGTTCGACGTGACCCGTGAACGGATTCGTCAGATCGAAGCCAAGGCGCTGCGTAAGCTGCGCCACCCGACGAGAAGCGAGCATTTGCGCTCCTTCCTCGACGAGTGATCACAAAACCCCCGGCCCAGGCCGGGGGTTTTGCTTTCTACAGATAAAATCCCCCGCACTTCCCCCCCGCCGAATTGCCCGTCTACACTCGAAACATTCCCCCGAGCCATAACGAGACCGTTATGCCCAGACTGCCGACCGTGCTTTTTTTGCTGTCGCTGATGACCTGGACCGCAACGGCTGGCGCGCTGACTCTGACCGACGAAGAACGTAGCTGGCTGGCGGCTCACCCGGACTTGCGCCTGGGTGTCGACGCGTCCTGGCCGCCGTTTGAATTTCGTGATGAACAGGGCCGATATCAGGGGCTGGCAGCGGATTACATCAACGTGATCCGTCAACGGCTGGGCACCAAACTGACGCCTATCGAGCCGGTCAGTTGGACGGTCGTACTGGAACAGGCCAAACAGGGCAAACTGGACATCCTGCCGGGCATCATGTCGACCCCGGAGCGCCAGTCGTACCTGTCGTTCACTCGCCCCTACCTGGACTTTCCGATTGTCATCCTCGCCCATGTCGGAGGCCCACAGCCGCACAAACTCGAAGAGCTCTACGGGCTGAAGATCGCCGTGGTGGAAAACTATGCGCCCCACGAACTGCTGCGCACGCACCACCCTGATCTGAACCTGGTAGCGATGCCCAATGTCAGCTCGGCCTTGCAGGCGCTGGCCACCGATGAAGTGGACGCGGTCGTGGGCGATCTCGCCTCCAGTGTCTGGAGCCTGCGTCAGCTCAAGCTCGACGGCCTGTATGTCAGCGGTGAAACGCCTTATCGCTATCAACTGGCGATGGCCGTGCCCCCGAACAACAAGATGCTGGTCGGTATCCTGGACAAAGTCCTGGCGGACATGTCCACAAGTGAAATCAACGCGATCCAGGAACACTGGGTCGGCAATGTCCTGGATCATCGAACCTTCTGGTCGGATTTGCTGGTTTACGGTCTGCCCGGGCTGCTGTTTCTGATGATCATGCTGGCAGTGGTCATCCGCATTAACCGCCGTTTGAGTTCGGAAATTGCCCGGCGGGTCGATCTGGAACAAGAGCTACGCAGCAGCGAATACCATTACCGCGGGCTGGTGGAGAGTCTTTCCGCGATTGCCTGGGAAGCGCGGATCAGCGATTTCACCTACAGCTATGTCTCACCGCATGCCGAAGAACTCCTTGGCTATCCCCTGTCCCACTGGCTGATTCCGGGGTTCTGGCGCAACATCATCCACCCTGCGGACCTGACCCGGGCCCAGACATTCTGCGACCACGAAGTACTGGCCGGGCGCGATCACAGTATCGATTACCGGGTGATCACCGCCGATGGCCGCTGTTTGTGGGTACGCGATATCGTCAGCCTGATCGAGCATGGTCATGAGCCGGTGATGCGCGGATTGATGATCGACATCAGCGATGCCAAGCGCACGGAAGAGGCGCTGAGCCTCTCCGAGCAAAAATTCGCCTCCGTGTTTCAGCAATGCCCGGACATCCTGGTGATCGCGCGGCTTTCCGATGGCTGCCTGATGGAAGTCAACAAGGCATTCGAAGAACAAATTGGACTCAAGGCCGAAGACGTCATTGGCCAGACCGCCACCAACCTGAACATCTGGGGCATCCCCGGTGTTGGTCCGGGTTTGCTGCAGCGCCTGCAGGCCGGCAGTATCCGCAACCTGGAGATGCCCTTTCGCCGCAACAATGGCCAAGTGTTTACCGGCCTGATTTCCGCCGAGCCCTTCGACCTCGATACGACCCCTGCCCTGGTCGTCGTCGTGCGCGATATCAGTCAGCTCAAGGAAACCCAGCAACAACTGCAAACCTCCGAAGAAAAATTCGCCAAGGCCTTCCACGCGTCCCCGGACGGCTTGCTGCTGTCCCGGCAGAGCGACGGGTTGCTGATGGAAGTCAACGAGGGTTTCAGCCGCATCACGGGCTTCAACAGTGCGATGTCCGTGGATCGTTCCGCCCTGGAACTGGGGATATGGGTCAACCTCAACGAACGCAAGCAAATGCTCGATTTGCTGCACCGGGACGGGTTCGTTCGCGACTTCAGCTGCCACATCCGCCGCAGCGACGGGCAGATCCGTCTCTGCGAGGTTTCAAGCCGTCCGCTGCCCATCGGCGATGAGGACTGCATGCTGACCATTGCTCGGGACATTACCGAGCGGCATCTGATGCAGGAGAAACTGCAACAGGCCGCCACGGTGTTCGAGAGCACCGCCGAGGGGGTGTTGATCACCGACACCCAGCAGCACATCAGCGCGGTCAACCGTGCGTTCACCGAGATCACCGGCTACAGCGAGAGCGAAGCATTGGGCCACACCCCTCGCCTGCTCGCCTCGGGCCTCCACGACAGCGCGTTCTATGCGGCGATGTGGCATCAACTGACGGACGAAGGTCACTGGCAAGGCGAGATTTCCAACCGACGCAAGAATGGCGAGCTCTACCCGAGCTGGCTGACCATCAGCGCCGTGCGCAACCGGGAAAAATTCATCACCCACTTCGTGGCGGTGTTCGCGGACATTTCCAGCCTCAAACACGCTCAGGCCAAACTTGACTACCAGGCGCACCACGACCCGCTGACCGGCCTGCCAAACCGCACGCTGTTCGAGAGCCGACTGCAGACAGCCCTCAACACCCAACAGGAAAACGGTGGCCAGGGCGCGGTGCTGTTCCTCGACCTGGACCGCTTCAAACACATCAACGACAGCCTTGGCCACCCGGTGGGCGACCTGCTGCTCAAAGGCATCGCCGTGCGCCTGAAAGAGCAGTTGCGCGACATCGATACCGTTGCGCGCCTGGGTGGCGACGAATTCATCATCCTGCTGCCGGGCCTGCAACAGTCCAGCGATGCCGACAACATTGCCACCAAGCTGCTCAATTGCTTCGCCGCCCCCTTCCAGGCCGGCGAGCACGAGTTTTTCATCAGCGCCAGCATCGGCACCAGCCTTTATCCCAAGGACGGCTGCGACGTCGCCACGCTGGTCAAGAACGCCGATGCCGCGATGTATCGCTCCAAGGCCAAGGGCCGTAACCGGGTAGAAAGCTACACCCGCGACCTCACCGCCCAGGCCAGCGAGCGCGTAGCGCTGGAACATGAACTGCGGCGCGCCATCGAGCGCAATGAGTTGTTTCTCTACTACCAACCGAAAATCAGCCTCGCCGACCATCGACTGGTCGGCGCCGAAGCGCTCATTCGCTGGCATCACCCGACCTTCGGTGCGGTGCCGCCGGAACACTTCATTCCCCTGGCAGAAGAAAACGGCATGATCCTGCAAATCGGCGACTGGGTGCTTGAGACGGCCTGCCGACAGATGTACGAGTGGAATCAGGTCTACGAGTGCCTCGGCCCCCTGTCGGTCAACCTCGCGGGCGCTCAACTGCGCCAGCCGAACCTGCTCAGTCGGATCGAGCAACTGCTCAAGGACAACGGCCTGGCGCCCGGTTTTCTGCAACTGGAAATTACCGAAAACTTCATCATGAGCCAGGCCGAAGAAGCCTTGGCGGTGCTGCACCAACTCAAACACCTCGGTGTGCAATTGGCGATCGACGACTTCGGTACGGGCTACTCGTCCCTGAGCTACCTCAAGCGCCTGCCGCTGGACATCCTCAAGATCGACCAGTCCTTCGTCCGCGGCCTGCCTGACGATCCCCACGATGCGGCCATTGTTCGCGCCATCATCGCGCTGGGGAGCAGCATGCAATTCACCATTATTGCAGAGGGCGTCGAGACCCTGGCGCAGCAGCAATTCCTTGCCGAAGAAGGCTGTGAACAGATCCAGGGCTACATCGTCAGCCTGCCTCTTCCCCCCGACGAATTTGCCGCGACGTTTCTTCGTATAGCCGTATCGGATTTTTCGGATAGCACAGCCGAGAAACCATCGCTATAATCCGCGGCCTACTGAGGGCCTATAGCTCAGTTGGTTAGAGCAGAGGACTCATAATCCTTTGGTCCACGGTTCAAATCCGTGTGGGCCCACCAAATAGCAAAGCCGCGCTAATGCGCGGCTTTCTCAGATTTAATGATTGACGTGCACAGTGTTGTCGAAGCGACTGACCGGATGAGATTGAGCGCTCCCCAGCGGCGAAAGCCGTAACCGCGCAAGGCGGTTCGTAAGTGGTGTCCGGATCTGCTTTATCAAATCGAAGAAGACGCCTATGGCGTCTTTTTTCGTTTCTGCTCCTAGCGTTTGGTAGCGCTCGGCTACCGCATGTAGACCTTACTGCACAGCAGCACAACGCCCATCTTGCCCAGCAACCTGGGCGGCTGCATGGTTTGGCAGTTCGTACCTGACGCTCAGGCTTTATTTGCTGAGAATGTCGCAATATCAGATGACGCCCGCGGACCTTGTAGGCAAACTCCGAGAATTGCGTAATGGGTGCGTTTTGGCACTTTGCCGCCTTGTTGGCGCTCTCTTCGACGGGATACTCTCCGGACGTCGCTGCAAATGTAGCGATCGGGTGTGGTAACTCGGCTAGGCAAAGTGCAACAGCGCTCCCCATTACGATTTCATGCGTTTTTACGCCTGTAATCCTGTGTTATGGCGGCTGTGCGTGGGAGACCTTCGGGTCTGCCGGTTTCTTTGCTTTCCCGGTTTACCACCCTGCGTACAGCTGCCACCTATTCGTGTGGTAACGAATGCGGCAGCTCCTCGTTTTAAGGAGCGAAACAATGAGCAAAGCAAATCCGTCCGCACCGTCTGACCTGAAAACCATCGGTTTCACCCCACTCATCTACTGCTCGGATCAGGCGTTGTTTAACGTCCGTGCCGGCGTCCCCATCGTTGATGCGTTGTCACAAGCCTCCGATCTGCTGTTCCTCGCCAAATCATTTGCCGAGGACGCAGCCTACGCAAGAGACACCGACCGACACGCCTGGGCCGCGCACTATCTGACGGCGATGGGTAAGGCGGTGATTGATGATGTGGTGAAAGTGCTGACACCGAGACCGGTTCGGACCGCGACGGAATCAGAGGAATAGCTCGGCAAATCCCCCTGAAATACGCCCCGATTATTCGGGGCTTCCAAATCGTGATCGAGCGCGCAATGCGCGCCGGGCATGTCGTTATTTACTGTGCGGATCGGCATCACCACTACCAGACCAGACACTCAACACAGGAATCCCCTGCACCAACCCCATCCGCTCAAGCACCGCCCCCGTCAACACCCCCTCATACGTATCCGCCGCCCTGCCCCATTGCTCGACGATACCCATGGCATCTACCAACGCCTCGCCCAACCCGGTAATCGTATCGGCCAATGCCTCCACGATTGTTTGAGTCCGGCCCCACAGACGATCCGTAATCTCTTTCAGCTCGGCCGATATGCGGTCAGGCAAAGCCGGATCCGTATCGGGGTAAGTGATGTTGCGCAGCAAGTGCCGTAACTCCCTGATTTTTGCGTAGTCCTGTTCCGCCCCAAGCTCTCCCCTCAGGATGGCGGCGGCTTTCGGCTTATCGACGCGTTTGCCGGGTGAACGCTTTGAAGCCAATGACTGCGCCATGGCGCCCGCAAAGAGGACCATGATCCGGGCTTGCAGATGCTCCTTCATTGCCTCAATCGTCGTAATTGAATGCGCCAAGGTAATGGAAGCGCCCGCTTGATGCCGCAGGTCCATGGTCACTTTCAGGCTCACATCACCCGTTTCAAACCCCAGGGCCCGGGCAACGACGTAGTGGCCCATTTCGTGATTGGCAATCTGCACTGCGTGATCCCGGACAGCGGGAGGCATGTTCTTCGTCATTTTGATCACCTCGCATCCCTTGATCTCTCATTCGACTATGACTGACTGCTGGTGTCCATCCTCTCTTCCGCGCGCCGTCTGACGTTCTGAAAACAGAACAGACATCCGTCGTGCCAGCCGTGCTGTAACATGCCAAGCCACTGATTTGTGTTGCCGGAGACGACCCTTGCCTGACACCCGCCCACCCGTTCTTGACGAAATCGACCGCCAATTGATCGCGGCCTTGCAGCTCAATGCCCGCGAAAGCGTGGCCATGCTTGCTCGCCAATTGGGGATCGCACGGACCACGGTGACTTCACGTCTGGCGCGGCTGGAGAAGGCCAAAGTCATCACCGGTTACGGCGTGCGTCTGGGTCAACGGGTGGTGGACGGTGGATTGCAGGCGTACGTCGGGATCACGGTGCAACCACGGTCGGGCAAGGAGGTGTTGCGTCGGCTCAGTGCCATGGCCCAGGTGCAGCAGTTGTGTGCGGTGAGTGGCGAATTTGATTATGTGGCGTGGTTGCGCACGGAATCGCCGGAGCAGCTGGATCAGTTGCTGGATCAGATTGGCAGTGTGGATGGGGTGGAGAAGACGACGACTTCGATCATCTTGAGCAGCAAGATTGATCGGGGGCAGCCGGTTTGAGTTTTGGCCGCAAGTGATGCGGTATCCGGGCGGGCCTCTTCGCGGGCAAGCCTTGCTCCTACACTGACGGTGTGTAGCTTCACGTCGTCATATTGATCAGTTAATTGGCAAAACGACGACACATTGCGTCTTATTAACGTGTTCTACGCTCTCTAGAATGGCTGCCATCTTTTCCTATACTCAGATGCGCATTCCGCGTCGGGTCGCCAGTAAGGTCAGTCATGAACAAGAACAATCGCCATCCTGCAGACGGTAAAAAACCAGTCACCATTTTTGGCCCGGACTTTCCTTTCGGCTTTGACGACTGGATCGAACACCCGGCTGGCCTGGGCAGCATTCCTGCGCACAATCATGGTGCCGAAGTGGCGATTGTCGGCGCGGGTATCGCCGGTCTGGTGGCGGCTTATGAGTTGATGAAACTGGGCCTCAAACCTGTCGTCTACGAAGCCTCGAAAATGGGTGGCCGCCTGCGCTCCCAGGCATTCAACGGGACCGATGGCATCGTCGCCGAACTGGGCGGCATGCGCTTCCCGGTGTCGTCCACAGCGTTTTACCACTACGTCGACAAGCTCGGTCTCGAGACCAAACCTTTTCCCAATCCGCTGACGCCAGCCTCTGGCAGCACCGTGATCGACCTGGAAGGCAAAACCCATTACGCACAGAAACTGGCGGATCTTCCTGCACTGTTCCAGGAAGTGGCTGACGCGTGGGCGGATGCGCTGGAGGCAGGCTCGCAGTTCTCCGATATCCAGCAAGCGATCCGCGACCGTGACGTGCCGCGTCTCAAAGAGCTTTGGAACACTCTGGTTCCGCTGTGGGACGACCGCACCTTCTATGACTTTGTCGCCACCTCCGAAGCCTTCGCCAAGCTCTCGTTCCATCACCGCGAAGTATTCGGCCAAGTCGGTTTCGGCACCGGCGGCTGGGACTCGGACTTCCCGAACTCGATGCTGGAAATCTTCCGTGTCGTGATGACCAACTGCGACGATCACCAGCACCTGGTGGTCGGCGGCGTCGAACAAGTGCCGCAAGGCATCTGGCGCCACGTGCCGGAACGTTGCGTGCACTGGCCTGAAGGCACCAGCCTCAAGTCGCTTCACAGAGGCGCGCCACGCTCCGGGGTCAAGAAAATCGCTCACGCCCCGGACGGCCGTTTTGCGGTCACCGATAACAATGGCGACACCCGCGAGTACGCCGCAGTACTGACCACCTGCCAGAGCTGGCTGCTGACCACCCAGATCGAATGCGACGAAACCCTGTTCTCGCAAAAGATGTGGATGGCCCTGGACCGCACCCGCTACATGCAATCGTCGAAAACCTTCGTGATGGTCGACCGGCCATTCTGGAAGGACAAGGATCCGGAAACCGGCCGCGACCTGATGAGCATGACCCTCACCGATCGCCTGACCCGCGGCACCTACCTCTTCGACAACGGCGACGACAAGCCGGGGGTGATTTGCCTGTCGTACTCGTGGATGAGCGATGCGTTGAAAATGCTCCCGCACCCGGTGGAAAAACGCGTAGAACTGGCGTTGAATGCGTTGAAAAAGATCTACCCGAAAGTCGACATCGCCGCGCGAATCATTGGCGACCCGATCACCGTGTCGTGGGAAGCCGACCCGCATTTCCTCGGTGCTTTCAAAGGCGCCCTGCCCGGCCACTACCGCTATAACCAGCGCATGTACGCGCACTTCATGCAGGACGACATGCCCGCCGAGCAACGCGGGATCTTCATCGCCGGCGACGACGTTTCGTGGACACCGGCGTGGGTTGAAGGCGCGGTGCAGACCTCGCTCAACGCGGTGTGGGGCATCATGAAACACTTTGGCGGCGAAACTCACGCCGAAAACCCGGGTCCAGGTGATGTGTTCAACGAGATCGGTCCGATCGCCCTGCCCGAGTAAGAGGAATCCCAAATGCGCGTAGCCCTTTACCAATGCCCACCGCTGCCCCTGGATGTCGCAGGCAACCTGCAACGCCTGCATCAACTGGCGCTGGAGGCCAAAGGCGCGGATTTGCTGGTGCTGCCGGAGATGTTTTTGACCGGCTACAACATCGGCCTCGATGCCGTTAGCGTGCTGGCAGAAGTGCACAACGGTGAATCGGCGCAGCAGATCGCGCGCATTGCCAAGACGGCCGGGATCGCCATTTTATATGGCTACCCCGAGCGTACCGAGGACGGGCAAATCTACAACGCCGTGCAATTGATCGACGCCAATGGCGAGCGCCTGTGTAACTACCGCAAGACTCACCTGTTCGGCGACCTCGATCACTCGATGTTCAGCGCCGGTACGGATGATTTTCCGTTGGTGGATCTGAATGGCTGGAAGCTTGGTTTCCTGATCTGCTACGACCTGGAATTCCCGGAAAACGCCCGACGCTTGGCCCTGGCCGGCGCCGAGCTGATCCTGGTGCCGACGGCGAACATGATTCCCTTCGACTTCGTTGCCGACGTCACCGTCCGCGCCCGTGCCTTCGAAAACCAGTGTTACGTGGCTTACGCCAACTACTGCGGACAGGAAGGCGAGATCAATTACTGCGGCCAGAGCAGCATCGCTGCGCCGGATGGTAGCCGCATCGCCCAGGCGGGCCTGGACGAAGCACTGATTGTCGGCGAGCTGGATCGTCAGTTGATGGTCGACTCACGCGCCGCCAATCGCTATTTGATCGATCGCCGTCCCGAGCTTTACGGCGACCTTAACAAGCGCTGAGTCCCTGTAATCCGCTAGCATTAGCGCTTCTCTGTTCTGGAAGTGCTCATGCCTGCGCTGAATCACCCTCGCCCCCACACTGAAACCCTGGCCAACGGCCTGCGGGTGACGCTGCGTCACGCTCCCGATTTGAAGCGTTGTGCGGCTGCACTGCGGGTTTTCGCGGGGAGTCATGACGTGCCGCTGGCATGGCCCGGCCTCGCGCATTTTCTTGAGCATTTGCTGTTTCTGGGTACGGAGCGTTTTCCCGCAGGGGAAGGGCTGATGGCCTACGTGCAAGGTCATGGCGGCCAGGTTAATGCGCGCACCAGCGAACGCACGACCGACTTCTTTTTCGAACTGCCGCCGCCAGCATTCACCGGTGGGCTGGAGCGTCTGTCAGACATGCTCGCTCATCCACGTATGAATCCGGACGATCAGCGGCGGGAACGGGAAGTGCTGCATGCCGAATTTGTCGCATGGTCCCGGGATGCCACGGCCCAGCAGCAGTTCAGGTTGTTCGATGGGCTTTCCGCCGCTCACCCGCTGCGGGCGTTTCATGCGGGCAACCGGTATAGCCTGCCGGTGCCGCAGCCGGAGTTTCAGCAAGCGTTGAAGGATTTCCATCAGCAGTTCTATCAGACCGGGCAGATGACATTGAGCCTGGTCGGCCCACAAAGTCTCGATGAGTTGAGAGCAATGGCTCAACGCTTTGGCGCTGCTATTGCCGTAGGCGAAAAGGTCGCGCAACAAACGCCTGTACCGCTGATGCATTCTTCCGACAAAAGTTATCAACAGGCTGGCGAGCGTCGGCTCGATTTTTTGTTCGCTTTCGAAGCGTTGCCCGACTCATCGCACGAAGCATTAGCGTTTCTGTGCCATTGGCTGAACGCCGCGAAACCTGGTGGTCTGCTGGCTGAATTGCGCACACGCGGGTTGGCGGAAAGCCTGAAAGCTGCGCCGTTGTATCAGTTCGCCGGGCAAGCCTTGCTGCACATTGAATTCACCACGGCCCAACCGGCGCACGTGATCCGCGAGCGGCTGGTGGATTGGCTGGGCTTTTTCGCCTCTCACCAGAACTGGACCGAATTGCGCAAAGAGTACGCCGCCCTGCTCGACCGTCAGCAACAAGTCAGCGGCGCCCTGCAACTGGCGCGACTGGACAGTGAACAGCTTGAATACGTTTTATCCGAACAAGGCGTCGTAGCGCTCAAAGACATTCTGAAGAAAATCGGCGCTGTGGATAACTTCACCGGCGATTGGCAATTGCCGACACCGAATCCGTTTTTACGCGCTGAAGCACCTGCGGCCAGTGCCGGATTAATTCGCGGCCAAACCAGCAAACACCGGGGCCTGCGGACATTTGCCCAGGACCGCTCGCGCAGCCGTCGCGAAAACTCGCCGATGCAGTTCAGTCAAGTATTGCCGGATAACACCGACGAAGGCGCAATTTATCTGCGCTGGCGGCTACTGGGCAAACCTCACCCTAGTCTTCAATCGAGCCTGGAAAATCGCCTGCAACCCTTGCGCGAAGATGCCCGTCAGGCGGGCGTCGACTTTTCCTTCAGTGCATCAGGCAATGAATGGCTGCTGAAGATGACAGGACTGCAGGAGCCGATGCCGACTGTCCTCGAACATGCGCTGAAAGAACTGACAAAACCCGACACCGGTTTCCCACAGAAAGAACCGATAAGCGTGCCGTTGATGCCGATCAGACAGCTGCTGAAGACGCTGCCCGAGCAGTGCCTCGAGCGCACCGCTGAGACTGATGACGTCCAGCAGTTGTGGGCGAGCGCGCGCTGGCAAGGTCTGGCAACAGGCCTGTCGGCGCAGACTCAAGCGGCGATGGGCCTGGCACTGAGCCGCGTGCCCGGTGTCGCGGACGATCAGTCGTCGCCGCCCGTCTCGATAAACTCGCTGCATCTCTGGAGCGCTATCGACACCGGCTCCAGCGAACACGCGCTGTTGCTGTTTTGTCCGACGGCCTCGCCAGACATCGCTGACGAAGCCGCCTGGCGCTTGCTCGCCCACTTGGGTCAGACGCCGTTTTATCAGCGCCTGCGGGTTGAGCTGCAATTAGGTTATGCCGTGTTCAGCGGCCTGCGGCAGATTCATGGGCAGACCGGGCTGCTGTGCGGCGTTCAATCCCCGAGCGTTGCCCCTCAGGATCTGCTGGAGCACATAGAACGCTTCTTGTGCGAAATGCCCGGAATGATCGAAGGTATCGATGACGCGACTTTCATCGCCCAGCGCCAGGCCCTGGCCGATCAATTCCAAAGCACCGCACTGCCCTACGCGCAGGCCGCTGAACTGCTTTGGCAAAGCAAACTGGCCGGCCACTCGTCGGATTATCTGGAGCGTCTGCCTGAAGCGATCCTGATGATTGATCGCGAAACGTTAAAAGCCGCTGCCCGACAACTGAATCAAGCCGAAGGTGGCTGGCGCTGCCTGGCCAGCAGTGTTTGCGCAAAGGCGCCTTGGCAAGCGGCAAAATGATCATTACCGACGCTGCAATTAGCTTTCTCAAAGATTCGCGGCCAATCGCTCGGAAATTTTGAGTAACATAGCCACCTAACTATCTGAACATCTCCGGCTGGAGGTGGACTATATGTATAGATCTCAACTGTCTCATCACCTGAAGGAGCGCTCCCATGTCCTGGTCCAAACCCGCTTACACCGACCTGCGTATCGGCTTTGAAGTCACCATGTACTTCGCAAGCCGCTAAGGTCTGACGTTGTAATGATGTGCAACGCCTCGGTTTACCGGGGCGTTTTTATTTTCAGCGTTGAAATGATGGAGCGCCCATGTTTGTCCAGATTCTAGGTTCCGCCGCCGGCGGCGGTTTCCCTCAGTGGAACTGCAACTGCGTCAACTGCGCAGGTTTTCGCAACGGCAGCCTGAACGCCAAGGCGCGGACCCAGTCGTCCATCGCAATTTCCGATGACGGCGTGAACTGGATTCTGTGCAACGCGTCGCCGGACATTCGTGCGCAACTCCAGAGCTACGCCCCGATGCAACCGGGCCGCGCCCTGCGCGACACCGGCATCAGCGCGATCATCCTGATGGACAGCCAGATCGATCACACCACCGGCCTGCTCAGCCTGCGCGAAGGTTGCCCGCATCAGGTCTGGTGCACCGACATGGTCCACGAAGACCTGAGCAGCGGTTTTCCGCTGTTCAAAATGCTGACCCACTGGAACGGCGGGCTGAGCTGGAACCGCATCGAACTCGACCGCAGCTTCACCATCCCGGCCTGCCCGAGTCTGCGCTTCACCCCGCTGCCCCTGCGCAGCGCCGCGCCACCGTACTCGCCGCACCGCTTCGACCCGCACCCGGGCGACAACATCGGCCTGATCGTCGAAGACCTGAACACCGGCGGCAAACTGTTCTATGCGCCGGGCCTGGGCAAAGTCGATGCGCCGCTGCTGGAAATCATGGCCGGCAGCGATTGTTTGCTGGTGGACGGCACGATGTGGGATGACGACGAAATGCAGCGCCGTGGCGTCGGCACGCGTACCGGACGGGAAATGGGCCATCTGGCGCAAAACGGCCCCGGCGGCATGCTCGAAGTGCTGGAGCAACTGCCCAAGCAGCGCAAGGTGCTTATCCACATCAACAACACCAACCCGATTCTTGATGAGGATTCGCCGGAGCGTGCCGAGTTGGTTCGGCGCAATGTTGAAGTGGCTTATGACGGCATGAGTATTGTGTTGTAGGGCATCGAGACCGCTGCGCGGTCTATCGCCAGCAGGCTGGCCCCACAGGGGATGCGATCAACTGTGGGAGCCAGCCTGCTGGCGATGAGGCCGGTCCAGACACCACAAAATCCACCGGTCGTACCCGGAGAACAGCAATGACTGACACCCCAATGTCCCCCGCCGAATTCGAAGCGGCCCTGCGCGCCAAGGGCGCCTATTACCACATCTATCACCCGTACCACGTGGCGATGTATGAAGGACGGGCGACCCGCGAGCAGATCCAGGGTTGGGTCGCCAACCGCTTCTACTATCAAGTGAACATCCCCCTGAAAGACGCCGCCATCCTCGCCAATTGCCCTGACCGCGAGATCCGTCGCGAGTGGATTCAGCGTCTGCTGGATCACGACGGCGCCCCCGGAGAAGACGGCGGCATCGAAGCCTGGCTGCGTCTGGGCCAAGCGGTCGGCCTCGACCCGGATCAGCTGCGCTCGCAGGAATTGGTATTGCCCGGCGTACGTTTCGCCGTGGACGCCTACGTCAACTTCGCCCGCCGGGCCAGTTGGCAGGAGGCCGCCAGCAGCTCGCTGACCGAGTTGTTCGCGCCGCAGATCCACCAATCGCGCCTGGACAGCTGGCCGCAGCATTACCCGTGGATCGACCCCACCGGTTATGAGTATTTCCGTACGCGCCTCGGCCAGGCACGCCGGGATGTGGAGCACGGCCTGGCGATCACGTTGCAGCACTACACGACGCGGGTCGGCCAGGAGCGCATGCTGGAAATTCTCCAGTTCAAACTGGACATCCTTTGGAGCATGCTCGATGCCATGAGCATGGCCTACGAATTGAACCGCCCGCCGTATCACAGCGTGACCGAGCAACGGGTCTGGCATAAAGGAATCACCTTATGAGTTTTGATCGCAGCAAGACCCCGACCTGGCGTCAGGGCTACCGCTACCAGTACGAACCGGCGCAGAAAGGCCACGTGCTGCTCTACCCGGAAGGCATGATCAAACTCAATGAAAGCGCCGCGCTGATCGGCGGTCTGATCGACGGAGAACGCGATGTCGCGGCGATCATCGCCGAACTGGATGCACAGTTCCCCGGCGTGCCCGAGCTCGGTGAAGATATCGAGCAGTTCATGGAGGTTGCCCGTGCTCAGCACTGGATCGAACTTGCCTGATTCCGTGTCAGACAAGTTACCGCCCAAACCAGAAATCGGTCTGCCGCTGTGGCTGCTGGCCGAGCTGACCTATCGCTGCCCGCTGCAATGCCCGTACTGCTCCAATCCGCTGGACTTTGCCGAGCAAGGCAAAGAGTTGAGCACCGAACAGTGGATCAAAGTGTTCCGCGAAGCGCGAGAAATGGGTGCTGCACAGCTGGGCTTTTCCGGTGGTGAGCCGCTGGTGCGCCAGGACCTCGCCGAGCTGATCAGCGAGGCGCGCACGTTGGGTTTTTACACCAACCTGATCACCTCCGGCATCGGTCTGACCGAGCAGAAAATCAGCGACTTCAAGAAGGCGGGTCTGGACCATATCCAGATCAGTTTTCAGGCCAGCGACGAGCAAGTGAATAACTTGTTGGCTGGTTCGAAAAAGGCCTTCGCGCAGAAGCTCGAAATGGCTCGCGCGGTGAAAGCCCACGGTTATCCGATGGTGCTGAACTTCGTGACCCATCGGCACAACATCGACAAGATCGACCGGATCATCGCGCTGTGCATCGCCCTTGAGGCCGATTTCGTCGAACTCGCGACATGCCAGTTTTACGGTTGGGCGCAGCTCAATCGGGTCGGTTTGTTGCCGACCAGGGAACAGTTGGTCCGTGCCGAACGCATCACCAATGAATACCGCGTAAAACTGGAAGCCGAAGGGCATCCGTGCAAGCTGATTTTCGTCACGCCGGACTACTACGAAGAACGCCCGAAAGCCTGCATGAACGGCTGGGGCAGCATTTTTCTTACGGTCACGCCGGACGGAACCGCGCTGCCCTGTCACGGTGCCCGACAGATGCCGGTGCAATTTCCCAACGTGCGCGACCACAGCATGCAGCACATCTGGTACGACTCGTTCGGCTTCAACCGCTTTCGCGGTTACGACTGGATGCCCGAGCCGTGCCGCTCCTGCAACGAGAAAGAAAAAGACTTCGGCGGCTGCCGCTGCCAGGCGTTCATGCTCACGGGTGACGCGAGCAATGCCGACCCGGTGTGCAGCAAGTCGGACTATCACGGCGTGATTCTCAAGGCCCGCGAAGAAGCCGAGCACGCGACTCAGACCATCGAACAACTGGCCTTTCGCAATGAACGAAATTCACGACTCATCGCTAAAAGCTGAACCCTTCAGCGCCTCCCGGGCCGTCGCGGCCGGTATCGACTTCGCCGAGCTGCTGGTCGGCAAGCATGGCCTGTTCTGGAACGAATACCGACCCGAGGATGCCGCCTGCAGGATCTGGCATTGGCGCGACGGCCAGGCCCGTTGTCTGACGCCGGCAGGTTTCAGCGTGCGCAGCCGCGTGTACGAATATGGCGGTGGCGCGTTTTGTCTGACCGATGACGGGATTGTTTTCGTCAACGAAGCGGACCAACGGCTCTATCGGCAATCGCTGGCGGGCGGGACGCCTGAGGTGCTGACCTCAGGGAAATGCCGTTACGGCGATCTGCAGTTTGCCAACGGCCAGGTGCTCGCGGTTGAAGAGAACGGTGATCGGCATCGTCTGGTCGCGATCGACGTGGCTGACGGCAGGCGTCATCTGCTGGCCGAAGGCGCCGATTTCTATGCCGCGCCGACTTTGAGTCCTGACTCGCAACGATTGGCGTGGATCGAATGGAGCCGCCCGGATCAGCCCTGGACCGCGACTCGCCTGATGGTTGCCGAACGCCAGGACAATGGAAGCTTTGCTCAACCGCGTTGTGTGGCGGGCGAGGATGTTCAGGAGTCGCTGCAACAACCTCGTTTCGATGGCGGCGGCCATTTGTTTTGCCTGACGGATCGCGGAGGCTACTGGCAGCCTTGGGTGGAATCCGCAGAGGGCCTGCGCTCGATGCCGAGTGCCGCCGCTGATCATGGCCCAGCGCCGTGGCAGCTGGGAGGCAGCACCTGGTTGCCGCTGAGCGAGGGCAGCTACCTGGCCAGTTGGACCGAAGGCGGGTTTGGCAAGTTGGGACTTTGCGGGGACGCCGCTGAAGATTTCACCGGCGATTACAGCCGCTTTCGCCATCTCGCACTGGACGAGCAATTTATCTACTGCATCGCGGCATCTCCCGTCAGTTCATCGGCGGTGATCGCGATCGAGCGTGATACCCGGCAAGTCAAAATCCTCGCCGGCGGTATTGCACCGTTGCCCGCCGAACACATCAGCGTCCCGCAAACCCTGCGCTACCCTAGCGGTGCGGGCGAGGCCCATGGCTTTTTTTATCCAGCGATGACCGGCGATGCGAAACCGCCGCTGGTGGTGTTCATCCACGGCGGCCCGACCTCGGCCTGCTACCCGATGCTTGATCCACGCATTCAGTACTGGGCGCAACGCGGCTTCGCCGTGGCCGATCTCAACTACCGCGGCAGCAGTGGTTATGGCCGGGCTTACCGCCAGGCGCTGCATTTGAGTTGGGGCGAAGTCGACGTGGAGGACGCCTGCGCCGTTGTCGCGCATCTCGCCGATCGAGGCTTGATCGACGGCGACAAGGCGTTTATCCGCGGTGGCAGTGCCGGTGGTTACACCACTCTTTGTGCGCTGGCCTTTCACCAGGTCTTTCGCGCTGGCGCCAGCCTTTACGGTGTCAGCGATCCTGTTGCACTGGGCCGGGCGACCCATAAATTCGAAGGCGATTATCTGGATTGGTTGATTGGTGATTCGCTACAAGATGCCGATCGCTACGCCGCGCGCACACCGTTGCTGCATGCGAGCAACATCAGTGTTCCGGTGATTTTCTTTCAGGGCGAGCTGGATGCCGTGGTGGTGCCGCAACAGACTCGCGACATGGTCAAGGCGCTACAGGACAACGGCATTCTGGTTGACGCGCATTACTACGCGGACGAACGCCATGGCTTTCGCAAGGCCGGTAACCAGGCCCATGCGCTGGAGCAGGAGTGGTTGTTTTATCGACGGGTGATCGAACTAGCAAGTTGACCGCGTCGCGCCTTTCGCGGGCAAGTCGGATCGCCGCCCGCTCGCTCCTACAGAAATAACCCCGTACCTGTAGGAGCGAGGCTTGCCCGCGAAAGCGATCTATCTGACGCCGTAGAATTCAGCGCTTGGCGATGATGTACACCGCATGCACGATCCCCGGAATGTAACCGCACAACGTCAGCAGAATATTCAGCCAGAACGCGCCGGCGAAACCGACTTGCAGAAACACACCCAGTGGCGGCAACAGAATGGCAATGATGATGCGAATGATATCCATGGGGCAGCTCCTGATTTGAAGGTGGACTCGTGTGAGCCCTACAGTTAATCGACCCGCGCCGTTCGTCAGGGTTCAGCGCGGTTCTTCAAGCCAGTATCTCTAGACCGTGTTTCTGAACGATGCTCAGCAACTTGAGCGCCATGCCGCTGGGATGTTTATCGCCTGCCTCCCATTTTTTTACCGTCGAAGGGCTGGTGTTCAGATAACGCGCGAACACTGGTTGGCTGACATTGTTGCGCTCGCGCAGCTGTTTGATCTGCTCCGCATCAATGGCCCCCGGTACTGGAGCCAGACAAAGCTCCTCGAACTCGCGCAAGGTAGTCTTGCTGATTGCACCGATGGAAAACAAGGCACTGGCAGACTCGTATACAGATTCCGATGCCTCACTTCTAAATTTCTTACTCATAGGGGATCTCCACAAACTCCTTGATATCCAGGAAGTACTGGACTTGCACATCCGACAGTCCTTCGTAGGTCTTCGCCATTTTCCGAAAAGCGATCAGGTCTGTCTGACAAATATTGCTTTGGTCCTTCTTCGCATAGAGAAACTGATAAACCCAGTAACTGGCCCCTCTAGCCAAGACAATGGAACGATGGCGATTGGCATTCAAACGCTTCTTCCAAACCCCTCCTCCGAGATTTGTAGCTTGGCCATCGAGCATCTCAGTAAATGCCTCCCGAAGCTCTTCGTCACTGATGCACGCTTTTGCAGCCTGCATCGCAAAGCGTTTTGCCTTGAACAACCTTGGTGACATCGGCATCCCTTCCAAAAAAACATACCACTCAGTGGTATAGATTTCAAAGCCAGTTCTTCAACAATGTTGGTTCGTTGGCACCGGCACTCCTTGCCGGCTCTTTTTAAAAAGCCACTGATCCAGCAGTCGCTCAAGCGCTGATTGCATTTGGCAAAACGCAGAGACAAAAAAACGCCCCACGCGAAAAGAATCAAACGTGGGGCGATGCGTTATTACCGCGAGACGGTTCTGGAATTCGTGCGGGAAGGGTCTGATCAGACCGCAATCCCTTTGCGGCACTGCAGTTGCGCAGTGCGTACGCGGGAAAAGGCGCGGGACAGGCGCAGGAGCATTTCGTCGACGTTGGCTTTGCTGACGGTGAGGGCCGGGGTAAAGCGCAGGCAATCGGGTTGCGGGGCGTTGAGCAACAAGCCTTCGTACAACGCTGATTTGACTACGGCATCAGCCGAATCGTCGGACAGGGTCAGTCCCCAAAGCAGCCCTTGCCCACGCAACTCGCCGTGGCCATAGCGATGGGACAATCGACTCAGGCCTTCGCGCAGGTGCTGGCCGGTTTCACTCACATGATCGAGAAAACCCTTGTCTTGAATAGTGTTGAAAACGGCAAGACCGGCAGCCGTCATCAGTGCATTGCCGTGATGAGTGCCCGTCAGTTCGCCCACCTCGAAACAGCAGGCCTTGCCTCGTGCCAACAACGCGGCCAATGGCACGCCACCGCCGAGCCCTTTGCCGAGGACGACGATATCTGCTCGAACGCCACTGGACTGTTCAGCAAGCAAGGTGCCGCAGCGACCGATACCGGTTTGCACTTCGTCAAGGATCAACAAAATACCCAGTTCCCGGCACAGGCGTTCGACACCCTTGAGGTAGGACCCGGTGGCCGGAATCACCCCGGCTTCGCTCTGGATCGGCTCGAGCATGATTGCCACGGTCCGGGCATCGACCGCTGCGTGCATCGCCGCAAGATCATTGAAGGGAACGTGGTGGAAGTCCGACACTGAAATCGTCCCGAGACCACGGCCATGGCAGCCGTGACTTGCAACGATGATCCGTGAAGCCCCGCCGCGATGTCGTTGACCCCATTTACGAGCCAGTTTTATCGTGGCTTCACAAGCTTCGGTGCCACTGTTGAGCAGGTACGCCTGATCACTGCCGGTACTTGTGCAGAGCCGCTCGGCAAGGTTGAGCATCCCGCGGTTATGCAGACCAAAACCGGGGTTGATCAGCGACTGAGCCTGTTCCGAGATCGCATTGACCAATACCGAAGGGCTGTGGCCCAGGCTATTGGCACCGCCACCCTGTGAGAAATCCAGGTAAGCGCGGTCATCGCTGTCCCATAACCATGAACCTTGGCCGCGGACGAAAATCTGTTTCGGCCGCTCGACACTGGGCATCAGGCACTCGCTGGAAAGGTTGTCGCTTCTCGACGACTGGAAAGTATCTGCGACCAAGTCATCGAGGCTCGGTGGATTGCGACGCAAGTTGAACAGATTCATCGGGCCAACTCTCGTTTGAGGTTTTTTGCCCTACCTATGTAAACACCATCGACGTAAACGGTATTCATCGTGCGCTCTGGCCCTGTAAGCCTTGTGAATGCGGTTAGACTAGGCTCGGGCACGGCGCTGAGCCATTTCGATTTCCCAGCATTTTCGATAAGCGCACCTTATGGATTTCAAGCAACTGCGTTATTTCGTCGCGGTCTACGAAGAAGGCCACGTAGGCCGGGCGGCGGAGCGACTGTCAATCTCCCAACCGGCACTGTCCCAGCAGATCCGCCAGCTCGAACAAAACCTCGATGTGAGCCTGTTCGAACGCAGCAGCAAGCGCCTGCTGCCCACTCTGGCCGCTCATACTTTGTACAACCACGCCCTGCCCTTGCTCGATGGCCTGCAACGGGCACGTGAGGCGTTGGGCAACTTCAAGGGCCAGGCTTTACGCACCTTGGCCATCGGAGTGTTGCAGACAGTTCACACCAGTCTGGTGCCGCAGATGCTCGAACGCGTGCGCAAGGCGCAGCCGCATCTGGTGGTGCAGATCTATGAACTGACTGGCCTGGAGATCGAGCGGCGGCTGCTCAATGGCTCCCTCGACATCGGCATCAGCTATCTGCCACCCCGCCAGCCGGGCTTGCATGGCGTCATGCTGTACGAAGATGAACTGACCCTGGTCATCCCGGCGGACCACCCGCTGCGCGAATTCAAGAAAGTCTCGATGAGTCAGGCCGCCGAGTTGCCCATGTTGTTGCTGGGTGAAGAGTTCCAGATACGGCAGATCTGGCAAACACAATTGGCCAATCTGGGACGACGCCCGCAGGTACAGGCGGAACTGAACAACATGGCGGGGATTCTCGACAGTCTGCCCCACACCCGGCTGGCCACCGTCCTGCCCGGGCGTTCACAAAAGGCGCTCGGCAATAACGAGCTGCTTTGGAAACCGCTGACCGAGCCGCGAGTGCCGCTGAAAGTCGGATTGGTCTGTCGGGATGTGCAACGGCAACAAGCCTCGCTGGCCTTATTGCGCACGCTGCTGGAGGAAGTGATGAACGGGCCGGACGACCGCTTGAACAGCTCGAATACGCTCGACAGGCTGAGCTGACTACTTTTCTGCAGGCAAAGAAAACCCCGCCGAAGCGGGGCTTTGCAGACTGTTTCCCTGACATCCATTTCACTCCGCCGTCCTGGCAGAATCCTACGTGTCCATGTTGTTGCTTTGCGCTTCCTGCGCGACGTCCATGTGAAGTAGATTAGCTCTGGATCCAATCGACGCCTATGGGAAAACAGCAGCACGTCATGTAAGAGAATGCTTACATGACGCGACTTCCTCAGAACTGTGCAGCGTCCAGCAGGAACAGCGACTCGCTACCCGCCTTCACCGACGCACTCAACGAGTGAATACGCGGCAGCAGACGTGCGAAATAGAACCGCGCCGTGCCCAGCTTGCTCGCGTAGAAGTCGTCCTGCGCTTCTTTGCCGAACGCGGCCTTGGCCATCAACGCCCACATGTAGGCGTACGCCACGTAACCGAAGGCTTGCAGGTACTCGACCGAGGCGGCGCCGATTTCGTTCGGGTTGTTTTTCGCCCGGTCCAGCAACCAAGAGGTCAGTTCGTCGAGGGTGGTCACGGCATCGTTCAGCGGCTTGGTGAACTCAGCCAGATCAGCGCTGGCGGTGGCGGTGAAATGACGGATCTCGTCAGCGAACAGGTTGTAGAACGCGCCGCCGGTACCGACGATCTTGCGTCCTACAAGGTCCAGCGCCTGAATGCCGTTGGTGCCTTCGTAGATCTGAGTGATGCGCACGTCGCGAACCAGTTGCTCCTGACCCCACTCACGGATGTAACCGTGGCCGCCGAAAACCTGCTGACCGTGAACGGTGGTTTCCAGACCGAGGTCGGTCAGGAAGGCCTTGGCCACTGGGGTCAGCAGTGCAACCAGATCTTCCGCACGTTTGCGGGTGGTCGCGTCTTCGCTGAACTTGGCGGTGTCCAGTTGCATGGCCACGTAGGTTGAGAAGGCACGGCCGCCTTCGTTCGAGGCTTTCATGGTCAGCAGCATGCGACGCACGTCGGGGTGGACGATGATCGGGTCGGCGACCTTGTCCTTGTTCTGCGCGCCGGTCGGCGAACGGCTTTGCAGGCGATCGCGGGCGTATTCGACGGCGTTCTGGTACGAGCGCTCGCCGGTGGCCAGGCCTTGGATACCGACGCCCAGACGCTCGTAGTTCATCATGGTGAACATCGCCGCCAGGCCTTTGTTCGGCTCGCCAACCAGGTAACCCACGGCTTCGTCGAAGTTCATCACGCAGGTTGCGGACGCCTGGATGCCCATTTTGTGCTCGATCGACCCACAGTTCGCAGGGTTACGCGCGCCCAGGCTGCCATCGGCATTGACCATAAACTTGGGCACCAGGAACAGCGAAATGCCTTTCGGCCCCGCCGGCGCGTCCGGCAGCTTCGCCAGCACCAGGTGAATGATGTTCTCGGTCAGGTCGTGTTCGCCGCCGGTGATGAAGATCTTGGTGCCGCTGACCTTGTAGGAACCGTCGGCCTGAGGTTCAGCCTTGGTGCGGATGATCCCCAGGTCGGTGCCAGCGTGCGGCTCGGTCAGGCACATGGAACCGGCCCAGACCCCGGCGTACATGTTCGGCAGGTACGCGGCTTTCAGCGCTTCGCTGGCGTGGGCGTTGATCGACAGGCAGGCGCCAGCGGTCAGCATCGGATACAGACCAAACGACAGGCTGGCGGAGTTGACCATTTCTTCGACCTGAGCCGAAACAGCCTTGGGCATGCCCATGCCGCCGTAGGCCGGATCGCCACCGACACCGACCCAACCGCCTTCGGCATAAGTCTGATAAGCCTGTGGGAAACCTGCCGGCGTGGTGACGGCACCGTCCGCCCAATGGCAACCTTCTTCGTCAGCCGCACGGCTCAGGGGCGCGATGCTTTTGCTGGTGACCTTGCCGGCTTCTTCGAGAATGGCTTCGACCGTTTCCGCATCGACAGTCTCGGCCAGCGCCGGCAGCTCGGCCCAGAGTTTGGCGACCTCGAAAACTTCATTGAGGATGAAGCGCATATCGCGCAGGGGCGCTTTGTAGTCAGCCATGGCAAACCTCGCAGATCTAAACAGGTAATTCGTAGGGATGGTGTTTTCGTTGGGGCCGAGTGTAACCCAACAACTTTTACGACACATAGGGTCAGCCAGTGACCGTTTTGTAATGTTTAGTCACTGACTTTTCAGTCATAAAAAAGCCCGCAATAACGCGGGCTCCTTTTTTGCTGGTTTTAAAGACTAGAGCGCAAACAACTCCGCCGGCAGCTGCATCAAGCAATCACTCCCCGCTTCGATAGCCGCCCGATGAGCGGCAGTGCGCGGCAACAATCGCTTGAAGTAAAACTCGCTGGTTGCCAGTTTGCCCCGGCAGTAATCCGCATCTCCGCTGCCCGCGTCGAGTTGTGCCTGGGCCACCAACGCCATGCGCAGCCACAGATAGGCGAGGATGATGTAGCCGCTGTACATCAAGTAATCGACAGAAGCAGCACCGACTTCGTCCGGATTCTTCATCGCGGCCATGCCGACTTTGGTGGTCAACTCGCCCCATTGCTGATTCAGGCCATTGAGTTGCGCCACGTAGGTGGCAAGTTGTGGGTGCTCGGCATTCGTCGCGCAGAATTTGTGGACGATTTTGGTGAAGCCACGCAGCAGTTTGCCCTGGCTGCCAAGCACTTTGCGCCCGAGCAAATCCAGTGCCTGAATGCCATTGGTCCCCTCGTAGATCGGCGCGATACGGCAGTCACGAACCAGCTGCTCCATGCCCCATTCACGGATGAAGCCGTGACCGCCAAACACCTGCATCCCGTGGTTGGTGACTTCCAGACCGGTGTCGGTCATGAAGGCTTTGCAGATCGGCGTCAGGAACGCCAGCAGGTCTTCGGCGTCCTGGCGCGCCGTCTCATCCGCGCTCAGATGCGCCACATCCAGCAGCTGCGCGGTGAAATACGTCAGCGCGCGGTTGCCTTCGTTGAAGGCTTTCATGGTCAGCAACATCCTGCGCACGTCAGGATGAACGATGATCGGGTCGGCGGCTTTTTCCGGCGCTTTCGGGCCGGTGAGGGAGCGCATTTGCAGGCGATCGTTGGCGTACTTGATCGCCCCTTGGAAACTCGCCTCACCCAGACACAACCCCTGCATGCCGGTGCCGAGCCGTGCGTGGTTCATCATGGTGAACATGCAGTTCAAGCCCTTGTTCGGCTCGCCGATCAAGAAGCCCTTGGCCTCGTCGAAGTTCAGCACGCAGGTGGCCGAGGCCTTGATGCCCATTTTATGTTCGATCGAGCCGCAGGAAACGTCGTTGCGCTCGCCGGCTTCGCCCTCGGTATCGGGTAGGAACTTGGGAACGATGAACAGGGAAATACCCCGGGTGCCGGCCGGGGCGTCTGGCAGTTTCGCCAACACCAAATGAATGATGTTGTCGCTCATGTCGTGTTCGCCGGCCGAGATGAAGATCTTGCTGCCGGAAATCGCGTAGCTGCCGTCGGCTGAAGGGACGGCGCGGGTTTTGATGATGCCCAGGTCCGTGCCGCAATGAGCCTCGGTCAGGCACATGGTGCCGGTCCATTGGCCGGCCGTCAGCTTGCTCAAGTAGGTGTTCTTCTGCGCTTCGGTGCCGTGGGCGTGGATGGCCGACATCGCGCCGTGGGTCAGGCCGGGGTACATGCCCCACGAGGTATTGCTGGAGCCGACCATTTCACTGATGACCAGGCCCAGGGAGCTTGGCAAACCCTGGCCGCCATACGCCGGATCAGCCGCCAGACCGTGCCAGCCGCCTTCCACGTATTGTGCGAAGGCTTGCTTGAAGCCTGTAGGCGTTGTCACCACGCCATTGTCGAAATGGCAGCCTTCTTCGTCGCCGCTGCGATTCAGCGGCGCCAGAACGTTCTCACAGAACTTCGCGCCTTCTTCGAGGATCGCATTGACCATGTCCGCGCTGGCGTCGGTGGCACCCAGCGCTGCGTAGATGGTGTGGAAGTCGAAGACGTGGTCGATCAGAAAGCGCATGTCGCGCAGGGGGGCTTTGTACTCAGGCATGGTCGTTTCTCCGTCAGCAGATCGTTCAAACCTACTGCCGCCCACCCTGCCTCACAATCACAGTCCAGACGCTGAATGCGCCATCATCACTCAACCCGCAGCGCCGTCCATGCGCACCGCGCCACGGCGAGTCTGACCGAAGGCCACCACACAATTTCGCCCGGCGCCCTTGGCGCTGTAGAGCGCTTCGTCAGCGGACTTGAGCACTTTTTCGGGAGTTCGTTGCTCCACGCGCTCGGCGACACCGATGCTCACGGTAACCGACACACTTGAAGCGCCCGGGCCCGCGCGACGCTGGCGACCTTGCTGGTCGTCCTGCGGGCGAGCGTCTTGGTTGCGCAATTGAATGTTGTACGTCGCGATGGATTCGCGGATGACTTCCAGGTGCGGCATGCACTCTTCGAGGGTTTTGCCTGCGAACACCAACGCAAATTCCTCACCGCCGTAGCGATACGCCCTACCGCCTCCGCCGATTTTCGACAGCTTGCTGGCGACAAGGCGCAGCACCTGGTCACCCACATCGTGACCGTGGGTGTCGTTGAATTTCTTGAAGTGATCGACGTCGCTCATGGCCAGCACGTAATTGCGCCCCAAGCGTTGCATCCGCTCATTCAAGGCGCGACGACCCGGCAGACCGGTGAGCTCGTCGCGGAAGGCCATTTGATAAGCTTCGTGGGCGACCGCTGCAGCAATCATCAACATCACCTGACTGCACATGATGTTCAGGGTGAACGGCAGGATGAAGGTTTTCGGCAACGCCCAGAACAACCCGAGCAAACCCACCAGTTGTGCGGCGTGCAAAGGTCTCGGGTTACGCCAGTATTGCCAGCTCAGCAGCAGGAACGACGCGATGAACACCGGATAGGACAGCTGGATCAGACTCATCCAGGCGCCATGCAGCGCTGGCCAGCGGATTTCCGACAGCCACATCAGCAAGGCCTGTGGGTAACTTTGCTCCAGCCCCAACGCAACACTGCCGACGGCCAGCAACACCGCGAAGCGCGCCACCATGTCTTGAAACAAGTGCGTGCGTTCCTGCCACGCAGCGAACACGCCGAAAAGCAGCGGCAGCAACAGGCAACACAGATGGAAAACCACAGCCGCATCATCACGGACCTTGCCGTTGTCACGGTAATAGTCGGTCTGGGCATCAAGCAGGAAGTAGGCGATGTACACCGTCACCATCAGAAACAGCTCGCGCTGACGTCGGTAAACCGCGCAGTACGCACCGCCGAGCAACAGCACCAGGGTTGGCAGCACGTTGAACAGCGAGGTGAAGAAGACGTTGAGTTCCTTGATGTAGGCGGCCGCAAGCCCCGCAAGTAAAAGCAGTAACGATGGTAGGAAATGGCTGAAACGTACAGCGGAAGAACGCGGCAAGGGTAAAGCTCCGACCGTCATGACAATAGATGGCATTGTGCCCACCTACTGTAACGGCAAAAATGTCGACTTACTGAGTCAATTGTCAGGTTTTTTTATCGGGTGCGTCAGTGGCTATAGACCGGATGGGCAGTACCTGAATCCCATCTACGATCGCGGGCAACTGCTTTTGCTTTTCCAAAGAACAAAAAGCCGCTACCCCCGAAGGGATAGCGGCTTTGTGAAGAACTGCGTTAAGGCTTAGTAGCCCAGCGCGAAGTTCTCTTCTTTCATGTCCATCAAGTTGCTGGCACCCGACAGCATGGTTGCAACGTGAGTGCGGGTACGCGGCAGGATGCGCTGGAAGTAGAAGCGTGCAGTCTGCAGCTTGGCGGTATAGAACGCCTCCTCGGAAGTGCCCGCAGCCAGTTTCTCGGCAGCCAGGCGCGCCATGTCAGCCCAGAAGTAGGCCAGGCAGGTGTAACCGGAATACATCAGGTAGTCCACGGACGCCGCGCCGACTTCTTCGCGATCCTTCATGGCAGCCATACCGACCTTCATGGTCAGCTCGCCCCACTCTTTGTTCAGTGCAGCCAGCGGTGTTACGAACTCTTGGACAGCTTCGTTGCCTTCGTTGGTCTGGCAGAACTTGTGGACGATCTTGGTGAAGCCTTTCAGGGCTTCGCCTTGTGTCATCAGCACTTTACGGCCCAGCAGGTCGAGTGCCTGGATACCGGTGGTGCCTTCGTACAGCATCGAAATGCGGCTGTCGCGAACGTTCTGCTCCATGCCCCACTCGGCGATGAAGCCGTGGCCGCCGTAGATTTGCACGCCGTGGTTAGCGGATTCAAAGCCGACTTCAGTCATGAAGGCTTTGGCGATTGGGGTCATGAAGGCCAGCAGTGCGTCGGCTTTCTTCTTCTCTTCTTCGTCCACGCCGTATTTGACGACGTCGACTTGCTTGGCGGTGAAGTAAACCATCGCGCGGTTGCCTTCGGCGAACGCTTTCATGGTCAACAGCATGCGACGTACGTCAGGGTGAACGATGATCGGGTCAGCGGCTTTTTCCGGCGCTTTAGGGCCAGTCAGCGAACGCATTTGCAGACGATCGCGAGCGTATTTCAGGCCGCCCTGGAAGCCGATCTCGGCGTGGGCCAGACCTTGCAGCGCAGTACCCAGACGTGCGGTGTTCATAAAGGTGAACATGCAGTTCAGGCCTTTGTTCGCCGGGCCGATCAGGAAACCGGTGGCCGCGTCGAAGTTCATCACGCAGGTGGCGTTACCGTGGATGCCCATTTTGTGTTCCAGGGAACCACAGGTCACAGCGTTGCGAGCGCCGATCGAACCGTCAGCGTTCGGCATGAACTTGGGAACGATAAACAGCGAAATACCCTTGGTGCCGGCCGGTGCATCCGGCAGACGTGCCAGCACGATGTGGACGATGTTGTCGGCCATGTCGTGTTCACCGGCCGAGATGAAGATCTTGGTGCCGGAGACTTTGTAGGAACCGTCGGCCTGAGGTTCGGCCTTGGTGCGCAGCATGCCCAGGTCGGTGCCGCAGTGCGGTTCGGTCAGGCACATGGTGCCGGTCCATTCGCCGGACACCAGTTTGGTCAGGTAAGCCTCTTGCTGCTCAGGCGTGCCGTGCTCGGAAATAGTGTTCATCGCGCCATGCGACAGGCCCGGGTACATGCCCCACGACCAGTTGGCTTCGCCAACCATTTCGCTGACCGCCAGACCCAGGGACTCCGGCAGGCCCTGGCCGCCGTGCTCTACGTCGTGGGCCAGGCTTGGCCAGCCGCCTTCAACGAATTGCTTGTAGGCTTCTTTGAAGCCAGTCGGGGTTTTAACGCCGGACTCGCTCCAGGTGCAGCCTTCGGTGTCACCCACGCGGTTCAGCGGAGCCAGCACCTGCTCACAAAACTTGGCGCCTTCTTCGAGAATGGCGTCAACCATGTCTGGAGTTGCGTCTGCACAAGCCGGAAGGCTCTGATAGTGCGCTTCGTAGCCGAGCAGTTCGTCACGAACGAAGCGAATATCACGCAAGGGGGCCTTGTAGTCAGGCATAGCGATAAACCTCTGCTGATGTAACCGGGAATGAGCGACCGTGTTGATTTGTTGTGACGGTCAAACAGTTGTTTGAAACATACGTTTACGACCAAATCTTGTCAAGCGCCGATCTTTTGCCGTTCGTCATCACGACACGCAAATGCCAGACACGCAGCCGCGAGGCCGCCGTTGACAACGCAACAGGCCATGCAGGAAAGATTAGTTGAGGGAGAAGGACTTACGCACAAAAACGCCGCGAATAGTCGCGGCGTTTGTAGGGCGGATTCAGCGGGGGATCAAGCGAAGGTATCGATTAACGTGCCAAGCATTTCATCGGAAGCCTTGGCGACTTTGGCGCCAGCCTCAACCTGAAACTTGCCCTGCGCCATCTCGACCATGTTGCTGGCCAGGTCCGATTGCTGGCTGCGGTCTACCGAACGCAGGCGATCGACCTGGACTTCGGAAGACTGGCTGGTCACCGAACGTTCGATGGTGCTGCTGGCGATCTGGCTAGAAGCCTGATCGACACGGTTCTGCCCGGTCTGAATAGTGCTCAGACCGGCATAAAAAGCGGTGTTTCCTGAGATTTCCATAGGGGAACTCGTCCTGCAAAGGTTCAATGGCGGCCATTGAAACAGACCTGATGGCAAAAGGCCCGACAAAAACACTAATGGCACAGTGCCTTGTCATAGGCAAAATCTCAATCCAGCAGATCCAGTTGCAGATGTTCAGCTACCGCTTCTGCCGTGACTGATTTGAGCTTTGGCACTCGTCCAAGACAAGGCGCAGGAATCCGCTCGGCAAGAGTCGCGAGGTTCTCTTCCAGACGCGAGGTCTTCGGATCAATGATATTGGCCACCCAACCCGCCAGCTGCAAACCGTCCTGCGCAATCGCCTCGGCGGTCAGCAATGCATGATTGATGCAACCCAGGCGCACCCCAACCACCAGGATCACCGGCAGGCCCAGCGCCATCGCCAGATCCGACAAATTGTCCTGATCCGCCAACGGCACACGCCAGCCGCCGGCACCTTCGATCAAGGTGAAATCCGCCTGCATGTCGAGAATCTCGAGCATCGGTGTCAACAATGATTGCACCGTCAGCGCCACGCCCGCCTCCCGCGCGGCCAGGTGCGGAGCGATCGGCGGTTCGAAGGCCACCGGGTTGACCTGGGCATAAGTCAAAGGCAACGAGCACTCGGCCAACAACGCCAGTGCATCGGAATTACGCAACCCCTTGGGCGTCACATCACAGCCGGAAGCGACCGGTTTTCCCGCCGCCGTACTCATGCCCGCCGACCGCGCGGCATGCAACAAGCCTGCAGCAATGGTGGTCTTGCCGACATCAGTGTCGGTGCCGGTGATGAAATAGGCTGCGCTCATACGGGTTTCTCCAACACGGCGTAGACCACCTGATAAGTCGCTGGCAATCCTTCTGCCTGACGAAACTGCTCATACGCCTCGATCAAGCCGAGGATCCGCGCCCGGCCGGTCAATCCCCCCGGCCGACCAGGGTTCAAGTTGTGCGCACCCAACGCCTTGAGTTCATGCGTCAGGCTGCGCACGTCCGGGTAATGCAACACATGGGGACGGGTTTGCAGGCTGACAACCTTCAAGCCGCTGGACGCGCACAGCTGTTGATAAACACCCAACTCGCGGAAGCGATTGACGTGCACCATGCCATCCACCTGACGCCAGCTATCACGCAACTCAAACAACGTTCCTACGCACAGACTAGCAAACGCGAAAATCCCGCCCGGTTTCAGGGCCCGATACGCCTCACTGAGCACCGATTCGAAATCCGCGCACCACTGCACCGCCAGGCTGGAGAAGATCAAATCACAGGTCGAATCCTGCAGCGGCAAACGCTCCGCGTCCCCGGCGATGAAATGGCTGGCGCCACCCAATGGCCGAGCGTGATCGAGCATGCCTTCAGCGATGTCCATTGCGAGTCCGCTACCTGCAGGAAATCGCTCGCCCAATGCCCGGCTGAAATGCCCGGTACCGCAACCCAGGTCCAGCCACACACCCGGCACAAAATCAGCCGGCAAACGGCTCAATAACTGGCTGCCGACATCGCGCTGCAATTCGGCCACGCTGTCGTAGCTCGCTGCCGCGCGGGAAAAGGAGGCCGCCACCTGGCGTTTGTCGGGCAAGCCGCCGGGCAAATTGGGAAGGGATAAATCAGTCATCACCGGACTCGTGCAAAAAGGCCTGAATCGCCCCCGCCACACCGTGGGGGTCTTCCAGAAGAAACGCATGGCTGGCCTGTTCAATCAGACCGATTTCGACATCCGGCAGCAAGGCCAGAAGCTCTCCGGCCGCTTCGGCCGGGACCAGGCCGTCGAGCCCGGCAAACAAATGTAATTGTGGGCCACGAAATGCCTGCAACGCCTGGCGAGTATCCAGTTGTGCGAGCACTTCCAGACCGCTCATCAGCACTGCTTCAGAGGTATGCGGCGCCCCACCGAGCAATAACCGCGACAGCCCGCGAGGATCCTCCGAGCCTTGGGCGCAAAGGAGTGAAAAGCGCTTCAACGTCATCCGCGGATCGGCCTGGCAACCGGCCAGAAACGCGTCGAAGGTTTCGCCGGGCATCGCGCTCGGCCACTGCTCATGGGCGACAAAAGACGGATTACTGGCCAGGGTCAGCAAACCGCAGCAACGATCACCACGCCGCGCCGCCAGCTCAGACGCGAGCATGCCGCCCAGGGACCAGCCACCGAGCCAGGCGTCTTGCGGGATCGTCGAATCCAGCTCATCGAGCCATTCTTCAAGATCGCTCGAATCCAGTTCCGGCAACGGCTCGATCTCGACCCGCAGATGCTCATCCAGCCCCTGCAAGGCGGCCGCCAAAGGCTCCAGCGGTGAAATTCCGAGGCCCCATCCGGGCAGCAGAATCAGTCGATCACGCATGGTTTGGCTCCGGTCCAAGTTGTTGGAAACAATCGGCCAGTCCATTCAACAATAGTCGCACCTGCGCCTCGCTGTGCGCAGCGGTCAGGGTCACGCGCAGACGGGCGCTGCCCGCGGGCACGGTCGGCGGTCGAATCGCGGTGACCATCAGACCGCGCTCGCGCAGCATCTGCGACAGTCGAACCGCACGCCCGGCATCGCCAATCATGATCGGCTGGATCGGCGTGAAGCTGTCCATCAACTCCAGGCCGATCTGCTCGGCGCCATGACGGAACTGGCGGATCAAGGTTTTCAGATGCTCGCGTCGCCAGTGCTCAGTGCGCAGCAGCTCAAGGCTTTTCAGCGTCGCGCAGGCCAAGGCCGGTGGTTGGCTGGTGGTGTAGATGTAGGGGCGGGCAAACTGGATCAGGCTTTCGATCAGCTCTTCGCTGCCAGCCACGAAGGCACCTGCCGTACCGAACGCCTTGCCGAGGGTGCCGACCAAGACCGGCACGTCTTCCTGGCTCATGCCGAAATGCTCGACGATCCCGCCGCCATTGGCACCCAGCGGACCAAAGCCATGGGCGTCATCGACCATCAACCAAGCACCTTTGGCCTTGGCTTCCCGGGCCAACGCCGGCAAGTCGGCGATATCGCCGTCCATGCTGAACACGCCGTCGGTGACCACAAGCGTATTGCCGGTCGCCTTCTCTAGACGCTTGGCCAGACTTGCCGCGTCGTTGTGCAGATAACGATTGAAGCGCGCGCCGGACAACAAGCCGGCATCCAGCAACGAGGCATGATTGAGGCGGTCTTCCAGCACCGTATCGCCCTGTCCGATCAACGCGGTGACCGCGCCAAGGTTGGCCATGTAACCGGTGGTGAACAGCAGCGCGCGCGGGCGACCGGTCAGGTCGGCCAAGGCTTCTTCCAGCGCGTGATGCGGCGTGCTGTGGCCGATGACCAAGTGCGACGCCCCGCCACCGACGCCCCAGCGAGCAGCACCGGCGCGCCAGGCTTCAATCACTTGCGGGTGATTGGCCAGGCCCAGGTAGTCGTTGTTGCAGAACGCCAGCAACGGCTGGCCGTCGACCACCACTTCCGGGCCTTGAGGGCTTTCGAGCAGGGGGCGCTGGCGGTAGAGGTTTTCAGCACGACGGGCAGCAAGGCGTGCGGCGAGATCGAAAGACATGCAGGCCTCGAAGGTCAGATTGTAGGAGCCGGCTTGCTGGCGATAGCATCTCCTCGGTATTCAGACAGACCGCAGTGATGCCATCGCCAGCAAGCCGGCTCCTACAGGGTTTCGCGGTGATCAGACGGCGGCGTTATAGAACTGCTCGCTGCTCTTCTGCTCAACCAGGGCTTGTTCGATCGCGGCCTGATGCACTTCGTCCGCGTGCTCTTCGCGCGCTTCCGGCAGGATCCCCAGGCGCGAGAACAGTTGCATGTCCTTGTCGGCCTGCGGGTTGGCGGTGGTCAGCAATTTGTCGCCGTAGAAAATCGAGTTGGCGCCGGCGAAGAACGCCAGGGCCTGCATCTGCTCGTTCATCGCTTCGCGGCCGGCGGACAGGCGCACGTGGGATTGCGGCATCAGGATGCGCGCGACGGCGAGCATGCGGATGAAATCGAACGGGTCGATGTCTTCGGCATTTTCCAGCGGCGTGCCGGCGACTTTCACCAGCATGTTGATTGGCACCGACTCCGGGTGCTCCGGCAGGTTGGCCAGCTGGATCAGCAGATTGGCGCGGTCATCGAGGGACTCGCCCATGCCGAGGATGCCGCCGGAGCAGATTTTCATCCCCGAATCACGCACGTAGGCCAGGGTTTGCAGGCGCTCGCTGTAGGTGCGGGTGGTGATGATGCTGCCGTAGAACTCCGGCGAGGTGTCGAGGTTGTGGTTGTAGTAATCGAGACCGGCCTGGGCCAGCGCTTCGGTCTGGTCCTGATCGAGGCGACCCAGGGTCATGCAGGTTTCCAGGCCCATGGCTTTCACGCCTTTGACCATCTGCAGCACGTACGGCATGTCTTTGGCCGACGGGTGTTTCCACGCCGCGCCCATGCAGAAACGGGTCGAACCGATGGCCTTGGCGCGAGCGGCCTCTTCGAGGACCTTCTGCACTTCCATCAGCTTTTCTTTTTCCAGGCCGGTGTTGTAGTGACCGGACTGCGGACAATATTTGCAATCTTCCGGGCAGGCGCCGGTTTTGATCGACAGCAGGGTGGAAACCTGGACGCGGTTGGCGTCGAAATGCGCGCGGTGCACCGTCTGTGCCTGGAACAACAGGTCGTTGAATGGCTGTACGAAGAGTGCTTTGACTTCGGCCAAAGACCAGTCATGACGCAGGGTTGCAGAGGTGCTGGCGCTCATGGGCGTTTCCTTTGTTTTATGCTTGGCAAGCGGCTTGGGGG
Organism: Pseudomonas sp. LBUM1678; assembly: GCF_059695575.1. NCBI lineage: Bacteria > Pseudomonadati > Pseudomonadota > Gammaproteobacteria > Pseudomonadales > Pseudomonadaceae > Pseudomonas > Pseudomonas sp. LBUM1678. The sequence continues at coordinate 6,248,683 of NZ_CP166775.1, forward strand.
AATGGAATACCCACAGGCGCGACACGGATGTTCGGCATATTTAAGGAAGAGCGATGCGCTGTCAACCACGATACGACGGACCGGTTTACATCTGGTTAAATAATAACCAGCACTGCTTACTCTGCAGCGAAGCGACTGAAGAAGTCAGGCCCATCTGCATGGCCTGCGAAACCGACCTGCCCTGGCTGGGCGATCACTGCCAGACCTGCGCCCTGCCCTTGCCTGCGGCGGACCTGACCTGTGGCCAATGTTTGAAGCGGCCGCCGACCTTTGAACGGGTCGCCGCGCCCTGGTCCTACAGTTTCCCCGTGGACACGTTGATCACACGCTTCAAGCACAGCGCCAAGTGGCCGTTTGGCCGCCTGCTCGCCGAACTTCTCGCTCAGTTCCTGCAACATCGCTTCGATGAGGATCTTGATCGTCCCGACGCCCTGGTCCCTGTTCCGCTGGCCGCCAAACGCCTGCGCCAACGGGGTTTCAACCAGGCCGCAATGCTTGCGCGCTGGCTCAGCGACAGCCTCGACATTCCTTGCGATGAAAAACTGCTGCTGAGGATTCAAGACACCAGCGCGCAGCAGGACCTGAATGCCGACGCGCGCAAAAAGAACCTGCGCAACGCTTTTGCCCTGGTGCCCGATGCACAGATCAAGGGTCGGCACCTGGCGATCGTGGACGACGTGCTGACCACCGGCGCCACCGCCCAGGCCTTGGCTCGCCTGATGATGAACGCCGGTGCCGCGCGGGTCGACGTCTATTGCCTGGCCCGAACCCCCAAACCCGGCGACACAGCCTGACTAAAACCACACACAAAACCTGTGGGAGCGAGCCTGCTCGCGATGGCGGAGTGTCAGTCGACATTTGTGTTACCTGACACGCCGCCATCGCGAGCAGGCTCGCTCCCACAGGGATTGCGCATGACTTGACTCCCAGGCTCCCAGCGGCCAACGTCCTCCCCATCGCCACAACCCAAAGCCTCTCACCATGTCCCTGCCCACCTTGTTGTCCCAGCACATCGTCCGTCGCCCGCAGCGCATCGCGTTGCTGCAGCACATCGCCGAACAGGGCTCGATCACCCGCGCCGCGAAAAGTGCGGGGCTGAGTTACAAGGCTGCGTGGGACGCCATTGATGAGTTGAACAACCTCGCACAGAAACCGCTGGTGGAACGCAGCGTCGGCGGCAAGGGCGGCGGTGGCGCCAAGCTCTCCGAAGAAGGCTTGCGCGTGCTGCGCCTGTATCAAAAGCTGCAAACCTTGCAGGCCCAGGTGCTGGAAGCCGCCGAAGATGCCAGCGACCTGGATCTGCTCGGTCGACTGATGCTCAGGACCAGCGCGCGCAATCAGTTGCACGGCAAGGTCGTGGCGATCGACAACCAGGGGCACAATGATTTAGTCCGCCTTGAACTGGCCGAAGGCTTGACCCTCGATGCGCAAATCACCCACGACAGCACCCTGCGCCTGGAGCTGGACACCGGCACCGAAGTCGTGGCCCTGATCAAGGCCGGTTGGCTGGAATTGCTGGGCATCGACCTACAAGCAACACCCGGCAACAACTGCCTCAAGGGCATCATCGAAGCCATTCTCGACGCCGAAGACGGCCCCAGCGAAGTGCGCATCGGCCTTCCCAACGGCCAGACTCTCTGCGCATTGGCCGAGCCGCTGCACTTGCGAACCCTGGGTCTTGCCGCCGACAAACCGGTGCTGGTGCAGTTCGCGCCGTCCAACGTTTTGCTCGGCACCCCGCTCTGAAACAAAAGCTTCATCGACGCTCTTTAAGGTGGCTGCAAAACCAGCAGGGAGCCCGATGTGAGCCTATTAGAAGAAAACCAGTCCACCGACCTCGAGAAAATGGTCGGCCTCAGCCGTCGCGGCTTCATCAGCGCCGGCGCCCTCTGCGGTGCGGCCATGTTCCTCGGCGGCAACCTGCTGAGCCGCAGCGTGCTCGCGGCCAGTGTCAGCGCAGGCTCCAGCAAACTGTTGGGTTTTGACAGCATTCCCGCCGCCACCAGTGACGCCATCAGCCTGCCGCCGGGCTACAAGTCCTCGGTGTTGATCAGCTGGGGCCAGCCGTTGCAGAAAAACGGCCCGGCGTTCGACCCGAGTGGCAACGGCACCGCCGCGCAGCAGGAAGTCCAGTTCGGCGACAACAACGACGGCATGAGCCTGTTCGAATTTCCCGGTGAAAAAGACCGGGCGCTGATGGCGATCAACAACGAATACACCAACTATCGCTACCTCTACCCCCACGGCGGCATGCCGCAATCGGCCGATGACGTGCACAAAGCCTTGGCTTGCGAAGGTGTGTCGGTGATCGAAGTGCAGCGCAAGAACGGGCAGTGGCAATTCGTTCAGGGCTCGCGCTACAACCGGCGCATTCACGGCAACGCGCCGATCAGCCTCAGCGGCCCGGCCGCTGGTCACGCCTTGGTGAAAACCGGCGCCGACCCCCACGGCAAGAATGTGCTCGGCACCTTTCAGAACTGCGCCAACGGCAAGACGCCGTGGGGCACTTACCTGACCTGCGAAGAGAACTTCACCGACTGCTTTGGCAGCAACAATGCCGAGCAGAAGTTCGATGCCGCGCAGAAGCGCTATGGTGCGGTGGCCGCCAGCAAAGAGATCAACTGGCATCAACACGATGAGCGGTTCGACCTGGCGAAGAATCCGAACGAGCTCAACCGTCACGGCTGGGTTGTGGAAATCGACCCGTTCGATCCGCAATCGACTCCAGTAAAGCGCACCGCGCTGGGTCGCTTCAAACATGAAAACGCGGCTCTGGCTGAAACCAACGACGGCCACGCCGTGGTGTACATGGGCGACGATGAGCGCGGCGAATTCATCTACAAATTCGTCAGCCGCGACAAGATCAACCACAAAAACCCCAAGGCCAACCGCGATCTGCTGGACCACGGCACCTTGTACGTGGCGCGCTTCGATGCGGGCGACAGCAACGTCGATCACCCCAAAGGCCAGGGCGAGTGGATCGAACTAAGCCACGGTAAAAACGGCATCGACGCCAGCAGCGGTTTTGCCGATCAAGCCGAAGTACTGATCCACGCGCGCCTCGCGGCCAGCGTGGTGAAAGCCACGCGCATGGACCGTCCGGAATGGATCGTCGTCAGCCCAATGGACGGCCAGGTCTATTGCACACTGACCAACAACGCCAAGCGTGGCGAAGACGGCCAACCCGTGGGCGGGCCGAACCCGCGCGAGAAGAACGTCTACGGGCAGATTCTGCGCTGGCGCACCGACCGAGACGATCATGGCTCGAAAAGCTTTGCCTGGGATCTGTTTGTGGTCGCCGGCAATCCAGGTGTCCACGCCGGCACGCCGAAGGGCGGTTCGTCGAACATCACGCCACAGAACATGTTCAACAGCCCGGATGGCCTGGGCTTCGACAACGCTGGGCGGTTGTGGATACTCACCGATGGCGATTCGAGCAACGCGGGCGACTTCGCGGGCATGGGCAATAACCAGATGCTGTGTGCCGATCCGGTGAGCGGGGAGATTCGCCGCTTCATGGTCGGGCCGGTGGGTTGCGAGGTCACGGGGATCAGCTTTTCGCCGGATCAGAAGACCTTGTTTGTGGGGATTCAGCATCCGGGGGAAAACGGTGGATCGACGTTCCCTGAGCATCTGCCGAATGGCAAGCCGCGGTCTTCGGTGATGGCGATTTCCCGTGAAGACGGCGGGATCGTCGGTGCCTGATTGGGCCCCATCGCTAGCAGGCTAGCTCCCACACTGGATCTGCGACACACCGCAAATCCCCTGTGGGAGCTAGCCTGCTAGCGATGGCAACACCACTGATCTCAAGCCTTAACACTAAAGACGGCCCGTCTGCGCTACCATGCTTGGCCGGACGCGGCAGCCTGCTGCGCGCAGGAGTCAGCATGGCCCACCCGTTTGCAACCCTCACCCCAGACCTCGTGCTCGATGCCGTCGAAAGCATCGGCTTTCTCAGCGACGCGCGCATTCTGGCGCTCAACAGCTACGAGAACCGCGTCTACCAAGTCGGCATCGAAGACTCCGAGCCGTTGATCGCCAAGTTCTACCGTCCGCAGCGCTGGACCAACGAAGCAATTCTCGAAGAACACCAGTTCACCTTCGAGCTCGCCGAGTGCGACGTCCCCGTGGTCGCGCCGATGATTCACAACGGCGCCAGCCTGCACGAACATGCCGGTTTCCGATTCACCCTGTTTCCCCGCCGTGGCGGCCGTGCGCCGGAGCCGGGCAATCTCGACCAGTTGTATCGCCTGGGCCAATTGCTCGGTCGCCTGCACGCCGTCGGCGCGACCAAACCGTTCGAACACCGTGAAGCGCTGGGCGTGAAGAATTTCGGTCACGATTCCCTGACCACCTTGCTTGAAGGCAATTTTGTGCCCAAAAGCCTGCTGCCGGCCTACGAGTCCGTGGCCCGCGACCTGCTCAAGCGGGTGGAAGAGGTCTACAAGGCCACGCCGCATCAGAACATCCGCATGCACGGCGATTGCCACCCCGGCAACATGATGTGTCGCGACGAGATGTTCCACATCGTCGACCTCGACGACTGTCGCATGGGTCCGGCGGTGCAGGACATCTGGATGATGCTGGCGGGGGATCGTCAGGAATGTCTCGGTCAGTTGTCGGAATTGATGGACGGCTACAACGAGTTCCACGACTTCGACCCAAGGGAATTGGCGCTGATCGAACCGCTGCGCGCCTTGCGCCTGATGCACTACAGCGCCTGGCTCGCCCGCCGCTGGGACGACCCGGCGTTCCCGCACAGTTTTCCGTGGTTCGGCAGTGAACGGTATTGGGGTGATCAGGTGTTGGCGTTGCGCGAGCAACTGGCTGCGCTCAACGAAGAACCTCTGAAGCTCTTCTGACAAACACACCCCCCTGTGGGAGCGAGCCTGCTCGCGATGGCGATCTGTCAGTCACTGATTTTTGTCTGATACACCGCCATCGCGAGCAGGCTCGCTCCCACAAGGACTGTGTTCACATTTGCCCAACCTAATCAGGTGGGACATCCGTAGACAAATCTCCTTACAATCCCCCTCTTTGTTAGCTGCCTAAGCAAGGATTCTGCATGCAAGCTGCCAACCCGCGTCGCGGGTACATCCTGGGCCTGAGTGCCTACATCATCTGGGGCCTGTTCCCGATCTACTTCAAAGCCATCGCCAACGTGCCCGCCGTGGAGATCATCATCCACCGCGTGCTCTGGTCGGCGCTGTTCGGCGCCTTGCTGCTGATGGTATGGAAGCATCCCGGCTGGTGGCGCGAGCTGCGGGAGAACCCGCGCCGGCTGGCGATTCTAGCCCTGAGCGGCACGCTGATTGCGGCCAACTGGCTGACCTACGTCTGGTCGGTGAACAACGGACGCATGCTCGAGGCCAGCCTCGGTTACTACATCAACCCACTGATAAACGTGCTGCTGGGGATGTTGATCCTCGGCGAACGGCTGAGGCGCATGCAGTGGATCGCGGTGGGGCTGGCGGCGGTCGGTGTGGCGCAACAGGTCTGGCAGGTCGGCAGTCTGCCGTGGGTGTCGCTGGTGCTGGCACTGACGTTTGGCTTCTACGGTCTGATCCGCAAGCAAGCACCGGTCAAGGCACTGCCCGGTCTTGTAGTGGAAACCTGGATGCTGGTGCCGATTGCCATTGCCTGGCTGCTTTTCAATCAGACGGCCACAAGCGCTCAGCCTGAGTTCTGGACCACATCCGAAGCCTGGTGGCTGGTGGCGGCCGGACCGGTGACGCTGGTGCCGCTGGTGTGTTTCAACGCCGCCGCACGGCATTTGCCCTATACAACGCTGGGATTCCTCCAATACCTGGCGCCAACGCTGGTGCTGTTGCAAGCCGTTCTGCTGTTTGGCGAGCATTTGTCTTCCAGCACATTGGTAGCGTTTATCTTTATCTGGGCAGGTCTCGCGGTTTACAGCGTTGATGCGTGGATAAGTCTGCGTCGCCGCAGCTGATCAAAAAACGCACAAAACCATACAGGCCACGTCCTTCGTGGCCTGCATTGATCCTTCCCAAGGTTATCCACAACGTGATCCCCGCCGTTTGTGCGCAACTTGTTGAAACTGATGGTTTTTTGATCAGATCCTGAAGAAGCCCAGCCGGCGTGGGCTGGCGGGCTGTCTCTACAGGTTATCCACAGGCAGGTGCACGTATAACTTGGATAACCCTGTCACGGCTCGCTACGCAGCACCAATTCGACCATCAGATCGTCGGCCAGGGTTTCCAGGCGTGATTGCAGCACGTCCAGAGACAGGGTGAGCGGCACCGCCAGAATCGCTTCAGCATGGAACAGCGGTTCGCTGCTCATCGGCGCCGGACGCACTTCCGTCACCAGACGCTCCAGGTTCACCCCTTGTTCACTCAACAGCCGAGTGATGTCACGGACGATCCCGGGGCGATCATTGCCCACCAATTCCATGGCAATCGGTTTCCAGGTGCAGGATTGCTCGATGCCGCTTTCGGCGATCAGCACGCGAATTCCGTGGGCGGACAACGCCTTCAGCGCATCAACCAACTCATCGTAGGCCTCGGCCGGCACGCCCACCCGAAGAATCCCGGCGAACTGACCCGCCATGCGCGACATGCGGCTCTCCAGCCAGTTGCCACCATGCTCGGCAATGCATTCGGCAATGCGCTCGACCTGCCCTGGCTTGTCCGGAGCGAATACAGTGAGTACGAGGTGGTCCATGGCGCAGCCCTCTAGTCATGACTTTTGTTATAGAAAAGCAAGTATAGGCAAGGGACCGGAATCAGCCCGGCACTGCTTTTTTGTGGCGAGGGAGCTTGCTCCCGCTGGGGCGCGGAGCGGCCCCCTGCATAATCCAGACAAACCGCATTGACCTATTTTACGACTGCTTCGCAGCCGAGCGGGAGCAAGCTCCCTCGCCACAAAAGCCAAGCGCCATAGCAGTGCATAAAAGATTATGTGTACAACTTCATATATTTAACTGGAACAATCTCATACTTTTTTGAGAACATCCCCATCCCCGACGTGACCGCAATGCGTCATGGGGTCGCAGAACGACGTAATTAGTCTAATTTTCACAAGCGCAATTCATCATGTAGTATGCCGCAGCGCGCACTACATAACGTTGGATCGATGTCTGCCACCGGCACAGTCGCAGCCCTGAAAGCCCTGTCAGCAAGGCCTCAACGCCGTTGATCGGTTCCATTCCAGCCGCCCGAAATGGCATGTACTGGTGGAGGGGGTTTGTGGTTTAAATAGCCAGAGGCTTCATTGTTAATTTGAAGAGCTGAAAAGCGAAATAGCTGAGCAGAGTGAGGCAAGCAATGACTGAACACGTTCAAGTCGGTGGCCTGCAGGTCGCCAAAGTCCTGTTCGACTTCGTGAACAACGAAGCCATTCCCGGTACCGGCCTCACCGCCGATAAGTTCTGGGCCGGTGCCGACAAGGTCATTCATGACCTGGCGCCGAAGAACAAAGCCCTACTCGCCAAACGCGATGATTTCCAGGCTCGTATCGATGGCTGGCACCAATCCCGTGCCGGCCAGGCGCACGACGCCGTGGCCTATAAAGCCTTCTTGCAAGACATCGGTTATCTGCTGCCAGAAGCGGCTGATTTCCAGGCAACGACGCAAAACGTCGATGACGAAATCGCCCGCATGGCCGGTCCACAGCTCGTGGTACCGGTGATGAATGCCCGTTTCGCGCTCAACGCCTCGAACGCCCGCTGGGGTTCGCTGTATGACGCGCTCTACGGCACCGACGCCATCAGCGAGGCTGACGGCGCGGAAAAAGGCAAAGGCTACAACAAGGTTCGCGGCGACAAGGTTATCGCCTTCGCCCGCGCCTTTCTCGATGAAGCCGCGCCATTGGCGGCCGGCTCCCACGTCGACTCCACCAGCTACAAGATCGTTGACGGCAAATTGGTCGTCGCCCTGAAAGGCGGCAGCAACACTGGCCTGCGCGACGATGCCCAGCTGATCGGTTTCCACGGCGATGCCGCTGCACCGACCGCGATCCTGCTGAAAAACAACGGCCTGCACTTCGAAATCCAGGTCGACGCCAGCACCCCGGTCGGTCAGACCGACGCTGCCGGTATCAAAGACATCCTGATGGAAGCCGCGCTGACCACCATCATGGACTGCGAAGACTCCGTCGCCGCCGTCGATGCCGATGACAAAGTGGTGATTTACCGCAACTGGCTCGGCCTGATGAAGGGCGACCTGTCGGAAGAAGTCTCCAAGGGCGGTCAGACCTTTACCCGCACCATGAACGCCGATCGCACCTACACCGGTGTCGACGGAAAAGAACTGAGCCTGCACGGTCGTTCGTTATTGTTCGTGCGTAACGTTGGTCACCTGATGACCATCGACGCAATCCTCGACAAAGACGGCAACGAAGTGCCGGAAGGCATTCTCGACGGCCTGATCACCAGCCTTGCGGCGATCCACAGCCTCAACGGCAACAGCTCGCGCAAGAACAGCCGTACCGGTTCTGTCTACATCGTGAAGCCGAAAATGCACGGCCCGGAAGAAGCCGCGTTCACCAACGAGCTATTCGGTCGCATCGAAGAAGTGCTCGGTCTGCCGCGCAACACGTTGAAAGTCGGGATCATGGACGAGGAGCGCCGGACCACGGTCAACTTGAAGGCATGCATCAAGGCAGCCAGCGATCGCGTGGTGTTCATTAACACCGGTTTCCTTGACCGTACCGGCGATGAAATCCACACCTCCATGGAAGCCGGCCCGATGGTGCGCAAGGCCGACATGAAGGCTGAGAAGTGGATCGGCGCCTACGAAAACTGGAACGTCGATATCGGTTTGAGCACCGGCCTGCAAGGTCGCGCCCAGATCGGTAAAGGCATGTGGGCGATGCCCGACCTGATGGCCGCGATGCTCGAACAGAAAATCGCTCACCCGCTGGCCGGTGCCAACACCGCTTGGGTTCCATCGCCGACTGCCGCCGCGCTGCACGCGCTGCACTACCACAAGGTCGACGTGTTCGCCCGTCAGGCCGAGCTGGCCAAGCGTACTCGCGCTTCGGTTGACGACATCCTGACCATCCCGTTGGCCGTGAACCCGAGCTGGACCGCGGAACAGATCAAGAACGAACTGGACAACAACGCTCAGGGCATTCTTGGCTACGTGGTGCGCTGGATCGACCAGGGCGTCGGTTGCTCGAAAGTGCCGGACATCAACGACGTCGGCCTGATGGAAGACCGTGCGACGCTGCGTATTTCCAGCCAGCACATCGCCAACTGGCTGCGTCATGGCATCGTCACTGAAGATCAGGTCATGGAAAGCCTCAAGCGCATGGCGCCGGTGGTTGACCGTCAGAACGCCAACGACTCGCTGTACCGTCCTCTGGCACCAAACTTCGACAGCAACATCGCTTTCCAGGCGGCGGTCGAACTGGTGGTCGAAGGCACCAAGCAGCCGAACGGCTACACCGAGCCGGTCCTGCACCGCCGTCGCCGCGAGTTCAAGGCTGCCAATGGCCTGTAACTAAACGCTGGCGCCGGACAAAAAAAGGCCCTGATCGAAAGATCAGGGCCTTTTTGTTTCAAATCGGTTTTTGCTCATCCATTATTCCCAACTCATGTTTGACCAGTTCCAACAGCTTGCCGGTATCGACAGGTTTGAGCAGGAAGTCCACCACGCTTAAATGCATCGCGGCGATTGCATCTTTTACGTCGGCGTCCCCGGAAACAATGATGAACGGCATCGCCGCCCGAACTGACTCACGCACCTGGCGGATCAGGTCCAGGCCATCGATGTGCCCCATTCGCAAATCGGTAATCACCAGGCCAATCGTTGGTTTCTCGATCACCATTTTGAGTGCGGTTTCACCACTGGCAGCCGTCATGCAACGAATACCGTCCAGCGCAAGAATCTCCGACAGCAACTCCCGCGCATCTTTATCGTCATCGACGATCAGCACCCGCTGCGGTGGCAGGTCAGGTTCGAGCATGACGGCACTCAGCGCCTCGCGCTCGGCGTCACTCAAAATATCGTGGTCGGACATGGCTTACTCTACGTTTTCATTTCAATTGCCTATCACTTCCGTGTGACATCACCCAGCAGACCTTCAGGGTGCACTTCGTCGGAAAGTTTTCCTATAGCCAATGTAGGAGGTTTTTCCCGCATTTGCGTCAGACATTTCCTAACTTCCGACGCCTGAACGGCCCGACCTAGACTTACGTCCAATGGGCACCCTGCCCGCAGGGGCCGACCATGGCTGAGTCATCCGACAACAACAATTCAAAAAAAGACTGCGGTCATGGTTATGAGTAAAGCGGACGCCTTCACACAGGCAGGGAAAACCGCGGTGTTGCAGAACATCCAGGGCACTTTGCAATTCCTCCAGCGCTTCCCGCCCTTCAATCAAATGGAACACGCGCACCTGGCGTACCTGGTTGAACAATGTCAGATGCGTTTCTACGCCCCCGGCGAGAGCATCATCAAACCTGCCGATGGGCCAGTTGAGCATTTCTACATCGTCAAACAAGGCCGGGTCGTGGGTGAGCGCCCGCATACGGCCAAGGGCGGCACCGAAACCACCTTCGAAATCACCACCGGCGAGTGTTTCCCCCTCGCCGCGCTGCTGGGCGAGCGCGCGACCCGCACCGAACACCTGGCCGCCGAAGACACCTTTTGCCTACAGCTGAACAAGCTGGCGTTCATCAAACTGTTCGCACTTTCCACCACGTTTCGCGACTTTGCCCTACGCGGTGTCAGCAGCCTGCTGGATCAGGTCAATCAGCAAGTCCAGCAAAAAGCCGTGGAAACCCTCGGCACCCAATACTCGCTGAATACGCGACTGGGCGAATTGGCCATGCGCCATCCGGTGACATGCAGCCCCGCCACGCCGTTGCGTGAAGCCGTGACCCAGATGCACGAGCAGCAGGTCGGCAGCATCGTGATTGTCGACGAGCAGAAAGCCCCGCTGGGCATTTTCACCCTGCGCGACCTGCGCCATGTGGTGGCCGAGGGCACTAACGACTTCAACGAAGCGATCGAGCGCCACATGACCCAGGCGCCGTTTTTCCTGTCGCCGGACCACAGCGCCTTCGATGCGGCGATCGCCATGACCGAGCGACACATCGCCCACGTCTGCCTGGTGAAAGACCATCGTCTGTGCGGCGTGGTGTCCGAGCGGGATCTGTTTTCCCTGCAACGGGTCGACCTGGTGCACCTGGCGCGGACCATTCGCAGCGCGCAGAAACTGGAAAATCTGGTGGCGATGCGTGGCGAGATTGGCCAACTGGTCGAACGCATGCTGGCGCACGGCGCGTCTTCGACCCAGATCACCCACATCATCACGCTGCTCAACGATCACACCGTGTGCCGGGTGATCGAACTGACCCTCGCCGAGAAAGGTGACCCCGGCATTCCATTCAGTTGGCTGTGCTTCGGTAGCGAAGGCCGTCGCGAACAGACGCTGCACACCGATCAGGACAACGGCATTCTGTTCGAAGCCCGGGACGCGGCCCATGCCGCCGAGATTCGCGGCAAATTGCTGCCCATTGCCCAGCAGATCAACCAGAGCCTGGCGCTCTGCGGCTTCACGCTGTGCAAGGGCAACATCATGGCCGGCAACCCCGAACTGTGTTTGTCCCGGGCCGAATGGGCGCGGCGTTTTGCAGCGTTTATTCGTGAGGCGACGCCGGAGAATCTGTTGGGTTCGAGCATCTATTTCGACCTGCGCGTGGTCTGGGGCGACGAGCAAGGCTGCGATCAGCTGCGTCAGGGCATTCTCGATCAGGTGAATGACAACCGGCTGTTCCAACGGATGATGGCCGAGAACGCCTTGCGCAACCGTCCGCCCGTAGGACGTTTCCGTGAGTTTGTGCTGGCGCGCAAGAATGGCGAGAAAGCCACGCTGGATTTGAAGGTCCAGGGGCTGACGCCGTTCGTTGACGGCGCGCGACTGCTGGCCCTGGCCCATGGCATCGGTACCAACAATACCCTGGAGCGCTTCCGTGAATTGGTGGCCAAAGAGGTCATTGAACGGCTGGACGGCGCCGCGTATGAAGAGGCTTATCACTTCATCCAGCAAACCCGCATGCAGCAACATCAGCTACAGACCCGGGAGAACTTGCCCTACTCCAACCGGGTGGATCCGGACAGCCTCAATCATCTGGACCGACGGATCCTGCGTGAATCCCTGCGCCAGGCTCAACGCCTGCAAAGCAGCCTGGCCCTGCGGTATCAGCTATGAGCCTGTTTTCATGGCTGCGCCCGGCAGGTCCGAGCCTTCCCGGCGAACTTCAACAACGTCTGCAACGTTTGCCTGCAATAGCCGAGTTGAGCGAATGCAGCCTGCGCGAACAGCGCTGGGTGGTGCTTGATCTGGAAACCACCGGGCTGAACCTGAACAAGGACCGGGTGTTGTCCATCGGGGCGGTGGTGATCGAGGACGGAGCGATTGATTTCAGCCAGCAGTTCGAACGTACGCTGCAATGCGTCGATATGAAGGTGGGGCCCAGCGTGTTGATTCACGGTCTGGGACCGAGTGAGATTGCCGCTGGCAGCGATCCGGGGCTGGCGCTGCTCGACTTCATGGAGTTCGTGGGTGACAGTCCGGTGCTGGCGTTCCATGCGCCGTTCGATCAACACATGCTTGGGCGCTCGCTGAAGGACCATTTGGGCTACAAATTGCAGCATCCGTTTCTGGATGTGGCGGACATCGCACCGCTGCTGTGTCCTCAGGCGCACATTCGCGATGCCGGGCTGGATGAGTGGATCGACTGGTTCAAGCTTGAGGTCTTCGAACGCCACAATGCCAGTGCCGATGCGTTGGCGACGGCGGAGCTGGCGCTGATTCTGTTCAGCCGGGCGCGGCAGCAGCAGATTCACAGCCCGTTGAATTTGCAGCAGCGGTTGAGCCAGTGGAAACGCAGGCAGCGGGCGCCGTCCTTCTAACAGCCTCGCAATCCCCTGTAGGAGCTGTCGAGTGAAACGAGGCTGCGATCTTTTGATCTTGCTTTTATAAGAAACAAAGTCAAAAGATCGCAGCCTCGTTTCACTCGACAGCTCCTACATAGATCCTATCCCCACCTGACCAGTGGCCAATTGCTTACCTCCCCCGCCTCTGCCACAATCGCGAACAATTCTCGTTAGTTAACACTTCCCAATCGGTGATGCTGCGTGTCGTCAGTCCAAAGCCCCCAAAGTGAGCTCGTTGGTGCGTTGTATCGCGACCATCGCGGTTGGCTATTGGCTTGGCTGCGACGCAATGTGGCCTGTCCGCAACGGGCTGAAGACCTCAGTCAGGACACCTTCGTGCGGTTGCTCGGCCGTGATGAGCTGAAGGAGCCTCGCGAACCTCGGGCGTTTCTGGTGGCGATCGCCAAGGGTTTACTGTTCGACTATTTCCGTCGCGCAGCGCTGGAACAGGCCTACCTCACCGAATTGATGCTGATCCCCGAAGGTGAACAACCGTCAGTGGAAAAACAGCAGCTGATCCTCGAAGACCTGAAAAACATCGACCGCCTGCTCGGCAAGCTTTCGAGCAAGGCCCGGGCAGCGTTTCTCTATAACCGTCTCGACGGCCTCGGCCACGCGGAAATCGCCGAGCGTCTGGGTGTGTCGGTGCCCCGGGTTCGCCAATACCTTGCCCAAGGCATTCGTCAGTGCTACATCGCGCTGTACGGTGAGCCGGTATGAGCCCGGTCAGCTCCAAACCGGTGTCGGCGCAGGTGCTGGATGCCGCGATTGCCTGGCAATTGTCCCTGGATTCCGGCAACCCGGTGGAGCGCGAAGAGTTCGCCAAATGGCACGCCGCCCACGAGGAACACGCTCGGGCCTGGCGCCAGTTGGGCATGCTCGACCAGCGCTTCAGCGTCGCCAGCGGCCCGGCTCGCACGGCCTTAATGCAATCGCGCGAAAGCATCCGCCGACGGGTACGCAAGCTCGGCAGTGGCCTGGCCAGCATCGTCGCGGTGATCGGGCTGGCGCTATTCGCCGGTGATCGATATCTGCCCCTCGACTATTGGCTGGCCGACCAGCGCACCGCCACCGGCGAGCAGCGCACCCTGCGTCTGACCGACGGCACGCTGATCAACCTCAATACCCACAGCGCCGTTGACGTGCGCTTCGATGAGAAGCAGCGGCTGATCATCCTTCAGGAAGGCGAGATTCTCGTCGAAACCGGTCACGGCGATGCCCGGCCGTTTATCGTCGAAACCCGTGAAGGCAGCATGCGCGCGCTGGGCACGCGGTTCCTGGTCAAGCGCGAGGATGACGGCACGCGCCTGAGCGTGTTGCAGTCAGCGGTGGCCGCCCATCCGGAGTCGAGTCCTGAAGAGCAGATCCTGCGTGAGGGCCAGCAAGTGCTGATGCGCAGCAATGGCCTGGGACCCATCGTCGCGCTGAACCTCGGCGCCGATGCCTGGACCCGCGGCATGCTGGTGGTGGACAACGCCCGACTGGAAGATTTGGTGCACGAACTGGGTCGTTATCGACGCGGGCATTTGGGCGTTGCACCGGAGGTTGCTGACCTGCGGATCACCGGCAGCTTCCCGCTGCACGACACCGACACGGCCTTGAGCGCGCTGCTGCCAACCTTGCCCGTGCAGATCGAACAGCACACGCCGTGGTGGGTGACGGTGGCGAAGGCCGAAGCCAAGCCCTGAATTTACATCTCCCCCCTGTGGCGAGGGAGCTTGCTCCCGCTCGGCTGCGCAGCAGTCGTAAACTCGGCAACTACAACTTGATGGTTAAAACGCGGTGACTGTTTTTGGGTCTGCTTCGCAGACCAGCGGGAGCAAGCTCCCTCGCCACGAAAGTGCATGACGGGGGATCACAGGTTTTTGAATCTAAATTATTTTCATCCAGTCCCTATCACTTTTGGATTCTCGTTCGGCACCTAGGCAATTGAGAAATATTTCCATTCAGGAGCCGCTGTATGTCCCGTTCGCTAGACACCTTGTTGCGCCCCAGCTTGCTGGCAGTCGCCATTGCCTTTTGCACTCCCTTGGCCAGTACTCAGCTGATCGCCGCTGAACAAGCGTCCAACGTTCGCGCCTACAACCTGCCGGCCGCGCCATTGGCCAGCACCTTGAACCAGATCGCCAGCCAGGCGGGCCTGGCTCTTTCGTTGAATCCATCGCTGGCAGCGGGCAAGACCTCCGCGCCGGTCAAGGGCCAGTTCGACGCGGCCGGCGCCCTGCGTGAAGCCTTGCGCGGCAGCGGTCTGCAACTGGAACAGAGCAGCGCCGGCACTTACAGCCTGGTCGCCATTCCCGAGGGCACGCTGTCCCTGCCGGAAACCGCGGTCATCGGTGTCGAAAATACTGAAAGCGCCTGGGGCCCGGTTGAAGGCTACGTCGCCACGCGTACCGCCGCCGGCACCAAGACCGATACCGCGCTGGTGGAAGCGCCGCGCTCGATTTCGATCGCCACTCGCCAGCAAATGGAAGATCGCAATGTGCAGAACCTCGATGACGCCGTGCGCTACATGCCCGGCATCGTCGCCAGCAGCTACGGCAGCGACACCCGCGCCGACTGGCTGCGGGTACGGGGTTTCGAACCGACCCAGTTCCTCGATGGCCTGCCTCTGCCAAAAGGCACGTACGCCAACCCGAAACAGGAAACCTGGAACCTCGATCGCCTCGCCCTGCTGCGCGGCCCGGCGTCGTCGGTCTACGGCCAAACCCCGCCGGGCGGCCTGCTGGACATGGTCAGCCGCCGTCCCACCGCCGAAGACAGCCATGAGATCCAGCTGCAATACGGCAGCGACAACCAGCGCCAGATCAACTTCGCCAACACCGGCAAGATCGATGACGAAGGCCAGTTTCTCTACAGCCTCAGCGGCGTGGTGCGCGACAGCGGCACGCAGATCGACCACGTCGACAATAAGCGCTACAACATTGCGCCGAGCCTGACCTGGAACATCGACGAAGACACCAGGTTCACCTTGCTCACGCAATTCACCCGTGACGATACTGGCATCACCAGCCAGTTCCTGCCGGTGCAAGGCACCAAGATCGACATGCCGTTCGGCAAGGTTTCTCATCACAAGAACCTCGGCGACCCGGACTGGGAATACTACGACCGCACCTACTACGCGCTGGGCTATGCGTTTGAACATCGCCTGAACGACGTCTGGCAGTTCAAGCAGAACCTGCGTTACACCAAATCCGATCTGTCGTTCCAGGGGCTCACTGTCGGCTCGTATCCGTTCACCCAGGTGGATAACGAAGGCAACGTCGGGCGCACCAGCACCATCGTCGATGAAGACATCAGCCAGTTCGCCGTGGATAACAATTTCCAGGCCGACTTCGCCACCGGCGATGTCCGTCACACCCTGCTGCTGGGTCTCGACCACCAGCGCAGCAACACCAACTACACCTCGATTTTCGGCGACGGGTTGACCACCAACGTCAACAACCCGATTTATGGCCAGCCAATTGTTCGTCCGCCGCGCTCCACCGCGTTCTACGACTACAACCAGAAGACCTACCAGACTGGCCTTTACGTGCAGGATCAGATGGCTCTCGACCAATGGCGCCTGACCGTCGGCGGACGTGAAGATTGGGTCCACACCAGCACCGAGTTCTTCAACAAGGGCGACGCCACCAACACTGAACGCGACAAGGCCTTCAGCGGCAACGCGGCGATCAGCTATGTGTTTGACTCGGGCTTCGTGCCGTACCTGTCGTATGCCGAATCCTTCCAGCCCACCACCGGCGCATCAGCCTCGAGCACCGAATCGTTCAAGCCTACCGAAGGCAAACAGTGGGAATTGGGTATCAAGTACCAGCCACCTGGCAGCAACACCCTGCTCAGCGCGGCGGTGTATGACTTGACCCAGAAAAACGTCTCGGTCACCACCACTGTCGGCGCCACACCGATCACCAGCCAGACCGGCGAAGTGAAGGTCAAGGGTCTGGAGCTGGAAGCGGTGTCCGACGTCACCGAAAACCTGAAGATCATTGCTGCCTACACCCTGGCCAAGTCCGAAGTGCAGAAAGGCGACAACAAGGGCAACCGGCTGCAATTGATGCCTAACCAGCAGGCGTCGCTGTGGGCCGATTACACCTGGCACGCCGGCGTGCTGGACGGCTTCGGCGTTGGTGCCGGCGCTCGCTACACCGGCAACACCTACGGCGATCAGGCCAACACTTGGCTGGGCAAGGCCGATGCCTACACCGTGTTCGATGCCGCCGTCCATTACGACCTCGGCCGGCTGGACAACAGCCTCAAAGGTGCGTCGTTGGCGCTTAACGCCACCAACCTGCTGGACAAGGATTACATTTCCACCTGTGACAGTTTCTACTGCTACTACGGCGACCAGCGCAGCGTCGTCGCCAGTGCAACTTACAAGTGGTAATTGCCTGAGCTGAAACGCTCCAAAACCCAAGCCGTCCTTCGAGGACGGCTTTGGTATTTCTAAAGGCCATGAAATGAAAAGCAAAACAATTCGCCGCTGGTCCTTCGTCCACACCTGGACCAGCCTGATCTGCACGGTGTTCCTGCTGATGCTGGCGCTGACCGGCCTGCCGTTGATCTTTCACCACGAGATCGACCACTTGCTGGGCGATGCCGCCGAGTTGAAGCAAATGCCGGCGGACACCCCGCAACTGAATTTGCAGCAGTTGGTGCAGGCGGCTGAAAAACATCGCCCCGGCGAAGTCATGCAGTATTTCGGTTTTGACGAGGAAGAGCCCAACGCCGCGATCACAATCATGGCGGCCACCGCCGGTACCGAGCCCAATTCGTCGCACACCTTCATGCTCGACGCCCGCACCGGCGAAGCGCTGGAAATGCCGTCGGCCAACGGCGGTTTCATGATGGTGATGCTGCGCCTGCACGTGGACATGTTCGCCGGCCTGCCTGGCAAATTGCTGCTGGCGTTCATGGGGTTGATGTTTGTCGCGGCCATTGTTTCCGGGACGGTACTGTACCTGCCGTTCATGCGCCGCTTGAAATTCGCCACCGTGCGCCAGGACAAATCCACTCGCCTGCGCTGGCTAGACCTGCATAACCTGATCGGCGTAGTCACCCTGACCTGGGCGCTGGTGGTCGGAGTGACCGGCGTGATCAGTGCCTGCGCCGACCTGCTGATTGCCGCATGGCGCAACGACACCCTGAGCGCGATGATCGCGCCGTATCGCGATGCACCACCGCTGACGCACCTGGCGCCGGCGACTCGTTTGCTCGATATCGCCAAGGAAGTCGCACCGGGTATGCAGCCCGATTTCATTGCCTTCCCCGGCACACGGTTTTCCAGCGAACACCATTACTCGGTGTTCATGAAAGGCAGCACCCACCTGACTTCGCACCTACTGACCCCGGTGTTGATCGACGCCAGTACCCTGCAAGTCACGGCGGTGGCCGAACGACCGTGGTACATGGACGCCATGGGCATGTCGCAACCCCTGCACTTCGGTGACTACGGCGGCATGCCGATGAAAATCCTCTGGGCGACCCTGGATTTACTGACCATCATCGTGCTGGGCAGTGGGGTTTATCTTTGGGTGGTGCGGCGCAAGGCAGCGAAACCTGTGCTCGAACAAGCGGAGGCTCAAGCATGAGGCCGCGACAGTCGAACTTCTGGAAGGTCTTCGCCACGCCCACCGTTATAGCCCTGCTCAGCGCAGCGGGGTTGTTCGCCGCGTTGCTGGGTGATGGCGTGTGGGACGCCTTGAGCTGGCTCGGCCTGGGCGCCCCCGCCGTGCTTGCCCTGCGCGGCCTGCTGCAACGCCGCTGATTTGAACTCACTGGAGCATCCTGTAGCAGCTGCCGAGCAACGCGAGGCTGCGTCCGGCTGCGCAGCGGCCGCAAATCCTGCTGTATTGATGTGTCAGGCACTCCGCGTCTGTCGGGCTGCGGCCGCTACGCAGCCGAACGCAGCCTCGCGCTGCTCGGCAGCTGCTACAAGTCATTGGCGTCACATGAGGGCAGGCGCTTGGGGTTTGACCTCCATCCGCTTGAGCTCCCGGACCAACGCGCTATGCTGCCCAGCACTGCCCAACTCCGAGACGCTGCCATGTCCACCCCCAGCATGACCCTGTTCCACAATTCGTTATCGCCCTTCGTTCGCAAAGTCATGGTGCTGTTGCACGAAACCGGTCAGACCGACCGCGTGGCGTTGCAAGACTGCGTGCTCACGCCGGTGAGCCCGGATCAGACGCTCAACGAAGACAACCCGCTGGGCAAGATCCCGGCCCTGCGTCTGGCCGACGGCAACGTCATCCATGACAGCCGGGTGATCCTCGATTACCTCGACCATCAACACGTCGGCAACCCGCTGATCCCCCGCGAAGGCTCGGCCCGCTGGCGCCGTTTGACCCTGGCCTCCCTGGCCGACGGGATCATGGATGCTTCGGTGATGGTTCGTTATGAAGTGGTCCTGCGCGCGCCCGAGAAGCATTGGGACGAATGGCTCGACGGCCAGCGCGACAAGATTCGTCGTGCGCTGGCACTGTTGGAGAAGGATGCGATTGCCGAGCTGACCAGCCATTTTGATGTCGCGGCTATCAGCGTGGCGTGTGCGCTGGGTTACGTCGACTTGCGCCATCCGGACCTGGAATGGCGCGAGGTGAATCCGCAGCTGGCGGCCTGGTATTTCGAGGTGAGTCAGCGGCCTTCGATGGTGGCGACGATGCCGAAGGTTTAAATCTTCGCCGGCTGTACCGGCCTCATCGCGAGCAGGGCCGCTCCCACAGTTGATCTTTGGTGTGCATGAATTTTGTGTTCACTGGAGACCCTTTGTGGGAGCGAGCCTGCTCGCGATGGCACCACACCGGATCCACCGGAAACAACACCGCAATCAGCGTCGCCAACACCTCCCCTTCCCGCTGATCCTCGCGCAACCCCAGCGACCGGCTCATTCCACCGCCCCGATATCAAACGCCAACGGCTTGGCCGATTTTTGCCCGATCCCGTACCAATCCAGCTTGCGGGTCAGCACCATGAACACGCCGAGCAAGCCGAACAGCAACAACGAGCCCATCAACAGCGCGTAATCCTCGGCACTCAACAAGCCGTAGAGCAAGCCATACAACGCTGCCAATCCTGCCGAAAAGCTCAAGCCGTGCCGCACGCTGCGCAGCACATGGCAGACATAGAACCCGATCAGTAACACGCAGCCACCCGCCGACAACAGATACGCCAGGGCAAAACCAATATGCTCCGACAGCGAAAGCAGCAACAGGTAGAAGAACGCCAGCGCCACGCCCACCAATGCATATTGCACCGGGTGCACCGCGAGGCTTTTCAGCACTTCGAAGAGGAAGAATCCGGCGAAGGTCAGGACGATGAACAGCAGCGCATATTTGATTGCCCGATCGCTCTTCAGGTACTGGTCCACCGGGTCGATGAAACTCACGCCAAAGCTGCGGCCGTTGTACGCCTCGCAACCACCACCGGACACACAACTGCTCAGCGCTTCTTGCAGGTTGGTGGAGAAAAACGAGGTCTGCCAGTTGGCGGTAAAACCTTGATCGGTAACTTCACGCTGGGCCGGCAGGTAATTGCCGATGAAGCTTGGGTGCGGCCAGTTGGCAGTCAGCGACACTTTGCTGGTCTTGCCAACCGGAAGGATCTGCAACTGACCGGTGCCTTGCAGCCGCAGGTCGAAACCGAAGGTCAATTCCGTCGCTTGTCTGGCATCCAGCGCCGGCAGCGTCACGTGTACACCTTCGCCTAACCAGCCCACCTGAGTGCCTGGAACAAAGTCCAGACGCTGATCATTGAGTTCCAGTTTCAGGGCGTTTTCGATGCCGCGAATGTCGCTGATGCCGACGGCCAGAAACGGTTGATCGAACTGGTAATTGGCGAAGTCTTCCTTGATGCCCAGTTGCGCCGGGACGGAGAAATGCCCGCTGATGCGGTTGTCGGCGTGGAATAGTCGCGCCTCATAAATGCCTCGGGAACGCAGTTCGGTCTGCACCTGGCCGTCGAGCTCGAAGCGCTCCGGAAGGAAATACAGACGCCCGCGTTCTTCACCGACTTCCTGGTAGCGCTCGTTGGTTTTTTCGTTGAGTTTCCAGGTGCGCACCACTTTGCGGTACGGCACCACCATCAGCGGCCCGCTCAATTGCTGGCTGTAGCTGGAACTGCGGGCAATGTCTTCGAGCACGCCGTCGCGCAGTTGTTGGCGGTCCTGGATGACGCCGTTGATCATCAGCAACGGGATGAGCAATAACAGAATCAGAAGGGCAATGGCCCCGAGTTTTATGGTCAGGCTGCGGTTCATGGGACTCTCCCTGTTTGGATGGGCAGAGTCTGGAATGGGTGTGTGGGGGATTTATGGGGGGAATATGGAGAGTGTGTGAAGACTGGACCGGCCTCTTCGCGGGCAAGCCCGCTCCCACAAGGATCTGTGGTGTTCACAATTTTTGTGTTCACCATAGATCCTTTTGTGGGAGCGAGCCTGCTCGCGATGGCGGCAACTCGGTCCTAAGCCAGGCGCAACCTGACTTCAACACCGCCCGCGACATTACCAATGCTCAATGACCCGCCATGCAACTTGACCACTTCTTCCACAAAGTTAAGCCCCAACCCGGTACTCTTGCGCCCACTGTCCGGTCGCGGCAGCGAGTAGAAACGTTCACTTAAACGCGGCAACGCATAGTCAGGAATCGCCTCAGCCTGATTGAACAGCCTGAACTCGATCTGCTCACCGACACGCTCGGCGCTGAACCGCAGCACACCCTGAGGCGGAGTGAAATCCAAAGCATTCTCCAACAGATTCCCTAACGCCTGACGCAACAGAAACGGCTCGCCATGCAGATTCATGTCCGGCGCAATCCGCTGTTCCACGCGCAATTTCTTGCCTTCGATCCGCGCAGCCTGGGCGTTGAGCAACTCATCCACCAAACTGGCCAACGGTACCGTGACCCGCTCCTCCAGCCCTTGGCGCTGTTCAACCTGGGCCAGGTTCAGCAGCCGCTCAATCAACTGCTGCATGCGCACACTTTCGCTGTCGATGTTGCTGACGAAACGCTGCTGCTGAGCCAACGGCATGTCACCTTGCAGCAACTCCGCCGCACCACGAATCGCCGCCAGCGGGCTCTTCAATTCATGGGTCAGGGTGTGCACATAACGTTCGACGTAGGCTTTGCCTTCCAGCTGCGTTCGCATCTGCTCCACCGCTGTCGCCAGTTGCTCCAGCTCACCGCCGCGGTAATGCGGCACCTCGACACGCCGACCTTCACTTACCGCCTGCGCATAGGCCGTCAAGCGTCGCAGCGCAGCGCTCAGCCACCACGACAACAGCGCGCCGAACAGCAGACCCAGTCCGATCAGACCCGCGCCATAGGCAAGCAATCGACGTTCGGTGCGATCCACGTAAGGCTGCAGCGAACTGTTGGGTTTTGCCACGGTGACCACGCCGATGATCTGGCCGTTGTCGCGAATCGGCGCGCCGACGTGCATTACCGAGGAGTTCGCATCGTCTGGATCGCTGCGGGTGGAACGCGCGCCGTATTCACCGCGCAACGTAAGGTAGACATCGTTCCAGCGCGAGTAATCCTGCCCCACCGCCGCGCCACTGGAATCCAGCACCACGATGCCTTTGGCGTCGGTGACGTAGATGCGGTGATTCACCTGGTTCTTCGGTAAGCCCCAGATGCTTGCCTTTGGCTGCCGTTCGCCGTAGGCCTTGAGCAGCTCGGGCCAGCGGTTCTGGTTGAGGGTGCCGGCCTTGAAGTCGTCTCGCAGGATCTCGGCCATCAGGTTGGCGGTGTCGACCAGGGTTTCTTCCGTGGACTGACGCACACCGGGGCGGATTTCTTCCATCACAGTGTTGAGCACGAAGTAACCGGTCAGGCCGATGAACAGCACGTAGACCAGGAAAATCCGGATCCCCAGCGGCATCAGCTGTGCCCCGGGCTGTAGCTGTAGCCGAGGCCGCGATGGGTCTGGATCGGCTCGGCGTCGGCCTTCACCAGACGCAATTTGGCGCGCACGCTTTTGATGTGGCTGTCGATGCTGCGCTCGTAACCGGCATCAGCGGCGACCCCCAGCGCATCGAGTAATTGCTCGCGACTGAAGACCCGTTCGGGTTGTTCCAGCAGGCATTGCAGCAGACGGAATTCGTGCCGCGTAAGGCTCAATGACTGATTGCGATAGCTGATCTGCACGCGTTCGCTGTCGATCCGAAACAGCGTCGATGAGACTTCGGCCACCGGTCGCGGCGCCATGCGCTTGAGAATCGCCCGGACCCGCGCCGCGACTTCCCGGGGGCTGAACGGCTTGACCACGTAGTCGTCGGCGCCTATTTCCAGGCCCACCACGCGGTCGATTTCCGCATCACGGGCGCTGAGGAAGATCACCGGCACTTCGCTGAAACGCCGCAGTTGCTTGCATGTCTCGAAGCCACTGATGTCCGGCAGGCCAATGTCGAGAATGATCAGGTCGGCCGGGGTCTGGCGCTGATGCTCCAGCGCAGCCGCGCCAAGGCTCAACCAGGTGGTGGTGAACCCCTCGCCCTGCAACGCGAATATCAGGGTGTCGGCAATCGCCGCTTCGTCTTCGACTATCAGGATATGAGGCATGGCGTCCGAGCCCGGCAGTTAAGTGGGCGAACGGTGCCCCAAGCCTCACATTCCGTCAATCAGCAGTCGGGTTTGTCGGCTGTGAAACGACGCGCCGGGTTTACCGCCGCGCCGAATTCACGCAAGGCCTTGGCGCCGATCAACAACGGATAATTGAAGCTGCTGCGGTCGGTGAGATTGACCTCGACGGTGCGCTTGACGTTGCCCAGGCACAGCTCCAGATCGACCACCGGACGCTTGGTGGGCTCGATGGCTTCCTTGTCATCCTCGTCTTCTTCGGATCGGGTCTTGATCTTGCTGATCCGCGCGACCTTGTGCTCGTAGACCTTGTTGCTCGCGTCTTTGGTGGCGAGGCGGAAACGCACCCACTCGTCGCCGTCACGGGTGAAGGTTTCGATGTCCTTGGCCGACAGCGATGCCGTCAGGGCGCCGGTGTCCATTTTGGCTTTAAGGACTTCGCCGCCGATTTCCGGCAGCGCAATGTATTCGTAACGCCCGTACAGCGTTGGCTCAGCGGCCAGGACCGGCAGGGCCACGAGGGAAAGCAGTGCAAGGAGGGATTTCACGTAATGGGCATCCTTTGGGAATTGGGGCGCAGTGGCCGAATTCTAGACCGCAAACAACAACGATAGTTGGACGACCACATACCTTTGTGGCGAGGGAGCTTGCTCCCGCTCGGCGGCGAAGCCGCCGTAAACCCGGTTCATACGGTGTAACAGAAACACTGCGTCCTATGGTTCAAGGGCCGCTTCGCAGCCCAACGGGAGCAAGCTCCCTCGCCACAGGGATCTCATCAGGCTGCCAGCATAACGATGTAAAGGTGAAACATTCGTCGTCACCGATTTGGCCTGTCGCCCGAAGCTGCTTATCATGGCGCGCCCAAATGCTTTCAAGAGTTACTTATGCGCCGCCTGCTCACCGGCTGTTTCGTTACCCTTCTGCTGTTGCTCAACACCTTGGTCCTGTTCGGGCCGCTGATGGTGTTTGCCCTGCTCAAACTGATCCTGCCCATCCGTTTCCGCGACTACGCCTCGTGGGTGGTGATGTGGATCGCCGAAACCTGGGCCGAAATCGACAAGCTGATCTTCCGCCTGTGCATCCCCACCCAATGGGACATCCGCGGCGGCGATGATCTGCGCCGCGACACGTCGTATCTGGTGATCAGCAACCATCAATCCTGGGTCGATATCCCGGCGCTGATCCAGACGCTGAACCGCCGCACGCCGTTCTTCAAGTTCTTCCTCAAGAAAGAACTGATCTGGGTGCCGTTCCTGGGGCTGGCGTGGTGGGCCTTGGACTATCCGTTCATGAAGCGCTACACCAAGGCATTCCTGGCGAAGCACCCTGAGCTGGCCGGCAAGGATCTGGAAATCACCAAAGCGGCGTGCGAGTTGTACAAGCGTCAGCCGGTGACCGTGGTCAACTACCTGGAAGGCACCCGATACACCGCGGCGAAAAGCGCTCAACAGCAATCACCGTTCACTCACTTGCTCAAGCCTAAGGCCGGCGGCGTGGCGTTTGTATTGGCGGCGATGGGCGAACAGCTGGACGCTGTTCTCGATGTGACGGTGGTGTATCCGCAGCAGAAGATTCCGGGGTTTTGGGACTTGATCAGCGGCACCGTGCCGAGGGTCATCATCGACATCAAGACCCGTGAACTCGACCCGGCGCTGTGGCAGGGAGATTACGAAAACGATCCGGAGTTTCGCGGAACAATCCAGAACTGGGTCAACCAGCTCTGGATCGAGAAGGATCAACGCATCGACGCTTTGCGCGCCGAGCGCCGTTGAATCAGCTACCGGTGCCAGCGCCCCAGATCCCGCCCAGGCTTTCCAGCAGCGAACCGCCGACGCCCTGCTGACCCAGGTATTGCAAAAGCACCGGGGCAAACTGGCCGATCATGCCGCTGTCCATGCCCAACGCGCTGAAAGCGTTGTTCAGATCGTTGGTGTTCTTTACGGCGCCCAAGGCATTGTCCAGACCCGCCGCCTTGCCGGAAGAACCGAGCAAGCCCGCCAGAGCGCCCAGCTCACCGCCGCCGGACAACTTGTCGATCCCCGGAACGCTTTTGGCCAGTTCAGAGTAATCGGTCGAGCTCAATTGATTTTTTGCCAGCCCCAGCATCGCCCCGGTCCCGCCAACGGCCTGTTGTGGCGTTACGTTCAATTGGCTTAGCGCGCTCAGCAAACCAGCTGTTTCTGAAGTTGGCGCAGCTGCTGCGGCCGCATTTCCGCCCTGCATGCTCGAGGCCGCTTTGGTCACATCTTCCAGGCTGAAACCGGCGAAGACCGGGCTGGCCGCCAGACTCATTAGCGAAGCCAGTGCAAAACCGCGTGAAATCTTCATCCAGACATCCTCTTGCGCCATGAAAACCGCCCGTGTGCGGACGGGAAAACTGCCGGTTTGACCGGGGTTTGCTGGGCATTGTTCCTTGCTGCCGCAGGCATTTTTACCCCGTTCACGCACCTGTGGCGAGGGGCTTGCTCCCGTTTGGCGACTAAGCTGTCGCGAAACCGTCAGACACGCTGTGTCTTACAGATCGAAATCGCAGCGTTCGGGGCCGCTTCGCCGCCCAACGGGAGCAAGCTCCCTCGCCACAAGGTTGATATAAAACACAAACAAAAACGGCGACCCTCGGGTCGCCGTTTTGCTTTGCGTGAAGTCTTACGCCGCACTAAACAACTTATGCGGATCAATCACAAACTTCTTCGGCACGCCCGCATCGAACTCGCCATACCCACGTGGCGCATCATCCAGGCTGATGACTTCCACGCCAACGATGTCGGCAATGTGAATGCGGTCCCACATGATCGCCTGCATCAGCTGGCGGTTGTACTTCATCACGGGCGTCTGGCCAGTGTGGAAGCTGTGGGATTTGGCCCAGCCCAGACCGAAGCGGATGCTCAGGCTGCCCATTTTTGCGGCGGCATCGACTGCACCTGGATCTTCGGTCACGTACAGGCCCGGGATACCGATTTTGCCGGCAACCCGCACTACGCCCATCAGCGAGTTGAGCACGGTGGCTGGAGCCTCGTGTTTCACGCCGTCATGGCCGTGGCCACGCGCTTCGAAGCCTACGGCGTCGACGGCGCAATCCACTTCTGGCTCGCCCAGCAGTGCAGCGATTTGTTCGTGCAACGGGGTGTCCAGGGACAGGTCGGCGATTTCGAAACCCTGTGCCTTGGCGTGTGCCAGGCGAACGGTGTTGACGTCGCCGATGATCACCACCGCCGCGCCCAGCAGGCGAGCGGAAGCGGCAGCGGCCAGGCCGACCGGGCCGGCACCTGCGATGTACACGGTGCTGCCTGGGCCAACGCCGGCGGTGACTGCGCCATGGTAGCCGGTGGGCAGGATGTCGGAGAGGCAGGTCAGGTCGCGGATTTTTTCCATCGCGCGGTCGCGATCAGGCAGTTTCAGCAGGTTGAAGTCAGCGTACGGCACCATCGCGTATTCGGCCTGGCCGCCGGTCCAGTCGCCCATGTCGACATAACCGTAAGCACCGCCCGGACGCGCCGGGTTAACGCTCAGGCAAACGCCGGTGTGCATTTCCTTGCAGGAACGGCAGCGCCCGCAAGCCACGTTGAACGGAACAGAAACCAGATCGCCGATCTGCAGGTTCTCGACGTCGCTGCCCTTCTCGATCACTTCACCGGTGATTTCGTGGCCCAGTACCAGGCCGGTCTGGGCGGTAGTACGACCGCGCACCATGTGCTGGTCGGAACCACAGATGTTGGTGGAAACCACGCGCAGGATGACAGCATGGTTGATCTTCCTGCCGCGCGGGTCCTGCATTTTCGGATAGTCGATTTTCTGTATTTCGACCTTGCCATTGCCGAGATACACCACACCACGATTGCCAGACATGCTTTCACCTCGCTGTTGTTTTTATGTAGCGGTCGCGTCGCCATGGAGCGGCGGCGCGTTGATTGCTCGGGTACAGATGCTGTTTATGTGTTGCTTGTAATGGCCTCATCGCTAGCAGGCTAGCTCCCACAGTGATTCGGGTGAGCACAGGATTTGTGAACAACCCAAAACCCTGTGGGTGCTAGCCTGCTAGCGATGGCGACCTAAAGAACGACGGTTCTATTGGCGTTCAAAAACACTCGTCTTTCAATGTGATAACCAACCGCCCGCGCCAGGGTCAGCCCTTCGATATCCCGCCCCTTGGCGATCAGGTCTTCCGGGTAATGACTGTGGTCCACGACCTCTACGCCTTGGGCGATGATCGGTCCTTCGTCCAGGTCGTTGTTGATGTAGTGCGCCGTGGCGCCGACCAGTTTCACGCCCTTGTTGTAGGCCTGGTGATAAGGCTTGGCGCCCTTGAAACCCGGCAGCAGGGAGTGATGGATGTTGATCGCCTTGCCGTCGAGTTTGCGGCACAGCTCGGGCGACAGGACTTGCATGTAACGGGCAAGAATCACCAGTTCGGCGCCGGACTCCTCGATCACCCGCAACACCTGACGCTCCTGGGACGGCTTGTCGTTCGGGTCCAGCGGGAAGTGGTAATACGGAATCTGGTGCCAGTCGGCCAACGGTTTCAGGTCCGGGTGGTTGGAGACCACGGCGGCCACGTCCATCGACAATTGGCCGATGCGCTGGCGGTAGAGCAAGTCGTTGAGGCAGTGATCGGCCTTGGAGACCATGATCACCACTTTTGGCCGGTAGTTCGGCTCAGTCAGTTCGAAGATCATTCCGAAGGCTTGGCCACGCTCTTCCAGGCCTGCGCGGAAGGCTTGTTCGTCGAAGCCGTCGGGCTGACGGAATTCCACCCGAATGAAGAAACGGCCCGAGAGCCGATCATCGAAGGAATGGTGCTCGGTGACGTAGCAGCCCTGCTCGAACAGAAAGCGGGTCACCGCGTCCACGGTGCCGAGGACGCTTGGGCAGTCGGCGGTCAGAATCCATGTGTCTGGGGCGCGGCTCATAGTGCGGTGACTCCTGTTCGAAAATACCTACGCGACTGCGAAGACCTGTGGCGAGGGAGCTTGCTCCCGCTGGGTTGCGAAGCGACCCCAAAATCAGCAACCGCGTTTCTTCAGGAGAAACGCGGACTCAGGTTTTACGACTGCTTCGCAGCCGAGCGGGAGCAAGCTCCCTCGCCACAAAAGCAGTCCTGACTACAGCACCGTGTTACGCCTGAACGCTAAGCCCGTACTCGGCCGCCGCATCCTGCAACCACAACCACCAGTAATCCGAGAAGCTGCGACGGATCAGCAGTTCCCAGGTGTCTTCGGCGGTATGGCGGATCACCAGTTGCGACTTCGCAAACACAGTACCCACAGCCTTGCCCACCGGGAAGCTATTTGGGTGCACGTCGTAGCTTGTGGACTTCATCAGCACCTGGCGCACGTTCGGACCGCTCAGTTCGAGGAGCTGCTGGCCGCCGCTGACGTTGGTGATTGCGATGTGCAGATCGCCCAGCGCTTCACGCAGCTTTTGTTCGGCGGCGAATTCTTCACCGGTCGGCACGATCAGCAGCCATTCATCCGGCCCCATCCATTGCAGGCTGGTTTCGCCTTTGACGACGACGGTCAGCGCCGCCGGCAGTTCGATACCGAGGGCTTTGTGCACGCCAGCGGCGAACGCAGCATCGTGGCCATCGCCACGGATGGTGAGGTGGCCGAGGAGTTTTTTCTCACGCACGATCACGCCGGCGCTTTTGCGGCCCTTGCCCACCAGGCTTGGCAGGCCTGCGTGATGCAGCGACGACTCGGCCTTGGCGCCGGTGGTTGGGCGTTGTTGATAAACATTGGCTGCGGTCATAAAGCACCTGTTCCTGAATTCTGTTGGTTCCTGTGGTGGCTGCACTGCCGTCATCGCTAGCAGGCTAGCTCCCACATTCGACCGCGTTCCCCTGTGGGAGCGAGCCTGCTCGCGATAGCGGTAGCAGACTCTCCACAGGACCCGAGGCCCTTAAACGTTCTGGCGATCACCTTTCGGATCGAAGAACACCGAAGAAACGATTTCCGCCTCGATCACGCTGCCATCCGCCAGCGGTGCGAACACACGCTCACCGATGCGCTTCAAACCGCCCTTCACCACGCCCATGGCAAACGAATAGCCGAGGGAGTTGTGCAGGTAGCTGGAGGTGACGTGACCGACCATGGTCATCGGAATCGTCTGCTTGGTGTTGAACACCAGTTGCGCACCTTCCGGCAGCCATTTGGTCGGATCGATCGGCTTCAGGCCCACCAGCTGTTTGCGCTGGTCACGCACGCAGTCTTCACGGTTCATGCCTCGCTGGCCGATCCACGAGAACGGTTTGGTGCGACCGACACACCAGCCCATGTTCAGGTCGTCCGGGGTCATCGAGCCGTCGGTGTCCTGACCGACGATGATGAAGCCCTTCTCGGCCCGCAGAATGTGCATGGTTTCAGTGCCATACGGGGTCAGGTTGTATTGCTTGCCGGCCTCGACGATTTTCTCGAGCACACCCATCGCATAGTCGGCCTGCACGTTGACTTCGTACGACAGCTCACCGGTAAACGAAATCCGGAATACCCGCGCCGGCACACCGCCGACCAGACCTTCTTTCCAGGTCATGAACGGGAAGGCTTCGTTGCTCAGGTCGATGTCGGTGACTTCGCTGAGCAGCTTGCGGCTGTTCGGCCCGGACAGGGTCATGGTTGCCCAGTGATCCGTCACGGACGTGAAGTACACCTTCAGTTCTGGCCATTCGGTCTGGGAGTAGATTTCCAGCCATTGCAGCACGCGTGCCGCGCCGCCCGTGGTGGTGGTCATCACGAAGTGGTTGTCGGCGAGACAGGCGGTTACGCCATCGTCGAAGACCATGCCGTCTTCTTTACACATCAGGCCGTAACGGGCCTTGCCCACGTCGAGCTTGGTCCAGGCGTTAGTGTAGATGCGGTTGAGGAACTCACGCGCATCCGGGCCCTGGATGTCGATCTTGCCGAGCGTCGATGCGTCCAGCAGGCCCACGCTGTCGCGCACGGCTTTGCATTCGCGTTTGACGGCGGTGTGAATGTCTTCACCGTTTTTCGGGAAGTACCAAGGACGCTTCCACTGACCGACGTCTTCAAACTCGGCACCATTCTTTACGTGCCAGTGATGCAGCGCAGTGTGACGCACAGGTTCGAAGATGTGCCCACAGTGACGGCCGGCCACGGCGCCGAAGGTGACCGGCGTGTAGTTCGGACGGAACATCGTGGTGCCCATTTGCGGGATGGTCACGTTAAGCGAACGGGCGGCAATGGCCAGGCCGTTGACGTTGCCGAGCTTGCCCTGGTCGGTGCCGAAGCCCAGTGCGGTGTAGCGTTTGACGTGTTCAACCGACTCGAAGCCTTCGCGGGTCGCCAGTTCGATGCCGGCCGCAGTGACGTCGTTCTGCAGATCGACGAATTGCTTCGGTCCGCGTGTCGTGCCTTTTTCGTGCGGCACCTGAAACAGCGCCAAGGTTGGCTCTTCGAGACGGCTCAGGGCTTTCGGCAACGTGCCTTCGACCACACTGAAACCGGCTTCGCTGGCTGCGCGAGCGCCGCCTTCAAAACCATCGGCCAACGAATCGCCGAGGCCATAGACGCCGTTGATGCCACCGACGCACACGCGTTTCTGCGGTGCTTCGCCCGGTACGAAACCGAGGATGTCTTCACGCCAGATCGGCTTGCCGCCCAAATGCGAAGCCAGGTGAACCACCGGGCTGTAACCGCCGGAAGTGGCGACCAGGTCGCAATCCAGCCACTCGCCAGGGCTGGTCACAGCGTGTGCCTTGACATCGATCGCGGCCACGCGAGCGGCGGTCACGTGCTTGCTGCCACGGGCCTCGATCACGGCGCTGCCGGTCAGGATACGAATGCCTTTGGCGCGTGCTTCTTCAACCAGCGCACCGCGCGGATTGCTGCGTGCATCGGCGATGGCCACGACCTGCAGGCTGGCGTCGAGCCAATCCAGCGCGACGCGGTAGGCGTGGTCATTGTTGGTCGACAGCACCAGTTTTTTGCCCGGTGCCACGCCATAACGACGAACGTAAGTCGACACAGCGCCGGCGAGCATGTTGCCCGGCACGTCGTTGTTGCCGTAAACCAGTGGACGCTCGTGAGCGCCGGTCGCCAGCACCACACGCTTGGCGCGAACCCGGTGGATGCGCTGACGCACCTGGCCAATCGGTGCGCGGTCGCCGAGGTGATCGGTCAGGCGTTCGTGAATGGTCAGGAAGTTATGGTCGTGGTAACCGTTGACCGTGGCGCGCGGCAACAGCAGCACGTCCGGGGTGTCCTTCAGTTCGGCGATGACGCTGGCGACCCACTCGGTAGCCGGCTTGCCGTCGAGGCTTTCGCGGGAGTCGAGCAGGCTGCCGCCGAACTCTTCCTGCTCATCGGCGAGGATCACGCGGGCACCGCTGCGAGCTGCTGCCAGTGCGGCGGCCAGGCCAGCAGGGCCACCGCCGACGATCAGCACGTCGCAGTGCTGGTTCATGTAGTCGTAGGTGTCCGGATCGTTCTCGGTCGGCGAACGGCCAAGACCTGCTGCCTTACGAATGTACTTCTCGTAAGTCATCCAGAACGATTGCGGGTACATGAAGGTTTTGTAGTAGAAGCCCGGCGGCATCAGCTTGCCGCCGACCTTGCCGAGAATCCCCATCATGTCGTTGTTCACGCTCGGCCAGCCGTTGGTGCTGGTGGCGACCAAACCTTGATACAGCGCTTGTTGTGTGGCGCGCACGTTCGGGATTTGCGTGGCTTCGGTCGCGCCGATCTGCAGCACGGCGTTCGGCTCTTCGGCGCCCGCAGCATAGATGCCGCGCGGACGGGAATATTTGAAGCTGCGACCGATGATGTCGACGCCGTTGGCCAGCAAGGCCGCGGCCAGAGAATCGCCTTCAAAGCCTTTGTAGACCTGGCCGTTGAAGGTGAAGCTCAGCACTTTGTTGCGGTCGATCCGTCCGCCGTTGGACAGGCGATTGATCTGGCTCATACCTTCTCTCCCAGAGCCGTCGTGGCCGCTTTCGGGCTATCGGTCTTGTCGGTGAACTGCGGCTTGGCGCCGATCTTGTAGGTCTCGAGAATCTCGTAGGTCACGGTGTCGCGGGTGGCGTTGAAGTACTGACGGCAACCGGCGACGTGATCCCACAGCTCGTGGTGCAGACCGCGAGGGTTATCGCGGAAGAACATGTAGTCGCCCCACTCCTCGTCGGTGCAGGTCGTCGGATCCAGTGGACGCGG
Organism: Pseudomonas sp. LBUM1678; assembly: GCF_059695575.1. Taxonomy (NCBI): domain Bacteria; kingdom Pseudomonadati; phylum Pseudomonadota; class Gammaproteobacteria; order Pseudomonadales; family Pseudomonadaceae; genus Pseudomonas; species Pseudomonas sp. LBUM1678. Next base: position 6,281,332 of record NZ_CP166775.1, read on the forward strand.
GATATGCGCCTGGCCGGATGCGTGGAATTCCTCTTCGGAGCGCAGCTCGCCGCAGTGAGGACAGAAGATATGCAACATGGGGATTTCTCCTGTTAGTGGGCAACCGCAGCAGCGCCGTGTTCATCGATCAACGCACCGTTGTGGAAACGGTCGATGGAGAAAGGTGCAGCCAATGGGTGCATTTCACCCTTGGCCAGACTCGCGGCAAACACGTTGCCCGAGCCAGGTGTTGCCTTGAAGCCACCGGTGCCCCAACCGCAGTTGAAGAACATGTTCGGGACCGGGGTTTTCGAAATGATCGGGCAGGCATCCGGCGTGGTGTCGACGATGCCGCCCCACTGCCGGTTCATGCGTACGCGGGACAACACCGGGAACATCTCGACGATGGCCTGGATGGTGTGTTCGATCACCGGGTACGAACCACGCTGGCCGTAGCCGTTGTAGCCGTCGATACCGGCACCGATCACCAGGTCGCCCTTGTCGGACTGGCTGATGTAACCGTGTACGGCGTTGGACATGATCACGCTGTCGATAATCGGCTTGATCGGCTCGGACACCAGCGCTTGCAGCGGGTGGGATTCGATCGGCAGACGGAAACCGGCGAGTTTGGCCATGTGCCCGGAGTTACCGGCGGTCACGACACCGACGCGTTTGGCGCCGATAAAACCCTTGTTGGTTTCAACGCCGATGCACACGCCGTTTTCCTTGCGGAAACCGATCACTTCGGTCTGTTGAATCAAATCTACGCCCAGTGCGTCAGCGGCACGGGCAAAGCCCCACGCCACGGCATCGTGACGGGCCACGCCGCCGCGACGCTGGACGGTTGCGCCCATCACCGGGTAGCGGGTGTTCTTCGAGCAGTCGAGGTACGGAATCTCGTCGGCTACCTGTTTGGCATCGAGCAGTTCGCCGTCCACGCCGTTGAGGCGGTTGGCGCTGACCCGACGCTCGGAATCACGAATGTCTTGCAGGGTGTGGCACAGGTTGTAAACGCCGCGCTGGGAGAACATCACGTTGTAGTTCAGGTCCTGGGACAGGCCTTCCCACAATTTCATCGCGTGTTCATACAGGTGCGCCGACTCGTCCCACAGGTAGTTGGAGCGAACGATGGTGGTGTTGCGCGCGGTGTTACCGCCGCCCAGCCAGCCTTTCTCGACCACGGCCACGTTGGTGATGCCGTGTTCCTTGGCCAGGTAATAGGCGGTCGCCAGACCATGCCCGCCACCGCCGACGATGACCACGTCATAGACCTTTTTAGGGGTCGGCGTGCGCCACATTTTCTGCCAGTTTTCGTGATGGCTGAGGGAGTGTTTGAAGAGGCCGAAGCCTGAGTAGCGTTGCATAGTCATTTACTCCAAAACCGCGCTCAGCGATAAACCGGGAAGTCCGCGCACAGTGCCGACACTTGCTGCGCGACATTGGCCTCGACATCGGCGTCGCCGAGGTTGTCGAGGATGTCGCAGATCCAGCCGGCCAGCGTGACGCACTGGGTAACCTTGAAGCCGCGAGTGGTCACCGCCGGGGTGCCGATGCGCAGGCCGGAGGTCACGAACGGCGACTGTGGATCGTTCGGGACAGCGTTCTTGTTCACGGTGATGTGCGAGCGACCGAGTGCTGCATCCGCCTCTTTGCCGGTGAGGCCCTGACGGATCAGGCTGACCAGGAACAGGTGGTTATCGGTGCCGCCGGACACTACATCGTAGCCGCGTTTGATAAACACGCCGGCCATGGCCTGGGCGTTGTCGATCACTTGTTGTTGGTAAGCCTTGAAACCAGGCTCCAGCGCTTCCTTGAAGCACACGGCCTTACCGGCGATCACGTGCATCAGCGGGCCGCCCTGGGCACCCGGGAAGACTGCCGAGTTGAGCTTCTTCTCGATTTCTTCGTTGGACTTGCACAGGATCAGGCCGCCACGCGGACCGCGCAGGGTCTTGTGGGTGGTGGTGGTGACCACATCGGCGTACGGCAGCGGGTTCGGGTACAGGCCGGCAGCGACCAGACCGGCCACGTGGGCCATGTCGACGAACAGCAACGCACCGACCTTGTCGGCGATCTGACGGAAGCGCGGAAAGTCGAGGGTCTTGGAGTAAGCCGAGAAGCCGGCAACGATCATCTTCGGCTTGCACTCGACGGCCAGGCGCTCGACTTCGTCGTAGTCGATCAGCCCGGTTTTGGTGTCAATGCCGTACTGCACGGCGTTGTACAGCTTGCCCGAGGACGACACCTTGGCACCGTGGGTCAGGTGACCACCGTGGGCCAGGCTCATGCCGAGAATGGTGTCGCCGGCTTGCAGCAGGGCCAGGTACACGGCGCTGTTGGCCGAGGAACCGGAGTGCGGTTGGACGTTGGCGTAATCAGCACCGAACAGCTGCTTGGCGCGTTCGATGGCCAGCGCTTCAACTTTATCGACGTGCTCGCAGCCACCGTAGTAGCGCTTGCCCGGATAGCCTTCGGCGTATTTGTTGGTCAGGCCGCTGCCTTGCGCTTCCATGACGCGTTTGCTGGTGTAGTTCTCTGACGCGATCAGCTCGATGTGATCTTCCTGGCGTTGCTCCTCGGCATTCATCGCCGCCAGCAGTGCATCGTCGTAACCCTGGATCTGGTCTTGCTTGCTGAACATCGCGTCTCTCCCAGCGGCATCTATGCGCCATTCGTCTCGGTAAGGCACCGGTGTTTCGACAGTGCCCTTTGATGCGATGGTATGACCGGCGCAGACAGGTCAAATGCCTACGGACGCCACGCAAAGGTGCGTTTACGACATGGCGGGAAATGGCATGCCGAACACACTCCTTAAATCAGCGAAGACCCCCTGTGGGAGCGAGCCTGCTCGCGATAGCGTTGGGTCAGGCAACCTCAATGCCGGCTGGGACTGCCTCATCGCTAGCAGGCTAGCTCCCACAGGGGTCAGGCGATTGTCTGTCGCACTGCGAGCAGTAGTAGAAAATGCAGCGGATACAAGGCATACGCCCAACGGCGCATCGGTGGTGGCTTGAGAGACCGGGCATGTCGCAACAAGACCACTCCCAGCAATGGCGCAATCAGACAAGTGGCGATCCCAAGGATGGCTGCACTGTTACCGAGTCGAGCCGAGTAAAACAGCACTTCCCATTGATTCGCCGCCAGGCACACCAACCCCGGCAACAGGCTGTAATACCAGGGCCGCTTGATCACCAGCAACATCGCCAGCGGCAGCAGCACGCCGAAGAAACCAAACATCAGCCACTCCGGAAACAGTGCCGCCAACACCAGGGCGCCGACCGCGAGCAGTCGCGATTGCAGCGCCTTGTCCTGCCAGCCACGCGCCACCAACAACCCCAGCGCCAACGTAGGCATCACGTTCAAAGTGTCGGGATCTGGAATGTACATCCGGTAGGGGATTTCGCTGATGGCGCTGAACAACAGCAGCCAAACCAGGTATCGCCACTGGCCGTCGGTCGACACCGTCCGGGTGCGCGACAAGTTGGCGGCCATCGCCAAGCAGAACCACGGAAACGCCATCCGCCCTGGCACATACAGCAGATCGACGGAATAACCGACATATCGCAGGTGATCGAGCACCATGCTCAATAGCGCCAGCCACTTGAGCAGATCCAGTGCCCCATCCCTTTGCGTCATGTGCATAATTGCCCGTCGTCTTTGTATTGTTCTGTCAGACGCATCCCGTGTGCTCCCCGGATGATCTTCGGTAAAGTGCGCACCATCATTGACCACGAGACGCTTCACCATAAGCGTCCCGACCACGGAAAGCAGGGCCATGACCGATAAGAGCCAACAATTCGCCAGCGACAACTATTCCGGTATCTGCCCTGAAGCCTGGGCGGCCATGGAACAGGCCAACCACGGCCACCAGCGCGCTTACGGCGACGATGAATGGACCGCTCGCGCGTCCGATGATTTCCGCAAACTGTTCGAAACCGACTGCGAAGTGTTCTTCGCCTTCAACGGCACCGCGGCCAACTCGCTGGCCCTGTCGTCGCTGTGCCAGAGTTACCACAGCGTGATCTGCTCGGAAACCGCCCACGTCGAAACCGACGAATGCGGCGCGCCGGAATTCTTCTCCAACGGCTCCAAGCTGCTGATTGCCCGCACCGAAAACGGCAAGCTGACCCCGGAATCGATCCGCGAAGTCGCCCTCAAGCGCCAGGACATCCACTACCCGAAACCCCGCGTCGTGACCCTGACCCAGGCCACCGAAGTCGGCAGCGTCTACACCCCGGAAGAAATCCGCGCCATCAGCGCCACCTGCAAAGAGTTGGGCCTGAACCTGCACATGGACGGCGCGCGCTTCTCCAACGCCTGCGCATTCCTCGGCTGCTCGCCAGCCGACCTGACCTGGAAAGCCGGCGTCGACGTGCTGTGCTTCGGCGGCACGAAAAACGGCATGGCGGTGGGTGAGGCGATTCTGTTCTTCAACCACAAACTGGCCGAAGACTTCGACTACCGCTGCAAACAGGCCGGGCAGCTCGCGTCAAAGATGCGCTTCCTCTCCGCACCGTGGGTCGGGATCCTGGAAAACGACGCCTGGCTCAAATACGCCCGCCACGCCAACCACTGCGCGCAGCTGCTGGCTGAACTGGTGAGCGACATTCCAGGCGTAGAGCTGATGTTCCCGGTGCAGGCCAACGGCGTGTTCCTGCAACTCTCGGAACCAGCCATCGCCGCACTGACCGCCAAAGGCTGGCGCTTCTACACCTTCATCGGCAACGGCGGCGCACGCTTCATGTGCTCGTGGGACACCGAAGAAGAACGCGTCCGTGAATTGGCGGCGGATATCCGCGAAGTCATGTCCCACTAGCCGCAACCCGATCCCCTGTGGCGAGGGAGCTTGCTCCCGCTCGGCTGCGCAGCAGTCGTAAAACCAGCCAATGCGGTCTGCCTGACAGACCGCATCCTCAGTATTTTGGGCCGCTTCGCAGCCCAGCGGGAGCAAGCTCCCTCGCCACAAAAGCTCCCTCGCCACTCATCACAGCGTCTTGGTCTACATTGTCTTGCGAGCCGCTCTATCCGCTCAGATAACAATAATCAGGAGCGTACGCATGTCATTACAAGGCAAAACCCTGTTCATCACCGGCGCCAGCCGTGGGATTGGTCGTGAGATCGCGCTGCGGGCCGCGCGGGACGGGGCCAATATTGTAATTGCCGCCAAAAGCGCCGAGCCCCATCCCAAATTGCCGGGGACGATTTTCAGCGTGGCGCAGGAAGTTGAAACGGCGGGCGGCAAGGCGCTGGCTTTGCAGGTGGATGTGCGCGATGAAGTTGCGGTGCGTGAAGCACTGGCCCAGGCCAACGAACATTTCGGCGGTATCGATGCGCTGATCAACAATGCCGGGGCGATCAAGTTGATCGGGGTGCAACACATCGAGCTCAAACGCTTCGACCTGATGCACCAGATCAACACCCGCGCCGTGTTGCTGTGCAGCCAGGCGGCGCTGCCTTACTTGAAGAAGAGCAGCGGCCACATCCTCAACCTGTCGCCGCCGCTGAATCTGGCGACCCAGTGGTTCGCCCAGTACAGCCCTTACACCGTGACCAAATACGGCATGAGCATGCTGACGGTGGGCATGAGCGAGGAATTCAAGAACTACGGCATCAGCGTCAACTCGCTGTGGCCGCAGACGATGATTGCGACCGCCGCCATCGAGTTTCAGCTGGGTTCACGGGAGTCCTTCAAGCATGCGCGCACGCCTGCAATCATGGCGGATGCCGCCCACGTCATTCTGGACAGCAGCGGTCGCAGCATTTCGGGGCGATTGCTGATTGATGAGGAAATTCTGCGGGAGCATGGCGTGACCGAATTCGATCATTACCGCTTCGAGCCCGGCAGCAACGACAAGCTGATGCCGGATCTGTTTATCGATTGAAATACCAACCCTTGTGGGAGCGAGCCTGCTCGCGATGAGGCCGGAACATTCAACATTGATATTGACTGATCCACCGCTATCGCGAGCAGGCTCGCTCCCACAGGTTCAAAACTCGATGCGCACGTCCCCCTTCGGCACGCTGCAGCACGACAGGATGTAGCCCTCGGCTTCGTCTTCCTCGGTAATCCCGCCGTTGTGTTCCATCTCGACCTCGCCCCCCAGCTTCATCACCTTGCACGTCCCACAAATCCCCATCCCGCAAGCCTTCGGAATCAATAGACCCAACTTGGCCGCCGCCGCATGCACGGTTTCACCTGGGGCTACGCGAATACTCTTGCCGGACGAGATAAATTCGACTTGATGCAGGTCCGCCAGATCGACTTCCGGCGCGTCGGCAGCAATTTCGGCCTGTTCCACCGCATCCGCACGGGCTTCCGGCGGCGTGGCACCGAACGATTCCTCGTGATAACGCGACATGTCGAAGCCGACCGCTTCGAGCATGCGCTTGACCGCGTTCATGTACGGCGTCGGGCCGCAGCAGAACACTTCGCGCTCCATGAAGTCCGGCGTCATCAGTTCGAGCATTTTGTGGTTCAGGTAGCCGCGATAACCGGCCCACGGCTCGCCCAGGCCATGCTTTTCGCAGATCAGGTGCAGGCTGAAGTTTTCGATCCGCGACGCCATGTGTTCCAGCTCGCGGTGGTAAATGATGTCTTTGGGCGAGCGGGCGCTGTGGATGAACACCATGTCGACGTTGCCGTTGGTGTCGTAGAACCAGCGGGCCATCGACATGACCGGCGTAATGCCGACGCCGCCGCTGAGGTACAGCACCTTCGGCGCGGTGAAGTCCATGGCGTTGAACAACCCGACCGGCCCGTGCACGGCCAGCTCCTGACCTTCATGCAGGGTGTCGTGCAGCCAGTTCGACACCTTGCCGCCCGGCACACGCTTGATCGTTACCGAAAAGCTGTATGGCACCGATGGCGAGCTGGAAATGGTGTAGGAGCGCATGATCGGCACGCCTTCGATTTCCAGCTCCAGGGTGACGAATTGCCCAGGCTTGAAGAAGAACAGGATCGGCTGGTCGGCCATGAAGCAGAAGGTGCGCACATCCCAGGTTTCCTGGATGACTTTGACGCAACGGACGATGTGTCTACCGTTGGCCCAGGTCTGGGTGGTTACCGGATTCAGGAAGCTGTTGGACATGCTGTTCTCCACCGCCGATGGTCGGCCTTATGTTGGCGATTCTGCGTATAGCGCGAGCCACCCATTTACCTATCTGCGACATTCACATACTTATCGCGACCAGCCCCCAACTACCGGGGGTTGCGCGTCGGGAACAGATTGGGCCATGTCGCCCATGGATAAGGTTCTGGCCAGCGCGGGCCCCACACTCGCTCCATACCAATACATATTCCTTACACCTTGCGTAGTAACCCTGATTAGCCACTTTCGCCGGCCTCACAGAAAGGCCTTGAGGATCACATCGATGGACGTCACCGCAAAAATCAGCCTGGGCGATCCGCTGGAACCCGCACGCAAGGCCACCGCGCAGATGCTGCAAGAGCGCGAGCGTACTTTCTCGCTGCCGCAGCCGTTTTACTCTGACGAGCGGCTGTTTGATATCGACATGCAGGAAATCTTCCAGAAAGAGTGGTTGATCGCCGGCATGGCCTGCGAAATCCCGACCAAGGGCAACTACCTGACCCTGCAAGTCGGCAAGAATCCGATCATCGTGATTCGTGGCGCCGAAGGCGTGATCCATGCGTTCCACAACGTCTGCCGTCACCGCGGTTCGCGTCTGTGCACCAGTGAAAAAGGCAAGGTTGCCAAGCTGGTTTGCCATTACCACCAGTGGACCTACGAACTGGACGGTCGCCTGCTGTTCGCCGGCACCGAAATGGGCGCCGACTTCGACATGAAGGAGTACGGCCTCAAACCGGTGAACGTGAAGACCGCCGGCGGCTACATCTTCATCAGCCTGTCGGAGAACCCGCCGGCCATTGATGACTTCCTGTCGACGCTGAACCATTACATGGAACCGTACGACATGGAGAACACCAAGGTGGCGATCACCACCACCTTGATGGAAAAGGCCAACTGGAAACTGGTGCTGGAAAACAACCGCGAGTGCTATCACTGCAACGCGTCGCACCCGGAACTGTTGAAAACCCTGCTGGAATGGGACGACGTCACCGACCCGCGCGCCGACCAGGCCTTCAAGGACCACGTCGCCGCCTCCGCCGCTTCCTGGGAAGCCGAAAAGATTCCTTACGCCCACGCCAGTTTCGGCCTGCGTAACCGCATCGTGCGCATGCCGCTGCTCAAGGGCACCGTGTCGATGACCATCGACGGCAAACAGGGCTGCGCCAAACTCATGGGCCGCATCAAGAACCCGGACCTGGGCTCGATGCGCATCCTGCACCTGCCGCACTCGTGGAACCACTGCATGGGCGACCACATCATCGTGTTCACGGTGTGGCCGATCAGCGCTCAGGAAACCATGGTCACCACCAAGTGGATCGTGCACAAAGACGCGGTTGAAGGTGTGGACTACGACGTGGACCGTATGCGTCAGGTCTGGGATGCGACCAACGATCAGGACCGTCGCCTGGCCGAAGAGAACCAGCGCGGCATCAACTCCACGGCTTACCAGCCAGGGCCTTACTCCAAGACCTATGAATTTGGCGTGGTGAACTTTGTGGACTGGTACAGCGAGCGGTTGCTGAGCAACCTGGGCGCGGAACCTGCGCCGTACCTCAAAGGCGTGCCGGTTCAGGGCTGACCGATCCGCTGAGACAAAAACCGCGAACATGTTTCGCGGTTTTTTATTGTGCAAATTTCGATCAAGTGCTTTAGAAGTGCCGCTGGCATGGGGCTGTAGCGATTCGCAAACAAGTTATCCACACCTCCACCCACAGCTAATGGGGACAAGTGTGGATTTGCTCGAAACTTTCTCTTCATAAAGTGAATAAAAACCGTGACTTATCCAGAAGCTGGGTTTTGAACAACGATTGGTTGTTTTTTGATCTACAGCTTGTAAGGCACGTTCTACGTGGCTTGCAGCGGATGGCGAACACCTTATCCACAGAAGCGCCAACAGACTTTGGGGGCAACTTTGACGAATCTGTGGAAAACCCTCGAAAACCGCGAAAAATCAGGGTTTGCGAGCGGTTTACCACCCAAAACCGTTGATTTGATCGTTTTTTAACCACCCACCGGATAAGCCCGGTTTATATAGCCTGTAGAGGACAGCGAACATCTTATCCACAGATGCGCTAACAGAGATTGGGGGCAAGTATTGGCACGCGCGAAAAGTTATCCTCTGGAAAAAGCTCGAAAAAACCGTTAGTTAGCCTGGTTGTTTTTTGTACGAAGGGTTGCAGGGCTTGGTTTGTATGGGGTATAGCGAGGGGTGAACATGTTATCCACAGAAGCGCTAACAGGGATTGTGGGTAAAGCTGATCAGAGCCTGTTGAAACACGACCGGCCAGAGTCGATGTCCAGATTGAGCTCATATTCATCGAATGCGCGCCACCCGAACAGAATCGAAGGCACGTACCGCCCCGCCAACAACGACGGCGGAATCGTAAAGCTCGGGTAGTGTTTATAGGTGACCGGCGCGGTATGACCTGACAGATTCAACTCGCCCTGGAAGGTTTGGGAGTGGGGCCTGGCGGCGACGTGAACGGGTGAGCTGCCCGGTAACGCGGACGTCAGGTAATCAACGTTGCCGGTATCGATAATCCCCAGGGTTGCCCGACGATCAAGCCGCGCGGCAACGGTCAATCGTTGATTGATGTCCATGCGCGTGTACGTAATTGGCGAATCGCATCGGGCGGGAGGCTGGGCGTTAAGCTCCAAGGTTTTTTTCGTGACTTTCAGGCGCCCCAACTTACTGATCAGGTCCAGCCCCAACAAGTTGTCCCGGTCGCTGACAAACACCAGCACATTCCTGAACTCACTCGCGCCGATCTTTAACGACTTGAGGATCCCGAGTTTGGCCGACAGGTCGCGCTCACCATAAAACGTGCTGTAGCCATAATGGGAGTCGGTCAACAACTTGATCCCCATCCGCTTCGCCGTCGCGGAGTTGACCCGGGTTTGAGGGGCGCCCGTGTCCAGAATGAAGCGTGACGAGAAACCATTGGCCGCTTTGACATTGATGTAGGGCAGCACCTCGTCAATCACGTAATCGTCACTGACGTAGGGATAAATCGCGAGTACTTCAGGATGCTTCGTTCTCTCCACGGAAAAATCAGCGACCTTGCGCAAAGTCGCGATCGATTGGCTGCCGAACATGGAAAACAACACCTTGAGTTCAGGGTCGTTCGCGATTGCCCGGGCATGACGACGCTTGACCGCCAGATAGTAGTCGGGAAGCTGGTTGGCAGCTTTGGTCTCGAATATTCGGGCGAACACGGACACTGAACAGTTGAGGTTTTCATCAGCAGCAAGCACCTTGTCGCACTGCTGCTGCATCTGCGCCAGAGAGGCTTTTCGTCCCGGTTCCGACGCCAGCCATTGGTAAAAGTCAGGTTCTGTGCTGGTCTCAGCCGATGAAAACGTCGACACCACCAGCAGCACCATCACGGCACAGATCAGACATGTCTCACGGCGACTGACCGCGTTCATGGTCAACCCATTGTTGAACACAAGTTTTATGAATTAGCGCTGCTGCCGCGTTGGGCAACTCATAGTGAAATGTAGCTCACTAGGGCCGATACATCAGGTACGCCTCCCCCGTGACCCGAATCATCGGATGCGGCGTGATCTGGCAGGTGTCGACGATTCGAAAGCCATGGCGCTCGTAAAACCGGCGAGCGCCGGTGTTGGCGGCGTAGTCGATCAGGCTCAAGCCATTGAGCCCAAGCTGGCTGGCACGGTCGTAAGCGTACGCGAGGAATTGCTTGCCCAGGCCCAGGTTTCGCCAGCCCTCATGCAGCGCCAGGCTGGAAATGTAGAGGGTGTCGGGGATTTCCATCTTCGCGTAGGGCGCCAGGACCGGATCGGTCGTCGGCTCTGCCAGGGGATCGTGACGCATCACGTAGCTGTGCAGCATGCCAATGACGTTGCCATCGGACTCGGCAATCAGGCAGTTCTGGTAGGAAAAATCCACGTCGTCACGGGCGTAACGAATGGCGCCTACGTCCAGCAGATCCTGACCGGGCTGCGCCAGCTGGCTCCAGATGTAATCGGCAGCACCCTCCGATGTGATTTGAAACAGACGCGCAATCTCACGCGCATCCGCGCGCACTGCCGAACGAAATTCAACTGCCATTGTTTCCCCATAAATGTCGGTCAAACCAGCCCCTGTAGGAGCGAGCCTGCTCGCGATAGCGGTGGGTCAGTCGACTCATGGCAGCTGACAGATAGCATTCGCGAGCAGGCTCACTCCTACATTGGTTCTGCGCTGATTTTCGGTTAGCGGACGACGCCTTCTTCGATCAGTAACTTGAGAATGGCATCGGCACCCGCCTGCGCAGTCACGCCTTTGAGCACTTGCCCACCCCCGCCACTGGCCTTGGCCGTTGCCGCTTTCATCCGGTCCGCGCCGCTCTTGGCCTTGATTACCTTCAAGCGTTTAGGCCGTGGCTTCGCCGGTTGCAACGTGGCGACGGCCAGCAATTCATCGTCGATCACTTCGACTTCATCGGCCTGCAGCACCCCGCGCCGCGCCGGGCCATAAGCGCTCTGCCGAGGCTTGGGTGCCGCGTTATCCACAGTGGCAAGAAACGGTAGCCGAACCTTCAAACGCCGACGCTGGCCACGGGGCAAGGCTTGCAGCACCAGCGCCGAACTGCCATCGATGGATTCCACCTGAGCCAGCCCGACCACCAGCGGCCAGCCGAGGCTTTCCGCCAGCAGGAACGGCAACATGCCCGAGCCTTCACCGGTTTCCGCCTGGCTGCCGGTCAGCACCACCCGTGCTCCGGCGTCACGCAAATACGCGGTCAACGCCGGCAATGCGTCGGCACCTTCGGGTTGTTCCAGCACATGCAACTGCTTCAGGCCCATGCCCAGATACGCGCGCAGCGCCGGTTCCGCGACGTCGCCTGCATGCAGCACTTGCAGGTTATCCCCAGCCAGTTGCAGACCCAGTTCCACCGCCCGCGCATCCTGCTCCGCGCGACGTGGCCGGCCGGAGGTCGGGTGGGCGCCGATGGACACCAGGCTGATGATTTTCGTGCTCATAACCCTTTCCTTTCCTTAAGCCGCATCGCGCTTGGCTTCGTTGCGGTAAGCCTCTACCGCCGCGATCAAGGCTTGAAGAATCTCGGCGCTCTCGCCGATCACCGACAGGTCGGCCCGTTTGATCATGTCGCAACCCGGATCGAGGTTGATCGCCACCACCTTGTCGCAGGCACCGATGCCTTGCAGGTGCTGGATCGCCCCGGAAATCCCAACCGCCACGTAGACCCGCGCGGTGACCCAGGTGCCGGACGCGCCGACCTGGCGGTCGCGGGCCATGAAGCCGTCGTCCACGGCCACCCGGGACGCGCCTTCGGTGGCGCCCAGGGCTTCGGCGGTCCTGTGGAAAAGTCCCCAGTCCTTGACCCCGTTGCCGCCGGAGAAGATGAACTCGGCTTCGGCCATCGGAATTGCCGCCGGATCCACCGCCACTGCGCCCAAATCCTCGATGCGCGACAGGCTGCGCGCCACCGCTGTGGATAACTCCACCGGCAAGGCTTCGTGACGGGTTTCGCTGACCGGTTCGGCGCACTCGACGGCGGCCAGAATCAGGCGTGCAACCGGACGTGCAAGGTCTTGTAACCCGGCGCCGGCGCGGCCGATGCATTCCTGATCCTTGACCTGCCAGACCCGCGTGGCCGGGCGTTCGCCCAGTGCGGCGGCAAAGCGCCGACCGAGTTCACCGCCGCCGCTGCGGCTATCGGGCAGCAGCCAATGACGCGGGTTGAACTGGTTATCCACAGCCCGCAGGCCCTGGACTCGTTGTTCCGGTGCATAACCGCTGAATTCGTCGCCTTCCAGCACCAGCAAGCGATCGACGCCAGCGGTGGCGAAGGCGTTTTCCTTGTGTTCGCCGAAGACCACGGCCAATACCGCACCGTCCTTGCCGGCCAATTGATGCGCCAGGCCAAGCAAGTCGCGGTCGTGGCTGCTCAAGCGACCGCCGACCATGTCCGGCACCACGCTGATGTAGAACGCAGGTGCAGGCACTTGATGCAGCGGCAATTGCACTTCAACCGCGGCCGAGCGTTTGGTTGCCCCGCCCTGCTGAGCGCCGCTGCGGTCGATGCGTTTGATACCGTTGGGACCGATAAAACCGATGCCATGGGGATTCTTGCGGATGACGCCGTTAGGCCCCATCCAGCTGTGTTGCGCCGGTTGCATGGCCGCGTGCAGCGGGTGCAGGCGGTTACGGGCGATCCATTCGGCGCGGGGGTCACGGCGGATAATGTCGCTCATTAGTGGGCCTCCGCAGGTTCACGTTGGGCCGGGGTGGTTGGCTTGCTTGGGGCTGCGTCTTCGAGCAACGCGTCGGCCACCAGTTCGGCGATGTCCTTGATCAGCGGCCGGGGTTCAACCACGCCTTCGAGCATCGCGGTGCATTGTGGACAACCCACGGCCACCAGTTCGGCGCCGGTTTCGCGGATGTCTTCCATGCGCATGTCAGGGATCCGCTGCTTGCCCGGAATGTCGGTGATCGGCGCACCGCCACCACCGCCGCAGCAGCGCGAACGGAAACCGGAGCGTTGCATCTCTTTCACTTCGATGCCGAGGGCACGCAGCACTTCACGCGGCGCCTCGTACTCGCCGTTGTAGCGGCCGAGGTAGCACGGGTCGTGATAGGTCACGCTGCTGCCTTTGTGCTGGCCAAGGTTCAGGGCGCCAGCGCCGATGATTTCGGCCATGTAAGTGCTGTGGTGCTGCACGAGGTAGTGGCCGTCGAAGGCGCCGTATTCGTTTTTCAGCACGTGGAAGCTGTGTGGGTCGCAGGTGACGATACGGTTGAAGCTGTATTTGGCCAGGGTCTGGATGTTGCGTTTGGCCAACAACTGGAAGGTTGCTTCGTCGCCCAGACGTCGGGCCACGTCACCGCTGTCACGCTCTTCAAGGCCCAGCACCGCGAAGTCGACCTTGGCCGCTTTCAGCACCTTGACGAAGGCGCGCAAGGTGCGCTGGTTGCGCATGTCGAAGGCACCGTCGCCAACCCAGAACAGCACGTCGACGGATTTCTTGTCGCTGAGCAGGTTGAGGTTCAAGTCCGCCGCCCAGTTCATCCGCCCGCCTGGAGCGAAGCCGCCCGGGTTGTCGGTGGCGATCAGGTTTTCCAGGACTTCGGCGCCCTTGTTCGGGGTCGCGCCTTTTTCCAGGGTCAGATGGCGGCGCATGTCGACGATGGCATCGACGTGCTCGATCATCATCGGGCACTCCTCGACGCAGGCGCGGCAGGTGGTGCAGGACCACAAGGTTTCGGCGTCGACCAGACCGTTGACGATCGGTTGATGCGGGTTGCCGGCGTGTTCGCCGATGGCTTTGCCCGGATAAGGGCTGCCGGCGAACTTGGCATCGGTGCCACCGGCCAGGCCGACCACCATGTCCTGAATCAGCTTTTTCGGGTTCAGCGGTTGGCCGGCGGCGAATGCCGGGCACGCGGCTTCGCACTTACCGCACTGCACGCAGGCGTCGAAGCCGAGCAGTTGGTTCCAGGTGAAATCCTTGGGTTTTTCCACGCCCAGTGGCGCGGTTGGATCGTTCAGGTCCAGCGGTTTCAAACCGGTGGAACGACCGCCGCCAAAACGTTCGGCGCGACGGTGCCAGGCCAGGTGCAGGGCACCGGCGAAGGCATGTTTCATCGGCCCGCCCCAAGTCATGCCGAAGAACAATTCCGAGACGCCCCACAGCACACCGACGAAGAGGATCGCTGCCACCACCCAACCGCCGAAGTTTTCCGGGAGGATGCCGGCGACCGGCAGGGTCAACAGGAAAAAGCTCGCCGAAAACGCCAACAGGCTTTTCGGCAGGCGCATCCAAGGCCCTTTGGACAGGCGAGCGGGTGGATTGCGACGACGCAGAAACATGAAAATCGCACCGACGAACATCACCGCCGAGGCAATCAACAGGGCAACACCGAGAATGCGATTGTGCAGGCCGAAACCGTGAACCAGTATCGCCAGCACCATCGACGCCACCGCACCACCGGCCGTGGCGACGTGGGTGTTGGCAATGTATTTGTCCCGCGCGACGACGTGGTGCAAATCGACCATGTAGCGCTTGGGCATGGCGAACAGGCCGCCGATCAGGTCGACTTTCGAAGCCCGGCCTCGACGCCACATAGCCACCCGCCGCAACGCGCCGAGGACAGCGAGGCCCAGAGCTGCGAACAACAGGATTGGAAGAAGGGTGTTCAACATGGTGGAGCTCCCAAAGACCTCGGGGTCATGTGCGCGCCGATGAGAGCGACGCACCTACTTGTGGCGAGGGAGCTTGCTCCCGCTGGAGTGCGAAGCGCTCCCAAAACAGTCGCAGGTGCTTATCTGATGCACCTCGACTGCAGATTTTGGGGCCGCTGCGCAGCCCAGCGGGAGCAAGCTCCCTCGCCACAGGTGATGGTGTTGATGCCGTTAGAAATCCTTGCACAACCGCAACGCGTCGTAGATCGCGGCGTGTGTATTACGCTGCGCCACGCAGTCGCCGATGCGGAACAGCAAGTAGCCGTCGCCCGCCTGGCTCAGCGAAGGCTGCGGCTTGATCGCGAACAAAGCTTCGATGTCCATCTGGCCTTTGTTGCGCGAGCCTTCCTTCAGGGCGTAGTAGATTTCTTCGTCCGGACGCACGCCGTTTTCGACGACCACCTGGTCCACCACCCGCTCCTCTTTGGCGCCGGTGTATTCGTTTTCCAGCACCGCCACCAGCTTGTCGCCTTCGCGGTAGACCTTCTCCAGCATCATGTCGCCGGTCATGATCACTTCTTTCGGGTACATGCTGCGGTAGTACGTCGGGAACGAGGTGCCGCCAATCGCTACGCCCGGCTTGATATCGTCAGTGACGATCTCGACCTGACTGCCCTTGTCGGCGAGGAAGTCGGCGGTGGACATCCCGGTGAACTCGCAAATGGTGTCGTAGACCAGCACGTTCTTGCCCGGCGCAACCTTGCCATCGAGGATGTCCCAGCTGCTGACCACCAGGCCTTCAGCCGCGCCCCAGTGTTCGTTCTGCTCCAGGAATGGATGGCCGCCGACGGCGAGTACCACCACGTCTGGACGCAGGTCGAGAATGGTCGCCGCATCCGCCGCCACGCCCAAACGCAGATCGACTTTCAGACGCGCCAGTTCCAGCTGGAACCAGCGAGTGATACCGGCAATCTGGTCCCGTTGCGGAGCTTTCGAGGCGGTGGTGATCTGCCCGCCGATGAATTCTTTCTTCTCGAACAGGGTCACGTCGTGGCCACGCTCGGCGGACACGCGAGCGGCTTCCATCCCGGCAGGGCCGGCACCGACCACCACAACCTTGCGCTTCACACCGGTCGACTTCTCGATAATGTGCGGCACGCCCATGTATTCACGGGAAGTAGCGGCGTTCTGGATGCACAACACGTCCAGGCCCTGGTATTGACGGTCGATGCAGTAGTTGGCGCCGACGCATTGTTTGATCTGGTCAACCTGGCCCATTTTGATCTTGGCGATCAGGTGCGGGTCGGCGATGTGGGCGCGTGTCATGCCGACCATGTCCACGTAACCGCCTTCCAGAATACGGGTCGCCTGGTTCGGGTCCTTGATGTTCTGCGCGTGCAGCACCGGGGCCTTCACCACTTCCTTGATACCGGCCGCCAAGTGCAGGAACGGCTCCGGTGGATAACTCATGTTCGGGATAACGTTGGCCAGGGTGTTGTGGGTGTCGCAACCCGAGCCGACCACGCCGATGAAGTCGATCATGCCGGTGTCGTCGTAGTACTTGGCGATCTGCTTCATGTCCTCGTGGGACAAGCCGTCCGGGTGGAATTCGTCACCGCACAGACGGATGCCGACGCAGAAATCCGGGCCGACTTCAGCCCTTACAGCCTTGATCACTTCCAGGCCGAAACGCATGCGGTTTTCGAAGCTGCCGCCCCATTCGTCGGTACGTTTGTTGACTCGCGGGCTCCAGAACTGGTCGATCATGTGCTGGTGCACCGCCGACAATTCCACGCCGTCCAGGCCTCCGGCCTTGGCCCGTGCCGCAGCGCTGGCGTAGTTGCCGATCACCCGCCAGATTTCTTCCGGCTCGATGGTTTTGCAGGTCGCACGGTGCACCGGTTCACGGATACCCGACGGCGACAGCAGGGTTGGCCAGTGCTCGCCGTCCCAACGCGAGCGACGACCCATGTGGGTAATCTGGATCATGATCTTGGCGCCATGCTTGTGCATGGCATCGGCCAGGTTCTGGAAGTGCGGAATGATCCGGTCGTCGGCCAGGTTGACCGACTTCCACCAGCCTTGCGGGCTGTCGATGGCCACGCTGGAGGAACCGCCGCAAATCGCCAGGCCGATCCCGCCCTTGGCTTTCTCTTCGTAATACTTGACGTACCGGTCGGTGGTCATGCCGCCGTCGGTCGCGTAGACCTCGGCGTGCGCGGTGCTGAGCACGCGGTTACGGATGGTCAGTTTGCCGATCTGGATCGGCTGGAACATTGCTTCGAAAGCCATGGCGGGTTCCTCGACTTACAACGGCTTGACGGTGAACAAACCGTCGTCGTGGCCTTCTTCGGAGCCACCGTAAACCTGTTCGGCAACGGTGCGGATCTTGCTGCCGCGAGCTTGCAGAATCTGGTCCATGGCACCAGCAAACCAACCGGTGAACATGTAGTCGACCTTGCGCCCGACCTTGCCGTACACGTAGACGAACGCCGAGTGTTCGAGCTTGACGCTGGCGGTGCCTTTGTCGAGGTCGATGTCCTGGATCTTGAACAGGCCCCAGCCACGTTGCGACAGGCGCTTCATGTAGTGCTCGAACACCGCGACCCCTTCCAGGCCGTGGCATTCAGCTTCTTTTTCACACCAGTGCCAGGCGGACTTGTAGCCGGCCTTGTAGAGGATTTCGGCGTAGGCTTCAGCGCCCAAAACCTCTTCGATGCCCATGTGGTTGTTGACGAAGAAGTGACGCGGTACGTACAGCATCGGCAGGGCGTCGGAGGTCCAGACACCGGTTTCGCTGTCGACTTCGATTGGCAATTGCGGGGCGATCTTGGCCATGGTTAAAACTCCGGAATTCATTATGTTGAGGCGATAGGTGGCCGTAGCAGCTGTCGAGCCTGCGAGCCTGCGAGGCTGCGTTGGGCTGCGAAGCGGCCCCCGAGGGCGGTCCTGCGGACCGCAACGCAGCCTCGTGCCTCGGCAGCTGCTACAGAAATCGTTGCTTTAAAGGGGGTTTATTCGCCCCAGACGTCCTTGAGGACGTTGACCCAGTTCTCGCCCATGATCTTGCGGACCACGCGCTCGGAATGGCCGCGCTTGAGCAGCGTCTCGGTAAGGTTCGGGAACTCGCCGACGGTGCGGATGCCCAGCGGGTTGATGATCTTGCCGAAGCTGGTCAGACGGCGGGCGTAGCCCTTGTCATGGGTCAGGTATTCGAAGAAGTCCTGGCCATGGCCCTGGGTGAAGTCGGTGCCGATGCCGATGGCGTCTTCGCCGACGATGTTCATGGTGTATTCGATGGCTTCGGCGTAATCGTCGATGGTCGAATCGATGCCCTTGGCCAGGAACGGCGCGAACATGGTCACGCCAACGAAACCGCCGTGATCGGCAATGAACTTCAGTTCTTCATCGGATTTGTTGCGCGGGTGAATTTTCAGACCCGACGGCAGGCAGTGGGAGTAGCAAACCGGTTTTTTGGATTCGAGGATGACTTCTTCGGAAGTCTTCGAGCCGACGTGGGACAGGTCGCACATGACGCCGACACGGTTCATCTCGGCAACGATCTCGCGACCGAAACCCGAGAGGCCGCCATCACGCTCATAGCAGCCGGTACCGACCAGGTTTTGGGTGTTGTAGCACATCTGCACGATACCAACGCCCAGCTGCTTGAACACCTCGACGTAGCCGATCTGGTCTTCAAACGCGTGAGCATTCTGGAAGCCGAAGAGGATGCCGGTCTTGCCCTGCTCCTTGGCTTTGCGGATATCGGCGGTGGTGCGAACCGGTATCACCAGGTCGCTGTTCTCGCGGATCAGCTTCTGGCTGGCGGCGATGTTGTTGACGGTGGCCTGGAAGCCCTCCCACACCGACACGGTGCAGTTGGCCGCGGTCAGACCGCCCTTGCGCATGTCTTCGAACAGCTCACGGTTCCACTTGGCAATAATCAGCCCGTCGATAACGATGCTGTCGGCGTGCAATTCGGCTGGGCTCATCAGGCTGTCCCCTATTAGCGATTCGTGCGCCGAATCGTGTGCCGGCGCTTTGGGGCCAGCATATGCCTGAGGGACGGGGTAGCCGGGTGCAAAAACGACAGGGGGTTTGCCGAAAGCGTCAATCCGCGACAAAGGGTCGTTGATGGACGCAATCACCCACCTGTTCAAGGGCCGCGGCTTGGGCCAGAATTCGCTGCATTACTGAATAGGCACTGAAAAAAAGGGGCTGCGTCGCAATGAGAACGATCTTCCTGGCTTTGGCACTGATAGCGACCGGCGTACATGCGGCTGAAGAGTCCGACGACAACCCCTGCGACAAAGTCGAAAACGACGTCCAGACCCTGGAATGCTCCGCCTACAGCAGGACCACTGCCGAAGACCTGCTCAAAGACAACTACCGAAGCCTGAACGAGCGCATGCAAACGGCCTACGGCAAGAATCAGGCACAACTGGCCGACATCACCGCCAAGCTCAAGGCTGCGCAGCAGCAGTGGTTGAAGACTAGAGATGCGGATTGCGCGGTTGAAGCGTTTCCGGCGACCAGTGGTAGCAAGGCGTTTACCATTGCGCAGAATGATTGCGTGGCGCGGATGAGTGATGAGAGGTCGGAGTTTTTGGAGTCGATTGGGCAGGAGTGATCCTGAATTTCCGTCGGAAGCTGGCACCGTCGCCGGCTTTCGATCCTCAAGAAATGCTGTTTCCTACAAACATCGCCGACTTAGCCGACAGCACTCCCAGCACCTCGCAGCAGACCCTGTTGGCCGGGCAACATCCCGACATGCTTCGTTAATTGGCCGACTGAGAATTATAAGTAAAGATTGGAAATCTTATAAAAGACTTATATTCTCCCATGAACAGCATTCACTGGACTCGAAAGGCCGTTAAGCAGCTTCTGAAATTGCATTCCGCTCACCAGATCCAGGTTCGTGATGCCGTCACGGTGCTGACTGACATGCCTGATATAGGCAATGTCAAAGCACTGGTCGGTCATGACTACGCCTATCGACTTCGAGTGGGTAACTATCGAGTCATGTTCGACTGGGATGGCGCAATCAAAGTGGTCAGTATTCAAGAGGTCAAAAAACGCGATGAACGCACCTACTGACGTTCAAATCATTAACGACGCAGAGGGGAATCCTGCGTTTGTGGTCATTCCCTACGCGCAATATGTGGCGCATAAGATTGAGCCCGATCTGATTCCCCATGAAGTGGTCAGCCGCATAGTCGATGGCGCGACGCCGATTCGCGCCTGGCGTGAACACCTGAACCTTACACAGGATGAAGTGGCCAAACGCATGGGCATTTCTCAACCTGCTTTTGCCCAGCAAGAGACTGTAGCGAAGCCTCGCAAGGCCACCCGCGAGAAAATTGCCGCGGCGTTTGGCATCACAGCTAATCAACTTGAGCTGTAGGCTGCACACAACCATTTGTGAAAGGGATTGAAATGAAAATCTGCGGAATCGAAATCAAAGGCAGTGAAGCAATCATCGCCGTGGCCTCCCTCGACGGTCAGACGCTTAGCCACGTCCCCCTGGCCACCAAGAAAATCGCTTTGGACGATGATGACGAAGCCGCCAACGTCAAAGTGTTTGCCGCTCAGGTGGCGTCGTTCGTGCGCGAGAACTCCGTTGATCGAATCGTGATCAAGAAACGCAGCAAGAAAGGTGAATTCGCCGGTGGGCCGACCACGTTCAAGATTGAGGGCGTCTTTCAGTTGCTGGAGAGTTGCGAGGTGACGTTGCTGTCGCCGCAGACGATTAATGCGCAGAACAAGAAGTTTGATTTTGCACTGCCGGAGACGCTGAACAAGTATCAGCATGAAGCGTTTAAAGCGGCCTGCTCCGCCCTGGTGAAGAAGTAACGTCATACCACTTGTAGGAGCGAGGCTTGCCCGCGAAGGCGGTGTGTCAGGCGACACTGAAGTTGAATGTACCGGCCTCTTCGCGGGCAAGCCTCGCTCCTACAGGGTTCGGCTTGGCACCATTGCCACAGCTCAGGCCTTCTGGGTTTGTCGGCGATCTTCGCGCGGGCACCGCGCAAACCGCGCTCGATAGCTTCGGGTGAAATACGACGGCGATTCGAACCCGCACGCGATGCTCACTTCCAGCACGCTCATGTCGGTCTGCCGCAGCAACTGCCGGGCCTTTTCCAGCCGTAATCGCAGGTAGAAATTGCTCGGTGTGTCGTTCAGGTGCAGGCGAAACAGGCGTTCGAGCTGCCGCCGCGTCACCTTGATCGATTCCGCCAGTTCCAGCGTGCTCAGCGGCGGTTCGCTGTGCTGTTCCATCTCCCCAATCACATGCACCAGCTTCTTGTTGCTGATGCCATACCGCGTGGCGACTTCCATGCGCTGGTGGTCTTTGCGTGGGCGGATGCGGCCAAGCACGAATTGTTCGCTGACCTGGATCGCCAGCTCCGGGCCATGGGCCTGGGCGATGAGGTCGAGCATCAGGTCGATGGAAGCGGTGCCGCCGGCGGAGGTGATGCGGCGGCGGTCGATCTCGAACAGCTCCTGGGTGACGCTGAGCTGTGGATAAGACTCCTTGAAGGCGTCGATGGCTTCCCAGTGCAGGGTCAGGCGATGGCCTTCGAGCAGGCCTGCCTCGGCGAGGACGAAACTGCCGGTGTCGATGGCGCCGAGTGTCACGCCTTCGTTGTCCAGGCGGCGTAGCCAGTGTTCCAGCGCGGGTGTGGCGAACTTCAGCGGTTCGAAACCGGCGACTACCAGCAGGGTTGCACCTTTCTTCAACGGTTCCAGCGCCGCATCGGCGTTGACCGACATGCCGTTGCTGGCCAGCACCGCCCCGCCATCGGCACTCAACACATGCCAGCGATACAGCTCGCCGCGAAAGCGGTTTGCGACCCGTAACGGCTCGATGGCCGAGATAAAACCGATGGCCGAGAAACCCGGCATCAACATGAAGTAGAAATCCTGGGACATGGATCGCACTCGATTGGCAGGTAGCGAGAGGGCGGGGAGCGTGTGGACGTTGATACGCCACTTGCGAGCGGCATTCAAGAGCGTAGGTCGCTGCAGTGCAAGAGCTGGTCGCCGTAGTGCGCTTTCACTGGTGCTTAGCTGCGTAACTTGGGCATCACCGGCGCACGAAGACGCCCGGACCCACAATAACGAACTGCCGAGGAAACCTGAGATGAAACGACTGATCAGCAGCTGTGTTCTTGCACTCAGTGGTACCGCTTTCCTGAGCGCCAGCGTCATGGCCGCCGAACCTGCCTCATGCCAGAACGTGCGCATGGGCGTAGTGAACTGGACCGACGTAATCGCCACCAGCGCCATGACCCAGGTCCTGCTCGATGGCCTCGGCTACAACACCAAACAAACCAGCGCTTCCCAGCAAATCATCTTCGCCGGGATCCGCGACCAGCGCCTGGACCTGTTCCTGGGCTACTGGAACCCGCTGATGACCCAGACCATCACGCCGTTCGTCGATGGCAATCAGGTCAAAGTGCTTGAAGCGCCGAGCCTGAAAGACGCTCGCGCCACCCTCGCCGTACCGACTTACCTCGCCGACAAGGGCCTGAAAACCTTCGCCGACATCGCCAAGTTCGAAAAAGAACTGGGCGGCAAGATCTACGGCATCGAGCCCGGCTCGGGCGCCAACACCCAGATCAAGGCGATGATCGCCAAGAACCAGTTTGGCCTCGGCAAGTTCCAGCTGGTCGAGTCCAGCGAAGCCGGCATGCTCGCGGCGGTGGATCGCGCCGTGCGCCGTAAAGAGGCCGTGGTGTTCTTCGGCTGGGCGCCGCATCCAATGAACGTCAACGTGAAGATGACGTACCTCACCGGCAGCGAAGACGCCCTCGGCCCGAACGAAGGCATGGCCACGGTCTGGACCGTCACTTCGCCGAACTACTCGCAGCAATGCCCGAACATCGGCAAATTGCTGAGCAACCTGACCTACACCGCCGAAGACGAGAGCCGGATGATGCAGCCGCTGCTCGATCACAAGGACGCTTTCGAGTCGGCCAGGCAATGGCTCAACGATCACCCGCAAGACAAGCAACGCTGGCTCGAAGGCGTGACCACCTTCGATGGCAAACCGGCGGCTGAGAATCTGAAACTGACCGGCAAATAAACCCCGATTGAACCACCGACTCGCAGCCCGACCGGGCTGCGAACGGAATCATCACGCCTGCAAGGAACCCGCCTCATGAACCACGACGTCATCATCACCTGCGCACTTACCGGTGCTGGCGACACGACCAGCAAGAGCCCACACGTGCCGGTCACCCCGAAACAAATTGCCGCCGCCGCCGTGGAAGCCGCCAAGGCCGGCGCCACCGTCGTTCACTGCCACGTGCGCAACCCTGAAACCGGCAAGTTCAGCCGTGACGTGGCGCTGTACCGCGAAGTGATGGAGCGCATCCGCGAGGCCGACGTCGACATCATCGTCAACCTCACCGCCGGCATGGGCGGTGACCTGGAAATCGGCGCGGGCGAGAACCCGATGGAGTTCGGTCCGAACACCGATCTGGTCGGCCCGCTGACCCGTCTGGCCCACGTTGAAGCACTGCTGCCGGAAATCTGCACCCTCGATTGCGGCACCCTGAACTTCGGCGACGGCGACACCATCTACGTGTCCACCCCGGCGCAGCTGCGGGCGGGCGCCAAACGCATTCAAGAGCTGGGTGTGAAGGCCGAGCTGGAAATCTTCGACACCGGTCACCTGTGGTTCGCCAAACAGCTGATCAAGGAAGGCCTGCTCGACGACCCGCTGTTCCAGCTGTGCCTGGGCATCCCGTGGGGCGCACCGGCCGACACCACCACCATGAAAGCCATGGTCGACAACCTGCCCGCGAATGCGGTGTGGGCCGGCTTCGGCATCGGTCGCATGCAAATGCCGATGGCCGCACAAGCGGTGCTGCTCGGCGGCAACGTGCGGGTCGGCCTGGAAGACAACATCTGGCTGGACAAGGGCGTGCTGGCGACCAATGGTCAGCTGGTCGAACGCGCCTCGGAAATCCTCAGCCGCCTCGGCGCCCGCGTTCTGACGCCGGCGGAAGGCCGGGCGAAAATGGGCCTGACCAAGCGCGGGTAACCCACACACAACCCTGTAGGAGCGAGGCTTGCCCGCGAAGAGGCCGGTACATCCGCCACAGGACCTGTGGCTGAAACACCGTCTTCGCGAGCAAGCTTCGCGCCTACAGGGATCACCGAATTTCCTTAGGAAGTCGCCATGAGCTTTATCACCGAAATCAAAACCTTTGCAGCGTTAGGCAGCGGTGTCATCGGCAGCGGTTGGGTATCCCGCGCCCTCGCCCACGGCCTCGACGTTGTCGCCTGGGACCCGGCGCCCGGTGCCGAAGCCGCGTTGCGCAAACGCGTTGCCAATGCCTGGGGTGCGCTGGAGAAACAAGGCTTGGCGCCTGGTGCCTCGCAGGATCGCTTGCGCTTTGTCGCGACGATTGAAGAATGCGTTCGCGACGCGGATTTCATTCAGGAAAGCGCTCCGGAACGCCTCGATCTGAAACTGGAACTGCACAGCAAAATCAGCGCGGCGGCCAAACCCAATGCGTTGATCGGTTCCAGTACCTCGGGCCTGTTGCCGAGCGAGTTCTACGAGAGCTCGACGCACCCGGAACGCTGCGTCGTCGGGCACCCGTTCAACCCGGTTTACCTGCTGCCCTTGGTGGAAGTGGTCGGTGGCAAGAACACTGCGCCTGAAGCGGTTCAAGCGGCGATGAAAGTGTATGAATCCTTAGGGATGCGTCCACTGCATGTGCGCAAGGAAGTGCCGGGCTTTATCGCCGACCGCTTGCTCGAAGCACTGTGGCGTGAGGCGCTGCACCTGGTCAATGACGGTGTGGCAACTACAGGCGAAATTGACGATGCAATCCGCTTCGGCGCGGGGTTGCGCTGGTCGTTCATGGGCACGTTCCTGACCTACACCCTGGCGGGTGGCGATGCGGGGATGCGGCACTTCATGGCACAGTTCGGCCCGGCGTTGCAGTTGCCGTGGACGTACCTGCCAGCGCCGGAACTGACCGACAAGTTGATCGATGACGTGGTGGACGGGACCAGTGATCAGCTGGGCAAGCACAGCATTTCCGCGCTGGAGCGCTATCGTGATGATTGCTTGCTGGCGGTGCTGGAAGCGGTGAAGACCACCAAAGAGAAGCATGGGATGGCCTTCAGCGAATAACCGCAGTCCCCTGTGGCGAGGGAGCTTGCTCCCGCTCGGCCGCGCAGCGGTCGTAAAACCAGCGAATGCGATCTCTCTATTAGACCGCGTTTTGAGGTTTTGGGACTGCTTCGCAGTCCAGCGGGAGCAAGCTCCCTCGCCACAAATGTATATGCCAGCTAATGTCTGTGGAGTTCCTTCATGCCCACCCTCACCACCTACCAAACCCGAATCATCCCCGACTGGGTCGACTACAACGGCCACCTGCGCGATGCCTTCTACCTGCTGATTTTCAGCTACGCCACCGACGCGCTGATGGATCGGCTGGGCATGGACAGCAACAACCGCGAAGCCAGCGGCAATTCGCTGTTCACCCTCGAACTGCACCTCAATTACCTGCACGAAGTGAAGCTCGACGCCGACGTCGAAGTGCACACTCAAATCATCGGCCACGACAGTAAACGCCTGCACCTCTATCACAGCCTGCACCTTGTCGGCGATGACAAGGAACTGGCGGGCAACGAACAAATGCTGCTGCATGTCGACCTCGACGGGCCGCGTTCCGCACCGTTCCGCGAAGACACCTTGAGCAAGCTGCAAGCCATCGTCGCCGAGCAGACCGACCTGCCCACCCCCGCCTACATTGGCCGAGTGATCGCATTACCGCCTAAAAAATAACAAGGAGATCGCCATTGAACACCGCCGCCGCTTTTGCCGACTTCCGTACCTACCCGTTGATCAGCGCGTTGACCGCCGTGCAAACCCTGGCGGATCGAATTCAAGTGAAATGGGCCGACGGTCGAGTCAGCCCCTTTCATCATCAATGGCTGCGGGACAACTGCCCGTGCCCGCAATGCGTCTACACCGTGACCCGCGAGCAAGTGCTGGAAATCGTCGATGTTGAAGAAAACCTGGTGCCAACAGAAGCAAACGTCGATGCCGAAGGTTGCCTCAGTGTCGAATGGCAGGACGGCCACCTCAGCCGCTTCGATCCGGGCTGGTTGCGGGCTCACGCCTATGACGATGAATCCCGCGCCGAGCGACGGGCCGGCAAGCCAAAATCCAGGCTATGGAAAAGCGATTTGCAGCTGCCGGTTTTCGAATACCACGCGCTGATGAATGACAACGACGCCTTGCTGCAATGGCTGCTGGCGGTGCGCGATATCGGCCTGACTCAAGTGCGCGGCGTGCCCACCGAGCCCGGTTCGCTGAAGATGATCGCTCAGCGGATTTCTTTCATCCGCGAGAGCAATTTCGGTGTGCTGTTCAACGTGCAATCCAAGGCCGATGCCGACAGCAACGCCTACACCGCTTTCAACCTGCCCTTGCACAGCGACTTGCCGACCCGAGAGTTGCAACCGGGGCTGCAATTTTTGCATTGTCTGGTCAATGGCGCCGAAGGTGGCGAGAGTATTTTCGTCGACGGATTTGCCATCGCCCACGCGTTGAGAGAGGAAGATCCCGAGTCGTTCAAGGCCCTGTGTGAAATCCCCGTGGAGTTCCGCAACAAGGACCGCCACAGCGACTACCGTTGCCTGGCACCGATCATCGCCCTGGATGCGTTGGGGCAGGTGTCGGAGATCCGCATGGCGAACTTTCTGCGTGGGCCGTTTGATGCGTCGATCGAGGACATGCCCAAGCTCTACCGCGCTTATCGGCGCTTTATTGCCATGACCCGTGAAGCGCGATTCCGGGTGATGACGCGGCTCAACCCCGGCGAATTGTGGTGCTTCGACAACCGCCGCACCCTCCACGCCCGCAACGCGTTCGACCCTACCAGCGGCGCCCGGCATTTTCAGGGGTGCTATGTGGACCGGGATGAATTGTTGTCGCGGATTCTCGTTTTACAGCGTTAAACCGCGTCATCGTTCATCGCGAGCAGGCTCGCTCCCACATTGGTTTTGCGTCGTGCACAAATCAACTGTGGGAGCGAGCCGGCTCCGGGCGGCGTTCCGACGATGGCGTCTGCACAGGCGACATAAAAAAACCCTGATTCCCAGGCAAAAAAAACCCCGATCAAGCCGTGACAAGATCGGAGCTGAGGAGGGTACTGTTGAGGAGCCGTTGCGCGAGGGTGACCAAACCTTCGTGAAGCCAGCTGAATCCAGTGTGCCCACTCTCGCCTTTCGCAAGTTAGCCGAAAACGACCTGTTCATAGGTATCGCGGCCATTGCGACAAATCGTCCTTGCCGACGCCCACGGCCCCTACGAGAATCGAGCCACGACACCGTTCCCTGAAGAAGGATTGCGTCATGATGTACGCCGATTTGATAGACCAGGAAGACCTGCTGGGCCAGCTCAAGGCGTTGGGATTTGCCGTGCCCCCCGGCGCAACCGCCGAGCAGGCCTGCGAATGCGCGGTACGGGGCTTGAACAACGAACGGGCAACGGAACTGCGGACCATGGTCAAGCAGATGTACACCAGCAGCGCGACCATCCTGCCGGCTGTTCGCCAGGCCATTGATAGGCAGTTGCTGCCTGCGTTGGCGGAGTATCAGCAAAGCCGTAGCGCCTGATAGATCCAATCGCGAGCAGGCTCGCTCCCACAGTGGTTTTGCGTCGTTTACCCAATTGGTGCATCGACACAAAACCTGTGGGAGCGAGCCTGCTCGCGATGAAGGCGCCTCGGTTTAGAGTCTTACGCTAGCGAACGTCGACTCATTACGCGCCTGACTCAACGCCGACAACGGCCCGGACAACGGCGACAGCACCAACGCTTGCGGCAGCGGCATCATCGCCACTTGTTGCGTGGTGTTGGAACCTACGCGCTCGTCACGCGGCGGAATGCCAAAGTATTCGCGGTAGCACTTGGAGAAGTGCGGCGTGGACACGAAGCCACAGACCGACGCCACTTCGATGATCGACATTGGCGTTTGCTTGAGCAGCTGCCGAGCACGGATCAGGCGCAGTTTGAGGTAGTAACGCGACGGCGAGCAGTGCAGATACTTCTGGAACAGGCGCTCCAGCTGACGGCGCGAAACAGCGACATACACCGCCAGTTCGTCGAGGTCGATCGGCTCTTCCAGGTTGGCTTCCATCAGCGCGACGATTTCCTGCAGCTTCGGCTGGTTGGTGCCGAGCATGTGCTTGAGCGGCACGCGCTGGTGATCCTGTTCGTTGCGGATGCGCTCGTAGACGAACATCTCCGAAATCGCGGCGGACAGTTCACGGCCGTGATCGCGGCTGATCAGGTGCAGCATCATGTCCAGCGGCGCGGTGCCGCCGGAGCTGGTGAAACGGTTACGGTCGAGGGTGAACAAGCGTGTGCTCATGGCCACACGCGGGAAAGCTTCCTGCATCGAGGCCAGGCATTCCCAGTGCACGCTGCAATCAAAACCGTCCAGCAGGCCGGCGCACGCCAGGGCCCAGCTGCCGGTGCAGACCGCGCCGAGACGGCGGGACTGACGCGCCTGGCTTTGCAGCCACGACACGTGTTCGCGGGTCACCGTGCGCTGAATGCCGATGCCACCGCAAACAATGATGGTGTCCAGAGGGGGCGCTTTGTGCATGGAGCAATCGGGGGTGATCTGCAGACCGTCACTGGCCCAGACTTGACCGCCGTCGACGGTGAGGGTGGTCCAGCGATACAGCTCGCGACCGGACAATTGGTTGGCCATGCGCAGGGGTTCGACTGCGGAGGCCAGAGAAATAAGCGTGAAATTGTCCAGCAGCAAAAAGCCGATGGATTGAGGCGCACGGTTCTGGGGTTGGGCCCCGGAGTTGAACGTCGTCATCGCGGTATCTCCTCACACAAAGCGGGTGATGGCCTCAGGCGGAGGCTCTTGTTATTGCCATCGTTCTCGCGTGGGAGACGGGCTTTGTAATGACAGAGCAATTGCCATGCCTAAAGTTGAATGGTCATTCAATAACTCCTGAAAACGACGTCGGAATGTGTCTATATATGACCGCGCAGAGTGGGGGGATATAAGTGCCATCAATGGCAGCAAGCGCTCTGTCCCGTTGCGTGTGAGCAAATCGGTAGCACTTGTGGGAACAGGGCTGCGGCGTCCTGATGGAGAGTGTCACCGCAAGCACGGGTGACGGGCGGTAATGGCTAAGTTGGATCCCTGACTTGGGTGAAGTCGCTTATCTGTAAGCGACGCGCTAAAACGTGGCGCGTTTGGGATTGTGTGTTCACTTAGCGCGCAGTTTTGACTGGTCTGGCGGTTTTTTGTAGGAGCCGGCTTGCTGGCGATCGGATCGACGCGGTTTTTCAGAGGGACTGCGTTATCGTTCATCGCCAGCAAGCCGGCTCCTACAGAGATCGGTCACCTCAGCATTCCACTGCGCTAACCGCCAACCCACCCCGCGATGTCTCTTTATATTTGTCATGCATATCGGCGCCGGTATCGCGCATGGTGCGGATCACCCGATCCAGCGAGATAAAGTGCTGACCATCGCCACGCAGCGCCATCTGCGCCGCGTTGATCGCTTTCACCGCGGCAATCGCATTGCGCTCGATACACGGCACTTGAACCAGCCCGCCCACCGGGTCGCAGGTCAGACCGAGGTTGTGTTCCAGACCGATTTCCGCCGCGTTGCACAGCTGTTCCGGTGTCGCGCCAAGAATCTCCGCCAACCCCGCCGCCGCCATCGCGCAGGCTGAACCGACTTCGCCCTGGCAACCAACTTCCGCACCGGAAATCGAAGCGTTTTTCTTGCACAGAATCCCCACCGCTGCGGCGCTGAGGAAATAGTCGACGACATTGGCCTCCGTCACCACCTCGCTGAACTTCATAAAGTAGTGCAACACCGCCGGAATGATCCCCGCCGCGCCGTTAGTCGGTGCCGTGACCATGCGCCCGCCGGCAGCGTTCTCTTCGTTGACGGCCAGCGCGAACAGGTTGACCCACTCCATGGCGCTCAAGGTCGAGCCGATCACGTTGGGTTTGCCCAGCTCTTGCAGGCTGCGGTGCAACTTGGCCGCACGACGGCGCACATTCAGCCCGCCGGGCAGGATGCCTTCGTGTTTCAGACCCTGGTCGACGCAATCCTGCATGGCGCGCCAGAGTGTCATCAGGCCGCTGCGGATTTCTTCCTCGCTGCGCCAGACCTTCTCATTGGCCATCATCAATTCGGCAACGCGCAGGTTGTGCTTCTGGCACAGGCTCAGCAGTTCGACGGCACTGGAGAAATCGTACGGCAACACCGTGCGATCCAGATCCACCACACCGCTGGAAGCCTGTGCTTCATCCACGACAAAACCGCCGCCGATGGAATAGTAGGTGTCGCGATGCAGCTCCCCATGATTGTCTTCGGCGATCAGGGTCATGGCGTTGGGGTGAAACGGCAGGTTTTCGTCGATCAGGCGCATGTCGCGAGCCCAGATAAACGGCACCGACAGGCGACCGTCGAGCAACAGGGTGTGGGTCTCGCGCAGGGTGGCGATACGGATGCCGATTTGCGACGGATCGATTGCATCCGGCCACTCGCCCATCAGCCCCATGATCACCGCGTTGTCGCTGCCATGACCGATGCCGGTGGCCGACAGCGACCCATAAAGCTGAACTTCGACGCGCCGCACTTGTTCCAAAAGACCCTGCTCACGCAAACCTTGCACGAACAGCGCGGCGGCCCGCATCGGTCCCACGGTGTGCGAACTGGAAGGGCCGATGCCGATTTTGAACAGGTCGAAAACACTGATAGCCATTACTGCCGAACTCCTGGATGTGCCTACTCCAGGCGCAAAAGCGCCCAGTGACGGAGCTGCTACGCTCAAGCTGCAATCCGCCGAGATGGCCGCATCATCAGGCTTTTGCCGTGTCGTTCGACGTCTCACACCGACGCACTCATGCCCACCAACGCCGCGGGCGTTTTACGCTGCGTTTTCGCCGGTTTTTTGCGGATCAGAGGGGTAAAGGGGGCTGAAAAAAGCTGTAAACGACGTCACCGACACTGGATGCGACCATCCCTGTACTGGTTACGACGCACCCTGTAGGCGTCAGATTTTCACTGGTACATGATCGTATCGACTCGATTGCAAGGCGCCGTGGTAGAGCTGTCTCCAAAACGCCATCCAACCGCAACCTATAAGTGCGGTGGTCCAGTCGGAACACTGCCAAAAAAAACACCAAGGAGTCCATCCATGAAAGGTTCCCCGTCGTTGTTGTTGGCCGCCATGCTGAGTCTGCCGTTACTGGCTCAAGCCGCAGAACCCGCTCAGTGCAGCACCGTAAACTTCTCCGATGTCGGCTGGACCGACATTACCGCGACAACCGCCACCACCAGCGTCGTCCTCGATGCTTTGGGCTACAAGACCAAAACCACCATGATTTCCGTGCCGGTGACCTACAAGTCCCTGGCCGACGGCAAGAACATGGACGTTTTCCTCGGTAACTGGATGCCGACCATGGAAAACGACATCAAGGCCTACCGCGATGCCGGCACCGTGGATGTCGTGCGCACCAACCTCACCGGCGCCAAGTACACCCTCGCCGTGCCGCAAGCGCTGTACGACAAAGGGCTGCATGACTTCGCCGACATCGCCAAATTCAAGAAAGAACTCGACGGCAAGATCTACGGCATCGAGCCGGGTAACGACGGCAACCGTCTGATCCAGAGTATGATCGACAAGAACGCCTTCGGCCTGAAAGACGCCGGTTTCAAGATCGTCGAATCCAGCGAAGCCGGCATGCTGTCGCAGGTCGACCGCGCGCAGAAACGCGACACCGCTGTGGTGTTCCTTGGCTGGGCGCCGCACCCGATGAACAAGCGTTTCAAGATTCAGTACCTGACCGGTGGCGATGACTTCTTCGGCCCCGACTTCGGTGCCGCCACCGTCGCTACCAATACCCGCAAGGGGTACGTCCAGGAATGCAGCAACGTTGGCACTTTGCTGAAAAACCTGGAGTTCACCGTCGACATGGAAAGCTCACTGATGGGCAACATCCTGGACGACAAGATGAAGCCTGACGCGGCCGCCAAGGCCTGGCTCAAAAAGAATCCACAGGTGCTCGATACCTGGCTCGCTGGCGTGACCACCATTGACGGTAAACCAGGCCTGGAGGCCGTGAAAGCCAAGCTCGCGCAGCCTTGAATTAAGAAGCATCGCTTACGCCGGACGACTTCGGTCGTCCGGGCTGTTTATTTCCTTGCATGCGGACGTTCACTACCATGCTGATTGATCAGAAAATACCTCTAGGCCAGTACATCGCGGGCTTCGTTGAATGGTTGACGCAACACGGCGCCAACACCTTCGACGCGATCGCCGTGACACTGGAAACGATGATCCACGGCGTGACTTTTGCGCTGACCTGGTTCAACCCGCTGGCATTGATCGGCCTCATCGCGCTACTGGCTCACTTCATTCAACGAAAGTGGGGGCTGACCGTTTTCGTCATTGCCTCCTTTCTGCTGATCCTCAATCTGGGGTACTGGCAGGAAACCATGGAAACCCTCGCCCAGGTGTTGTTCGCCACCCTGGTCTGCGTGGTCATCGGCGTGCCGCTGGGCATCGTCGCCGCGCACAAACCGATGTTCTACACACTGATGCGGCCGGTGCTCGATCTGATGCAGACCGTGCCGACTTTCGTGTACCTCATTCCTACCCTGACCCTCTTCGGGCTGGGTGTGGTCCCGGGTCTGATCTCGACGGTAGTGTTCGCGATTGCCGCGCCTATCCGCCTGACCTACCTGGGTATCCGTGATGTTCCCGCTGAATTGATGGACGCCGGCAAAGCCTTCGGCTGCTCGCGTCGTCAACTGCTCGCACGCATCGAACTGCCCTACGCCATGCCAAGCATCGCGGCCGGCATCACCCAGTGCATCATGCTGTCGTTGTCGATGGTGGTGATCGCGGCACTGGTGGGCGCCGACGGCCTGGGCAAACCCGTGGTCAACGCACTGAACACTGCTGATATCGCCCTGGGCTTCGAAGCCGGCCTGGCGATCGTATTGCTGGCGATCATGCTCGACCGTATCTGCAAACAACCCGACGCTAAAGTAGGGGGTGACGCATGAGCATTATTCGGTTCGAAGACGTCGACGTAATCTTTTCCAAAGATCCGCGTGAGGCGCTCAAGCTTCTCGACCAGGGCATGACCCGCGACCAGATCCTGAAAAAGACCGGGCAGATTGTTGGCGTTGAAAAAGCCAGCCTGGATGTCGAAAAAGGTGAAATCTGCGTATTGATGGGCTTGTCCGGCTCCGGTAAATCCAGCCTGCTGCGCTGCATCAACGGCCTCAACACCGTCAGCCGCGGCAAGCTGTTCGTCGAGCACGAAGGCAAGCAGATCGATATCGCTTCCTGCACCCCGGCAGAGCTGAAAATGATGCGCACCAAGCGTATCGCCATGGTGTTCCAGAAATTCGCCCTGATGCCTTGGCTGACGGTGCGCGAGAACATCAGTTTCGGTCTGGAAATGCAAGGTCGCCCGGAAAAAGAACGGCGCAAACTGGTGGACGACAAGCTTGAGCTGGTGGGCCTGACCCAGTGGCGCAACAAGAAACCCGACGAACTCTCCGGCGGTATGCAGCAACGTGTGGGCCTGGCCCGTGCGCTGGCGATGGACGCGGACATTCTGCTGATGGACGAACCGTTCTCGGCACTCGACCCGCTGATTCGCCAGGGCCTGCAAGACGAACTGCTGGAACTGCAAAGCAAGCTGAACAAAACCATCGTGTTCGTGAGCCACGACCTCGATGAAGCCCTGAAGCTGGGCAGCCGTATCGCGATCATGAAGGACGGTCGGATCGTTCAGTACAGCAAGCCGGAAGAGATCGTGTTGAACCCGGCGGACGATTACGTGCGGACCTTCGTCGCGCACACCAACCCGCTGAACGTTCTGTGCGGTCGCAGCCTGATGCGCACCCTGGACAACTGCAAACGCATCAACGGTTCGGTGTGCCTCGATCCGGGTGGCGATTCGTGGCTGGATCTGGCTGAAGGCAACACCATCAAAGGCGCACGCCAGAACGGCGCGAGCCTGGACCTGCAGAACTGGATTCCAGGGCAAGCGGTTGAAGGTTTGGGTCGTCGGCCAACGCTGGTGGATTCGAACATCGGCATGCGCGATGCGCTGCAGATTCGTTATCAGACGGGCAACAAACTGGTGCTGCACGACAACAACAAGGTCGTCGGGATTCTGGGCGACAGCGAGTTGTATCACGCGTTGCTTGGCAAGAACCTGGGGTAAGGCAGCAGATACAAAAACGCCGCGAAAGGATCGCGGCGTTTTTGTTTATGGGATATCGGGTGATGCAGTGTTGAAGTTGAAGCCCCCATCGCCAGCAGGCTGGCTCCCACATTGGAATGAATTCTCTTGTGGGAGCCAGCCTGCTGGCGATGAAGCCGACGCGGTGCTTCAGACCGAAACAACGCGTCCTTGATTACTCAGCTATAAACCCGGCCAAGGAGCTGCCGATGGCTTTCAAACTGATCGAGCACGTCACGGGTGATCTGATCCTGAGTGAAGCCCATCAAGTCGTAATCCTGACTGCCGTTGTGCAGGTACACCTCGGCGCGGTAATAGCGCGCACGCGGTTCATCAGCACTTTCAGCCGAGACCGTGTCGCTCGCCGCCGCCAGATAGCCATCCAGGCTCACTTCGTAGACAAAAGGGTTGCCCTCTTCCATCTCGATCCGCACGCCCATGCAACGCTTGGACTTGCCCAGCAACGTTTGCACGTCCAGACCCTGGGCACGCAATTGCACCGCCGCATCTTCCAGCGCCGGGCTGACTTGCTTGTCCATGAAACGCTGAACGATCGACTGGTTCGGCTGCAAGTCCAGCTGCGTCAAACGCTCGCTGAAACCACGACGACCGCGCGCAGCGAGCTCCGCTTGCTCTTGTTCGATCTGCACGTCCTGGCGCATGGCCTTGTGCAAACCGAACATGAAGAACACCAGCACCACCGAGAACGGCAGACCGGCCAGCACCACCATGGTTTGCATGGCTTCGAAGTTACCGGCGAACAGCAGGCCGATGGTCACCAGCGTGATCACCGCCGACCAGAAGATCCGCAGCCAGTGCGGCGCATCTTCGTCGACATTGCCGCCCTTGCAGGAAAGGTTGGCCATCATCACCGCGCCGGAGTCCGCCGGGGTCAGGAACAGCACGAAACCGACGAAAATCGACACGCCGATCACAATCTTCGACGCCGGGTAATGCTCAAGCAACTGATAAATCGCCATCGACGGCTGTTCGAGCGCCGTCTTCCCGAGCTCCACCGCCCCATGGTTCATCACCAGGTCCAGGGCCGAGTTACCGAAGATCGACAGCCATGCCAGGGTGAAACCCAGCGGAATCAACAGCACGCCGGCCACCAGTTCACGCACCGTGCGACCACGGGAAATACGCGCGATGAACATGCCTACGAATGGGGCCCAGGAAATCCACCATGCCCAGTAGAACAGAGTCCACAGGCCCATCCAGCGCTCAGACTTCTCGCCGCTGCCTTCGTACACATACAGGTCGAAGGTTTTCAGCACGATGCCGTTCAGGTAGTCGCCGATGTTCTGCACGAAGCCGTTGAGCAGGTGCAGGGTCGGGCCGAACAGCAGCACGAAAATCAGAAGGCCGCTGAACAGCACGATGTTCAGGTTGGACAGACGGCGGATGCCGTTTTCCACGCCGGACACGGCCGCGATGGTCGCCACGGTACTCATCACGATGATCACGATCAGCAGGTTGGTGTTGCTGTGTTCCATGCCGAACAGGTTTTCAAGGCCCGACGACACTTGCAGCGAACCAATCCCCAGGTTCGTCACCAGACCCAGCAGGGTCACGAACATGCCGAAGCCGTCCACCGCGTGACCGGCCGCGCCTTTGACCCAACGCTCGCCGACCAGCGGGTACAGCGCAGAACGCAACGCCAGCGGCTGGTTATGACGGTAAGCAAAGTAAGCCACGGCCAAGCCGACCAAGGCGTAGATCGCCCAGCCGTGCAGGCCCCAGTGCAGGAACGTCAGCTGTACCGCCTGACGTGCGGCAAGGTTGCTGCCGGCCACGCCTTCCGGCGGATTGAAGTAGTGGTCCAGCGGTTCGGAAGCACCGAAGTACAACAGCGAGATGCCGATGCCCGACGAGAACAGCATCCCCGCCCAGGCGCCGTAGCTGAAGTCCGGGGTGTCGTCCTTGCTGCCCAGTTTGAGTTTGCCGTAGGACGAAAACGCCAAGCCAACGACGAACACCAGATAGGCGGCGATCACCACCATGTAGTACCAGCCGAAGCTGCGGGACAACCAGGCCTGGGCGATGCCGAGCAACCTGCCGGCCTCTTGCGGGGCGATGATCAGAATGGCGGTCAACAACAGAATCAGCGCGGTAGAGGTGTAGAACACCCAACCGTTGACCGTCACCTTCTCGGGCGGGGTCTTTATAAGAGAGGCAGAACTCATGGCACAGATGCTCCAGGCAGTGCGAGAGAAGAACACAAGGCAACGCGTTACCCGACTAATCGGTTAGTTGGCAGCCGACCGACGGGTGATATAAAGACACCCCGAAAAAAGCCCGAAGCCCGGGAGCGCCAGTGCGCGTGGGTTTCGAGCGATTTCGGATGTCGTTTTTCCGCCCACTACACGTAGGAAAAACCTGTAGGCAGCGACGATTTGTCGCAGATCTTATTCTTTGTTGATTGAACGTTCAATCAAAACAAAATAGACTGGCCCTCAATCCGATAGACGTTTGACGTCCATCGGAAGGCCTAAGGAGATGTGCAAGATGCCCAAGGTCGGTATGCAACCCATCCGCCGCCAGCAATTGATCGAAGCCACATTGCAGGCCGTCGATCAGGTCGGAATGGGGGACGCCAGCATTGCGCTGATCGCCCGTTTGGCCGGTGTCTCGAATGGCATCATCAGTCACTATTTTCAGGACAAGAACGGCCTGATCGCTGCCACGGCGCAGTACCTGATGAGTGTCCTCAGCGAGAACGTCACCGCGCGCCGTCAGGCGCTGCTGGATGACAGCCCACGGGCGCATCTGCAGGTGATCATCGAAGGCAACTTCGACGCCAGCCAGGTCAATGGCCCGGCAATGAAAACCTGGCTGGCCTTCTGGGCCACCAGCATGCACCACCCGTCTTTGCACAGGTTGCAGCGGATCAACGATCACCGTCTGTATTCCAACCTGTGCTGCCAGTTCCGCCGTGTATTGCCGCTCGATGACGCGCGCAGTGCAGCCCGGGGCCTGGCAGCCCTCATTGACGGTTTGTGGTTGCGCGGCGCGCTGTCGGGAGATGCTTTCGACACTGAGCAAGCGCACCAGATCGCTTACGAATACATGGATTTCCAACTGGCAAAGCAGGTGAGTTAGAGCACACATAACCGCTCAACCCCTGAACCGCCACTGATCAGCGTTGCCCAAAGCTATAAGGCACGCCCAGTGGTCAACGCCAACCACTTATGCACTTGCGAGGACTTTATGGCCCGTTTCGAACTGCAAAAACTCTACATCGATGGCGGCTACAGTGACGCCAGCAGCGACGCCACTTTCGAAGCCATCAACCCGGCTAACGGTGAAGTCCTCGCAAAAGTACAACGTGCGACCAAGGAAGACGTCGAGCGCGCTGTCGTCAGCGCCGAAAAGGGCCAGAAAATCTGGGCCGCGATGACTGCCATGGAGCGTTCGCGCATCCTGCGTCGTGCCGTGGACATCCTGCGCGAGCGCAACGATGAACTGGCCGCCCTGGAAACCCTGGACACCGGCAAGTCGTTCTCCGAAACCAAGTATGTCGACATCGTTACCGGTGCTGATGTGCTGGAATACTACGCAGGCCTGGTGCCCGCCATCGAAGGCGAGCAGATTCCGCTGCGCACCACGTCGTTCGTTTACACCCGTCGCGAGCCGCTGGGCGTCGTGGCCGGTATCGGCGCGTGGAACTACCCGATCCAGATCGCCCTGTGGAAATCCGCCCCTGCCCTGGCAGCCGGTAACGCGATGATCTTCAAGCCAAGCGAAGTCACTTCCCTGACCACGCTGAAACTGGCCGAAATCTACACCGAAGCAGGCCTGCCAGCCGGCGTGTTCAACGTCCTGACCGGCAGCGGCCGTGAAGTCGGCACCTGGCTGACCGAGCACCCGCGCATCGAAAAAATCTCCTTCACCGGCGGCACCGACACCGGCAAGAAGGTCATGGCCAGCGCTTCCGCTTCCTCGCTGAAAGACGTGACCATGGAACTGGGCGGCAAATCCCCGCTGATCATTTTCGACGACGCCGACCTCGATCGCGCCGCCGACACCGCGATGATGGCCAACTTCTACAGCTCCGGTCAGGTCTGCACCAACGGTACTCGCGTGTTCGTACCGACTCACCTGAAAGCCGCTTTCGAAGCCAAGATCGCTGAGCGCGTTGCGCGCATCCGCATCGGCAACCCGGAAGACGAAAACACTAACTTTGGCCCGCTGGTCAGCTTCGCCCACATGGAAAGCGTGCTGGGTTACATCGCCAAAGGTAAGGAAGAAGGCGCTCGCGTGCTGTGCGGCGGCGGTCGTCTGACCGAAGGCGAATTCGCCAAAGGCGCATTCGTGGCCCCGACCGTGTTCACTGACTGCACCGACGAGATGACCATCGTTCGCGAAGAAATCTTCGGCCCGGTGATGGCGATCTTGACTTACGACACCGAAGAAGAAGTGATCCGTCGTGCCAACGACACCGACTTCGGCCTGGCTGCCGGTATCGTCACCAAGGACCTGAACCGCGCTCACCGCGTGATTCATCAACTGGAAGCCGGTATCTGCTGGATCAACGCATGGGGCGAATCCGACGCGAAGATGCCGGTCGGTGGCTACAAGCAGTCGGGCGTGGGCCGTGAGAACGGCATCAGCTCGCTGAACAACTTCACACGCATCAAATCGGTACAGGTCGAACTGGGCGATTACGCCTCGGTTTTCTAAGGCGATATCCGCTTCGCCTGCGAGGCCGTCATCGCCAGCAGGCTGGCTCCCACAGAGCACGCATTCCAATGTGGGAGCCAGCCTGCTGGCGATCGAGTGCGCAGCACTCGCCAGGGCCAGACCTGACCAACTTCAAAGAGGGTGCATTCAATGTCCCAAGAATTCGATTACATCATCATCGGGGCCGGCTCGGCCGGTAACACCCTGGCGACCCGTCTGACTGAAGACGAAGGCGTCACCGTCCTGCTGCTCGAAGCGGGCGGCCCGGACTACCGCTTGGACTTCCGCACGCAAATGCCGGCAGCCCTGGCGTTCCCGCTGCAAGGTCGTCGCTACAACTGGGCCTACGAAACCGATCCAGAGCCACACATGGACGGTCGCCGGATGGAGTGCGGTCGCGGCAAGGGCCTGGGCGGTTCTTCGCTGATCAACGGCATGTGCTACATCCGCGGCAACGCGATGGACTATGACAACTGGGCCAAGCTGCCAGGTCTTGAAGACTGGGATTACCTGAACTGCCTGCCGTATTTCCGCAAGGCCGAAACCCGCGACATCGGCCCGAACGACTACCACGGTGGCGACGGTCCGGTCAGCGTGACCACGCCGAAAGCCGGCAACAACCCGCTGTTCCACGCGATGGTTGAAGCAGGCGTGCAAGCCGGTTACCCGCGCACCGAAGACTTGAACGGTTACCAGCAAGAAGGCTTCGGCCCGATGGACCGTACCGTGACGCCGAACGGCCGTCGCGCCAGCACCGCTCGCGGCTACCTGGACACGGCAAAGAAGCGTTCGACCCTGACCATCGTCACCCACGCCCTGACCGACAAGATCCTGTTCGAAGGCAAGCGTGCCGTCGGCGTGCGTTACTTGATCGGCGCCGCTGAAGAGCGCGTTGAAGCCCTCGCCCGCAAAGAAGTGCTGCTGTGCTCCGGCGCCATCGCTTCGCCGCAGATCCTGCAACGCTCCGGCGTCGGCCCGGCCGAACTGCTGAACAAGCTCGACATCCCGGTGGTCCATGACCTGCCAGGCGTCGGCGAAAACCTGCAGGATCACCTCGAGTTGTACCTGCAATACGCCTGCACCCAGCCGGTCTCGCTGTACCCGTCGCTGCTCTGGTACAACCAGCCGGCCATCGGTGCCGAGTGGCTGTTCAACGGCACCGGCATCGGCGCCAGCAACCAGTTCGAAGCCGGCGGTTTCATCCGCACCCGCGAAGAATTTGATTGGCCGAATATCCAGTACCACTTCCTGCCAGTTGCCATTAACTACAACGGCAGCAACGGCGTGAAAGAGCACGGTTTCCAGGCACACATGGGTTCCATGCGTTCGCCGAGTCGCGGTCGCATCCAGGCCAAGTCCAAGGATCCGCGCGAGTACCCGAGCATCCTGTTCAACTACATGGCTACCGAGCAGGACTGGCAGGAATTTCGCGATGGCATCCGCCTGACCCGTGAAATCATGCAACAGCCGGCTCTGGACCAATACCGTGGCCGCGAAATCAGCCCGGGCATCGACGTGCAAACCGATGAGCAGCTCGACAAGTTCATCCGCGAGCACGCCGAAACCGCGTTCCACCCGTCCTGCTCGTGCAAGATGGGCACCGACGAAATGGCCGTGGTCGATGGCGAAGGTCGTGTGCATGGCATGCAGAGTCTGCGTGTGGTCGACGCCTCGATCATGCCGATCATCACCACCGGCAACCTGAACGCACCAACGATCATGATCGCCGAGAAAATCGCCGACAAGATTCGTGGTCGGCAGCCGTTGCCGCGCAGCACCGCCGACTACTTCGTGGCCGGCGATGCACCGGTGCGTGGCAAGCCGATGCGTGATGTGAGCCTTACTGCTCAGTAAGGCGTAACACCGCGTCACGGCCTTCGCGGGC
The DNA here is from genome assembly GCF_059695575.1 of Pseudomonas sp. LBUM1678. Taxonomy (NCBI): domain Bacteria; kingdom Pseudomonadati; phylum Pseudomonadota; class Gammaproteobacteria; order Pseudomonadales; family Pseudomonadaceae; genus Pseudomonas; species Pseudomonas sp. LBUM1678. The sequence continues at coordinate 6,322,407 of NZ_CP166775.1, forward strand.
AAGCCTCGCTCCTACAGGAATCGCATTCTCCTGTAGGAGCGAGGCTTGCCCGCGAAGGGGCCCGACCAAACAACACATCTCTTTCTGACACACCCCGGCAATACCTTCCTACACCGATCCAAGCTTGATCCTACCCCCCGCCCAGGCCTAATCTAGCGCCACGCAAACGTTTCACCCCCCCTTCGCAACACCGCTACACCGCCACTCCAGACCAAGGAGGTTCCCGAATGTTCGATTTCCACCCCCAGCTCAAGCAGCGCTTCGCTGCCTTGCGCACGGGCGCTGAATTCTTTTCGCTGCGTTATGTGCGCGAGTCCGGCCAGTACCTGTCGGTGCGCAAGAATGTCGCCGAACCTCCAAGCCTGAGCCGCGACGAAGGCGCGATGCTGACCGTGCGCGTCAACGGCGTCGAAGCCTACGCCGCGACCAACGACCTGTCGCAACAAGGCCTGCAAGCGGCCCTTGAGCGCGCCGAGCAACAAGCCCGTCGACTCAAGCCCCACGCCCTGCTCGACCTGCGCGAGCAAGCCGTCTCCAGCGACCGCGCCGATTACTTTTCGCCGAACCTCGACCAGCCCTTCCCGTCCCTGAGCGATTGCTACCAATTGCTCGGCGCCGAATCCGCGTCCGTGCCCAAGGACGAGCGACTGGTGAACTGGCAGGTGAGCATTGGCATCACCCATGTCGAGCAGATCTACCTCAACAGCGCCGGCGCCGAACTGCGTCAGGCCCAACGTTTCGTTTACCCGAGCCTCGACGTCACCGCCTACGACGGCAGCGACAGCCAGACCCGTAGTCTGGGCCGCGAGAACTTCGGCCAGCAAGGCAGTGCCGATGTCATCAGCCGCTGCGGCCTGGTCGGTGCCGGCCCGAAAGTCGCCGATCAAGCGCTGCAATTGCTGCTGGCGCCCAACACGCCGCAAGGTCCGCGCGACCTGTTGCTGATGCCCGACCAGATGATGCTGCAGATCCACGAATCCATCGGTCACCCGCTGGAACTGGACCGCATCCTCGGCGATGAACGCAATTACGCCGGCACCAGTTTCGTCAAGGCAGAAGACTTCGGCAGCCTGCAATACGGCTCGAAACTGCTGAACGTAACCTTCGATCCCGATATTCCCGAGCAGCTCGCCAGCTACGGCCATGACGACGACGGCACCGCCGCGAGCAAGCAATTCCTGATTAAAGAAGGCCTGCTGCTGCGTCCACTCGGCGGCGCGCTGTCGCAATTCCGAGCAGGCATGGACGGTGTCGCCAACAGCCGCGCCTGTGGCTGGAATCGTCCGCCGATCGACCGTATGGCCAACCTGAATATCGAGCCCGGCGATCAGCCGCTGGAACAACTGATCGGCAACATCGAGCACGGCATCATGATGTCGACCAACCGCTCGTGGTCCATCGACGATGCGCGCAACAAATTCCAGTTCGGTTGCGAATGGGCGCAGTTGATCGAAAACGGCGAGCTCAAAGGCGTGGTGAAAAATCCGAACTACCGGGCGATTTCCGCGCACTTCTGGAAGAGCCTCAGCGCCGTCGGCGACGCCAGCACCTCCAAGGTCCTGGGCACGCCGAACTGCGGCAAGGGCGAGCCGAATCAGGTGATCCGTGTCGGCCACGCCTCGCCGGCCTGCGTGTTCAGCAACGTGGATGTATTTGGGGGAGACGCCTGATGAGTACTTCAAAAAATCAGGCCGAGTCGTTCAAGACTTTGGTCAATTGGCTGCGCGATGCGATTCGCGAGCCGGAACAGTTCACCCTCAGCTACGCCGCCGAGTCCTCGGCCTTCGTGCGTTTCAACCACGCCAAGGTGCGACAGGCCGGTCAGGTGCAGCAAGCGAGCGTTGGTTTCAAACTGATCAACGAAGGCCGGCATGCCGACCTCAACATTACGTTGGCCGGCGATGCGGAAGTCGACTTTCAGCGGCTGGCCGAAGGTCTGCAACAGCTGCGCGAAACCTTGCCGTTGCTGCCGCAGGATCCGTACCTGCTGCTCAACCACAATGGCTGGCAGAGCAAGAACGTGCAGGATCATCCGCTGCCTGACACCGAGCAGGTGGTGGCCGAAATCACCCAGGCGGCCAAAGGGCTGGATCTGGTGGGTTTCTATGCCGCCGGGCCGATCAGCCGTGGTTTCGCCAGTTCCTCGGGCGCGTTCGGCTGGCATCAGGCTAACAGCTTCAATTTCGATTTCAGCCTGTTTCACGACAATGGCCAAGCGGTAAAGGCCAGCTACGCCGGGCACGACTGGAACAGCGAAGGGTTTGCCAAACGCTTTGCTCAGGCACGCGAGCAGCTGGCATTCCTGGGCAGACCGCAACGCACCCTGGCGCCGGGTCAGTACCGCGCCTACCTGGCGCCGGCCGCCTTGGGAGAAATCATGGACATGCTGGGCTGGGGCGGTTTCTCGGCGCAGTCGATTGCCAGCAAAAACAGTCCGCTGCAGAAGCTGTATGCGGGCGACAGTTCGTTCAGCCCGTTGGTGTCCGTCGATGAAAAGGTCAGCGGTTCGTTGAGCCCGGCGTTTTCCGGCGAAGGTTATCCGCGCAGCGATCTTGGCTTGATCGTCAAAGGCAAGGCGAGTGCGCAGATGGTCAGCTCACGCAGCGCGGCCGAGTACGGCCTGACCGCCAACGGCGCCAGCGGCGGTGAAATGCCGAGTGCAGTGAACATGGCGGCGGGCGCGTTGCCTGACGCAGAGATTCTCAAGCAACTGGGCACTGGCTTGTACATCAGCAACCTCTGGTACCTGAACTACTCGGACCAACCGGCGGCGCGCCTGACCGGCATGACCCGGTTCGCGACCTTCTGGGTCGAGAACGGCGAGATTCAGGCGCCGGTGAGCACGATGCGGTTTGATGACAGTGCCTATAGTTTGCTCGGTTCGCAGCTCGAAGCGTTGACCGAGGAGCGCGAGCTGATGTTGTCGGCCAGCACGTACAGTCAGCGGGCGACTGCCTCGGCGTTGTTGCCGGGGGCGCTTGTCAGCCGACTCACGTTAACGCTGTAAACACCCTGTAGCAGCTGCCGAGGCACGAGGCTGCGTTGCGTGTCCGCAGGACCGCCCTCGGGGGTTACTTCGTAGCCCAACGCAGCCTCGTGCCTCGGCAGCTGCTACAGGGGTTCATCGTTCTGCAGATCGTGTCATTTCACACTGACAAGAGGTCCCATGCCCAACCGCCCGCCTCTCGACGCTGTCACCGCCCGCTGGGTGCCGTGGGTCGTCGCCATCGCTTTCTTCATGCAATCCCTCGACGGGACTATCCTTAACACCGCCCTGCCCGCCATGGCCCGAGACCTGGCCGAGAATCCGCTGCGCATGCAGGGCGTGATCATTGCCTACATGCTCACCGTCGCCCTGCTGATCCCCGCCTCGGGCTGGATCGCCGACCGTTTCGGCACCAAGAAAATATTCTTCGGCGCCATTCTGTTGTTCAGCCTCGGCTCACTGCTCTGTGCCTTGTCGAGCACCCTGAGCATGTTGATCGGCGCCCGGGTGATTCAGGGCCTGGGCGGTGCGTTGATGCTGCCGGTCGGGCGGTTGGTGGTGCTACGCGCCTACCCGCGCTCGGAACTGGTGCGGATCATGGGATTCATCACCATTCCCGGCCTGCTCGGCCCGTTGATCGGCCCGACCATGGGCGGCTGGATGGTCGAATACCTGACCTGGCACTGGATCTTCCTGATCAACCTGCCGGTGGGCGCCGTCGGTTGCTACGCCGTGTGGAGGTTCATACCCGACCTGCGTGGCAGCGAACGCACCCGTTTCGACAGCCTTGGCTTTTTGCTGTTTGGTGCGGCGATGGTGCTGATCACCATCGCCATGGAAGGCCTCGGCGAACTGCACCTGCCGCACTTGCGGGTGATGCTGTTGCTGTTCGGTGGCATGGCGTGTCTGGCGGCGTATTGGTTGCGGGCCGGGCACATCGATAATCCGCTGTTCGCACCGTCACTGTTCAAGACCCGGACGTTTGCCGTGGGCATCCTCGGCAACCTGTTCGCCCGCCTGGGCAGCGGCGCCTTGCCGTTCCTGGTGCCGTTGCTGCTGCAAGTGGCGCTGGGTTACTCGCCGTCCCAGGCCGGGATGAGCATGTTGCCGCTGGCGGCTGCGGCGATGGTCGCCAAGTCGGTGGCGCGACCGCTGATTGAGCGCCTGGGTTATCGCATCGTGCTTACCGGTAACACCTTGGCGCTGGGACTCATGCTGGCGAGTATGGGCCTGGTCAGCGAACAGACGCCGTACTGGCTGCTGCTGGGGATGCTGGCCATTCTCGGCGCGATCAACTCCTTGCAGTTCACCGCCATGAACACCGTGACCCTGATCGACCTCGACGACGCCAGCGCCAGCAGCGGCAACAGCCTGCTGTCGGTGGTCGCGCAATTGTCCCTGAGCCTCGGCGTTGCCTGCGCGGGTGCCTTGCTCGGCGGCTTTACCGCAGAGATCGGCAACGACGGTGTGGACACGGTTCTGGGCGCGTTTCAGCTTACGTTCGTGACGGTCGGAATCATGGCGATGCTGGCTGCGACGATCTTTTCGCAGCTTTCACCAAAGGATGGCCGACGGACGGTCAGCCGCGAGCACGATATAGAGCACTGACTTGTAGCAGCTGCCGAGGCACGAGGCTGCGTCGCGTGTCCGCAGGACCGCCCGGGGTCCTCGGGGCCGCTTCGCAGCCCAACGCAGCCTCGTGCCTCGGCAGCTGCTACGACTATTCGTCCAGAATTTGCAGGTGGAGAGCGCGGGACTGATACACTGCGCGACATTTTGTTTTGCAGGCCAGTCCCGTGACCACCATCGCCACCGCTTTTAATACTTTGCCGCTGTCCGCCGCCATGCTGGCTAACCTCGACTCCCTCGGTTATGCCCAGATGACGCCGATCCAGGCGCAAAGCTTGCCGGTGATCCTCAAGGGGATGGACCTGATCGCCCAGGCCAAGACTGGCAGCGGCAAGACCGCCGCCTTCGGTATCGGCCTGTTGAACCCGATCAATCCGCGCTTCTTCGGTTGCCAGGCGCTGGTCATTTGCCCGACGCGTGAGTTGGCTGACCAGGTCGCGAAGGAACTCCGTCGTCTGGCCCGCGCCGAAGACAACATCAAGATCCTGACCCTGTGCGGCGGCGTGTCCTTCGGCCCACAGATCGGCTCGCTGGAACACGGCGCGCACATCATCGTCGGCACCCCGGGCCGCCTTCAGCAGCATTTGCGCAAAGGTTCGCTGGTGCTCCATGGCCTGAACACGCTGATCCTCGACGAAGCCGACCGCATGCTCGACATGGGTTTCTACGATTCCATCGAAGAAATCATCGCCCAGTGCCCGGAGCGTCGCCAGACCCTGCTGTTCTCCGCCACGTACCCGACGGGCATCAAGCAGTTGGCCGCGAAGTTCATGCGCAACCCTCAGATCGTGAAGGCCGAGGCGTTCCATGACGACACGCAGATCGAACAGCGCTTCTACGAAATTTCCCCGGAAGAGCGCATGAGCGCCGTGACCAAGGTCCTCGGCCACTTCCGCCCGGCGTCCACCGTCGCCTTCTGCTTCACCAAGCAGCAGGTCCAGGAAACCGTTGATCACCTGACCTCCAAAGGCATCTCCGCCGTCGGCCTGCACGGCGATCTGGAACAGCGTGACCGCGACCAGGTGTTGGCGATGTTCTCCAACCGCAGTACTTCGGTACTGGTGGCCACTGACGTCGCCGCTCGCGGTCTCGATATCGATGCGCTGGACATGGTGATCAACGTCGAACTGGCCCGTGACTCGGAAATCCACATCCACCGTGTTGGCCGAACTGGCCGCGCCGGCGAGAAAGGCATCGCGATCAGCCTCGTCGCCCCGTCCGAAGCGCACCGCGCCCAGGCCATCGAGAAGCTGCAGCAGTCGCCGTTGAGCTGGGATCAAATCGACAACCTCACCTCCCAGGGCGGCGCACCGCTGCTGCCGGTGATGAGCACCCTGTGCATTGGCGCAGGCCGTAAAGACAAGGTTCGCCCGGGCGATATTCTGGGTGCACTGACGGGCGATGCCGGCATTCCAGGCGCCCAGGTCGGCAAGATCGCGATTTTCGACTTCCAGGCCTACGTGGCCGTGGAACGCGGGATCGCCAAGCAAGCGTTGCAACGCCTGAACGACGGCAAGATCAAAGGCCGTTCGCTGCGCGTTCGTATCCTCTAAGAACGCCGCGAACCCCTGTGGGAGCTGGCCTGCCAGCTATGGCATCGACTCGGTCTGACTGGCAAACCGAGTCGATGCCATCGCCGGCAGGCCAGCTCCCACATTTGATTGCATTCCACATCAGCTCTTGTGTGAGGACACCGTTTTGCGCTCTACCGAAGTCGTGATCATTGGCGCTGGCGCCGCAGGGTTGATGTGTGCGCTGACCGCCGCCGGGCGCGGGCGCAAGGTGATGTTGCTCGACCATGCGAACAAGGCCGGCAAGAAAATCCTGATGTCGGGTGGTGGCCGCTGCAATTTCACCAACATGTACACCGAACCGGGCAATTTTCTCTCGCAGAACGAACACTTCTGCAAATCCGCACTGGCGCGTTACACCCAGTGGGATTTCATCGGCATGGTCGCCAAGCACGGCGTGCCGTACCACGAGAAAAAACTTGGCCAGTTGTTCTGCGATAACAAGTCCAGCGACATCCTGGAGATGCTGCTCAATGAATGCGATCAGGTTGGCGTGAGTTTGCACCTGGACACGTCGATCCAGACCATCGAAAAGCTCGAAAGCGGTTACCTGCTGGACACCACGCTCGGTCAACTGACTTGTGAATCGCTGGTGATCGCCACGGGCGGTCTGTCCATCCCGACCTTGGGCGCCACCGGTTTCGGTTATCAGGTCGCCAAGCAATTCGGCCACGACCTGCTGCCGACCCGCGCCGGCTTGGTGCCGTTCACCATCACCGATCAGCTCAAGGAGCTTTGCACCGAGCTGTCCGGTACGTCGGTGGATTGCCTGGTGAGCTGCAACGACCAGAGCTTTCGCGAGAACATCCTGTTCACCCATCGCGGCCTCAGCGGTCCGGCGATTTTGCAGATTTCCTCTTTCTGGGAATCCGGCGACACGGTTGAGATCAACCTGATGCCGGACCACGATGTGCCGACCTGGCTGCAACAGCAGCAAGCCGAACGCCCGAACAGCGAGTTGAAAACCCTGCTGGGGGAAATCTTCACCAAGAAGATGGCCAACCTGCTGGCGGACAACTGGTTCGTCTCCAAACCGATGAAGCAATACACCCACGCGGAAATCGCCGACATCGCCGAAAAACTGGCGAGCTGGAAAGTGGTGCCTGCGGGCACTGAAGGCTATCGCACCGCGGAAGTGACCTTGGGTGGCGTCGACACTCACGAGGTGTCGTCCAAGACCATGGAATCGCTGAAAAGCCCGGGCTTGTACTTCATCGGTGAAGTGCTCGACGTGACCGGCCACCTGGGCGGCTTCAACTTCCAGTGGGCCTGGGCCTCGGGCTACGCCGCTGCGCAATTTGTCTGAACTACTTCGATGCGGGCCTGAGTTTTGTGGCGAGGGAGCTTGCTCCCGCTGGCCTGCGCAGCAGGCCCAAAACCTGCCATCACTGTTTGCCTGACACATCACATGCATAGGATTTACGACGGCTTCGCCGCCGAGCGGGAGCAAGCTCCCTCGCCACAGGATTCAATGCAGACCTGACACCTCCACCAGGAAGGAACAGATTTTGCTGTCAGATGTGATCGACGCCATTGCGTCGGCGTCATTACTGGCTCAATTTAGCGTCATTGCCTCGGAAGGCCTTCGCACTTCATGTCATCGACTTCATTTCGTCAGTCTCTGCGCCGTCTCTGGGCGCTAGATAAATTCAGCTACAGCGTGCGGGTGTTCATCGCCCTGACCGGCAGCATGGCCGTCTGTTGGTATCAGGATGAAATGGGGCTGTTGATCCCGTTGTTCCTGGGCATCATCGCCAGCGCCCTGGCCGAGACCGACGACAGTTGGCAGGGCCGCCTCAACGCGCTGGCCGTGACGCTGGTGTGTTTTCTGGTCGCCGCGCTTTCGGTCGAACTGCTGTTCCCTTATCCCGTCTTTTTCATCATCGCCTTCGCCCTCGCCGCCTTCTGCCTGACCATGCTCGGCGCATTGGGCGAACGCTATGGCGCGATTGCCTCGGCGACGTTGATTCTGTCGGTCTACACCATGATCGGCGTGGACCAGCGTGGCGGCGCGGTCACCGACTTCTGGCACGAACCGGTGCTGCTTGTCGCCGGCGCCGCCTGGTATGGCTTGCTGTCGGTGCTGTGGCAGGCGATGTTTTCCAACCAGCCGGTGCAGCAGAGCCTGGCGCGGTTGTTCCGTGAATTGGGTTATTACCTGAAACTCAAGGCGTCGCTGTTCGAGCCGATCCGGCAGATGGACGTGGAAGCACGCCGACTGGAACTGGCTCAGCAAAACGGTCGGGTGGTGGCGGCACTAAACGCCGCCAAGGAAATCATTCTGCACCGGGTTGGCAACGGTCGGCCGGGTTCGAAAGTCAGTCGTTACCTCAAGCTGTACTTCCTCGCCCAGGACATCCACGAGCGCGCCAGCTCTTCGCACTACCCTTACAACGCGCTGGCCGACGCGTTCTTCCACAGCGACGTGCTGTTCCGCTGTCAGCGCCTGCTGCGTCAACAAGGCAAGGCTTGCCGGGCGCTGGCGGAATCGATCCAGATGCGCCAGCCGTTCATCTATGACGCCAGCTTCGCCGAAGCATTGAGCGACCTGCATGCCTCCATCGAACACCTGCGCACCCAGAGCAACCCGGCCTGGCGCGGCTTGCTGCGTTCTTTGCGCGCACTGGCCGCCAATCTCGGCACCCTCGACCGGTTGCTCAGCGACGCCAGCAACCCCGACGCCCTGGCCGACGCCACCGACAGCAGCCTGCTCGACCGTTCGCCGCGCAGCCTCAAGGATGTGTGGATTCGCTTGCGCACGCAGCTGACGCCGACCTCGCTGCTGTTCCGTCATGCACTGCGCCTGCCCCTGGCGCTGAGCATCGGCTACGGCATGGTGCATTTGATTCACCCGTCGCAGGGTTACTGGATCATCCTCACCACCCTGTTTGTCTGCCAGCCGAATTACGGCGCCACTCGCCGCAAGCTCGGGCAGCGGATCATCGGCACCGCGATTGGCCTGACGGTGGCGTGGGCGCTGTTCGACCTGTTTCCCAATCCGCTGGTCCAGTCGTGCTTCGCGATCGCAGCCGGGGTGGTGTTCTTTATCAACCGCACCACCCGCTACACCTTGGCCACCGCCGCGATCACCCTGATGGTGCTGTTCTGCTTCAATCAGGTCGGGGATGGTTACGGGCTGTTCCTGCCGCGGCTGTTCGATACCTTGCTCGGCAGTCTGATCGCCGGCCTCGCGGTGTTCCTGTTCTTGCCGGACTGGCAGGGCCGACGTCTGAACAAAGTGCTGGCCAACACCCTGACCTGCAACAGCATTTACCTGCGCCAAATCATGCAGCAATACGCCGCCGGCAAAAGCGATGACCTGGCTTATCGCCTGGCCCGGCGCAACGCGCACAACGCTGACGCGGCACTGTCGACGACGCTGGCCAACATGCTCATGGAGCCGGGGCATTTTCGTAAGGAAGCGGATGTCGGGTTTCGCTTCCTGGTGCTGTCGCACACCTTGCTCAGTTACCTGTCGGGATTGGGTGCGCACCGTGAAACCCAACTACCGCCGGATGTGCGCGAGCACTTGATCGACGGCGCGGGCGTGAGCCTGGCGGCCAGCATCGATGAAATAGCCCAAGGCTTGGCGAGCAAACAGCCGATTGCGATTCAGAGCGATGAGGAAGAGGCGCTGGCTAATACGCTTGAACATATGCCGGATGAAATCGATGAAGGGCAGCGATTGGTGCAGACGCAATTGGCGCTGATCTGTCGGCAGTTGGGGCCGTTGCGGACGTTGGCGGCGCACCTTATAAAGGACACTAGCGAAGACTGAGATTAGTGGTGACTGGGCCGGCCCTATCGCGAGCAGGCTCGCTCCCACAGGGATTTGTGTCACGCCATAGATCAATGTGGGAGCGAGCCTGCTCGCGATAGGGCCATCAGCCGCACCACAAGCACCGGATCAAGCCTACTCACATCCCATGCTGCTTCATCAACCGCTCATAACTCCCATCAGCCTTCATCTCCGCAATCTCGCGATCGAAACTGGCGACGATTTGCTTATGCTGCGGATTCTTCAGGCTGACCAAGATATGCAGGCTGTTCTCGCTCAACGCCTTGGGCAGGAACTCCACGGCATTGCGCACCTCGGAGGATTCCCGAGCCAGGTAATAACGGGCGACGTATTCGTCTTCCAGTGTCAACTTGACCCGGTCCGCCGCCACCATCCGTACGGCCATGGCGAAGTTATGCACAGGGACTTTCTGCAACGACACGTCTTCATCGAATTCCGATGAGTAGGCGTAACCGCGCACCACCGCAATCGGATAGGTGTGCAGTTGCTGCAGATTGCTGAACTCGATGGGCGCGTCCTTGCGCTTGAGAAAGCGCACGCGGTTGAGCAGATATTCGCCGGAGAACTGGCCCAGTTTGGTGCGTTCGTCGGTGTACCAGGCGTTAACCAGCACGTCGTAACGACCTTCGCCCACCCCGAGCAACGCTCGCGCCCATGGCACCTGTTCGAAATCACTGGCATAACCGGCCCGGGCCAGCGCGGTGCTGACAATGTCGGTGGCCAAGCCTCCGTTGACCAGCGTGGCATCGGTAAAGGGTGGCCAGGCGTCGGCGACCAGACGCAGCCTTTCCGCTGCCGCGCTCTGGGCCAGCAACAGCAATCCAATCAAAGCAAACGCTCGATGCAATCGCGGCATGCTAGAAAATCCTTAGCGGGCGGGCTGCCCGGCGTATTTTTCTGCCAAAACTCCAAGACCCGTGTACCGACACTCAGGTACTCAACATTAGCTCATTGGAGCCACTGCACAGCGCTTCATCGCAGATTACACAAAGAAGACAGCGCCGCGCGAAATGAATGGTGGCATTTTGGCCTTTGTCACAGATTTCTCCGCCATACAGACATATTTCGTCGGGGCGCTTAGTATCGGAGCGACGTTGCTCAAGGAAAGTGAAGATGACAATCGATTGGGTCTGCAAACACCACAGCGATCTGGGAAAAGAGCAGCTGTACGCCATTCTGCAGTTGCGTGCGGAGGTGTTCGTCGTCGAACAGAGATGCGCTTATCAGGATGTCGATGGCCAGGATCTGGAAGGTGACACCTGCCATTTGATGGCGTGGGACGAGGATCGGCTGGTGGCTTATCTACGTCTGCTCGACCCGGAAACACAGGGCGGCGACGTGGTGATTGGGCGAGTGATTATTGCGCCTGGAGCGCGTGGCACCGGGCTTGGGCATGAGTTGATGGCGCAGGCGTTGAAGCAGGCCGGGAAACGCTGGCCTGAGGTGCCGATCTATCTATCGGCGCAATCCCATTTGCAGGGGTATTACGGGCGTTACGGGTTTGTTGTGACGGGCGAGGAATACCTTGAGGATGACATTCCGCATATCGGGATGCGTCGCTCCTGAGGGCCTCTTCGCGGGCAAGCCTTGCTCCTACAGGGATTTCACCGCACCTGTAGGAGCGAGCTTGCCCGCGAAGGCGTCAGCTGCAACGCCACAAATCACGGGTATTCCAGCACCGCTTTAATCTGCCGTAAATTGCGCTCAATCCATCCCCGATCAATCGCCCCCCACTCGCGAATCCGATAGCGCCCCGCATGGTTGCGCGCGCCCTCTTCCTGCTCGAACTCGCAAATGATGTCCAGATCCGCCAACGCCGCAATCGTGTCCTGCGCCGTACGCCGGGGCATGCCGGTGACCTCGGTCAGGGCCGGGACGCTGCTGGCCAACCCACTGTCGATGAGGTACGCCACGTACAACCGGCGGTAAAAACTGCTTTTTGTCTTGCTCACATCCACCTGTGCGCTCCTTGTTGTTTTTATTGCATATCCCGCCACGTCAGGTACACCCGCAGGTCAAACTCCACCTGGTGATACCCCGGCAACATGTGTTCGCAGAGCTTGTAGAACGCCTTGTTGTGATCCGATTCCTTAAAGTGCGCCAGCTCATGCACCACGATCATTTTCAGAAACTCTGAGGGCGCTTCCTTGAACAACGAGGCCACGCGGATTTCCTTCTTGGACTTGAGCTTGCCACCCTGCACCCGCGAGATCGTCGTGTGCAGGCCTAGCGCGCGATGGGTCAGGTCGAGGCGGTTGTCGAACAACACCTTGTCGATGGCCGGCGCGTTGCGCAGGTATTCCTGCTTGAGGTCCAGCGCAAAGGTGTACAGCGCCTTGTCGCTCTGCACCGCATGCTTTTCCGGGTAGCGCTGGCTCAGGTAATCGCCCAGCCGACCTTCGGCGATCAGCTGACGCACCTGGTCCTGCAACGCAGCGGGATAGGCCTGGAGGTATTTCAACGCGGTCATTGGGGGCGGCAACACGAATCACGAAAAGGTCGCCAGTGTAGCGAATTCAGCGGGTCAGCGCGCTCCAGTCAAACGGCGCGACAAAGTCGCCGGCATCCTCGGCCATCATCGGCCGGCTCACCAGAAAACCTTGCACGTACTGGCAACCATTGGCTTGCAGCCATTCATATTGCGCAACGGTTTCCACCCCTTCGGCAATCACCAGCATCCCGTATTGCTTGCACAGGTCGATCACATTGCGCACCAGCGCCGCATCCCGTTCGGACTCCGGTAATCGAGCGATCAAATGCCGGTCGAGCTTGAGCGTATCCAGCTCCAGATCGCGCAGATGCGCCAGCGAGCACGGCCCGGAGCCGAAGTCATCCAGCGCCACCCGCACCCCTAGATTGCGCAACAAGCGCAGCGTCTTGCGGGTTTCTTCGGGGTTTTGCATCAACGCTTCTTCCGTCACTTCGACTTCCAGATAACGCGGTTGCACGCCGTGACGTTCCAGCACCTGGCGCAATTCAGTGACAAGGTTGGGCATGCCGAACTGAGTGCTGCTCAAACTGACGCCCAGCACCAGATCCTCGGCAAACAAGGTTTCCCAGGCTTTGCGCTGGCCGGCGCCGCGATGGTAAATCCAGCTGCCAAGACGACTGATCAGCCGCGCCTCTTCCAGCAACGGCAAAAACAGCCCCGGCGGTACGTCGCCGACGCTCGGGTGCTGCCAGCGTAGCAGCGCTTCAAAACCACGAATCTGCCCGCTGTTGATCGCCACCTGCGGCTGATACACGAGGGTGAAATCACGGTTATCAATGGCCGTGCGCACGCTCTCTTCGAGCATCAGCCGCGAGCGCGCCCGGCCATTCATGTCGTGATCGTAGAAACGGTATTGCTGCCGGCCGGCACGTTTCGCTTCGTACATCGCAATGTCCGACGCACGCAGCAAACCATCGAGATTCGAACCGCAGTCCGGGTAAGTGGCAATGCCGATGCTGGCGCCCAACGCGATATCCAGACCATCAATCTGCTGACAGATCGACACCCGCTCAATGAGTTTCTCAGCAATCTTGGCCGCTTGCTCCGGGAATTCCAGATCCAGCAGCGCCGTGAATTCGTCGCCGCCCATGCGCGCCAGAATGTCGAAGGGCCGCAGACAGGCTTTCAATTGCTCGGACACCCAGCGCAACACCCTGTCGCCGGCATCGTGACCGAGGGAATCGTTGACGCGTTTGAAGCCGTCAAGGTCCAGGTACAGCAGCACCCAGGCGCCATCGGACCGTTCGCCACGCAGCAGCAGATTTTCAACCGTCTGGTAAAAGCCGCGACGGTTGAGCAGCCCGGTCAGAGGATCCGTCACCGCCTGGAATTCCAGTTGCTGATGCAGATGGCGCACCACCGACATGTCCAGCACCGTCACCACCATCGCATGCTGTTCGCTGGGCAATGGCGCGCAAGACAGCGCCACCGGCACTTGTTGGCCGGGCGCCGTTCGCAGCAGCGCGTCGTGCAGTCGCAGGGTTTCGCCGCGTTTGTAACCGGTATAAAAGTCAGAGTCTGCCCAGACCGGGATATGCGGTTTCTGCAGGAAATCCAGAAACTCCCGGCCTTGCAGGTCCTTCACCGTGGCATTGAGCAACCGCGACATCGCCGGGTTGGCAAAGCGAATCAGACCGTCCTCACCCACCACCAGGATGCCTTCGGCGGCGTTGTCCAGCACCGAGGCGTTAAACGCGCGAGCGACCTCCAGATCGCGGCTCAGGCGCTGCAACGCGCGGCGATTGCGCTGATGCTCGAGCAGAGCCTGCACTTTTGGCTTGAGAATTTGCGGGTCGAACGGCTTGAACAGGTAATCCACCGCACCGCTGGCATAGCCCTTGATCACGGCGTCCTGGGACTGTTCGTTGGCGGTGAGGAAAATAATCGGGGTGAGCGCAGTTCGCTGGCTGCCGCGCATCAGGCGCGCCACTTCAAAACCGTCCATGCCCGGCATCTGTACATCCAGCAGCACCAGGTCGACATCGTGTTCGAGTAACAGACTGAGGGCTTCAAAACCGGAAGCCGCGGTAATGACCTGCCAATCCTGGCGCTGGAGCAACGCGCGCATGCTGGTCAGGTTTTCAGGGTAATCATCGACGATTAAAAGGATCGAGCTGCCTTCGGCTGGCGTGGGTTGCGCGCATTCCATGCTGCTTCTCTTATTCGGGGCGTCAGGCCGGTTTCTCGTGAAAACCGGACAAATACTGAGACTTCACTCTAGACCGGGATCCGCAAAAGCAGAAGCTATCAGTGCGCCATCATTTAACCATCACGTACATTTGCCGACTAACGGTCGCTTCTACAGCCCCCTGAAACCGGGAAAGATGGCCTTTTAACAGGATTTTGACGTCATCCGTTTGTCATTTACGCATTAACAAATTGAACTTCTGCGCTTATAAGGATTGCCCCCAAGGTGCGCGCCAGAGCTTCTGGCACGCGCGTGCAGTAAAAAATTCGTGGAAGCTTTTGTCTATGATCGATCTCGCAACCTGGAACCTCAGTGTTCCTGTCGGCAATCCGCCGTACACCGTTGACACGCCAAAACTGGTGAACGGCTTCAAGGATCAATACTTCCACTCCGACACCGGCACCCTGTTTTTCTGGTCCCCGGTGACCGGTTCCAAAACCGCAAACGCAAAGTACCCCCGCACCGAACTTCGCGAAACCTACAGCAACGGCACCCTGAAAAACTGGCTCTACCCGGACGCCGACAATTCCCTGCGCGCGACCCTCGTGGTCAACCAGGTACCGAGTTCAGGCAAAATCGTCATCGGTCAGATCCACGCCTATGAAAGCCAGAAACCCATGGTGAAACTCGAGTATCAGTACAAGACCAGTACACAGTCGGGCAACATCGTCGCCAAGGTTCGTATGCGCCCTGATGACGGTGAAGGACGGGTGATTACCATTGCTACTGGCGTGAAGCTGGATCGGGAGTTTTCCTACCTCATCCACCTGAGCCCGGGCGGAGCGTTGGGCATCAGTGCGGCGGGTTATCAATGGGACACCGACATCAGCGCGACCTGGCGCGACAAGCCGCTGTATTTCAAGGCCGGGGTTTATGTGCAAGACCACACCGGGTACACCAGCGAAGGCGGGAAAGTGACGTTCAGCAAGCTGGATATTGATCACGACAAATAACGGAAACACTCCCTCACTGTGGCGAGGGAGCTTGCTCCCGTCGGGATGCGAAGCATCCCCATCAATCTCCGCCCCTCCGCAAATCCCGTAGGAAATCACCCATTGTGGCGAGGGGGTTTACCCCCGTTGGGATGCAAAGCATCCCCAAACCCTACCACCTCATTCCTACAGACACACCCAAGCACCCAATTCACGACGGCTGCGCCGCCGAACGGGACGATGCGGCGTTCCGACAAGCTCCCTCGCCACAATGTCGCGCAACGGTCCTACACCCCGGTTGCTGCCATCAAAGTCGCCGCTTATAGTTCGCCCCGTCGCTGACAGCTGTCGGCGACAGGATCGCCAGCCAGCGCTGATCAGGTGTCCCGATTATTCACGCCCAATACGACAGGCTTGCGCCGCAGCCCCGGTTTTATCGAATCGTTAAGCGCCATCAGCCGCCCTGCATCCCATTCACTCTGCATACCTGAAAACAGTTCACCGTCTATACGGTGTTTATTGGCCGCGAGTGCCTCAGTCATCGCCTCGGCAATCCGTTCGATGACTAACGCCGGCCTATCCACAGCACAGTGTTTACGACCAAATTCGATCAACTGCTGACGGTCAGGGTAGGTTTTTACCTTGTTCATCTTGATGGCCAAGGTGCGATCAACTAATGACCCGCCAGACTTTGGGTTGTAGTTCTCGTAGACCGTTGTGGTTGTCACATCAAATACAGGCGCCAATCGCACCCCATCCAGTGCATCAGGGTGGGTATAAATCACTCCGAAATTTTTCAGATGCGCGTCGCCGTTGCGAACCATGACGGAAAGACAAACCGAGGAAAAAAACCGTTCAAGCTCACGGATCGGATCACCATACCGGCACACCTGACCAATCACCGCCGCCACTGTTTCGTAACTCTGGGAATACTTGTAATTGTCATGAGGATCCTTGTTGAGACTCAGCAATACGGCCATGTCTTCAAAGCCAAGGCGACCAGAAGATGTCAGGTCGAATCGCTCCATCACGAACAGATCGCCGTTTTCAGAAAGCCAGAATGGTGGAGTTTCGAGCCAGGCTAGACGAGCCGCTTCCAGGCAAAGAAATTCGTTTTGAGCGAGGTACGCGTACTCGTCAGCCCCCGACTTAACAATCAGGTCGGAGCTGAGCATGGTTTTTCGAGCACCGGTGAGCTTGTCCAGATCGGGCACCAACACTTTAGGCTGAACGCCCGAAATACCCGACTCGAAGTAGGTGTCTACGAGGAATGCGAAGACGCTTTGCGAGGCGTCAGCAGACAGAATTTCTTGTAGCCCGACCTGGGCACGAACGGACACGGGGGCCTCAGCAGGATTCTGATAACTGAGACGCCCAATCTGATTTCCCCCGATCACCGACAACAGGCGCATTTCATCCACCTGCATATGCTTGGCCATCCGACGCTTGATCTGGTCCGCCAGAAACCCTTCTGGCACGTTCATATCGAATATTGGATGCAGCACGTTGCTGACCGAAGGCGTCGGGTCATAGGGCATGACCAGCGAGACTTCACGCGCTGCCTCGGCAGACGCGTAGCCAAATGAGAACTGCGAACCTTTGGAAAGCTCCCCTGACAGCCCTTGTGGTGTCATGACGTCGAGCAGTTTGACTTTACTCATCGTGTTCTACCAAATCAGAGAGGGATTTGAGGTCGATTCGTTTATCGACGATTTCGAGCGCCATCCCCAGCGCCGATATGACCCTGAACAGGGTGTAGACCGCCACGTTTTCACCGGCTTCCAAGTCGATAATTGTTTTGCGATTACACTTGGCTTTATCCGCTAGCTGATGCTGGCTATAGCCTTTAGCACGGCGCAGCAGTCGTATTCTCTCCCCAAGGGCTGGAGGATTCAGAATCAGCATAATGTTACCTATATCGGACTTTTAATCCTAGATTACGAGATTATGTCCACTTTAGCGGACATTTCAAGCGCCGTAGGTCCGGGAGGAATCCAGGCAATAAAAAAACCCGCCTCTCGGCGGGTTTTTTATGCGACTAAAACGCTAAAGGTTTAGTTAACTTTGGCGTTCAACTCACCTTTCAGGTAACGCTGATACATCGCTTCCAACGAGATCGGCTTGATCTTCGAAGCATTGCCAGCAGTACCAAACGCCTCATAACGAGCGATACAAACATCACGCATCGCAGTAACAGTCGCACCGAAGAATTTACGTGGATCGAATTCGCTCGGATTGGTAGCCATCAGGCGACGCATTGCGCCGGTGGAGGCCAGACGCAGATCGGTGTCGATGTTGACCTTACGCACGCCGTGCTTGATGCCTTCAACGATCTCTTCAACCGGCACGCCGTAGGTTTCTTTGATGTCACCGCCGTACTGGTTGATGATCGCCAGCCAGTCTTGAGGAACCGAAGACGAACCGTGCATCACCAGGTGGGTGTTCGGGATGCGTTTGTGGATCTCTTTGATGCGGTCGATGGCCAGCACGTCGCCGGTAGGCGGCTTGGTGAATTTGTACGCGCCGTGGCTGGTGCCGATGGCGATGGCCAAGGCGTCGACCTGGGTGCGTTTGACGAAGTCAGCGGCTTCTTCCGGGTCGGTCAGCATTTGGCTGTGGTCCAGAACGCCTTCGGCGCCGATGCCGTCTTCTTCACCGGCCATGCCGGTTTCCAGCGAACCCAGGCAGCCCAGCTCGCCTTCTACCGAAACGCCGCAGGCGTGAGCCAAGGCTACGGTTTGTTGGGTAACGCGGACGTTGTAGTCGTAGTCGGTCGGGGTCTTGCCGTCTTCGCCCAAGGAACCGTCCATCATCACCGAGCTGAAGCCCAGTTGGATGGAGCGCTGGCAGACGTCAGGGCTGGTGCCGTGGTCCTGGTGCATGCACACCGGGATGTGCGGGAATTCTTCGATGGCGGCCAGGATCAGGTGACGCAGGAACGGTGCGCCGGCGTATTTGCGAGCACCGGCCGAAGCCTGGACGATCACCGGGGAGTCAGTCTTGTCAGCGGCTTCCATGATGGCGCGCATCTGCTCAAGGTTGTTGACGTTGAAGGCTGGAACGCCGTAGCCGAACTCGGCTGCGTGGTCCAGCATCTGGCGCATGCTGATAAGTGCCATTGTGTGTGTCTCTCCCGGTTTGGGTCGTTAATCGTGCCAGCCTGCCGTAGCGGCGGCGGCTATTCAAGTTATTGCAGATCGGGGGTTGGCCCGGGCTGCGAATTCGGTACAACATAAATCCTGAGTGTGACGAAGAACCTGTGGCGAGCGAGCTTGCTCGCGTTCGGCTGCGAAGCAGTCGTAAACCGATCGACTCGGTCTTTCTCAAACACGGTATCGACTGGCTTTGGGAGCGCTTCGCACTCCAGCGGGAGCAAGCTCCCTCGCCACAAAAGCCTTGCGATCGGCTCCTACGGCGCTTTACAACCGCGGCCAATCAAATCATTGGTGGCGACCCAGTAAACCAGGCCTTCCTCACCTTTTACGTGAAACGCCAGCATGTCGTTGCTGTACAGCGAGCCGTCGGCGCCCGGCTCATGCTTCAAGCGGTAGACCTGATCGGCCCCGCCGAGGCGTACGTCGACTTCCTTGCGGCTGTCATCGGTGTAGCGCCAGAGCACTTTGGCCTGGCTGTCGCAGGTCCAGGTGGTCCAGTTGTCCGTCGATTCGGCAGGCTTGAACAGGTTGAAATTCGAGCAACCGGCCAGCAATGCCAACGCCATAACGGCGATAAAACCTTTCATCCATGTTCCTCGACTGACGGCGCACGCCGCCAGCCCTGAGTAATGTGTCAGACCCGTCAAGGGCAACCATGTTCCTTGGCCGGGGTCTGGGTCTCGTATTTCTCCAGGCCATCAGGCCCGGAACGCTTGTTGATCACCGGGTTGGTCTCCGCTTGCCAGTCGGCCTGGTAGCAGCCTTTTTCCACTGACTGCGGCGCAGGTTCCGGCTTGGCTTTCGGGTTACTCCCGCAAGCCACCAGCATACCCGCAGCGATCAACAGCGCTAACGGCTTGACCATGAGAACACTCCTTTGCGTGGTCAAATGGACGACCTCAGGCCTTGGCCCGGCTTTCCA
Source organism: Pseudomonas sp. LBUM1678 (assembly GCF_059695575.1). Lineage (NCBI taxonomy): Bacteria > Pseudomonadati > Pseudomonadota > Gammaproteobacteria > Pseudomonadales > Pseudomonadaceae > Pseudomonas > Pseudomonas sp. LBUM1678. The sequence continues at coordinate 6,342,080 of NZ_CP166775.1, forward strand.
GGACTTCAACGGCTGGCAAAACCTTGCCTTCCACGAACTCGAGGAACGCGCCGCCACCGGTAGAAATGTAGGAGATCTGATCGGCAACGCCATATTTATCGATGGCAGCCAGGGTGTCACCGCCACCAGCGATCGAGAACGCCGAGCTGTCCGCGATGGCCTGGGCCAGGACTTTGGTGCCGTTACCGAACTGGTCGAACTCGAACACGCCGACCGGGCCGTTCCACAGAATGGTCTTGGACGACTTCAGCAGTTCAGCGAAATTCGCTGCGGTCTGCGGGCCGATGTCCAGGATCATGTCGTCGGCGGCCACGTCGGCAATCAGCTTGACGGTGGCCGTGGCGCTTTCAGCAAATTCCTTGGCAACCACAACGTCGACCGGCAGCGGCACGCTGACTTTGGCGGCGATTTCGCGCGCGGTGTCCAGCAGGTCCGGCTCGTACAGGGACTTGCCGACCGGGTGACCAGCAGCGGCCAGGAAGGTGTTGGCAATGCCGCCGCCGACGATCAGCTGGTTGCAGATCTGGCTCAGGCTGTTCAGCACGTCGAGTTTGGTCGACACCTTGGAACCGGCCACGATGGCAGCCATCGGCTGGGCCGGGGCGCCAAGGGCTTTGCCCAGTGCGTCCAGTTCAGCAGCAAGCAGCGGGCCAGCAGCGGCGACTTTGGCGAACTTGGCCACGCCGTGGGTCGAACCCTCGGCACGGTGAGCGGTGCCGAAAGCGTCCATCACGAACACGTCGCACAGGGCGGCGTATTGCTTGGCCAGTTCGTCAGCGTTCTTTTTCTCGCCTTTGTTGAAGCGCACGTTTTCGAACAGGACGATGTCGCCTGCCTTCACATCGACGCCGCCCAGGTAATCGGCGACCAGCGGAACTTCGCGGCCCAAGGCCTTGCTCAGGTAGTCAGCGACAGGCTTGAGGCTGTTCTCGGCCGAGAACTCGCCTTCGGTCGGACGGCCAAGGTGCGAGCAGACCATCACGGCCGCGCCTTTTTCCAGGGCCAGCTTGATGGTCGGCAGCGAAGCCAGGATTCGCGCATCGCTGGTGACTACACCGTCCTTGACTGGGACGTTGAGGTCTTCGCGGATCAGTACGCGCTTACCTTGCAGATCGAGGTCGGTCATCTTCAACACGGTCATGGGTCGCATTTCCTACTGTTTTGGAGAGGCTGCTGTTTGCAGATAATGCTCTGCAACGTCCAGCATTCGGTTGGCAAAACCCCATTCGTTGTCGAACCAGGCCAGGATGTTCACCAGCCGTGGGCCGGAAACTCGGGTCTGACTGGCATCGACGATGGCCGAATGTGGGTCATGGTTGAAATCACAGCTGGCGTGAGGCAACTCGGTGTAGGCCAGAAGGCCTTTGAGCGGGCCGCTGGTGGCGGCCTCCCGCAGAATCCGGTTGACCTCGGTGGCGTCGGTGTCGCTGACGGTCTGCATCGTAATGTCGAGGCAAGACACGTTAACCGTCGGCACCCGCACGGCTTTGGCCTGAATTCGCCCGGCAAGTTCCGGCAGCAGGCGTTCGATGCCACGCGCCAGACCAGTGGACACCGGAATCACCGACTGAAACGCCGAACGCGTACGGCGCAGGTCCTCGTGATGATAGGCGTCGATGACCGGCTGATCGTTCATTGCCGAGTGGATGGTGGTGATCGACACGTATTCCAGACCAATGGCCTGATCCAGCAGGCGCAACAGCGGCACGCCGCAGTTGGTGGTGCAGGACGCGTTGGACACCAGCAGCTCGTCGCCGGTCAGGCAATCCTGGTTCACGCCGTAGACGATGGTGGCGTCGACATCTGCCTCGCTGGCCATGGGCTGGGAAAACAGCACACGCGGCGCACCGGCATCGAGGAAGCGCTGGCCATCGGCACGCGTGTGATAAGCGCCGGAGCATTCCAGCACCAGATCGACGCCCAGGGACGCCCAATCGATGCCTTCGGGGGTGGCACTGCGCAGGACCTTCACGCAGTCACCATTAATATGCAGACAATCGCCATCGACCTTCACTTCGCCGGGAAAACGCCCGTGAGTGGAGTCGAAGCGTGTCAGGTATTCGATGCTGGCCATGTCAGCCAGATCGTTGATCGCGACAATTTCAAACCCGGCCGTCGAGCCTCGCTCAAACAACGCACGCAAGACGCAACGACCAATCCGGCCGTAGCCGTTGAGTGCAACTTTGTAGGGACGCGGTTGAGGCATGGGGTTCTCGATAGACGCGGGCAGACGAATTCTTTGTAACAACACGGACCTGTAGCAGCTGGCGCAGCCTGCGTCCGGCCGCGAAGCGGTCGTAAAATCAGGCACCGCGCTCCAGTTGAAGATACGCGTTGTCAGGTTTACGACCGCTTCGCGGCCGAACGCAGCCTTCGGCAGCTGCTACAGGGATCGCGGCAGGCATGAAAACATGACTGCCACGTCCGTGATCAGTCTTCCAGCAGCTCTTCAGCCTGACCCAGGATGTTTTCCAGGGTGAAGCCGAACTCTTCGAACAAGGCAGGCGCAGGCGCCGACTCGCCGAAGGTGGTCATACCGATCACGCGACCTTCCAGGCCCACGTATTTGTACCAAAAGTCTGCATGAGCGGCTTCGATGGCGATACGGGCGCTGACCTGCAACGGCAGAACCGCTTGCTTGTAGCCGGCGTCCTGGGCATCGAACACGCTGGTGCAAGGCATCGAAACAACGCGCACCTTACGACCTTGCTCGGTCAGCTTGTCGTAAGCCTGAACCGCCAGGCCTACTTCCGAACCGGTAGAGATCAGGATCAGCTCAGGCTCGCCTTCGCAGTCCTTCAAGACGTAACCACCACGGGCGATGTCGGCGATCTGCAGCGCACTGCGCTCCTGATGCTGCAGGTTCTGACGCGAGAAGATCAGCGCCGAAGGGCCGTCCTTGCGCTCGATGGCCTCTTTCCAGCAAACGGCCGATTCAACGGCATCGGCTGGACGCCAGGTGTCGAGGTTCGGTGTGCTGCGCAGGCTGGTCAGTTGCTCGATCGGCTGGTGAGTCGGGCCGTCTTCGCCCAGGCCGATGGAGTCGTGGGTGTAGACGAACACCACGCGCTTCTTCATCAGCGAGGCCATGCGCACGGCGTTGCGCGCATATTCCATGAACATCAGGAAGGTCGCGCCGTAAGGCACCAGGCCGCCGTGCAATGCCACTCCGTTCATGATCGCGCTCATGCCGAACTCGCGAACGCCGTAGTACATGTAGTTGCCGCTGGCGTCTTCAGCCGAAACACCTTTGCAACCTTTCCACAGGGTCAGGTTGGAACCGGCCAGGTCAGCGGAGCCGCCCAGCAGTTCAGGCAACAGCGGGCCGTAGGCATTCAGTGCGTTCTGGCTGGCTTTACGGCTGGCGATGGTTTCGCCCTTGGCCGCGACTTCAGCAATATAAGCCGAGGCTTTTTCGGCGAAGTCTTCAGGCAGATCGCCGCCCAGGCGACGGACCAGTTCGTTGGCCAGCTCAGGGAAAGCCGCGGAATAGGCAGCGAAACGCTGATCCCACTCGGCTTCTGCCGCGCGGCCGGCTTCCTTGGCGTCCCACTCGGCGTAGATGTCAGCCGGGATTTCGAACGGACCGTGGTTCCATTTCAGTGCAGCGCGGGTCAGAGCGATTTCCGCGTCACCCAACGGGGCGCCGTGGCAGTCTTCTTTACCTTGCTTGTTCGGCGAACCGAAACCGATGGTGGTCTTGCAGCAGATCAGGGTTGGCTGATCGCTTTTGCGCGCGGTTTCGATCGCAGTCTTGATCTCTTCCGGATCGTGACCGTCGACGTTGCGGATCACCTGCCAGTTGTAGGCTTCGAAACGCTTAGGCGTGTCGTCGGTGAACCAGCCTTCGACCTCGCCATCGATGGAGATGCCGTTGTCATCGTAGAAGGCAATCAGTTTGCCCAGGCCCAAAGTACCGGCCAGGGAGCCGACTTCGTGGGAAATGCCTTCCATCATGCAGCCATCACCCAGGAACACGTAGGTGTGGTGGTCGACAACGTTGTGGCCAGGACGGTTGAACTGCGCCGCCAGGACTTTTTCAGCCAGGGCGAAACCTACAGCGTTGGCCAGGCCTTGGCCCAGTGGACCGGTGGTGGTTTCAACGCCCGGGGTGTAGCCGAATTCCGGGTGACCCGGGGTACGGCTGTGCAGTTGGCGGAAGCTTTTCAGGTCATCGATCGACAGGTCATAGCCGGTCAGGTGCAGCAGCGAGTAGATCAACATCGAGCCGTGACCGTTGGACAGCACGAAGCGGTCACGGTCGGCGAACGATGGATTGCTCGGATTGTGCTTCAGGTAGTCACGCCAAAGTACTTCGGCGATATCCGCCATACCCATAGGGGCACCGGGATGGCCGCTGTTGGCTTTTTGCACGGCATCCATGCTGAGGGCACGAATGGCGTTGGCACGCTCACGACGGCTGGGCATCGCTGATCTCCTGGGGGCTGAATAAAACGAAACGGAAAAAAGGCGAGCATTTTCCCTCACCCACCCGCCTCGGGGCAATGACAGATAGTCATCTGGAGGCGTTTTTCCAATTGTTAACAGCGGTTTCGACTGATGAAACCTTTCCGCTGTTCGTTTGTTGACTGAACCTAACGCCGAGAAGTGCCATCTATCGAGCAATATCAAAACTTTTTGATATTGCTCTTGCGGTGATTTCTGACCGTCACTAGACTGCTGGCCTTATGAATTTACGCGTGCCTTCCATTCGACATGACGATTGCGATGAGCTGGCGACCTTGTGCAAGGCCGGCGGCGATCCTCTGCGGCTAAATGTATTGCGCGCGCTGGCCAACGATTCGTTTGGCGTACTGGAACTGGCGCAGATCTTCGGGATGGGTCAGTCCGGCATGAGTCACCACCTCAAGGTATTGGCCCAGGCCGACCTGGTGGCGACCCGCCGTGAAGGCAACGCGATTTTTTACCGTCGCGCCCTGCCCCACACCGATCTGCTGGGCGGCAAGCTGCACGCTGCGCTGCTGGAAGAAGTGGACAACCTGACCCTGCCGGCCGATGTGCAGTCGCGGATCGCTCAGGTCCATGGGCAACGAGCGGCGGCCAGCCAGGACTTTTTCTCACGGGTCGCGGAGAAGTTTCGCGCCCAGCAAGACTTGATCGCCGGCCTGCCGCAATACCGCGAAAGCGTGGTGGCATTGCTCGACAAGCTGAGTTTCAGTGACGGCGCGACGGCCATCGAAGTCGGCCCCGGCGATGGCGGATTCCTGCCGGAACTGGCGCGCCGCTTCACCCAGGTCACGGCGCTGGACAACAGCCCGGCGATGCTCGAACTGGCGCGTCAGGTCTGCGAACGTGAAACGCTGGCTAACGTCAGCCTGCAATTGGCCGATGCATTGAATGGCGTCAGCCTTCAGGCCGATTGCGTTGTACTGAACATGGTGCTGCACCATTTCGCCGCGCCGGCCGAAGCGCTCAAGCACATGGCCGATTTGCTGCAACCGGGCGGTAGCCTGCTCGTGACAGAGTTATGTAGCCACAACCAGAGTTGGGCCAGGGAGGCCTGCGGTGATCTGTGGTTGGGGTTTGAACAGGACGATTTGGCCCGTTGGGCCACCGCTGCGGGACTCGTTCCCGGGGAAAGCCTCTATGTAGGCTTACGTAATGGTTTCCAGATCCAGGTCCGCCATTTTCAGCGACCGGCTGGCGACACTCACCATCGGTAAATTCAGGAAAAAATCGAGATGAGCGAATACTCCCTCTTCACCTCAGAGTCCGTGTCCGAAGGGCATCCGGACAAAATCGCCGACCAGATTTCCGATGCGGTGCTGGACGCCATCATTGCTGAAGACAAGTTCGCCCGCGTAGCGTGCGAGACGCTGGTTAAAACCGGCGTGGCAATCATCGCAGGTGAAGTCACCACGTCGGCCTGGGTCGACCTGGAAGAAATCGTGCGTAACGTCATCCTGGACATCGGCTACAACAGCTCCGATGTCGGCTTCGACGGTGCCACTTGCGGCGTGATGAACATCATCGGCAAGCAGTCCCCTGACATCAACCAGGGTGTCGACCGTGCCAAGCCAGAAGATCAGGGTGCCGGCGACCAGGGCCTGATGTTCGGCTACGCCAGCAACGAAACCGACGTGCTGATGCCAGCACCGATCACCTTCTCGCACCAGCTTGTGCAAAGGCAAGCCGAAGCCCGTAAATCCGGCCTGCTGCCTTGGCTGCGCCCGGACGCCAAGTCGCAAGTGACTTGCCGCTACGAAGGCGGCAAGGTTGTCGGTATCGACGCCGTTGTTCTGTCGACCCAGCACAACCCTGAAGTGTCATACAAAGACCTGCGCGAAGGCGTGATGGAGCTGATCGTCAAGCACGTGCTGCCTGCCGAACTGTTGACCAAAGACACCCAGTTCCACATCAACCCGACTGGCCAGTTCATCATCGGCGGCCCGGTGGGCGACTGCGGCCTGACCGGTCGCAAGATCATCGTCGACAGCTACGGCGGCATGGCCCGTCACGGCGGCGGCGCGTTCTCCGGTAAGGATCCATCGAAGGTTGACCGTTCGGCGGCCTACGCCGGTCGTTACGTGGCCAAGAACATCGTTGCCGCCGGCCTGGCCGAGCGCTGCGAGATTCAGGTTTCCTACGCGATCGGTGTTGCCCAGCCGACTTCGATCTCGTTGAACACCTTCGGCACCGGCAAAATCAGCGACGACAAAATCGTCAAACTGGTTCGCGAAATTTTCGACCTGCGTCCCTACGCAATCACCACCATGCTCGACCTGCTGCACCCGATGTACCAGGAAACCGCAGCGTACGGCCACTTCGGTCGCACCCCGGCGACCAAGACTGTGGGCGAAGATACTTTCACCACCTTCACCTGGGAAAAGACCGACCGCGCCGACGACCTGCGTACTGCAGCCGGCCTGTAAGACTTTCCTGGCGGTACCAAAAGCCCCGCACGGTTCGCCGTGCGGGGCTTTTTATTGCGCGAAAATCGAAAGAACGCAGCCTCGTTTCACTCGACAGCTGCTACAGAGATTCGTGTAGCAGCTGTCGAGTGAAACGAGGCTGCGTTCTTTTGTTTCGAAACACACCGAAAAACATCCTAGCTGCCGACGCCCGAAAGCTGACTAACCTTGAAAGCATTCCCCCTGAGCAAGGACGCTCACGATGCTTCTGCGCCTGTTTTCCGGTTTGTTCCTGACCTTGTTTTGCCTGAACTCAACTGCCAACGACTGCCCCGACTGGTCACCCGCCCGCGCCCTGGACGAAATTACCGCCCTGCAAAAACAGATCGACTTCTGGGACGACAATTACCACCGCCACGGACGCTCACTGGTCGCCGACGAAATCTATGATCAATCCCGCGCGCGATTGAGCGAATGGCGTGAGTGTTTTGACTTGAGTCTTGCGCCCGACCCCTTGCGCACGGCGGGGGGCAAAATCACCCACCCCATCGCCCACACGGGCCTGGAAAAACTGCGCGACGGTCGTGCGGTCGAGCATTGGCTACGCGAACGCAATGACCTCTGGATACAACCCAAGGTCGACGGTGTGGCCGTGACATTGATCTATCGCAACGGCGCTTTGCATCAGGCGATCAGTCGAGGTGACGGAGTAAACGGCCAGGACTGGACCGCTTCGGCCCGAATGATCGAGGCCATCCCCCGTCAACTGCCGCATTCAATGGATTTACTGGTACAAGGCGAACTCTATTGGCGCCTGAACGACCATGTGCAAGCCAAGGCAGGCAGCCTCAATGCCCGCTCCACGGTGGCCGGATTGATGGCCCGCAAAGAGCTGAACGCCGAACAGGCCGGTGGTATCGGGTTGTTTGTCTGGGATTGGCCGCAAGGTCCGGCAAGCCTGCCCGCCCGGGTAGCGGCTCTCGATGAAATGGGTTTTCCGAGCACTGCGTCTTATAGTCAGCCAATCAAGGTATTTGCCGACGCTGAACGATGGCGCGATCACTGGTATCGCACGCCCTTGCCCTTCGCCAGCGATGGCGTTGTTTTGCGTCAGAGCCAGCGCCCACCCGCCGAGCGCTGGCAGGCGCGGCCGTCCTTCTGGAGCGTTGCCTGGAAGTATCCTTTCGCCCAGGCCCTGGCCGAAGTGCGCAAGGTTCACTTCAAAATTGGGCGAACTGGCCGGATTACACCGGTGCTGGATCTGGCGCCAGTAAAGCTCGATGACCGACAGATCAAGCGTGTGAGCGTCAGCTCACTGCGACGCTGGGAGGAGCTGGATATCCGCCCCGGGGATCAGGTGTCCGTCAGCCTGGCCGGTCTGACCATTCCTAGGCTCGATGGTGTCGTTATGCGCAGTTCCGAACGCACTGAATTGAACGTGCCATTGGCAGCAGACTTTCATCAGCTGAGTTGCTGGCAACCGACATCAGGCTGCGAGAGTCAATTCCTCGCACGCCTGACCTGGCTCAGCAGCAAGCAGGGACTGGCCTTGCCCCATCTCGGCCCTGGCACCTGGGAGAAACTTTTCGAAACAGGCCACCTCAACAGCCTGCTGGATTGGTTGACCCTCGATGCTCAAGAGCTTGCTAACATTGATGGCTTCGGCGAGCGCAGCGCGGCTCGCCTTTTAAACAGCTTCAACAGCGCCCGGCAACGTCCGTTCGCTCGCTGGCTCAAAGCCTTGGGGTTGCCGCCCACCGGCCAGGCACGGCTTGCCGATTCATGGCAGGAACTGGCGAATCGAAACACCGAACAATGGCAGGCAGAAGCTGGTATCGGCCCGGGACGCGCGGCGCAATTGAACGCCTTTTTTCGCGACCCGCACGTCCTGGCACTGAGTCAAACATTACGCATGGCCGGGATTGACGGCTTTTAAACGCCGAGACATCCGACAGCCCGGGAACCCAAAGTTACCGACGGGCTCAAACGCCCATCGCCACATCGACCCGATTGTCTTTGCACACGGAGCTTTTATGAAATTTCTTTCACCGCTCGCCTTGTTAACCCTTTGCAGCGTGATGGCCGCTCCCCTGATGGCTGCCGAAGAAGCCCCTGAGCTGACCGGCTGCGCCGCGAAGAAACAAGGCATCATCAATCAGATCGAACTGGCCAAATCCCACGGCAACGCCGATCAACAGGCCGGCCTCGAAACGGCTTTGAGCGAAGTCACCGCCCATTGCACCGACGCCTCGCTGAAGAAGGAACGGGAAAACAAGGTGCTCGACGCCAAGCATGACGTCAGCAAGCGTCAGGCCGACCTGGACAAAGCCATGAAAAAAGGCGATCCGGAGAAGATCGACAAGCGCAAAAACAAACTTGCCGAGTCCCGCAAGGAATTGCAGAACGCGCTCGACGAGCTGGATAAGTAATTCGCAGGATCAGAGAGCGAACTTTGTGGCGAGGGAGCTTGCTCCCGCTGGGCTACGAAGTAGCCCCGACCCTGTAACCGCGCAGTGTCAGCATTTACACAGCCGCTGATTATACGACTGTTGCGCAGCCGGGCGGGAGCAAGCTCCCTCGCCACAGGGCATGAGCAACATCAGATCAATGATCCCGAAACTCTTTATGGCAGGCACTACACGCATCTTCGACTTTCTGCACCGCCGGGCCCAGATTACTGGCCTTGTAAGGCTGAACCTTGCTGGCAATCACCAATTCACCGGTGGCGGCTTCAAGGGTGCGGACCATTTCCTGGAAGCGTGCCTGCTGCTGCCACACATTGTCCTTGGCGCTGGTGTGATCTTCTTCGCGCACCTGCGGGAAATGCTTCCACGGTTCACGGGACAAGGCGTCGAGTTTCACAGCGCCTTCCTCGAATTTCGGACCGTCGAACGGGATACGACCACGCAACATACCGCCCAGATCTTCGCCGGTCTTGAGCATCTGTTTGAAGATCGCCTTGCGTTGGCCCAGCGGCGAATTCGGGTCGACTCCACCGCAGGCAGACAAGGTCAGGCAGGCCAGCAATACAACAGAAAGTCTTTTGAGAGTCATGGTGGCTTCAGGTCACGGGAAACGGCCGCCAGTATCCTCGCGTCATCGGCAAAGACCAATAGCCCTATTATCAATACGGGTTGTTTGAGCGCATGGAGCACTCAGGCAACCGGCAAAGGAATTACTCCATGAACAGCCGTTTCAAGGCATGGCATCACCACCTCGTGTGGACTCTTCCAATGGTGGCCGTGCTCGCTGGCTGCACTGGCGGCGATAAAAACACCCCTAAAACCCACGCGCTGGCGACCTACTCCAGTGCCACTTGGGAAGCTCTACCGGCAGTGTCCGACAACGACCTGGTCGCCGGCTTCGGCTCGTGGCGCAGCGCCTGTACCCGACTCAAGGCCGACGCGGTCTGGGGTTCGACCTGCGCGGCATCCGCCAACGTGCCGCTAACCGCCAACGACATCCGCGGCTTCCTCAAGCAGAACCTCGACGTCTACGGCCTGCGCGCCGCCAATGACAATCCCAACGGTTTGATCACCGGCTATTACGAGCCCGTCTACCCCGGCAGCCTGACCCAGACCGAAGTGGCGAACATTCCGGTGTACGGCGTGCCCGAGGACATGATCATCGTCTCCCTGGACAGCATCTACCCGGAACTCAAAGGCAAACGCCTGCGCGGTCGCCTCGAAGGTCGCGTGCTCAAGCCTTACGACGATGCCGCAACAATTGAGACCAAAGGGGTCAAGGCACCGGTGGTTGCCTGGTTGACCGACCCGATGAACCTGCAATTCCTGCAAATCCAGGGTTCGGGTCGCATCCAGCTCGACGACGGCCGCCAACTGCGCATTGCGTACGCCGACCAGAATGGCCATCCGTATCGGCCGATCGGGCGCTGGCTGGTGGAACAAGGCGAGCTGAAGAAAGAAGACGTGACCATGGGCGCCATCAGCACCTGGGCCAAGGCCAATCCATCGCGTATTCCGGAACTGCTGGGCAGCAACCCGAGTTACGTGTTCTTCACCCGCAACCCGGACAGCAACGAAGGCCCGCGCGGCTCGCTGAACGTTCCGCTGACGGCCGGTTATAGCGCGGCGGTGGATCGCAAAGTGATTCCGCTGGGCAGTCTGCTGTGGTTATCAACCACTAAACCCGACGGCACCGCGCTGGTACGGCCGGTGGCGGCGCAAGATACCGGCGGCGCGATTGCCGGCGAAGTACGTGCGGATCTGTTCTGGGGCACTGGCGAGGCGGCTGGGCAATTGGCCGGGGACATGAAACAGCAGGGGCAAATCTGGATGCTGTGGCCTAAAGGCGCGGCGTTGCCGCAAGTGCCGCAGGTTGCCGATGCGGCGAAGGCCAATCCGTAAGCCTTGTATTTGCAGTTAGATAGTCATCGCGAGCAGGCTCGCTCCCACAGTGGATCTCGGTTGTACACAGCTTTTGTGTTCACTGAAGATCAACTGTGGGAGCGAGCCTGCTCGCGATGAGGCCAGCAAAATCACCGCAATTTTTTCAGACCGACACCACAAAGAAACTGACAATCAACCCCATTCCCACAAACCACACCAACGACCGCAAAATATGCCAGTCCGCCAGGTAGCAAATGATGTAGAGCAACCGGCTGGTGATAAACAAAACCGACAACACATTGATCGTCACCAGCTCGGCATTGCCCGCCAGGTGCGCAACAATCACTGCCGCCGCGAACGCCGGGGTCACTTCAAAACTGTTCAATTGCGCTGCGTGTGCGCGTCTACCCAAACCATTCAGCGATTCGAGAAAGTCCCGGGGGTCATGGTTGTCTTTCAGCCTGTAGCCACCAACGATCTTCGCGATTCCCGTGCAGAGATAGGGCAGGAAGATCGCGATCAAAATGCACCATAGAGCAACCGTCATAAAGCAGTCCTTTCTTCAGTTTTAGAATGTTGAATAGCCGTCAGAACTTCATCACCAAAATACCGACCAGCACCAGCCCACAGGCTAAGAGCCTTGGCCTGCCGAAAGGTTCTTTCAGGTAGCGCATGCCGAACAGCACCACCAGGATCACGCTGATCTCGCGCAACGCCGCCGCTTCCGCAATCGACCCCAGCTGCATTGCCCACAGCACCAAAGCGTAGCTGAACAACACGCAGAACCCGACCGCCAGCCCCAGTCGCCACTGTTCGCGCCAGAACAGCATGAATGCCGGGCGCTTGCGCACCAACGCCAGCAACGGGAACGGCCAGGCGCTGAGAAACGTGACCCAGACCAGGTAGTCCAGAGGATGCGACCAGCGCCGCAACGCCTGGCCATCGATGAAGGTGTAGCAGCCGATGCACAGGCCGATCAGCACCACCACCGGCAACATCGACCACGGCAAACGCGCACCGCCGCCGCCCTGCCAGAGCAGGCACAGCATGCCAAACGGGATTAACAGAATTCCGAAGATCTGCTGATTCGTCAGCACTTCGCCGGCGAAGATCAGCGTCAGTGCCAGCACCACCAGCGGCGACAACCCACGCATCAGCGGATAGACCAAACCGAGGTCTCCGACCCGATAGGCCTGGATCAGCAGATAGCGATAGAGCAATTCGAACGCCGCCGACGCCAGAATCCACGGCCAGATTTCAATCGGTGGCAGCGCCACGAACGGCAGCATCAGGGCGACAAACAGCATCGCGACGCTGTCCATGCACGCCACCACCAGCAACCGTTCGGCGCTGAACTTGATCAGGGTATTCCACGCCGCGTGCAACAGCGCCGCCACCAACACCAGAGCCGTTGCAAGCACGGCATACTCCTTTTTTGTTGATCCCCCTGCCCTGTAGGAACCGGCTTGCTGGCGATGAACGATGACGCGGTCCGTTTGTTGGACCGCAGTGCCTGCATCGCCAGCAAGCCGGCTCCTACAAGGGGCGAGGGATAATTGATTCGCCATATGTCAGCAGCTGTTTATACTGCAAGCAACCACGCCGCACTCAGTTGCGCACAGACTAATTCCAATAATTTTTGCCCCTGCCCGCTCTCCTCGAGAACGGTCATCGGCATGCGTATGCCTGATCAGAGCGTCAAGACTACCGACAGAGACCTTGCGCATGCCACTCGCCTTGCTTGCCCTCGCTGTTGCCGCGTTCGGCATCGGCACCACTGAATTCGTCATCATGGGTTTGCTGCCCGACGTCGCCCGCGACCTCGCCGTGAGCATTCCCCACGCAGGCCTGCTGATCACCGGCTACGCCCTGGGCGTGGTGTTCGGCGCGCCGATCCTCGCGATCGGTACCGCCAACATGCCGCGCAAAGCCACGCTACTGGGCATGACGCTGATGTTCATCCTCGGCAACGTGCTTTGCGCATTGGCGCCGAACTACGCCACGTTGATGGCCGCGCGAGTGGTCACCGCGCTGTGCCACGGTGCATTTTTTGGCATCGGCTCGGTGGTCGCGGCCGGCCTGGTCGCACCTAACAAACGGGCGCAGGCCATTGCCATGATGTTCACCGGCCTGACGCTGGCCAACGTGCTCGGCGTGCCTCTGGGCACTGCGCTCGGGCAATACGCAGGCTGGCGTTCGACGTTCTGGGCGGTCTCCGTGATCGGTGTCATTGCCGCTATCGCACAGTGGCTCTGGCTGCCGAAAGACATCGCAATGGACAAGGCCAACCTCGCCAGCGAGTTCAAAGTGCTGGGCAAGGTCAATGTGTTGTTGGCCCTGGGCATGAGCGTGCTGGCGTCGACCAGTCTGTTTAGCGTGTTCACCTACATCGCGCCCATCCTGCAGGACATCACCGGTGTCAGCCCCCATGGCGTGACGATCATGCTGCTGTTGTTTGGCGTGGGATTGACGGCGGGCAGCATGCTTGGCGGTCGCCTGGCGGACAGTCGATTGCTGCCTTCATTGGTCGGCATGGCGCTGGCCGTAGTGGTGGTATTGGCTGCCTTCAGCCAGACCAGTCACTCGGTGATTCCGGCGGCGATCACCCTGGTGCTGTGGGGGATTTTCGCGTTTGCCCTGTGCCCGATCCTGCAACTGCTGATCATCGATCAGGCGCATGAAGCACCGAACCTCGGTTCGACGCTGAACCAGAGCGCCTTCAACCTCGGAAATGCGGCGGGGGCGTGGATTGGCGGGCTGGTGGTTGCCAGCGGTGCCGATCTGGCGGACCTGCCGTGGACCGGTGCGCTGGTCAGTGGCCTGACGGTGCTGACGGCGCTGTTCTACATCTATCTGCAACGTCGCGGTACGGCTGCGGTCAATGTGTCCGGCTGAATAGTTGCTTCGTTGCCCTTGATATTGCCTTCGCGGGCAAGCCTCGCTCCTACAGGGGATCCCGTAAATCCTGTAGGAGCGAGGCTTGCCCGCGAAGAAGCTGACGCGGTGTATCTGCCCAAACCTGTTTCCCTCCTCCCATCCAAGGACCCCGGATGCTCGAACTTGTCGCTGCCTTTATCTGCCTCACCACACTCCTCACCTACGTCAATTTCCGCTTCATCGGCCTGCCCCCGACCATCGGGGTCATGGTTACTGCGCTGATGTTTTCCCTGCTGCTGCAAGGCCTGAGCTTCCTCGGCTACCCCGGCCTCGAAGAGCGCATTCAGCAGCTGATCGGCCAGATCGACTTTGGCGATCTGCTGATGAACTGGATGCTGTCCTTCCTGCTGTTCGCCGGCGCCTTGCACGTCAACTTGAATGACCTGCGCAGCTATCGCTGGCCCATCGGTTTACTGGCGACGTTCGGCGTTTTGATCGCGACCGCGGTGATCGGCAGCCTCGCCTATTACATTTTCGCCCTGTTCGGCTGGCACGTGAGCTTCCTTTATTGCCTGCTGTTCGGCGCGCTGATTTCCCCCACCGACCCGATCGCGGTCCTCGGCGTGCTACGGACCGCCAATGCGTCCAAGCCTTTGAAAACCACCATCGTCGGCGAGTCGCTGTTCAACGACGGCACGGCCGTGGTGGTCTTCACCGTGTTGCTGGGCATCGCGCAACTCGGCGAAACCCCGACCGTCGGCGCCACGGCGATGCTGTTCGCCCACGAAGCGATTGGCGGCGTGCTGTTTGGTGGGCTGATCGGGTATCTGGTGTACCTGATGATCAAGAGCATCGAGCAGCATCAGATCGAGGTCATGCTGACCCTGGCGCTGGTGATCGGCGGCTCGGCCATGGCGTCGGAGCTGCATGTTTCCGCACCGATCGCAATGGTCGTTGCCGGGCTGATCATCGGCAACCTGGGCCGCAACCTGGCGATGAACGACATGACGCGCAAGTACCTGGACGGTTTCTGGGAACTGCTCGACGACATGCTCAACGCCCTGCTGTTCGCCCTGATTGGCATGGAGCTGTTGCTGCTGCCGTTCAACTGGCTGCACGTGCTGGCCGCGAGCTTGCTGGCCTTGGCGATTTTGCTGTCGCGCCTGCTGACGGTCGCGCCTGCCATTGTGTTGCTGCGTCGCTGGCGCACCGTCCCGCGCGGGACGATCCGGATTCTGACCTGGGGTGGTTTGCGCGGTGGTGTTTCGGTGGCGCTGGCGTTGGCCCTGCCACTGGGCCCGGAGCGTGACTTGCTGCTGAGCATCACCTACATCGTGGTGCTGTCGTCGATCCTGCTGCAGGGTTTGAGCATCGGCAAACTGGTCAAGCACGTGACCCGGGATGAGCCTGCGCCAGCGGCACAGGCTGAGCATCACTGATTACTTCTTGCTCTTCTGCGGGTCGGGATCGGACTCCGAGCCCTGATCCGCAGTCTTCTTCGGCGGTCCGCTCTCACTGCGGATCTGCGCATGACTGATCAGCGCAAAGATGAAGCTGCCGCCGATGATGTTCCCCGCCAGCGTCGGCCCGGCGAATACCATCCAGAAATCCTTCCACGGCAACTCGCCGGCAAACACCAGGTACGAGACCTCGGCCGAACCCACCACGATGTGGGTGAAATCCCCCAGCGCCATGAGGTAGGTGATGAGGATGATGATCCACATCTTCGCGCTCTCCATGGACGGGATCATCCAGACCATGGTGGCAATCATCCAGCCCGATACGATGCCTTTGGCGAACATCTGGCTGGCGTCGTTCTCCATGATCTTGCGCCCGATATCAAGGAAAGCCAGGTCGGTCTTGCTGTCGAAAATCGGCAGATTCAGCATCACGTAGGCCACCAGCAACGTGCCGCATAGGTTGCCCACCAGCACCACCGACCACAGGCGCAACAACCGGCCGAAATTGTTCAGTGTGGGTTTGGTCATGATCGGCAGCACGGCCGTCAGGGTGTTCTCGGTGAACAACTGCTGACGGGCGAGGATCACCGCGAGAAAGCCTGCGCAGTAGCCAAAACTGGCGATGACCTTGAAGCCTTCACCGTCCGGCAGTCGGGAATTGAGCAGCCCCATAGCCATCAGCGACAGACCCATGGTCAGGCCGGCGGCCAGCGCCGACCACCACAAGGCGGCGACACTGCGCTCGAGCTCCTGATCGCCCTGGGTGCGGATGATTTCGTGCAGCACCGCGGCGCGCGGTGGCTGGTTCTTGTCGACCTCGTGCCGTTCTTCCGGCGACAGGTTTGGGGTCTTGCCTTCTTTCTTGGCGTCCATAAAGCTCCGGAACCGGTAGTGTGTCATGTAGGTACGACACGCTTGGTTCGGAGCTGTTCACTGGTCACACAAATTGTAGGAGCCGGCTTGCTGCGGACGGCGTTCCGACGATGGGACCGACTCGGTTTCTGCGGTGACGCTTAAGGCGCCATCGCCAGCAAGCCGGCTCCTACGGACTCGCATTACTCGTCCTTGAACTGGTCTTTGACGTACTTGATCTCAGTCTGGCCATGCGGCGCGGGTAAACCGTCTTCACCCAGATTGACGAAGACAATCTTCTCCACCGTCAGGATGCTTTTGCGGGTGATCTTGTTGCGCACTTCGCACTTCAGGGTGATGGAGGTGCGACCGAACTCGGTGGCGGTGATGCCCAGTTCGATGATGTCGCCCTGGCGCGAGGCGCTGACAAAGTTAATTTCGGAAATGTACTTGGTGACCACACGCTGATTGCCCAACTGGACGATGGCGTAGATCGCCGCTTCTTCGTCAAGCCAGCGCAACAGACTGCCGCCGAACAGCGTGCCGTTGGGGTTGAGGTCTTCGGGTTTTACCCATTTGCGGGTGTGGAAATTCATATTCACTCCTGAGCGTCTTGCCGAATGATGGGGGGCATCATGGCAGAGCCCGACCTAGAGCTCTATTCAGCATCGACTATGGCCTCGATTACCGTTCGGACATTGATCAACAGAAACGCTTTGGAAGATAAGAATAGCCCGCTATAATCGCCACCGTTTCAAAACGGTCATCTTCGATTGATACCGTTTTCCCGCCACCTGTCCGAGGGGCGCTGCAGCAGGTTCGACCTGTCAGGCTCGGATGGGGCGTTGACTGGCCATGATCGGCCGGACACTAAACGCACAACGGCGCCCATTCGCATACATTACGAATGGAGGCTCATCATGAGCGCTGTTATCACGCCTGCAGATTTTACCGATTACAAAGTCGCCGACATGTCCCTGGCTGCCTGGGGCCGTCGCGAAACCATCATCGCCGAATCCGAGATGCCAGCCCTGATGGGTCTGCGCCGCAAGTACGCCGGTGAGCAGCCACTCAAAGGCGCCAAGATCCTCGGCTGCATCCACATGACCATTCAGACTGCCGTGCTGATCGAAACCCTGGTTGCCCTGGGTGCCGAAGTGCGTTGGTCGTCCTGCAACATTTTCTCGACTCAGGACCAGGCCGCTGCTGCTATCGCCGCTGCCGGCATCGCGGTTTACGCCTGGAAAGGCGAGACCGAAGAAGAGTACGAGTGGTGCCTTGAGCAAACCATCCTGAAAGATGGCGCGCCTTGGGATGCCAACATGATCCTCGACGACGGCGGCGACCTGACCGAGCTGCTGCACAAGAAATACCCGGCGATCCTGGACCGCGTTCACGGCGTCACAGAAGAAACCACCACTGGCGTTCACCGCCTGCTGGACATGCTGGCCAAAGGCGAGCTGAAAATCCCGGCCATCAACGTCAACGACTCGGTGACCAAGAGCAAGAACGACAACAAGTACGGCTGCCGTCACAGCCTGAACGATGCAATCAAGCGCGGTACCGACCACCTGCTGTCCGGCAAGCAAGCGCTGGTCATCGGTTACGGTGACGTGGGCAAGGGCTCCGCTCAGTCCCTGCGTCAGGAAGGCATGATCGTTAAAGTCTCCGAAGTCGACCCGATCTGCGCCATGCAAGCCTGCATGGACGGCTACGAGTTGGTTTCGCCGTTCATCGACGGCATCAACGACGGCACCGAAGCCAGCATCGACAAAGCACTGTTGGGCAAGATCGACCTGATCGTGACCACCACCGGCAACGTCAATGTTTGCGACGCGAACATGCTCAAAGCCCTGAAGAAGCGCGCTGTTGTCTGCAACATCGGCCACTTCGACAACGAAATCGACACCGCTTTCATGCGCAAGAACTGGGCATGGGAAGAAGTGAAGCCACAGGTTCACAAAATTCACCGTACCGGCGCTGGCGCATTCGATGCCCAGAACGACGACTACCTGATCCTGCTGGCCGAAGGCCGTCTGGTTAACCTGGGTAACGCCACTGGCCACCCAAGCCGCATCATGGACGGTTCGTTCGCCAACCAGGTTCTGGCACAGATCTTCCTGTTCGGCCAGAAGTACGCCGACCTGTCGCCAGCCCAGAAAGCCGAGCGTCTGACTGTTGAAGTACTGCCAAAGAAACTCGACGAAGAAGTGGCCCTGGAAATGGTCCGCGGTTTCGGCGGCGTTGTGACTCAACTGACCAAGACCCAGGCCGACTACATCGGCGTGACCGTCGAAGGCCCGTTCAAGCCGCACGCTTACCGCTACTGATTCGCTGACCGGCAATAGCGGTGTTCTGATACACCGCGTTGCCTGCATCGCCAGCAAGCCGGCTCCTACAGGGTTTGTGTCGTACACGTTACTCACGTACGACCGCTCCCCTGTAGGAGCCGGCTTGCTGGCGATTGCGGACAAACCGGCCCCACAGGCTTACGCGTTTTAAAGGATATGACCATGTCCCAAGACCGTCGCTACAGCTTCGAGTTCTTCCCTACGAAGACCGACGCTGGGCATGAAAAGCTACTCGCCACTGCTCGTCAGCTGGCTACGTACAACCCCGATTTCTTCTCCTGCACCTACGGCGCAGGCGGTTCGACCCGTGATCGCACGCTCAACACCGTGTTGCAGCTCGAAAGCGAAGTCAAAGTCCCGGCCGCACCGCATCTGTCCTGTGTTGGCGACAGCAAGGACGATCTGCGCGGCCTGCTGACTGAATACAAGGCTGCCGGCATCAAGCGTATCGTTGCCCTGCGCGGTGACCTGCCTTCGGGTATGGGCATGGCCAGCGGCGAATTGCGCCACGCCAACGACCTGGTTCAATTCATTCGTGAAGAAACCGGCGATCATTTCCACATCGAAGTTGCTGCTTATCCGGAGATGCATCCGCAAGCGCGCAATTTCGAAGACGATTTGAACAACTTCGTGCGCAAGGCCAACGCTGGCGCCAACAGTGCGATCACCCAGTACTTCTTCAACGCCGACAGTTACTTCTACTTCGTCGAGCGTGTACGGGCGATGGGCGTGAACATCCCGATCGTGCCGGGGATCATGCCGATCACCAACTACAGCAAGCTCGCGCGTTTTTCCGACGCTTGCGGTGCGGAAATCCCGCGCTGGATTCGCAAGCAGCTGGAAGCCTACGGCGACGACACCCAGAGCATTCAAGGCTTTGGTGAGCAAGTCATCACCGAAATGTGCGAACGCCTGCTGCAAGGTGGCGCGCCGGGGCTGCACTTCTACACACTGAATCAGGCTGAAGCGAGCCTGGCGGTGTGGAACAACCTGAAGCTGCCGCGCTGAAACAGTGCAGCACTCCGATAAGGCTCTGGCGCAATCCAGGGCCTTTTTTATGGATTGCGCATCGGGCCCGCACTTGTGGATCCGGTTTCTGGCTCTTTGTGATTTCTCGTCGTAATCTCAAGCCATGCCTTTGATCGCCCAGTTACTGACCGTGTTTCTTTTCACTTGCCTGAGCTTTGCCGCTCGGGGCGAGAAGCTGCGCATTGTTACCGAGCCATGGGCGCCTTATGTCTATGAGCAAGACGGCAAATCCCTGGGCCTGGATTACGAAACCACGGCCATCGTCTTCAAACGCCTGGGGATCGAAGTGGACTGGCAGTTCCTGCCATGGAAACGCTGCCTGTCGATGCTTGAAACGGGCCAGGCGGATGGCGCGCTGGACATTTTTCACAGCGATGAACGCGACGCCACCTTGCTCTACCCCAGCGAACCGCTGTCGGAAGTCGAGTTCGTGATGTTCTATGCAAACGAGCGCCCCCATCCGTTTCGCACCCTGGGCGACCTCAAAGGCCTGACCATCGGCACCTCGCCGGGCTACCTCTACAGCAAGGATTTCAGCGAATCGGCCCTGTTCACCCGGGAGCCGGCTCCGACCCATGAAGCCAACTTCGGCAAACTGGTCCGCGGGCGGATCGACCTGCTGATCACCGATCGCCGGGTCGGGCAGCACTTGCTCGACGAATTGGGCATCCGCGACAAGATCACCGAAAACCCGACTGTCATCAGCCATCAGAGCCAGTTTTTGGCGGTACGGCGCAACGCCGGCATGGATTTGCTGGTGCAGCGTTTCGGTGCCGAGCTCAAGCGCTTCAAGCGCGAGCCCGCCTACGCTGAGCTCAGCGCCCGTTACGGCGCGGGTCCCGGCACCGGGGGGCAAGCCACCACCGCCACCACGGCCACGGTAAAAACCGTTGAGCAGCAGGAAAGCGGCGCGCAGTGATTGCTCTGTTATACTCCGGCGTTCCCGCCAGGCTCACGCCCGGACGCTCGGACTTGTTCAAGGCATCTCGATCCGCTACAGCGCAGCTTTTCAGCCCGCGCGAGCACTCCAGACGAGCTTTCAAGGCCCAGCAGGACCGGACGGGATTGCGTTCTTCTTAAACGCCATTCGCGCCAGGCAAGACTCCCATTGGGCCAAGCCCTAACTAAAACAGGATTACTCATGTCCTTTGCTTCCCTCGGTCTCTCCGAGGCTTTAGTCCGCGCCATCGAGGCAGCGGGCTATACCGAGCCTACTCCGGTGCAACAGCGGGCTATTCCCGCCGTGTTGCAAGGTCGCGACCTGATGGTTGCGGCTCAGACAGGTACTGGTAAAACCGGCGGCTTCGCCCTTCCGATTCTGGAGCGGTTGTTTCCGGGCGGTCACCCGGACAAATCCCAGCGTCACGGCCCGCGCCAACCGCGCGTACTGGTCCTGACCCCTACTCGCGAACTCGCGGCTCAAGTACACGAGAGCTTCAAGGTTTATGCCCGTGACCTGAAGTTCGTCAGCGCCTGCATCTTTGGCGGCGTCGGCATGAACCCGCAGGTTCAGGCCATGTCCCGCGGTGTTGACGTGCTGGTGGCCTGCCCTGGCCGCCTGCTCGACCTCGCCGGCCAAGGCAGCGTCGATCTGTCCCACGTGGAAATCCTCGTACTGGACGAAGCCGACCGCATGCTCGACATGGGCTTTGTCCATGACGTGAAGAAGGTCCTGGCTCGTCTGCCGAGCAAACGCCAGAACCTGCTGTTCTCGGCGACGTTCTCCAAAGACATCACCGACCTCGCCGGCAAGCTGCTGCACAACCCGGAACGCATCGAAGTCACGCCGCCGAACACCACGGTCGAGCGCATCGAGCAACGCGTCTTCCGCCTGCCAGCCAACCACAAGCGTTCGCTGCTGGCGCACCTGATCACCGCTGGCGCCTGGGAACAGGTCCTGGTGTTCACCCGCACCAAGCACGGCGCCAACCGTCTGGCCGAGTACCTGGACAAACACGGCCTCGCTGCCGTCGCGATCCACGGCAACAAGAGCCAGAACGCCCGCACCAAAGCCCTGGCCGACTTCAAGGCCGGTGAAGTGCGCATCCTGGTTGCCACAGATATCGCCGCTCGCGGCCTCGACATCGACCAGTTGCCACACGTGGTCAACTTCGAACTGCCGAACGTCGACGAAGATTACGTTCACCGTATCGGCCGTACTGGCCGGGCCGGTCGTTCGGGCGAGGCGATCTCGCTGGTCGCTCCGGACGAAGAAAAGCTGCTGAAAAGTATCGAGCGCATGACCAAGCAGAAGATTGCCGACGGCAACCTGATGGGCTTCGACTCCAGCGCTGTAGAAGCCGAGAAGCCAGAAGTCCGCGAGCGTCCGGATGTGCGTAACCCGCGCAACCCACGTGGCCCGCGCGGCGACGGCCCGACCGGCACTGGCGGTGGCGGCGGTCGTAAGGACAAAGGCAAGGACAAGGGCGGCAAGGAAAAACCTGCTGCCACTGGCCGTGGCGATCGCCCTGCCCGTGAGCACAAACCACGTGAAGGCACCCCGGCTCGCGAACAACAGCGTCCGGCGCCACGCGCTGCTGCTGATCGTGCTCCGGACGAGTTCCTGGACGACGACGTGGATAACTTCGGTAACCGCGTTGACTACGTTCCCCAGGCCAAACCGGCCCAGGGCCGTGGTCGTCGTCCGGGTGCTCCGGCACAAGGCGCGGCAGCCGGCGCTGGCGCAGGTGCTCCGCGCACCGGCGGCAAGCCTCAGGGTCGCCAAAGCGGTCCGCGCAGCAGCGACGGCGCCACCACCGGCACGCCGCCGGCCAAGCGCAGCGGTCCACGCAACGGTGCTCCACGTGACGGCCAGGCCCGTCGCGAAGAGTCGCGCAACCGTCGCCCGGCCCGCACCGACGACCAGCCCCGTTCGGAACCGGCCGTGCAAAACCCGCGCGGCCCGGCACCGAAGATCATTCACAAGGAGTCGAAAACCGATCGTTTCCCGACTCCTGAGCAACTTGATCAACTGCCAGGTCGTCCTCGTGGTGAGAAACCAGCGTTGCTGACCCGCAATCGCTGATTTAGCGCTGCAATGAAAAATGCCCCGGATCTCACGATCCGGGGCATTTTTTTATGCCGCACCGATTAACTGTAGGAGCGAGGCTTGCCCGCGAAGGGGTCATCTGCGACACCACGGAAACCGAGGTGAAGCCTTCGCGGGCAAGCCTCGCTCCTACAGGGGGGGTGGCGTACATGAAGATTGCGGCAGGCAATAAAAAACGCCCCCGATCGCGAGATCGGGGGCGTTTTTGTGTCAGGCGCGAATATTACTTCGCTTTCACACCTTCAAACGTCACGTACAACTCGACCGCATCGGACGATGGGCCCAGGTCTTTCTGCTTGCCGAAATCGGAACGCTTGATGCTGGTGGTGCCTTCAAAGCCGGCACGGTAGCCGCCCCATGGATCCTTGCCTTCGCCCAGGAAGGTAGCCTTGACCACGACTGGCTTGGTCACGCCAAGGATAGTCAGGTCACCGGTCACGTCGGCAGTGTCTTTGCCAGCGGCGTTTTTGCCGGTGGATTTGACGCTGGTGGAGACGAACTTGGCTTTAGACCC
This sequence comes from Pseudomonas sp. LBUM1678, assembly GCF_059695575.1. NCBI lineage: Bacteria > Pseudomonadati > Pseudomonadota > Gammaproteobacteria > Pseudomonadales > Pseudomonadaceae > Pseudomonas > Pseudomonas sp. LBUM1678. The sequence goes on from NZ_CP166775.1 coordinate 6,365,433, forward strand.
GTCCAGGAAGTCTTTGCTGGAGATGTGCTTGTCGCGCTCAGCGTTGTTGGTAAACACACTGGCGGTGTTCACGTTGAACTCGATCTTGCTGTCTTCTGGCTTGGCAGCGTCGAAGCTGAACTTGCCGTCGATGTCCTTGAAGGTACCGGTGATGAAGCTGTAGCCCAAGTGGCTGATCTTGAAGTCAACGAAGGCGTGCTGGCCTTCTTTGTCGACGACGTAGTCAGCCGCCATCACGTTAGCGGACAGCAGAGCCGAACCGATTGCCAGAGCAGCGAGTGTTTTTTTCAACATGCTTTCTATTCCTTTGGAGTCGAGGTTGAACTTCAGGCTTTGCGGCCCAGCATTCGATTGAGGGTCGCATCACGATCGATAAAGTGGTGCTTCAATGCTGCCAACGCATGGAGACCGGAAAAAATTACCAGCACCCACGCCAGATACAGATGAATCACACCGGCGGTGTCTGCCTGGTCCGGTAGTCCGGAAACCAGCGCAGGAACTTCAAACAGGCCAAACACCGAAATCCCGACACCGTCTGCGGTGGAAATCAGGTATCCGGCAATCATCACAGCAAACAGACCGAGGTACAGAAACGAATGACCGAATTTGGCGCCAAGACGCGTCATGCGGCTATACGTTTCCAGTGCCGGCGGTGGCGGGCTGACAAAGCGCCACAACACCCGCAGGACCATGACGGCCAACAACACCAGGCCAATGCTCTTGTGCAATTCCGGCGCGTCTTTGCGCCAGGTGCTGTAGTAGTCGAGACCGACCATCCACAAGCCCAGCGCAAACAAACCAACGACCACCAGCGCCACGCCCCAGTGCATGAAGATGCTGACCCAACCGTAGCGGGAAGTAGAGTTACGTAGCTGCATTGCCCAAATCCTGTGAGAACTGCGACCAAGACTATCGAGTTACCTATCGAATTAAAGCGGAAAATTTCGCTTTGAAATATCGAGAAATACGATCAAGAGTCTGAAATCGGTGAGTTAAGGAAAGATTAAAGACCAATGTGTGAAAAAAATGACGTCCAAATCAAGAACACCTGCCCAATGAGGTTTATTCGGTTCTTTTCTTCAGCCATAAAAAAACGCGGCATTTGCGCCGCGTTTCTTTAATCCCAAAGCTTACTGCGCTTTGGTATCTGTTGCCGGAGTCGTAGCGGGTTTGTCCGCTGGCTTCTTCGCCGGTTCAGCTTTCTTCGCAGGAGCTTTTGCCGGAGCCTTTTTGGCTTCGGTTTTAGCCGCTGGTTTCTTCGCCGCAGGCTTGGCGGCTGCCTTCTTGGCGGGCTCGGCTTTTACCGGCACAGCAGGCTTCGCTGCTTCAACTGGTGCAGGGGCCGGAGTTGGCGCTGGAGCAGGAGCCGGTGCTGGCGGAGCGACAGGCTCTGGTGCCTTGACCAGTTCCGGCTTCTTGTCGTCATCAGACGAACCGCCGAACAGGTTGGTGAAGAAGTTACCTTTCTTCGCCGCCACCGCGCCGGCCGCTACAGCAGTCGCTGCCGGAACAACCTTAGCCGGTTCAAACGACTTGCCCGCCGCCAGGTCTTCAACCTGACTGGCCGCGCGCTGACCGGTGCGCAATGCGCCTTCCAGCGTGCCTGGGTACAAAGTGTCGGTGTGTTCGCCAGCGAACGCTACACGTTGCAGCGGACGTTCCCACAGGCGCCAGTACTTGCTGATCTGGCCCGGGCCGAAGGCCAGGTAAGCGCCGCCCATCGACGGGTCGGTGCTGTAGCGGCGGATTTCATAGCCGGTGAATGAACCGCGCGCCTGTGGATAAAACGCGTGCAGACGAATCAGCACCTGGTCGACCATTTGCTTGTCGCCGAACGCCTGCATGACGCGCGCGTTGTCGCCGGACAGGTTGATCACCACGTTGGCGCCGCCCTTCAGCGCCGGCTCGACCCACATCATGCCCAGGCCGGTGTTGCTGTAGATCTCGCCGGACATGCGCGCCTTGCTTTCCCACACTGGCGTCTTGAACTTCAGCATGATCTGGTCACGCCAGCCGTAGTTGGTGCCTTTGATGGCGCCCATGTGCTGGGCATCCAGCGCCGGGATCATCTGGATTTTGTTCAGTGCACGCAACGGCACCGCTACCACGACATAGTCAGCCTGATAGCCAACGCTGCCGACTTTGACGGTCACGCCGTCCTTGTCCTGGGTGATGGACGACACCGGGGAACTGGTCTTGATGGTTTTCAGCTGTTTGACGAAGGCCTGGGCCAGTACCGGGCTACCGCCGAGCAGGCGCGAGGCACGCAGGTCACGGTCGGAGACGCCACGGTAAACACGGCTCTGCTGTGCGAAATACAGCAGCGACAGGCGCGAAGGTTCGTCGTAACGGGTACGAATCTGCTGGTTCACCAACTGGCGTGCAGTGGCTGGCAGGCTCAAACGGTCGAGCCAGTTGGAGACGTTGATCTGATCCAGAGCGTGCAGCGTACTGTTGGCCGCCGGGTTCTGAGGATCTTCGATCGAACGCGCCAGATCATCCACGGTCTTTTCGTAGCGCTTGAGTGCTTCGGCAGTGGCCGGTTCCTTGGTGGCCAGATCGGCAGCGGTGTAATACACGCCATCGATCAGGTAGCTCGGAGTCCGCACGAACTCAGGGGCTGGCGTGGTGCCCAGCTTGAAGGTCGATACGTATTTGTTCAGGACCGGCTGGGTCTTGTCGTTGCCGATCCACTCACTGGTGGCCATACCGGAGCGACCGCCCAGGTTCGGCTTGGCTTCCAGCAGGGTCACCTGCCAGCCTTTGTTCTGCAGTTCGTAAGCCGCCGTCAGACCCGAGAGCCCGCCGCCGATCACGATCGCCGTTTTATCCTTGGCCAGCGCAGACACGCTGAACAGCCCCAACATCACCAGCGCACAGGCGCGCAGCCAACCAGCAGACATTCAGCGAACTCCGGAAATACACGAGGAAATAGCGGTTTTGCGAGTCAGACGACTCAAAGAACCGCGAAGAATACGTCAGCCATCAAAACGCCGCTAGCAACGTCTATCGACCTATACAAAGTAGCTCAATCGACACAATGGGTTGTCCCCGTGCGATGCATTGCATAGGCTTGCGCGATTGTTTGCCCGCGAAACCAGCGAGCCGCCTCGAGGAGACTGAACATGGGCCTGAATAATCAGTGGATGCAACGCGATCTCGCGGTGTTGTGGCATCCCTGCACCCAGATGAAAGACCACGAACAGCTGCCGCTGATCCCGATCAAGCGTGGTGAAGGCGTGTGGCTGGAAGACTTCGAAGGCAAACGCTACCTCGACGCCGTCAGCTCCTGGTGGGTCAACGTGTTTGGCCACGCCAACCCGCGCATCAACCAGCGCATCAAGGACCAGGTCGATCAGCTGGAGCACGTGATCCTTGCCGGGTTCAGCCATCAGCCGGTGATCGAGTTGTCCGAGCGCCTGGTGAAAATGACGCCGGAAGGCCTGACCCGGTGCTTCTACGCCGATAACGGTTCGTCCTGCATCGAAGTCGCGCTGAAAATGAGCTTTCACTACTGGCTCAACCGCGGCCAGCCGAACAAGAAGCGCTTCGTCACCCTGACCAACAGCTACCACGGCGAAACCATGGCGGCGATGTCGGTAGGTGACGTGCCGCTGTTCACCGAAACCTACAAGGCGTTGCTGCTGGACACCATCAAGGTGCCGAGCCCCGATTGCTACCTGCGTCCCGAAGGCATGAGCTGGGAAGAACATTCGCGCAACATGTTCGCCGCCATGGAACAGACCCTGGCCGAGAACCATGACACCGTCGCGGCAGTGATCGTCGAGCCGCTGATCCAGGGCGCGGGCGGTATGCGCATGTACCACCCGGTGTACCTCAAATTGCTGCGCGAAGCCTGTGATCGCTACGGCGTGCACCTGATCCACGACGAAATCGCCGTCGGCTTCGGCCGCACCGGGACGATGTTTGCCTGTGAACAGGCCGGCATCCGCCCGGACTTCCTCTGCCTGTCCAAGGCCCTGACCGGCGGCTACCTGCCGCTGGCGGCCTGCGTGACGACCGAAGACGTCTACAGCGCGTTCTACGACGACTACCCGACCCTGCGCGCCTTCCTGCATTCGCACAGCTACACCGGCAACCCGCTGGCGTGCGCGGCGGCATTGGCGACGCTGGATATCTTCGAAGAAGACAACGTCATCGAGAACAACAAGGCATTGGCGCAGCGCATGGCCTCCGCCACTGCGCACTTGGCTGATCACCCGAACGTCTCGGAAGTGCGCCAGACCGGCATGGTCCTGGCCATCGAGATGGTCAAGGACAAGGCGACGAAAGAAGCTTACCCGTGGCAGGAACGTCGCGGCTTGAAGGTGTTCCAGCATGCGTTGGAGCGCGGTGCTTTACTTCGACCGTTGGGCAGCGTGGTGTACTTCCTGCCGCCGTACGTGATCACCCCGGAGCAGATCGACTTTCTGGCCGAAGTGGCCAGTGAAGGCATCGACATCGCGACACGTGATGGCGTCAGTGTGTCCGTGCCGAAAGACTTCCACCCCGGCTTCCGCGATCCGGGCTGAAAGTCACCGAGAAACCCTGTGGCGAGGGAGCTTGCTCCCGCTGGACTGCGCAGCAGTCCCTTTTCAGGGCTGCTTCGCACCCCAGCGGGAGCAAGCTCCCTCGCCACAAAAGCCAGCCACATTTGCGACTCGATCCAACTTACTGATTCAGTAGAGACCCAGCATGAGACTGTCCCGCTTCTTCATCGACGCCCCCTTGAGCATCGGCCAACACGAATTGCCAGAAGCCCAGGCCCATTACATCAGCCGCGTGCTGCGCATGGCCGAGGGTGATGCGCTGCAACTGTTCGATGGCTCGGGCCATGAGTTCCGCGCCACGCTGGCGGAGGTCGGCAAGAAGCGCGTCGTCGTGCAGATCGATGAAAGCTTCGCCGGGCAGGTCGAATCGACCCTTGCGATCCATCTCGGCCAGGGCTTGTCCCGTGGCGAGCGCATGGATTGGGCGATTCAAAAAGCAACTGAACTAGGCGTCACTGAAATCACCCCGATTTTCAGCGACCGCTGTGAAGTCCGCCTGAAGGACGAACGCGCCGACAAACGCTTGATGCATTGGCGCCAGGTGGCGATCAGCGCGTGCGAGCAATGCGGGCGTTCACGGGTGCCGGTGATTCATCCGCCGCTGTTGCTGGCAGACTGGTTGAAGCAGACCGAGGCTGAATTGAAACTGGTGCTGCATCCGGTGGCTGAGCCGTTGGTGAGTCATGAGAAGCCTGGGACGCTGGCGTTCTTGATTGGGCCGGAAGGCGGGTTGTCGGATGCTGAGGTTGATCAGGCTAAAGGGGCTGGTTTTCATGCCGCTCGCCTCGGGCCTCGGGTGTTGCGCACGGAGACCGCGCCGGTGGTTGCACTGGCAGTGGCCCAGCAGCTTTGGGGTGACTTCTAGGCCGCCATCGCTAGCAGGCTAGCTCCCACAATGAATTTTGGGTGTTCACCCGGTTCATATTCACTGGAGATCTCCTGTGGGAGCTAGCCTGCTAGCGATTGGCCGCAACGCGGTCTACAGGACATAAAACAAAATCGCGACAAAGTGCAGCACACTCCCCGCAATCACGAACAAATGCCAGATCCCGTGCGCATGCCGCAAACGGCTGTCCAGGGCAAAAAAGACAATCCCAACGGTGTACAGCACCCCGCCCGACGCCAGCCAGGCAAACCCTGTACTGCCCAGCGCCGCGAGCAACGGCTTGACCGCCACCAGCACAATCCAGCCCATCACCGCATAAATCACGATCGACAGAATCCGCGCTTCCGACCGCGGCTTGATCTCTTGCAGGATGCCGATCAGCGCCAGCCCCCAGACAATCCCGAACAGTGTCCAGCCCCACGGCCCGCGCAAGGTCACCAGGCAAAACGGCGTGTAACTGCCGGCGATCAGCAGGTAGATCGAAAAGTGATCGACCTTCTGCATGATCGCTTTCTTGCGTCCGCGCACGCTGTGGTAAATGGTCGATGCGCTGTAAAGCACCATCAAGGTAAATCCGTAAATCGCCACGCTGACGATCTTCCACGGGCTGCCGTCCATGCTGGCAATCACCAGCATCCACACCACCCCGACCGTCGCTGCCACCGCCCCGACCAAATGCGTCCAGGCGTTCAATCTTTCCCCGTGATACATGTATTGCTCACCTCAAAATTCACTGCAACATCGCGCAAACTGTAGGAGCTGTCGAGTGAAACGAGGCTGCGATCTTTTGATCTTGAAAAATCGCAGCCTCGTTTCACTCGACATCTGCTACAAAAGATCGCATGCGTGCACAATCGAGCCATTCGAATAAGAGTCCACGCCATGCTGATCGACGAAGAGTTGACCCTGAAAAAACTCGAGGTGTTCCTCGCCTTCATGCGCACTGGCAACCTGGCCCGGGCCGCCGCCGAGTTGCAGACCAGCAACGTCAGCGTGCACCGCGCCATTCACTCCCTGGAAAGCGCCCTGCGCTGCCCGCTGTTCAAACACGAAGGCCGCAACCTGACGCCGCTGGAAAGCGCTTATGTGCTGGAAGAGCGGGCGCAGAAACTGATTCAGGACGTGGTCGAAACCGTGCGCCTGACCCGCGAAGCGGCCGGGTTCTCGGCGGAACGCTTCAAGCTCGGCTCGTTATATTCGCTGACGGTGAAGACCGTGCCGCAGCTGATCATGGGCTTGAAAATCCGCCGCAGCGAACTCAACATTGACCTGATCCTCGGCTCGAATTTCGACTTGCTATACAAGCTCAAGAACATGGAAGTCGACGCGATTCTGGTGTCCCTGGACGACAGCGTCAACGACCCGGACTGCGAGCAGATTCCGCTGTTTTCCGATGACATCTTCCTGGCCACGCCGGCGGATTCGAAGTTTGCCCAACGGACGGAAGTTGACCTGGCCGAAGTGCGCGACGAAACCTTCATCACCCTGACCCAAGGGTTTGCCACGCACCAGGACGGCAACCGGGTGTTCAAGCAGGCGGGGTTCGAGCCGAAGGTGGCGATGCAGGTCAACGACATCTTCACCTTGCTGAGCATGGTCAGTTCAGGGGTGGGTTATGCGCTGCTGCCGGGGCGGATTGCGGCGGTGTACGAGAATCGGGTGAAGCTGATCCCGTTGCAGGAAAAGTATCGGTTGCAGCAGCACATCGGCGTGGTGTTTTTGAAGGCCAAGGAGCGGGATCCGAATTTGTTGGCGTTGTTGGCGGAGTGTCGGATGTATGCCAATCGCCAGGTTTGAGACGGCGTCGCGCCCATCGCGAGCAAGCTCGCTCTCACAGGGGAATGCATTCCAATGTGGGAGCGAGCTTGCTCGCGAAGGCGCCAGCCCTGTCGAGACCTAACCGAGTAAGCCGCGCATGATCAGGTACAGCAGCGAAGGTCCGAGCAGGCAGCCCAGTGCGGTATAGAACGCCGCCGTCAGGCAACCATAAGGCACCAGCTTCGGATCAGTCGCCGCCAATCCGCCGGCCACGCCGCTGGAGGTGCCCATCAACCCACCGAAAATCACCGCACTGCGTGGATTGTTCAAACCGATCATCGGCGCCACGAACGGCGTCATGACCATGACCAGAATCGCCTTGATCAGCCCCGCCGCAATCGACAGCGCCATGACTTCCGAGCTGGCTCCAATGGCCGCACCTGTCACCGGCCCGACAATGTAAGTTACCGCGCCCGCACCGATGGTGGTCAGGCTCACCGCATCGGTATATCCAAACGCCATGGCCACCGCGACACCCGCGATGAACGAAGTCCCGACGCCCACGAACAACGCCAGTACCCCGACGAAACCGGCGCGCTTGAGTTCATCGACACTCACGCCGAATGCCGTGGCGACGATGGCGAAGTCGCGCAACATGGCCCCGCCGAGCAGCCCGATGCCCGAGAGCAGAGGAATGTCGACCACACCTTTCTGGCCACCCGTCAGCGCGCCACCGATGTAAGACAGCAACAGGCCGAGCAGAATGGCGATGGCCGAGCCATGCAGACGGCCTTTGGTAAACGTGTTGGAAATCCAGTAGGACACCCACATGGTAACGCCGACAATCGCAAAGCCACTGATCAGCCCGTAACCGGTAATCACCTTCATCATCGATTCGTACATGGCGATCACCCTATGGTTTTTGGTGGCGTGATGGTTTCAGGCGCTTTGTTGCCGATGCGCACCAGCACTGGTACCAGAGCGAAGGCAATGGCCACGGCCACCGTACCGGCCAGGATCGCCATCGGCCCACCCTTGAGCGCACCGTAGACGTTTTGCTGCGCGGCCATGGCGACCACGATCGGGATGTAGATCGCGCTCCAGAACTCCACACCCTGCTCGGTCTTGCCCTTGAACCAACCGCTTTTGTTGAGATAGCTGCCGAGCCCGATCAACAGCAGCATCGCAATACCCACCCCGCCCACGTTGGCCGGAACGCCAATCAACTTGCCGAGCAGTTCGCCAATAAAAATACCCGTCAGGGTACAAAAGGCGAGAAACGCCACACCGTAAATAATCATTGTTGTAGTCCTCAAAGTGCATCGTCGAATGTTGTTTTTGTTGTTCGAAGGCCTGAGTCGGTGGTTTAGGGTTGGCGGCTTCCCTCCTCACGCAACAGCGCCTGCAAGGTATCGAGGCGAGCACCGTCGAAAGCGATCACGGTGCCTTGCTCGAACACCCGGCGCGCCAGCCCGGTCAGTACCGCACCGGGGGGCAGTTCGATCTGTAGACGTACGCCACGCTCGTAAGCGCTTTGCACGGTGCCGCGCCAGTCGACGACGCGGCACATGTTGAATGCCAGGTCATCGCGCAAGGCTTCGGTGTTGATGATGGGCCGGGCGCGGCTGCCGCTCAGGTAGCCCACTGTCGGGGTTTTCAGTTGCACGTGCGTGAAGGCTTCGGCCAGGGTTTTCGCAGGAGTTTCCAGCAGCGGGCAATGGGACGGCACGCTGACGGCCAGGCGTTTGGCCAAGCCTGCACCGCGAACTCGCGCCAGTTCTGCGACGGTTTTCATCGCTGCATCGCTGCCAGCGATGACCACCTGATTATCAGCATTGATATTGGCCAGATGAACCGGCGTATTGGCGCTATGAACCTGCGCCAGCAAACCTTCCACTGTGGACAAATCGAGGCCGATGATCGCGGTCATGCCGTAGCCCTGTGGATAAGCTCGCTGCATCAAGTCGCCGCGCAGGCTGACCAGATGAAGCGCATCGCTGAAGCTCAAGGCGCCGGCTACCACTGCTGCCGGGTAGGCGCCGATGGAGAGACCGGCGACGTAATCCGGTGTCATTGATAACTGGCGTGAAGCGGCGACACCGGCAATCAGCAGACAAAGCTGAACTGCCCTCGTCGACTTCAATGCCTCGGCAGAATCCAGCAGCAACGCGTCTTCGCCAAGCACTTCACTCGCCTCGATCACCGTTTCGCGAGGCAAACGATGGAGCATGCCCGGCTGCTGCGCGCCTTGCCCTGGGAACACCAGCAAGCTGCTCACGCTGCTTGCTCCCACGGATCAATGACCAGGCAGGCTTCACGGGCGTTTTTCAGCAAAACCCGGCGGGCCGCACCGGCCCATTCGCGCAGGGCGACGGCGCCGAAAGGCGTCTGCAACTGCATGTCTACCTGGCACGCAGCCGTGTCCAGAATCTTCACCAGCACCTGCGCTTTCAATCGATCCAGTGGTTGCGGCGTGCGCAGGATCAAGTCGAGATCGCTGCGCTCATGCAGGGCCTGAAAACCGCTGGCCAATTCAAACCCGGCACTGCCGCTGACACCCCACTCCCAACCGCAGGCATCAAGCATCGGCCGTAAATGATTGAGGGCGTGCACTACCGGTACATCCCGATCAATCGAGACATGACAAAGTTCTTCCGGTTTAACCCGACGCGAAATCGCATCGATCGACATCACCGTTGCAAAACGCTGCTCACGCAACCGCCCACGCACCCCGACCGCGACGTAATCCGGCGCACTCAATGCACGCCGAACCACCACCGGCTGACCAGCGCTGATCGAATCGATCACCCATGCAGGCGCGTCCACCGGCAGTTGCTCCGGAGTCATGCCCCAGAGCAAGTCGTGGGCCAGAAAGGTATTCACCACTGTGCTCTCAGCAGTTGGCGAACCTTGCTCGATGCCGCGCGGTTGGTCGCGCCCAAGCGGCTGCTCAGGTCGCGACCGTTGGCGGCAACATCGCCAATCGCCTGGTTCAGGCATTCAGTCACACGCGTCAGATCCGCCGCAGTCGGTTGCTCGATCTGTTCCACCGACAAGGTTTCCCAAAGCAACCCAAGGCTCGCATAGCTGTCAATGTCATAGGCCATCGGCGGCACGCTGGCGGCCAGCGCTTCGAGTTCCTCGACACTGCGCAAGGTCACTCGCGCTGCCGACGCTTTACCCATCGCATGCACCATCACGCCGGGGTCACGCAGGGCAATCAAGCGATTGGCCTGATACCCGTGCGCTAGAAACGCCCCGGACATTGCCTTGCCCACCAGCAAACCGATCACCGCATGGCCGGCCAACCGGGCGCGGGCATAACTGTCCGCCGCGCCAGCCAAGGCCTGATGAATCCCGAGCGCTTCTTCGCGCCGACCGTAGGCCTGACTCGGCACATCGACGATGGCGATCAAGGCGCGCTTGTACGGTTTATCCGCGTCTGCGGCGATGATCTCCTCCACAGCCTTGGCCAGGCCCCAGCCTTCCAGCAGACCGACCTCGCCATTGCGGGCGCGGACGAAGCGGTTGTCGGGATCAGCCACCACCGCGATAAACCGAACAGGTTGATCACCCAACACACCATCAGCGACTTTCAACGAAGCCGGCAAACCGTCGACCGGTTCCGCGCCCGAACTCAGGGCGTTGAACCAGTTCAAGCCTCTCAGGGAATACGAACTCATGAGCGCTCTCCTTGATACAGATCGCGAACCGTTGCCGGCTCGATTTGCGGCTCGGCGTCCAGACGGGCCAGCCGTTGCAGGAACAGATCGGCCTGACGGCTGCGTTGTTGTTCCGGCAGACCTTGCTTGAGCAATTCACTGATCTGCTGCTGAATCTGCGCCACATCATCGGCGGCATAACGGTCCACCAAACCACTGGCAAACCGTTGCTCGCCACCGGTCAGGCTCCAGATGAAAGGACGGTCACGAGAGTCATATTCCTCAAGCCCCGCCTCCTGTTCGATCACTTGCGGACCGTTGAGGCCAAGGCGCGCTTCCTGAGTCACTAGCAAATAGCTGCACAACCCGGCGGCAATCGACATCCCGCCAAAGCAACCCACGCTACCGGCGACGACACCAACGACTGGCTGGTATTGGCGCAGGTCGACAATCGCCGCGTGAATATCGGCAATCGCCGCCAGACCAAGGTTGGCTTCCTGCAAGCGCACGCCACCGGTTTCAAGGAGCAACACAGCGCGGGTTGGAATGCCGTTGCGGTTATCTTCGGCGGCCAATTCCAGCGCGCCGGCCATTTTCGCCCCGCCGACTTCACCGAGGCTGCCACCCTGGAATGCGCCTTCAATCGCAGCAATCACCACCGGCAAACCACCGATGCTGCCTTTGGCAATCACCACCCCGTCGTCGGCTTGCGGCACCACGCCCTGGCGCGACAGCCACGGCGACATGACGCGCTGAAACGGGTCGAGCAGTTCGCGGAAGGTGCCGGCGTCGAGCAAGGCCTTCGCCCGTTGTCGAGCGCCGAGTTCGACGAAGCTGTGTCTTTGTAGGGATGGCTGGAGGAGATCAGTCATGGCCAATCTCCTCGAAGCCCTGTTCCAGACGCAAGCGCACCACGCCGGGTGTCGCGCCGAAATCGTGGATATCGATGGCCATCGCCGGCGGTGTCTGGCCATCGAACATCCGGGCAAACAGATGCTGCCAGCGTTGCTCGGCGCCATTGACCGAGGTCTGTACCTTGATCGTCAGTGTGCCGGCCTGACCCGGTTCGATCAGCACTTCGAGATCGCCCGAACCAACACAGCCCACCAGCGTGCGGCCCCGTGGCGGCTGCCCGGCGGGGAATTCAAAGGATAAGGTTTCCATCAGCAAGCTCCGGACTCGATGCGGTCGATAAACAGGCAGGCGGCGAGTAAATCCGCTGCACCACCGGGCGACGCATTCAATGCGATTAAGTGTTCGTCCAGCTCATGCAAACGGCGGCGACCGGCGAGGCTGGCACTGCCGCCCGCATCGAGCACGGCCTGGGCACCGCGTTGCATGGCGTGCAGACCGTGTTCGCCGGCGCGGTAGAGCACGCAGGTGTCGGCCAGGTTCGTCATGATCGCCAACAAGGCATCGAGCCGGGCGTTCTGCTCGCCATGGCCCAAGGTACGGCTGCGTTTGAGTTGCGGCAGCGCGCGTTGCAGGACCGAAGGAAAGCCAAGCTGGGCTTCTTCACGGGCACCGCGAGCGCCGTAACGCTGGGCGACTTGGGCGCCATGGCTGAGTGGACGTGGTGCGTAACGGTCGTCGAGTAAAGCGAGTCGTGCGGCGCGCAAAGTGACCGCGTTTGCGGTGCTGGACTCAGGTTCCAGCGCGGCGGCAGTGACCAAAAGCCCCAAGGCCCAGATCGCCCCGCGATGAGTGTTCACGCCGCCAGTCGTGGCGAGCATCGCTTGCTCTCCTTCCCGGCCAATCCGTCCGATGGCTTCGCGCAGCGGCAAACCAACGTCGCCAAATTCAATGGCCGCTTCCGCCATTTCCTTGAATGCAGGCCACAGGGACAGCGCCGAGGCGTGCATCAGCCCAAGGTGCAAATCGGTGTGAGCGCCATTGCCACGACGGTCGACCAGTGCCGGTTTGGGCGACAGGTCCGCTTCGTCGATCAGCGCGTCCACGGCCATGTCCGCCAGCTGTTCCGCCAGGGACAGCGATTTCGGTTGCAGGTTGAATGCGTGCATTACCAGCTCCTGAACTTGGCGGGCGGGTTGTAAAGGCCACCGGACCACTCCACCAGATCGGCCACGCTTTTAGCCGCGAGCAGTTCGCGGGTGGCGTCGGTGCGGCGGATGCCAAGGTCTTCGGGCAAGGCGATCAGGCCTTCGCGGCGCATGCGCGCGGTGTCTTTCGGGTTGTGGCGCAGGCCGATGGCGGTTACCCCGGCCACGGCGGCGATCATGGCCTGGCGTTCTTCCAGCGAACGCGCCTTGTACAAATAGGCGATGCCTTCTTCGGTCAGCAGGTGGGTGACGTCGTCGCCGTAGACCATGATCGGCGCCAGCGGCATGCCGCTTTTTTTCGCCACTTCTATCGCATCGAGGGTTTCGACGAAGGTCGGTTTACCGCCCTCCTGGAAGGTCTCGACCATTTGCACCACGAGTTTTTTGCCGCGTTCCAGCAGCGCTTCGGGCGCATCGTCATGGCGCATGTCGAGCCAGGCCGGCGTGCTGTGCCGGCGACCGCGCGGGTCGTGGCCCATGTTCGGCGCGCCGCCGAAACCGGCCAGGCGACCGCGCGTCACGGTGGAGGAATGCCCGTCGCCGTCTACTTGCAGGGTGGCGCCGATGAACAGGTCCACCGCGTATTGCCCGGCGAGCTGACAGAACATCCGGTTGGAACGTAGCGAGCCGTCGCGTCCGGTGAAGAACACGTCAGGCCGCGCGGCGATGTAGTTTTCCATGCCCAATTCGGTGCCGAAGCAATGCACGCTTTCGACCCAGCCGCTTTCGATGGCAGGAATCAGGGTCGGGTGCGGATTGAGCGTCCAGTTGCGGCAGATCTTGCCTTTGAGGCCGAGGGATTCGCCGTAGGTCGGCAGGATCAATTCGATAGCGGCGGTGTTGAAACCGATGCCGTGGTTCAGGGACTGGACGTTGTGTTTTTCGTAGATCCCGCGGATCGCCATCATCGCCATCAGCACGTGTACTGGCTTGATGTGCCGTGGGTCGCGGGTGAACAGCGGCTCGATGTAGAACGGCTTGTCGGCCACCACCACGAAATCGACCCAGGACGCAGGGATGTCGACGCGCGGCAGGTCGCTGACATCGTCCACCAGCTGATTGACCTGGACGATGACGATGCCGTCGCTGAAGGCGGCCGGCTCGATCAATGCCGGGGTGTCTTCGGTACTCGGGCCGGTGTAGATATTGCCGGCGCGGTCGGCCATGAAACCGGCCGAGAGCACGACGTTGGGAATCAGGTCCACCACCAGCCGCGCATAGAGCTCGATGTAGGTGTGGATCGCGCCGATTTCCAGCAGGCCGTCTTCCAGCAATTGGCTGATGCGCAGGCTCTGGGTGCCGGCAAAGGAGAAGTCGAGTTTGCGGGCGATGCCGCGTTCAAACAGGTCCAGGTGCTCGGAACGGCCGACGCTGGGCATGATCATGTGCAGGTCATGCAGCTTGGCAGGATCAGCCTTGGCCAGGGAGCGGGAGAGGAAATCCGCCTGCTTCTGGTTGTTGCCCTCCAGCACCACGCGGTCGCCGGGCAGAATCAAGGCTTCCAGCGCTGCGACGATGTTGTCGGTGGGCAGCACCACACCGTCGGCCAGGCCTCGCACAAGCTCGAGACGCCGCTGCTTTTCGCTGCGCCGCCGCGTCCATCGCGAGTCGGGGGATATTGTTGTTGTCATGACCACTCCACGGGTTCGCTGTCGTGGGAGTCACCTTAGGAGTGTTGGGTGGGGGCATCAATCAAGCAGAGAGACGGATAGTTACGGTCAGGGTAATGATCGACTGGGCGGACGCCATCGCGAGCAGGCTCACTCCCACACTGGATCGGCGGCGTACACAAACCTTGTAGGAGTGAGCCTGCTCGCGATGGGGCCAGAACATTCACCGCAGATTTCAGCATTACAGCCTTGTCATCTGCTGCACACGAACCAGCAACTCAGCCCTTCGCATTCCTTGCGGTCCGGTGGCTCGGCTTTCAATCCACCGCTACGTAACAGGTTCTCCAGATTCTCGTTGCTGCCCATCCTTGGACTCCAAAGGGTTTCCCCCCATCAGGTTGATCTTGTCCTGCTGCGCCACCCGCACCACAAAGCTGTTTTCAGCCGCCAGTTTTGCGGCCCAGTCGTCGGGGGTGTAGAGCGTCGGGTTGAGGACGCGGCCCAGTTGTTCCTCCAGAGGCATGAGCCGCTCCATCACTTCACTGTAGTGGAGGCTTTCGCCGATCAGCATGAGATCAATGTCACTGGATGCGTTTGCCGAATCCTTGGCGATTGAACCGTACACAAATGCCCAGGTGATCTGTTCGGAAAAGGGTTGCAGCGCTTGGCGCAAAGGCTCGGCAATACCAAAAGTCTTGCGGACGATGCCTGACAGTTCGGCATAGATCGGGCATTGCGGATTGGCTTGATAGTGGGTCTGGTTGCCCTGACGGGTCAGGGTCAGCACGCCGGCCTGCTGCAATCGATCCAGCTCGCGCATGAGGCTGCCTTTACCCACTTGAGCCCAGCGGGCGATCTCGTTAGCGTAAAAACTGCGGTCGGGTTTGCCGAACAACAAGCCCAGCACTTTTTGCTGAGTGGTCGTGAACAGGGCTTCGCTGAGGGAAAGGTTTTTCACAGAGGCAACCGATGAGTCCCAAAAAGGGAACGATAGGTCCCTTTTTGGGAATCTTCAACCTGTCGCGAGCCGAATGGGGATTTGTGTTTAAAAGTTGCGCGGCAGGAAGGGTGAGCGACTACGCAGTCTGACGTTGCTACCTACAGCAATGCGGGAACCCGCTGACTGGTGGGGTTTTACGTTGATCTTTATCGTTTATGGGTCGCTGCCAATTCAGCGACCGGGATTGGAAACCCCGAGGAGCAAACGGCATAAAAGCGCCACTCATGACGTATGCTTGCGCACTTTTAAAGTGTGCACTCCGTTATGGCGGCTGTGCGCGGGAGACCTTCGGGTCATCCGGGTTGCCGTTTCCCGGGTTTCCATCCTGCGTACAGCTGCCACCCATTCGATCGGAAACCGAAAGGGACAGCTCTAAACCATAAGCGGAGATTCACTATGTTCAAAGCCACTCCCAATCCCCCGGAAACCGACACCGGTTCCGACGCAGCCCTCGAAGCAGAAAAACTCAAGGAGGCCGCCGACCGCGCCTTCGCTCATTACTTCCCCCCAGCCCACGAAAAACCGGGCAAGCGCCGTAAACACCCCCTCTTCACCGTATCCCCTGATATCGACACCGAAGCCCTGCTGGCCAACGCCTCCGAAGATTTACTGTCCATTAGCGCTATCGCTGCCGATCTGGCGGACGATGTGGAAGGGTCGCGGCGCTCGGTAGCCCTGGCGCTCAGTCGAATGGCCGATGGCGTGCAGTTGTTGGTGGAGCGGGCGCTGGACCATAACGAGGCGTTGCAGATGCAGCTGCGCGCCAAAGTCTAGTGCATAACCCCTGTGGCGAGGGAGCTTGCTCCCGTTCGGCTGCGCAGCAGTCGCTAAATAATCGGTTCGCTGGAGATTTTGGGGCTGCTTCGCAACCCAGCGGGAGCAAGCTCCCTCGCCACAGGATACGGGTCAGATCAACCCTGCACTTACCAGTAGCTCCTCCAACGCCAGCAAGTCAGGCACCTTCGCCACTTGCTCCCCCACCTGCACCGCTGCCTGTTCCAGCGGACACAACGGCACATCGACATAGCTCAACTGACTATCAAGCTTGTACGACCGTGGAATCCCCTGCACCAGCAGCGCAATGAACTTCAGCTCCGGGCGCCCTCCCAGAGCATTGAGGATGACGATCCGCGCCCGCTCGCCGATGACGATTTTCTGGCCGCACGCCGACTCGAAACTCAGTAACGGAATCTGCCGGTCCCGCCACTTCACCAGCCCCAGATACCACGGTGGCGTGTCCAGATCGAACGCCCCCGGTTGATAGTCAATCAACTCCGCCACCGCCACGTTGGGCAGAATCAGGTTACGGTCAGCCAAGGGCAACAGCAGCCCGGTGAGATTGCTGGTGCGGTGCTCAAGCATGGGTTTTGCTCCACAGGGCGATGCTGTCGAGCAGCACCGATTCCTGATACGGCTTGCCGAGGTAGTCGTTGACGCCGATGGCCATCGCACGGTCGCGGTGTTTCTGGCCGGTGCGGGAGGTGATCATGATGATCGGCAAGTGCTGCAAACGTTCGTCGCTGCGCACTTGGGTCGCCACTTCGAAACCGTCCATGCGTGGCATTTCGATGTCCAGCAGCATCAGGTCGGGCATGTGTTCTTCGAGCAGCAACATGGCGTCGACCCCGTCCTTGGCGGTCAGTACGTTCATGCCGTGGCGTTCCAGCAGACGGCTGGTGACCTTGCGCACGGTGACCGAATCGTCGACCACCAACACCAGCAGCGGTTTATGCGGCTCGACTTCCACGTCCAGGGTTTGCGTGCGTTGCGGCACCTGCGCCTGCATGGCGCGGATTGGCGCCAGTAAATCGAGAATCAGCACCACCCGGCCATCGCCAAGAATCGTCGCCCCGGACAGCCCCTGCACCGACGCAAACTGCGGGCCGAGGCTTTTGACCACGATCTCCCGAGTGCCGGCCATGGAGTCAACCTGCACGGCGATATGCCGCTCGTTGCATTGCACCAGCAAGACCGGCAGTGGCAGGCTCTGGCCCAGCAGTTTCGGGCGGGTGCTGGTTTTCAGCAACTCACCGAGGTAGCACAGTTCGTAACGCTGCCCGGCGTATTCGTAGGTCGGCGGATCGAGCCGGTAATGCCCTTCAAGTTCGTTGGGCAGAACGCGAACGATGCCGTCGATGGTGTTCAGCGGGATCGCGTATTGATCCTCCAGGCATTGCACCATCAGCGCGCGGTTGACCGACACGGTGAACGGCAGGCGAATGCGGAAGTGCACGCCCTGCCCCGGTGTCGAGTCGATGACCATGGTGCCGCCGAGTTGCCGAACCTCTTCGTGAACCACGTCCATGCCCACGCCACGCCCGGAGATCTGGGTGATTTTCTCGGCGGTGGAAAACCCCGGTTGCAGGATGAATTGCAGCACGTCGCGGTCGCTGATATCGGCGTCCGGGGCCAGCAAGCCGCGCTTGATCGCCTTGCGCCGTACCGCGTCCAGCGGCACGCCCGCGCCGTCATCGCGAATGTCGAAAATGATGTCGCCGCCCTCTCGCGACAGGTCAAGAGTGATCTGACCCTGTGCCGGTTTACCCGCGGCGATACGTACCTCGGCCGATTCCAGACCGTGGTCCACGGCGTTGCGCAGCATGTGCTCCAGCGGTGCCGCCATGCGTTCAAGAACGTTGCGATCCATCTCGCCTTCGGCGTTGCCAACAATGAACTCGACGTCTTTGCCCAGCTCACCAGAGACCTGGCGGACGATACGTTTCAAGCGCGGCAGCATGCGTTCGAACGGCACCATGCGCGTACGCATCAGGCCTTCCTGCAATTCGGTGTTGATGCGGCCCTGCTGTTGCAGCAGGTTTTCTGCGTCCTGATTGCGTCGGTCGAGGGTTTCCTTGAGGTCGAGCAGGTCGGAGGCGGATTCGAAAAGCGCCCGCGACAACTGCTGCAACTGCGAGTGACGGTCCATTTCCAGCGGATCGAATTCTTCGTAGCCCAAGCGTTCCGCTTCGACTTGCTGGCGGCTGAGAATCCGGCCCTGGGTTTCAGTATCGAGCCGGCGCAACTGATCGCGCATCCGCTCGATGGTGGTTTCCATCTCGCTCAGGGCCACCTGCGCATCGTTGACCTGTTGCTCGATACGGCCACGGAAGATCGACGTTTCTCCGGCCAGATTGACCAGGTCGTCGAGCAGTTCTGCCGAGACCTTGACCATGTCGGCGCCCGCGTCGGCTTGCGGTGCGGGGGTATCGGGCTTCGGCGCGGCGGGCAGCACCACCGGCGTATCGAGAACGGCGGGATGACTGAAGTTCTTGATCGCGTCAATCAACCGATCGGCCGCCGGCAAGGGCTGACCGGCGCGGGTGGCATCGAGCATTTGTGCCAGTCGGTCGTGACTGCTTTGCAGCAGCCCGAACAGCGCCGGAGTCGGTTGCAGCACGCCAGCGGACAGGCCTTCGTAGAGAAATTCCAGCTCATGGGTGAGATCGCCGATGGGGGCAATCTCCACCATCCGCGCGCCGCCCTTGAGCGTGTGCAGGTCGCGCAGCAGGGTTTCCACTTCCTGACGGTTTGACGGCTCGGCTTGCCAGCGCACGAGTGCCGCGCCGGAGTTTTCGATAATGTCGAAACCTTCCTCAAGGAAGATGTCCAGCAGTTCGGGATCATGCCCCGGCGAGTCATTGGCCGGGGCGGGCTCCGTCACTTCGGCGGTGTTGGCGTTGCCCTGACGGAACTCGCGAATTGCTTCGATCAGCTCGTTCGGGGCACTCAGGGCGTGCTGGCTTTGCAGTTGCTCAAGCAGCACCGCGAGGCGGTCATGGCTCTGTTGCAGCAGGTGCGCCAGGGTTTCACTGTGGCTGTAACGGCGGTCCACCAAGCCTTCGTAAAGACTTTCCAATTCATGGGCCAGGTCGCCGACCGGCTCGACCTCGGCCATCCGCGCGCCGCCCTTGAGGGTGTGCAAATCCCGCTGCAAGGACGACAGCGGCGCGGCGTTTTCCGGGTCGCTCAGCCAGCGCTGCAAGGCCTGGCCGGCGCTCTCGAGAATATCCACCGCTTCTTCGAGGAAGATCGAAACGATCTCGTCATCGAGCTCGACCTGAGTCGCGGTCTGTTCCAGTTCCGCGGTGGCCCTGCCCAGTTCCCGGATGCTCAGGGCGCGGCTGCCGTCGCTACGGATCAGGCCCATGGACGTCGGATCAAGGCTTTCATCCAGCAAGCCGCGCAAGGCCCGGATGCGTTCCGGCTGCGGGCTGACTTCCTGGCCGGCGGCCAGTTCGTCGAGCATGTTGATCAGCGCTTCGTGGGCACCTTGCGCCTCATGGAAAAACCGGTCGCTGACCGCCAGGCTGCTTTCTTCCACCGCGCCGTACAGGTCGAGCAACGCTTCGCAGAGTTCATCCACCGGGTGCAGATCGGCGAGGTGCGCGCCTTCGCCCAACGTGGTCAATTCGTCCAGCAACGCGCTGAGTTCCTGACGCTCGCCGGGGTGCTGCTGCCAGCGCTGCAACAGGCTTTCGGCGTCCAGCAGGATGTCCATGCCCTGGGCCAGGAAGTTGTTGATCAGTTGTGGATCACGCTTGGTCCGCAGCGCGGTGCTGGGCGCTTTCAACAGCGCGTCCAGACGCTCGGCGAGCAGCGCCTTGGTGCGCTCGATCAACGAATGAGCGCCCGGAATCGCGGCCAGCGGATCACCCTTGAGTTGCCGCAGCCCGAGGCGAAACAAGCCTTCGGCCTCCAGCAGCAGCTCGA
Source organism: Pseudomonas sp. LBUM1678 (assembly GCF_059695575.1). Classification (NCBI taxonomy): domain Bacteria; kingdom Pseudomonadati; phylum Pseudomonadota; class Gammaproteobacteria; order Pseudomonadales; family Pseudomonadaceae; genus Pseudomonas; species Pseudomonas sp. LBUM1678. Next base: position 6,385,669 of record NZ_CP166775.1, read on the forward strand.
CTTCGTCGAGGTCGAGGGCGATCAGGTGCGCCTTGTACTCGCGGGCCAGTTGATCCAGCGGCGTCGCCAGTTCGGCGATCGGCAACACGCCAGCCATCGAGGCGCTGCCCTTCAAGGTGTGCAATGCGCGCTGCAACTCGTCGCTGGCCTGCAGCGGCACATGCTCGGCGGCTTGATCGAGGAAGCGATTGAGGCTGGCGAGATGGGTCTCGGCTTCCTTGCGGAAGATCTCCAGCAACAGCGGATCGAGGGCCGCGACGTCCTGGGTGTCTTCGTCGCTGGCAGGTAAATCGCCCTTGGCGAGGGCATGGGCGCGAGCGGCCAATTGGTCGACGTCGTTGCGCTGGCGCTGGGCATTGGCGGCGAATTCGGCCACCAGCTCCGGCAGCAGGTCCAGTGCATCGCGGAGCAATTGTTGCACCGCCGCCCCGGGCGCAACGCTGTGTTCCAGCACGCGGTTGAGCAGGTTTTCCACGGCCCACGCCAGTTCGCCCAGCACCAACGCGCGGACCATCCGGCCACTGCCTTTCAAGGTGTGGAACGCCCGGCGCAATTCACTCAACGCGGCTTTGTCGTCCGGACTGGCCGTCCAGCGCGGCAAGTATTCCCGGAGGATATCCAGGACTTCACCGGTTTCTTCGAGGAAGACTTCCCGCAGCTCATCGTCCACCGGCTCTTCGCCGGCGGGCGGCGGCAACAGGCTGCCCGGGGTGGTCAGCGCTGGCGGATTGACCGAAGACACCGGGCTGGCCAAGACATCGGCCAGCGACTGGACGGTATCGGGATCATCGAGTTCTTGCAGGTCCTGCATCACCTGGGCTTCACTCGGGCTGAGCACATCCTCAAGCATCGGCACATGCTGTTCGCTAGGGAAAAATCCAAGTGACGCCAGGCTTTTTTCCGCCACATCGAGCAATTGTTCGCCCGGTGCCTCGGGATCGTCGCTGAGACGTTCCAAGTAGTACTCGATGCTGGTAATGACGTCAGCCAGGCTGTCCAGCTCCTGCCAGCCGGGCTGGTCCGGGTCCAGCAGCAGATGTTCGCGAATGAAGTGATTGCAGGTCTCGATCAGGCTTGCCGCACGGCTCAACGGAATCATCGACAGTGCGCCGCGCACCTGGGTCAGCAACGCCGGCAATGCCTGCAAATGCTGGCGGTCCCAGTCGGCGTCGATGTAGTCGACGATCATGTCCTTGGCTTGTTGCAGGCAGATGCGCGCTTCCTTGATCACGATCTGGTGGATCTGCGTCAGGTCGGTGGTCGGCAGGTGACTTTCTTCCTGGCTCTCCGGCTCTACGGTGCCGACCATGCCGGCCAGCGTCGCTTCGACGTAGAGCAAGGCCCCGGCGACGTCCATGAGAATGGCGTCGTTGGGTTGGCGCTGGCCCTGAGCAAGGCTCAGCACCACCGCCAGTTGATCGATGATGACTTTGCGCGGCTGGCCGAAACCCAGCACCGCCAGGGTGTCGGCGATTTGCCGCAGCGGCGCCAACAGTGTTTCGAGATCCGAAGTGTGCTGGCGGTCACTGCGCACGAACAGATCGAGGCGCTCCTTGACCCGCACCAGCTCCTCACAGAGTGCGGCGAGCACCGAGCGCATGGCGTCACGGTCGGGACCTGCCAGGCGAGCGCGTTCTTCGTCGACCATTGCGCTGTCAGGCAGCGCGTCGTCCAGTGAGTAACGATCTTTCATGGTCAGCATCTGCCCGGTGGGATGTTCGGCCTTGGCAATATAGAACAGCAAACTCTTGAGCAACTCCGGCGGTGCCGGTTGATTGATGCCGCGTATGCCCTGTTCGAGCAGGCGTTTGAGTTCTTTGTCGGCGTCCTTGAACAGGCTGCGCAGCGCCGGGCTGTTGGCAATCGAGCCACCGCGCATGCCTTCGACCAGCGCCGAGGCGACCTGCCACAACGGGCTCAAGGGCGCATTGCCGCACAGCCCTTCAAGGCGTGAAAAAACCTTGGTGAGATATCCGAGATTAGTGTCGTCATCCTGTTCACGCAGCAACCCGACCAGGGCCATTTGCAGCATCTGCCGCAACTTGCGCAGCACATTGGGTAACTCCGCCGGTTCAAGCAGGGCCAGCGACTCTTCGTCCAGCGCCGGCAGGTCGAGCAATTGCGGGCTGAACAGACTGGTTTCCGACAACAGGCTTTCGCCCCGGGCACTGCGCAAATCGTTGATCAACGGCAGCACCACCAAGGGCAGGTCACGGCGCGCGCCTTGAACCCGGTCGAGGTAGATCGGCAATTGCCCGAGGGCTTGCAGCAACAGATGAAGCGCCTCGTCGCGATGGCTGACGCGGTCCTGCTGCAAGGCGGTGGCCAGGTGTTCCATTTCTTCGGCGAGCAGGGCCGCGCCGTAGAATTCGACCATCTGCAAGCTGCCGTGAACCTGATGGATGCACGCCAGGCAATCGCTCAGGGCGTGCGTCGCCTGAGGGTCATCAAGCAGGGTTTCGATCGCTTGATGAGCCACTTTCAGCGTTTCGGCAATCTCGCCTTTGACCCATTCGAGGGCCACATAGTCGTGCCGATCACCCATAACCACTCCAAATCACTGCTCTACTCAAAAAAACGCAAACGCCTGCGGGCCTTCACACTTTATCCACAGCTTGCGCCTTGGCCGCTGGCAAGGTGAAACCGGACACCGAACGCCGCAGCTGGCTGGCCATTTTCGCCAGGTTGCCGATGCTTTCGGCGGTGGCGGTGGAGCCCGATGACGTCTGCGTGGTGATCTGCTGGATCACGTTCATCGTCAGGGAAATCTGACCGGCCGAAGACGTCTGCTGCTGCGCGGCGTTGGAAATGCTCTGGATCAGCGCTGCCAGGGTCTTCGATACGCCTTCGATTTCTTCCAGGGCCACTCCGGCATCCTGCGCCAGACGCGCGCCGCGCACCACTTCGGTGGTGGTCTGTTCCATGGAAATCACGGCTTCGTTGGTGTCGGTCTGGATTGCCCGCACCAGGGTTTCGATCTGCCGGGTGGCGGCGGACGATCGCTCGGCCAGCCGCTGCACTTCGTCGGCCACCACCGCAAAACCGCGCCCGGCATCACCTGCCATCGAGGCCTGGATGGCCGCGTTGAGCGCAAGGATGTTGGTCTGATCGGCAATGTCATCGATCAGGCTGACAATGTCGCCGATTTCCTGAGAGGACTCGCCCAGACGCTTGATGCGCTTGGCGGTGTCCTGAATCTGCTCGCGAATGTTGTCCATGCCATGGATGGTGTTGTGCACCACCTCGTTGCCCTTGTTGGCGATTTCCACCGAACGTTCGGCCACCGCCGAGGACTCGGCAGCGTTGGCCGAGACCTGGTCGATGGACTGCGCCATGTCGTTGATCGCGGTCGAGGCTTCGCTGATCTGTTGGGCCTGATGCTCCGAGGCCTGGGCCAGGTGCATGGCGGTGGCCTGGGTTTCCTGCACGGCGGCGGCGACCTGGCCGGCGGTGAGGTTGATGGTTGCCACCAGATCCCGCAGTTGATCGACGGAATAGTTGATCGAGTCGGCGATGGTCCCGGTGAAGTCTTCGGTCACCGAGGCGGTCACGGTGAGGTCGCCATCAGCGAGGTCTTCGATCTCGTCGAGCAGGCGCATGATCGCGTTCTGGTTGCGCTCGTTCTTCTCGGCGGTTTCACGCAGCTGGCGATTGGTTTCGCGCACCATCACCAGGCCGATGAGGATGATCGACATCAGGGCCAGCAGGCCCAATACATAGCCGCCGATGGTGTCGGTGTCGCGCCCGCCGGCCAGGTTTTCGAAACCGGTGGCCAAGTGCGAGGCTTCGTCGAGCAGGGTTTGCGACAAGGTGAAAATGTTGGTCGCCGATTCGCGAACCTTGAACAGCTCCGGCGAGGTTTCGAGGATTTCATCCACAGAGCCGGAGACGAATTCGAACAGTTCGGAAATCTCGGTCAACCGGATGCGCGCATCGCGGTCTTCGACCTGGCTGACCCGCAGCGACGCATTGCCCTGGAGCATGCCATTGAGCACCTGACCGAATCGCGCGGCGTCACGACCGAAAGCGTCGGCGGCTTGCTGCGAGTTTTCATCGCCGGACAACACGGTATTCACCGCGCCCAAAATGCGTTCAGCCAGCAGCGACTGACGCTGGGCCATGGCCACCTGAGCGGCCGGAGCGCCGCGCTGCAAGAGAATCTCGACGACTTTTTCGTATTCGACCTGCAACTGCGGCACGGTTTCGGCCAACGTCGCGGCGACTTGATGCAGCGACAGCACGGTCTGCTCGCTGGAGAGAATCGCGTCGGTGTTTTTCAGCAGACGTTCCCAGTCGAGCTGCACCGCGCGCATTTCCGGGCGCACGGTGGACGGCGCCGGCGGCAGGCCGGTGGCCGGGTCGCCCTTCTTCAGATAACCCCAGCGCTGGGCGAAGTCGTTGCGTGCATCGCTCAGCAGCTTGAAGGCCGCAGCCTTGCCGGCAGCGGCTTCGGTCGCGTTCTTGGCGATGCGCTGGGACAGCACGCGCAACTCACCGGCGTGGCCGATGTACTGTTTGTCGTACGTGGCTTGAGTGTTGAGGTAAGCGAAGTTGGCGAACAGCAGCATGATGAAGATGATCAGCGCGATGAACAGCACGATGATCTGCGAGCGGCTGCGCGATCCTTCTGGCTTGCCTGTCTTTGTTTTTATCATCGGTCCTCGCCTGTTAACCAACACCCTAAAGCACAACGAAGGTCTCCTGTGGGAGCGAGCCTGCTCGCGATTCAGGCGCCTCGGTGTCTCAGGAACACCGCGTTATCGTTCAATCGCGAGCAGGCTCGCTCCTACAAGGGTCCGCGTTTACAGCGCTACATGCATAAAGCTTTGCGACTGCGCCAACGTAAACGGGCTGAACACCTGCCACGTCTGCTCACGCTGAAACCGGCCCTGGACGAACGCTGCAATCGGCCCGTGCACATCAGTCATCGACACCGGTTCCAGACTGTCTTGGGCAAAGTGCTGCAAGCCGAAGACTTCGTCGACCATCAACCCGGCAAACACTTCGCCGTGTTCCACCACCAACACCCGCCGCTGTTTGCGCAGGGTCGACTGTTCATGACCGAAGAAGCCGCACAAGTCCATGATCGGCAGCAATCGCCCGCGCAGGTTGGCCACACCCTTGACCCAGGGTTTGACGCCCGGCAATTGGGTGAAACGCGGTTCGTGCAGGACTTCGCTGACTTCACCCATGGGCGCGACGTACCAGTGCTCGCCCAGGCGAAAACCGATGCCGCTCCAGCGATCCTGCCGGGTCGGCTGGGACGGCAGATCCGCCGCCAGCAGACGACAGCGCTGGTCGATCTGCAGCAGCAGTTCGAAAGCCGTCAGCGACTCGGTCATGGCCGCACGATCAACCGGCCAGCACGTTGTTCAGGGTTTTGATCAGGGTGTCTTCGTCGACCGGTTTGGTCAGGTAATCCTTCGCGCCCTGGCGTGTGCCCCAGACCTTGTCGGTTTCCTGATCCTTGGTGGTGATGATGATCACCGGGATGTGCCCGGTGTCCGGGTCTTTGGTCAGCTGGCGGGTCGCCTGGAAACCGTTGAGGCCGGGCATGACGATGTCCATCAGCACGGCGTCAGGTTTTTCCTGGCGGGCCAGGGCCACGCCGTCGGCGCCGTTTTCGGCTTTCAACACTTCATGACCGTGCTTTTCCAGCATGCCGGTCAGTTTGTACATTTCGGTCGGCGAATCATCGACGATCAGAATACGTGCCATGGTCTTCCCCATTCTTGTCGACGCCGGGCCCGCTGGCCGAGCGTCACTGTGCGTGTCCTACTGCGGCAAAACAGCGGCGAAGCCCGGTACATGGGCCTGGATCGCGTTCAGCAGCTCTTCCTTGCTGAAAGGCTTGGTCAAAAACTGGTCGGAGCCGACGATGCGCCCCTTGGCCTTGTCGAACAGCCCGTCCTTGGACGACAGCATAATCACTGGCGTGGACTTGAACGCACTGTGGTTCTTGATCAGCGCGCAGGTCTGATAGCCATCCAGGCGCGGCATCATGATGTCGACAAAGATGATGCCGGGGTGATTGTCGGCAATCTTGGCCAGGGCATCGAAACCATCGATCGCCGTGATGACTTCACAACCCACGTTCTTCAACAGCGTTTCGGCGGTGCGACGAATCGTCTTCGAATCGTCGATCACCATGACCTTCAAGGCGCTGGAATGCTGGTCCATAAATGCTCTGCCGTCGCCTTTGCGAATCAAATTGTCCATTTCCGATAACCGGAGGCTCGAAACCCTTGATGTTTAAGGGCCGGAACGATATGGCAGCCTTTTTAGCACAGTCTCTAAATGCAATCTATCGGGGGACTGGCGCGGTGGTTTTTCCTTGACCGGAAACACACTGGGCGCCAATCTGACGCCACTTTTTCGTGTCCATTCGGACCACCCAAATTCGAGGAAAAACCCATGAGCGTTCGCGTCGGGATTGTCATGGATCCTATTGCCAGCATTTCCTATAAAAAGGATAGCTCGCTGGCCATGCTGCTGGCCGCACAGAAGCGCGGCTGGGAACTGTTCTATATGGAACAGCGCGATTTGTATCAGGGCGAAGGCGAGGCCCGTGCGCGGATGCGTCCGTTGAAAGTCTTCGCCAATCCGGAAAAATGGTTTGAACTGGAAGCCGAGACCGACGCGTTGCTGAGCGATCTGGACGTGATCCTGATGCGCAAGGATCCGCCGTTCGACATGGAATTCGTCTACTCCACTTACCTGCTGGAACAAGCCGAGCGCGCGGGCGTGCTGGTGGTCAACAAGCCGCAAAGCCTGCGTGACTGCAACGAAAAGCTGTTCGCCACGCTGTTCCCGCAGTGCACGCCGCCGACCGTGGTCAGCCGTCGCGCCGACGTGCTGCGTGAATTCGCCGCCAAACATGGCGACGTGATCCTCAAGCCGCTGGACGGCATGGGCGGCACCTCGATCTTCCGTCATCGCGCGGGCGATCCGAACCTGTCGGTGATTCTGGAAACCCTGACCGCGCTGGGCACCCAGCAGATCATGGGCCAGGCCTACCTGCCGGCGATCAAGGACGGCGACAAACGCATCCTGATGATCGACGGCGAGCCGGTGGATTACTGCCTGGCGCGGATTCCTGCCGCAGGCGAAACCCGTGGCAACCTCGCCGCCGGTGGCCGTGGCGAAGCCCGTCCGCTGAGCGACAAGGATCGCTGGATCGCCGCCCAGGTCGGCCCGACCCTGCGTGAGAAAGGCCTGTTGTTCGTTGGCCTGGACGTGATTGGCGAGCACCTGACCGAAATCAACGTCACCAGCCCGACCTGCATTCGCGAGATTGATAACGCGTTCGGCACCGACATTGGCGGCCTGCTGATGGATGCCATCGATCAGAAGCTCAAGGCTCGTTGATATAGAACAGCCAAGAAACGACCAACATTGCGTTATCATCCGCGGCCTGTGAAAAACGCGATGTTGGTCTTTTTGTCATGACGCTCCCGTCCGATCTGCCCCCTGAACTCGCCCATCGTGGCGTGCGCGCGGCCGATCGCCTCGGATTTACCCTGTTTCTCGCGGCGTTGATTCACCTGGCCTTGCTGTTGGGCGTCGGCTTTACGATGGTCGAACCCAAGCAGATCAGCAAAACCCTGGAAATCACCCTCGCCACCTTCAAAAGCGAAAAAAAGCCTGCGAAAGCGGATTTCCTCGCCCAGGAGAATCAGGAAGGCAGCGGCACCCTGGATAAAAAGGCGATTCCCAAGACCACCGAGGTCGCGCCGTTCCAGGACAACAAGGTGCAGAAAGTCACGCCACCGCCGGCCGCCAAGCCGCCAGTGCCGGAAGCCGCGCCCAAGGCTGCCGTGACCACCGTTGCGCCGAAGCCGAAAAAAGCCCCGGCCAAGAACGAAGAGGTCAAGCCACTCACCAAACCCGCCGTGGCGGCGCCGACGTTCGACACCGAGCAACTGTCCAGCGACATCGCCAGCCTGGAAGCGGAATTGGCCAACGAACAACAGCTGTACGCCAAGCGCCCGCGCATCCACCGCCTGAGCGCTGCTTCGACCATGAAAGACAAGGGCGCCTGGTATAAGGACGAATGGCGCAAGAAGGTCGAGCGCATCGGCAACCTGAATTACCCCGACGAAGCGCGACGCAAGCAGATCTACGGCAATTTGCGCCTGATGGTCTCAATCAACCGCGACGGCTCGCTGTATGAAGTGCTGGTACTGGAATCCTCCGGGCAACCGCTGCTGGATCAGGCGGCACAGCGGATTGTGCGGCTGGCGGCGCCGTTTTCACCGTTTACCGGGGATTTGTCGGACATTGACCGGCTGGAAATCATCCGTACGTGGAAATTCGCCCGCGGCGATCGGCTTTCCAGCAACTGACACCCCACAAGCCCCTGTGGGAGCGAGCCTGCTCGCGATAGCGGCATCACATTCAGCATCAAAGTGCCTGAAAGACCGCAATCGCTAGCAGGCTAGCTCCCACAGTTAATCTGTGTTGTTGCTGGCATTTGCGGCAATTCCTGTGCATCCCCAGCTTGTCAGTTCGCCCCTCCAACGCCACACTAGCGCTCATGAAGAACGTCAGCCCCAGCTACCTCAAGCATCACTTCCTGATCGCCATGCCTCACATGGCCGACCCGAACTTTGCGCACACCTTGACCTACATCGTCGAGCACACGGCCAATGGTGCCATGGGGCTGGTGGTCAACCGGCCGCAAGACCTGAATCTGGCCGATATCCTCGAGCAATTGCGCCCTGACATCGAACCGCCCGTGCTCTGCCAGCATGTGCCGATCTTTATCGGCGGCCCGGTCCAGACCGATCGCGGATTTGTCCTGCACCCCTCGGGCAAGACCTTTCAGGCGACCGTTGATCTGGAAGGCGACCTTTCCTTGTCCACCTCCCAGGATGTGCTATTCGCCATCGCTGACGGCGTCGGCCCGGCGAAAAGCGTGATCGCCCTTGGATACGCCGGCTGGGAAGCCGGGCAGCTCGAAGCCGAACTGGCGCAGAACGCCTGGCTGACCTGCCCGTTCGAAGCCGACATCCTGTTCAACACCAGCAGCGAACTGCGCCTGGAAGCGGCGGCCAAGCACCTCGGCGTCAATCTCAGCCTGCTCACCAGCCAGGCGGGCCACGCCTGATGGCCCTGCGACTGATTCTGGGGTTTGACTACGGCACCAAACAGATCGGCGTTGCGGTCGGCCAGGTGATTACCGGCCAGGCCCGCGAGCTGTGTACCTTGAAAGCGCAAAACGGTATTCCCGACTGGAACCAGGTCGAGGCCCTCATTAAAGAGTGGAAGCCTGACGCTGTGGTCGTCGGCCTGCCGCTGAACATGGACGGCACGCCGAGCGACATGTGCCTGCGCGCGGAGAAATTCGCCCGTCGCCTCAATGGCCGCTACAACCTGCCCTTCTATACCCACGACGAACGCCTGACCACCTTCGAAGCCAAGGGTGAACGGCGTGATCGTGGCGGACAAAAAGGCAGCTACCGCGACAACCCGGTCGACGCCATCGCCGCCGCTCTGCTGCTGCAAGGCTGGCTCGACGAAAACACCGCACTGTTCGAATCCTGAAGAGCCGTCACGGCGTCTCTCTTAGCTACAACCCGAGCCAAACCCCGCAGCCTTACTCAAAGGCAGGGCTCGGGCCCAAGAAGGAGCAACCATGAGCCTGCCCAATCCCGCCGAACTGATCAGCCAGATGGCGATCAGTCTCAAGGCACACCTGGAACACCGCGGCATCAGCGAACCGCGCTACATCGGCATTCGTACCGGCGGTGTCTGGGTCGCCCAGGCGTTGCTCGAAGAACTGGGCAGCGATTCGCCCCTTGGCACCCTGGACGTATCCTTCTACCGCGACGATTTCAGCCAGAACGGCCTGCACCCGCAAGTGCGCCCCTCGGCGCTGCCGTTCGAAATCGAAGGCCAGCACCTGGTGCTGATCGACGACGTGCTGATGAGCGGTCGGACCATCCGCGCCGCCATGAACGAGCTGTTCGACTACGGCCGCCCGGCCAGCGTAACGCTGGTGTGCCTGCTGGACCTGGACGCCGGCGAGCTGCCGATCCGCCCGAACGTGGTGGGCGCGACGCTGGAACTGGCTGCTCACGAGCGCGTGAAGCTGTCCGGTCCGGAGCTCAAGCTCGAACTGCAAGACCTCGCCCTTTAATTCGCCCTATTGAGAGTCCCCTTCGCGATGACGCCTCTAGAAACCAAGCGCCCGCTGCAGCTCAATGATCAGGGCCAGCTGCAACACTTCCTCTCGCTCGACGGTTTGCGCCGCGAGTTGTTGACGGAAATCCTCGACACCGCCGACTCGTTCCTCGAAGTCGGCGCCCGGGCAGTGAAGAAAGTCCCGTTGCTGCGCGGCAAAACCGTGTGCAACGTGTTCTTCGAGAACTCCACCCGCACCCGCACCACCTTCGAACTGGCAGCCCAGCGCCTGTCGGCCGACGTGATCACGCTGAACGTGTCGACATCGTCGGCGAGCAAGGGCGAAACCCTGCTCGACACCCTGCGCAACCTGGAAGCCATGGCTGCCGACATGTTCGTCGTGCGTCACGGTGATTCCGGCGCGGCGCACTTCATCGCCGAACATGTCTGCCCGCAAGTGGCGATCATCAACGGCGGCGATGGCCGTCACGCGCACCCGACCCAGGGCATGCTCGACATGCTGACGATCCGTCGGCACAAGGGCGGCTTCGAAAACCTCTCGGTGGCCATCGTCGGCGACATCCTGCATTCGCGGGTGGCACGCTCGAACATGCTGGCGCTGAAAACCCTCGGTTGCCCGGACATCCGCGTCATCGCACCGAAAACCCTGCTGCCGATCGGCATCGAGCAATACGGTGTGAAGGTTTACACCGACATGGCCGAAGGCCTCAAAGACGTCGACGTGGTGATCATGCTGCGCCTGCAACGCGAGCGCATGGCCGGTGGCCTGCTGCCGAGCGAGGGCGAGTTCTACCGCCTGTTCGGCCTGACCACCGCGAGGCTGGCCGGGGCCAAACCGGATTGCATCGTCATGCACCCGGGGCCGATCAACCGTGGGGTGGAGATTGAGTCGGCGGTGGCCGACGGTCCGCACTCGGTGATCCTCAACCAGGTCACCTACGGCATCGCGATTCGTATGGCCGTGTTGTCCATGGCCATGAGCGGGCAGACTGCCCAGCGCCAATTCGAGCAGGAGAACGCCCAGTGAAGCTCAGCATTCTCGGCGCCCGTGTCATCGATCCAGCCACTGGCCTGGATAAAGTGACCGACATTCATATTGAAGCCTGCAAGGTCGTCGCCCTTGGTGCCGCGCCCGCCGGTTTTGTGCCCGTCGACACCATTGACGCCAAAGGCCTGGTGGCCGCGCCTGGCCTGGTTGACCTGAACGTCGCCCTGCGTGAGCCGGGTTACAGCCGCAAAGGCTCGATCATCAGTGAAACCCGCGCCGCCGCCGCCGGTGGCGTGACCAGCCTGTGCTGCCCGCCGAAAACCAGACCGGTGCTGGACACCTCGGCCGTGGCCGAACTGATCCTCGACCGTGCCCGCGAGGCCGGCAACACCAAAGTTTTCCCGATCGGCGCCCTGAGCAAAGGCCTGGAAGGCGAACAGCTTGCAGAACTCGTTGCTTTGCGCGATGCCGGTTGTGTGGCCTTCGGCAACGGCCTGGACAGTTTCCGCAACACCCGCACGCTGTGCCGGGCGCTGGAATACGCGGCGACCTTCGACCTGACGGTGATTTTCAACTCTCAGGACCACGACCTGGCCGAAGGTGGCCTGGCCCACGAAGGCCCGACCGCGAGTTTCCTTGGCTTGCCGGGCATTCCGGAAACCGCTGAAACCGTGGCTCTGGCCCGGGACCTGCTGCTGGTCGAGCAAAGTGGCGTGCGTGCGCACTTCAGCCAGCTCACCAGCGCTCGCGGCGTCGCCCTGATCGCTCAGGCCCAGGCCCGTGGCTTGCCCGTGACCGCCGATGTGGCGCTGTATCAACTGATCCTGACCGACGAAGCGCTGATCGACTTCAGCAGCCTCTATCACGTCCAGCCGCCGCTGCGCACCCGCGCCGACCGCGATGGCTTGCGTGCAGCGGTGAAGTCGGGCGTGGTTTCGGCGATCTCCAGCCATCACCAGCCGCACGAGCGGGACGCCAAACTGGCACCGTTTGGCGCGACCGAGCCGGGTATCAGCAGTGTTGAACTGCTGCTGCCGCTGGCGATGACGTTGGTGGAGGATGGGTTGCTGGATCTGCCGACGTTGTTGGCGCGCCTGAGCACTGGACCTGCCGAGGCGTTGCGTTTGCCAGCGGGCAAATTAGCCGTAGGTGGGCCGGCGGACATCGTGCTGTTTGATCCGACGGCTTCGACCGTTGCGGGTGAAACCTGGCTGTCCAAGGGCGAGAACTGCCCGTTTATTGGACATAGCTTGCCAAGCGTGGTGCGCTACACCCTGGTGGATGGACGGATCAGCCACCAGGCTTGAGACTGAGTTGTCCCAATCGCTAGCAGGGCTAGCTCCCACAGGGGATTTGTGTTGTTCACAGATCCTGTGTGGGAGCTAGCCTGCTAGCGATGGCTTACTGGAAAGTGCCGCGATTCTGAGCGTTACGCACGGACACCTGGTCATTCAGCGTCCAGAAGTCATACAACACCCCCAGAAAGAACAACCCGCCCGTCACCAGGTACAGCAATCCGCTGATCCACTTCCCCTGATACATCCGGTGTACGCCGAATACCCCAAGAAACGTCAGCAGAATCCACGCAACGTTGTACTCGATAGGCCCGGCGGTGAAACGCAGGTCTGCTTCACGGTCCATGGCCGGGATCAGGAAGACGTCGATCAGCCAGCCAACGCCCAGCAATCCAAGGGTGAAAAACCAGATCGTCCCGGTCACCGGCTTGCCGTAATAGAAGCGGTGAGCCCCGGTAAACCCAAAAATCCACAGCAAGTAGCCGATCAGTTTGCTGTGCGTGTCTTGCTGCGATCCGGCCTGTTGATAGGTGTTCATGAAGGACCTCGATTCACACGATAGATAAATATTCTTGAATTCTTTGTGACTTTTTTACAGGTAGCCGACGTATGGCAAATGTTAATGTCGGTTCCGTCAAAGCCTTATACCACCTGACTTCTGTCCGACAATTGCGTCCATTTGCCGCTTATTTGGTTCCGTTGACCACAACTTGAATCGACCAACGGCCTCGGAACGTCAAAAAACTCTGTTATAAAGTTGCGCGCTAACTTATATGAGCCTTGCCTAATGCGTCCATTTTTCAAGACATGGCTAACCATTTGCCTTTTGATGCCACTGGCCGCCCACGCCACCAATCGTGAGCAACGTCTTCCAAACGTTAATGGTTACACCCCAAAATCCCATGTTTCTGCTCCTTCGAGCAAAAACAAGAAATCCGAAAAACGTGCTCCACAGCTGGTCAGCAAAAGCAGCCTTGTTCCGCCGATGGCGACCAAGGAAAGCAGCAACGTGCTGAGCCGCGCCGTCAACGTCCTCGGTACTCCTTACCGTTGGGGCGGCAGCAGCCCAAGTAAAGGGTTCGATTGCAGCGGCCTGGTGAAATACGCGTTCAACGACGCCACGTTCGACCTGCCACGCACGTCCAATGCCATGGCCAGCGGTCATGGCGAGAAAGTCGATCGCAAGGATCTGAAGCCGGGCGACCTGATTTTCTTCAACATCAAGAGCCGTCGGGTCAATCACGTTGCTATCTACCTGGGCAACGACCGCTTCATCCACGCACCGCGTCGTGGCAAGTCGGTGACCATCGACACCTTGAAGAAACCGTATTGGGAAAGCCACTACGTTGTTGCCAAGCGGGTTCTGCCGAAAGAGAAGAACACCCTTCAGGTTGTTCAGCGCTGATCTGCTGACGCCTTCACGGCATTTGTGGCGAGGGAGCTTGCTCCCGCTGGGCTGCGAAGCAGACCTAAAAAAAGGAGCGCTGCGCACTCCAGCGGGAGCAAGCTCCCTCGCCACAGGTCCGCGCTCAATCCTTCAGAAATTATCAGGTGACCGCGCCTTCTCCCGCGCATGCTCCCGGCTGATCAAGCCCTTGGTCACCAAGTCCTTCAAGCACATATCCAGCGTCTGCATCCCCAAATTGCCCCCGGTCTGAATCGACGAGTACATCTGCGCCACCTTGTCTTCGCGGATCAGGTTTCGGATCGCCGAGGTGCCGAGCATGATTTCGTGTGCCGCAATGCGTCCGCCACCGATCTTCTTGATCAGTGTCTGCGACACCACCGCCAGCAACGACTCGGACAGCATCGAACGCACCATCGATTTCTCGTCCCCCGGAAACACGTCCACTACTCGGTCGATGGTCTTCGCCGCTGACGTGGTGTGGAGCGTGCCGAACACCAGGTGACCGGTCTCGGCGGCGGTCAGCGCCAGGCGGATGGTCTCCAGATCGCGCATCTCCCCCACCAGAATCACGTCCGGATCTTCCCGCAATGCCGAGCGCAGGGCCGTGGCGAAGCTGCGGGTGTCGCGATGGACTTCGCGCTGGTTGATCAGGCATTTACGTGATTCGTGGACGAACTCGATCGGGTCTTCGATGGTGAGGATGTGGTGATGGCGATGGTTGTTGAGGTAATCGATCATCGCCGCCAAGGTGGTGGACTTGCCGGAACCGGTGGGCCCCGTCACCAGCACCAGCCCGCGCGGGGCCTCGGTAATTTTGCGAAACACCTCGCCCATGCCGAGGTCGTCCATGCTCAGGACCTTCGACGGAATGGTCCGGAACACCGCGCCTGCACCCCGATTCTGGTTGAAGGCATTGACCCGGAAACGCGCCACGCCGGGCACCTCAAAAGAAAAATCAGTTTCCAGGTGTTTCTCGAAGTCCACCCGCTGGGTGTCGTTCATGATGTCGTAGATCAGCTCATGCACCTGTTTGTGGTCCAGGGCCGGCAGGTTGATGCGCCGCACATCGCCGTCAACGCGAATCATCGGTGGCAGGCCGGCAGACAGGTGCAGGTCGGACGCGCCCTGTTTAGCGCTGAAGGCCAGCAGCTCAGTGATATCCATAGCGCTCCTCAATTCCAGTAGAATGCCGCCAACCTCAGACCCGCTGGCGCCTCTTGAATGTCCACGATAGCAGACAACATTGCACTGGTTAGTTCACGCATCCACGCCGCAGCCCTCGCCGCCCACCGCGACGAACACAGCGTCCAGCTGCTGGCCGTGAGCAAGACCAAGCCCGCCGAGGCCCTGCGCGAAGCCTATGCCGCCGGCCTGCGGGACTTTGGCGAAAACTATCTGCAGGAAGCCTTGGGAAAACAGCTCGAATTGGCCGACCTGCCCTTGATCTGGCACTTCATCGGCCCCATTCAATCGAACAAGACTCGCGCTATCGCCGAGCACTTCGCCTGGGTGCATTCCGTGGATCGCTTGAAAATCGCACAACGCCTGTCCGAACAACGCCCTGCCGATCTGCCCCCCTTGAATATCTGCATCCAAGTCAACGTCAGCGGTGAAGCCAGCAAATCCGGCTGCACCCCGGCCGACCTGCCAGCCCTGGCCAAGGCCATCAGCGAATTGCCGCGCATCCAGCTGCGCGGGTTGATGGCGATTCCTGAGCCGACTGAAGATCGCGCCGCCCAGGACGCTGCTTTTGCTGCCGTACAAAGCCTGCAAGCCAGCCTGAACCTGCCGCTCGACACACTTTCCATGGGCATGAGCCACGACCTCGAGTCGGCCATCGCCATGGGCGCCACCTGGGTCCGCATCGGTACGGCCCTTTTCGGCGCCCGCGACTACAGTCAGCCATGAACCATGGCTGACGCACCTCTCTATAAGGACCTGACATGAGCAAGACTCGTATTGCCTTTATCGGTGCCGGAAACATGGCCGCCAGCCTGATCGGCGGCCTGCGTGCCAAAGGTCTGGACGCCGCACAGATCCGCGCCAGCGATCCGGGCGCCGAAACCCGCGCCAAAGTGCAGGCCGAACACGGCATTGAAGTTTTCGCCGACAACGCCGATGCCATTCAAGACGCAGACGTGGTCGTGCTGGCGGTCAAACCCCAGGCGATGAAAGCCGTGTGCGAAGCGATTCGCCCAAGCTTGAAGCCAAATCAACTGGTGGTCTCGATTGCGGCCGGCATCACCTGCGCCAGCATGAACAACTGGCTCGGTGCCCAGCCGATCGTGCGCTGCATGCCCAACACCCCGGCGCTGCTGCGTCAGGGCGTGAGCGGCTTGTTCGCCACGAGCGAAGTAAACGCTGAACAACGCCAGCAAGCTGAAGAACTGTTGTCGGCCGTGGGCATTGCCCTGTGGCTGAACGAAGAGCAGCAACTGGACGCGGTCACCGCCGTTTCCGGCAGCGGCCCTGCGTACTTCTTTTTGCTGATTGAAGCGATGACCGCCGCCGGCGTGAAGCTCGGTCTGCCAGCGGACATCGCCGCACAATTGACGGTGCAAACCGCGTTGGGCGCCGCGCACATGGCCGTGGCCAGCGATGTCGACGCCGCAGAATTGCGTCGTCGCGTGACCTCGCCTGCGGGCACCACGGAAGCTGCAATCAAATCGTTCCAGGCCGGCGGCTTCGAAGCGCTGGTAGAAAAAGCACTCGGCGCCGCTGCGCACCGCTCGGCCGAGATGGCTGAGCAACTTGGCCGCTAATCAGCTCTTACAAAGGAATCAATGATGCTTGGACTCAATGACGCTGCCATTTTCATAATTAAAACCCTGGGCAGCCTGTACCTGCTGATCGTGCTCATGCGCTTCATCCTGCAACTGGTTCGGGCGAATTTCTACAACCCGCTCTGCCAGTTCATCGTGAAAGCGACTCAACCGCTGCTCAAGCCGCTGCGCCGGGTCATCCCGAGCATGTTCGGACTGGACATGTCGTCACTGGTATTGGCGCTGATCCTGCAGATGCTCCTGATCGCGGTGATCCTGCTGCTCAAAGGCTTCATGGTCGACTGGCTGTTCCTGTTGCCATGGGCGCTGATCGCGCTCTTCTCGCTGTTTTTGAATATTATTTTCTGGGCGATGATCATCAGCGTGATTCTGTCCTGGGTCGCACCGGGCAGCCACAATCCGGGCGCAGAGCTGGTCGCGCAGATCACTGAACCGGTACTCGCCCCGTTCCGCCGGATCATTCCGAACCTGGGCGGCCTCGACATCTCGCCGATCTTCGCGTTTATCGTGATCCAGTTGCTGCAAAGCTGGCTGATCCCGCGCCTTGCGTACTACGCCCTGATGCCGCAGGGGCTGCTCGGCCTGATCTGATGAGCTACTTTCGCTGGGACGGTGACGACCTGATTCTGGAGTGTCACCTGCAACCGGCAGCCCGCAGCGATGATTTCTGCGGGCTGCACGGTGATCGACTGAAGATCCGCCTGACCGCGCCGCCGGTTGAAGGCAAGGCCAATGCGTATCTGATGGCGTTCCTGGCGAAGGCGTTTGGGGTTTCCAAGAGCCAGGTGAGTTTAATTAGCGGAGAGCTAAATCGGCAGAAACGAGTGCGGATCTGTTCGCCGAAGAAGCTGCCGGAATTGCCGGATCTGCTACGACAGTCAGGCTGATCGAGGTCATCGTTCATCGCGAGCAGGCTCGCTCCCACATTGGAATGCGTTCCCCTGTGGGAGTGAGCCTGCTCGCGATTGCCGCGCCTCGGTTTTACAGGGAAAAAATCAGGCCCGGCGTTAGCTTGCTGCTGAAGGCAGCGGTCTTTAGACTTACGCCTCATTTCAACGAGAGCAGGGTCGATGCCAACTGCCTTTCCCGCCGATTCTGTTGGTCTGGTGACGCCGCAAGTGGCGCACTTCAGTGAACCCCTGGCCTTGGCCTGCGGCCGTTCGCTCCCAGCTTATGACCTCATTTACGAAACCTACGGCACGCTGAACGCCACGGCGAGCAACGCCGTGCTGATCTGCCACGCCCTGTCGGGTCACCATCACGCTGCCGGCTTCCACAGCCCCGACGACCGCAAACCCGGTTGGTGGGACAGCTGCATCGGCCCCGGCAAGCCGATAGACACCAACAAGTTCTTCGTGGTCAGCCTGAACAATCTCGGCGGCTGCAACGGCTCCACCGGCCCAAGCAGCGTCAACCCGGAAACCGGCAAGCCCTTCGGTGCCGACTTCCCGGTATTGACCGTGGAAGACTGGGTGCACAGTCAGGCGCGCCTGGCTGATCTGCTCGGCATTAACCAATGGGCCGCCGTGATCGGCGGCAGTCTCGGCGGCATGCAGGCGATGCAGTGGAGCATCACTTACCCCGATCGCATTCGCCACTGCCTGGCCATCGCCTCAGCCCCCAAGCTGTCGGCGCAGAACATCGCCTTCAACGAAGTGGCACGCCAGGCGATCCTCACCGACCCCGAGTTCCACGGCGGTTCGTTCCAGGAGGCGGGCGTGATCCCCAAGCGCGGCTTGATGCTGGCGCGGATGGTCGGGCACATCACGTACCTGTCCGACGACTCGATGGGCGAAAAATTCGGCCGTGGCCTCAAGAGCGAAAAGCTCAACTACGACTTCCACAGCGTCGAGTTCCAGGTCGAAAGCTACCTGCGTTATCAGGGCGAAGAGTTCTCCGGGCGTTTCGACGCCAACACGTACCTGCTGATGACCAAGGCGCTGGACTACTTCGATCCGGCGGCCAACTTCGACGATGACCTGGCGAAAACTTTCGCCAATGCCCAGGCCAAGTTCTGCGTGATGTCTTTCACCACCGACTGGCGCTTCTCCCCTGCCCGCTCGCGGGAACTGGTGGACGCGTTGATGGCGGCCAGGAAAGACGTCTGCTACCTGGAGATCGACGCTCCGCAAGGCCACGACGCCTTCCTGATTCCGATCCCGCGTTACTTGCAGGCGTTCAGCAATTACATGAACCGTATTACGTTGTGAGAAAGCCATGAGAGCTGATCTGGAAATCATCCAGGAATGGATCCCCGCCGGCAGCCGCGTGCTCGACCTCGGTTGCGGCGACGGTGAGCTGCTGACCTGGCTGCGCGATAACAAACAAGTGACCGGCTATGGCCTGGAGAACGACCCGGACAACATCGCCGAGTGCGTGGCCAAAGGCATCAACGTCATCGAGCAGGACCTAGACAAGGGCCTGGGCAACTTCGCCAGCAACAGCTTCGACGTCGTGGTCATGACCCAGGCACTGCAAGCGGTGCACTACCCGGACAAGATCCTCGACGAAATGCTGCGGGTCGGCCGCCAGTGCATCATCACCTTCCCCAACTTCGGTCACTGGCGCTGCCGCTGGTACCTGGCGAGCAAGGGCCGGATGCCGGTGTCCGATTTTCTCCCGTACACCTGGTACAACACGCCGAACATCCACTTCTGCACCTTCGAAGACTTTGAAGCGTTGTGCCGCGAACGTGAAGCGAAGGTCATTGATCGCCTTGCCGTGGATCAACAGCATCGGCACGGGTGGGCCAGTAAGCTATGGCCTAATCTATTAGGTGAAATCGGTATTTACCGCGTCAGCAGCCCAGGGTTGCAGGATCACAAGATCGCGGTCTGAACCACGACATTCCAAGGAGAACGATCATGGGTCGTCTAGCGCTGTTTGTACTTACTGCCTGCCTGAGCGTCACCGCCATGGCCGCCGACGTCATCAAAGGTGATCGTCAGGAAAAGTTTGGCGATGTGACGGTGCATTACAACACCTTCAACTCCACCTTCCTGACACCCGAGATCGCTAAAGCCGCGGAGCTCACCCGCAGCAAGAACCAGGGTGTGATCAACGTTTCGGTGATCAAGGAAGGCAAACCGCTGATGGCTCAAGTCAGTGGAACGGTCAAAGACCTGACCAGCCAAAGCGTGCCGCTGAAATTCAAACAGATCACCGAGCAAGGCGCGATCTACTACATCGCCCAGTTCCCGGTCGATCAGCAGGAAGTCCGCACCTTCGAGATCAAGGTGCAGAACGGCGATAAAACCAACACCATCAATTTCAACCAAGAACTTTTCCCCGGCGAATGATGAACTTCACGCAACTCGTACTGGCCAGCCACAACGCCGGCAAACTCAAGGAA
Source organism: Pseudomonas sp. LBUM1678 (assembly GCF_059695575.1). Lineage (NCBI taxonomy): Bacteria > Pseudomonadati > Pseudomonadota > Gammaproteobacteria > Pseudomonadales > Pseudomonadaceae > Pseudomonas > Pseudomonas sp. LBUM1678. The sequence continues at coordinate 6,405,641 of NZ_CP166775.1, forward strand.
CTCCAGGCCATGCTCGGCGCATCGGTGCAACTGCGCTCGATCGGCGAGTTCAGCAGTGTCGAGCCTGAAGAAACCGGCCTGTCGTTCGTCGAGAACGCCATCCTCAAGGCCCGCAATGCCGCGCGCATCTCCGGCCTGCCGGCGCTGGCCGACGATTCCGGGCTGGCGGTGGATTTCCTTGGCGGTGCGCCGGGGATCTACTCGGCTCGTTACGCTGACGGTCAGGGCGATGCGGCGAACAACGCCAAGCTGCTCGACGTGTTGAAAGACGTACCGGAAGCCGAACGCGGTGCGCAGTTCGTTTGTGTGCTGGCGCTGGTGCGCCATGCTGACGATCCGTTGCCGATCCTTTGCGAAGGCTTGTGGCACGGGCGCATCCTGCCGGCCGCCAGTGGCGAGCATGGTTTTGGCTACGATCCGCTGTTCTGGGTGCCGGAGCGCGATTGTTCCAGCGCCGAGCTGAGCCCGAGCGACAAGAACCTCATCAGCCACCGCGCCCGTGCAATGGATCTGCTGCGCCAGCGTTTGGGCTTGAAATGACCCACGAATCATCCGCGTCACCGCTGATTTTCGGCGGTGCCACATCATCGCCCCGGGCCGCGCTCCCCGTGCTGCCGCCCCTGGCGTTGTACATCCACATCCCGTGGTGTGTGCGCAAATGCCCTTATTGCGACTTCAACTCCCACACCGCCAGCCCCGTGCTGCCGGAAGAAGAGTATGTCGACGCGTTGCTGGCCGACCTCGATCAGGATTTGCACGCGGTCTACGGTCGCGAGTTGAGTTCGATCTTCTTCGGAGGCGGCACGCCGAGCCTGTTCAGCGCCGAAGCCCTGGGCCGGTTGCTCAAAGGCGTCGAGCAGCGCATTCCGTTTGCCAGCGATATCGAAATCACCCTGGAAGCCAATCCCGGAACGTTCGAGCAGGAGAAATTCCTCGCCTACCGCGCGCTGGGCATCAATCGCCTGTCGATCGGCATTCAAAGTTTTCAGGAAGAGAAGCTGAAGGCGCTGGGGCGGATTCACAACGGCGACGAAGCAGTGCGTGCTGCCGGCATGGCCCGTCAGGCCGGGTTCGATAACTTCAACCTGGACTTGATGCACGGCTTGCCGGATCAGTCGCTGGACGATGCGTTGAGCGACCTGCGCCAGGCCATCGCCCTGAAGCCGACGCATCTGTCCTGGTATCAGCTGACGCTGGAGCCGAACACGGTGTTCTGGAACCAGCCACCTGTGCTTCCGGAAGACGACACGCTGTGGGACATTCAGGAAGCCGGCCAGGCGCTGCTCGCCGAACACGGTTACGCGCAATACGAAGTCTCGGCCTATGCGCAACCCGGTCGCCCGGCTCGGCATAACCTCAATTACTGGAGTTTCGGCGACTTCATCGGCATCGGCGCCGGCGCCCACGGCAAGCTCAGCCATCCGGACGGGCGCATCGTGCGCACCTGGAAGACGCGCCTGCCGAAGGATTATCTGAACCCGGCAAAAAGCTTCAAGGCCGGCGAGAAAGCGCTGACCAACGATGAGTTGCCGTTCGAGTTTCTGATGAATGCCTTGCGCCTGACCGAAGGCGTCGAGTCGCGGCTGTATCCGGAACGCACCGGGCTGAGCCTGGAAAGCCTCGCAGAAGGCCGCCGGGTCGCCGAACAAAGCGGCCTGTTGCAGGTCGAACCGTCACGTCTCGCGGCGACCGATCGCGGACAGCTGTTTCTCAATGACTTGCTGCAAACATTTCTGAGCTGATTTCAGCCTTAGGGGAAAACGAATGGATTTGATACTCGACCTGCTCGCCACCGTCTCCCGCTGGAGCCGCAGCAACCTGTCGGAAATCTCTCTGGCGCTGGTGGGCTGTCTGCTGGTGCTGTTCGGCGCCGACATCAAAGGCTGGGTCGACCAACGCCTGGGCAGCATCGCCGGCGCCCTGCGCGTGCCGTTGCTCGCTCTGGTGTGCATGATCGGGAGCGGCGTGGCGTTGATCTATGCCACGCCATGGATCATCAAAGGCCTGAGCCAGTTCAACAACTACAGCCTGGCGCCGGTGTTGTTGGTGGTGCTGGTGTTGATTGGCGTAGTCGCCGACCGCCGCTGACCTTTGGCTACACCCAAAACAACTGTGGGAGCGAGCCTGCTCGCGATGAGGGCCTGACATTCAACATCTTCGTTGACGGTCAGACCGCTATCGCGAGCAGGCTCGCTCCCACAGTTTTTGTATTGCGAATGCCCTTTATGGCTTGTCCGCGGACTTGGCTCCGCTGCGGATCCTGGCATTGATTCCCATGAAGTCGTGGCAGCCCAACGCTTCGGCTTTGTCCAGATACTCAACATTCTGACGGTCGAGCCTGCCGCTCTCATTAACTCGGCTTATTGCCAGAATGTAATTGGCTTCGGCCCGATACTGATCTTCTGTGAGCATCAACGCGACAGCACGCGCCTGCAAGGACCCTATCACTCGTTCTTTTGACAAGCCTGGCTGCAAGTCCTGAAAGCACAGGGCGCGTTTGGCCGGCATCGGATAAAAATCAGCAAAAATATCTCGCTGCTGAAGCAGTTCCTCAAGCGTCTGCAGGTATTTCAAGTGACCGGCATCGCGCCGGTCAGACTTCATATAAAACTCATCACATCGATGGTAGTAGGCAACGGCCGCCGCCAGTAAACCCTGGCCCATGGCTTTTTCATAAAGATCGCAGGTTTCCCTGCGCTGTTGTTCCGTAGGGCCCGGCTTGCTCAGCGTGTTGGCCAGCAAATAGCTCGCGATTGGATGCCCGCCATCAGACGCCATCTTCAAATTGTATTTGAAGGCCGTCAGATCACTTTCCATGTTGGCTATTTGTTCGGGTTTGTTCTTGAAGTCGAGCTCCCCGCTTGCTTCCAGCCTGACCAACTCATCCGCGTTACGTTTGATCTGATCGGCCGCGTCTTGGGCACGCTCGAAGTAATCGTCAATGGTCAGCGTCGACGCGCCAGCCAGTGAAGGCAGAGCACTGAATACAAGAATGCAGGCAAGGATGAATTTCAAAACCTTGTCTTCCTTTACAAGTGGGGACGTAGGGCTTTCGGCGGCCAGGCATCATTCTTGAACCCGACACAAAACAAATGTGGGAGCGAGCCTGCTCGCGATGAGGGCCTGACATTCAACATCTTCGTTGACGGTCAGACCGCTATCGCGAGCAGGCTCGCTCCCACAGTTTTTTGTTGCGTAGGGCTCAGGACTGTTTTTCGAACTTCAGGTCCCACACGCCATGCCCAAGACGTTCGCCACGGCGTTCGAACTTGGTGATCGGGCGCTCGGTCGGGCGCGGGACGCATTTGCCGTCTTCGGCCAGGTTGCGATAACCCGGTGCGACGTTCATCACTTCCAGCATGTACTCGGCGTACGGTTCCCAGTCGGTGGCCATGTGCAGGATGCCGCCGACTTTCAACTTGCTGCGCACCAGTTCAGCGAAGGACGCCTGAACGATACGGCGCTTGTGGTGACGGCTCTTGTGCCATGGGTCCGGGAAAAACAGCATCAGGCGATCGAGGCTGTTGTCGGCCACGCAACGGTTGAGCACTTCGATCGCGTCGCAATCGTAGACCCGCAGGTTGATCAGGCCCTGGGTCAGCACGCCATTGAGCAGCGCGCCAACACCCGGACGGTGAACTTCCACACCAATGAAATCCTGTTCCGGCGAAGCCGCGGCCATTTCCAGCAGCGAATGACCCATGCCGAAACCGATTTCCAGCGAGCGCGGCGCGGAGCGACCGAACACTTGGTCGAAGTCCACCGGCGCATCGGCCAGCGGCAGGACGAACAGAGGCGTGCCCTGCTCCAGGCCTTTTTGCTGGCCTTCAGTCATGCGCCCGGCGCGCATCACAAAACTCTTGATGCGGCGGTGTTGGCGCTCTTCGCCTTCTTCCGTCTGGATTGGCGTGTCGTTTGATTCAGTCATCAATGGCTCTTACTTGATCAGACCATCCAGCGGCGAGGAGGCGCTGGCATAGAGTTTTTTCGGCATGCGGCCGGCGAGGTAGGCCAGGCGGCCCGCAACGATGGCGTGTTTCATGGCTTCGGCCATCATGATCGGCTGTTGTGCATGGGCGATGGCCGAGTTCATCAGCACCGCTTCGCAACCCAGTTCCATGGCGATAGTGGCGTCGGAAGCGGTACCGACACCGGCATCCACCAGCACCGGGATCTTGGCTTCTTCGAGGATGATCTGCAGGTTGTACGGGTTGCAGATCCCCAGGCCCGTGCCGATCAGGCCTGCCAGTGGCATGACCGCGATAACACCAATTTCCGCCAGTTGACGGGCGATGATCGGGTCATCGCTGGTGTAGACCATCACGTCGAAGCCTTCCTTGACCAGCACTTCGGCGGCCTTGAGGGTTTCGATCACGTTGGGGAACAGGGTTTTCTGGTCCGCCAGTACTTCCAGCTTCACCAGGTTGTGGCCGCCGAGCAGCTCACGGGCCAGGCGACAGGTGCGCACAGCCTCGGTCGCGTCGAAGCAACCGGCAGTGTTCGGCAGGAAGGTGTAGCGATCCGGCGACAGGACTTCGAGCAGGTTCGGTTCGCCCGGGTTCTGGCCGAGGTTGGTGCGGCGCACGGCGAAAGTGACGATCTCGGCACCCGAGGCTTCGATGGCCAGGCGAGTTTCTTCCATGTCACGGTACTTGCCGGTGCCTACCAGCAAACGCGACTGGTAAGTACGACCGGCCAGGACGAAGGGCTTGTCGCTACGAACGATGCTCATGGGAAATCCTCTGTAGGGGTGAGGTTCTTGCAGAATTCTGTGCCCTTGTGGGCCGGGCGACTAGCCGCCGCCGATGGCGTGCACCACTTCGACGTTGTCGCCGTCGTTCAGCGTGGTGTCGGCATGCTGGCTGCGCGGGACGATATCCAGATTGAGTTCGACCGCCACCCGGCGTCCGGTCAGTTCCAGACGGGTCAGCAGGGCCGCAACGGTTTCACCGTCGGGCAGTTCAAGGGATTCGCCGTTCAACTGAATGCGCATACCGAATGCCGCCATCATTTTTAGGGGCTGGCATTCTAGCCCGATCAGTCTTGGCGACCCAAGCCATTCGTCATGAAATGGACCGCCCGGTCAGCTCAACCGCCAGGCGGCAAGCCCCAGGCAGAACCAGCCGACCAGGAATGCCAGGCCGCCGAAGGGAGTGATGATCCCGAGCTTGCTGACGCCTGTCAGGGTCAGCAGGTACAGACTGCCGGAAAACAGCAGGATACCGATGGCAAACGAAGCGCCGGCCCATGTGGTCAGGCGACCCGGAATCTGCGTGGCCAGCAGCGCCACGCCCAGCAGCGCCAGGGTGTGCACCAATTGATAGGTGACGCCGGTGTGGAAGATCGCCAGATACTCAGGGGTCAGACGGTTTTTCAGGCCGTGAGCGGCGAACGCGCCAAGGGCAACACCAGTGAAGCCGAAGAAAGCGGCCAGCATCAGAAAGCCACGCAGCATGAAGAACTCCAGTCAGACTCGATCAACAGGGTCTGTATAATGGCCCGCTCAACGGGTTCGGCCAAGCCATCTCTATGCTGCGTATTTTTTTGCGACGATTTACAAAGGCCCTGCTCTGGTTCGCGGGCGGCAGCGTATTGCTGGTTCTGATTTTTCGCGTGGTACCGCCACCGGGAACGGCCTTGATGGTCGAGCGCAAGGTCGAGTCCTGGTTCGACGGCGAGCCGATTGACCTGCAACGCACCTGGAAGCCCTGGGATGAAATCTCCGATGACCTGAAAGTCGCGGTGATTGCGGGCGAGGATCAGAAATTCCCGGAGCATTGGGGTTTTGACTTTGGGGCGATCCAGAAAGCCTTGGCCCATAACGAACTCGGCGGTTCGATTCGCGGTGCCAGCACCCTGAGCCAGCAAGTCTCGAAGAATCTGTTTCTGTGGTCTGGGCGCAGCTGGCTGCGCAAAGGCCTGGAAGCCTGGTTCACCGGGTTGATCGAGGTGCTCTGGCCCAAGCAGCGGATTCTTGAGGTGTACCTGAACAGCGTTGAGTGGGATGACGGGGTTTTTGGCGCGGAAGCGGCGGCCCGGCATCACTTTGGTGTTGGCGCCAAGTCGTTGTCCCGTCAACAGGCAAGCTTGCTGGCGGCGGTGCTGCCTAATCCGCGGGTGTGGAGTGCGAGTCATCCGACCAACTATGTTGCGCGTCGGGCCGGGTGGATTCGGCAGCAGATGAGTCAGTTGGGCGGGGATAGCTATTTGGTGGGGCTCAATGATTCGCGCCGGGCGCCCTGGGCTCAGTAGCCGATCACTCTAATGAACACTGATAATCCCCTGTGGGAGTGAGCCTGCTCGCGATAGCGGTTGATCATTCAACACCCATGGCGACTGATCCGACGCTATCGCGAGCAGGCTCGCTTGTATGTTTAGACTTGAAGGGGTGGGCGGGACTACAGACTCGATTCTGACTCTGACCAGTACAGACCGTGGGAGACTTCTCGTCCCGCCCCTTCTACCCAAAGCGCCGATAAGGAATTCATCGGTAAACCGACGATAGAGACAAGCCAGCGCAACGGTAGACCCCAACAAGCACTTAAACCCTAGCTCCGAGGATTTGTCATGACAATCCTTACTTCGCAGACGGTTGTTGGTATCGATATCGCCAAGGCCCAAATTGCTGTCTATCGCACCGACCTGCAAATCATTCAAGACATCAAGAACGATCGAACCACCCTTAAACGTTGGCTTAAAACCCTGCCCGCCCAAAGCGCTATCGCCGTTGAAGCCACCAACATTTACCACCTGGACACGGTTGAGTTGGCTCATGAAATGGGTCATCAGGTCTACGTGGTGGACGCTTATCGGGTAAGTCATTACCGCCGTGGCGTCGGACAACGAGCCAAGAATGATCCCTGCGATGCGCGTTTGCTGGCGCGTTACTTGGAGAATGAACAAACCAAACTGCGGGTCTGGAGCCCGCCACCCAAGGCCTACAGCTCACTGAAAAGCCTTCTCCATAGACGTGCAACGCTGATCCAGAACCATGCTGGGCTGATGTTGAGTTGGGCCAATGAACCCTTGTTGAAGAAAGTGCAGGCCGCTCAGCAGAAGGCATTCAAGCAAGCGGATCAGGCTATTCAGAAACTGCTGCGCAAGGTCAGCAAAGAGGCAGGGATTGAGGCGAATATTGATCGCTGCAAAGCCATAGAAGGCGTTGGGGAGCTGACCGCAACGGGGTTAGCGACGACTTTTATGCGGGGTGATTTTGCGAACAGCGATGCGTTCATCGCATTCCTGGGAATGGACTTGGCAGTCGACGATTCCGGCAAGAAGAATGGGCGGCGGTACCTGACCAAAAAAGGAGATCCGGAGGTTCGTCGTTTGGCTTACAACGCCGCAATGGCGGCGTGTCGCTCGTCTAAATGGAAGCCGTTTTACGAGGCATACCTGGCTAGAGGCTTCTCGAAAACCCAGGCTTTGGTCGCCTTGGCCCGAAAGCTCTGTCGGGTGGCATTTGCCCTGATGAAAAATCAGAGCGAATACCTGTCAGCCTGAGAATTCAGGGTTGCCGGGCAACATAGAATCTCCCACAGGGGCCGGCGTCGTACGGAAAGAATGCGTACAAACAAAAACGCCCCGATCAATGATCGGGGCGTTTTTTATTGCCGGGCGCGCAGGTTAAGCGGCGATCGACAACTTGAGCTTGTTCATCGCGCTCTTCTCAAGCTGACGAATACGCTCGGCCGACACGTTGTACTTCTGCGCCAGGTCGTGCAGCGTGGCTTTCTCTTCAGCCAACCAGCGCTGATAAAGGATGTCACGGCTGCGGTCGTCCAGCACTTCCAGCGCTTCGTGCAGGTTGTGGTTGGAGTTGTCGCTCCAGTCGGCATCTTCCAGTTGACGGGCCGGGTCGTACCGGTGGTCTTCCAGATAGTTGGCCGGCGACTGGAAAGCACTGTCGTCGTCCGCTTCTGCGGCCGGGTCGAAGGCCATGTCATGGCCGGTCAGGCGACTTTCCATCTCGCGCACTTCCCGCGGCTCTACGCCGAGGCTTTCCGCCACACGGTGGACTTCCTCGTTGTTCAGCCACGCCAGGCGTTTCTTCTGGCTGCGCAGGTTGAAGAACAGCTTGCGCTGGGCCTTGGTGGTCGCGACTTTCACAATGCGCCAGTTGCGCAGGATGAACTCGTGAATTTCCGCCTTGATCCAGTGCACCGCGAACGAAACCAGGCGCACACCCATTTCCGGGTTGAAGCGCTTCACCGCCTTCATCAGGCCGACGTTGCCTTCCTGGATCAGGTCAGCCTGAGCCAGGCCGTAGCCGGAATAGCTACGGGCGATATGCACAACAAAACGCAGGTGGGCGAGCACCATCTGCCGAGCCGCCCCCAAATCCTGCTCATAATAGAGACTCTCGGCCAGTTCACGCTCCTGCTCCGGAGTCAGCAATGGAATGCTGTTCACGGTGTGCACATAGGCCTCCAGGTTCGCACCCGGGACCAGAGCATATGCAGGTTGCAAAGAATTGGTCATACGAAAAAACCTCCCACTTACAAACTCGTGCAGTTCAGCACTGCGAAAATTGACCGGAAACCGAAAGACAAGTTCCCATAAACGCTGAAAGGTCAATACGAGCAAAATGATACTACTTAGGCGCAAGCTCCCTCAGGTGGCGTGCGACTGCAATCCATGCACCGATATACCCCAACAGCACCGCGCCAAGCAAGAGAGACAGACCGTCGGCAACTGGCACTCCGGCCAGAGCGAAATCACTGCCGTACAAACCGGCCAGCCCAACCACTGCGTCGTTCAGCCAGTTCAGGCCGAACGCCAATACACCCCAGGAAAGCATCCCCGCACCGAAACCATACAACGCGCCCATATACAGAAAGGGCCTGCGTACATAGCTGTCCGTGCCGCCGACGAGTTTAATCACTTCTATCTCTGTGCGGCGGTTTTCAATATGAAGACGAATGGTATTGCCTATCACCAAAAGTAATGCAGAAACCAGAAGCACGGTCAGACCGAAGACAAAACGGTCACCCAGCTTGAGGATCGCTGCCAGACGCTCGACCCAGACTAGATCAAGTTGCGCCTGTTGTACCTTCGGCAACTCGGAAAGTTTTTGTCGTAATGCTTCAAGCGCGGGCTTGTCGACTTCGTTCGGGGTCACCAGCACCACGCCTGGCAGCGGGTTTTCCGGCAGCTCCTTGAGCGCCTCGCCCAGACCGGACTGTTGCTGGAACTCTTCCAGCGCCTGATCACGACCGACATATTCCGCCTCCGCGACGCCGGGCATGCCTTTGATCTGCTCGCGCAACGACTCGCCCTCAGCAGGACTCGCCTCGAGTTGCAGGTACAGGGAAATCTGCGCCGCTCGCTGCCAGGAACCGCCCAGACGCTCGACGTTACTTAGCAAAAGTGACAGGCCCATCGGCAAACTCAGGGCAACCGCCATCACCATGCAGGTGAAAAAGCTGCCGATCGGCTGTTTGCCCAATCGACGCAAGCTATCCAGCAAACTGGCGCGATGACTTTCTATCCAGGCGCGAAACAGCGTGGCGAAATCCGGGCCGTCGTCATCGTCGCGTTTTTTCTTCTGCGGTTGCGGATCGGCGGCTTTCGGCGCCACACGTTCGGAAACCTTGGGGCTGCGTGTCGCACTCATTCGCTCGCCTCCCCGTCGCCGATCAGTCGGCCGCGTTGCAGGGTCAGCATGCGATGACGCATACGGGCGATCAACGCCAGGTCGTGACTGGCAATCAGCACGCTGGTGCCCAGACGGTTGATGTCTTCGAACACGCCCATGATCTCTGCCGCCAGGCGCGGGTCGAGGTTACCGGTCGGTTCGTCCGCCAGCAGCAAGGCTGGACGGTGGACGATGGCGCGGGCGATGCCGACGCGCTGTTGCTGACCGGTGGACAGGTCGCCAGGATACAGATCGGTTTTATCCGACAGCGCCACGCGCTCAAGCGCCGAATCCACGCGCTTGACGATCTCGGCCTTCGACAGGCCAAGGATCTGCAACGGCAGCGCGATGTTATTGAACACCGTGCGATCGAACAGCAACTGGTGATTCTGGAACACCACACCGATCTGCCGCCGCAGATAAGGAATCTGCGCATTGCTGATGGTGGCGAGGTCCTGGCCGGCAAGCAGCAATTTACCGGTGGTTGGACGCTCCATCGCCAGCAGCAGCCGCAGCAAGGTGCTTTTACCGGCGCCGGAATGCCCGGTCACAAACAAAAACTCGCCCCGACGGACTCGAAAGCTCAGCTCATGCAAGCCGACGTGACCGTTCGGGTAGCGCTTACCGACCTGTTCGAAACGAATCATGAACGCTCCCGCTCGGCAAACAATGCCTGGACAAAGGGTTCTGCCTCAAAAGTACGCAAGTCATCGATGCCTTCACCGACGCCGATGTAGCGAATCGGCAAACCAAATTGCTTGGCCAGGGCGAAAATCACCCCACCCTTGGCGGTGCCGTCGAGCTTGGTCAGCGCCAGGCCAGTCAGTTCGACGGTCTGGTTGAATTGCTTGGCCTGGTTGATGGCGTTCTGGCCAGTACCGGCGTCGAGCACCAACAGCACTTCGTGCGGCGCATCGGCGTCGAGCTTGCTGATGACCCGGCGAACCTTTTTCAACTCTTCCATCAAATTGTCTTTGGTGTGCAGGCGACCGGCGGTGTCAGCGATCAACACGTCAATGCCACGGGCCTTGGCGGCTTGCACGGCATCGAAGATAACCGAAGCCGAGTCGGCGCCGGTGTGCTGGGCGATGACCGGAATCTTGTTGCGCTCGCCCCACACCTGCAACTGCTCGACGGCGGCGGCGCGGAAAGTATCGCCGGCCGCAAGCATGACTTTCTTGCCTTCAAGCTGCAGCTTCTTCGCCAGTTTGCCGATGGTGGTGGTCTTGCCGGCGCCATTGACGCCAACCACCAGAATCACGAAGGGCTTGTTCTGCGAGGTGATTTTCAGTGGCTGCTCGACAGGCTTGAGCATCGCCGCGAGTTCAGCTTGCAGGGATTTGTACAGCGCATCGGCATCGGCCAGCTCTTTGCGCGCGACTTTTTGGGTCAGGCGCTGGATGATCACCGAAGTCGCTTCGACGCCAACGTCGGCGGTCAGCAGACGGGTTTCGATGTCTTCGAGTAGCTCGTCATCGATGATTTTCTTGCCCAGGAACAGGCTGGCCATGCCTTCGCCAATGCTGGCGCTGGTCTTGGACAAGCCTTGCTTGAGGCGCGCGAAGAAACCGGCTTTGGTTTCTTCGGTACGCGGCGTCTCGACCGGGACTTCGACGGGAACGTCGGGCGTGGTGACTACCGGAGCAACAACCGGAGCAGGCGCAGGCGCGTCAACCACAGGAGCGACAAACGCAGGAATCACCGGTTCTGGAGCAATCGGCTCAGGTTCGGCTACGACAACCGGCGCAACGACAGGCTCAATAACCGGCACTTGAACAGGCTCAGGCACAAAGGCAGTCGGCGCAGGAATCGGCGGCGTCACATGCGGCGCCAGCTCGTCTTCAACCAAGGCCACCGGCTCTTCCGCCACCGGCAACGTCAGCCACGGTTCTGTAGCGGGTGCCAGCGGTTGCTCGGCAACGACTTCGGGTTCAGCCACCGGTTGCAGCACAGGCTCGGCAATCGGCAAGACAATTGGCGCCGGCTCTTCTTCTATTACCGGTGCAAGTGTTGGCTCAGGAAGTGGTTGTGGCTGTTCGACGACGGGTTCCTGCGGCTTTTTGCGCAGCCATCCGAACAGGCTTTTCTTCTCGCCAGCCGCAGCTGGGGTCTTCTTGTCGTCGTTGGAACCAAACATGGAGGACGGCTATCTCACGGTAGCGACGCGCCTAAGGGCGCCCCGGCAAATAAATATTCGATGCAGAACAGACTGCGATTGACCCAGCTTGTTCACGCGCAACATTTTGTCGAGGTGCAAACAGCACCTCAAAGGTTGACTAATACGAAGGACTGGAACGGCATCGTCGGCGAAAACGCAGAGTTTAGCTGACAAACTCAAAGCTTCCGCCGCAAACCCAAACAACCTGCTGACCGATCAAAGGCCTGATAGGCGTGGCCGCCAGTAAAACGGATCAGTATCCTAGCACCCTCTCGCCCGCCGACGCTAAGACCAAGCGGGCAGCTCAACAGGTTTAAAAACGAATGAATGCTTTAGCCCGCCGCGCTGCAGGCCTGCTGCTCAGCACAGTTTGTCTGCCCCTCTCGGCCCTGGCTGCCGATCCACAACCCACTCACGAATTCACTCTGGATAACGGCCTGAAGGTCGTTGTGCGCGAAGACCATCGCGCGCCAGTGGTGGTTTCCCAAGTCTGGTACAAGGTCGGCTCAAGTTACGAGACGCCGGGCCAGACCGGTTTGTCCCACGCCCTGGAACACATGATGTTCAAGGGCAGCGAGAAAGTCGGCCCCGGTGAAGCGTCGCTGATCCTGCGCGACCTCGGCGCCGAAGAGAACGCCTTCACCAGCGATGACTTCACGGCGTATTACCAGGTGCTGGCCCGCGACCGCCTCGGCGTGGCTTTCGAGCTGGAAGCCGACCGCATGGCCAGCCTGCGCCTGCCGGCCGACGAGTTCGCCCGGGAAATCGAAGTCATTAAAGAAGAACGTCGTCTGCGCACCGACGACAAACCGATGTCCAAGGCCTACGAACGCTTCAAGGCCATGGCCTTCCCGGCCAGCGGTTACCACACGCCGACCATTGGCTGGATGGCGGACCTGGACCGCATGAAAGTCGAAGAGCTGCGCCACTGGTACCAATCCTGGTACGTGCCGAACAACGCCACGCTGGTGGTGGTCGGCGACGTGACCCCGGACGAGGTCAAAACCCTGGCCCAGCGTTATTTCGGCCCGATCGCCAAACGTGATGTGCCGCCGGCGAAAATCCCGCTGGAACTGGCCGAACCCGGCGAGCGCCAGATCACCCTGCACGTGCAGACCCAATTGCCGAGCCTGATGCTGGGCTTCAACGTGCCGAGCATCGCCACCGCCGAAGACAAACGCTCGGTCAACGCCTTGCGCCTGATCTCGGCCCTGCTCGACGGCGGCTACAGCGGTCGCATCCCGACGCAACTGGAACGCGGCGAAGAGCTGGTGTCCGGTGGTTCGTCGAGTTATGACGCCTACACCCGCGGCGACAGCCTGTTCACCTTGTCGGCCACGCCGAACACGCAGAAAAAGAAAACCATGGCCCAGACTGAAGCCGGCCTGTGGAAGCTGCTCGAACAGCTGAAAACCACCGCGCCGTCCGCCGAAGAACTGGAACGCGTCCGCGCCCAGGTCATCGCCGGCCTGGTCTACGAGCGTGATTCGATCACCAGCCAGGCCACCTCCATCGGCCAACTGGAAACCGTCGGCCTGTCCTGGAAACTCATGGACACCGAACTCGCCGACCTCGAAAGCGTGACCCCGGAAGATATCCAGAAAGCCGCCAAGCTGTATTTCACCCGCGAACGTCTCAGCGTCGCCCATGTACTGCCACTGGAGACGACTCATGAGTGAGCGTAAGAAATCCCGTCTGGCCCTGATCGGCCTGATCGCAGCCGTACTGATCGGCTCCGCTGCGTTTTATCTGTCGAAAAGCGATGACACCACGGCCAGCGAAGCGCTCGACAAGGCCAAATCCAGCCAGAAGCTGCAATCGCTGACCGAACTCGACGGCAAGGCACCGAGCCACCGCTCCCTCGACGTACAGACCTGGAACACCGCCGAAGGCGCCAAGGTGATGTTCGTCGAAGCCCGCGAGCTGCCGATGTTCGACATGCGCCTGATCTTCGCCGCCGGCAGCAGCCAGGACGGCAACGCGCCCGGTCTCGCCCTGTTGACCAACGCGATGCTCAACGAAGGTGTGGCTGGTAAAGATGTCGGCGCCATCGCTCAGGGCTTCGAAGGCCTGGGCGCAGACTTTGGCAACGGCGCGTTCAAGGACATGGCTCTGGCTTCCCTGCGCAGCCTAAGCGCCGCCGACAAGCGCGAGCCCGCGCTGAAGCTGTTCTCTGAAGTCGTCGGCAAGCCGACTTTCCCTGCCGACTCCTTTGCGCGCATCAAGAACCAGATGCTCGCCGGTTTCGAATACCAGAAGCAGAACCCGGGCAAACTGGCGAGCCTGGAGTTGATGAACCGTTTGTACGGCGATCACCCTTACGCGCATTCCAGTGACGGCACGGCGAAAACCGTCCCGGCGATTACCGTGGCGCAACTCAAGGCGTTCCACGAGAAAGCCTACGCAGCCGGCAACGTGGTGATTGCACTGGTGGGCGACTTGTCCCGCGCCGAAGCCGAAGCGATTGCCGCGCAAGTCTCCAGCGCGCTGCCAAAAGGCCCGGCACTGGCGAAAATCCCGCAGCCTGAAGAACCAAAAGCCAGCATCGGCCACATCGAGTTCCCGTCCAAGCAAACCAACCTGATGCTTGCGCAACTGGGCATCGACCGTGACGATCCGGACTACGCGGCACTGTCCTTGGGCAACCAGATTCTTGGCGGCGGTGGTTTCGGCACTCGCTTGATGAGCGAAGTGCGCGAGAAGCGTGGCCTGGCGTACGGCGTCTATTCGGGCTTCACCCCGATGCAGGCGCGCGGTCCGTTCATGATTAACCTGCAAACCCGCGCAGAAATGAGCGAAGGCACGCTGAAACTGGTGCAGGATGTTCTTGCCGACTACCTTAAAACCGGCCCGACCCAGAAAGAACTCGACGACGCCAAGCGTGAATTGGCCGGCAGCTTCCCGCTGTCCACCGCCAGCAACGCCGATATCGTCGGCCAGCTCGGCGCCATGGGTTTCTACAACCTGCCGCTGAGTTATCTGAACGACTTCATGCGTGAGTCGCAGAGCCTGACCGTCGAGCAGGTCAAAGCCGCACTGAACAAACACTTGAGCACGGACAAAATGGTCATCGTCAGCGCTGGCCCGACCGTGCCGCAAAAGCCGTTACCGGCCCCAACTGATAAACCTGCCGAGCAGCCGCTCGGGGTTCCGGAGCATTAATGGCCACTCGTCCTAAAAAACCTGTTCACAACGTACACAACGGCGTGAACCAACTGCGCATCATTGGCGGCGAATGGGGCAGCCGGAAGCTGAGCTTCCCGGACGCCCCGGGCCTGCGCCCGACCCCGGACCGGGTCCGTGAAACCCTGTTCAACTGGCTCGCGCCGTACGTTGCCGGGGCCAAAGTGTTTGATCCGTTTGCCGGCAGCGGCGCCTTGTTCCTCGAGGCCTTGTCCCGTGGCGCGGCGATGGGTCAGGCGCTGGACGCCAGCAACATCGCGGTCGCCAGCATCAAGGAGCACCTGGGCACGTTGCGCTGCACCACCGGCCAGATTCAAACCGCCGATGCCCTGCGCTACCTGGAAACCCAGACCGCGACCGCCTACGACCTGGTGTTCCTCGACCCGCCGTTCAACCAGGACCTGTTGCCGACCGTCTGCACCCTGCTTGAAGAGCGTCAGTGGCTGGCCAATGAGGCCTGGATCTACACTGAAAGCGAAAACGCGCCGTCGAGCCTTGGCTTGCCAGGCAACTGGCGCCTGCACCGGGAGCAGAAATCCGGGCGGGTGTATTACGCGTTGTGGCAACGTATGGCAGAGATCGCCGGTTAACCGACCGGCCTGAAAAGGTGCGCACCGGTTGCGCACCGCTGCATCGAGAGCAATCGTGTCCTTTCCGTCAGAACGCTTCACCCCCGCCTTCGGCCTCGGCAACCCGCACCTGCAAACCTTGTGGGGACCGCTGTGGCGCAAAACCACGCACATCGAACGCGAGCGCGAACGCTTGTGGCTTGAGGATGGCGACTTTCTCGACATGGACTGGCACGGCCCGCACACCGCCGATGCGCCGTTGGTGCTGGTGTTGCACGGGCTGACCGGCTCTTCGAATTCGCCTTACGTGGCCGGAGTGCAAAAGGCGTTCGCTGCCCAGGGTTGGGCCAGCGTCGCGTTGAACTGGCGCGGCTGCTCGGGCGAGCCGAATCTTTTGGCGCGCAGCTACCATTCCGGCGCCAGCGAAGATCTGGCCGAAGCCATCAAACATCTGCGGGCCAAGCGCCCTCTCGCACCGCTGTATGCGGTCGGCTATTCCCTGGGCGGCAACGTCTTGCTCAAGCATTTGGGCGAAACCGGCAGTGACAGCGGCGTATCAGGCGCGGTGGCGGTGTCGGTGCCGTTTCGTCTCGATCAATGCGCCGATCGTATCGGCCAGGGTTTTTCGAAGGTCTATCAGGCGCACTTCATGCGCGAGATGGTGGCTTACATCAAGAACAAGCAGCGCCAGTTCCAGCATGACGGACGCGAGGATGGACTGGCGGCATTGGCGGCGTTGGGCTCGCTGGAGAACATGCGCACCTTCTGGGATTTCGATGGCCGGATCACGGCGCCGCTCAATGGTTTCGTCGATGCCGAGGATTACTATCGCCGCGCTTCGAGCCGGTATTTCCTGGGCGAGATCCGCACGCCAACCCTGATCATCCAGGCGGCTGACGACCCCTTCGTGTTCCCCCATAGCTTGCCGCAAACGTCGGAATTGTCCGCCTCCACTCAATTCGAGCTGCAAGCCAAGGGCGGGCATGTCGGTTTTGTCGATGGCTCGTTCCGGCAACCGGGTTATTACCTGGAACGACGCATTCCGCAGTGGCTGAGCGCCGTGGGTCGCGGGTAACCATGGACGCCGATCAGAGCGAGTCGATCCGCTTCTGGCAAACGGCGCCATTGGCTGGCATCGAGTTATTGTCCGCGCGCTACATCGAACACCGCTTCGCGCCCCATGTGCATGACGGTTATGTCATCGGCATGATCATGGCCGGCGCCCAGCGTTATCGCTATCGCGGCGCCGAACACCTGGCCGGCAGCGGCACGCTGGTGCTGATCAACCCTGATGAACTGCACACCGGCCACAAGGGCACGGAGGACGGTTGGTTGTACCGGGCGTTTTATCCGGACAGCGGGCAGATTCTCTCGTTGCTGGATGAACTAGAGCTGCCAACCACTAACCTGCCGGGGTTTGGCGCAACGCTGTACCGCGATCCGGATCTGGTGAAGGGTTTCTGCCAATTGCATCGCTTGCTGGAAAGTCCGTCCACGGCCCTGCAACAGCAAACGGTCTGGCGGGAGATGATGCTGATGCTGCTGCAACGACATGCGGCCGTGCCGATTGCCGGCAAACCCGGCAAGGAGCACCGGGCGGTGGCGCTGGCCAAGGACGTGCTGCAAGCACAATTGGCCGCGCCGCCTTCGCTGGAAGAACTGGCGGCAGCGGTCAACCTGTCACCGTTTCATTTCGCCCGGGTCTTCCGCCGCGCCACGGGCATGCCGCCCCACACCTGGCTGATGCAACAACGCATCGCGCAGGCTAGGGCGCTGTTACAGAACGGTTGTTTGCCACTGGAAGTCGCGATGCAACTGGGATTTGCCGACCAGAGCCATCTGAGTCGGCAGTTCAAGCAGGCTTACGGAGTTGGACCGGGGGCGTATCGCAGTGCTCGGCTGATCTGAGATTTCAAAACAGCCGGAATACCCATGTGGGAGCGAGCCTGCTCGCGATAGCGGTTTAACATTCGACATCTCTACCGACTGATCCACCCCTATCGCGAGCAGGCTCACTCCTACAGGGGATCAGTGTTTATTCCCCGATGGCGATGCCGTGTTGAGGTTCGTTGATCCACTCGCTCCACGACCCGGCATACAACGAGCCCAACGGATAACCCGCGAGGCACAGGGCGAACAGGTTATGGCAAGCCGTCACGCCGGATCCGCAATAAGCCACCAAGTCGGTCGGCGCACGATCGCCGAGTGTCGCGGCAAAGCGTTGTTTGAGCTGCCCAGCCGGCAGGAAGCGCCCGTCACTGCCCAGGTTCTCGGTGAAGGCCGCACATTGCGCACCGGGGATGTGCCCGGCAATCGGGTCGATCGGTTCGACTTCGCCCTTGAAGCGTGGCAAGGCGCGGGCGTCGAGCAAGGTCAGCGCGGGCTGGCCGAGACGCTGCTGAAGCTGTTCGGCACTCAACAGCAGCGCATTGTCTGGCGTCCCGGTGAAGGTGCCGCGCTTGATGTCGCACCTATCCAGACTCAGCGGCAATCCGGCTGCGTGCCAGGCCTTGAGCCCGCCATCGAGAATGAACACGCCATCACGTTTGCCCAGCCATACCAGCAACCACCAGGCCCGCGCCGCGTAGGCACCGGGGCCGTCGTCGTACAAAACCACTTCGCTGTCGGCGTTGATGCCCCAGGCTTGCAGGCGCTCGATCAAGTCTTCAGCTTCAGGCAGCGGATGGCGCCCGGTCACACCTTTAACGACTGTCCCGCTCAAATCACGCTCAAGATCGGCAAAACTCGACCCGGCGATATGCCCTTCGGCATAGCTGCGCTGGCCGTAGTCCGGGTCTTCGAGGGCAAAACGACAATCCAGAATCACCAGCCCAGGCGCATCCTTTTTCAGGTCCAACGCTTGCGGGCTGATCAGTTGCGCAATGGGCATAACGGGCTCCTGTGATTAAGTCGGTCTTGAATCCTACTGCACTTCTTCAAGGGCCTGGGCCAGCGGCACGTAAAACTCTTCGTACAGCGCGTTGACCGCATCACGAGACTGGTCCGTGACGAAACCGGCCTCAAGCACCAGCACCTGATACACCCCACGTTTAATCGCCTGCTCAC
Source organism: Pseudomonas sp. LBUM1678 (assembly GCF_059695575.1). Taxonomy (NCBI): domain Bacteria; kingdom Pseudomonadati; phylum Pseudomonadota; class Gammaproteobacteria; order Pseudomonadales; family Pseudomonadaceae; genus Pseudomonas; species Pseudomonas sp. LBUM1678. Next base: position 6,424,254 of record NZ_CP166775.1, read on the forward strand.
TCAGGTGATTGGAGTTTTCCCGCGTGGTGCACAGAAAACGCACCCAGGACGTCAGGATAATCCACGCATTGAGCGTCAGGGATTCAATCTGGACCTTGTCCATTTGCAGGATGCCGGCGTCGACGAAGGCGGCGTAGATGTGGGTGCCATGGATCAGGCAGCGCTGGGAGAAACGCCGGTAACGGGCGGCCAGTTCGGGATCGCTGTCGAGCAAATGCTCAAGATCACGATGCAAAAACCGGTAGCGCCACATCGCCGCCAGCAGTTCCTGAAGGTAGAAGCGCTTGTCTTCCACCGTGGACGCGCGGCCCTGGGGCGGGCGCAGGAAGCTGTCCACCAGGCTTTCGTACTCACTGAACAACACGGCGATGATCGCCTGCTTGTTGGGGAAGTGGTAGTACAGGTTGCCCGGAGAAATCTCCATGTGGGCAGCAATGTGGTTGGTGCTGATGCTGCGCTCGCCCTGTTGATTAAACAGCTCCAGGCTGTTCTGCACGATGCGCTCGCTGGTTTTGATCCGAGGGGCCATGGCTTGAGCTTTAATTCAGAGTGCGTTGCCGGGCATCTTACGACCTATCGGCGAGTGGATAAAACAATGCTGCACCAGGATCTCATTTGACTTGCTAGAGCATAGACTCTAAAAAGTGCCTCATTACAACAAAAACCGGAGCCGATCATGACCGCCGACATCGCGTACTTGCAGAACCTGCAACAGCCTCTGGACGAGCTCCAGGCCCTGTTTGATGCGCAACGTGCGGCATATGCGGCCAACCCGATGCCACCGGCCGCCCAGCGCCAACAATGGCTCAAGGCCCTGCGGGATCTGCTGAGCAATGAACGCCAGGCCTTGATCAATGCGATCAGCCAGGATTTCAGCCACCGCAGCGCCGACGAAACCCTGCTCGCCGAACTGATGCCCAGCCTGCACGGGATTCATTACGCCAGTCAGCACCTCAAAGGCTGGATGAAAGCCTCGCGGCGCAAGGTCGGTATCGCTTTTCAGCCGGCTTCGGCCAAGGTTGTTTACCAACCGCTGGGCGTGGTCGGTGTGATCGTGCCCTGGAACTACCCGCTTTACCTGGCCATCGGGCCGTTGGTGGGTGCGTTGTCGGCGGGCAATCGGGTGATGCTGAAACTCAGTGAGTCGACCCCCGCCACCGGTTTGCTGCTCAAGGAATTGCTGGGCCGGATCTTCCCGCAAGACCTGGTCTGCGTGGTGCTCGGCGAAGCCGATATCGGTGTCGCGTTCTCCCGGCTGCGGTTCGATCACCTGCTGTTCACCGGCGCCACCAGCATCGGCAAACACGTGATGCGCGCGGCGGCTGAGAACCTGACGCCGGTGACCCTTGAGCTGGGTGGCAAATCCCCGGCCATCGTGTCCCTCGACGTGCCGCTCAAGGACGCCGCCGAACGCATCGCTTTCGGCAAGACTCTGAATGCCGGACAAACCTGCGTGGCCCCGGACTACGTGCTGGTGCCGGAAGCTCGTGTCGGCGCTTTCGTCGAAGCCTATCGCCAGGCGGTTCGAGGGTTTTATCCGACACTGGCCGACAACCCGGACTACACCGCGATCATCAATGACCGACAACTGGCACGGCTCAACGGCTACGTCAGTGACGCCACCAGCAAGGGCGCGCTGCTGATTCCGCTGTTCGATCAGGGCCAGGGCCGGCGCATGAGTCATAGCGTGCTGCTCAACGTCAGTGACGACATGACCGTAATGCAGGACGAAATCTTCGGCCCGCTGCTGCCAATCGTTCCGTACAAGGATCTTGATCAGGCGTTTGCCTACATCAATCAACGACCTCGTCCGCTGGCGCTGTATTACTTCGGCTACGACAAGCGCGAACAGAACCGCGTACTCCACGAAACCCATTCCGGCGGCGTCTGCCTCAACGACACCTTGCTGCACGTGGCCCAGGACGATATGCCGTTCGGTGGAATCGGCGCCTCGGGCATGGGCCATTACCACGGTCATGAAGGCTTTCTGACCTTCAGCAAGGCCAAAGGCGTGCTGATCAAGCAACGTTTCAACGCGGCGAAACTGATTTATCCGCCGTACGGAAAGTCCATTCAGAAACTGATCCAGAAGCTGTTTATCCGCTAACGATCACACCGTCGGGTAACAACAATAATGAGCCCAAGCCCGTCCGCTACACCCGCGCTGTCACGGCGCGGCCTGCTCAAATTCAGCCTCGGCGCGAGTGCTTTCCTGGCCACGGCCGGATTGGGCGCGAGCCTCAGCGGTTGCTCATCGAGCATCCCGGCCAACGGTTTTGCGATTCTGCGCAGTGGCGATCTGTTGTTTCTGCGGGCATTGGTGCCGGTGATGCTCCAGGGCGCCGTGGCCGTCGAGAAGATGCCGGCGGCCGTCGATGGCACCCTTGAAACCCTTGATAACGACCTGAATCACCTGTCGCCGGAAATGCTCAAGCTGACCCAGCAACTGTTCGACGTGCTGGGAATGGCGGTGACTCGCGGGCCACTGACCGGGATCTGGGGGAGCTGGGAAAACGCCAGTGCCGATGAGATCCGGCATTTTCTTGATCGCTGGGAAAACAGCTCGTTGAGCCTGTTGCGCATGGGGCATAGCTCGTTGCTGCAACTGGTGATGATGGCCTGGTACAGCCGGGCGGAATCGTGGGTGCATTGCGGGTATCCCGGGCCACCTACGGTTTAGACCGAGGCGGCCCATCGCGAGCAGGCTCACTCCCACATAGACCGCGTAACCCTGTGGGAGCGAGCCTGCTCGCGATGGCTTCCTGATAAACACCACTGCCTCCAAACCATAACAACAAGAGAACCCGAAGATGCCCGTACCCGACCCGTTCCGCGAAGGCATGGCCCGAGGCTGGAAAACCTACAACGGCTCGCAACTGACCCAGGACCTGACCCTCGAAGCGGACGTGGCGATCATCGGCAGCGGCGCGGGCGGCGGGACCACCGCCGAGATCCTCAGCGCCGCCGGCTACAAGGTGTTGCTGATCGAAGAAGGTCCGCTCAAGACCAGCAGCGACTTCAAGATGCTTGAAGACCAGGCCTACACCAACCTCTATCAGGAAGGCATCGGCCGCATGAGCAAGGACGGCGCGATCACCATTCTCCAGGGCCGCGCGGTGGGCGGCACCACGCTGATCAACTGGACGTCGAGCTTTCGCACCCCCGACCCGACACTCGAACATTGGGCCAAAGAACACGACGTCAAAGGCCATAGCCCGGCCGAGATGGCGCCATGGTTCGAGAAAATGGAACAACGCCTGGGCGTTGCCCCCTGGATGGTGCCGCCCAACGCCAACAACGACGTGATCCGCAAAGGCTGCGAGCAGCTTGGATACAGCTGGCATGTGATCCCGCGCAACGTGCGCGGTTGCTGGAACCTCGGCTATTGCGGCATGGGCTGCCCGACCAACGCCAAGCAGTCGATGATGGTCACGACCATTCCCGCGACTCTGGAAAAAGGTGGCGAGCTGCTTTATCTGGCCCGCGCCGAAAAGCTCTCGATCAAGGACGGCAAGGTCACCGGCCTGCAATGTGTAGCGATGGACGACCGCTGCGTCGCGCCTACCGGACGCACGATTACGGTCAAGGCGCGGCATTACGTGCTCGCTGGCGGCGGGATCAACAGCCCGGCGCTGCTCCTGCGTTCGGAGGCGCCCGATCCGCACACACGCCTGGGCAAACGGACGTTCCTGCACTTGGTGAACATGTCCGCCGGGCTTTTCGACGATGTGATCAACCCGTTCTATGGAGCGCCGCAGTCGATCTATTCAGACCATTTCCAGTGGCAGGACGGCACCACCGGAAAGATGTCCTACAAACTGGAGGTGCCACCGCTGCACCCGGCGCTGGCCTCCACCCTGCTCGGTGGTTTCGGCAAGGAAAATGCCGGGCACATGGAAAATCTGCCCCACACCCACGCGATGCTGGCGCTGTTGCGCGACGGTTTTCACCCGGACAGCCCCGGCGGCAGTGTCGAATTGCGCGGTGACAACACGCCAGTGCTCGACTATCAGGTTTCACCCTATACCTGGGACGGCTTGCGCCGGGCCTTCCACAGCATGGCCGAAATCCAGTTTGCCGGTGGCGCCAACGCGGTCATGCCGATGCACGCCGACGCGCGTTATGTGAAAACCCTGGCCGAAGCGCGCACGTTGATCGACGGTTTGAGCCTTGAGTTGTATCGCACCCGCCTGGGCAGCGCTCATGTGATGGGCGGTTGCGCCATGGGTGAAGACCCGAAAAACGCCGTGACCGACAGCCTTGGCCGGCATCACCAGATCAGCAATCTGTCGATCCACGATGGCTCGCTGTTCCCCACCAGCATTGGCGCAAACCCGCAATTGTCGGTGTACGGGTTGACCGCGCAACTGGCGACTTCCCTCGCCGAACGTTTGAAAAACCCGTGAAAAGAGCGAATATTCCCATCGTCTATAGTGCTTTCTTACCCAAAAGGCGACTTGGCCGACCGGGAAGGCTGCGATACCATCCGACTCCCCAACGGACTCCCGCCAGGACGACGCGATGAACCGAGTGTTGTACCCAGGTACCTTCGACCCTATTACCAAGGGCCATGGCGACTTGGTCGAACGCGCCGCGCGCCTGTTCGATCATGTGATCATCGCCGTCGCTGCCAGCCCGAAAAAAAACCCGTTGTTTCCCCTGGAACAACGTGTGGCGCTGGCCCGCGAGGTCACTAAACATCTGCCGAACGTAGAAGTCGTCGGTTTCTCGACGCTGTTGGCGCACTTTGCCAAAGAGAAGAACGCCAACGTGTTCCTGCGTGGTTTGCGTGCGGTGTCGGACTTCGAATATGAATTCCAGCTGGCCAACATGAACCGCCAACTGGCACCGGATGTGGAAAGCCTGTTTCTTACACCGTCCGAGCGTTATTCGTTCATTTCCTCGACGCTGGTTCGTGAAATCGCAGCGTTGGGTGGCGATATCACCAAGTTCGTCCACCCTGTGGTGGCGGATGCCCTCACCGAACGCTTCAAGAAGTAACGACCGCTCAAGCGGCGCCCGCGTGCACTGCGGGCGCCAATGCGGCACAATTGCGCGCATTGGTTTATTGCGCCCGGGCCTTGCGCCCTGGCTGGAGTTAGCATGTCCCTGATCATCACCGACGATTGCATCAATTGCGACGTCTGCGAACCCGAGTGCCCGAACGCCGCCATTTCCCAAGGCGAAGAGATCTACGTGATCGACCCGAACCTGTGCACACAGTGTGTCGGCCACTACGACGAACCTCAGTGCCAGCAGGTTTGCCCGGTGGATTGCATTCCGCTGGATGAAGCGCATCCGGAGACTGAAGAGCAGTTGATGGCGAAGTATCGGGTTATTACCGGGAAGGCTTGATTCATTTGGCGTCTGTGAGGACGCCTTCGCGGGCAAGCCTCGCTCCTACAGGTTTACACGATCCTGTAGGAGCGAGGCTTGCCCGCGAAGCTTTTAAGGCTTCACTCCCGCTGCTCAAACCCCTCCCCGATACACCCCAGGCACCGCACAAACGCCGCTTTCGCCGGATCAACCACCAACGCCTGCCCCGCATCGCCAATGCCGCCGCCCAGCGCGGTAAACGGCAACGACACCACAAACGCCCCGGCACCGATCACCGTCGCCACGACCAACAAGGGTCGGGCGATCAGCAAGTCGCCGAGCATGGCGTAGGCCGGGGGGTTCTGGATGGTGTAACGCGGGTCACCGCTGCCGCTGTTTGCCGCCAGCGCTGGCGCACCGACGCTCAGCAGCAGCGCAACAACAAGGGTTCGAAACGAATTCATGGCGCGGTCCTTCGGCTAGGCAGTAAGAACACTGACTATAGACCGTAGGACGTATCAGCTCTGACAGCGTGGGCAAAAGACGCTGGCGCGCTGCCCGAGTTTCACGTCCCGCAGCTCAGTGCCACAGACTTTGCACGGTTGATTGCCACGTCCGTAGACGAACAATTCCTGCTGGAAATAACCCGGCTGACCGTCACCGCCAATAAAGTCCCGCAACGTCGTACCGCCACGCTCGATGGCGGCGGACAGAATGCGTTTGATCTCGATCGCCAGCTTCAAATAGCGCGCCCGGGAAATGCTCCTGGCCTCGCGACGCGGGTCGATACCGGCAGCGAACAGGGCTTCGGTCGCGTAGATATTGCCAACGCCGACCACCACCGCGTTATCCATGATGAACGGCTTGACCGCCATGGATCGTCCCCGAGACTGCTGGAACAAACGATCGCCATCAAACAGGTCGGTCAACGGCTCTGGCCCCAGGCGAATCAGCAGTTCGTGGTTGAGCGGGTCGAGGCTCCAGAGCATCGCGCCAAACCGGCGGGGGTCGGTATAACGCAAGGCCAGGCCGGATTCGAGTTCGATGTCCACATGCTCATGCTTGGCCGCCGGCATACCGACTTCCACCAGCCGCAGATTGCCCGACATGCCCAAATGACTGATCAGCGTGCCGACTTCGGCATTGATCAACAGGTACTTGGCGCGGCGTTCCACCAGCACAATACGCTGGCCGGACAGTCGCACATCGAGGTCTTCAGGAATCGGCCAGCGCAAGCGTCGCTCACGCACGATCACCCGGCTGACGCGCTGGCCTTCCAGGTGCGGCGCAATCCCGCGGCGAGTGGTTTCGACTTCTGGCAATTCAGGCATGGTGTACTCGAATCAGGGCTCTCGAATAGATGAAGCAGCCGATGCTCAGCGGTGAGCGCCGAGGTCGCGAATCGTTTGCTTGAGGGTCTCGAAGTCGTAGTCCGAGAGGCCAACATAATCGAGCACCAGAGGTCCGATGCTGTTCCATTCGTGGTCTTCGATCTGATTACCCAACACCCGATACGACGCACAAATATGCTCGGCCATTTTCAGGATCGCCAGCAGGTTCTTGAGCTGAGCATTGCGCGAAGACTCGTCGCTGAAAATCGCCAGGGCATTGTGGTGATTGGCGATTGCGGCGGTCACATGCTCCGGCAGACGCCAGGACTTGGCCGTGTAATAACCGACCACTGCGTGGTTGGTGTTGAACACCCGGTTCTCGGTGTCGACCACCCGGCATTCGGCACTGGCGTTGGCGTAGGCCTCTTCCAGGACGGTCATGTAATTGGGGAAGCGCTGTAACATCAGCGGCACGCCGCAGTCGTGAAACAGCCCCAGCGCGTACGCTTCATCACCCGCCTGGGCGCCGATGCGCTTGGCCAGAGTCAGGCAGGTCATCGCCACGTCCTGAGCCGTATCCCAGAAACGGTTCAAGGTGACGATGGTGTCGTCATTCATCTCGCCCTTGATCGACTGCGCATTGATCAGGTTGACGATCGAACGGCTGCCCAGCAGGTTCACCGCACGCTGGATCGAAGCGATCTTGTTGCTCAAGCCGTAATACGGCGAGTTGACGATCTTCAGCAAGGCGCCAGAGAGTCCCGGGTCCTGGGAGATCAGCTTCGCGATCACTTCCAGGTCCGGGTCGGGCATGTACTGCTCCATCTGCAAATCCACCATGATTTGCGGCTGAGCAGGCACGCTGATGCCTTGCAGGGACTGTTGAATCTGTTCGGAAGTCAGCTCTTGGGACATAAGTACACACTCTGGGCCAGGTGGCGATTCTAACCTTTATAAAGTTGGATCCGACAGACCGCCCTGCACATCGGCCAAAGTTTCATCAAATGCCCAATCCCTCTTCAAAGTACAGCGCACCCTCCTGTGGCGAGGGGGCTTGCCCCCGTTGGGGCGCGAAGCGGCCCTGAAATCGTTCATTGTGATTTATCAGGCAGACCGCGCTCGCATGTTTAGCGGCCGCTTCGCGACCGAACGGGGGCAAGCCCCCTCGCCACATGTCCACCTCCAAACCTGTCAGCGCTGCAACACGCTATACTCCCGCTCTTTTTTCCGGAGCGACGTCATGTCCCTGCCTAGCCTGCGCCTCAAAGCCAACGCCGACCGTCGCCTGCGAAACGGCCACTTGTGGGTCTATAGCAACGAAATCGATGTAGCGGCGACCCCTTTGCACGGTTTTCAAGCCGGCGACCAGGCGATCCTCGAAGCCGCCGGCGGCAAGACACTGGGCATCGTGGCCATGAGCCCGAACAACCTGATCTGCGCCCGTCTGCTGTCGCGCGACATCAAGTTGCCGCTGGACAAGTCGCTGCTGGTCCATCGCCTGAACGTTGCGTTGTCCCTGCGCGATCGCCTGTTCGACAAGCCGTTCTATCGCCTGGTCTACGGCGACTCCGACCTGCTGCCAGGCCTGGTGGTCGACCGTTTCGGCGACATCCTGGTGGTGCAGATCGCTTCGGCGACCATGGAAGCCCATAAAGAAGACGTGATCGCGGCATTGACTCAAGTGCTCAAGCCAAGCGGCATCCTGTTCAAGAATGACTCCGCTGCCCGTGATGCCGAAGGCCTCAACCGCTACGTCGAAACCGTGTTCGGCCTGGTGCCGGAGTGGGTCGCGCTGGAAGAGAACGGCGTGAAATTCGAAGCACCGGTCATCCAGGGTCAGAAAACCGGCTGGTTCTACGACCACCGCATGAACCGCGCGCGCCTGGCCCCTTATGCCAAAGGCAAACGCGTACTCGATCTCTACAGCTACATCGGCGGCTGGGGTGTGCAAGCGGCCGCGTTCGGCGCCAGTGAAGTGTTCTGCGTCGACGCTTCGGCCTTCGCCCTCGACGGCGTCGAGCGAAACGCCGCGCTGAACGGTTTCGCCGAGAAAATGACCTGCATCGAAGGCGACGTGTTCGAAGCCCTCAAAGAGCTGAAAGCCAGCGAAGAACGCTTCGACGTGATCGTTGCCGATCCGCCCGCCTTCATCAAACGCAAGAAAGACATGAAGAACGGTGAAGGCGCCTACCGTCGCCTGAACGAGCAAGCCATGCGCCTGCTCAGCAAGGATGGCATCCTGGTCAGCGCGTCGTGCTCGATGCACCTGCCCGAAGACGATCTGCAAAACATCCTGCTGACCAGCGCCCGTCACCTGGACCGCAACATCCAGATGCTCGAACGCGGCGGCCAGGGCCCGGATCACCCGGTCCACCCGGCCATCGCCGAAACCCGCTACATCAAGAGCATCACCTGCCGGTTGCTGCCAAACAGCTGATTACGCCGGTTTGACGGGGAGCCAGCCGGCTCCCCGTTCTATTATCTGTTATTGAACCCCCTCAAACTTCCTACACTTGCAGTCCTACAAACTTGCAGGACATTTCCCTGCATTTTTAATTAAAAAGAATACCCCTGACAAAACTTGTTCACGCCCATGATCGTTCCGACAAAATTTCTGGAAGATTCCTACCTAATATTGCCTTGATAAGCGCTCATTACACTCTATGATTGAAAGTGTCACAACGAAGTGACACTCACTTTCAATTACAAGGAGTTCCACATGAAAGCAATTACTCTGGAAGCTAACAGCATCGCTAACCTGGCTTTTCTGGTTGCCCCTAAAGCCCGCTAAGTAAATGAGACGCTGGGGAGTGCCGGCTACCCAGCGTTTTCTATGGCATTGCCCAGAGCGAACCGCCCATCATGCAGATCAGCCCTTATTTATTCATACTTCCTCGTACGCCTGGTCAAATAGTCTGGGATTACAAGAACCATAAGCAATTTGAACTTAACCTCAAGTATTCGACTCGACTGGCCGAACTTATCGACAACCCCGAAAAGTTCAATTACCGCAATACCATTGACACTCAACTACTCGACGCCGGGATTCTGACAACATTAACAGCAGACATTATTGAATGGGGCTGGGATGAACTATCGAAGATATATCATATCGGCACCAAGAACATCCCGTGTGAACATATTCCGCAAGACATTAATGAATGGTCAAAACAATACCTTGATCATTGCACTGACGTGTTGGCCACACCTTCACCAAAAGCCAGGCGCTCGGAACACATGGGAGGCGAGCTGATTGCCCTGCCAAAACCTTCCTCCCTGCCGGAAGGCTCCCTGGCAAACGCCTTGGTCAACCGGAAAACCTGCCGCACCTTCACGGGTGAAGCCGTTTCCCTCGAAGCGGTGAGTACATTGCTGTACCTGTCCCTTGGCTATCTGCATGAGCGCGAAAACGACGTCGACGAAAGCATTGTCGAAGGCCTCGGCGCCCGGCGAAGCAGCCCGTCCGGTGGCGGACTGAATGCCTGCGAAGGCTTTCTGCTGGTGCAGAACGTCAGCGGCCTGCAACCCGGTCTCTACGCCTATCACCCCATCGGGCACGCACTGAGTTTCGCTAATCCGCTGCCTCCTCAGCCTTTGGGGCAACTGATGTGTGGGCAACATTTCATCAACAACCTGCCCGCAGGCCTGTTCATCACCAGTCGATTCGACAAGCTGTGGTGGAAATATGAACACTCGCGGGCCTACCGAATGGCCTACGTGGAGGCCGGCCATATTTCTCAGACCTTTCAACTGGCGGCCACTTCGCTGGGATTGAACACCTGGCTGACCGGTGCCTTGACGGATGATCAGGTCGAAGCACTGTTGGGCCTTGAGGACAGCGCAGAACAACCGTTGTTTTTTGTCGGCTGCGGCCAGAGCGACGGGCAAGTGATGTGCAAGGAGTTGAAAGAGCTCCTTGGCAATCGAGGGCAGGAACAATGACCGAGCCCCTCATCGAACCTGCGTACTTCCCCGCCTCTTGGCCCAATCGCTTCACCCTTGGAGACTGGAATACCCGAGCCTCGGTGCGCATCAGCGAACACGCCTATCAACTGCCCTCGGACCTGCAACAGCAACTGGAAACACGCCACTGGTTTCCACCAGCCTTCCTGCCCTACCTGAATCATCCGGCGATCAAAGCGGCAGGCAGAGGAATCATTCACCGTCTGTCCGCCAACCATTTGGTGCATTTCCTCGACTACACCACCCTGCTCGAACACCGCATCGTCAACCGATCCGTGGAAACCATCGTCCACAACGAACTGGGTGTTTCCATCCCCCAACGGATGAAAACGGCCGCGCTGCAGCTCTACACCGATGAGGCTTATCACGCGCTGTTCTCCAATAGCCTCGCCGAGCAGATTGCTGACATTTACGGCATGACTGATCGCCCGGTCATGCCCCAGCGGATAGCCCGGCTGAACGCCCTGCTCGACCGCACACCGGACAAGCACAAAGCACTGGGGTGGTTTCTCGTCGGCTTCGTCTCGGAAACGATCATCGCCAAGGAACTGCTCGACGTTTGCCGCGACACGCTGGTCAGCAGCGTTCAGGAAATGCTCAGGGACCACCTCGCCGACGAGGCGCGACACAGCCGCTACTTTTGCGAAGTGTTCCATTATCTGTGGCTGCAGCTGAGCTGCGGCCAACGCACGTTCACCGCCAGGATGCTCCTGGAAATCCTGCTGATTTTCTTTGAAATCGATGAACGCTGGCTTGGCGAAAGTCTGCGCAGCGCCGGCCTGGGTGAAGCGCCTGTGGCGCAAATCCTTTGTGATTTGAGCGGCCCGCAAGCACAACGCCTGCGCGCCCGTTCGGGTGCTGGTGCCACGCTCAACGCAATGAAAAAGGCCGGTTTCTTCGATCTGCCTGCCAATCGGCAACTGTTCTCCAGAGCAGGGCTTCTCGATGAATGACGGAAAGCATGTACCCCGTGTCGAAAAACATCGTGTGATGGTCATTCTGTTGATGACCATGACGTTGCTTGGCGTCTTTCCCCTGGATGTGGTGCTCCCGTCCTTTCCCGATCTTTCTGACTATTTTCGGACCTCACCGGCCGACATTGCCCTATCCGTCAGCCTGTTCGCCATTGGCCTGGCGTTCTCCGTGGTACTGGTGGGACCGTTGTCAGACTTATGGGGGCGCAAGAAGCTGCTGCTGGCAGGTATCGCGATCGCGGTGGTCGGTGCCGCGGGATGCGTGGCTTCCAGCGAATATGGCTGGTTTTTGTTCTTCCGCGTGATCCAGGCCGTAGGCTGCGGATCCTTTGTCCTGTCACAGGCACTGGTTCAGGATTTGTTCGTAGGCAAGGAACAGGAGCGAATCAGAATTTGGATGGTGACCGGCGGCGGGGTGTTCATTTCGATTTCGCCCCTGCTCGGGACGTGGCTGCAATTGCAGTTAGGCTGGCAGGGCAGCTTTTATGTGTTTATCACCCTCGCTGTCATTGTCTGGCTCAAAGCCCTTTTCCTGCTCAGGGAAAACCCGCACCTTCACACCACAACACATGAGCGATTTTTCAGTGCCTATTGGCGGGTGTGTTCAGATCTGCGCTTCATGGGTTACTGGCTTATTTCAGCCTTGGCTTTCACCTGCCATTTCTCGTTCATCGTCACTTCACCAATCATTTTCATGGAGCGGCTGGCGCTTTCACCATACGAGTTTGCCTGGGCGTTGTTGCTGTATGGCGTGGCCTATGTATTTGGCGGGATTGTCGCCAGTGTTCTGCATCGGCACCTGCGGGCCAACACGCAAATAGTCATTGGCCTGGGGCTGATCGCTTTGTCAGGGTTGGTCATGCTGTGGTTGGCGGATCAGTTCGGGCTCTCTGCCGCAGCGGTTTTGATACCCATGCTGATTTGTACCGCAGGCACCACCATTGCCAGGCCCATCGCCAACTCCAAAGCCATGAGCCTCTACCCACAGAATGCCGGAACCTCTACCTCGGTTGGCGGGGTGCTGATTTTCATGTGCGGCGGAGTGATCAGCGTGGTGATCAATCTCGCGTCCGAGGACCTGACCACGGCACTTGCCCTGTGTTTCCTTACCTTGAGTGCAACGGGGCTTGGCTTGAATGTACTGATTACACGAAGGCATCTGGCGCTGAAGGTGGGCTGAAACCTGCCAGTCGTCATCCCGCACGTTGTGTCAGCGCTGGATCAACACTTCCCGGCATTCCCTCCTGACGCCAGCCGTGTAGAATCGCGACATTCATCGCCAGTCATCCCCCGGCGGGTTTATGAGCTCAAGCTGAAGCGCGCGGCGATCCCGCAAAGTTATCGGCAACTTCCGGACACACGGCCATTTCTGGGTGTTCCAGACGTCAATAGAAGCTCACTTCCCTTTTGATACCTGATTAGCCGCCCGGAGTGCTTCATGCCTGATTACCGCTCGAAAACATCCACCCATGGCCGCAACATGGCCGGCGCCCGCGCACTGTGGCGCGCCACGGGGATGAAAGATGACGACTTCAAAAAGCCGATCATCGCCATTGCCAACTCGTTTACCCAATTCGTACCGGGCCACGTCCACCTCAAGGACCTCGGCCAGCTGGTCGCCCGCGAAATCGAACGCGCCGGCGGTGTAGCGAAGGAATTCAACACCATCGCCGTGGATGACGGCATCGCCATGGGCCACGACGGCATGCTCTATTCGCTGCCGAGCCGCGAGATCATCGCCGACTCCGTCGAATACATGGTCAACGCCCACTGCGCCGACGCCATCGTCTGCATCTCCAACTGTGACAAGATCACCCCCGGCATGCTGATGGCGTCCCTGCGCCTGAACATCCCGGTGATCTTCGTTTCCGGCGGCCCGATGGAAGCCGGCAAGACCAAACTGGCCAGCCACGGTCTCGACCTCGTCGACGCCATGGTAATCGCCGCCGACTCCAGCGCTTCTGACGAGAAAGTCGCTGAGTACGAGCGCAGCGCCTGCCCGACCTGCGGTTCGTGCTCCGGCATGTTCACCGCCAACTCGATGAACTGCCTGGTTGAAGCCCTGGGCCTGGCATTGCCCGGCAACGGTTCGACCCTGGCCACCCACAGCGACCGCGAGCAGCTGTTCCTGCAGGCCGGCCGCACCATCGTCGAGCTGTGCAAGCGTTACTACGGCGAGAACGACGAATCGGTATTGCCGCGCAACATCGCCAACTTCAAGGCGTTCGAAAACGCCATGACGCTGGACATCGCCATGGGCGGTTCCACCAACACCATCCTGCACTTGCTGGCCGCCGCCCAGGAAGCCGAGATCGATTTCGACCTGCGCGACATCGACCGCCTCTCCCGCCACGTGCCACAACTGTGCAAAGTCGCGCCGAACATCCAGAAGTACCACATGGAAGACGTGCACCGTGCCGGCGGGATCTTCAGCATCCTCGGTTCCCTGGCCCGCGGTGGCCTGCTGCACACCGACCTGCCGACCGTGCACAGCAAGACCCTGGCCGAAGGCATCGCCAAGTGGGACATCACCCAGACCGACGACGAAGCGGTGCATCACTTCTTCAAGGCCGGTCCTGCGGGCATCCCGACGCAAACCGCGTTCAGCCAGTCGACCCGCTATGAAACCCTGGACGACGATCGTGAAAACGGCTGCATCCGCAGTGTCGAACACGCCTACTCGAAAGAAGGCGGCCTGGCCGTTCTCTACGGCAACATCGCCTTGGACGGCTGCGTGGTGAAAACTGCGGGCGTCGACGAATCGATCCACGTCTTCGAAGGCAACGCGAAGATCTTCGAAAGCCAGGACAGCGCCGTACGCGGCATCCTCGCTGACGAAGTGAAGGCCGGCGACATCGTGATCATCCGTTACGAAGGCCCGAAAGGCGGCCCGGGCATGCAGGAAATGCTGTACCCGACGTCGTACCTGAAATCCAAAGGCCTGGGCAAAGCCTGCGCCCTGCTCACCGACGGTCGTTTCTCCGGCGGCACCTCGGGCCTGTCCATCGGCCATGCTTCGCCAGAAGCGGCTGCGGGCGGCGCGATTGGTCTGGTGCAGGACGGCGACAAAGTGCTGATCGACATTCCGAACCGCTCGATCAACCTGTTGATCAGCGACGAAGAAATGGCCGGGCGCCGTGCCGAGCAGGATCAGAAAGGCTGGAAACCGGTTGAGAAACGTCCACGCAAAGTGACCACCGCACTGAAAGCCTACGCCTTGTTGGCGACCAGCGCCGACAAGGGTGCTGTGCGTAACAAGGCGATGCTTGACGGGCTGTAAGCGTCAATCGCTGAAACAAAAATGCCCCGCCAAGTGCGGGGCATTTTTTTGCCTGATCGTTCCCACGCTCCGCGTGGGAATGCAGCCCGTGACGCTCCGCGTCACTGGACGCGGAGCGTCCCTAGAGGCATTCCCACGCAGAGCGTGGGAACGATCATCACTCTGGAGATCAACTGTGGGAGCGAGCCTGCTCGCGATAGCAGTGTGTCAGGCAGCATCAATGTTGACTGACGCACTGCTATCGCGAGCAGGCTCACTCCCACATTGGATCTTTGGTGTTTACTGAATTTCTTCAGGCTTGACGATCACCCAATTCTTGTCCGCCGTCACCGGCAACCCTTCCTTGGCCTGTGCGGCGGCGTGCTTGGCCATCATGCCGTTAATCTGGGTCATGTATTTGTCCTTGCGGTTGACCCACAAGTGGATGCCGCCCTTGGCCACGTCGACACTGTGGAACAGCATGAAACCGTCGCTGCTCGGGGTGTCGCCGCCCACCAGCACCGGTTTTTTCCACTCATCGATGTAGGTCAGGATCGCCGCTTGTTTACCCGCCATCCAGGTTGCCGGGGTCCACAGGTACGGGGTTAGTTCGAGGCCGAGGTTGGCCTTCTCGTCATACTTGCCCGCGGTGATTTGCTTGCGCGATGTGGTCAGTTCGCCGGACTTGGGATCCTTGAGCAGCAGGCTCACGCCAATGACGTTTTGCGGTTTGACGTTGTAGCCGTACTTCGGATCGGAAGCGACCATGCGCACCAGCTCTTCGGAGGCGGCGGTCATCACGTAGACCTCGATGCCGTTCTCCATCAGCTTGTTGTACAGCTCGGTTTGACCGGTGAAAACTTTCGGCGGGTTGACGTCGAGTTTCTTGACCACATCGCCTTCGTAATAAGTGGCCGGAACCGGTTTGCCGGACGCCATCAACTCATCGACATAACCCTTGAGCTCTGTGAGCGTGAAGCCGGAGAACACCTGGGCGACCCATGGATAGCAAACCATGTCGTCGAGTTCGCAGAGGCGATAGTAGTAACTGAACAGGCTTTCCTTATGGTCGGCGGTGTCTTTGAACGGAATCAGTTTCAGGGAGGGGTCGAGTTTCTCGCGGGTGATCAGGCCTTTGTTTTCCATGTACGGCAGCAACGACTCTTCGAGGTCGTAGCGGTAACTGGTGTTGTCCATGTCGAACACCGCGTAGTTACCTTTGTTGGCGTTGGCCGCAATCATCGCGTCCAGCGCCTTGGCCTGATCGGCAGGCCAATGCTTCAGATCCGTGGCGAGTACCTGGCCGGCGAGGCCAAGACAGAGTGCGGCAACCAGAAATTTTGGTGCGAACTTCATCTTCATTTCTCCCTGATTCAAAGATATCGACGCTATCAAATTAGTGTGACAGTCCCCGTCTGCCTGCGACCGTCAACGCACCTATTGCGCCAGCTGCATCCCCGACAACGACATCGGCTTATTCCAAAAACGACAGTCACCAGAGTTTTTTGATATTAATTCATTGGAAATCAAGCTGTTAGGCTTGCCGGTTCGCAGCCACCCCGGAAGGTGGCTGGCACAAGTCTTATTGGAGTCCTTATGAATCTGCCGCTGATTCTCAATCTGCTGGTGTTCCTTGCCCTGCTGTTTGGCCTGGCGCAAACCCGTCACTCCACGTGGAGCTTGGCCAAAAAAGTCTTGCTCGCGCTGGTGCTCGGCGTGGGATTCGGTGTTGCCCTGCACACCGTTTACGGTGCCGGCAACCCGGTGCTGAAAGCCTCGATCGGCTGGTTCGATCTGGTGGGCAACGGTTACGTGCAGTTGCTGCAAATGATCGTCATCCCGCTGGTGTTCGCCTCGATCCTCAGCGCCGTGGCGCGCCTGCATAACGCGTCGTCGCTGGGCAAGATCAGCTTCCTGACCATCGGCACGCTGCTGTTCACCACCGCCATCGCGGCGCTGATCGGTATCGGATTGACCAACCTGTTCGGCCTGACCGCCGAAGGCCTGGTGGCCGGCACCCAGGAAATGGCCCGCCTGCAAACCATCCAGACCGATTATGCGGGCAAGGTGGCCGACCTGAATGTGCCGCAATTGCTGCTGTCGTTCATTCCTCAAAACCCGTTCGCCGACCTCGCTCGCGCCAAGCCGACCTCGATCATCAGCGTGGTGATCTTCGCGGCGTTCCTCGGCGTCGCCGCGTTGCAACTGCTCAAGGATGACGTGGAGAAAGGTCAGAAAGTGATCAACGCCATCGACACCCTGCAAGCCTGGGTGATGCGTCTGGTGCGTCTGGTGATGAAGCTGACCCCGTACGGCGTATTGGCGCTGATGACCAAAGTGGTCGCCGGTTCCAACCTGCAAGACATCATCAAGCTCGGCAGTTTTGTAGTGGTTTCCTACATCGGCCTGGGCCTGATGTTTGTGGTCCATGGCCTGCTGGTGTCGGCGGCCGGGATCAATCCGCTACGGTTCTTCCGCAAGATCTGGCCGGTGCTGACGTTTGCCTTCACCAGCCGCTCCAGTGCCGCGACGATTCCGCTGAGCATTGAAGCGCAGACCAGCCGCTTGGGCATCCCGCAGTCCATCGCCAGTTTCGCCGCTTCGTTCGGCGCGACCATTGGCCAGAACGGCTGTGCCGGCCTGTACCCGGCGATGTTGGCGGTGATGGTTGGGCCAACCGTGGGCATCGACCCGCTGGACCCGCTGTGGATCGCGACGCTGGTGGCGATTGTGACCTTGAGTTCGGCCGGTGTGGCGGGCGTGGGCGGTGGCGCGACGTTTGCCGCGCTGATCGTGCTGCCGGCGATGGGCTTGCCGGTGTCATTGGTGGCGTTGCTGATTTCGGTTGAGCCGCTGATCGATATGGGCCGCACGGCGTTGAACGTGAGTGGTTCGATTACGGCCGGGGCGATTACCAGCCAGATGATGCAGCAGACGGATAAAGAATTGCTGGGTGCGGATGAGCATGGGGAGCTGGCTCACACTTGATCTGCGTCTGATAGACCGCTATCGCCAGCAGGCTGGCTCCCACAGGGATTTGGGGTGCTCACACAATCTGTGTTTCACCTCAAACCCACTGTGGGAGCCAGCCTGCTGGCGATGCTTTTAGGCTTTTTCCCAAACCTCGAAGTTATACGCCGGCTTGTCATCCGCAGCCGGATTCTCGATGTTCGACACCAGCTTCCACTGCCCCAAATCAAACTCCGGAAACCACGCATCCCCCTCCGGACTCAACGCCACGCGCGTCAGATACAACCGATCCGCCTGCGCCATCCCTTGCGCATACAACTGCGCCCCGCCAATCAACATCACCTCGTCGACGCCCTGCTCGTTCGCCCATTCCTGCGCGCGAACCACCGCAGCCTCCAGCGACGGATAAACTTCCGCGCCTTCCAGCACCAGATCCGCCTGACGGCTGACCACGATGTTCAACCGGCCAGGCAGCGGACGACCGAGGGAATCCCAGGTCTTGCGACCCATGATGATCGGCTTGCCCAGAGTGGTGGCCTTGAAGTATTTAAAGTCCCCCGGCAAGTGCCAGGGCATGCTGTTGTCGACGCCGATCACACGGTTTTCACCGAGGGCTGCGATCAGGCTGAGGGGGAGTGATTTAGTCATGCCGGCGAGGATACCAGAGCCTCCCGTACCCCGATAAGCGCCACAGCGGTTATGCTCACAGCTCAATTGAGCGACGGGATGCTGCGTGACTGAACTGACTCCACTGCAAAACCTCTGGCTGACCGAGACGGTGCGCCTGCGTGAAGAACACGCCGGGCCCCTGGATGATCTGGAAGCCAACCGACTGGCCCGCAGCGCCGGCGGCGATCTGCCGACGCGCATTCAGCGCCGGGCCGTGTGGCTGGCCGAGCGCGACGGTTTGGCCGACGCCCTCAACCACTGGCTGCAAGGCGCGCGACTGGCGCTGATCGTCATGGCGGTGCTGGCCATCGTCAGCGGCGCTGGCCTGGCGTTTGCCGCGCTGGGTGACGGCCAGACTCCGGTGAATGTGTTCTGGGCCCTTGGCAGTCTGCTTGGGCTCAATCTTATTCTGCTGTTGAGCTGGGCGTTGGGGCTGGTGTTTGCCGGTGAACACGGCGCCAGCCTTGGACGCTTGTGGCTGTGGCTCAGCGAAAAACTCGCTCGCGATGCCAAAGCCGCGCAACTGGCGCCGGCCCTGCTGCTGTTATTGCAGCGCCGCAAACTCAATCGCTGGGCAATCGGCGTGCTGGTCAACGGCTTGTGGTTGCTGGCGATGCTCAGCGCCCTGGCAATCTTGCTGACGTTGATGGCCACCCGGCGCTACGGCTTCGTCTGGGAGACCACCATTCTCAACGGCGACACCTTCGTCGCCATGACCCAGGCCCTCGGCGCCCTGCCGGCCTTGCTCGGTTTCAGCGTGCCCACTGTGGAGATGATCCGCGCCAGTGGCGATGCCGCGCTGAACATCGAAAGCGCTCGCCAGGCCTGGGCGGCGTGGCTGGTGGGCGTGTTGCTGGTCTACGGCGTGTTGCCGCGTCTGTTGC
This sequence comes from Pseudomonas sp. LBUM1678, assembly GCF_059695575.1. NCBI lineage: Bacteria > Pseudomonadati > Pseudomonadota > Gammaproteobacteria > Pseudomonadales > Pseudomonadaceae > Pseudomonas > Pseudomonas sp. LBUM1678. The sequence continues at coordinate 6,443,620 of NZ_CP166775.1, forward strand.
TGGCGATGTTCTGCCGGTGGCGCTGGACATCCGGCCAAGCGGCTTTGCGCCTGGATTTGAACCTGCCCGGTTATGCCCAACTGCGCGAACGCCTGATGCCCACCAGCGAACGCCTCGGCATCAGCGATGCCGCGCCTGCGCAACTTCATCGTGTCGAAAGTGGTGTCAGTGATCAGCAAAGCGATGGCGCGCTGCTGGTGGCCATCGAGCTGGACGATCAACGCCCGTGGCCGCCGCCATTGCCGAAAACCGTGAACAATGCCGGCATCCTCGACAGTCGTGAATCGCGCAACAAACTGCTCGAACAGCTGAGTCGTTTCCCCCCGGCCCGCCTGGCGATTGCCTGCGATCCGCGACGCTCACCGGACCGTGGCAGCCTGGCACTGATCGCCGAACTGGCGCGCAATGCCGCCGCCACCCGCGTCTGGTTGCTGCAAGCGCCGCCCGGCGAAGCACTGGATGCCGAACGCCTCGGTGACTGGCATGTGGCGCTGCAACAGCTGGACCTGCCGTTCGCCGATTGCGTGCCGGTGAACTGGCTGGAGACCGGTCATGACTAACGCCTGGAAAGCGCCCTTGAAGCTGGCTGTGGTCGGCCACACCAACGTCGGCAAGACTTCGTTGCTGCGCACGCTCACCCGGGATGTCGGATTCGGCGAAGTGTCCCATCGCCCCAGCACCACGCGCCATGTCGAAGGCGCACGATTGTCGGTGGACGGCGAACCCTTGCTTGATCTCTACGACACGCCGGGCCTTGAAGACGCCATCGCCCTGCTCGACTACCTCGAACGCCTGGAGCGCCCCGGCGAACGCCTCGACGGCCCGGCACGGCTGGCACGATTCCTGGAGGGCAGCGAAGCCCGGCAGCGCTTTGAACAGGAAGCCAAGGTGCTACGGCAATTGCTCGCCTCGGACGCCGGTCTCTATGTGATTGACGCCCGGGAGCCGGTGCTGGCCAAGTACCGCGACGAACTGGAAGTACTGGCCAGTTGCGGCAAACCGCTGCTGCCGGTGCTGAATTTCGTCAGCAGCGCCAACCATCGCGAACCGGATTGGCGTGAAGCCCTGGCGCGCTTGGGCTTGCATGCTCTGGTGCGTTTCGACAGCGTCGCGCCGCCCGAGGATGGCGAACGCCGACTCTATGAAAGCCTCGCCTTGCTGTTGGAAAACTCTCGCGAACAATTGGAGCGCCTGATCGCCGATCAACAGGCTCAACGCCTGGCCCGTCAGCAAAGTGCGGCGCGGCTGATTTCCGAGTTGCTGATCGATTGCGCCGCGTGCCGGCGCAGCGTGGTCAGCGATGCGGAACAGGAACAGCAGGCCATCAGCGAACTGCGCAAAGCCGTTCGCCAACGGGAACAGCGCTGCGTCGAAGCCTTGCTCAAGCTCTACGCCTTCCGCCCACAGGATGCGGCGGCCAGTGATCTGCCGCTGCTTGATGGTCGTTGGGGCGATGATTTGTTCAACCCGGAAACCCTCAAGCAACTCGGTGTGAGAGTCGGCGGTGGCATCGCGGCCGGGGCAGCCGCCGGAGCCGGGGTCGACTTGCTGGTGGGCGGCCTGACCCTCGGCGCGGCGGCACTGGCCGGCGCGATTGCCGGCGGCGCACTGCAAACCGCTCGCAGCTATGGCAGCCGGCTGATGGGCAAGATCAGAGGCCAGCGAGAATTGACGGTCGATGACAGCGTGTTGAGATTGTTGGCATTGCGTCAGCGGCAACTGCTGCAAGCGCTGAATGCGCGTGGGCATGCGGCGATGGACAGCATCCAGGTGGCCACGCCGCAGGACAAGACCTGGCGCGAAGGCAAACTGCCCGAAGCCCTGCACAAGGCCCGGGCGCATCCGCAGTGGTCGTCGTTGAATCCTCATCCCAAGTTGAGTCAGGCGGAAAGGCAGGAGCAGGTTGAGGGGTTGGCGCAGCAGTTGTAAACCTTGGTGACTGAGGTGCTTGGGCTGGCCCCATCGCGAGCAGGCTCGCTCCCACATTGGAATGCGTTCCCCTGTGGGAGCGAGCCTGCTCGCGATGGCAGCGACCCGGTTTCGAACTATTACGCAGCCAACAACCGCAACGCCTTCTCCTTCAATACACCCAGGTCAATCACCGGCACCCACATCTCCTTGGCCAACTCATCCCACTGCCGCATGCGCAAACTGACTTCGCACAATGGGTCCTGCTCGAAAGCTTCAGCCTCGGCAGTCGTCATCACCCCGCCCTGATACTCGAGGGTCCGGCGGCTGGCTTCGCTCAATCGCTCGTAGTACCCGGGCTCTTTGAGTGTCAGATAACGCTTGGCCTGAACGTGGTATTCCACCAGCCGCGCCAGACGCTCGCTGAAACCCGCTCGACGCAAATAATCAGCGCCCAGACGCTCGTGGCTGACCACGCCGAAACCACCCATGTTCTCCGCGCTGTCGGTGCAGATATGCCCGATGTCATGGAAGAACGCGGCCAGCACCACTTCATCATCGAAGCCTTCCGCCATGGCCAATTCCGCAGCCTGGGACATGTGCTCGATCTGCGACACCGGCTCGCCGATGTAATCGCTGTCGCCAAAACGCTCGTACAAACCGAACACCTCGGCAATCACTTGCTCAGGACGCGCCATCAATCTTCCCCCAACACGTGAGCGACATTACGTTCGGCCATCGCCGGCCCGACACTCATGCCGACCCCGGTGTGCATCAGCGCCACGCTAACACCCGGCATCGGCCGCAAGAACGAGAACGGCCCTGGTCCCCGTGAACCATAGACACCCTGCCAGCGCTCGACCACTTGCACCTTGCAACCCAGGGTTTGTTCGGCCAGTTCAATCATCCAGTTATCCACAAACTCAGCATTGAACGGCGACGGATCGCTGCCGTAATGGTGGGAGTCGCCGATGATCAGTTCGCCGTAAGGCGTCGGGCTGATCAGCAGGTGGATACCGTTTTCGTGCAGGTGCGGTTCCTCGCGCAGAATCTGCGCCTGCACCGCCGCCGCTTCCGGCAGATCGGCGAAGGCGCCGTAGTGCACGCAACTTAAACCGGTGAGCAACGCGTGTTGCAAATTGAGGTTGATCTGCGGTCGGGCGCGGAGCATTTGCAGGCGGCAGATTTGCGGGTTGAGCGTGGCGATCGGCTCGGCCAGCAGCGTCTGATAGTCGTGGCCGGAACAGACGATGATCTGCTCGGCGCTGAAAGTGCCGGCGGTGCTGTGCAGGCGACCCGGTTCGATGTCGCGCACCAACGTGGAGAAGTGAAACTCGACGCCGAGTTCGCGGTGCAGGTAGTCGATCAACGCCGGAATCGCTTCGCGCGAATACAGTTGCTGATCGTCCATGCCGTGCAACGCGGCGCGATGATGGCGAAACTGGCCGCCGTACAGGTCGCGCAATGCAGCGCCGCGCAGCAGGTCGACGCGGTAACCGTGTTCCACGGCGCGGCCGGCGCAGAAGGCTTCCAGCAAGTGCTCTTCGGCTTCGGTGCGGGCGAACAGGTACGAGCCATTACGCTTGAGTTGCAGGCCGGCCAGTTGTGCCCATTGGCCCCAGATCTCGCGGCTGGCTTTGGCCAGTTCGAGCATCGGGCCCGGGGGCTGGCCAGTGACCAGGGCCTGGCCGAAGTTGCGGACCGAGGCGCCCAAGGGCGTTTCGCTGCGTTCGAAAACCGTGACTTTGAGGCCGCGCCTGGCGGCGGCGTAGGCGTGGGACAGGCCGAGGATGCCGGCGCCTACGATCAGCATGTCGTTGTGTTGTGTCATGAAGAGGTGTCCTGAATTCGAAGCCGCCTTCGCGGGCAAGCCTCGCTCCTACAGGGATACGCGATCATCTGTAGGAGCGAGGCTTGCCCGCGAAGAGGCCCTGTCAGCCTACGAAGATTTACTTGGCAGCGACTTTTTCAGACTTGCCGTCATACCGCTTGCGCCACTCGGTCAGGATCGCGTCGCGATTCTTCGAGGCCCAGGCAAAGTCGTTCTTGATCAAACGCTGCTCATAATCCGCCGGCAATTCGGTCTGCGGCTTGGCAATCCCCGGCTGCGCGAGCACGGCAAAGTTCTCCTTATAAAGCTCCATCGCTGCCGGACTCGCAGAGAAGTCAGCCAGTTTCTTCGCCGCCTCTTCATGCGGCGTGCCCTTGATCACAGCCGTTGCTTCGATCTCCCAGCCCAGGCCTTCCTTCGGCAGGATGATGTCCAGCGGTGCACCCTGGCGCTTCAACTGAACCGCCGGGTATTCAAAGGAAATACCGATCGGGAATTCACCCGCCGCCGCCAGTTTGCAAGGCTTGGAACCGGAGTGAACGTACTGGCCGATGTTCTGGTGCAGGTCGTCCATGTACTGCCAGCCCTGCTTCTCGCCGAAGGTTTGCAGCCAGGCGCTGACGTCGAGGAAACCGGTGCCGGACGAGGCCGGGTTGGGCATCACGATCTTGCCTTTGTACTCAGGCTTGGTCAGGTCCTGCCAGCTCACCGGTTTGCTCAAACCCTGTTTCTCGGCCTCAACCGTGTTGAAGCAAATGGTCGCAGCCCAGACGTCCATGCCGACCCAGGCTGGCGGGTTAGCAGCATCGCGATAGTTGCCGCCGATCTTGCCCAAGTCCTTCGGCGCATAGCTTTGCAGCATGCCTTGCTGATCGAGGATCGCCAGGCTCGACGCCGCCAGGCCCCAGACGGCATCAGCCTGCGGGCGGGCTTTTTCGGCCAGCAGCTTGGCGGTGATGATGCCGGTGGAATCGCGCACCCACTTGATCTCGATGTCCGGGTTGGCTTTTTCGAAGGCTTCTTTGTAGGTCTTCAGTTGTTCGGCTTCGAGGGCGGTGTACACCGTCAACTCGGTTTGCGCCGCGAAGGCGTTCAGGCTGAAAGCGGTGAGGACAGCAGCGGCCAGGGCCAGGGGCTTGAACATGATCGTTTTCCTGTTGAGTTGAGGGGCTTTCGGTTTTAGGAGCAGCGAATTAATTGCCAGGCGCGGTCTGCCGCCAGGCCTGGGAGCGGCGCAACAAACCGCGCGAGGCCCAGGCCAGCAGCAGGGACACACCCGCCGAGGTCAAGAGAATCAGGGTCGACATCGCCGCCGCGCCGCCGACGTTGCCGGCGTCATCCATGTTCAGCACCGCCACCGCTGCGAGGATGGTGTCGGGGCTGTAGAGGAAGATCGCCGCCGAGACGGTGGTCATGGCCGAGACGAACAGGTAGCGCACGATGTCCAGCAGCGCCGGCAGGCAGATCGGCACGGTGACACGCAGGTAATGCCGATACAGCGGCGCCTTGAGCGACAACGCGGCGGCTTCGAACTCGGCGTCGAGCTGGCGCAGCGCCGTGGTCGCGGTCATTTGCGCGGTGGTCAAATAGTGAGCAATGGTGCAGACCACCAGCAGGGTCATGGTCCCGTAGAGCACGTGCAGCGGGTTGCCGCTAAGGTTGAAGAAGAAAACATAACCCAGGCCCAGCACCAGACCCGGCACCGCCATCGGTACGAAACTGAGCATGCGTAAGGTCAGGTTCAGTCCGCGCTGGCCCTTGGTTTTTTCCATCAAGTAGGCGCCGGTGAAGATCAGCACGCTGCCGATCAACGCGGTGCACAAAGCCATCTTCACGCTGTTGCCATAGGCCAGCCAGCCACCACCCGCGGTGTCGTTGAACTGGTAGTGGTTGAGCGACAGCGACAGGTTGTACGGCCAGAATTTCACCAGCGAGGAGAACACCGCCATGCCGAACACCAGCAGCAACACCGCGCAGATCAGCAACACGATCGCCAGGTAGCAGCCGTCCCGCAGCTTCGACGGCGCCGGTTGAAACACCTGAGCCCGGCCGCTCATGGAGTCGCCATGACGCCGACGCAACCAGGCATCGACCGCAAAACTGAACAGCGCCGGCAGCAGCAGGACCATGCCGATCAATGCGCCGCGGCCGAACTGTTGCTGGCCGACCACTGCCTTGTAGGCTTCCAGCGCCAGCACTTGATAGTCGCCACCGACTACCACAGGCACGCCGAAGTCGGTGATGGTCAGGGTGAACACCAGACAGAACGCGGCGAACACGGCCTGACGAGTCGCCGGCCAGGTGATGCTGCGAAAGGCTTTGGCCGGACTGGCGCCCATGCTGGAGGCGGCATCGAACAGTCGCGCATCCGCCAGGGAAAGCGCCGACAGTAAAATCATCAAAGCGTGTGGGAAGGTGTAGATGACCTCACCCAGAACAATGCCCCAGAAGCCGTAGATATTGTCCGAGAGCAAACCACGCAACATGCCTTGGTTGCCGAACAGATAAACCAGGGCAATGCCCGGCAACATCGACGGCGCCATCAGCGGCAGCAACGACATCCCGCGCCAGATACCTTTTCCAGGAATCAACGTGCGTTGCAGCGCGTAGGCAAACAGGTAAGCCAGCGGTACGACAATGGCCGCGACGCTGAGGGAAACTTTCAAACTATTGCCGAGCAGCCAGTGGAAGTTCGCACTGGTCACCAGTTCACGAGCCGCGACCAGACCTCCGCCCTGCCCGGCCTCGGAACTGAAGCCGCGCCAGAAGATCGCCAGCAACGGCATCAACACCGCAATGCCGAGCAGCACCAGTAAAAGGACTTTGCCACCGACCACGAACACCCGGTCGCCGATCTCGGCACGGGAGGTCTGCCGAACCTGCTTGTGCGGGATCGGCAGCGCGATGTTCGCGCTCATCAGGCAAACACCTGCAGGCTGCGCGGTGGCAAGGCGACCATGATCTGCTGGGCGCCAAGGCGCGGCATGGCTTCCGGTGCCAGTTCGGCCAGCAATGCATGACCCGGCAGTTGATCGAGTTCGAAGCTCATGCGGCAGCGGTTGCCGAGGAAGGTGATCTCGCGAACCTTGGCCGGGAACAGGTTTTCTTCATGCACCAGCGGGTTGACGTTGATCGCTTCCGGGCGGCAAAACAAACGGCCCGATGTCGTTTTAGCGCTGCCATCCGCCAGGCGCATGCTCATCCCGCCGACCTGCGCGTGGCTGTCGCTGCTGCGGCTGAACGGCAGCCAATTGCCTTGGCCGACAAACTCCGCCACAAACGGCGTTGCCGGGCGGTCGTAGATTTCCTGCGGCGTGGCGTACTGCTCGACCTTGCCGTTGTTCATCACGGCGATGCGGTCGGCCATCAGCATGGCCTCGTCCTGATTGTGCGTGACCATCAGCGTGGTGACGCCGAGGTTGCGTTGCAGTTGACGCAGCTCGGTGCACAGATGCTCGCGAACCCGGGCGTCGAGGGCCGACATCGGTTCGTCCAGCAACAACAACGATGGCGCCGGCGCCAATGCGCGAGCCAGTGCAACACGTTGTTGTTGGCCGCCGGACAGTTGGCCGGGGTACTTTTTCTCGCTGCCGATCAGGCCGACCAGTTCCAGCATCTGACCCACGCGCTTGCGCACTTCATCGCGACCACTGCCAGCGAGGCCGTAGGCAATGTTCGCTTCGACAGTGAGATTGGGGAACAGCGCGTAGGACTGAAACAGAATGCCGTAGTCCCGCGCTTGAGGTGCCAGGTGGGAAACGTCGCGATCGCCGAGGTACAACTCGCCGCTGTCTTGCTTCTCCAGACCGGCGATGCAGCGCAGCAAGGTGGTTTTACCGCAGCCCGACGGGCCCAGCAGGCACACCAACTCACCGGCCGCCACGTCGAGGGAAACATTGTCCAGCGCGGTGAAGGCGCCAAAGCGTTTCTGCACGCCGCGCACCTTCATCGGGGCGCCGGGGTTGGTCAGGGCAGTTGCGATCGAGTGGTTCATGGACAGACCTCATCAAGCAGATGAGAGCCATCCTAGATTTGTAATGCGTCGGTCATGTGGCAGTGAGGCAAAAACGGCTGATAGTGGTATTCGGGGATTTGGGTTCACCGCCGATCGTTCCCACGCTCCGCGTGGGAATGCAGCCCGGGACGCTCCGCGTCCCATCAAGAGCCGAACGCGGAGCGTCCGTTGAGGCATTCCCACGCGGAGCGTGGGAACGATCGTTACGCGGGGGCCATTTCCTGCGCCAACCCCAGAAACGCCGCCGGCAGCCGCGCGCCTTTGCGTTCCTTGAGGCAGTACAGATACTCGGGAATCTGCGGCGCATTCTCGATGGTCAGCACGCGCAGTTGCGGGTCATGCGGCACTTCCTGCCGGGCAATGATGCTGATGCCAATGTTGCGCAGCACCGCCTCACGAATTGATTCACGGCTGCCAATCTCCAGCAGCGGCCCGAAACTCACCCCGGCGCTGGCCAGCAACTCTTCGGTCAATCGCCGAGTGGTCGAGCCGGACTCGCGCATCAACAACGTATGCCCGGCCAACGCACTCAGCGGCACATGATCATGCACCGCCAGCGGATGATTGCGATGCACCGCCAGCACCAGCGGATCGCTGCCGAGCACCCGACGAATGAGCCGCGCATCGTCGAGCAACTGCGAGGACGCCGCGACATCCACCCGGTAATCCTCCAGCGCCTCCAGCACCTGCTGGGAGTTGCCGATCTCCACCGACACTTCCACCTGCGGCAGGCGCTCGCGGAAGGTCTTCACCAGATCGAGGATGTAATACGGCGCCGTGGCGGCGATGCGCAACGTGCCCTGGACCTGGCCGCTGTTGCGCAGGAAAAACTCGATATCGGCTTCCTGCTGCAACAACGCCTTGACCATCGGCAACAGTCGCGCGCCTTCATCGCTGACGCTGAGGCGGCGGCCGCCACGGTAGAACAGCTCAACCGAGTACTGGCTTTCCAGATTACGGATCTGCGTGGTCACCGTGGGTTGACTCAGGCCGAGCTTTTTCGCCGCCAGGGTAATGCTGCCCAAGCGGGCAACCATGTAAAACGCCTTCAGCTCGGCACTCAGCACACCCTTTCCTCATCGCTTACTTGCGCAGCAGGCGCAAACCGTTGAACACCACCAACAGGCTCACGCCCATGTCGGCGAACACCGCCATCCACATGGTGGCGATCCCGGCGAAGGTTACCCCAAGAAAGATCGCCTTAATGACCAAAGCAAGGGCGATGTTCTGTTTGAGGATGCTCGACGTCTGCCGCGACAGGCGGATGAACGCGGGGATCTTGCGCAGATCGTCGTCCATCAGGGCGACATCGGCGGTCTCGATGGCGGTATCGGTGCCTGCCGCAGCCATCGCGAAACCAATCTCGGCCCGGGCCAGCGCCGGCGCATCGTTGATGCCGTCGCCGACCATGCCCACTTGATGGCCCTGTGCATAAAGCGCTTCGATGGCTTGCAGCTTGTCGGTCGGCAGCAGATCGCCCTTGGCCTCGTCGATGCCGACTTGCGCGGCAATCGCCTGAGCGGTGTGGACGTTGTCGCCAGTCAGCATCAGGGTTTTGATGCCCAGATCGTGCAGCTGCTGGATCGCTTCGCGGCTGGACTCCTTGACCGTATCCGCGACGGCGAACAGCGCCAGTGGGCCCGATGTGTCGAGCAACAACACCACGGACTTGCCCTGTTTTTCCAGCGCGAACAGCTTTTCTTCCAGCGCAGGCGAACACAGGCCCAGATCTTCCACCAGACGATGGTTGCCCAAGTGGTAGGTCTGACCGTTGATGTCACCGCGAACGCCACGCCCGGCCAGGGCTTCGAAGTTATCCACAACGAGTGGCGCCAATTGTTTTTCCACAGCCGCATTGGCGATGGCCAGCGACACCGGGTGATCCGAGCGACCGGCCAACGCCGCCGCAATCGCCGGGGCGGATGCGTCAGCGGTTGGATCAAGCGACAAATAATCGGTCTGCACCGGTTTGCCGTGGGTAATCGTGCCAGTCTTGTCCAAGGCCAGGTAATCGAGCTTGTAACCGCCCTCCAGATAAACACCGCCCTTCACCAGGATGCCTTTACGCGCTGCCGCTGCGAGGCCGCTGACGATGGTCACCGGGGTGGAAATCACCAAGGCGCATGGGCAAGCGACCACCAGCAAGACCAGCGCCCGGTAGATCCAGTCGAACCACACGGCGCCCATGAACAGTGGCGGAATCACCGCCACCGCCAAGGCGAGGAAGAACACCGCCGGGGTATAGATTTTCGAGAACTGATCGACGAAGCGCTGGGTCGGTGCCCGCGCGCCTTGGGCCTGTTCCACGGCGTGGATGATCCGCGCCAGGGTCGAGTTATTGGCCGCGGCGGTCACGGTGTATTCCAGCGAGCCCGCCTGGTTGATGGTGCCGGCGAAGACCTTATCGCCCACCGTCTTCTCGATCGGCAGGCTTTCGCCGGTGATCGGCGCCTGATCGATGGTCGAACTGCCCGACACCACTTCGCCGTCCAGGCCAATCCGCTCGCCGGGACGCACCCGCACTCGTACACCGAGCTCGATGGTTTTGACGTCTTGCTCGACCCAACTGCCGTCGGCTAGCTGCACCGTGGCCTGTTCCGGGGTCATCTGCATCAGGCCGCCAATGGCGTTGCGCGCCCGGTCCAGCGACCTCGCTTCGATCAACTCGGCCACGGTGAACAGGAACATCACCATCGCCGCTTCCGGCCATTGGCCGATCAGGATCGCGCCAGTCACCGCGATGCTCATCAGCGCATTGATGTTCAGGTTGAGGTTCTTGAGCGCGATCCAGCCTTTCTTATAAGTGGTGAGGCCGCCACTGAGGATCGAAATCAGCGCGATAATTGCCACCACCCACGTCGGTGCGGCGTCGGTGAAGTGGATCACTTCTGCAGCCAGCGCACCCACGCCGGACAGCGCCAAGGGCCACCAGTGTTTTTTCTCGGGGATCGGCGCAGGCGCTTCGCTGCCCTGCTCCATCGGTTCGGCCACCATGCCCAGCGACTTGATCGCCTCGATGATCGGCGCAGTGGTTGGCAGGTCATGGGTCACGCCCAACACGCGGTTGATCAGGTTGAATTCCAGTTGCTGCACACCCGCGAGTTTGCCGAGTTTGTTCTGGATCAGCGTCTGCTCCGTCGGGCAATCCATGGCGTCGATGCGGAAACTGCTCAGCCGCGAGCCGTCGGTCGGCTTGCCGCTCAACTTGATCAGCGAAGGCGTTGCCGCTTTCGAAGAACAGCAAGAGTCCCCGTGCCCGCCGTGGTCATGTTTCTGCACAGGCTGCAGCTTGTGGCTGTGATCGTGATCGTGATCAGCCTCGGGTTTGTGGGTGTGAAGGGAATCGCTCATTGGGTTGCGTCCATGAAGGTGCCTGTTGCCAAGTAAAGACCCTGTAGCCACTATAGGGTCAAGCACTTATTTGGAGACTGCCGTCATGAAGATCGGAGAACTCGCCAAACTCACCGATTGCGCCGTGGAAACCATCCGCTACTACGAGCGCGAAAATCTGCTGCCGGAACCGGCCCGCAGCGACGGCAACTACCGCGTCTACACCCAGGCCCACGCCGAACGCCTGACCTTCATCCGCAATTGCCGCACCCTCGACATGACGCTCGAGGAAATCCGGAGCCTGCTGGCTCTGCGCGACAGTCCGCAGGATCAGTGTGAAAGCGTGAATGCGTTGATCGACGAACACATCCATCACGTGAAAGCGCGGATCGATGGGCTGATGGCATTGCAGGCGCAACTGCTCGACCTGCGCCAACGCTGTAGCGAGGGGCCGGAGATTGATCAGTGCGGGATTTTGCAGCGGCTGGAAGTGAGTGGCGGGGTTGTGGCGACCGAGGTTGAGCCTTCTCATGTCGGCCGAAGCCACGGCCATTGATCTTTAGGCAGTGGCTATTTGAAGAATTAATTCTTCCATAGAACGAATAGATGTATAAGCCATTCGCTTTATACGAAATGAGTATCCACACCTGTCATTTATGACAGTAGATACACACACAATTAGCGTTTAGCCTTTCTCTTATAAGCCAACCGAAATTTTGGCAATTGCAGAGGAACTAACATGAATGATATCGCTGAACGCAAATATCCACTTGACGGCCCAATTTTAACTAACACTCATACGTCGAAAAGTAAGCATGACGCAGAAACTCCTGCTCCAGTTGTTCAATACAAAAAAAACCAATATGAAGAACTTTATGGGACGCTCAGCTACATTGGCGATCTATATGTATTGCCCATTGTGAATAACCACTTTCTATTCTGGATAACGGTGGCAGCAGACACGTCACACGACGTCAAGCCATCCGATCACCTGCGAGTTGAGTGGACAGCACGGGACGGGAGCAGAAAGTACATCTCAGAGAGCCGGGAAGTCAGGTGTATCGAGCAACCACTTCGCTTTCTTTTGCCAAGCGACGAAGTGAAAAAATTCGAAGGAGTTCCTACGGATATTGTCTGCGTCCGTGAACGCCTAGATGAACATGACGTTCCTTCCCTACCTAAGGGACTACTCGTCTCACCGCACTTCGAAGCTGCAGGAAATAATAGCGTCGAGGGTGTGATTGATGGTTTTCTGGATGCAGAGGCGTACCCGAATGGACTTATAGTTACAACTCTGGTCTTGTCCAACCTGGGACCTCATACTCATCTGGTCATGCAGTGGAACCATTCAGAACAACCTCGACATCAACAGATTATAGCTGCAGAGCATCAAGGGTCCGCCTATACATTTTTTATAGCCCCCGAATTTTATCAAGGCTCCAGCGGGGCAAGTATTTACGTACAACTTGCATTGCTTTCAAGTTCAGCTAGTTTTGATTTTTGGTATGGGCTTGGTGCAGTAAGGTTCAATCTTAAATAGTTCTATATGATACGAACAGGTACGGTGGAGTCCACCGTCACTGCTCGTATCAGAAACCATCTTATTTCATCGCTTTCAGTCGGATTTAAACCGCCATCGGCGCGGTCATCGGCGCGTGGTGCTGATAACCCTCAAGCGAGAAATCACCCGGCTCGATCAACTCCAGCCACTCCGGCTGATAAACACCGGTCTTGGCAAACTCCGGCACACGGTCGCTGATCACCAGTTTCGGCATCGGGAACGGCTCGCGAGTGAGCTGTTCGTTCAGCATGTCCAAATGGTTTTCGTAGACGTGGGCGTCGCCAATGAAATAGGTGAACCAACGCGGCGTGTAGCCGGTCAGGCGACCGATCAGGCTCAGCAGCGCGGCGCCTTCGGTGAGGTTGAACGGCGTGCCCAGGCCCAGGTCGTTGGAGCGGATGTAGAGGGTCAGGGAGATTTCCTTGGTCTCTACATTCGGGTGGAACTGGTACAGCAGGTGGCACGGCGGCAAGGCCATTTCATCGAGCTGGGCGACGTTCCAGCCGTGGAACAGGATGCGGCGGCTGCCCGGGTCCTTGATGATGGTGTCGACGCACTGGCGGATCTGGTCGATCGCCTTGTACAGAACCACGTAGGCCCGACCGTCTTCTTCGCCTTCGGCGATCTGACGATAACCCTGGCTCAGGGTCTGTTCGATGGCGGCCTGATTGCTGACCGGGATCTGCTTGTACGCCGGCCATTTGCGCCATTGCACGCCGTAGATCTCGCCGAGGTCGTCTTCGCCCTGGCGGAACGGGTTGGCCAGCCACTGCGCGTTTTCGTTGGCATTCTGGTCCCAGACCTTGCAGCCCAGCGCACGGAATTCCGCGGCGTTGTTCACGCCACGCAGGAAACCGCACATCTCGCCGATGGCGGATTTGAAGGCCATCTTGCGCGTGGTGATCGCCGGGAAACCTTCTTTCAGGTCATAACGCAGCATCGCGCCCGGAAAGCTGATGGTGTTCACGCCGGTACGGTTGGCCTGTTTGGTGCCGTTCTTGATGACGTGGGCGACCAGTTCGAGATATTGCTTCATGAGTTACCTGTGTCCTTGAACCCGGGGTCGTCACCCCGGGATTCGAATTTATACGGCGGCCGCTGGAGTTGCCGGGGCGCGGTGATACGCCAGCCAGATCAGGAACAGCCCGCCGACGATCATCGGTACGCAAAGTACCTGGCCCATGGTCAGCCAGTTCCAGGCCAGATAGCCCAGTTGCGCGTCTGGGACGCGGACGAATTCCACAATGAAACGGAAGATGCCGTAGAACAGCGCGAACATCCCGGACACGGCCATGGTCGGCCGCGGCTTGCGCGAGAACAACCAGAGAATGGCGAACAGCGCCACGCCTTCGAGCGCGAACTGGTACAGCTGCGACGGGTGACGCGCCAATTGAGCCGGATCAGTCGGGAAGATCATCGCCCACGGCACGTCGGTCGCCTTGCCCCACAACTCGGCGTTGATGAAGTTACCGATACGCCCGGCGCCCAGGCCAATCGGCACCATTGGCGCGACGAAGTCCATCAGCTGGAAGAACGACTTGTTGTTCTTTTTGCCGAACCACAACGCTGCCAGCATCACGCCGATGAACCCGCCGTGGAACGACATGCCGCCCTTCCACACCTCGAAAATCAGCGTCGGGTTGGCCAGGTAAGCGTGCAGATCGTAGAACAGCACATAGCCCAGGCGTCCGCCGACGATAACGCCCATCGACATCCAGAAGACCATGTCGGAGAGTTTCTCCTTGGTCCAGGTCGGGTCGAAACGGTTGAGCCGGCGCGATGCCAACAGCCAGGCGCCGCCGATGCCGATCAGGTACATCAGACCGTACCAGTGGATTTTCAGCGGACCGATGGCCAGGGCCACCGGGTCGATCTGCGGGTAAGGCAGCATTGCGACTCCTTGTTAAGTTGAAACCAGAATTCCCGGGCGACGCTGCCACCTCAGGATTAAGCCAGCATTGCGAGCTAGAGCAGGAAGCTCAGGCCAACGCAGAACAGCAAAGCGGCGAACAGCCTTTTCAGCAACTTCGGCGACAGCCTGTGGGCCAGTCGTGCGCCGATGCGGGCGAAGAACATGCTGGTCAGGGCAATCCCCAGCAGCGCCGGCAAATAAATAAAACCGAGACTATGGGCCGGCAGCAACGGATCGTGCCAGCCCAGAATCATGAAACTTAATGCACTGGCCAAGGCGATGGGCAGACCGCAGGCCGACGAAGTCGCCACCGCCTGCTGCATCGGCACGCTGCGCCAGGTCAGGAACGGTACGGTCAACGAGCCGCCGCCAATGCCGAAAATTGCCGAGGCCCAGCCAATCACGCTGCCGGCCACGGTGAGACCGAGTTTGCCTGGCACGGTTCGGCTGGCCTTGGGTTTGACGTCCAGCGCCAGTTGCACGGCGATGATCAATGCAAACACACCGATGATCTTCTGCAGGTTCGGGCCGGAGATGGCTTCGGCCGTCAGCGCACCAAAACCGGCGCCCATCAGGATACCAACGGTCATCCAGACGAATATCGGCCAACGTACTGCGCCGCGCCGCTGATGCTCGCGGACCGCATTGACCGACGTAAAGATGATCGTCGCCAGGGAAGTGCCGACCGCCAAGTGGGTCAGGATCGAGGCGTCGAAGCCCTGCAAGGTGAAACTGAACACCAGCACCGGGACGATGATGATCCCGCCGCCGACCCCGAACAGCCCGGCCAGCACGCCTGCACAGGCCCCGAGGGCCAGATAAAGCAGAAATTCCATGCGCATCCCCAAATGAGAGCGGCATGGTAACGGATGCATGGCCTCAAGCTCCACTGGATGGCGATGGATACCCACACGACGACTGCGTAGAGTGAGCAAAAAACACACTAGGACCACCTTATGTGCCTGATTGTTTTTGCCTGGCGACCGGGCCACGCCCAGCCGCTGATCGTGGCGGCCAACCGCGACGAATTCTATGCCCGGCCCAGCCTGCCTTTGGCGCAATGGCCCGAAGCGCCTCAGGTCTATGCCGGTCGCGACCTGGAAGCCGGCGGCACCTGGCTCGGTATCGGGGCCAATGGGCGCTTCGCTGCGCTGACAAATATCCGTGATCCGCATCAGCCGCCGTCGCGAAAATCGCGAGGTGAACTGGCGGCAGGTTTTCTCTTGGGCAACATGCCGATTGATGATTACTTAAGCGACGTTGTCAGACGATCGCTTGAATATGCCGGGTTTAACCTGCTGATCGGTAATGCCAACGAACTGTGGCACTTCAATGCGCGGGCGTCTGAGGCGGTGATGCTGCCACCTGGGGTTTACGGGTTGTCGAACGCCGGTCTGGACACGCCGTGGCCGAAACTGCTCAAGGCGCGGGCGGCGCTGGAAGAAGTGCTGGAGGATCCGCAGCCAGAGGCGTTATTGGCCTTGCTGAACGATCCGCAGACAGCGCCGTTTGCTGAGTTGCCGGACACCGGGGTGGGGTTGGCGACCGAGACGTTGTTGTCGAGTGTGTTTATTGCCAGTCCCACGTATGGGACACGGGCGTGTACGGCGTTGATTGTTCAGGCGGATGGGACGCGGCTTATGGTCGAAAGGAGTTTCGGACCGTATGGCGGGCATCTGGGGGAAGTGGAGATAAAGATTTGACCGTCTGGCGATGAATTGTGGCGAGGGAGCTTGCTCCCGCTCGGTTGCGAAGCAGCCGTCAACCGGCCAATGGGTCCTTCCAAAGCAACTCATCGGCCGGACTGGGAGCGCTTCGCACTCCAGCGGGAGCAAGCTCCCTCGCCACAGGGCCAGTCCATATTTAGAGGGCTTTGGCGGCAGCCGGATTGACCATCTTCGCCAACCCAAGGTTCTTCAGCGCCAGTTGCAGCGAGCTGTGGATAACTTGCGGGTTGTCGATGGTCATCAGCTCAGCCAGCAATTCCTTGGCCATGCTCAGGTTGACCTGGCGCAGCATCCACTTCACTTTCGGCAAGTTGGTGGCGTTCATCGACAGACTGTCGAAGCCCATCGCCATCAACAACACCGCCGCCGCCGGGTCACCGGCCATCTCGCCGCAGATACTCACAGGCTTGCCTTCGGCGTGGGCATCACGCACCACGTTCTGCAAGGCTTGCAGCACCGCCGGGTGCAGGTAGTCGTAAAGGTCGGCCACTCGCGGGTTGTTTCGGTCCACCGCCAGCAGGTACTGGGTCAAGTCGTTGGAGCCGACGGACAGGAAGTCCACTTGGCGCGCCAGCTCCTTGGTCTGATAAACAGCCGCCGGAATCTCGATCATCACGCCAATCGGCGGCATCGGCACATCGGTGCCTTCGTCGCGCACTTCGCCCCAGGCCCGGTGAATCAGGTGCAGGGCTTCTTCGAGTTCGTGGGTGCCGGAGATCATCGGCAGCAGAATCCGCAGGTTGTTCAGGCCTTCGCTGGCCTTGAGCATCGCGCGGGTCTGCACCAGGAAGATTTCCGGGTGGTCGAGGGTGACGCGAATGCCGCGCCAGCCGAGGAACGGGTTGTCTTCCTTGATCGGGAAGTACGACAGCGACTTGTCGCCGCCGATGTCCAGGCTGCGCATGGTCACCGGTTGCGGGTGGAACGCGGCGAGTTGCTCGCGGTAGATCGCCAGCTGCTCCTTTTCGCTCGGGAACCTCTGGTTGATCATGAACGGCACTTCGGTGCGGTACAGACCAACGCCTTCGGCGCCACGCTTCTGCGCTCGCGCAACATCCGCCAGCAGGCCGGTGTTGACCCACAGCGGCATGCGATGGCCATCGAGGGTCACGCACGGCAAGTCGCGCAGGGTATCAAGACCGAGCGCCAGTTGTTTCTCTTCCTCCACCACCTCGGCGAACTGCTTGCGCAGCACGTCGCTGGGGTTGGTGTAGACCTCGCCGCGATTGCCATCGACGATCAACTCGATGCCGTCGACCTTGGCATAGGGCAGGTCAACCAGACCCATCACCGTCGGGATGCCCATCGCCCGAGCGAGGATCGCGACGTGGGAGTTACCTGAGCCGAGGACCGAGACCAGACCGACCAGCGTGCCTTCCGGCACCTCGCCAAGCATCGCCGGCGTCAGTTCTTCGCTGACCAGAATGGTTTTTTCCGGGTAGACCAGGTTCTGCTGGCGCTCTTCCTGCAGATACGCCAGCAAACGCCGGCCAAGGTCCTTGACGTCCGAGGCGCGCTCACGCAGGTAGGCGTCGTCCATCAGTTCGAAACGGTTGACGTGCTCAGTCACCACCTGGCGCAACGCGCCCTGGGCCCACTGACCGGTCTTGATCACCGTGGTCACTTCGTTGCCCAGCGCCTCGTCGGCGAGCATCATCAGGTAGACGTCGAACAAGGCCCGCTCTTCGGGACGCAGCTGCGAGGCCAATTTGGCGGACAAGGCGCGCATGTCGGCGCGCACGCCTTCGATGGCGGTCTTGAACAGGCCGAGCTCGGCTTCGATGTCAGTGATGGTCTTGTCGGGCACCACATCGAGATCGGCCGGCGGCAGCATGACCACCGCGGTACCGACCGCCGCACCCGGCGAGCCCGGTACACCGACGAACTTGGCTTCCTGGATGCCTTTGCCCTGACGGCCCAGGCCACGGATCGAACCGGTGGCTTCGGCGTGGGCTATTACACCGGCGAGCTGTGCGCTCATGGTCACGAGGAAGGCTTCTTCACCTTCATCGAACTGGCGGCGTTCTTTTTGCTGAATGACCAACACGCCGACGACGCGGCGGTGGTGAATGATCGGCGCCCCGAGGAAGGAGGCGTAGCGTTCTTCACCGGTCTCGGCGAAGTAACGGTAGCGCGGGTGATCCGCGGCGTTTTCGAGGTTCAGGGGTTCTTCACGCGTGCCGACCAGGCCGACCAGACCTTCGTTGGGTGCCATGCTGACTTTGCCGATCGAGCGCTTGTTCAAGCCCTCGGTGGCCATCAGCACGAAGCGGTTGGTCTCGGGGTCAAGCAGGTAGACCGAGCAGACCTGGCTGCCCATGGCCTCTTTGACGCGCAACACAATAATCCCCAACGCCGCCTTGAGATCCTTGGCGGAGTTAACTTCCTGGACGATCTTGCGCAGCGTATTGAGCATGGCTCGGGGTCGAACTCCGTCGTCAGTCGCGCGTTAAAAGGCGCGGGGCAAGCTCTTTGAGAGCGCGTCGATACACCTCGCGCTTGAATGTCACCACCTGGCCCAACGGATACCAATAACTGACCCAGCGCCAGCCATCGAACTCCGGTTTACCGGTCAAATCCATCCGCACCCGCTGCTCGTTGGAGATCAGGCGCAGGAGAAACCATTTCTGTTTCTGGCCGATGCACAGCGGTTGGCTGTGCGTCCTGACCAGACGTTGCGGCAAACGATAGCGCAACCAGCCCCGGGTGCAGGCGAGAATTTCAACATCTTCGCGCTCAAGACCCACTTCTTCGTTCAACTCGCGATACAAGGCGTCTTCCGGCGTCTCCTGGGGGTTGATCCCGCCCTGTGGAAACTGCCAGGCATCTTGATTGATACGGCGAGCCCATAGCACCTGTCCGGCATCATTCGTGAGAATGATCCCGACATTGGGGCGGAAACCATCGGGGTCGATCACGGCAACAACCTCGCAAACGCATGTCGCCGCATTGTTCCACAAAGGTTGTGAAGGCAGCAACGAGCCGACCTACCTTATGTGCACTCTTGTGAAAAGTCCGTATTCTGGACGCCTTTCTACAGACTTTTCAGCGAGTAACTGCAATGCGGCTGGCTTTATTCGACTTGGACAACACGCTTTTGGGCGGCGACAGTGACCACGCCTGGGGCGATTACCTGTGCGAACGCGGCTTCCTCGACGCCGTCGCCTACAAGGCACGCAACGACGAGTTCTATCAGGACTACCTGGCCGGCAAGCTGGATAACGACGCCTACCTGAACTTCTGCCTGGAAGTCCTCGGCCGCACCGAGATGGCCACGCTGGATCAATGGCACCTGGATTACATGCGCGATTGCATCGAGCCGATTGTGCTGCCCAAGGCTATTGAATTGTTGGCCAAGCACCGTGAGGCTGGCGACAAACTGGTGATCATCACGGCCACCAACCGTTTTGTGACCGGGCCGATTGCCCAGCGCCTGGGCGTTGAAACCCTGATCGCCACTGAATGCGAGATGGTCGATGGGCGTTATACCGGGCGCAGCACTGATGTTCCTTGCTTCCGCGAGGGCAAGGTCACGCGGTTGAATCGTTGGCTGGAAGAGACCGGGTATTCGCTGGAAGACAGTTACTTCTATAGCGACTCGATGAATGATTTGCCGCTGCTGGAGCAGGTGACTCACGCTGTGGCGGTCGATCCAGATCCTAACTTACGCGCCGAAGCCGAGAAGCGTGGCTGGCCGGTAATGTCGTTGCGCGACTGATCGCACCATCCTGTAGGAGCCGGCTTGCTGGCGATCGGATCGACGCGGTTTTGCAGATACACCGCGTTATCGTTGATCGCCAGCAAGCCGGCTCCTACACAGGCTTGGCACCCATCAACCCCGCAATCGCGACAAAACAAACGAAGCTGAACAGTGCGAGGGCAAAGGTGAACTTGCCGCTGCCTCCCGGTGCAGTGCGCAACTTGTTAAGCCGCACCAGCAACCAAAACCACCCCAACGCCGCCACGGTGTAAAGCACACTCGACGCCAGCAACCAGGTCTGCCCCAGCGGCCAGCCCACCAGATGCACCATCCACCAGCCGGTAAACGGCATGCTCAGCAGCGCCAGGCCCATCAACAGCCAGATGAACACCCGCGGTCGCTGAAGCGTCCGGGCATGCGCTGTCGCATCACCGTTACGCCGCGTGCGCCAGACCCAGATCGCCAGCCCCAGCGCACTGACCAGCAGCAACACCGTCGCCACCATATGCGCCACTTTCAGGGCGGTTAACGTTTCCATAGTTCGATTTCCTTAGAGCCTGCCCATCAGCGTAGCCGCTCAGCCAAGAAACAGCTGATAGGCCGGGTTGTCGCTTTCATCCCAGTACGGGTAGCCGATTTCCTCAAGCGCCGCAGGCACCAGATGACGTTCGTCGTGAGGCACTTGCAGCCCCGCGACCACGCGGCCATCCGCCGCGCCATGATTGCGGTAGTGGAACATCGAGATGTTCCAGCGCCCGCCGAGCTTGTTGAGGAAGTTGAACAGCGCGCCCGGACGCTCCGGAAATTCGAAGCGCAGAATCACTTCATCGACCACGTGGGCCGCACGACCGCCCACCATGTGGCGAATGTGCAACTTGGCCAGTTCGTTATCGGTCAGGTCCAGCACAGGGAAGCCCTGCTCGCCGAGGCTGGCAATCAGCGCACTGCGTGGGTCGGTTTCCGGATGTGTCTGCACACCCACGAAGATGTGCGCTTCGCTGCCGGTGTTGTAGCGGTAGTTGAATTCGGTGATCTGGCGCTTGCCGATGGCTTCGCAGAACGCCTTGAAGCTGCCTGGCTTCTCGGGGATGGTCACGGCGATGATCGCCTCACGACCTTCGCCCAGTTCGGCGCGCTCGGCGACATGGCGCAGGCGATCGAAGTTGACGTTGGCGCCGGAGTCGATGGCCACGAAGGTGTGGCCGGTCACGCCGTTCTGTTCGACGTATTTCTTGATCCCGGCCACGCCCAGGGCGCCGGCAGGTTCAGTGATCGAGCGGGTATCGTCGTAGATGTCCTTGATCGCCGCGCAGATTTCGTCGGTGCTGACGGTGATGACGTCATCGACGTAGTCTTTGCAGATATCAAAGGTGTGCTGACCGATCTGTGCCACCGCGACGCCGTCGGCGAAGAGGCCCACGGTCGGCAGCACCACGCGCTCGCCGGCCGCCATGGCTGCTTGCAGGCAGTTGGAATCGTCCGGCTCGACGCCGATGATTTTGATTTCCGGGCGCAGGTACTTCACGTACGCCGCGATCCCGGCGATCAGCCCGCCGCCGCCGACCGGGACGAAGATCGCATCCAGACGCCCAGGGTGCTGGCGCAGAATCTCCATGGCCACGGTGCCCTGCCCGGCAATGGTGTGGGGATCGTCGTAAGGGTGAATGTAGACGTAGCCTTTTTCGTCGACCAGTTTCAGCGAGTAGGCCAGGGCTTCCGGGAATGAATCTCCGTGCAGCACCACTTTACCGCCGCGCGAACGCACGCCTTCTACTTTGATTTCCGGGGTGGTCTTGGGCATCACGATGGTGGCTTTGACGCCCAACACTTTCGCCGCCAGGGCCAAACCCTGCGCGTGATTGCCTGCCGATGCGGTGACCACGCCGCGAGCGCGTTCTTCGTCGCTCAGCTGGGTCAGCTTGTTGTAGGCGCCGCGAATCTTGAACGAGAACACCGGCTGCAAGTCTTCACGCTTGAGCCAAATGGAGTTGCCCAGCCGCTCGGAGAGCTGGCGGGCCGTCTGCAATGGGGTTTCTACGGCAACGTCATAAACGCGCGAGGTGAGGATCTTTTTGACGTACTGTTCGAGCATCGGAAAGCATCACTGAGCGGGTTGGGCAGGGTCAAGGAGTCTAACCCGGCTTTCGGGCGGGCGACCACACTAAACAGGTGGTTTTAGCCACTCGAAAGCCCCAGGGACTGATTGTGGCGAGGGAGCTTGCTCCCGCTCGGCTGCGCAGCAGTCGTAAAACTGTTTGAGCTGTGCACCTGAATGAATGCAGGGGAGCGCTTCGCACTCCAGCGGGAGCAAGCTCCCTCGCCACAAAAGCAAATCTGCACCACCCGCCAATCGGGCAATGACCTGCCACATTGCCAAGCCTATAATGCCGGCCTTTCGTTCCCTCCTTCGGCACCTCGGAGCCCGCATGACCCAGGATCAACTCAAACAGGCAGTGGCTCAGGCCGCCGTCGACTTCATCCTCCCGAAACTCGACGACAAGAGCATCGTCGGGGTCGGCACCGGCTCCACTGCCAACTGCTTCATCGACGCCCTGGCCAAGCACAAAGGCGCGTTCGATGGCGCAGTCGCCAGCTCCGAAGCCACCGCCGCCCGCCTCAAGGGCCACGGTATTCCGGTGTATGAGCTGAACACCGTCAGCGACCTGGAGTTCTACGTCGACGGCGCCGATGAAAGCGACGAGCACCTGAACCTGATCAAGGGCGGCGGCGCGGCCCTGACCCGCGAGAAGATTGTCGCGGCCGTGGCCAAGACCTTCATCTGCATCGCCGATGGCAGCAAACTGGTGCCGGTACTTGGCGCGTTCCCGCTGCCGGTCGAAGTGATCCCGATGGCCCGCAGCCACGTGGCTCGCGAGCTGGTGAAACTGGGCGGCGACCCGGTCTACCGTGAAGGCGTGCTGACCGACAACGGCAACATCATCCTCGACGTGTTCAACATGCAGATCACCAACCCGGTTGAGCTGGAAACGCAGATCAACGCGATTGTTGGCGTAGTCACCAATGGCCTGTTTGCGGCGCGTCCGGCGGATTTGCTGATGTTGGGCACCAGTGAAGGCGTGAAAACCCTGCGCGCTGAGTAAGAAATACGCCACCCCTTGCAGGAGCCGGCTTGCTGGCGATGAGGACTTAACATTCAACATCCATGTTGGCTGTTAAACCGCTATCGCCAGCAAGCCGGCTCCTACAGGAGGTTGGGGTGTTGCTTAGGGTTGCGGTGGTTTTTTGAAGACGTAGAAGAGGTTGGGTTCGCTGACGAGGTACATCGTGCCGTCGTCATCCATGGCGATGCCTTCCGCTTGCGGCACGGTCTTCTGCAACCCCTGACGCCCTTTACTCAGAGACATGGTGCTCAGCGGTCGCCCGTCCACATCCAGCTCCAGAATCAGCCGCGACTCATCGGACAGCGCCAGCAAATGGCCGCTGCGCTCGTCGTATTGCAGGCTCGACAGGTCTCGCACGAACATCCCGGCGTCGCGCTTGGGGTTGTTGACCACGTGCACCGCGTAGGATTTCTCCGGGTTGTAATGCGGGAAGCCCTGCACTTCGTAGATCAGCATCGGGTCACGCTCCTTGGCGACAAACAGGCGCTTGCCCACCGAGTCGTAGGCCAAGCCTTCGAAACCCTTGTTGCCGCTCATGTGCACGCCGAGGGTCATCTGCTCGGCATCCGCCGCGTCGAGGAACGTAGTGCCCTCCTCAAGATGAATCTTGATCAGCCGTTGCTGGCTTTCGTCGGTGATCACGTACGTGTCAGCGCTGATGAACTCCACTGCCTCCGGGTCGCCGAAACCCACCAGCGCAATGCGCCGAATGATCCGCCCGTCCAGCGACATCTCGATCATCTCTGCGTTTTTGTTGGTGACGGTGAACAGGCTTTTGCGCACCGGATCGAAGGTCAGCGCCGAAACATCGTCGTTCAGCCCGTCGATGACCCGGGCTTCAATCTCCACCCGGTATTGATCCAGACCGATGGATTCGCTGCTTAATGGTTGCCAGAGGGTGTGCAGGTTGAACCAGGCGCGCTCGAACAGACGCATGTATTGGCCAACCGCAACCAGCGCGATCAGTGCAATCACTGTCAGGATCAGAATGAGGGGTTTGGGACGGGCAAGTCGGCGCATTCAGGCGAGCTCGGAAACAGAAACAGGCGGATGAAATATCACGCCTGTATGAATTCAAGCTTAATGGCCAGTTGCCTTTGACCACAACTGCTGGATTCGCGGCGCCTATTTCTGCTTTTCGAAACGGTAGAACAGGTTCGGCTCGCTCACCATGTACAGGTTGCCCGCATCGTCCATGGTCACGCCTTCGGCACGCGGAATGGTCTTCTTCAGACCGTTGAAACCGCCCAGCAACGTCATGAAGCTGACCTGCTCGCCCTTCTCGTCCAGTTCCAGCAACAAGTGGGAATCGGCGGACAGCACGAGGGTGTGGCCAGTGCGCGGGTCGATGGCCAGACCCGACAGGTTGCGGATGTCCAGTTCGTCATTGGCGAGTTTCTGCTTGTCGCCCTTGAGGATCTGGCTGCCGTCGCTTTTCCAGCTGAACAGCGCCGGCGGGCGCTCCTCACCCAGCAGAATTTGTTGATGGCGCGGGTCATAGACGATGGCTTCGAAGGCCTTGTTCTGGTCTTTCGAAGGGCCGAGGTCGTATTTAGGGAAGTTATCGCGGTTCAGTTCGCGAGTGTCGGCATCGACCTTGACGATGGAGAGCATGTGCTCACGCTCATCGACGATGGCCAGCAGACCATTGCCCATCACGGTCAGGCCTTCCGGGTTGCTCCAGCCCACCAGCGGCATCTTGCGCAACACGTCGCCCTGCAAGCTCAGCTCAACGAGGAACGGTTTTTTGCCCATGACGGAAAACAGGGTTTTGGTTTGCGGGTCGTAGGCCAGGTCCGACGCTTCGTCCTTCTCCATGCCCGGTAGCAGCTTGGCGTCGATCACCGCGCGGTAATCCGGCAGCCAGATACTTTCCTGACGCTCGGCAGGGCTTTCAAAACGTTCACGCAGCCAGAGCACACCGCGATCATCCCAATGCATCGCAAAGGCGAGGCCATAAGCAGCGGCGGCCACCAGCAAAAGCCAGGAATACCAACGCATGACAAAGCGCGAGCGGCGGGCAGTTTTGACAGTGGGCAGCGGTCGGGTGGCCATTCAGGATGCGTTCCAGAAATTCAGGCTACGGGTAATAGCACAATTGGGACCGGCTCAGACGCCAGAATCCGCGGAATTATCCAGACAGGATGTGAAAAAAACGGGAAATGGCAGGAAAGCCATGCGTGTTTGCGGGCAGATTCACAATTCTGAATGTGAGCGTATGTCCGTGTGGCGAGGGGATTTATCCCCGTTGGGTCGCGTAGCGACCCCAAAAACCTGGGGGCCGCTGCGCAGCCCAACGGGGATAAATCCCCTCGCCACAACAGCTCTATAAGGTTAACGGACGGAGCTGGTGAAACTGCTCGCGCCCGGCAGTTCCAGCACGATCTCGTCGCCGACATTCAGCGGACCGACGCCCACCGGCGTGCCGGTCAGGATCACATCACCGGCCTGCAGCGAGAAGCAGCCGGCCATGTGTTGGATCATCGGCACGATCGGGTTGAGCATCGCACTGCTGTTGCCGTCCTGGCGCACTTCGCCGTTGATGGTCAGGCGAATGCCGATGTCGGTCAGGTCAGCAAAGGTGCTGCCGGCCACAAACGGCGCAATCACCGCCGCGCCGTCGAAGGACTTGGCGATTTCCCACGGCAGGCCCTTGGATTTCAGCTCGGCCTGTTTGTCACGCAGCGTCAGGTCCAGGGCCGGGGCGAAGCCGGAGATGGCATCCAGCACTTCTTCACGGCTTGGCTTGGTCGACAAAGGCTTGCCGATCAACACCGCGATTTCCGCTTCGTAATGCACCGAGCCACGCCCGGTCGGAATGCTGAAACTGCCTTCCAGCGGCACCACGCAACTGCCCGGCTTGATGAACAACAGCGGCTCGGTAGGCACCGGGTTGTCCAATTCCTTGGCGTGTTCGGCGTAGTTGCGGCCGATGCACACCACCTTCCCGAGCGGGAAATGAATACGCGTACCGTCGACATACTGGTGCTGATAGCTCATTACCGACTCCTGTTTCGTAGCGCTTAAGTTCAAAAGTCAAACAGCGAAGATTTTGCCCGGGTTCATGATGCCGTTCGGGTCGAACACCGCTTTGACGGCTTTCATGTACTCGATCTCAACCGGCGAGCGGCTGTAGGTCAAGTAATCACGCTTGGTCATGCCCACGCCGTGTTCGGCGGAAATCGAGCCGTTGTACTTCTCGACGGTTTCGAACACCCACTTGTTGACGGTCGCGCACTTGGCGAAGAACTCGTCCTTGCTCAGGTTTTCCGGCTTGAGGATGTTCAAGTGCAGGTTGCCGTCGCCGATGTGGCCGAACCAGACGATTTCGAAGTCCGGGTAGTGTTCGCCGACGATCGCGTCGATTTCCTTCAGGAACGCCGGGACTTTCGACACAGTGACCGAAATGTCGTTCTTGTACGGCGTCCAGTGGGAAATGGTTTCGGAGATGTATTCGCGCAGCTTCCACAGGTTCTGCAACTGGGTTTCGCTCTGGCTCATCACGCCGTCCAGCACCCAGCCCTGCTCGACGCAGTGTTCGAAGGTTTCCAGGGCGTGGTTGGCCACTTCTTCAGTGGTGGCTTCGAATTCCAGCAGCGCGTAGAACGGGCAATCGGTTTCAAACGCCGCCGGCACGTCGCCGCGCGCCATGACCTTGGCCAGGGCCTTGTCGGAGAAGAATTCGAAGGCGGTCAGGTCGAGTTTGCTCTGGAACGCGTGCAGCACCGGCATGATCGAGTCGAAATCGGCGGTGCCGAGGACCATCGCGGTGAGGTTTTTCGGCGCACGGTCCAGACGCATGGTCGCTTCGACCACAAATCCGAGGGTACCTTCGGCGCCAATGAACAGCTGACGCAGGTCGTAGCCGGTGGCGTTCTTGATCAGGTCGCGGTTGAGTTCCAGCAGATCGCCCTTGCCGGTGACGACTTTCATGCCAGCCACCCAGTTACGGGTCATGCCGTAGCGAATGACCTTGATCCCGCCGGCATTGGTGCCGATGTTGCCGCCAATCTGGCTCGAACCTGCCGAAGCAAAGTCCACCGGGTAGTACAGGCCCTTTTCTTCGGCGACGTTTTGCAGATGCTCTGTCACAACGCCCGGCTGGCACACTGCCGTGCGGTCAGTCATGTTCACGTCGAGAATCTGGTTCATATAGTCGAACGACACAACCACTTCACCATTGGCCGCCACGGCAGCGGCGGACAGACCGGTGCGGCCGCCGGACGGCACCAGCGCCACCTTGTGCTCGTTGGCCCAACGCACAATGGCCTGAACCTGCTCGGTGGTCTTCGGAAACACGATGGCCGTTGGGGCCGGGGCGAAATGCTTGGTCCAATCCTTGCCATAAGCATTCAGGGAGTCGGCGTCGGTCAGCACCTTGCCAGGCTCTACCAGGGTCTTCAGCTCATCAATCAGGGCAGGATTGGTCATCGACAGAACTCTCGAACAATTCATGGTCATCCTGAGAACGCTTCACGTCGCAGGAATGAGTGTTTAGCGGGGTGCGTATGCTAGCATACCGACCCCGCAGCATAGAGCCCAACGGCTATTCTGCGGCGACGGCTTTCTTGCCGTCGGGGTCAGCATCTGTTGACCATTTCCTGCCATTTTTCTCCGGGATACAGGTTTACGCAGATGAGCAAGACTTCTCTCGATAAGAGCAAGATCAAGTTCCTTCTTCTCGAAGGCGTCCACCAATCGGCTGTCGACGTTCTCAAGTCGGCGGGCTACACCAGCATCGAGTACCTCACCGGTTCTCTGCCGGAAGCCCAGCTGAAGGAAAAGATCGCTGATGCGCACTTCATCGGCATTCGCTCCCGCACTCAACTGACCGAAGAGATCTTCGATCAGGCGAAGAAACTGGTCGCTGTCGGCTGTTTCTGCATCGGCACCAACCAGGTCGACCTGAACGCGGCTCGCGAACGCGGCATCGCGGTGTTCAACGCACCGTACTCCAACACTCGCTCCGTTGCCGAGCTGGTGCTGGCCGAAGCGATCCTGTTGCTGCGCGGCATTCCTGAGAAAAACGCTTCCTGCCACCGTGGCGGCTGGATCAAGAGCGCAGCCAACTCCTTCGAGATCCGCGGCAAGAAGCTGGGCATCGTCGGTTACGGCTCGATCGGTACTCAACTGTCGGTCCTGGCGGAAGGCCTGGGCATGCAGGTGTATTTCTACGACACCGTGACCAAACTGCCGCTGGGCAACGCCACTCAGGTCGGCAACTTGCACGATCTGCTGGGCATGTCCGACATCGTCACCCTGCACGTTCCGGAAACCGCTGCGACCCAGTGGATGATCGGCGAGAAGGAAATCCGCGCCATCAAGAAGGGCGGCATCCTGATCAACGCGGCGCGCGGCACGGTCGTTGAACTGCAAGCCCTGGCGGACGCGATCAAGGACAAGCACTTGATCGGCGCGGCCATCGACGTGTTCCCGGTAGAGCCTCGCTCCAACGACGAAGAGTTCGAAAGCCCGCTGCGTGGCCTGGACAACGTGATCCTGACCCCGCACATCGGCGGTTCCACCGCTGAGGCGCAGGCCAACATCGGTCTGGAAGTGGCAGAGAAACTGGTCAAGTACAGCGACAACGGTACTTCGGTATCGTCCGTGAACTTCCCGGAAGTGGCCCTGCCGGCTCACCCTGGCAAGCACCGCCTGCTGCACATCCACGAGAACATTCCGGGTGTGATGAGCGAGATCAACAAGGTCTTCGCCGAAAACGGCATCAACATCTCCGGTCAGTTCCTGCAGACCAACGAGAAAGTCGGCTACGTCGTGATCGACGTCGACGCCGATTACTCGGAAATTGCCCAAGAGAAGCTGCAGCACATCAACGGCACTATTCGTTGCCGCGTGTTGTTCTGACAGCGACTTGAGCGACAAAAAAAGGAGACCTTGGGGTCTCCTTTTTCATGGGCGCGGTTCTTTATTCCGAGCAGGTTACTTAACGTTGACGGTGATTTTCTCGGAGACGATCGGTGGATCGAAGGCCATATGGTTCATGTCGCCCAACTCCAACTGCAAGGTGTGCTTGCCTGGTGTCAGCGTCAGCTCGGTTTCTGTCTGCGCCTTACCAAAATGAACGTGATTGGCATCTGCCGGGATGACTGCCCCTGCTGCAACTACATCCTTGGCATCGACCAGCAAATGATGGTGCCCAGTATTCTTGGTGGTATCGCCCGCCGGCGCCAACGCAACGTTCTCCACAGCGAATTTAATTTTGAAAGTTTGCGGGACAGTCGCACCATCTTCAGGAGAAACGATGGACACTTCGGCGCCTTTGGGGGCCGGCGTTGCAGCACTGGCCAGCACCGAAACGCCCATCAATAGGCCAGCCAATGCTGCTCGTGACATAAACGTTTTCATTCTCTTCTCCAGTTTTTCCGTAAAATCCGCGTGGCCGAGACAACTTCACGGCCATTCGTTGTCGAAGGACCTCGACAACCATAGCAAAGCGAGCCTGAATC
This sequence comes from Pseudomonas sp. LBUM1678, assembly GCF_059695575.1. Classification (NCBI taxonomy): domain Bacteria; kingdom Pseudomonadati; phylum Pseudomonadota; class Gammaproteobacteria; order Pseudomonadales; family Pseudomonadaceae; genus Pseudomonas; species Pseudomonas sp. LBUM1678. The sequence goes on from NZ_CP166775.1 coordinate 6,473,193, forward strand.
AGAGCATCGCCATAATGAATTCAAAGGAGTGACCATGCGCTTTTTGCCTGGCCTGATCTGCCTGCTACCCCTTTTGAGCCCTTTGGCTCATGCCGAACTGATTGACGATGTCTTCGATCGTGGCGAACTGCGCATTGCTATCGAGGCTAATACACCGCCCTTCAATTTCAAGGACGACGGCAAACTCACTGGCTTCGAAGTCGAGTTGGGGCAAATGCTGGCCAACGAACTGGATGTGCGCGCCGACTTTGTCGTTACAGACTCCACCGATCTGTTGCCCGGTGTTGAAACCGGCAAATACGACATCGCCATCAACCACATAGCAATGACCCCGGAACTGAAGGATCGTTTCGACTTCACCGAACCTTACATTCACACCAATGTGCAATTGATCGCGCAGAAAGAAGAAGAGCCGCGTTCAATCCTGCTGGTGCAGTCGCTGACAGAAGAAAAGCCGAAAGCCGCCCCGGCTGTGGACCTGGCGATTCCGTTTCAGAAGGGCAACCCGGCATTTCACGCCAGCCTGGAGAGTGCGCTGAAGCGGATAAAGGAGGACGGGCGACTGGAGGCGCTGGAGCAGAAGTGGTTTAAGGCGGACACCAGTGTGGCGCCGAAGCCTTGATCCCAAGCTGACGAATAACCCTGTGGGAGCGGGCTTGCTCGCGATGGCGGCCTTACATTCAACATCAATGCTGACTGGGATGGCCTCATCGCGAGCAGGCTCGCTCCCACAGGGGTTTGTGCGGGTTGTTAGATGAGTGTTGCCAGAGCCTGTGCCGCTTGTGGCAACTCCAGCTCGCTGAAAACTTGCACCCCATTGCGCTTGAGCAACGCCGCCGTCACCCCTTCGCCACTGACCTTTACGCCGCTGAAGCTTCCGTCATACGTCAGCACATTCCCGCACGACGGGCTGTTGGCCTTGAGCACCGCAATGCGGATACCGTGCTTTCGCACCAGTTCCAAAGCCTGATAAGCCCCCGAGAGAAACTCGGCGCTGACGTCCTCACCCTCGGTGGTGATTACAGAGACGTGGCCATCCAGCACTTCACCGCCCTGCCCGCCCGGAATTTCCGCCGCGGCCCTGGGCGTCGGCAAACCACCGGCCACTTCCGGGCACAGCGGTACCACTCGGCCTTCGTCGATCCACTGTTGAAGCTGATCGAACGGCCCGCTCGCCCCGCCGTCGTAACGCACGCGGTGGCCGAGCAGGCAGCGGCTTACCAGAATTTTCTGCATGATCAGAACGGCTCGTTACCACGACGCCGGAACCAGCCCGTCAACGACAGGCGATCCCGGGTCGCGGGCAGGACTTCGTGGGGCACTTCGCCCGACAGAAACACCACCAGGCATCCGCCGGTGGGCACCACGTCGTGTTCGATGCCTTCATTCAGGTACATGCGCAACTGGCCACCATGCTCGGGCAGCCACGCGTCATTGAGGTAAATCACCGCCGAGACCATGCGCCGGTCGTCGTCACGAAAACGATCGACATGCTTGAGGTAAAACGCACCGGGCGGGTACAGCGCGAAATGGCTTTCGAAATCTTCCAGGCCCAGATACAACCCGCGATTCATCGCCTCGCGCAGGCTGTCCATCAAGCCCAGGTAACTGTCGCACGCCAACGCCTGGCCGGGTTCGATCCACTGGATGTGGTCGCCGCGAATCCCCTCGCGAATCTCCGATGTCGGCCCGCGCCCCACGGCCGCCGGGGCCAGTTCGCCCTCGGCGGCACGTTTACGGCACTCAGCCGCCAGTTCCCGGGTCAGACCCAGAGGCAGGAAAATATTCTGCTGCGACCAGCCGCGCTCGGCCAGGTCGTCGACGATACGTAACAGCAGCGGGTGATCAGAGGATATTTGCATGGCGCGCATAGTATGCCTGTGCCTGCAAATCCGACAGAGCCGCGCAGCGGAGGATTTGTCGGATTACTGATACGAATTCTCGACAAGTACGGAAGCCGCACGGAGAATAGTCGCCTGCTGACAGGAGTCCCTATGCGCCGTTTGCTTTTTTCACTGCTGATGCTCTGTGTTTTGCCCGCTTGGGCAGACGGCCACGACCAGTTGTACAAGGTCGCCGGTTGGCCAGATCAGCGCGCGCATTTTAACGACGCCCTTTCAGCCGCCCAGCAGCGCTACCAGAACAGCCTGCCACCGGCTGTGTTTCAGGCCCTGGTAAACAACAGCAATCAACGTTTCGCCCCCCAGGCCGTGGACCAACGCGCCGAAGCGCAGTTGCGCAAAAGCCTCTCCGACCCGAAACCCGCACTGACCTTCTTTCAATCGCCCCTGGGCAAGAAAATCGTCGCCGCCGAATTGCTGGCGACCCGTCGCGATCAGCTGGCGAAAAACGCCAAGGGTTTGCCCAAGATTCAAGCCAGCGACAGCCGCATGTTGATCATCGGCCACCTGGCCCAGGCCCTGCCCGCTCGCGAGGCCGGTGCGGAAGTCAGCCTGGCGATTGCCGGCGTCGCGGCTGACAGCCTGAGTTCGATGATCCCCGGTTTGCTCGGTGGCGGGCAGGCGCAGGGCATGTTGAACGGACAGCGCCAGCGCTTGATGGATCAAATCGGGGCTGATCTGAACAACACGTTGCTGTACGTCTATCGCGACTTGTCGGATGAAGAGCTGGAAGAGTTCGCCACGTTTGCCGAGTCCACCGAGGGCAAGGCGTATTACCAGGCCGCGTTGGCGGCGATTCGGGCGGGGTTGGCGGTGGGGCAGAGCACCTCGAACCTCAACCAGTAATCTTCGGCGCCTGATACACCGCCATCGTCGGAACGCCGCCCGGAGCAAGCCCGCTCCCACATTTGTACGGTGTATACATAACCCTGTGGGAGCGAGCCTGCTCGCGATGAGTCCCTCTCTGCCGCTAAAGATTCCGGCCCTTGATCCGCTTACTCAAAAACCCGAAATACTCCTCCCGCATCGCCAAAGTCTCATTCGCCAAATGATGCCGCGCCTCCGGCAACATCAGCACCTGCGGCCGATCGAACTTGGCCTTCAACACCTCAAGGTTATGCGCCCAATCCACCGTCATGTCCGCCTGCCCCTGCACAATCAGCGGTTGCCGTGGACTGTTCGGCGCCGCCTCGATTCGCTTGATCCACCGCGCCAATGCGCCAACCCAGGCCGTCGGTAATCGCAGCGGTTGCAACGGGTCGGCTTGCAGGAACGGCAAGAAGTCAGGGTCGTTGGAGTTCTCGCTGAAACGCCGGGCGATGGCTTTCACAAAAGGCTTGAGCAGGTAATAACTGAGTTGCGACCAACCCCAGGCGCGCGGCCGAACCAGGGGTGACAACAGAATCACCTGGCCTTGCGCCGGACTGTTCACGCCCTGATTGAGCACGTGATCAATCACAATCGCTCCGCCGGTACTCTGCCCGCACAGATGCCACGGCTGCGGAAGGTCCAGCGACTGCGCCTCGGCAAACAACCCTTCCAGCGTGTGCTGATACTCGGCGAAATCCTTGATGCTCGCCCGCTCGCCGCTGGACAGACCATGCCCCGGCAAGTCGCAGGCAATCACCGCAAAGCCCTGATCCAGCGCCCACTCAATCACATGCCGGTACAGCCCGGTGTGGTCGTAGAAGCCGTGGAACAGAAACAGCGTCGCCTTCGCAAGCTCGGGCCACCAGACCTGACTGACCACCTCATAGCCATCGACCTCGAAACGCCCCAACCCGCTGCGCTGGGTTCGCCCCGGAAAATCCAGCCCGTAGAAGCGCTGATAGGCCAGCGCCTCCACCGAAAGCGGCTGCCACTCGGCCAGTGGCCGCAGGCTGGCACGCAAATGATCGGGGTCGAAAGTGGCAGACATGAGCTATTCCAGAGCGCTAAACAGACTTTATGGGCCTGCGATATTCATCTGTCGCGGCAAGCATGGCAAGCTAGCCGACCTTCGAGGATTGAAACCCATGCGTCCGGCCTACCGCACCACACTGCTTGCCAGCCTGCTCGCCCTCGTGTGTGCCGGCGTCTTGTGGGCGGCCTATGACTGGTTTCAGGGTCGCTACCTGCGCGCCTTCAGTTCGCACACCGCGGTATTTTCCGGTGACCCGCTGCGCCTGCCCGACGACCTCGCCGGCCCCGGTGCCATCCGCCTGGTGCATTTCTGGGATCCGGCCTGCCCGTGCAATGTCGGCAACCAACAACACCTGACCGAACTGGTCGAGCACTACGTAACGCAGGGCGTGGAGTTTTACGCGGTACAAAAACCCGGCAGCCACGGCCAGTTGCCCAGCACCTTGAGCCGCCTGAAAACCATCACCCTTCTCCCGGGCTCCGAACAGATTCCTGCCAGCCCGGCGGTGGCGATCTGGGACCGCAGCGGCAAACTGGCGTATTTCGGCCCATACAGCGAAGGCCTGACCTGCAATTCGAACAACAGCTTTATCGAGCCCATCCTGCAAGCACTCAGCGAAGGTCGGGCGGTGGGCGCCACCCATACGCTGGCGGTCGGTTGCTACTGCCCTTGGCCGGAGGAAGTGAAGTAAGGCAATCCTGACTTTTCCAGGACCGCGATGCCCAGCACAGGAGGTCTGTGCTACATGTTTGCAGCCCGCACGGGCGGCAATCCCGAAGAACAAGGAGTCACCATGAAACGCGTCCTGACCGTACTGGTATTGCTGATCGTCACGCTCGTCATCGGGGTCGGCGGGTACGTGTACATCAAGCAGCCGACGCGTCAGGGCCAAGTGGAGTTGCAGCGTCTTCAGGGTTCGGTGACCGTGCGTTACGACGAGCGCGGCGTGCCGCATATCCGCGCCGAAAACGAAACCGACCTCTACCGCACCCTTGGCTATGTGCAGGCTCAGGATCGGTTGTTCCAGATGGAAGCCATGCGCCGCCTCGCCCGGGGTGAGTTGGCAGAAATCCTCGGCCCGAAACTGGTCGACACCGACAAACTGTTCCGCAGCCTGCGCATACGCGAACGCGCCGAGAGCTACGTGGCCGCGCTGGATCGTCAGTCACCGGCGTGGAAAGCGCTGGAAGCCTATCTGGATGGCATCAATCAATATCAAGACACTCACGCGGCGCCCATGGAGTTCGACGTACTGGGCATCCACAAGCGCCCTTTCACCGCCGAAGACAGCATCAGCGTCGCCGGTTACATGGCTTACAGTTTTGCCGCCGCGTTTCGCACCGAACCTTTGCTGACGTTTGTGCGCGACCAATTGGGCGCCGAGTACCTGAACATTTTCGACCTCGACTGGCAGCCCAAGGGCGTGTTGGCCAAATCGCGCTCAACACCCGGCCCCGCCCTCGCCGCCGGCGACTGGAAAGACCTGAACGCCCTCGCCCGCCTCAGCGAACAGGCATTGGCCGACAACGGCCTGCCGCAATTCGAAGGCAGCAACGCCTGGGTGATTGCCGGCAACCGCAGCAAAAGCGGGAAGCCGCTGCTGGCCGGTGACCCGCACATTCGCTTCTCGGTGCCGTCGGTGTGGTACGAGGCGCAACTATCGGCGCCGGGCTTCGACCTGTACGGTCATCATCAGGCACTGGTGCCGTTTGCCTTTCTGGGCCACAACGTGGATTTCGGCTGGAGCCTGACGATGTTCCAGAACGACGACCTCGACCTGATCGCCGAGAAGGTCAACCCGGACAACCCGAACCAGGTCTGGTATCGCGGCAATTGGGTCGACATGGTCAACACCGAGCAACAGATCGCAGTGAAGGGCCAGGCACCGGTCACCCTGACGCTACGCCAATCGCCCCACGGCCCGATCATCAACGATGCACTCGGCACCGCCGCCGGCAAGACGCCGGTGGCCATGTGGTGGGCGTTCCTTGAAACGCCGAACCCGATCCTCGAGGGTTTCTACCAACTCAACCGCGCCGACACTCTTGCCAAGGCTCGCGCCGCAGCCGCCAAGGTTCAGGCGCCGGGCTTGAACATCGTTTACGCCAACGCCAAGGGTGACATCGGCTGGTGGGCCTCGGCGCTGCTGCCCAAACGCGCGGCCGGGGTGAAACCCGGATTCATCCTCGATGGCAGCACCCATCAGGCGGACAAGGAAGGTTTCTACCCGTTCAGCGCCAACCCGCAGGAAGAGAACCCGGCGCGCGGCTACATCGTCTCGGCCAACTTCCAGCCCTTGTCGCCGACCGGCATGGAGATTCCCGGCTACTACAACCTCGCCGATCGTGGCCAGCAACTCAATCGCCAGCTCAGCGACAAGAACGTGAAGTGGGACAACGAGGCGAACCAGAAGCTGCAACTGGGCACCACCACCGCCTACGGTCCGCGTCTATTGGCGCCGCTGCTGCCGGTGCTGCGTGAAGTGGTCAGCGATCCTGCCGAGCTCAAACTGGTTGAGCAACTGGCGCAATGGAAAGGCGATTACCCGCTGGATTCCACCAGCGCCACGCTGTTCAACCAGTTCCTGTTCAACCTGGCCGACGCGACGATGCACGATGAGCTGGGCAATGATTTTTTCGAAACCCTGCTCTCGACCCGTGTGATCGACGCCGCGCTACCACGCCTGGCCGCGACCGCCGACTCACCGTGGTGGGACAACCGCAACACCCTAGGCAAGGAAACCCGCGCCGACACGGTGAAGGTGGCCTGGCAAGCGAGCATCGCCCATCTCAAGACCACCCTTGGCGCTGACTTCGCGCAATGGCAGTGGGGCAAGGCGCACACCCTGACCCATGGTCATCCATTGGGCATGCAGAAGCCGCTCGACCGGATCTTCAACGTCGGCCCGTTCGCGGCGCCAGGTACCCACGAAGTGCCGAACAACCTCTCGGCCAAGATCGGCCCGGCACCGTGGCCCGTGACTTATGGTCCGTCGACGCGGCGGCTGATCGACTTCGCCGACCCGGCCCACAGCCTGACCATCAACCCGGTCGGCCAGAGCGGCGTGCCGTTCGACAGCCACTACGACGACCAGGCGGAGGCGTATGTCGAAGGGATTTACTACGAGGCGCATTTCAATGACGAAGAAGTCACGGCCAATACGCGCAGTACGCTGAAGCTGTTGCCGGCGCGCAGTGCTCAGTAGATTTGTATGGCTGGACTGGCCTCATCGCTAGCAGGCTAGCTCCCACAGTGGTCCTGTGCACGCAGATCCATTGTGGGAGCTAGCCTGCTAGCGATGAGGCCCGCAAGAACAACGCATATTCATGGCTCAAACCATCGCCGCAAAATTCAGCCTGAACTGCTGCGGCGTCACCCCCAGCCGGCGGTTGAACACTGTGCGCATGTGCTGGGCATCGCGAAATCCGCACTGATACGCCACCGTCTTGAGCGGCGAATGGGTGCTTTCAAGCAGCACCCGCGCCGCATCCACACGCGCCCGCTCGACGAATTCCGCCGGGGTGATTTTCGCTTCCTTGGCGAACACCCGGGAAAAGTTACGCGCGCTCATGTTGGCGGCGCTCGCCAGATCGGCAATGGTCAAGTCGCCGGTGAGGTTGGCCAGGACGTAAAGCTGCACCAGCGCCACCGCCGACGTCGGTTCGGCGTGGGGCGTGAGAAACGGGCTGAACTGCGATTGCCCGCCCGAGCGCTGGGTGAACACCACCAGCCGCTTGGCCACGCTCAACGCCACTTCCGCTCCGTGGTCCTGCGCCAGCAAGTACAGCGACAAATCGATCCCCGCCGTGACACCGGCCGAGGTGAAGAGCTCGCCGTTCTGAACGTAGAGACGATCGGCCTCAACCTGAGTCGAGGGGCACAACGTGGCCAACGCCGCGGCATCGCCCCAGTGGGTGGTGACGGTCCGTCCTTCGAGCAATCCGGCCCGGGCCAGCATGAACGCGCCGTTGCAGATCGAGCCAAACCGTTGTGCCAACGCACTGGCATCACGCAACCAGGCATTGAATGCCGCTCCGAAATCCAGAAACGGCAACTGCGGCCCGCCGGCCACCAGCAGCAAGTCAAAGGCGTCCAGCGCTTCGCTGAAATGCCGATGGGCATTGAGTGACAAACCGTTGGAGCACGGCATCACCCCGCGCTCGACGCCGATAACCTCCAACCGGTAATGGTCTTGCGGCTCGAGAAAACGATTGGCTTCGGAAAACACATCCATGGGTCCGGTGACGTCCAGCGACTGGACGCCTGAGAACACCACGATGGCAACGGTTTTACTCATGGCAGGGATCGCCTCAATTGTGAGCCAGCACACGACCTGTAGCAGCTGCCGAGCCTGCGAGGCTGCGTTCGGCTCGGTCCGCGCTCGGGCGAAGCAGTCGTAAACCCTGAGCATGCGGTTTGTCTGGAATACCGAGGCGTCTGATTTTACGACTGCTTCGCAGCCGAACGCAGCCTCGCAGGCTCGGCAGCTGCTACAGGGCATGCGTACAACCCGGGTTATCTGCGTCAACCCTAGCCAATCCGGGCGCAACAAGCGAGGTTGGCGCGATATGCCTGTTCATTGGCCGGGATCGCAGCCATGGATCGATTGTCCGGTTGGGGAGGCGGGAACAGACTTGCTCCATCAGCGCCGCCACGGCGTTCCCCACGAGGAAAGCACCATGAGCAGCAACATTGCCGGTATCAAAATCCCCGACAGCGCGTTGGCCCGGGCCACCACTGAATACATTCGCGACGCCGAGTCCGACCTGCTTTACCACCACTCGCGCCGGGTGTTTCTGTTCGGTGCCCTGAGCGGTGAGCGCAAGCAGTTGGCCTACGATCCGGAAATGCTCTACGTCGGCGCCATGTTCCATGACCTGGGCCTGGTGGAAGGTCATCGCACGGACAACGAGCGTTTCGAAGTCGATAGCGCCAACGCCGCCAAGGCGTTTCTCAAGCCTTATGGTTTGTCGGATGGTGATATCGAACAGGTGTGGCTGTCGATTGCCCTGCACACCACCCCGGGCGTGCCGCAACACTTGCGGCCTAACGTTGCGCTGGTCACGGCCGGTGTGGAAATGGATGTGCTGGGCATCGACTACGCCGCGTTTTCCACGGTGCAGCGGGAAGCGGTGGTGCATGCGCATCCACGGGGCGAAGGTTTCAAGGAATGCATCCTGTGTGCGTTCGCCAACGGCTTCAAACACAAACCGGACACCACGTTCGGCACGGTGAACGCGGATGTACTGGTGGACAGCGAGCCGGGGTTCAAGCCGATGAACTTTGTCGAGATCATCCGCAAGTCCCCTTGGGCTGCATAAAGCAAATGTGGGAGCGAGCCTGCTCGCGATGGCGGCGTGACAGTCAACATTGATGTTGAGTGTCAGTCCGCCATCGCGAGCAGGCTCGCTCCCACAGGGAACCGGGTTGACCACAGATTTGTGGTCAACCCATCAGGCTCAAGCCGCTTCCGGCGCCTGCTGGGCACGACGCACGTCCGGTTGTTTCCAGGAGTCGGCAGCGCTTTCTTCGATCGCCTGCTGGATCGCTCGCTTGCGCGCTTCTTCGGCACGGCGGCTGAAGAACCAGACCAGGAACGTCATCAGCGATACCGCCAACAGGATCAGACTGGCCACGGCGTTGATCTCGGGTTTAACCCCCAGACGTACCGCCGAGAACACTTCCATCGGCAGGGTCGTGGAACCCGGGCCCGACACGAAGCTCGCCAACACCAGGTCATCCAGGGACAGGGCGAACGACATCATGCCGCCGGCCCCCAGGGATGGCGCGATCATCGGAATGGTGATCAGGAAGAACACCTTCCACGGCCGCGCACCGAGGTCCATGGCCGCCTCTTCGATGGACAGGTCCAGCTCACGCAATCGCGCCGACACCACCACCGCCACATACGCCGCACAGAACGTCGTGTGGGCGATCCAGATGGTGACGATGCCGCGTTCCTGTGGCCAACCGATCATCTGCGCCATCGCCACGAACAGCAGCAACAGCGACAGACCGGTGATCACTTCGGGCATCACCAGCGGCGCGGTGACCAGGCCACCGAACAGCGTGCGACCCTTGAAGTGGGTGATACGGGTCAGGACGAAGGCCGCCAATGTACCCAGGGCCACCGCCGCCACCGCCGTGTAGCAGGCGATTTCCAGCGAGCGCACCACCGAGCCCATCAGTTGGGTGTTGTCCATCAACCCGACGTACCACTTGATCGACCAGCCGCCCCACACCGTCACCAGTTTCGAGGCGTTGAACGAGTAGATCACCAGGATCAGCATCGGCGCGTAGATGAACAGCAAACCGGCTATCAGCATGAAACTCGAGAAACGGAAGCGTTTCATTCCTTGCCCTCCATTTCTTTGGCCTGACTACGGTTGAACAGGATGATTGGCACAATCAGGATCAGCAACATCACCACTGCCAGCGCAGACGCCACCGGCCAGTCGCGGTTGTTGAAGAATTCTTGCCAGAGCACTTTACCGATCATCAGGGTTTCCGGACCGCCGAGCAGTTCCGGGATCACGAACTCACCCACGACCGGAATGAACACCAGCATGCAGCCCGCGACGATACCGTTCTTGGACAGCGGAATGGTGATCTTCCAGAAGCTGTTGAAGGTGCTCGAACCCAGGTCCGATGCGGCTTCCAGCAGACTGTTGTCGTGCTTCACCAGGTTGGCGTAGAGCGGCAGGATCATGAACGGCAGGTACGAATAAACCACGCCGATATACACCGCCAGGTTGGTGTTGAGGATCTGCAACGGCTCGTCGATCCAGCCCATGGTCATCAGGAAACCGTTGAGCAGACCGTTGTTGCTGAGGATGCCCATCCACGCATACACGCGGATCAGGATCGCGGTCCAGGTCGGCATCATGATCAGCAGCACCAGCACCGTTTGCATCTCTTTACGGGCACTGGCAATGGCGTAGGCCATCGGGTAGCCGATCAGCAGACAGAGGACGGTGCTGATCAGCGCCATCTTCAGCGAGCCGAGGTAGGCGGCGATGTACAGCTCATCACCGGCCAGCATCGCGTAGTTGCCCAGGTTAAGCAGCACCTGGAGCTTCTGGTCGATGAAGCTGTAGATTTCGGTGTACGGCGGAATGGCCACGTCGGCTTCGGCGAAGCTGATCTTCAATACGATGAAGAACGGCAACATAAAGAACAGGAACAGCCAGATGAACGGAACCCCGATGACCAGTTGGCGGCCACCGGGAATTATTCGATTAAGGCGGCGTTTGAATTTGCGCATGTTCATGAGCGAAGTACCACGCCGCTATCGTCTTCCCAGTACACGTAAACCTGGTCACCCCAGGTTGGGCGCTGGCCACGACGTTCGGCGTTGGCCACGAAGGACTGGACGATCTTGCCGCTCGGCAGTTCGACGTAGAACACCGAGTGCCCGCCCAGATAGGCGATGTCGTGCACCTTGCCGCTGGACCAGTTGTATTCGCAGGTCGGCATGGTCGGCGTCACCAGCAGTTTTTCCGGACGGATCGCGTACGTCACGGATTTGTCCTGCACCGAGGTGCTAATGCCGTGACCGACGTAGATCTGGCGATCCAGGTCCTTGCAGGTAATGGTCGCGTAGCCTTCGGCGTCGTCGATCACTTCACCGTCGAAGATGTTGACGTTGCCGATGAACTCGCAGACCAGCCGGCTTGTCGGGGTTTCGTAGATGTCGATCGGGCTGCCGATCTGGGCGATCCAGCCCAGGTGCATGATCGCGATGCGCTCGGCCATGGTCATGGCTTCTTCCTGGTCGTGGGTCACCATGACGCAGGTTACGCCGACGCGTTCGATGATCTCGACCAGCTCCAGCTGCATTTGCGAACGCAGCTTCTTGTCCAGCGCACCCATCGGTTCGTCGAGCAGCAACAGCTTCGGCCGCTTGGCCAGGGAACGCGCCAGGGCCACACGCTGACGCTGGCCACCGGACAACTGATGCGGCTTACGCTTGGCGTACTGCGTCATCTGAACCAGCTTGAGCATGTCCGCGACACGGGCATCGACTTCAGCGGCAGGAATTTTGTCCTGCTTGAGGCCGAAGGCAATGTTCTGCGCCACGGTCATGTGCGGGAACAAGGCGTAGGACTGGAACATCATGTTGATCGGCCGCTCGTACGGCGGCATGTCAGTGATGTCTACGCCATCGAGGAAAATGCGCCCCTCCGTGGGCCGTTCGAAGCCTGCGAGCATGCGCAGCAACGTGGATTTGCCCGATCCCGAACCGCCGAGCAGGGCGAAAATCTCGCCTTTCTTGATTTCCAGGGACACATCGTCCACGGCAATCGTCTCGTCGAACTTCTTCGTGACCCGGTCGATTTTGACCAACACCTGTTTAGGTGTCTGGTCGCCCTCGAGGGCTTTCTTATAGGCGCCGGAGGCAACTGCCATTTACGAAACTCCCAACAAAATTTGCAGAACGCCCGAGGTGGGCGAACCTTGGATAGTTTGAGCCTTGTCGCTATTTACCCGACTTGACCTTGGTCCAGCTGCGGGTCATCAAACGTTGAATGTTTGGTGGTAATTCGACGGACACGTAGGTCTTGTCGAGGACGGCTTGCGGCGGATAAACCGACTCGTCGGTGCGGATGGACTGTTCCATTAATTTGTCCGAGCCAGGGTTGGGGTTCGCATAGCCAACGGAATCACTGACTTGTGCGATCACCTCGGGTTTCAACAAATAGTTGATGAAGGCGTGGGCCTCTTTGACGTTGGCCGCATCCTTGGGGATCGCCAGCATGTCGAACCAGAGCGCGCCGCCCTCTTTCGGAATCGAGTAGGCGATGTTCATGCCCTTGCCGGCTTCTTCAGCACGGGCCTTGGCCTGGAACATGTCGCCGGAGAAACCGATGGCGATGCAGATGTCGCCGTTGGCGAGGTCCGCGATGTATTTGGAAGAATGGAAGTACGTCACGTAAGGCCGAACCGCCAGCAACTTGGCTTCGGCCTTTTTGTAATCTTCGGGGTTGGTGCTGTTGGCGTTGAGGCCCATGTAGTTGAGGACGGTCGGCATCATTTCATCGGCGGAATCGAGGAACGCCACGCCGCAACTGTGCAGCTTCTTGATGTTCTCCGGTTCGAATACCACAGCCCAGGAATCAATCTTGTCGACGCCCAGCACCGCCTTGATCTTGTCGACGTTATAACCGATGCCGTTGGTGCCCCACAGGTACGGCACGGCGTACAGGTTACCCGGATCGTTTTGCTCAAGACGCTTGAGCAGCACCGGATCGAGGTTGGAATAGTTGGTCAGCAGCTTCTTGTCGAGCTTCTGGAAAGCGCCCGCCTTGATCTGCTTGCCGAGGAAGTGGTTGGACGGCACGACCACGTCATAACCGGTACGCCCGGCCAGCAACTTGCCTTCCAGGGTTTCGTTGGAGTCGAAGACGTCGTAAACCGGTTTGATGCCGGTCTCTTTCTGGAAGTCGGCCAAGGTGGTCGGACCGATGTAGTCCGACCAGTTATAAATATGCACAGTGCCGGCCGCCTGGACACTGACAGCGAGTGTCAGCCCGGCGCCGACCAGCATGGCATTGCGCAACAAAGAAAAAATAGGCAAGTGGAGGTCCTCTAAAATTAGTTGGGCCCAAGTTGCCCCGCGTTACATGACAGGCATGGCTGCCCAGCAACAAAACCGGCGCGCAACTTACCCTCGAAAAACCGTTCCAGCAAACTTTATGAAGATCTGTAGCAGCTGCCGCAGGCTGCGTTCAACTGCGGAGCAGTTGTGCTGTTGAAAAAGCGGAGGTCCTTCGGACCTCAACGCAGCCTTCGGCAGCTGCTACAGGGTTTTACTTATTTACCGGATTTGATCTTGGTCCAGCTGCGGGTCATGATCCGCTGGGTCGCGGCCGGCAAGTCGGCAATCGCGTACAGCTTGGCCAGCACGTCTGCCGGCGGGTAGATGCCCGGGTCGGCGGTGATTTCTTTATCAACCAATGCAGTAGCGGCCGCGTTACCGTTCGGGAAGCGTACGGCGTTGGTAATTTCAGCCATGATTTCCGGCTTCATCAGGAAGGTCATGAACTTGTAGGCACCTTCGACGTTCTCGGCATCTTTAGGGATGGCGACCATGTCGTAGAAGCTGCCGGCACCTTCTTTCGGAATGTTGTAGCTGACTTTCACCTTGTCACCAGCTTCAGCCGCACGGGACTTGGCCTGGTAGATGTCACCCGAGTAACCCACGGCGACGCAGATGTTGCCGTTGGCCAGGTCGGAGATGTACTTGGACGAGTGGAAGTAGCCCACCGAAGGACGAATCTTCAGGAACAGTGCTTCAGCTTCGGCCAGTTGTTTTTTGTCCTGGCTGTCGGTTGGATAGCCCAGGTAGTGCAACGCCACCGGAATCATCTCGGTTGGCGAATCGAGGAAACTGATACCGCACGACTTCAACTTGGCGGCGTTTTCAGGTTTGAACAGCAGGTCCCAGGAATTGGTGGGTGCATCGGCACCCAGTGCAGCCTTGACCTTCTCGGCGTTGAAGCCGATACCGATCGAACCCCACATGTACGGGAAAGCATGTTCGTTGCCCGGGTCGCTCACCGACACCGCTTTGAGCAGGTCAGTGTTCAGGTTCTTCCAGTTAGGCAGCTTGGACTTGTCCAGCTTCTGGTAAACACCGGCCTTGATCTGCTTGGCCAGGAAGTTGTTCGACGGCACGACGATGTCGTAGCCGGACTTGCCTGCCAGCAACTTGGCTTCCAGGGTTTCGTTACTGTCGAATACGTCGTAGACGACTTTGATGCCGGACTCGGTTTCGAACTTCTTGATGGTGTCCGGAGCGATGTAGTCGGACCAGTTATAGACGTGCAACACCTTGTCGTCCGCCTGAACCGCACTCGCCATCATGCCCATCAGGGACAGGGCGAGGAGTGTCTTGCCAGCAAGCTTTTTTCCTAATGCCTTCATGCGTAATGCTCCAAATTTTTCTTTTTTGAACCACTTTGTTCAGCGGCCGAACCCGGACAACTGGAACCGCGGCTAGTCTGGCAAGATCCGAGGCGGTCTTTCAAGGAAAGGCCACCCTTTAGAACTGCTCTGAGCGAAAGTTTCATGACTCCCGCCCAGAGCCTAGCACTTAGCCCTGCAACGCACTCAGGGTCAGGTCCAGGCACTTGCGTGCCTTGGTTACCAGCTCATCGATTTCAGCCTTGGTAATCACCAGCGGTGGAGCAATGATCATGGTGTCCCCCACGGCGCGCATGATCAGGCCGTTGTCGAAGCAGAAGGTGCGGCAGATCATGCCCACGCCCTTGCCTTCGTAACGCTTGCGAGTGGCCTTGTCCTGAACCAGTTCGATAGCCCCCAACAGACCGACCCCACGCACTTCCCCCACCAACGGGTGATCGTTCAGTTCCCGCAAGCGTTTCTGCAAATACGGTGCCGTTTCCGCATGAACGCGCTCGATAATTTTTTCTTCGCGCAGGATGCGGATGTTTTCCAGTGCCACCGCAGCGGCCACCGGGTGCCCGGAATAGGTGAAACCGTGGTTGAAATCACCGCCCTCGTTGAGCACCGCAACCACTTCGTCACGCACGATCAGGCCACCCATAGGGATGTAGCCGGACGTCAGGCCTTTGGCGATGGTCATCATGTCGGGTTTGAGGTCGTAGAAATCGCTACCGAACCACTCACCGGTACGGCCGAAACCACAGATCACTTCGTCCGCCACGAACAGGATGTCGTACTTGGCGAGGATTTCCTTGATGCGCGGCCAGTAGGTGTCTGGTGGAATGATCACGCCGCCGGCACCCTGGATCGGTTCGGCGATAAAGGCGCCGACGTTGTCCACGCCGACTTCCAGAATCTTCTCTTCCAGCTGATTGGCCGCCCAGATACCGAACTCTTCCGGTGTCATGTCGCCGCCTTCAGCGAACCAGTATGGCTGGGCGATGTGGACGATGCCCGGGATCGGCAAGTCGCCTTGCTCGTGCATGTACGTCATGCCGCCCAGGCTCGCGCCGGCCACGGTGGAACCGTGATAACCGTTCTTGCGGCTGATGATGACTTTCTTCTTCGGCTGGCCCTTGATCGCCCAATAGTGACGAACCATACGCAGCATGGTGTCGTTGCCTTCAGAGCCGGAACCGGTGAAGAACACGTGGTTCATGCCTTGCGGCGCGATGTCGGCGATGGCCTTGGCCAGCTCCAGCACCGGCGGGTGAGCCGTCTGGAAAAACAGGTTGTAGTAAGGCAATTCGCGCATTTGTTTGCTGGCGGCATCGGCCAGTTCATCGCGACCGTAGCCGATTGCTACGCACCACAGGCCGGCCATGCCGTCGAGGATCTTGTTGCCTTCGCTGTCCCAGAGGTAAACGCCCTTGGCGCTGGTGATGATCCGCGGGCCTTTCTCTTTCAGCTGCTTGAAATCGCTGAACGGGGCCAGGTGGTGATCGTTGCTCAGGGTTTGCCATTCACGGGTTTGCGGGTTGTTGCTGGTCATGCGAATTCTCCTAAGATTTCAGTGAAGGGCGCGACCAAGTGCAGTCGCGCCCGGCGCATCAGACGGCGAAGAGCAGGAATTCCCGCTCCCACGAACTGATCACGCGCTTGAAATTTTCATGCTCGGCCCGCTTGACCGCGACGTAGCCAGTGATGAATTTCTTGCCCAGATATTTCTCGACGGTCGCGCTGTTTTCCATGCGTTCCAGCGCGTCTTCGATGGTCAGCGGCAGGCGCAGGTTGCGGCGTTCATAGCCACGGCCCACCACCGGCGCACTCGGGTTCAAGCCTTCGACCATGCCGATGTAACCGCAGAGCAGGCTCGCGGCGATCGCCAGGTACGGGTTGGCGTCAGCGCCCGGCAGACGGTTTTCCACCCGACGGTTTTGCGGCCCGGCATCCGGAACCCGCAGGCCCACGGTACGGTTCTCTTCGCCCCACTCCACGTTCACCGGCGCCGAGGTGTCCGGCAGGAAGCGGCGGAACGAGTTGACGTTGGGCGCGAACAGCGGCAACAGCTCGGGGATCAGTTTCTGCAAGCCACCGATGTGGTGCAGAAACAGTTGGCTCATGGTCCCGTCTTCATTGGAGAAGACGTTCTTGCCGGTTTCGATGTCGATGATGCTCTGGTGCAAGTGCATCGCGCTGCCCGGCTCGCCGGTCATGGGCTTGGCCATGAAGGTGGCCGCCACGTCGTGCTTGAGCGCGGCTTCGCGCATGGTGCGCTTGAAGATCAGGATCTGGTCGGCCAGGGACAGGGCATCGCCGTGACGGAAGTTGATTTCCATCTGCGCCGTGCCGTCCTCGTGGATCAGCGTGTCGAGGTCCAGCTCCTGCAATTCACACCAGTCGTAGACGTCCTCGAACAGCGGATCGAATTCGTTCGCCGCTTCAATGGAGAACGACTGACGACCGGTTTCCGGGCGCCCGGAACGGCCGATCGGCGGTTGCAGCGGGTAGTCCGGGTCGTCACTGCGCTTGGTCAGGTAAAACTCCATTTCCGGCGCCACGATCGGCTGCCAGCCCCTGTCGGCATAGAGTTTCAGGACTTTTTTGAGCACGTTGCGCGGCGACAGCTCGATCGGGTTGCCTTGCTTGTCGTAGGTGTCGTGGATCACCTGGGCGGTCGGCTCGATGGACCACGGCACCACGTAAACCGCGTTTTGGTCGGGGCGGCAGATCATGTCGATGTCGGCCGGGTCGAGCAGTTCGTAATAGATGTCGTCTTCGACATAGTCGCCGGTCACGGTCTGCAACAGAACGCTCTCGGGCAGACGCATGCCTTTTTCGGCAATGAACTTGTTGGTCGGCGAAATCTTGCCCCGGGTGATCCCGGTCAAGTCGGCGATCATGCATTCGACTTCTGTGATCTTGTGGTCTTTCAACCAATCGGTGAGCTGGTCGAGGTTGTGACTCATAAATGCCTCTTAGGCTGAGTTTCCTGACTCTTATAAGTCAGGCGTTGTTTGACGCATGGGCGTCGCGTGATACAGATTGCCACTGCAATGGCCGCGTGCAAGTACCCACACGGGTAATAGCGTGGGTCAGCGAGAGCGTAGTGGAACGTGCAGAATCATGAGCAGAAGCCGACGCGTTGGTCGGGCTGCCAGCGTGAAACGGTTCTATATTGGAAGGAGAGCCAGTAAAGAGAATGTCGTACAGACCGTCCAGAATATCGGACGGGGACAGCAGAATCGTCGGGGAAGGAAGAGTCGACGGCACGCCTTTGGCAACGCTTGCCTTGGCGTGGACACTACGATCGCCACTGATGTGATAAGCATGCAGACCGATCTGCCTTGAGCAGATGGCGACGCCGATTAACGGCAGGCGAGACATGAAGCACCCCGGTATTATTGCTGTTATGGGTTTGAATCGAGCTTAGCCTTGTTCATTTTTTTACACAACACCCCCGTAAAAAATACAACACGGCCCGCTCAAGCTCGCGGGCGCCAAAGCGCTCAAAGGCATAAAAACGCCCCAAACCGCCTCAAAAAAGCCCTACGAGCGCTTTTTTAGGGCAAAAAAGGCCTCGCTTGACTTCGGCAGGCCGTTCGGGTTGACTGAAACCCGAAGAGATCAATGATTGATATTTTTAACAACAAAGGTGTTGCATCATGTCGGTACCCCCGCGTGCCGTTCAGCTTAACGAAGCGAACGCGTTCCTTAAGGAACATCCTGAGGTTCTGTACGTTGACCTTCTGATTGCGGATATGAATGGTGTGGTGCGCGGCAAGCGCATTGAACGCACCAGCCTCCACAAGGTTTACGAGAAAGGCATCAACCTGCCGGCCTCTCTATTTGCTCTGGATATCAATGGCTCGACGGTGGAAAGCACCGGCCTGGGCCTGGACATCGGCGATGCTGACCGAATCTGCTATCCAATCCCTGACACCCTGTGCAATGAACCCTGGCAGAAGCGCCCCACCGCGCAACTGTTAATGACCATGCACGAACTTGAAGGCCAGCCGTTCTTTGCCGACCCGCGGGAAGTGCTCGCTAATGTCGTGCGCAAGTTCGATGAAATGGGCCTGACCATCTGCGCTGCGTTCGAACTGGAGTTCTACCTGATCGACCAGGAGAACGTGAACGGTCGTCCGCAACCGCCACGCTCGCCGGTCTCCGGCAAACGCCCGCACTCGACACAGGTCTACCTGATCGACGACCTCGACGAATACGTCGACTGCCTCCAGGACATTCTGGAAGGTGCGAAAGAGCAAGGCATCCCGGCCGACGCGATCGTCAAGGAAAGTGCTCCGGCTCAGTTCGAAGTGAACCTGCACCACGTGGCCGACCCGATCAAGGCCTGCGACTACGCGGTCCTGCTCAAGCGTCTGATCAAGAACATCGCCTACGACCATGAGATGGACACCACCTTCATGGCCAAGCCTTACCCGGGCCAGGCGGGCAACGGTCTGCACGTACACATTTCGATTCTTGATAAAGAAGGCAAAAATATTTTTGCCAGCGAGGATCCCGAGCAGAACGCCGCACTGCGTCACGCGATCGGCGGTGTGCTCGAGACCCTACCGGCGCAGATGGCTTTCCTCTGCCCGAACGTCAACTCCTACCGTCGTTTCGGCGCACAGTTCTACGTGCCGAACTCGCCGTGCTGGGGCCTGGACAACCGTACCGTGGCGATCCGCGTGCCGACCGGTTCCTCCGATGCCGTGCGCATCGAACACCGTGTGGCCGGCGCCGACGCCAACCCGTATCTGTTGATGGCTTCGGTCCTGGCAGGCGTGCATCACGGCCTGACCAACAAGATCGAACCGGGCGCGCCCGTGGAAGGCAACTCCTACGAGCAGAACGAGCAAAGCCTGCCGAACAACCTGCGCGATGCATTGCGTGAGCTGGACGACAGCGAAGTCATGGCCAAGTACATCGATCCGAAATACATCGATATCTTTGTGGCTTGTAAGGAAAGTGAGCTGGAGGAGTTCGAACACTCCATCTCTGACCTTGAGTACAACTGGTACCTGCATACTGTGTAAGTGGTTGCAGTAAAAACAAACGCCGCAGGCTGACAAGGCCTGCGGCGTTTTTTATTGCCGCCTGCGGCGGATCGCTAGCAGGCTAGCTCCCACAGTTGATCTCCAGTGAACATAAATTCTGTGTACACCGGAAATCCCTGTGGGAGCCAGCCTGCTAGCGATGGCGTCCTGGCAGACAACACAGATGCCTGCTCGTACAATGCCCCCTGCCCCGCAGGAGGACTCCAATGACGCGCACCGCCACTATTCGCAAACCCCGCGCCCGCAGCCAGGCCCGGATCGATTCGATACTCGATGCCGCCCGCACGCTACTGGCCGCCGAGGGCGTGGCCAGTCTGTCGATCTACAGCGTCGCCGAGCGCGCGGAGATCCCGCCCTCCTCCGTCTACCATTTCTTCGCCAGCGTCCCGGCGCTGCTCGAAGCCCTGACCGCCGACGTCCACGCGGCGTTCCGCGCCTGCCTGCAAGCACCCATCGACCACAACGCCCTCGGCGGCTGGCGCGACCTGTCGCGGCTGGTTGAACAACGCATGCTCGACATCTACGACGAAGATGCTGCGGCCCGGCAACTGATCCTCGCCCAGCACGGCCTCACCGAAGTTACCCAGGCCGACCGCCAGCACGACATCGAACTCGGCGACCTGATGCACAAGCTGTTCGATCATCACTTCGAGCTGCCGAAGTTGCCAAGCGATGTCGATGTGTTTGCATTGGCGATGGAGCTCGGCGACCGCGTTTATGCGCGTTCGGTGCAGCAGCATGGGCAGATCACGCCGCGCATGGCTGAGGAAGGGATGCGGGTGTTTGATGCGTATCTGGGGCTGTATCTGCCGCCTTACCTGCCGAAGCGCGCTGTACCAGCCTGATTGTTATCCGTCTCACTGGCCCCATCGCGAGCAGGCTCGCTCCCACAGGGGATCTTTGTCGCACACAAATGTTGTGTTCGCTCGAGATCAAGTGTGGGAGTGAGCCTGCTCGCGATGGCCGCGCCGCCGATCTCACTGACTGCCCACGCCCTCACAACTTGGCGATCGACACCTCGGTGGATTTCACAAACGCGATCACTTCGCTGCCGACCACCAGTTCCAGCTCTTTCACCGAGCGGGTGGTAATCACCGAAGTAACGATGCCGGAAGCGGTCTGAACGTCGATTTCCGAGAGCACGTCACCCAAAACGATTTCCTTGATCGAGCCTTTGAACTGGTTACGAACGTTGATGGCTTTGATAGTCATGATGTTGATTCCTGTCGTTGGATAAGGCTTGAGTTATTGCGCCCAACGCAACTGCGTAGGCAAGGGTGAAACAGGTTCCGGTTCCGGCGGTTGGCCGGGCAGTGCGAGTACGCGATTGAGTACTTCGGTTTCCAGCGCCGCCAGCCGATGGGAGCCACGGGCCCGAGGGCGTGGAAGCTCAACGTGCAGGTCGAGGCCGACTTCACCCTCTTCGATCAGGATCACCCGATCGGCAATCGCCACCGCTTCACTGACGTCGTGGGTCACCAGCAACACGGTGAAGCCGTGCTTCTGCCAGAGCCGTTCGATCAGTTGCTGCATTTCAATTCGGGTCAGGGCGTCCAGCGCACCCAGGGGTTCGTCCAGGAGTAGCAGGCGCGGTTGGTGGATCAGCGCGCGAGC
This sequence comes from Pseudomonas sp. LBUM1678, assembly GCF_059695575.1. Taxonomy (NCBI): domain Bacteria; kingdom Pseudomonadati; phylum Pseudomonadota; class Gammaproteobacteria; order Pseudomonadales; family Pseudomonadaceae; genus Pseudomonas; species Pseudomonas sp. LBUM1678. The sequence continues at coordinate 6,494,582 of NZ_CP166775.1, forward strand.
CAGGGCCACCCGTTGCTTCTGGCCACCGGACAGCGCCGCTGGCCACTCATTGGCGCGATCTGCCAGACCCACCGACTCCAACGCTTCCAGCGCTTGCGGCCGCCAGTTGCCCTTGAGCCCGAGACCGACGTTGTCGATGACCTTTTTCCACGGCAGCAAACGGGCTTCCTGGAACATCAATCGGGTGTCTTCCCGGGCATCGCTCAGCGGCGCGGAGCCGGCGAGCAATTCACCGCCGGTGGGTTTGTCGAGGCCGGCGAGCAACCGCAGCAAGGTACTTTTGCCACAGCCACTGCGTCCGACCACGGCGACAAACTGACCGGCCGGAATGTGCAGATCGATCTCGCGCAAAACCTGCCGTGAACCAAAGGTCTTTTGCAGCTTGCGCACCACCAGCGGAATTCCGCGCAGCAGGCGTGGAGGTTGTTGAGCGGTCATGCGGCACCTCCTTTGGCAACCTGATAAGCCGGATGCCAGCGCAGCCAAACACGTTCAAGCCCACGGGCCGCGAGGTCGGCGAGTTTGCCCAGCACCGCGTACAAAAGAATCGCCAACACCACCACGTCAGTCTGCAAAAACTCCCGGGCATTCATCGCCAGGTAGCCAATGCCGGAGCTCGCGGAAATGGTTTCTGCCACGATCAGCGTCAACCACATGAAGCCCAGTGCGAAGCGCACGCCGACCAGAATCGAAGGCAGCGCCCCCGGCAGAATCACCTGCCGAAACAGGCTGAAACCGGACAAGCCATAACTGCGCGACATTTCCACCAACGCCGGATCGACGTTGCGGATGCCGTGATAAGTGTTCAGGTAGATCGGGAACAACGTGCCCAATGCCACCAGGAAAATCTTCGCCGACTCATCAATGCCGAACCACAGGATCACCAGAGGAATCAGCGCCAGGTGCGGCACGTTGCGGATCATCTGCACCGAACTGTCGAGCAGGCGTTCGCCCCATTTCGACAGGCCGGTGATGAAACCCAGAACCAGACCGATGCTGCCACCGATGGTGAAACCCAGCGCGGCACGCCAGCCGCTGATTGCCAGGTGCGTCCAGATTTCGCCGCTGCGCACCAGGCTCACGCCGGCCTCAATGACGGCGATCGGCGCCGGCAGAATCCGTGTCGACAACCAGCCCGCCGACACCGACAACTGCCATACCGCCAGCAGCAACACCGGCAACGCCCAGGGCGCGAGGCTGTGGATAATTTTCTTCATGGCGCGCCTCAGCTCTGGGACGCGGCTTTGGGAAGAATGTCGTTGGCGACCATCTCACCAAACGGGCTGACGTAGTTGGCACCTTGTGGCAGCTGCGGACGTTCGATGTCGAGGTGCGGAAACAGCAACTCGGCAACGCGGTAAGACTCTTCGAGGTGTGGATAACCGGAAAAGATGAACGTGTCGATGCCCAGGTCTGCGTATTCCTTCACGCGGGCGGCCACGGTCGGACCGTCGCCCACCAGCGCCGTGCCAGCACCGCCGCGCACCAGACCGACGCCGGCCCACAGGTTGGGGCTGACTTCCAGGTTGTCACGGCTGCCGCCGTGCAGCGCGGCCATGCGTTGCTGACCGACCGAATCGAAACGCGCCAGAGAAGCCTGGGCACGGGCGATGGTTTCGTCGTCCAGATGGGAGATCAGCCGATCCGCCGCTTGCCACGCTTCGGCGTTGGTTTCGCGGACGATCACATGCAAGCGAATGCCGAAGCGCACGGTGCGACCCAGCTTCGCGGCTTTGGCGCGCACCTGTTCAATCTTCTCGGCAACGGCGGCAGGTGGTTCGCCCCAGGTCAGGACCATTTCCACCTGTTCGGCCGCGAGGTCTTGCGCCGCTTCCGACGAGCCGCCGAAGTACAGCGGCGGACGCGGTTGCTGGATCGGTGGATAGAGCAACTTGGCACCCTTCACACTAATGTGCTGACCGTCGTAATCAACGGTTTCGCCTTCCAGCACACGGCGCCAGATGCGGGTGAATTCCACCGAGGCTTGATAGCGCTCTTCGTGAGTCAGGAACAAACCGTCGCCGGCCAATTCTTCCGGATCACCACCGGTGACCAGGTTGAACAGCGCACGGCCGCCGGACAGGCGATCCAGTGTCGCGGCCTGACGCGCGGCCACCGTCGGGGAAATGATCCCGGGGCGCAACGCGACAAGGAATTTCAACCGCTGGGTCACCGGGATCAGCGACGCCGCCACCAGCCACGAGTCTTCGCAGGAGCGCCCGGTGGGAATCAACACCCCGCCGAAACCCAGGCGATCCGCCGCTTGGGCGATTTGTTGCAGGTAACCGTGGTCGACGGCGCGAGCGCCTTCGGCGGTGCCAAGGTAATGGCCGTCGCCGTGGGTAGGCAGGAACCAGAAAATATTGAGGCTCATGGAGTGGTCTCCTTGGGGAATCGGATTACTGCGCGTTGGCAACGGCTGCCGGTGGCGTCCAGATCACGTCTTTGATGCTCAACTGTTTCGGGATCAGCTTGAGCTGATAGAAGCTGTCGGCGATTTTCTGTTGCGCGGCGATCACTTCCGGGGTCAGAAACAGCGCTCCGTAACCTTGGCGTTTCATAGAGGTCAGGGTGATGTCCGCCGGCAAGCCGATCAGTGGCGAAACCTGTTGAGTCACGTCTTCAGGGTTGGCTTTGGCCCATTCGCCGACCGCGCGCACTTCTTCCACGAGGGTCTTGATCACCTCAGGATTTTTCTGTGCGTAAGGTTTGGTCGCGAGGTAGAACTGATGGTTGTCGACGATGCCCTGGCCATCGCGCAAAGTGCGCGCTTGCAGTTGCTGTTCGGCGGCAGCCTGGTACGGGTCCCAGATCACCCAGGCATCGACGCTGCCACGTTCGAACGCGGCGCGGGCATCGGCGGGCGGCAGGAATACGGTCTGGATGTCGGTGTATTTGAGGCCGGCGTTTTCCAAAGCACGGACCAGCAAGTAGTGAACGTTGGAGCCTTTGTTCAAGACGACTTTCTTGCCCTTGAGGTCCTGCACCGATTTGATCGGCGAGTCCTTCGGCACCAGAATCGCTTCGCCTTTGGGCGCTGGCGGTTCGTAGGCAACGTAGAGCAGGTCGGCGCCGGCAGCCTGGGCGAAAACCGGGGGCGTTTCGCCGGTGACACCGAAATCGATAGAGCCGACGTTCAGGCCTTCAAGCAGCTGCGGGCCGCCGGGAAATTCAGTCCATTTCACATCAACGCCTTGAGCGGCGAGGCGTTTTTCGAGGGTGCCTTTGGCTTTGAGCAGCACCAGGGTGCCGTATTTCTGATAGCCGATTCGCAGAGTCTCGGCTTGAGCGTGAGTAATGGCGCCGAAGGTGACAGCCGCTGCAAACAGAGCGACCAGACCACGACGCAAAATGACAGTGCGCATGGCGCTCTCCTTTTTTGCGGTTGGGTTTTGGCTGCACCTGCTTGGCCGTTGGCGGCTGAGTAAGGTGGAGTGAAGCAAATTCAGGGGTGGCTTGGGTGCGGGCTCAAATGCTCCAGCGAGCACTCAACAAACGTTCATTCAACAGGTTCGGATCGAGCGGCTTTGGCCGTCGCGCCATGGCGCTGAAAAACAACTCCAGCGATTCGTTCAATCGTTGTTCCAGCTCCGGCGCCAACTGCGCCTGGGCGCTGCCTTCGCCGTAAGCGATCTGGCTGTCCACCGCGAAAATCCCATGGAGCATTTCCTGAGCTTTCAACGCCGACAGCACCGGCTTGAGCGCGTAATCCACCGCCAGCATGTGCGCGATGCTGCCGCCAGTGGCCATGGGCAAAACCACCTTGTGATCCAACGCGCGCTCGGGCAGCAGGTCCAGCACGGTTTTCAGCGCGCCAGAGAACGACGCCTTGTAAACCGGGGTGGCGATCAGCAGGCCGTCGGCGTTTTCAATCTGTTGCAGCAGGTCGATCACCTTCGGGCTGTCGAAGCGCGCATGCAGCAAGTCTTCTGCCGGGAAGTCCCGCACCTGGTAACTCACCACTTCCACACCTTGCGCTTGCAACCAGCGTTGAGAGCGCTCCAGCAGCACCCCGGAACGGGAGCGTTGGCTGGGACTGCCACCGAGTGAGACGACCAGCATTCAGGCGATTCCTTGAACGGTGTTGGCGATTCGCGGTTTGCGATCTCGCTTTGATGGAAGTGACCTTAACAGGTGATTGTTATATCCATAAATCATATTTATTCATTTGGTTATGCGTTGTAGATCTATACGAGACAGCTTGGTCCAGGCCAAAAAATGGGCCGTATAAACGGCCCGAAATCCCCTGCTTTATGGATATTGCGGTGTCTGTCAGTCCCCTTCGCGAGCAGGCTCGCTCCCACATTGGATCGCGTTTACCTGTGGGAGCGAGCCTGCTCGCGATAGCGATTTCAGCCACACCGAAAATGCTATGGATTTACTTGTTGGGCTGCGGCGTCAGGCGCAAGTACGGCTTCACCGCGCGATAGCCCTTGGGAAAGCGCTTCCTGATTTCGTCCTCGTCCTTGAGCGACGGCACGATCACCACTTCATCACCGTCCTGCCAGTTGGCCGGGGTCGCCACCTTGTAATTGTCGGTGAGTTGCAGCGAGTCGATCACCCGCAGGATCTCGTGGAAATTGCGTCCGGTACTTGCCGGGTAGGTGATGGTCAGCCGGACCTTTTTGTTCGGGTCGATCACAAACAGCGAGCGCACGGTCAGGGTGTCATTGGCGTTCGGGTGAATCAGGTCGTAGAGGTCCGAAACCTTGCGATCGGCATCCGCCAGGATCGGAAAGTTGACGACCGCGTTCTGTGTTTCATTGATGTCCTCGATCCACTTGTGGTGCGAGTCCACCGGATCCACGGACAGGGCGATGGCTTTCACACCGCGATTGGCAAACTCATCCTTGAGCCTGGCGGTGAAGCCCAGTTCGGTGGTGCACACCGGCGTGAAGTCCGCCGGATGGGAAAACAGCACGCCCCAGCTATCGCCCAGCCATTCGTGGAAACGGAGGGTGCCGGCGCTGGAATCCTGTTCGAAGTCGGGGGCGATATCGCCCAGTCTGAGGCTCATGTTGCTGCTCCTGGTGAGTGCTGGTTGAGCTCAACTGTGCCTGCGTTCCCTATGGATTAAAAAGAATAAATATCGATTTATTTAGATCATAAGTGAATATTAAAAATCTGTTCACTGGACCTGCGGGCGTATCCCGACCAACATCGCCGACAAGGTTCGAGAAGGCCTTGAGTTGCTGCAAAGAGGGAAAATTTCAGGGCGGGATTACGGGGGTGACCTCGCCTTGAAAACGCAAAAGCCCCGCCCGGCGAGATGCCGGGCGGGGCTTTTTTTACATCGATTAGCCACTGTGGGAGCGAGCCTGCTCGCGACGGCGCCGTGTCAGTCACAAATGTGCTGAATGACACCGTTTTCGCGAGCAGGCTCGCTCCCACACGCTATTACAACAGCGGGATCGAGTAGCTGAGGATCAGGCGGTTTTCATCCTGGGAGCGAACGCCCGGGATGTTGGTGCGCCATGTAGCGTTCTTCCACATGAAGCCAACGTTTTTCAACGGGCCTTCTGGTACGACGTAACCGACAGTCAGGTCGCGTTCCCACTCGGTGCTGTTGTTACCGGCTGCAGCAGTAGCGGTGCGGTTGGTGTCGATATCGTCGCCACGCAGATAAACCATACCGGCGGTCAAGCCAGGCACGCCGACTTTGGCGAAGTCGAACGAGTAGCGAGCTTGCCAGGTACGTTCGCCGGCACGGCCGAACTTCTGGATTTGCATGTCGGTGATGGTGTAGTTCGACGAGCCATCACCTTGGTTCAGCCAAGGGAAGTCGCTGCTGCCGTTGCTGACCTGATAACCACCACCAAAGGTGTGACCGGCAACGGAATACAGGAACAGGCCGCTGTACAAGTTGTTGTCGACCTTGCCTTTACCACTGGAAGTGCTGCTGTAGTTGCCGGAGCTGTAGTACAGCGGATCGTGCCCGTTAGCGCCGTCATCAGAGCTGTTGAAGTAGCGCAAGTCCGACTTCAACACACCCGGGCCGATTGCCCAGTTATGCACCAGACCCAGGAAGTGTTGCTTGTAGAAGTCTTCCAGGTTGCCGTAGTAGTACTGCGCGGTCAGGTCTTTAGTGATTTTGTAGTCACCACCGGCATAGATGAACTTGTTGCTGTCGCGACCGCTGGCCGTACGAGCGTTGGCACCGCCGATGCTCAGCTGTTCATTGTTGCTGGAGTTACGCCCTTTCACGGCTTCGATCTGACCGCCGACCAGAGTCAGGTCCTTGATCTCGCCGGAAGTGATCTGACCACCCTGCCAGGTTTGTGGCAACAGACGACCGTCGTTGGTCACGATAACCGGGTTTTTTGGCTGCAGCGTGCCGAGTTTCAGTTCGGTCTGGGAGATCTTGGCTTTTGCAGTCAGGCCCAGGCTGGAGAAGTTATCAACCGCTTCGCCGTTGGATTTGCTTGGGAAAACAGTGCCGCCGTACGAGTTATTGCTGGCGCCGTTGGTTCCGCCGCCCGAATCCAGACGCACGCCCAGCAGGCCGATCGCGTCAATACCGAAGCCGACAGTGCCTTGGGTGTAACCGGAGATGAAACGCAGATCGAAGCCTTGGCCCCACTCTTCGTTTTTGTTCGCGCCCGGACCATCACGGTTATCGGTATTGATGTAGAAGTTACGCAGCCCCAACGTTGCCTTGCTGTCTTCGATGAAACCGGCGGCGCTTGCCTGCTGCGCCAAAACCCCTACGGCCACAGCCAGGGCCAAGGTGGACTTGTTCATTTGTTTCGCTCCTATCGTTTCTAATTTTTTCGGTCCTGAGTCGAATGCTCTGGATCCTGAAATGTGCGGATACCGCCAACCGCAATCCGCGCGCCACTCGAATGATGCGTCTAAGTCAAGGGTCTTAGCGCAATGAATGGGCCGGCATGGTAAACGTAAATATATTTATTTCATTATTTTTCATGCCGTACGGGAATAAAAAACGGCATTTTAATCGCTGCTGGACACTACGTATCGGCACCGGCGGAATGCACTTTAGGTGTTTATTTTAAAAGCCAAAAAGAATAATAAATTCCTACGTAATGCCTAATTAGAATATGAAAAAAATCGCAAAAAAAACCTCGCCAAACGGCGAGGCTCTTTTGCGAAGCTTGTTACAGGAAGCTGTAGGTGTAGTTGAAGATCAGACGGGTCTGGTCTTGGTCAACAAGGGAGGTGCCGTCGCCACGATAAGTACCGTGACGCAGAGTGGTGCCAAAACCTTTTAGCGCGCCCGTTTGAATCACGTAATCTATACGCGCGTCGGTCTCATGCTCGCTCAGGTCTTTACCGCTACCGCTGGTCGCTTTGATGTCTTGACCACTCAGGTAACCAATCGAAGCTTTCAGGCCGGGTACGCCCAGCGAAGCAAAGTCATAGGAGTACTGACCGTACGTGGTGTTTTCACCGGCACGGATGAAGCTGCCGACCGTGGCGTCGGTAAACGAGTAGAAGCTGGCGCCGCCGCCGCCTTCTGGACGCCCGTTGCCATCAACAACGTTACCTTGGTTCAAGAAGACAAAGCCGCCGTCATCGTTGACACGCTGATGCCCGAGCAGGAATGCGCTGCCACCCAGGGTGTAGGTGAACGTGGCGTTCCAGGTCTTGTTATCGACCTCGCCCTTGTTCTTGGCAAAGCCACCGTTGTTGTTGAATTGGTACCCGGCGCTGCCGTTGCCGTTCTTGCCATCGGAGCTGCTGTCGAAATAACGCAGGTCAGTCTTGAACGACTGGTTCGGGGCGATTGGGTAAACGTGCACCAGGCCGAGGAAGTTCTGTTTATAGAAGTCTTCCAGGTTCGCGTAGTAGTACTGCAGCGTCAGGTCTTTGGTGACCTTCCAGTCAGCACCGGCGTAACGGAACTGGTTGCTGTCCTGAGTAGCACCCGCCACAGACAGGCCAGTGGAGTTCGAGGAGGCGCGACCTGTCGCGTGCTCCAGCTGACCCAGGTTGAAGGTGACGTTGTCGATTTCCTTCGAGGTGATGGTGCCACCTTCAAAGGTTTGCGGCAGCACGCGGCTGTCGTTCGCAATCAGGATCGGCATGTTTGGCTGAAGAGCGCCGCCCAGGTGGGCCTCGGTCTTGGAGAAACGCGCCTTGACGTTGCCCGACACACGGCTCCACGAATCCGATGCCGATTTATCGGTATCGCTAGGATTGAAGGAGTTGCTGTCCGGGTGATGGCCCTTGCCACCGTCCAGATGGATACCAACCAGCGCCTGGGCATCGATACCGAAACCGACGACACCTTGGGTAAAGCCCGACAGGTAATCGAACTTCAGACCTTCAGCGGTCTCGCGCTGTCTGTTTGAAGGAGTACTGGAAGTGGTGTTGACAGCATTTTCGCGGTTATCGGCGTCGAAATAATAGGTACGCGAACTAACGGAAGCCTTGCTGTCTTCGATGAAACCGGCGGCGCCTGCCTGCTGCGCCAAAACCCCTACAGCCACGGCCAAGGCCAAGGTCGACTTGTTCATTGCTTCACTCCTCTCGATTCTAATTCTTGTATTCCTGGCCCGGAGTCAATGCCCCAGATCCTAAGATGCGCGATTAGCGCCAGACCGTGACCCACAAGTCAATCGTAACTATGTGTGTCTACGACCATGGTCTAATCCCCGTTTTTTGGTCCTTGCGGGGTCATGAGTTCGTCACAAACCCAAAAAGAATTGGTCAGTTCTTTTTTAATACCTTTTAGGAATACGCTCAGCGCCCCGCGCCAGAGCGGTCGTCTCATAAGCTAATTCCTAAAAGGTATTTGTTAGCATTTTTTTAGATCGATTAGCGTTGACGCAATTCGGAAACAATCCCCTACCGAAAGGCGACGCCATGACGACCAAACGCGCACTATCCAGACCATTTGTTACAGTTTGTGTATCGCTTGTACTTTCTGTTTCCGCTCACGCGGCGAACCTCACCGTCGGCTATCAAACCGGCATCGATCCCAGCAAAGTCCCCCAGGCCGACGGTGTTTACGAAACGACCATCGGCGAGAAAATCGACTGGCGTCGTTTCAACAGCGGCCCGGAAGTGGTGACCGCCATTGCGTCCGGCGACGTACAGATCGGCAACCTCGGCTCAAGCCCGCTGGCGGCGGCCGCTTCGCGCAATCTGCCGATTGTTGCGTTCATAGTTTCCGCACAGATCAACGCTGCCGAAGCACTGGTGGTGCGTAATGGCAGTGGCATCGATAAACCGGAAGATCTGATCGGCAAGACGATCGCCACCCCGTTCGTTTCAACCTCCCATTACAGTCTGCTCAGCGCGCTGAAGCACTGGGGCCTGGATGCCTCGAAGGTCAAAGTGGTGAACCTGCAACCGGCGGAAATCGCTGCCGCATGGAAGCGTGGCGACATCGATGGCGCGTTCGTCTGGTCGCCGGCGCTTGGGGAAATTCGCAAGACAGGCAAGACCTTGACCGACGCGGCACAGGTGGGTCAGTGGGGCGCGCCGACGTTCGAGGTGTGGGTTGTGCGTAAGGATTACGCTGAGAAGCATCCAGACGTTGTGGCCAAATTCGCCAAGGTCACCCTCGACTCGTTCGCCGACTATGCCGCGCATAAAGACAGCTGGACCGCTGACTCGGTACCGGTGCAGAAAATCGCTAAATTGACCGGTGCCAATGCGGCTGATGTGCCGGAGTTGCTGGCCGGCTCCGCGTTCCCGAATGCCAAGGCCCAACAAACCACCGCGCTGCTGGACGGCGGCACGGCCAAGGCGATTGGCGAGACGGCGAAGTTCCTGAAGGAGCAAGGGAAGGTAGAGACAGTGCTGCCGGATTATTCGGCGTATGTCAGCGCGAGATTTGTGCAGGAGTAACACAAAACCTGTGGCGAGGGAGCTCGCTCCCGCTGGGCTGCGGAGCGGCCCCGAACCCGGTAAACGCGTTATGTTTGATAGACCGAGTTATTGGGTTTGGGAGGCCTTCGGCCCCAGCGGGAGCAAGCTCCCTCGCCACAAAAGACTGCGGTTACAGGGTTTTTTCGAAGATCTTCGAATTACGCTGATAGTTGTACAGCGACGCCCGCGCCGACGGCAGGCGCTCAACGCTGCTCGGCACAAACCCACGCTCGCGGAACCAGTGAGCGGTCCGGGTCGTCAGCACGAACAAGGTGTTCAAGCCCTGGGCCCTGGCGCGGGTTTCGATGCGCTCCAGCAACTCATCACCGCGACCGCCATGGCGGTATTCCGGGTTCACCGCCAGACACGCCAACTCCCCCGCATCCGAATCGGCAATCTGATACAACGCCGCACAGGCGATGATCATGCCTTCGCGCTCCACCACGCTGAACTGCTCGATCTCGCGCTCCAGCACCTCACGGGAACGACGCACCAGAATCCCCTGCTCTTCCAGCGGGCTGATCAAGTCCAGCAATCCACCGACATCTTCAATGGCCGCTTCGCGCACAATTTCGAATTGTTCCTGGGCCACCAGCGTACCGCCACCGTCGCGGGTGAACAGTTCGGTCAGCAGCGCGCCGTCTTCGGCGTAGCTGACGATATGGCTGCGTGCGACACCGCCCCGGCACGCTTCAGCGGCCGCATCCAGCAGTTCCGCCTGATAGTTGCTGCCCAAACGTTGCAAATGCGCCGGCACTTGTTGCGGACGCAACTCACGAACCAGCCGACCGTTTTCATCGATCAAGCCCAGGTCAGCGCCAAACAGAAGAAGCTTATCCGCACCCAGGTCGATGGCCGCGCGAGTGGCGACGTCTTCGCAGGCAAGGTTGAAGATCTCACCGGTCGGCGAGTAGCCCAACGGCGACAGCAGCACGATGGAGCGCTCGTCCAGCAGACGGTTGATGCCCTTGCGGTCGACCCGGCGTACTTCGCCGGTGTGGTGATAGTCGACGCCTTCCAGCACGCCGATCGGCCGTGCCGTCACCAGGTTGCCGCCGGCCACCCGCAGACGCGAGCCCTGCATCGGTGACGAGGCCATGTCCATGGACAGCCGCGCTTCGATGGCGATGCGCAGCTGGCCAACGGCGTCGATCACACACTCGAGGGTTGCGGCATCGGTGATGCGCATCCCGTGGTGGTAATGCGGCGTCAGGCCGCGCGCGGCGAGACGGGTTTCGATTTGCGGACGGGAACCGTGAACCAGCACCAGTCGCACGCCGAGGCTATGCAACAGCACCAGGTCGTGGACGATGTTGCCGAAGTTCGGATGCTCCACGCCGTCGCCGGGCAGCATGACGACAAAAGTGCAATCGCGGTGGGCATTGATGTAAGGCGAAGCGTGACGAAGCCAATTAACGTATTCGGGCATGAACCTGGGCCTGTAATAAATAGCAGCCAAAAAATGGGCGAAACTGAAAACGCACAGCGGGCTGATGGTTATCGTCGGAACAGGCTTGGCGACACGCGCGCTCTCCTCATGAATACGGGTTGGGACGCTGGTAATTTATACCTGTAGGAGCCGGCTTGCTGGCGATGCAGGCGCCGCGGTCCATCAGGAGAACCGCGTCATCGTTCATCGCCAGCAAGCCGGCTCCTACAGGTTTAACCGACTGACACTGGCGTTTTGGCCGGCGTCAGGCAGTAATGTTCAATCAATTGTCGTAATAGATGCACCGTAGGCTGCAAACGTGACATTTCGAGGTATTCCCCCGGTTGGTGCGCACAAGCAATATCGCCCGGGCCCAGCACCAGTGTTTCGCAGCCGAGTTGCTGAAGATAAGGCGCTTCGGTGCCGAACGCCACTGCTTCGGCGAGATGGCCGGTCAGCTTTTCGGCGACCCGGACCAATTCGGCGTCCTCGGCCTGCTCGAACGGCGGCACTTCGGGGAACAGCGGCGCGTAGTTGATCTTCACCTGATGGCGTTCGGCAACCGGCTTGAGCCTCTGCAGAATCTCCGCGCGCAGGGCCTTGGGGTCCATGCCCGGCAACGGCCGCAAGTCGAATTCCAGCGAGCACTGGCCGCAGATGCGGTTGGGGTTGTCGCCGCCATGGATGCAGCCGAAGTTCATTGTCGGTGTCGGCACACCGAATTGCGGATTGCGGAATTCACGCTGCCACAACAGGCGCAAGCCACGCAGTTCACCGATGGCATCGTGCATGGCTTCGAGGGCACTGTGGCCCAGACGCGGGTCCGAGGAATGGCCGCTCTGCCCGAGGATGTCGATGCGCTCCATCATGATGCCTTTGTGCATGCGGATCGGCTTCAGGCCGGTCGGCTCGCCAATCACCGCCGCACGTCCCAACGGACGGCCGGCTTCGGCCAAAGCACGAGCACCGGACATCGAGCTTTCTTCATCGCACGTGGCGAGGATCAGCAGCGGTTGCTTGAACGGCTGATCGAGCAGAGGAATCACCGCTTCGATGGCCAGGGCGAAAAAGCCTTTCATGTCGCAACTGCCCAGGCCCACCCAGCGGCCATCGACTTCCGTCAGCTTCAGCGGGTCGGTCTGCCACAACGCGCCATCGAACGGCACCGTATCGCTATGACCCGCCAGCACCAGGCCACCGGGGCCGGAACCGAAACTGGCGAGCAAGTTGAACTTGCCAGGGCTGACCTGCTGGATGTCGCAGGCAAACCCCAGGTCACCGAGCCACGTCGCCAGCAAGTCGATGACCGGACGATTGGATTGATCAAGGCTGGGCTGGGTACAGCTGACCGACGGCGCGGCAATCAGCGCAGCGAACTGATCTTTCATGGACGGCAAAGGCATCGCTGACTCCAACTCGCGAATTGAAGTCCATCATAGAACCATCTGGCGACAGGAATAAACCGCCGCGGCGCGTAGGATGGACGAGTCCTGTACACTGCACGACCTTGGCAGCCACACATTCCCCCGGCTGCGCTCCCGATCCTGGATTTTCCGGCCATGCAGAAAGAAACCGAAATCAAACTCCGCGTCAGCCGCGAAACCCTCGCTGCTCTGCGCGAGCACCCGCTCCTGAAAAAACGCAACAAAAGTGGCTGGGAACGCCGTGAGTTGATGAACCAATACTTCGACACGCCTGAGCGCGACCTGGCCCGCGCCAAGGTTGCCCTGCGCCTGCGCAAGGATGGCGAAGAAGTGATTCAAACGCTCAAGACCCGTGGCCAGAGCGTCGCCGGTCTGTCCGAGCGTAACGAATACGACTGGAACCTGCCCAAAGCCAAGCTCGATGTGAAAAAACTCGACGGCGAATGCTGGCCTGAAGAGTTGGCCGAGCTGGACAAGAAAACCCTGAAGCCGATCTTCACCACCGATTTCGTTCGCGAACGCGCCGAAATCGCTTGGGGCCGTGGCAAGACCAAAGTGGTCATCGAAGCTGCGCTGGACCTGGGCCACGTGGTAGTCGGCAAGCAGAAAGAAGAAATCTGCGAGCTGGAACTGGAACTGCGCGAAGGCGAGCCGGCTGCTCTGCTGGAACTGGCTGCCGAACTGGCCGCGACCCTGGCCCTGATGCCGTGTGACATCAGCAAGGCCGAGCGCGGTTATCGTTTGTACGACGCCAACAGCTATTCGTTGAGCCTGCCGGCGCCGCAGATCACTGCCGAAATGCCGCTGGATGATGCGTTTGCCGCGCTGAGCTGGCATTTGCTGAGCAGCAGCCAGCGTCTGGCCGAGCAGTATCGTTTCAACGGCCACTGGCGGTTGTTGCAGGACTGGGTCGAGAACCTCGCTGAATTGCGCGCGTTGCTCAGCAGCCTGGGTCAAGCCGCACCGCGTCAGTCGACGCACGACCTGCGCATCGCACTGGATGCCTTGCTCGAAGACTGGCGTCCACTGGTGCAAGCCGGTATCGACGACGAAGACGTGCGCAAAGCCGCGCCGGAGCAGTTCCTCGAAGAACTGGAAGACCCGCGTTGGGGCTTGTTCTCGCTGAACACTTCGCGCTGGTTGCTGGCCCGCACTTGGGCAGCTGATCGTAACGTCCGTGGCAATCGCCAGGGCGCTGCGCAATTGGGCAGCTGGTTGCCGCGCTTGCTGGGTGAAGAGGCGACGTCCCTGCAATTGCAGCGTTATCAGCAACAGCCGGAAGATCTGGCCGAGCAACTGCCCCGCATCGAACGCATCCAGGCCTGGCTACACCACGCCCGTGGCGTGCTGGACATCCCGGAAATGGATCGCTTGTACGGTGAGCTGAAACTGTTGGCGCAACTGGCTAACGAGCCGATTACCGATGAATCGCTGGATGCGCGTAAGCAGCAGGCGATTGCGGTTTATCAGAACCGTGCCTGGAAAATGCTGCTGCGTATGTAAGACCGCCATCGCCAGCAGGCAGGCTCCCACAGTTGGAATGCGTTCCCCTGTGGGAGCTAGCCTGCTAGCGATGAGGCCAGCACAGTCACCGCAAAACTCCAGGCGATTGCGGTTTATCAGAATCGTGCCTGGAAAATGCTGCTGCGTATGTAAGACCGCCATCGCCAGCAGGCTAGCTCCCACAGTTGGAATGCGCTCCCCTGTGGGAGCTAGCCTGCTAGCGATGAGGCCAGCACAGTCACCGCAAAACTCCAGGCGATTGCGGTGTATCAGAACCGTGCCTGGAAAATGCTGCTGCGTATGTAAGACCGCCATCGCCAGCAGGCTGGCTCCCACAGTTGGAATGCGTTCCCCTGTGGGAGCTAGCCTGCTAGCGATGAGGCCAGCAAATTCACTGCAAAACTTCAGACCGGCAAACTGGTGGTGGACTTGATTTCCGACAACGCCACTATCGAGTTCACTTCCTGAATCCCCGGCACCATCGACAGCTTTTCAAAGAAAAACCGCTCATACGCCTCGATGTCCGCCGTGACAATCCGCAGCAAGAAATCCACCGCCCCCATCAACACATAACATTCCAGCACTTCGGGAAAACCGCGAATCGCCTCGGTGAACTCAGTGAAGTTCGACCGCCCGTGCGCGTTGAGTTTGATCTCGGCAAAAATCTGCGTGTTAAGCCCGATCTTCTTCCGGTCGAGCAACGTTACCTGACCGCGTATGATCCCCTCCTCCTTCATCCGCTGAATCCGCCGCCAGCACGGCGATTGCGAGAGCCCCACCTGTTCGGCGATCTGCGCGCTGGAGAGCGAAGCGTCTTCTTGCAGCAACGCGAGTATCTTGCGGTCGTAGCCATCCAGCTCGTTGTGCATAAATAAACCCGTGATTGATAGCCCGCCGAATCAAACAATTCGAAAAGCAGGCAATAAGCCCAATCATAGATAAGAAATACCCCGCACCGAATGTAAAAATTCCTCCATTGATTTGGAGACCGACCATGCCGCATCTGGAAGCTGTGAACACCTCGCCCACCCGCGCCGATGTCTGGAACGCCGGCAACGCTCATTGCCGCGTTCATTACCAACTGCTGGCCGAAGCCGAGCCGGACCTGCTCTGCCGGGCGCTCAACTTTTTCGCTTTACAGTTCCTGACGCCGCAATCGGTCAATGCGCAGCGGATGGACGATTTGATGTCGATCGACATCGTCATGGACGGACTGAGCTGGCATCGAGCCGAAGTGATTGCGGAAAAATTACGTAACCTGATCAGCGTGTGTTCGGTCGAGCTGCAAGCGGCTGACTCCATGCGGGAAGCGCCGGCTCAGGCGGCAGGCTGACAAACCTCGACACGGCTTCGTCGGGTAGTGGCCCAACGGTCGGCGGGTCCGCGGCTATCCTTTGCGAACTGTTGTTCATGAGGAGCCCGCATGTCCGTTCAACTTGCCATTCAGGACCGCTGGCTGGATCTCAATGATTTGCTGCGTGAACTGGTCGCCCAGGGCTTTATCAGCCAGGACTCGGCCGAACACGCGCTCAATGCCCGTCGCCGCCACGCCGCCAATGGCCAGATGCATCCCCTGGAATTCATCGCCAGCCAACACCTGGACGACCTCAGCCGTCCGGGCAAACACCTCGACCTGGAAAGCCTGACCCTGTGGCTGTCACAACAGGCCGGTCAGCCTTATCTGCGCATCGATCCGCTGAAAATCAACGTCGCGGCCATTACCCCGCTGATGTCCTACGCCTTCGCCCAGCGCCACAAGATTCTTGCGGTGTCCATCGACCGCGACGCGGTGACCGTGGCCAGCGCCCAACCTTACGTCAACGGCTGGGAAGCTGACCTGACCCACGTGTTGAAGCTGCCGATCAAACGCGTCGTGGCCAACCCGGTGGACATCCAGCGCTTCAGCGTCGAGTTTTTCCGCCTGGCCAAATCGGTCAGCGGTGCGACCAATGCCGATCAGCAAACCAGCTCCCTGGGCAATTTCGAGCAACTGCTCAACCTCGGCGCCAGCGATCAGGAACCGGACGCCAACGACGCCCACATCGTCAACATCGTCGACTGGCTGTTCCAGTACGCCTTCCAGCAGCGCGCCAGTGATATCCACATCGAACCCCGGCGCGAGCAAGGCACGGTGCGTTTTCGCATCGACGGCGTGCTGCACAACGTCTATCAATTTCCGCCGCAAGTGACCATGGCCATCGTCAGCCGCCTGAAAAGCCTCGGGCGGATGAACGTCGCGGAAAAGCGCAAACCCCAGGACGGTCGGGTGAAAACCAAGACCCCGGACGGCGGCGAAGTCGAGCTGCGGCTGTCAACATTGCCGACGGCGTTCGGCGAAAAAATGGTCATGCGAATTTTCGACCCGGAAGTGCTGCTCAAAGATTTCGATCAGTTGGGTTTCTCCGCCGAAGACCTGCGCCGCTGGCAGGACATGACGAGCCAGCCCAACGGCATCATTCTGGTGACCGGCCCGACCGGTTCAGGCAAGACCACCACGCTCTACACCACGCTCAAGAAACTGGCGACGCCGGAGGTCAACCTCTGCACCATCGAAGACCCGATTGAAATGGTCGAGCCGGCGTTCAACCAGATGCAGGTCCAGCACAACATCGACCTGACCTTCGCCGCCGGCGTGCGCGCGCTGATGCGACAGGATCCGGACATCATCATGATCGGTGAGATCCGCGACCTCGAAACCGCGGAAATGGCGATCCAGGCTGCACTGACCGGTCACTTGGTGCTGTCGACGCTGCACACCAACGATGCGCCGAGCGCCATCAGCCGCTTGCTGGAACTCGGCGTGCCGCATTACCTGATCAAAGCCACGGTACTCGGCGTCATGGCCCAGCGCCTGGTCCGTACCTTGTGCCCGCACTGCAAGGCACCGCTGACGTTGGGTGAGGAAGACTGGCAAACCCTGACCAAACCCTGGCAAGCGCCGCTTCCCACCAATGCCCAGCGCGCCATCGGCTGTCTGGAATGCCGCGACACCGGCTATCGAGGCCGCGCCGGGGTCTACGAAATCATGCAACTGACTGACGGTGTGAAAGCACTGATCAATCCCGACACCGATTTGCTGGCGGTACGGCGTCAGGCGTTCAAGGAAGGCATGCGCAGTTTGCGTTTGTCGGGGGCGCAGAAAGTGGCCGCCGGTTTGACGACGATTGAAGAAGTATTGCGAGTGACGCCGCAGAGCGAGCAAAAGTAGGCGCGGCCATCACGGAACTGGATTGGGGGAACGGCATCCAACCCCGTAGTTAACCAGTGGAGTCACCATCATGCGTCTCAAACTTGCTGTCGCTACCATCGCCTTGTTGTCCCTTCCAGTCGGTTCGGCGATGGCCGATAGCTTTTGGCGTAACGTCATTTCGTCCGGTGCGACCACCGGTTCGACCTACCTGACCTTCAAGGATCACAAGCTGATCGTTGCCGCGCAGGACGATGCCGGCAGCTTCGTCGCCAGTGACGGCGGCATCCGCGGTCCTTATCTGGAGGCCGCGATGCAGAAAGTCCGCGCCGACAATCCGGGCCTGCAGGCTACGGACATGGAACTGGCGAATGCGATCCTGGCGAAGAATGCTGTTGCCTCGGAATAAGCGCTATTGCTGAACAAAAAATGCCGCTCACATGAGCGGCATTTTTTTGCCCGACACAAACCCCCTGTAGGAGCGAGGCTTGCCCGCGAAAGCGATTTAACTCTCAACATTTACGTCAACTGACACACCGCTTTCGCGGGCAAGCCTCGCTCCTACAGGGGACGGTACTATCAGCGGTAATCGTCGACCGGGACACAGGCGCAAAACAAGTTGCGGTCTCCGTACACGTTATCCACCCGATTCACCACCGGCCAATACTTGTGCGCCTTGGTGTGCGCATCCGGCGTCACCGCTTGCTCGATGCTGTAAGGCCGCTCCCAAATGCCGGTGATGTCGGCCAGGGTATGCGGTGCTCGCTTCAACGGATTGTCTTCGGCCGGCCAATTACCGTTTTGCACCTCGGTGATTTCCGCGCGAATGCTCAGCATTGCGCCGATAAACCGGTCCAGCTCGGCCTTTGACTCACTCTCGGTCGGCTCGACCATCAGCGTTCCCGGCACCGGAAACGACATGGTCGGCGCATGGAAACCGTAATCCATCAGGCGCTTGGCCACGTCCTCTTCACTGATCCCGGTCAGCGCCTTCAATGGCCGCAAATCCAGAATGCATTCGTGAGCCACCCGCTCGTTACGCCCGGTGTAGAGCACCGGAAAGGCCCCGGACAAATGCTGCGCCAGGTAATTCGCGGCGAGGATTGCTACCTCGCTGGCATCCGCCAATTGCGGCCCCATCATGGCGATGTACATCCAGCTGATCGGCAAAATACTCGCACTGCCCCACGGCGCTGCGCTGACCGCGCCGTTCTGCGGCAGCGGCCCTTCAATCGGCACCACCGGGTGATTGGCGACGAACGGCGCCAAGTGCGCGCGCACGCCAATCGGCCCCATGCCCGGCCCGCCGCCGCCATGGGGAATGCAAAAGGTCTTGTGCAGGTTCATGTGGGACACGTCGGCGCCAATGTCCGCCGGCCGCGCCAATCCAACCTGAGCGTTGAGGTTGGCGCCATCCATGTACACCTGGCCGCCGTGGCTGTGGATAACTTCACAGATTTCGCTGATGCCTTCCTCGTAAACGCCATGGGTCGATGGATACGTCGCCATCAGGCAGGCGAGTTTGTCGCCCGCCTCCGCAGCCTTGTCTTTGAGGTCATCCAGATCGACGTTACCCGCCTCGTCGCACTCGACAATCACCACACGCATCCCGGCCATCTGCGCCGAGGCCGGGTTGGTGCCGTGGGCCGAGGACGGGATCAGGCAGATGTCTCGCGCTCCTTCATGACGGCTCTCATGGTATTTGCGGATTGCCAGTAGCCCGGCGTACTCGCCTTGCGCGCCGGAGTTGGGTTGCATGCAGATCGCGTCAAAACCGGTGATCGCGCAAAGCCAACGCTCCAACTCCTCGATCATCAGCGAATAACCCACTGCCTGCTCTTTCGGTACAAACGGGTGCAGGTGGGCGAACTGGGGCCAGGTGATGGGGATCATCTCGCTGGTGGCATTGAGTTTCATGGTGCAAGAGCCCAGCGGGATCATCGACTGATTGAGTGCCAGGTCTTTGTTCTCTAGTTGCTTGAGGTAGCGCAGCATCTCGGTTTCGCTGTGATGAGCGCTGAACACCGGATGACGCAGATAAGGCGAGGTGCGCAGCAGACCTGCGGGAATACCGGAAGCAAGGACTTCAGCATCCAGTTCATCGACGATCAACCCATGATCGGCACCGAGGAATACATCGAACAGTTTCGCTACCGTGGTTTCGTCAGAGGTTTCGTCGAGGCTCAGCCCCAACTGCCCGCGCCCGAGAATGCGCAAATTGATCTGTGCGGTCAGGGCACTTTCGATGATTGCCGTCTGTGTGCCACCGACCTCCAGCGTCAGCGTGTCGAAAAAGTGTGTGTTCAGGCGGGTGATCCCGTGACGCTCAAGGCCGGCGGCGAGAATGCAGGTCAGTCGATGGACGCGTTGGGCAATCTGCTTCAACCCTTCCGGACCGTGGTAGACCGCATAGAAACTGGCGATGTTGGCCAGCAATACCTGAGCGGTGCAGATGTTCGAGTTGGCCTTCTCCCGGCGGATATGTTGCTCGCGGGTTTGCAGGGCCATGCGCAAAGCGGTGTTGCCACGAGCATCTTTCGAGACGCCGATGATCCGCCCGGGAATCGCTCGTTTGTACTCTTCGCGGCTAGCAAAAAATGCCGCGTGCGGTCCGCCGTAACCCATCGGCACGCCAAAACGCTGGGACGAGCCGAACACCACGTCGGCGCCCAGTTCCCCCGGCGGGGTCAGCAACAGCAGGCTCAGCAGATCCGTCGCCACACAGGCCAGCGCCTGCTGGGCATGCAGATGATCGATCAATGGACGCAGATCGCAGATCTCGCCATGGGTGTCCGGATATTGCAGCAGCGCACCAAACACCTGGTGCTGCTTCAAGTTATCCACAGCGTCGATGATCAGCTCGAACCCGAATCCTTCGGCGCGGGTCTGCACCACGGAGATGGTTTGTGGATGGCAATTTTCATCGACGAAGAACAGATTGCTTCTGGACTTGGCGACACGCTTGGCCAGTGCCATGGCTTCCGCTGCCGCCGTGGCTTCATCGAGCAGCGAAGCGTTGGCCAGTTCGAGCCCCGTGAGGTCTATGGTCAATTGCTGGAAATTCAGCAGCGCTTCGAGTCGGCCTTGGGCGATCTCCGGTTGATAAGGTGTGTAGGCGGTGTACCAGCCGGGATTTTCCAGCACGTTGCGCAGAATGACGGTGGGTGTGAGGGTGCCGTGGTAGCCCATGCCGATCAGGCTGGTCCAGACCTGGTTCTGCTCGGCGTACCCGCGCAGCTTGGCCAGCGCGGCTTCTTCGTCAAGGGCGGGCGGCAAATCGAGTGCCCGGTTCAGGCGGATTCCCGGCGGCACCGTCTGCTCGATCAGCTCGACCCGGCTGCCGAGGCCGAGGCTGTCGAGCATCGCCTGTTGCTCGGCGGCATCGGGCCCGAGATGGCGGCGAAGAAAGGCATTGGGGTCGCGTAACTGGCTCAAGGACGGCAACTGGGACATGACGGGCTCTCTCTTGACTGGCGCTCAACGTCGATGCAACACGGTCAAACCAGCATAGCAGCCGATGTCGCTGTGCCTCTGACGATCAAAAGATCGCAGCCTCGTTTCACTCGACAGCTGCTACATCCGAATGCGATCCCCTGTAGCAGCTGTCGAGTGAAACGAGGCTGCGATCCTTTTGATCTTGAGAATGAAAAAGCCCCGACAAGTCGGGGCTTTGGGGATGACGCTTAAGGCTTACTCGCCGATGGCGGCCTTGTAGCCGGCTGCATCGAGCAGCTTGTCCAGCTCACCCTTGTCGCTAGGCTTCAGTTTGAAGATCCAGGCACTGTACGGATCGGAGTTGAGCAGTTCCGGATTAGCGCTCAGGTCTTCGTTGATCGCGATCACTTCACCGGATACCGGGGAGTAGATGTCGGATGCGGCTTTAACCGATTCAACGACACCGGCTTGATCTTCGGCAGCGAAGACTTTTCCGACTTCGGTGAGCTCAACGAACACCACATCGCCCAAGGCTTCCTGAGCGTGATCGCTGATGCCCACGGTGACGGTGCCATCGGCTTCCAGGCGGGCCCATTCGTGACTTTCGGCAAAACGCAGGTCGGCAGGGATATCGCTCATGTTCTGTGTCCTCAAGAAAATTGTCAGCGGTCGTGCCCGCCAAAAAAGGTTAGATCAAGGTTTTGCCATGGCGTACGAAGGTCGGTTTGACCACTCGGACCGGGTACCACTTGCCACGGATTTCCACTTCTGCGCGGTCGGCAGTTGCCATCGGCACGCGCGCCAGTGCTATCGACTTGCTAAGCGTAGGAGAGAAACTACCACTGGTGATCTCTCCTTCGCCAACATTGGCGATACGGACAACTTGATGAGCGCGCAAAACCCCACGCTCCTCAAGGACCAGACCGACCAGTTTGTGCTGCACGCCACCCGCCCGCTCGGCTTCCAGGGCACTGCGACCGATGAACTGGCGAGTGGCCGGTTCCCAGGCAATGCTCCACGCCATGTTGGACGCCAGCGGTGAAACGTCTTGATGAATGTCCTGGCCGTACAAATTCATGCCGGCTTCGACACGCAAAGTATCCCGGGCGCCCAGACCGATAGGGGAAATGCCCGCGCCCACCAGGTCGTTGAAAAACCCTGGGGCCTGATTGGCCGGCAGCACGATTTCCAGGCCATCTTCACCGGTATAACCGGTGCGCGCGATAAACCAGTCGCCATCAGGCTGGCCTTCGAAAGGCTTGAGCATCTGGATCAGGTTGCCGCGGGACTGGGTGACCAGTTCGGAGATTTTGTGGCGGGCATGGGGGCCTTGAATCGCCAGCATCGCCAGTTCGCTGCGCTCATTGAGCTGCACATCGAAACCATCGATATGGGCCTGCATCCAGGCAAGATCCTGATTGCGGGTGGAGGCGTTGACCACCAGCCGATAACCATCCTCGAGACGGTAGACGATCATGTCGTCGACGATGCCGCCGCGCTCGTTGAGCATGGTGCTGTACAAGGCACGGCCGGGGCTGTGCAGGCGCTCGACGTCATTGGCCAGCAAATGCTGGAGCCAGGCTTTGGCCTGGGGGCCGGCGACATCGATCACGGTCATGTGGGATACATCGAAAACCCCGCAATCGCGGCGCACCTGATGGTGTTCCTCGACCTGCGAGCCGTAATGCAAAGGCATATCCCAACCGCCAAAATCGACCATCTTCGCGCCGAGGGCGAGATGAAGGTCATACAGAGGCGTACGCTGTCCCATGGGTTTCTCCTTCCGGGCGTGGCGAAGGTGCGGGCAAGTGCTTAACGGGCGAAAGCCTTGAAATAGAAGGCTTTCAGCCGGTTTCAGCTACCAGGTCCGTAGGACGGACCGCACCGAATGCCGCGCATTGTAGCCTCAAGGTGTAGGACTGACACCTAGGCGTTTCGATGCGCCGAACGTCGAATCAATCCGATGACCGGTAACAGCCCGACCAAAACCAGGGTCAGGGCGGGCAACGAAGCCCTCGCCCACTCGCCTTCGCTGGTCATTTCAAAGATCCGGACGGCCAGCGTGTCCCAGCCAAACGGGCGCATTAGCAGGGTCGCGGGCATTTCCTTGAGCACATCGACGAACACCAGCAACGCGGCGCTCAACGTGCCGGGCAGCAATAACGGCAGATACACTTTGAAAAACAGTCGTGGCCCACTGACGCCAAGGCTACGTGCCGCTTCGGGCAAAGATGGCCGTATTCGCGCCAGGCTGCTTTCCAGCGGCCCGTAAGCCACCGCGATGAAACGCACCAGATAGGCCAGCAATAACGCCGACAGACTGCCCAGCAGCAAGGGCTTGCCGGCGCCGCCGAGCCACCCCGAAACCGGGATCACCAGCTCGCGATCCAGATAACTGAACGCCAGCATGATCGACACCGCCAGCACCGACCCCGGCAGCGCGTAGCCGAGATTGGCCAGGCTGACACCGGAGCGGATCGCCCGGGTCGGCGCCAGTCGCCGGGCAAATGCCAGCACCAGGGCAACGCTGACGGTGATCAACGCCGCCATGCCGCCCAGGTACAAGGTGTGGACGATCAGCCCGGCGTAACGCTCATCCAGATCGAAGCGCCCACGCTGCCAGAACCACACCACCAGTTGCAGCATCGGAATGACGAAGGCACAAGCGAACACCAGGCCACACCAACTCATGGCCGCCAGCGCCTTGAAGCCACGAAGGTGGTACAGCGCCTTGACCCGCGGTCGCTCATTGCTCGTACGGTTGGCCCCGCGCGCACGACGTTCGCCGTACAAAACGATCATCACCACCAGCAGCAACAGGCTGGCCAGTTGCGCGGCGGTGGAGAGGCTGAAGAATCCGTACCAGGTTTTGTAAATGGCCGTGGTGAACGTGTCGAAGTTGAACACCGACACCGCACCGAAGTCCGCCAGGGTTTCCATCAGCGCCAACGCCACGCCGGCACCAATGGCCGGCCGCGCCATGGGCAAGGCAACGCGCCAGAACGCCTGCCACGGGGATTGTCCCAGCACGCGCGCCGCTTCCATCAAACCTTTGCCCTGGGCCAGGAAGGCGGTGCGCGCCAGCAGGTAAACGTAGGGATAGAAAACCAGTACCAACACCAGGATCACGCCGCCGGTGGAACGCACTCGCGGCAACCTGAGGCCGGTGCCGAACCATTCGCGCAACAAGGTTTGCACGGGGCCGGCGAAATCCAGCAGGCCCACGAAGACGAAGGCCAGCACATAAGCCGGAATCGCAAAAGGCAGCATCAGCGCCCAGTCCAGCCAGCGCCGACCGGGGAATTCGCAGAGGCTGGTCAGCCAGGCGAGGCTGACGCCCAGGAGCGTGACGCCGATACCGACGCCGAGCACCAACGTCAGCGTGTTACCCAGCAGGCGCGGCATCTGGGTGTCCCAGAGGTGGGACCAGATTTGATGATCGATGGTTTGCCAGGAGAAAAGCAGGACGCTCAGGGGCAGCAGGACCAGCGCGGCGATGGCGAAGACCAGGGGATACCAGCGGCGTTGGGCGGGGTGGGCCAAGGGGATTCTCTAGAAAAATAAGGGAGCCGACGCAGGTCAGCAGTCAGCTCCAATTTGTGGCGAGGGAGCTTGCTCCCGCTCGGGTGCGAAGCAACCGCCGGAGGTTATCAGATCATCTTGAGCGAGCAGCGCTGGATGTTTTGAGGGTTGCTTCGCAACCCAGCGGGAGCAAGCTCCCTCGCCACAAGTAAACTCCCTTCCCACAGGTAACCACTCGCCGCAATAACAGGGGTGTCAGTTCCAACCCGCCCGATCCATCATCCGAATCGCTTCAGCCTGACGCTTGCCGGCAATTTCCACCGGCAGCGTATCTGCCACAAACTTGCCCCAGCTCGCTACTTCTGCAGACGGCTGAACGGCGGGGTTGGCCGGGAATTCCTGGTTCACGTCAGCGAAAATCTTCTGCGCTTCAGCGGTGGTCATCCATTCAACCAATGCCTTGGCCGCTTCCGGGTGCGGGGCGTGCTTGGTCAGGCCGATGCCCGACAGGTTGACGTGGACGCCACGATCACCCTGGTTCGGCCAGAACAGCTTCACCGCCAGGTCAGGCTTCTGCTTGTGCAGGCGGCCGTAGTAGTAAGTGTTGACGATGCCGACGTCGCATTGCCCGGCATTAATTGCTTCCAGCACCGCGATGTCATCGGAGAACACATCGGTGGACAGGTTGTTGACCCAACCCTTGAGGATCTTCTCGGTTTTGTCGGCACCGTGCACTTCGATCATGGTGGCGGTCAGGGACTGGTTGTAGACCTTCTTCGCCGTGCGCAGGCACAGGCGACCTTCCCAGTTTTTATCGGCCAGCCCTTCGTAAGTGGTCAGCTCGCCCGGCTTCACCCGATCGGTGGAATAGGCGATGGTCCGCGCCCGCAGGCTCAGGCCCGTCCAGGCATGAGCGGAGGAGCGATATTGCAGCGGGATATTGGCATC
Source organism: Pseudomonas sp. LBUM1678 (assembly GCF_059695575.1). Lineage (NCBI taxonomy): Bacteria > Pseudomonadati > Pseudomonadota > Gammaproteobacteria > Pseudomonadales > Pseudomonadaceae > Pseudomonas > Pseudomonas sp. LBUM1678. The sequence continues at coordinate 6,519,867 of NZ_CP166775.1, forward strand.
GATCACCTTGGAGGTGAACGGTTGCAGGATGCCCATCTGCTCCGCCTGCCAGAGGTTGCCGGCATCGACGGTCAGCAGCAGGTCGGCGGTGGCGTTCTCGCCCTCGGCCTTGATCCGCTGCATCAGCGGCGCTTCTTTGTCGGTGATGAACTTCACCTGCACCCCGGTTTTGGCGGTGTAGGCATCGAAGACCGGTTTGATCAGCTCGTCGATACGCGAGGAGTAAACCACCACCTCGTCGGCGGCCTGGGCAGCGGTGCTACCGATCAGGGTCAGGGCGAGTGCAGTCAGTAGACGCTTCGGTGCCAACATGGGAGCGGTCTCTCGATTGGAAAAATTGAAGACAAATGATAAGGACTCACATTTACCATCTCAATCGATCAGTTGGCGGAGGAGTTACCAGATGTTGCACGGCGCGGAGATGTATTGAATGTACCGACGCCATCGCGAGCAGGCTCGCTCCCACATGGGACTGCATTTCAACTGTGGGAGCGAGCCTGCTCGCGATGAGGCCATCAGCCACAACGAAGATCTCAGGCCTTGGCCAGCGCCGGCAAATCCCCGATCAACCCCAGCGCTTCTCGCACGAACAACGCCTTGGCTTCCGGCATCTGGTCGACCATCTTCAACCCGGCATTGCGCAACCAGCGAACCGGCAACGGATCAGCCTGGAACAGACGCTCGAAGCCTTCCATTGCCGCCATCAACGCCAGGTTGTGCGGCATGCGCCGACGCTCGTAACGACTGAGCACTTTCACATCCGCCAACCGCTCACCGCGCTCCGCCGCTTGCAGCAGCACTTCGGCCAGCACGGCGGCATCGAGGAAACCGAGGTTCACACCCTGCCCGGCCAGCGGGTGAATGGTGTGGGCTGCGTCGCCGATCAGCGCCAGGCCTTCAGCCACGTAACGCTTGGCATGGCGCTGACGCAGTGGCACGCACACACGCGGGTCGGCGCTGAGCACCGTGCCGAGTCGGCCTTCAAAGGCGCGTTCCAACTCAAGACAAAATTCTGCGTCACCCAGCGCCATCAGCCGTTCGGCTTCACTTGGGGTGGTCGACCAGACAATCGAACACCAATCCTGCTGACCGTCTCGCTCCAGCGGCAGAAACGCCAGCGGACCGTTGTCGGTGAAGCGCTGCCAAGCGGTCATTTGATGGGATTTGGCGCTGCGCACGCTGGTAACGATCGCGTGATGCAGGTAATCCCACTCGCGCGTGGCCACGCCGGTCAGGCGCCGCACCGCCGAATTGGCGCCATCCGCCGCAATCACCAACGGTGCGCGCAAGGTGCGGCCATCGGCCAGGGTCAGCAGCCAGTCATCGCCGGAGCGGCGCATCTGCTCCAGGCGCGCATTGGCCAGCATCCCGAGGTCGCAGTCGTGCAGACGATCCAGCAAGGCATCCTGAACCACGCGGTTCTCGACGATATGCCCGAGCACTTCGGCGTGCACACTGGTCGCCGAAAAATGAATTTGCCCGGTGCCGCTGCCGTCCCAGACGTGCATGTCGGTATAAGGGCTGCTGCGCCGGCTGGCGATACCGTCCCAGACACCGAGGCGTTCGAGAATCCGATGGCTGGCCGTCGACAAGGCGCTCACTCGCGGTTCGAACGGCGCTTGTTCGTCGAAGGGCTTGACGCTCATCGGGCTGCCGTCCAGCAGCAGGACTTCCAGTCCGCTGTCCTGCAACGCCAGCGCCAGGGCGCTACCGACCATTCCAGCCCCGACAATCAGCAGATCTGCGCGCATTTCCATGCTTTAAGCCTGTCTCGCTTGCGGCTTGAGCCGCACGTAAAGGGTTTTTCCGACCCGCGCCACCAGGTTGCCGGCGCCGTCATGAATATCGACCTGCAACTGCGGCAGGTATTTTTCGCCGTCCGCCGTCTGCCGGCGGATCTCGTCGAGCAAGGTATCGTCGATGCTGAAACGGGCGAACACCGGGCCTTTGCCCGGTGCGATGAAATCGATGTCAGCGGCTTTGTCCCAGACAATGTACCGGTGACCGAGGTTCTCCATCAGCATCAGCATGTAGAACGGGTCGACCATCGAATACAGGCTGCCCCCGAACTGCGTGCCGACGTAATTGCGGTTGTACCAGCTCAGGCCCATGGACACCTGGATATCCCGAAAGTCATCGCTGATGTGCCGCACTCGAACGCCGGCACCGAGGTAAGGCGGATAGAAGGACATGAACCCACGCATCAACCGCGCTTTACCGAACTTGCCAACCAGCCACTTAAGCATCGGGACGCGTACCCAGGCCCATGGCTTGCCGGGCGAACCAGCGTTTGGCCGGCGGCAGCAGATCGAGGCCGAGCAGGCCGATGTTACGGCCCAACGAAACCAGTGGCTGGGTGCTGCCGAACAAACGGGTCACCTGATCGGAGAAACCCACGGTCAGGTTCTGATCCATGCGTTGGCGCTCGCGATAGGCCTGCAAGGTCGCGAAGTCGCCGGGGGATGTTTCGCTCGCCAGCAGCGCATCGGCCAAAGCCTGTGCATCACGCAGCGACAGGTTGAAACCCTGGCCGGCAATCGGGTGCAGGCTGTGCGCGGCGTTGCCGAGGATCGCCAGATGCGGGCGCACTTGTTCTTCGGCTTCGATCAGCGTCAACGGGTAAAGATGCCGCGCGCCTACCTGCTTCAATGTGCCGAGGCGATAACCGAACACGCCCTGCAATTCGCTGAGGAAGCTGCGTTCATCCAGCGCCGCCAGTCGTTGCGCGTCCATGCCCAATCGGGTCCAGACCAGGGCGCAGCGGTTTTCCGGCAACGGCAGCAACGCCATCGGGCCGTCATCGGTGAAGCGCTCGAAGGCCATGCCGTTGTGCGCTTCGCTCGGCGTGATGTTGGCGATCAGCGCGCTCTGGTTGTACGGACGCTTTTTGATGCCGACCCCCAGTTGCTCGCGCAGGCCGGATCGGCCGCCATCAGCAAGCACTGCAAGGTCGCATTCCAGCATGGTTTCATCGTTGAGGGTCAGGCGATAGCCATCGGTCAACGGCTCCATGCGCGTCACTTCCGCAGGGCAGCGCCAAGTGACCACGTCCTTGTCCAGGCCTTGCCAGAGGCATTGGCCGAGCCAGGCGTTTTCCACCACATAACCCAGCGCCGGAACGCCCTCTTCCATCGCCGACAGCCGCGCCGTGGAAAAACGCCCACGGTCGGAGACATGAATCTGTTTGATCGGCTCGGCGCGGCGGGAGATTTCCTGCCACACGCCCAACCGTTGATAAATCTGCTTGGCACCGTAGGACAACGCCGAAGAACGGGCGTCGTAGCTCGGTTGGTAGGTGTGGCCCGGCGCGAATGGCTCGATCAATACGATCTTCCAGCCACGGGCCTTGGCCCCGGCCTGCAACGCCAATGCGAGGCTGGCGCCAACCAGACCGCCACCGATAATCGCCAGATTGACTCGACTCATGCGGCTTGTGCCCGCGCGGCGGCCATCAAGGCCTCGATCTCGGCGACCGTTTTCGGCACGCCTTGGGTCAGGATTTCACAGCCGTTTTTGGTGACCACCACGTCGTCCTCGATGCGCACGCCAATGCCGCGCCATTTCTTCGCTACGTTCTGGTTGTCCGGGGCAATGTAGATGCCCGGTTCCACGGTCAGCGCCATGCCGACTTCCAGCACACGCCACTCGCCGCCAACCTTGTATTCGCCGACGTCATGCACATCCATGCCCAGCCAATGGCCGGCGCGGTGCATGTAAAACGCCTTGTAAGCTTCGCTGGCAATCAACTCGTCAACGTCGCCCTGCAACAGGCCCAACTTCACCAACCCGGTGGTAATCACTCGGACCGTGGCTTCGTGCGCCTGATTCCAGTGTTTGTTCGGGGCGATTTCGGCAAACGCGGCTTCTTGCGACGCCAGCACCAGCTCGTAAATCGCTTTCTGCTCCGCCGAATACTTTCCATTGACCGGCCAGGTGCGGGTGATGTCGCTGGCGTAGCAGTCGATCTCGCAACCGGCGTCGATCAGCACCAGGTCGCCATCCTTGAGCACCGCGTCATTCTGCTGGTAATGCAGGATGCAGCTGTTGCGTCCGGCTGCGACGATCGAGCCATAAGCCGGCATCTTCGCCCCGCCCTTGCGGAACTCGTAATCAAGCTCGGCTTCGAGGCTGAACTCGTGCAGCCCGGCCCGGCTGGCCTGCATCGCCCGGATATGCGCCTGGGCGGAAATCCGTGCGGCTTCGCGCATCACCTTCACTTCTGCCGCCGATTTATACAGGCGCATGTCGTGCAGCAGATGATCCAGGGCAACGTATTCGTTCGGCGGCTGGGCGCCAAGGTGCGCTTTAGAGCGGATCACGTTGATCCACTCCATCAGGTGCCGGTCGAATTCCGGGTTACTGCCCATGGCCGAATACACCCGGTCGCGCCCTTCGATCAGGCCCGGCAGAATGTCGTCGATGTCGGTGATGGGAAACGCATCGTCGGCGCCGAAGTCGCGGATCGCGCCTTCCTGGCCGGCGCGCAGGCCGTCCCACAGTTCTCGTTCGGCGTTGCGTTCACGGCAGAAGAGAATGTATTCGCCATGTTCGCGACCGGGCATCAGGACGATGACGGCCTGAGGCTCGGGGAAGCCGCTGAGGTACTGGAAGTCGCTGTCCTGACGGTAAACGTGCTCGACGTCACGGTTGCGAATGGCCACCGCGGCGGCGGGCAGGATGGCGATGCTGTTGGGTTCCATCTGCGCCATCAGGGCCTTGCGGCGACGGCTGTATTCCGATTTCGGGATATGAATCATGGGCAGATGGCTTTTCCTGGCTCGCGATTAATGCAACGACGGCTTGGCCGCAGCCGGCGCATCTGCTTTTTTGGTTTCGGAGAACAGCAGCAGCGGCGCAACCCGCAGGTATTCCATGACTTCCATGTAGTCGCTTTCGCCGTCTTCGGACTCTTCCAGGGCGTCTTGCACCTGAGAAATAGCGGCCAGATCCTGCAACACTTCGGTGGCTTCGGTGCTCAGCATGCTGCTGTCACGGCAGTTCAGGCCGAAACCACTGAGGAAGCCCTGACACCATTCGCCCAGTGCAGCGGCACGGTCAGCCAGTGGCTCGTCATCAGTCGGCAGCAGCAGAACGACGGTCACGTCGTCGCCGGTGAGTTCGCCTTTGACCATCTCTTGCAGGCCGATCAGGGCATTGCGGACATTGTCCTGTGGCTCGCTTTCGAGCAGCTCGGCAGCATCAACCAGCCAGCCTTCGGCATCGAAGCCGGCACCGGCGCAGCTGCGGCCGAGCAGCAGGCCATGCAGTTCGGCAGGCGAGACGTTATGACCGCTGGAAGTCAGCAGCGTGGCGAAGGCTTGGTACGGGGAATTCTGAATGGGCATGGGCAGCTAGGCGCCAGACGGCGCTATGTCTAGAATGAAGGCCTTGTATCCTACATCGACAGACTCGCCAAGACTATTAAAGGCTGTCCGCCCGTTACCACCCATCAGACTATTCAGTGGACACAATGGAAGACACCGACCTGCAAGCACTGATGGCCAGACTCGAACTGCTAATTAATCGGGTCGAGCAACTTAAGAGTCAAAACGGACTCCTATTAGCTCAGGAAAAAACCTGGCGCGAGGAACGCGCTCACCTCATTGAAAAGAACGAAATCGCCCGGCGTAAGGTCGAATCAATGATTTCGCGCCTCAAGGCCCTGGAGCAAGACTCATGAGTTCAAGCAATAGCGTTACCGTGCAGATCCTCGATAAAGAGTATTCGATCATTTGCCCCCAGGAAGAGCGCAGCAATCTGGTGAGCGCCGCCCGTTACCTGGACGGCAAGATGCGCGAAATCCGCAGCAGCGGCAAAGTCATCGGTGCCGACCGCATCGCCGTGATGGCCGCGCTGAACATCACCCACGATCTTCTGCACAAGGAAGAACGCCCGGATGTGCAGGCCAGCGGCTCGACTCGCGAGCAGGTTCGCGACCTGCTGGATCGCGTCGATCTGGTGCTCGCCACCGATCCGGACGTCACCAAGGGCTGAAACACGAAACCGCTTGGGGTATACTCGCAACACTCCCTGGGGTGCTTGCCAGTTGGCGATGTCCCTGAGCCGATTTGCTATACCCTGGAGGTTGCACGTTGGGCTGGTGTGCATGTCCGCTAGACGGAAAGCCTTAAAGCCTACTGCATCTTCCACCTTGAACTTTCGGGTTCAAGGGCTAAGTCGACAGCGGTACATCCGGGGAGCCTGATTCCAGTCCGATGCCGGTTTAAATACCGGCATCGGCTTTTTTACGGATACGCTTTACGTATCCGTCCTGTCGAAGCCTGAATCCATGACCGAACCTGCGCTGCTGCCCCGCCCGCAACTTCGACGCATGCTGCGCAAGGCCCGCCGCGCACTGACACCCAGTCAGCAGCGCCAGGCTGCTCGCGGGCTGTACAAGCAATTGGCCCAGCACCCTCTGTTCCGCCGAGCAAAACACATTTCCCTGTACCTGCCCACCGACGGTGAAATCGACCCTCGCGTGCTGCTGCGCGCTGCGCAACGTCGGGGCAAGGCCACTTATCTACCGGTGCTCAGTGCCTGGCCGCGAACCAAAATGGTGTTCCAGCGGATTCGTCCCGGTGAAAAACTGAAACCCAACCGCTTTCGTATTCTCGAACCCCGGCACAACCTCGCCCGCCAACGCAAAGTCTGGGCGCTGGACCTGGTGCTGATGCCACTGGTGGGGTTTGACGACGTTGGCGGCCGCCTGGGAATGGGCGGTGGTTTCTACGATCGAAGCCTCGCTTACCTGGCGCGGCGAAAAAACTGGCGCAAGCCGACGCTACTGGGGCTGGCCCACGAATGTCAGAAAGTAGAACGATTGGCTCAGGCAAGCTGGGATGTGCCGTTGCAAGGAACGGTTACAGACAAGGCGTGGTATTTCGCCGGCTAGACGCCACTGGAATCAGTGGCGTCCAGAAACAGGCTCAGCGCTTGAAGGCCGACGGCTGCTGTTGCTGTGCGATTTCGATCGGCGCGTCGGTCTTGTTGTTCCACAGGCTTTGGGCATAGCCGGTGGTCACGACGCCGAGGCCGAACAAAATAACCAAAATCCATAGTAAATCCGGTTTGCGTTTCATCGATTGCCCCCCAAAGGCATATCAACACGATGACAGCAGCGGTTTCCGTTGTAGGTGTAGGCCGTGCAGCAGCGTCAAGCTTAGAAGGCCGGCATTTTGCGACAACGTGAACTGACACGCAAACGCTGGCGTCAACCGACTGTCGGTTTGTCATAAAATTGCCCGACAACTTGCCCACTCACCTCGCAAGGAGCAAAACCCATGGCCTATTGGCTGATGAAATCCGAGCCCGATGAACTCTCGATCAAAGACCTTGCGAAGCTTGGCAAAGCGCGCTGGGACGGGGTTCGCAACTATCAGGCGCGTAACTTTTTGCGGGCGATGGCGGTGGGTGACGAGTTTTTCTTCTATCACTCCAGCTGCCCGGAGCCCGGAATTGCCGGGATCGGAAAGATTGTTGAAGCGGCGTATCCAGACCCGACGGCGCTGGAGCCGGAAAGTCATTACTACGATCCAAAGGCCACGGCAGAGAAAAACGCCTGGAGCGCGATTGATGTTGCGCATGTCGAGACGTTTGCGAAGGTGTTGAAGCTGGATTATTTGAAGCAGCAAACCGCGTTGGCGGAGATGCCGTTGGTGCAGAAGGGGTCGCGGCTTTCGGTAATGCCGGTTACCGCTGAGCAGTGGGCGGCGGTGATTGCACTGCGCTGACACGCTTTTTGTAGGAGCCGGCTTGCTGGCGATGGCGATGTAACAATCAATATGGATGTTGAATGTTAAACCGCTATCGCCAGCAAGCCGGCTCCTACAGATCCAGCATTACTGGATGATGAGGTTGTTGAACAACAAATCCTCAACCACCGGCTTGCCGGTCTCATCGCTCATCACTTGCTGGGTCTGTTTCAGGGCTTCCTGACGCAGCTTTTCCTTGGCTTCAACATTGCTCATCGCTTCGGTTGTCTGCTGCGCAAACAACGCCACCAGCTGATTACGGATCAACGGCTCGTTGGCCTTGACCGCTTTGGTCGCCTCGTCGCCGGTCACCCGCAATGCCACATCAGCCTTGTACACCTTGAGCTTCGGCGTACCGTCCAGCCCGTAGTTACCCACGAACGGCGGGCTCAGGGTGATGTAATTGACCTTCGGAGCTTCACCTTCTTTGGCTTCTTCGGCCATCGCTGCCACGGGCAGAGACAGGGCCAGCAACAACATGATCCACGCTTTCACAATTCGCTCCTTATCCGGTTTGCGGCCTAGCATAACGACCCGCCGCTCAAGCACAAGCTTATGGCTGGCTATCAGGGTCGGGCATGCTCGTTGACCCATCGACTCACACACCTACACTTATCGGCCATCACTCCCAAAGGAATAGCCCTGATGAAAGCCGTGCTGTGCAAAGCCTTCGGCCCTGCCGAATCGCTGGTGCTGGAAGACGTCGCCAGTCCTGTCGCGAAGAAGAATGAAATCCTGCTGGATGTGCATGCCGCCGGGGTGAATTTCCCGGACACGCTGATCATCGAGGGCAAATACCAGTTCAAGCCGCCCTTCCCGTTTTCCCCGGGTGGCGAAGCGGCCGGCGTGGTCAGCGCAGTGGGTGAAAAGGTCAGCCACCTCAAGGTCGGTGACCGGGTCATGGCCCTGACCGGCTGGGGCAGCTTCGCCGAACAGGTCGCCGTGCCGGGCTACAACGTGTTGCCGATCCCGCCATCGATGGACTTCAACACCGCCGCCGCGTTCAGCATGACCTACGGCACATCAATGCACGCCCTCAAGCAACGGGCCAACCTGCAACCGGGTGAAACACTGCTGGTGCTCGGCGCTTCCGGGGGTGTCGGCCTGGCCGCCGTGGAAATCGGCAAAGCCATGGGCGCCCGCGTGATCGCCGCCGCCAGCAGCGCCGAAAAACTTGCGGTGGCCAAGGCGGCCGGCGCCGATGAGCTGATCAACTACAGCGAAACCAGCCTCAAGGACGAAATCAAACGCCTGACCGACGGCCAGGGCGCCGACGTGATCTACGACCCGGTCGGCGGTGATCTGTTCGACCAGGCCATCCGTGCCATCGCCTGGAATGGCCGGCTTCTGGTGGTGGGTTTCGCCAGCGGACGCATTCCGGAACTGCCGGTGAACCTGGCGCTGCTCAAGGGTGCGGCAGTGGTCGGCGTATTCTGGGGTTCGTTCGCCCAACGTCAGCCGCAGGACAACGCAGCGAACTTCCAGCAATTGTTTGGCTGGTTTGCCGAGGGCAAGTTGAAGCCGTTGGTGTCGCAGGTGTATCCGCTGAGCAATGCGGCGCAGGCGATCAATGATCTTGGCCAGCGCAAGGCAGTCGGGAAGGTGGTGGTTCAGGTTCGCTGAGCCTCAAGAAGCGGTCCGGATTGTCCGGACCGCTTTTTTATTGTCCGGGGCTAAAGCAACTTCCGAATATCTTCCGGCAGCAAGCTCATGTATTTGCGAGCCGGACTCGCCCGACAATCCCTGACAATTTTCGGCACGCGCTTATTCAGCTTGGAAATTAATGCCAGGCGCTGCTCATTTTCCAACTGTTGCGTATAAATCACGTTCGACAGGTAGGCCCGCGTGTAACCAAACAAGGCTGCATCAACCCATGCGTATTCCGGAGTGTCGCCCATCGCCTCATTAACATCACGGCATCTCAACCGCTTGAGCCATTGGTTAGCGTGAATGGGTGTATCCAGATCCAGTCTGAAAACCATTGGTGCCGTCACTTCCTGTTCGGCGGGCTTGTCACCTTCGACCGCCCACGGCTTGAAACGCCACTGAGTGATTGCCTTCCTGGCCGCTTCAGCCAGATCGGGATGGTCGCTTTGCAAAATGCTTAATTTGTTGACCGAGCCGTCGGCATACACCGTGAATCTGACCCGGACTTCACCCGTGATCCCTGCCCTGAACAGCTCTCTAGGATAAATCGGCTTCGGATTGCTCTCGGGAATCAAAAACACCTCCTCAGCCCAAACACCCACCGACCCAACCAACAAAAGCACAAACGCCAACCACCGCATATCCCCTCCCCTTCACCACTGAAATACCAATCCCGGCACCAGCACAAAGGTTATGGCTCACGGGCCCGAAACAGAACGCCGCGACTTCCTGTTCGGTCGCAGGACATTTCCCAAAGCCCCGTCCTACCCAAGACCGAAAGGCGTCATCAACGGCCACTCGCGACGTTTCCCACAACGTCCTCCACTTATACCTGTGCGACATGTTCATAAAGGAACACACGATCTCCCACATTTCCGCTATTTGGTCGATGCGAACCGGTGCTATTTTCGGTAACGAAACTGTAACATTCGCATCCGCAGCCAAAACAAGAATCTGGAGCTCTTGAATGTTTGCTTTCTTTCGTCCTGCCGCACATCAGGCTCCATTGCCTGAAGAAAAAATCGATGACACGTACAAGCGCCTTCGCTGGCAGATCTTCGCCGGTATTTTCATCGGGTATGCGGGTTACTACCTGCTGCGCAAGAACTTCACCCTGGCTATACCGGACCTGATCGCTCAAGGCTATACAAAAGGCCAGCTCGGGGTAGCGATGTCGGCAATTGCCATCGCCTACGGTCTGTCCAAGTTTCTGATGGGCATCGTGTCCGACCGCTCCAACCCGCGTTACTTTTTGCCTTTCGGTTTGGTGGTCTCTGCCGGGGTGATGTTCGTTTTCGGTTTCGCGCCGTGGGCGACGTCCAGCGTGACCATGATGTTCATCCTGTTGTTCATCAACGGTTGGGCACAAGGCATGGGCTGGCCGCCAAGTGGCCGAACCATGGTGCACTGGTGGTCGCAGAAAGAACGCGGCGGTGTGGTTTCGGTCTGGAACACCGCGCATAACGTAGGTGGTGGCTTGATCGGCCCGTTGGCGATTCTCGGCATGGGTTGGTTCAACGACTGGCACAGCAAGTTCTATGTCCCGGCCGCCGTGGCGCTGCTGGTCGCCGTCTTTGCATTCATTGTGATGCGCGATACGCCGCAATCGACTGGCCTGCCGCCGATCGAGAAGTACAAGAACGATTACCCGGAAGGCTACGACGCCAGCCACGAAGAAGAATTCAGCGCCAAGGACATCTTCGTCAAATACGTGCTGCGCAACAAAATGCTCTGGTTCATCGCCCTGGCCAACGTCTTCGTCTACTTGCTGCGCTACGGCATTCTGGATTGGGCGCCGACCTACCTCAAAGAGGTCAAGCACTTCGACTTCGACAAGACGTCGTGGGCGTACTTCCTGTACGAGTGGGCAGGCATTCCAGGCACGCTGCTGTGCGGCTGGATGTCGGACAAGGTCTTCCGTGGCAACCGTGGCCTGACCGGCATGGTGTTCATGGCATTGGTGACCGTTGCGACAATCGTGTACTGGCTCAATCCGCCGGGCAACCCGATGGTCGACATGATCTCGCTGTTCGCGATCGGTTTCCTGATCTACGGCCCGGTGATGCTGGTGGGGTTGCAAGCGCTGGAGCTGGTTCCGAAGAAAGCCGCAGGTACAGCCGCTGGCTTTACCGGCCTGTTCGGTTACTTGGGTGGTTCAGTCGCGGCCAGTGCCCTGATGGGTTACACCGTGGACTATTTCGGCTGGGATGGCGGTTTCATCCTGCTGGTCGTTGCCTGCCTGCTGGCGATGGCTTTCCTGGCACCCACGCTGGGTCACAAGAACGTCGCCAGTCAGAGCCGCGAAGCGATCGCCTGATCAGCGTTTGATTTGCAGCGCTTGAGTCGCGCCTCCAGATTCCGGTCTGGCATGGCGTGACTGCGCAGGGCGTTGGCGGTCTGCTCGACATAATCGCGAGTGGTACCGTAACGCCCGCAAGCGTTTTCGAACACGTGGCTCAGCACATGATCCGGCAAGTTGCCGGCATAGCTGGGCAGGTGTCGCTCCAAAACAAATCCCAATGCCTGAACCTGGCTTCCGTCTTCGAGACGGCAGTTGAGCCAGTGTGGGCGATAGGACGGGAACGGCATTTCGCGCTGCCAAAGCGCATACAGCGATGCTTCCAGTTGTTCTTCGGGCAAACGATAAGCGAAGCCGCTGCAAGAGCCGCCCCGATCCAGGCCAAAGACCAAGCCAGGGACTTCCGGCGTGCCGCGATGTTCGTGGGACCACAGGTACAAGCCGCGATGGTAGCCATGGACTCGACCGCGCACTCGCTCCACCGCCGCGCATTCAGGGCGCCAGATCAGCGAGCCGTAAGCGAACAGCCAGACCGGCCCGCCCTTGTGACGCGCCATGGTCGACTGCATCGAGCTGAGCAATTGTTCGTGCGTAAGCTGCGGCCCCAGATCGAGCCGCGGAGGGTAAGCCAGATTCAAAAACGAAGATTCAATGGCGCTCATGGCGAATAGCGTTCAGCTCCCCGCGAATAATGAATTACTTAATAGAACGCACCGCTGTAACAATAAGGCACATATGTTTTAAGGCAATTTAAGTGCCATGGCACAGTTCTTAAATAATTGCTTTATCGGGTTATAACCTACCGGCATTTATATAAATTTATAAATACCGATCGGCTATATAGGGAGTTATAACCAAGGAAACTGTAGGAGCGAGCCTGCTCGCGATGGAGGTCAACGATAACGCGCTGCAACAGGATGAACGCGTTGTCCCGGCCCCCATCGCGAGCAGGCTCGCTCCTACAGGGTCGACGTTATCCTCTAGGCGCGTACGCAAACACATCAGCACGCATCTGATGCGCATCCATCCCCGCGTCAACCAGCGCATCCAGCGTGCCATAGACCATGGCCGGTGAGCCGCTGGCATACACATGCAAGGATTTCAGTTCCGGGAAATCCTCACACACCGCCTCATGCAGCATCCCGCAGCGCCCTTGCCAGCCGCATTGATCGCTGACGACTTTATGCAGGAACAGATTGGGCAGTTTCAGCCATTCATCCCAATGCTCGATTTCATAAAAGTCTTCTGGCCGACGCACGCCCCAATACAGATGCACCGGGTGCTTGAAGCCCGCAGCCCGGCAATGTTCGATCAGGCTGTGGATCTGGCCCATGCCGGTGCCAGCGGCGATCAGCACCAGCGGACCGTCCGGCAATTCGGCCAAGTGGGTATCGCCGAACGGCATCTCGATCCGCACCAGCGGGTTGCCTTGCAGTTGTTCGATCAGGTTCTGCGCACTGCTTTCGCGCGCCAGCACATGGATTTCCAGGTCTCGCCCGGCATGGGGTGCCGAGGCCAGGGAAAAGGCGGATTTCTCGCCGTTCTCACGCTCGATCATCAGGTACTGGCCGGCGTGATAACGCGGCGGCTTGCCGGCCGGCGCTCGCAGGTGCACGCGAAAGGTATCGCCGCCCACATCCCTGCACTCAATGACCTGACACGACAAGCTGCGCACCGGCAATTCTCCCAGCGCGAGCACGCCATCCCACAGCACGATGCAGTCTTCCAGCGGCTCTGCCATGCAAGTGTAGAACTCGCCGTGGTCGCGCACATGGCCTGCCTGTTCGACCCGACCTTCCACCAGCAACGCCGCGCACACGTGGCAATTACCGTTGCGGCAGCTTTGCGGGCAGTCAAAGCCCATGCGCCGCGCGCCATCGAGAATCCGCTCGCCGGGCAGAATCTCTAGCACTGCTCCGGAGGGCTGCAAGGTTACACGCATCAATCTATTCCTAACTGATTCCAGATGGCATCGATCCGCTGGGTCACGGCGTCGTCCTTGACGATCACCCGGCCCCACTCGCGAGTGGTTTCGCCCGGCCATTTATGCGTGGCATCGAGCCCCATCTTCGAACCCAGGCCGGAGACCGGCGAGGCGAAGTCGAGGTAGTCGATCGGCGTGTTGTCGATCATCACCGTGTCGCGCTTGGGGTCCATGCGCGTGGTGATGGCCCAGATCACGTCATTCCAGTCCCGCGCATTGATGTCGTCATCAGTGACGATAACGAACTTGGTGTACATGAACTGTCGCAAAAACGACCAGACACCGAGCATTACCCGCTTGGCGTGGCCCGGATACGACTTCTTCATGGTCACGATGGCCATGCGGTACGAGCAACCTTCCGGCGGCAGGTAGAAGTCGGTGATTTCCGGGAACTGCTTCTGCAGGATCGGCACGAACACTTCATTCAGCGCCACGCCCAGAATCGCCGGCTCATCCGGCGGACGGCCGGTGTAGGTGCTGTGGTAGATCGGTTTGATCCGGTGGGTGATGCGCTCGACGGTGAACACCGGGAAGCTGTCGACTTCGTTGTAGTAACCGGTGTGGTCGCCGTACGGGCCTTCGTCGGCCATCTCGCCTGGATGGATCACGCCTTCAAGGATGATCTCGGCGGTGGCCGGCACTTGCAGGTCGTTGCCGCGGCATTTCACCAGTTCGGTGCGATTGCCGCGCAGCAGACCGGCGAAGGCGTATTCGGAGAGGCTGTCCGGTACCGGCGTCACGGCGCCGAGGATGGTCGCCGGGTCAGCGCCCAATGCCACGGAGACCGGGAACGGCTGGCCAGGATGCTTCTCGCACCACTCGCGGTAATCCAGCGCGCCGCCACGGTGGCTCAGCCAGCGCATGATGACTTTGTTGCGGCCAATGACTTGCTGACGGTAGATGCCGAGGTTCTGGCGGTCCTTGTTCGGACCTTTGGTGACCGTCAGGCCCCAGGTGATCAGCGGACCGACGTCGCCCGGCCAGCAGGTCTGCACCGGCAGCATCGCCAGGTCGACATCGTCGCCTTCGATGACCACTTCCTGGCACACCGCGTCCTTGACGACTTTCGGCGCCATCGCAATGATCTTGCGGAAGATCGGCAGCTTGGACCACGCGTCCTTCAGGCCTTTCGGCGGCTCAGGTTCTTTGAGGAAGGCCAGCAGCTTGCCGATCTCGCGCAGCTCGCTGACCGCCTCGGCGCCCATGCCCATGGCGACCCGTTCGGGGGTGCCGAACAGGTTGCCGAGCACCGGAATGTCGTAGCCGGTCGGGTTTTCGAACAACAGCGCCGGGCCTTTTGCCCGCAGCGTACGATCACAGACTTCGGTCATCTCCAGCACTGGAGAGACGGGGATCTGGATGCGTTTCAACTCTCCGCGCTGCTCAAGCTGCTGCACGAAATCCCGAAGATCCTTGAATTTCATTGACGATGGCACCCCTAAAATAGGCGTACATCCTACCTGCTCTGCCGTCCGCTGGCAGCTTATCGCTGCTTACTTGGCCGCATTTGCGTTGCCATTGCCGGTGGTGTCTGGGTTTGCAACCGCTTGAATAGCGGCTCAAGCACCGGCGCGATGAAACATGCACCGACCTCCGACAGGTGATTGTCATCGGTATACAGCGAATGGCCGTCGAGCTCGACACGGCACAGGCCCGCCTGATCACACAGCAACGGTGCCGGATCCACCACGGTCACGTCCGAGTTGGCCGCCGCAATGCTCGCGAACAGTTGGCTGATGAAGGCTTGACGCTTGTAGTGCCTGGCCACTGCCAGCCCGACGTCATCGGTCGGACGATGCAACATGGCCAGGCGGCTGAGGCGATAAGGCGGGCTGAATTGTTGCAGCGGCGCTTCCTTGACCAGCCAGACGCGATGCCCGCCATTGCGCAATTGCCGGACGGTCGCCTGTAATCCATCGGCCAGTTGCTGCTCGGCATTGGCCCGGTCGTAGCGACCACGAGAATCTTTCAGTGCATGCCCGAGATCGCCTTTCGCGTCGCCATAAAGATACAGGCTCCAGCGCGCGACCAGCACTACGTCGCTCACTGATTGCGGCTTCAAGGCCTGCTCGACCCGGCGATTGAAACGGGCACATCGCTGATCGTGTTCAAGCCCTTCAACCGGGATGCAGCCCGGGGAACTGGTGAGAATCACGCTGATGCCATGCTGTTGCGCCCCCTCATCGAACACCGGAATCAGCGCAGTCGCGTGACTGTCGCCCCAGACCAGCACCCGTGAGGACAGCGCTGACGCCCCGTAGTGACAGAAGAGCTTGTCGTCAGGGGTTTTGTCGTCGGCCAGGCACCGCATCAGTTCCGGTCGCCATTCCTTCGCTGTGGCGTACTGCAACGCTTGATCGGACAAGCGCGAAGGCAAGCCATCGGTCCAGCGCAACGTTTGACCGGCCAGACCCAATACCAGCACACCAACGCCCGCCGCCAGCAGAATCTGCCGACGCCCCGCCAACAGCCGCCGCTCACGGAACGGCGTTTCGACGAAACGCCACGACAAGTAGCCCAGCACCAGACTGAGCAGTATCAATCCGGCAACATCAAACGAACCGGGCTCCTCGACACTGGCGTAGCTGGCGAAGACAAACACCGGCCAATGCCACAGGTACCAGGAATAGGAAATCAGCCCGAGCCCGACCAGCATGCGACTGGCCAGCAATCCACCGACCAGGGTCTGCCGGTGGCCGTTGGCCCAGATCAGCGCAACCACGCCAAGCGTCGGCAGCAATGCCGCTGCACCGGGGAATGGCGTGGTTCTGTCGTAAAACACCACCGCCAGCAGAATCATCCCGAACCCGGTCAGGCTGACCACTTGAGCGCCAGCGGTGGTCAGGCGCCATGGGCCTCTGGGCGCAACAGCCAGCATCGCGCCGGCCAACAACTCCCAGGCACGCATCGGTAACAGGAAAAATGCTTTTTCAGGATGATGCGCAACGGACCAGACACTGAGGCCGAAGGACACCAGCAACACCGCAAACAGCGCCAGGCGCCAATGTTTGAGGCGACTCGACAACAGCGTCAGCAACAGCGGGAAGACGATGTAGAACTGCTCTTCAACCGCCAGTGACCACGTGTGCAGCAACGGCTTGAGATCGGAAGCAACGTCAAAGTAGCCGTCCTGACGCATGAACAGGATGTTGGAAACGAACATCACCTGGTAGCGCACCGAGCGCCCCAGTTCTTCATAGTCCTTGGGTGCCAGCAGGAACCAGCCCACCGCCAGCACGGCAATGATCATCGCAAACAGCGCCGGGAGGATTCGTCGGGCACGACGGGCCCAGAAATCGACAAAGCTGAAGCGTCCGGCCTGGCGCTGGTTCCAGATGATTGAGGTGATCAGGTAGCCGGAAATCACAAAGAAGATGTCCACTCCGACGAATCCGCCGGTAAACCCTGGAACACCAAAATGGAACAGCACCACGGCAATCACGGCGATTGCGCGTAAGCCGTCAATATCCCTTCGGTAAGCAAGCGTGCTCATAAACAGTAAGGCCAGTCAGTTATTGTTTTTTTGGGGCGCATGCCCATTTTGCCTTTGTACTGACCAACCGTAGCCGTAAACCTCCCCTTTTTCCGCAAAAAAAAATGGCGTCCCGAAGGACGCCATCTTTAGCGGTTGAAAAACCGTCTTACTTACGCTTCATCGACAAGAAGAACTCGTCGTTGGTCTTGGTCGTTTTCAGCTTGTCGACCAGGAACTCGATGGCAGCGATTTCGTCCATCGGGTGCAGCAGCTTGCGCAGGATCCACATGCGCTGCAACTCGTCGTCGGCCGTCAGCAACTCTTCGCGGCGGGTGCCGGAACGGTTGATGTTGATGGCCGGGAAGACGCGTTTTTCAGCGATACGACGGTCCAGAGGCAGTTCCATGTTGCCGGTGCCTTTGAATTCTTCGTAGATCACTTCGTCCATCTTCGAGCCGGTTTCAACCAGCGCGGTGGCGATGATGGTCAGCGAACCGCCTTCTTCGATGTTCCGCGCGGCGCCGAAGAAACGTTTCGGTTTCTCCAGGGCGTGGGCATCGACACCACCGGTGAGCACTTTGCCGGAGCTCGGGATCACGGTGTTGTAGGCGCGAGCCAGACGGGTGATGGAGTCGAGCAGGATCACCACGTCCTTCTTGTGTTCGACCAGGCGCTTGGCCTTCTCGATCACCATTTCAGCAACCTGCACGTGGCGGGTTGGCGGCTCGTCGAACGTCGAGGCAACTACTTCGCCGCGCACGGTGCGCTGCATTTCGGTTACTTCTTCCGGACGTTCGTCGATCAGCAATACGATCAGATGAACTTCAGGGTTGTTGCGAGCGATGTTTGCCGCGATGTTCTGCAGCATGATCGTTTTACCGGCTTTCGGCGGTGCAACGATCAGACCGCGCTGGCCTTTGCCGATCGGGGCGCACAGGTCGATGACACGACCGGTCAAGTCTTCGGTGGAACCGTTGCCGGCTTCCATCTTCATGCGCACGGTCGGGAACAGCGGGGTCAGGTTCTCGAAGAGAATCTTGTTTTTCGCGTTCTCGGGACGATCGTAGTTGATCGTGTCGACCTTGAGCAGCGCGAAATAACGCTCGCCTTCCTTCGGAGGGCGGATCTTGCCAACGATGGTGTCACCGGTGCGCAAGTTGAAGCGACGGATCTGGCTCGGCGAGACGTAAATGTCGTCCGGGCCGGCGAGATAGGAAGCGTCAGCGGAGCGCAGGAAGCCGAAGCCGTCCTGGAGAATCTCCAGCACGCCATCACCGGAGATTTCCTCGCCGCTTTTAGCGTGCTTTTTGAGCAGGGAGAAAATCACGTCCTGCTTGCGCGAACGGGCCATATTTTCTATGCCCATCTGTTCGGCCAATTCGAGCAGTTCGGTAATCGGCTTTTGCTTGAGTTCAGTCAGATTCATATAGGAATGACGTAATCATTTATGGAGGGGGGGAAATTAAGCTTTTGGCTTAATGAGGCCGCGCCGCAGAGAAGGCGACAGGATCGCGTACTTATTCGAAAAGGAGTGCGTCGGCGACGGCTAGCAGGGGGCAATGGAGAAACCAGTGCGGGGCCGAATGTACCACCTGAGTTTCGGAGCGTCTAGCCCTCAATAACGAAAAGGCCCCGCAATATGCGGGGCCTTTTCCTGACGCTTTATGACAACGCTTAGATGTTGGCGTCGAGGAAGGCAGCCAGTTGCGACTTCGACAGTGCGCCGACCTTGGTCGCTTCAACGTTACCGTTCTTGAACAGCATCAGCGTCGGGATACCACGCACGCCATGCTTGGCCGGGGTTTCCTGGTTCTCGTCGATGTTCAGCTTGGCAACGGTCAGTTTGCCTTTGTAGGTTTCAGCAATTTCGTCCAGAACAGGAGCGATCATTTTGCAAGGGCCGCACCATTCAGCCCAGTAGTCGACCAGTACAGCGCCTTCGGCCTTGAGGACGTCGACGTCGAAGCTAGCGTCGGTGACGTGTTTGATAAGATCGCTGCTCATGGAAGTCTCCAGGTTGTAAGCAAAAAAACGTGGCCCATCATAGCCGCCCTTCCCTCGTTCAGGAAGGTGCAGTTGATTGAGTCTCGCTATGGTGCCGCATGACTTTGGGTATAGCTCAAGTCACGGGGTGGCGGGAGCGATGAAGGCAATTCCGGTGCGCAGGGCTGCATTGCGCACATGTTCCTGCATGGCCTTCTGCGCCGCGCCGGACGAGCGCCGGGCCAGTGCGCGGAGGATTTTGCGGTGCTCCTGCCAGGTTTCCATGGCCCGTTCGGCCCGGATGAACGGTAGCTTCTGGCTCTCCAGAAAAATCTCGGCGCTGGCCGTCAGGATGCTCAGCATCGCCTGATTACCGCTGGCCAGCAGGATGCGTCGGTGGAACTCGAAATCCAGTCGCGCCGCGGCCTCGAAGTCCCCGGCCTTCAATTCGTTGCGCATGGCGGCCACGTTGTCTTCCAGCGTATCGAGTTCGTGCGTGCTCAGGGTCACCGCGGCCAAACCGGCGGCAAAGCCTTCCAGGGCATAGCGCAACTGGAAAATATCCAACGGCGATGCCTGGGCCGCGAAGGGCCAGCTCAGCGCCGCATCGCCGCGCGGCAAATCGACCGGCGACTGCACGAATACACCCTTGCCTGGCTGGATGCTGATCACGCCCAACGCACTCAGCGACGATAACGCCTCACGCAGCGACGCCCGACTGACCCCCAACTGCACCGCCAGGTCCCGCTGGGAAGGCAAGGCATCGCCGGGCACAAAACCCTGTTCGGTGATCAGTTTCCGGATGGCTTGCAGCGCCACTTCAGGTACGGCTCGGGAAATCGAATTCATGGTTTTTCAGACGAACCAGGACAATGAGCGGCTAGTTGTAAAGCTATTCGCGGCGCCCGGCAAGTCGTGCCCCATGGGGGTTCGGCACGTTTCACGGATGCGCTATGAGGGTGCGAAACGCCGTTGCACTGTTCAGACCAGTAAGACCGAATGAATCCAGCAAAACCGTGGCCTGGGGCACCCAAAATCGCTTCTTGGCATGGCCCATGCTCTGTCGATCCGCAGAAATCACTTCTCGCCGATCCGGAGATTTGCCATGACCCTGCGTTACAGCGCCCTGCTCACCGCCCTGTTTGCCAGCCTGATGCTGAGCCAGGCGCCCGTTCACGCCGACGGCCTGGAGGATGTGGTCAAACGCGGCGTCCTCAAAGTGGCGGTGCCTCAGGACTTTCCGCCGTTCGGCTCGGTCGGCCCCGACATGAAACCTCGCGGCCTCGATATCGACACCGCCAAACTGCTGGCCGACCAACTCAAGGTCAAACTTGAACTGACCCCGGTCAACAGCACCAACCGCATCCCGTTCCTGACCACCGGCAAGGTCGATCTGGTGATCTCCAGCCTGGGCAAGAACCCCGAGCGCGAGAAAGTCATCGATTTCTCCAGCGCCTATGCGCCGTTCTACCTCGCCGTGTTTGGTCCGCCAGACGCCGACATCAAAGGCCTGGACGACCTCAAGGGCAAAACCATCAGCGTTACCCGAGGTGCCATCGAAGATATCGAACTGACCAAAATCGCTCCCGAAGGCGTGACCATCAAACGCTTTGAAGACAACAACTCGACCATCGCCGCTTACCTCGCCGGGCAAGTCGACCTGATCGCCAGCGGCAACGTGGTGATGGTGGCAATCAGCGAGAAAAACCCGAAACGCGTGCCTGCACTGAAAGTGAAGCTCAAGGACTCGCCGGTCTATGTCGGCGTGAACAAAAACGAGCCGGCGCTGCTGGGCAAGGTCAATCAGATCCTCGCCACCGCCAAAACCGACGGCGCGCTGGAGAAGAACTCCCGGACCTGGCTGAAAGAGCCGTTGCCGGCCGATCTCTGATCGTCGCTCGGGAGACTTGCTATGGCCTATCAGTTCGACTTTCTGCCGGTGGTGCAAAACACCGACCTGCTGCTGCGCGGTGCGCTGTTCACCCTTGAACTGACGGCCATCGGCGCTGTGTTCGGCGTAGGCCTGGGCATTGTCGGGGCGTTGGTGCGGGCGTGGAATATCCGCCCGTTCTCGACGATCTTCGGGGTCTACGTCGAGTTGATCCGCAACACGCCGTTTCTGGTGCAGCTGTTTTTCATCTTCTTCGGTTTGCCGTCGCTGGGCGTGCAGATTTCGGAATGGCAAGCGGCGGTGCTGGCGATGGTGATCAACCTCGGGGCCTACTCGACCGAGATCATCCGCGCCGGCATCCAGGCAATCCCCCGAGGACAGCTGGAGGCCGCTGCTGCCTTGGCGATGAGCCGATTCGAAGCGTTCCGCCACGTGATCCTGCTGCCGGCGCTGGGCAAAGTCTGGCCGGCCCTGAGCAGCCAGATCATCATCGTCATGCTCGGCTCGGCAGTCTGCTCACAGATCGCCACCGAGGAGCTGAGCTTTGCCGCCAACTTCATTCAATCGCGCAATTTCCGCGCCTTTGAAACCTATGCCCTGACCACGCTGCTGTACCTGTGCATGGCGCTGCTGATCCGTCAGTTGCTGAACTGGATCGGGCGTCGTTACATAACGAGGAGCAGCCAATGAGCGATTTCACGTTCTGGGACGTCGTGCGCAACTTGCTCACCGGCCTGCAATGGACGCTGGCGCTGTCACTGGTGGCATTTATCGGTGGCGGGCTGATCGGCTTGCTGATCATGGTCATGCGCATCTCGAAAAAGCCTTGGGCGCGCAACATTGCCCGCACGTACATCGAGCTGTTCCAGGGCACGCCGCTGTTGATGCAGCTGTTTTTGGTGTTTTTCGGCGTGTCGCTGGCCGGCGTGGAGATTTCGCCGTGGATGGCGGCGGCGCTGGCCCTGACGCTGTTCACCAGCGCGTATTTGGCCGAAATCTGGCGCGGCTGCGTCGATTCAATTTCCAACGGCCAGTGGGAAGCCTCGTCGAGCCTGGCGCTCAACCCGCTGGAGCAACTGCGCTACGTGATTCTGCCGCAAGCGCTGCGGATTGCCGTGGCGCCGACCGTGGGCTTCTCGGTGCAAGTGGTCAAGGGCACCGCCGTGACCTCAATCATCGGCTTCACCGAGCTGACCAAAACCGGCGGCATGCTCGCCAACGCGACCTTCGAACCCTTCATGGTCTACGGCCTCGTGGCCCTCGGTTACTTCCTGCTCTGCTACCCCTTGTCCCTCAGTGCGCGCTACCTGGAAAGGAGACTGCATGCCTCTGCTTAGAATTTCCGCCCTGCATAAATATTACGGCGACCACCATGTACTTAAAGGCATCGACCTGAGCGTCGAGGAAGGCCAGGTAGTGGCGATCATCGGCCGCAGCGGCTCGGGCAAATCCACCTTGCTGCGCACCCTCAATGGACTGGAATCGATCAACGACGGCGTGATCGAAGTCGACGGCGAATACCTCGACGCCGCCCGTGCCGATCTGCGCAGCCTGCGGCAGAAAGTCGGGATGGTGTTTCAGCAGTTCAACCTGTTCCCGCACCTGACCGTGGGCGAGAACGTGATGCTCGCGCCGCAAGTGGTGCAGAAAGTGCCGAAGGCCAAGGCTGTCGAGCTGGCGCGGGAAATGCTGGAACGGGTCGGGTTGGGCGAGAAATTTGATGCCTTCCCGGATCGCCTGTCGGGCGGGCAGCAACAGCGCGTGGCGATTGCCCGGGCGCTGGCGATGTCGCCGAAGGTGCTGCTGTGCGACGAGATCACCTCGGCGCTGGATCCGGAATTGGTTAATGAGGTGCTGAGCGTGGTCCGGCAACTGGCCAGGGAAGGCATGACGTTGATCATGGTCACCCACGAAATGCGTTTTGCCCGGGAGGTTGGGGATAAGTTGGTGTTCATGCATCAGGGCAAGGTGCATGAGGTGGGGGATCCGAAGATATTGTTTGCGAACCCGCAGACGGCGGAGTTGGCTAACTTCATTGGCACCGTTGAAGCAACAGGCTAAACCCTTTGTGGCGAGGGAGCTTGCTCCCGCTGGGCTGCGCAGCGGCCCTAAAAACTATCACCTCGCTTTCAAGTAGATCGCATGTGCAGGTTTTGCGACTGCTGCGCAGCCGAGCGGGAGCAAGCTCCCTCGCCACAGGAACCATTGCCGTCCGTGCTCTGGGTCAAGGCTTTGAACGCTGCGCGTTGGCGGCAGCCTTTGATCGTGGCACGATGTCGAGGTTATCGACCGAGACCCCATGACCATGCCGCAATCCCAAGCCAAGAATCTGTCCCTGATCGCCGCAATCGACCTGGGCTCCAACAGCTTTCACATGGTCGTGGCCAAGGCCCAGAACGGCGAAATCCGTATTCTCGAGCGTCTCGGGGAGAAGGTTCAGCTGGCCGCCGGCATCGACGAAGAGCGCCAGCTCAACGAAGAATCCATGCAGCGCGGGCTCGATTGCCTGAAGCGTTTTGCCCAACTGATCAACGGTATGCCCTCCGGCGCCGTGCGGATCGTCGGCACCAACGCCCTGCGTGAAGCCCGCAACCGCGGCGAATTCATCCGCCGCGCCGAAGAAATCCTCGGCCACTCGGTGGAAGTCATCTCCGGTCGTGAAGAAGCGCGCCTGATCTACCTCGGCGTGTCCCACACCCTCGCCGACACGCCGGGTAAACGCCTGGTGGCCGACATCGGCGGCGGCAGTACCGAATTCATTATTGGCCAGCGCTTTGAACCGCTGCTGCGCGAAAGCCTGCAAATGGGCTGCGTCAGTTATACCCAGCGCTACTTCAAGGACGGCAAGATCACCCCGGCCCGCTACGCCCAGGCGTACACCGCAGCGCGGCTGGAGATCATGAGCATCGAACACGCCCTGCACCGCCTGACCTGGGATGAAGCCATCGGCTCCTCGGGCACCATCCGCGCTATCGGCCTGGCACTGAAGGCCGGCGGTCATGGCACGGGCGAGGTCAATGCCGAAGGCCTGGCCTGGCTCAAGCGCAAACTGATCAAGCTGGGCGATGTCGAGAAAATCGACTTCGAAGGCATCAAGCCCGACCGTCGTGCGATTTTTCCTGCGGGTCTGGCGATTCTCGAAGCCATTTTCGACGCCCTCGAACTGCAACGCATGGACCACTGTGAAGGCGCCCTGCGTGAAGGCGTGCTCTATGACCTGCTGGGCCGTCATCACCACGAAGACGTCCGTGAGCGCACGCTCAGCTCGCTAATGGAGCGCTATCACGTCGATCTGGAACAGGCGGCGCGGGTCGAACGCAAAGCCCTGCACGCCTTCGATCAAGTGGCCAAGGATTGGGACCTGGATGACGGCGTCTGGCGCGAACTGCTCGGCTGGGCCGCCAAGGTCCATGAAGTGGGCCTGGACATCGCTCACTATCAGTACCACAAGCACGGCGCCTACCTGATCGAGCACTCGGACCTGGCCGGGTTCTCCCGCGAGGACCAGCTGATGCTCGCGCTACTGGTGCGTGGCCACCGCCGCAATATTCCCCGGGACCGGTTTGCCGATTTTGGCGATGACGGCATCAAGCTGATCCGCCTGTGCGTGCTGCTGCGCTTTGCGATCCTGTTCCATCACATCCGCGGCACCCAAGAGATGCCGCAGGTGGTATTGCACGCCAAGCGCGACAGCCTAGATGTGTTGTTTCCGGAAAACTGGCTGGACGAAAACCAACTGACCCAGGCCGACTTCGCCCTGGAAGCGGAATGGCTGACCCGGGTCAGCTTTACCCTGAACGTCCGCTAAAAACCGGAGCGGGCACAATCCCTGTGGCGAGGGAGCTTGCTCCCGCTGGGCTGCGAAGCGGCCCCAAAAGAAGGCCTGCTGCGCAGTCCAGCGGGAGCAAGCTCCCTCGCCACAGGTTACTCAGGCGGAACTAAAAAAAATGGCGATCCGCAGGGATCGCCATTTTTTTTACCCGACTTGTGCGTTAACGCACGGTCAGGATCGGACTACCCAACCGCTCCAGCAAGGTCGCCTGCGCACTGCGCGGGTTCTGGTTGCCGGTCGGCGTGTTGCGGATGTAACGACCGTCCGCCTGCAGGCTCCAGCTGTGGGTGTTGTCGGTCAGGTAAAGCTCCAGCTCTTTCTTGACCCGCATGATCAGCTTCTTGCCCTCCACCGGGAAGCAAGTCTCGACGCGCTTGTCGAGGTTGCGCTCCATCCAGTCGGCGCTGGACAGGAACATCTGTTCTTCGCCGCCATTGAGGAAGTAGAAGACCCGGGTGTGTTCCAGGAAACGGCCGATGATCGAGCGCACGTGGATGTTGTGCGAAACTCCGGCAATGCCTGGCCGCAGGCAGCACATGCCGCGCACCACCAGGTCGATACGCACCCCGGACTGACTGGCCTTGTACAGCGCGCGAATGATCTTCGGATCGGTCAGCGAGTTGAACTTGGCGATGATGTGCGCCGGTTTGCCGTCGAGGGCGAACTGGGTTTCACGGGCAATCATGTCGAGCATGCCCTTCTTCAACGTGAACGGCGCGTGCAGCAGCTTCTTCATGCGCAGGGTTTTACCCATGCCGATCAGCTGGCTAAAGAGTTTGCCAACGTCTTCGCACAAGGCATCGTCGGAGGTCAGCAAGCTGTAGTCGGTGTACAGACGGGCGTTGGCCGCGTGGTAGTTGCCCGTACCCAAATGCGCGTAACGCACGATCTCGCCGGCCTCGCGACGCAGAATCAGCATCATCTTGGCGTGGGTCTTGAAGCCGACCACGCCGTAGATCACCACCGCACCGGCCGCTTGCAGACGGCTGGCCAGTTGCAGGTTGGACTCTTCATCGAACCGCGCGCGCAATTCGATCACCGCCGTGACCTCTTTGCCGTTACGTGCGGCATCCACCAGCGCATCAACGATTTCCGAGTTGGCGCCGGAGCGGTACAGAGTCTGGCGGACCGCCAATACATGCGGGTCCTTGGCAGCCTGACGCAGCAGGTCGACCACCGGGGTAAACGACTCAAACGGGTGCAGCAACAGGATGTCCTGCTTGCTGATCACGCTGAAGATGTTCTCGCTGTTCTGCAGCAGTTTCGGGATCTGCGGGGTGAACGGCATGTATTGCAGCTCACGCTGACTGTCCAGACCGGTGATGCTGAAGAGGCGGGTCAGGTTGACCGGACCGTTGACCTGGTATAGCTCGGTTTCGTGCAGGTTGAACTGCTTGAGCAAGTAGTCGGACAACTGTTTCGGGCAGGTGTCGGCCACTTCCAGACGCACCGCGTCACCGTAGCGACGGGAGAACAACTCGCCGCGCAGCGCGCGGGCCAGGTCTTCTACATCTTCGGTGTCGACGGAAAGGTCGGCGTTACGGGTCAGGCGGAACTGGTAGCAGCCCTTGACCTTCATGCCCTGGAACAAGTCATCGGCGTGCGCGTGGATCATCGACGACAGGAACACATAGTTGTCGCCCGCGCCGCCCACTTCTTCCGGCAACTTGATGACGCGCGGCAACAGGCGTGGCGCCGGGATGATCGCCAGACCGGAATCGCGACCGAAGGCGTCGATGCCTTCGAGCTCGACGATGAAGTTCAGGCTCTTGTTCACCAGCAACGGGAACGGGTGCGTCGGGTCGAGGCCGATCGGGGTAATGATCGGCGCGATCTCGTCGCGGAAATAGCGGCGCACCCAGGTTTTGATCTTGGTGGTCCAGTGGCGCCGACGGATGAAGCGGACCTGATGTTTTTCCAGTTCCGGCAACAGAATATCGTTGAGGATCGCGTACTGGCGGTCAACGTGACCGTGCACCAGCTCACTGATGCGGGCCAGGGCCTGGTGCGGTTGCAGGCCATCGGCGCCGGCCTGTTCACGGGCGAAGGTGATCTGCTTCTTTAGACCGGCCACGCGAATCTCAAAGAACTCGTCCAGGTTGCTGGAGAAGATCAGCAGGAACTTCAACCGCTCCAGCAACGGGTAGGACTCATCCAGCGCCTGTTCCAGCACGCGGATGTTGAACTGCAGTTGCGAGAGCTCGCGATGGATATACAGGCTGCTGTCATCCAGACCGGGAATGGCAATCGCCGGTGCCGCTGTTGCGGTTTCGGACACCGCCGCGGGCGGAGCGGGCTCCAGCTCCGGCGGGGTCTCGGCGATTTGCTCGACCACGGGTTGAGCTTCTTTTACGGCAACTTCAGTGAGTCCTTCGGTATTCATGGAATGTTCCTGGGAGGGCTATTTCTGCTCTCGTAACAATTGGGCGGCACGCACGGCAAAGTAAGTCAGGATGCCATCAGCACCTGCACGTTTAAAAGCGGTCAGGGATTCGAGGATAACCCCTTCGCTCAACCAGCCATTCTGGATGGCCGCCATGTGCATGGCGTATTCACCGCTGACCTGATACACAAAGGTCGGCACTTTAAATTCTTCTTTGACCCGGTAAAGGATGTCCAGATACGGCATGCCTGGCTTGACCATGACCATATCCGCGCCTTCTGACAAGTCGGCCGCCACTTCGTGCAGGGCTTCGTTGCTGTTGGCCGGGTCCATCTGATAAGAGGCCTTGTTGGCCTTGCCCAGGTTCAGCGCCGAACCCACCGCGTCGCGGAACGGGCCGTAATAGGCGCTCGCGTATTTCGCCGAGTAGGCCATGATCCGCACGTTGACGTGATCGGCCAGCTCCAGCGCTTCGCGGATTGCCTGGATGCGACCGTCCATCATGTCCGACGGGGCCACCACCTGAGCGCCGGCCTCGGCGTGGGACAGGGCCTGCTTGACCAGTGCGTCGACGGTAATGTCGTTCTGCACGTAGCCTTCTTCATCGAGGATGCCATCCTGACCGTGGGTGGTAAACGGGTCGAGCGCAACGTCGGTGATCACCCCCAGCTCCGGGAACTGCGCACGCAAGGCACGAGTGGCGCGTTGTGCAATGCCGTCCGGGTTCCAGGCTTCGGCAGCGTCCAGCGACTTGAGTTCCGGCGGCGTGACCGGGAACAGCGCCAACGCCGGAATCCCCAGCTCGACCCACTTGGCCGCTTCTTCGAGCAACAGATCGATGGTCAGGCGCTCGACACCCGGCATCGACGCCACCGCTTCGCGACGGTTTTCACCATCCAGCACGAACACCGGCAGGATCAGGTCATCGACGGTCAGAACGTTTTCACGGACCAGTCGACGCGAGAAATCATCACGGCGGTTGCGACGCAGGCGGGTTGCAGGAAACAAACGGTTGGCGGGGGTAAAGCTCACGGCAGACTCCTGAGCCCGCGCTGGGGGCGAGCGTGACAGTTATAAGCGGCCATTATGACCAACGTATGACAGTTATGTGCATCCCTGCGTCACGTAGCCGCATTCCATTGTCCTTGTAGGAATTGTTCACGTCGAGACACATTTGGACACTTTCATGAATGTGCCCGAAGGGTTAGGCTGCGCGTTCATTTCGCCAGCATCCAGACAATGCTCCAACAATTTCTTCAGGAATTCGGCTACTTCGCCCTCTTTCTCGGCACGTTCTTCGAAGGCGAAACCATCCTGGTACTCGCAGGCTTCCTCGCGTTCCGCGGATACATGGACATCAAGATCGTCACGATCGTGGCGTTCTGTGGCAGTTATGCCGGCGATCAGCTGTGGTATTTCCTCGGGCGCAAACACGGCCGCAAATTGCTCGCGCGCAAACCGCGCTGGCAATTGATGGGTGACCGGGCGCTGGAACATATCCGCAAGCACCCGGACATCTGGGTGCTGAGCTTCCGCTTCGTTTATGGATTGCGCACAGTGATGCCGGTGGCGATCGGCCTGTCGGGTTATCCACCGGGACGTTATCTGCTGCTTAACGGGATTGGTGCTGCGATCTGGGCGGCTGCACTGGCTGCGGCGGCGTATCACTTCGGCGCGGTGCTCGAAGGCATGCTGGGCAGCGTCAAGAAGTACGAACTGTGGGTGCTCGGCGCGCTGCTGATACTGGGTCTGGGCCTGTGGCTGCGCCGACGCTTCAAGAATGCCCGTCTGGCGAAGAAGATCTACGCCGACGAGCAAGCCGAACTGGCCAAGGCCGCCGAGACTAAGACGCCAATCGAGTGAAACGGCCCCTGCAACAGTAGAGACCGATGCCGCTGAGCAGGCTGTAGCTGAGCAGGCCGATCCAGCCCACCGCGCTGGCCGGCCACAGCCCGACCACCGGCGCCAGCCACACCAGCGGCACATTCGATACCAGCCGCAGCAGCTCCAGCTTCAATGCCTGCGGGCGATTCTCCAGGGCCATGCCCAACGTAAACAACCCCAATGCCACCGCGCCCCAGCCCAACACCAACGCTGCTGTCGGCAAACGCGGTTCCAGGTTCATCAAGTAGCTGCCCAGCGCAATGTAGACGCAGAACTGCAGCGCCACATACAGCTGCTGACGCCCGTCCAGCGGCACCTCGAATTTGCGGAACTGACTCAAGTCCGGCTTGTTCATCGGGTACCTGGCCGCCACATCCGCTGGCCGCCAACCGGTGCGCATGAACCAGATCCGCAGCTTGTCCCATCTGCTTTCAGCCCGCCGCGCGTCATCCCAAAGCTGCGCGTAAAACTGCACGTTCGCCCACAGCGGATTCCAGCTCGCCAACGGCGTGGTCACGCCGAAAATCACCGGTTCGTTGTCGTCCTCTTCCTGGAACGAGCCAAATAGACGGTCCCAAATAATGAACACCCCGCCGTAGTTGCGATCCATGTAGAGAGCGTTCTGTGCATGGTGAGCCCGATGATTGGACGGCGTGACAAAGAACCACTCGAACCAGCCGAGCTTGGGAATGTGTTTGGTATGCACCCAGAATTGATACAGCAGGTTCAGCGCGGCGACGCTGATGAACACCAGCAGCGGCACGCCCAGCACCGCCATCGGCAGGTAGAAAAACCAGCTCAGCAGGAAGCCGGTACTGGTCTGGCGCAGGGCCGTGGAGAGGTTGTAGTCCTCGCTCTGGTGATGCACCGAATGCGCGGCCCAGAGGATGTTGCGCTCGTGGCCCATGCGATGCAGCCAGTAGTAGCAGAAGTCGTAGAGGACGAAGGCAAACACCCAGACCCAGACGCTGTCGGCCGCGAGTTCGAACAGCGCCAGATGCTTGAGGGCAAACGCATAAGTCACCAGGCCGACGCCTTTGGTCAACAGGCCCGTTGTGGTCGACAACACCCCGGTGCTGATGCTGTTGATCGCATCCGCCACCCGATAATTGCTCACCCCGCGCCAACGGTCCGCCAGCAGCTCGACGGCAATCAGCACAAAGAAAAACGGCACCGCATACAGAATGAAGTCCATTGACGCGCCCTGATCGGAATCTTGAGGACAGATGCTAGGTGTAGCCGCGAATTAACCCTATGGCAACGAGTGACAAATTAGTGGACATTTAACGCCATGAATCTGGAGAAAAACCCATGAGCAAAAAAATTGCAGTGATCCTTTCCGGCTGTGGCGTGTACGACGGCGCCGAGATCCACGAAAGTGTGATTACCTTGCTGCGTCTGGACCAGCGTGGCGCTCAGGTACAGTGCTTTGCCCCCAATATCTCGCAATTGCATGTGATCAATCACCTGACCGGCGACGAAATGCCCGAGTCGCGTAATGTGCTGGTGGAATCGGCGCGGATCGCCCGGGGCGACATCAAGGATATTCGTGAGGCCAGCGTCGAAGACTTCGACGCGCTGATCGTGCCCGGCGGTTTCGGTGCGGCCAAGAACCTGTCGAACTTCGCCGTCGAAGGCGCCGGTTGCACGGTTCAACCGGACGTCCTGGCGCTGACCGAAGCGTTTGCCGAAGCGGGCAAACCGGTGGGGTTGATCTGCATTTCGCCGGCGCTGGCGGCGAAAATCTATGGGCCGGGCGTGACCTGCACCATCGGCAACGACGCCGAAACGGCAGCCGCCATGAACAAGATGGGCGCTACCCATAAAGATTGCGCGGTGAGCGACATTGTCGAAGACAAGGCGCGCAAACTGGTGTGCACCCCGGCGTACATGCTGGCGCAGAGCATCAGTGAAGCCGCATCGGGGATCAACAAACTGGTCGACCGCGTCCTTGAACTGACCCACGAAAACGACGCCTGACCCGATTCAAATGTGGGAGAGAGCCTGCTCGAAATGAGGCCATAAGATTCAACGCATATGTTGACTGTTAAACCGCCATCGCGAGCAGGCTCGCTCCCACAGGGTTCTTTGTAAGGCTCAGGTTTTGCGGGTCAGCCGCGTGAGTATCCGGTCCAGCGCATTGGCAAATGCCTGTTTCTCACGCTCACCAAACGGCGCCGGTCCGCCGCTCATCTGGCCCTGCTCACGCAGATCGGTGAACAGGTTACGCACCGCCAACCGATCGCCCATGTTCTGCGCATCGAACTCCTTGCCCCGTGGATCCAGCGCGGCAACGCCCTTTTTCACCAGCCGATCGGCCAGCGGTACGTCGCTGCAAATCACCAGCTCACCCGGCACCGCGTGTTCCACCAGATAGTCATCGGCGGCATCCGGGCCGCTTGGCACCACGATCAGCTTCACCAGGGCCAGCCCCGGCTTGATCTGCGGCTGCCCGGCCACCAGCACCACTTCGTACTGACGCTTGAGGGCGAACTTCACCACCAGATCCTTGGCCGCCCGAGGGCAGGCGTCGGCATCGATCCAGACACGCATCGTGTTTTCCTCAGTTGAAAAGCATCGCGGGCAAGCCACGCTCCCACAAGGTTAACGCTAAACCTGTGGGAGCGAGCCTGCCCGCGAATATGAGCGCAGCGAATGCTTTTAAGAAACCTGCAACCGCCGTTTCTCGGCCACCCAGCTACGGCCATACAACACAATGATCGCAACGATCGCCACAAACTGAGCACTCAACGAATACGCATCCGCGTGGATGCCCAGCCAGTCGAAGTCAAAGAACGGCACCGGCCGCGTGCCGAAGATCCCGGCTTCCTGCAACGCCTTCACGCCATGCCCGGCAAACACCACCGACAGCGCGCACAGCAGTCCGGCGTTGATGCTGAAGAACAACGAAAGCGGCAGTTTCTGCGAGCCGCGCAGGATCACCCACGCCAGCCCGACCAGCAACACCAGCGCCGTCGCGCCACCGGCCAGCACCGCGTTATGCCCGGCGGGACCTGCCTGCAGCCACAGGGTCTCGTAGAACAGAATCACTTCAAACAGCTCGCGATACACCGAGAAAAACGCCAGCGTCGCGAAGCCGAAGCGTCCACCGCCGCCCACCAGGCTGCTCTTGATGTAGTCCTGCCACGCCGCCGCATGGCGACGGTCGTGCATCCACACACCGAGCCAAAGCACCATGACGGCGGCAAACAATGCCGTGGCACCTTCCAGCAATTCACGCTGCGAACCGCTGACATCGATCACGTACGCCGCCAGCGCCCAGGTTGCCAGACCGGCCAACAACGCCAGGCCCCAACCAACGTTGACGCTGCGCACCGCCGACTGCTGGCCGGTGTTGCGCAGGAACGCCAGGATTGCCGCCAACACCAAAATCGCTTCCAGGCCTTCGCGCAGCAAAATCAGCAAACCGGAGATGTAGCTCAGGGACCAGCTCAAGCCGTCGCTGCCCAGCAACCCGGCGGACTCCTTCAACTTGGCCTTGGCCGCGTCCAGACGCTCCTGGGCCTGGGCCACCGGCAAACCGTCCTGCAACGACTGACGGTAAGCCATCAACGATTTTTCAGTGTCCTTGCGCACGTTGGCGTCGACGTTGTCCAGCGAGCTCTCGACCAACTCGAAGCCTTCCAGATAGGCCGCTACCGACAAGTCATAGGCTTGATCGTGATCGCCGGCACGGTAGGCCAAAAGGCTCTTGTCCAGGGTTGCCGCGGTGTAGTCGAGCAACTGCGCCGGGCCCCGCTTGACCTGCGGCGGTTGTGCCCGCTGGGCACGGAACGTCGCGGCGGCTTGTGGGCCATCGGCAGCCTGCACTTCGGCCGGCGTCTGACGCGCCAGGTCGGCGATGTTGTAGGTCTTTTCGGATTTTGCTGCGGCCGGATCGGCGCTGAAACTGGCGATGTAGGTTGCCAGGTCCCAACGCTGACGATCGTCCAGCTGATCGGCGAAGGCCGGCATGTCCGTGCCTTCGACGCCCAGGCCCAAGGTGCTGTAGATCGCGTAGAGGCTCAGGTGGTCCAGGCGTGCCGCGTCACGCAGATTGGCCGGGGGCGGCGTCAGACCGACACCCGCCGGGCCATCGCCGGCTCCCGTATCGCCGTGACAGACCGAGCAATTCTGGGCATACAGCGGCGCCCCGCGAGTCGGGTCCGGGGTAATGATCGGCGCTTGGCTGACTTCATAGGTCACGGCCAGTTTTGCACCGAGTTGCCGAGCCTGACGGGCCACGTCTGCGCCGTCCTGACGGGCAGCGATGGCGTTGCGCAGCGCACTGACGCCTTGCTCCAGCCCGGCTTTTTCCGGTTTGGCCGGCATCGCGGCGATCAAGCCTTGCAACACCTTGATGAATTCCAGCTGCTCGCGGTATTCGGACTCGTCGGTGACTTTGCCCCCTTGCACCGTATGCGGGTAATCCGCCCCGATGTAATCAAGCAAATGCAGGGCTTGCGGCGCGCCTTCCACGGTGTCGGCCAGCAGATTGAAACTGCACAAGGCAAACAACGGCAACACCAGCCAGGCCAGGAAACGGGACGGGGCAGTCATGAATGAATCTCAATTGGAAATACGAAGTAACACATTGTTCACTTCCAATGACTTTCACTCAAGCTTTGTCTGCGGAGGCCGCTGGAGTACAGGAACAAAGTGCCATCATCCAAGTCTATAATTTGCCGCCTCATGGCGGCTTATTTTCAAGGAAGACACACAGCAAATGGCCACCCGCCTGCGCTTCATGTTTGTACTCAGTGCATGCTTGCTACTGAGCGGCTGCCCCACCATGCGTGACTACAGCGCGGAGCTGAACGAGACACTCGATTACTTCAAGGCGGGTCAGCTCGACGGCGCAGTTGCCGTGCTCGACCGCAACAATCCTTTCCCTCCGGGCGATCTGCTCTTTAACCTGGAGAAAGGCGAATTATTGCGACTCGGCGCCAATGTCACCGGTAATCACGCAAACTGGGATTACGCCGACAAGTTGATCGAGGGCTGGGAAAACTCGCCGAGATTCGGCGCCTTCAAAGCATTCACCGAATTCAACAGCTACGGCGCCAATGACAAAGTGCGCCTATACGATGGCTACGACTTCGAGAAAGTCGCCCTGACCACGCAAATGGCTCTGGCAAGCCTCTCCAGTGCCGAAGTGGACATCGCTCGCGTGATGATCAAGAAAACCCACGAGCGCGAAGCAACCATCGCCGACAAACGTGACAAGCAGTACCTGGAACTGGAAAACCAGGCGAAGGAGCAAGGGGTTTCTCTGAAACTCCAGGACCTTCAGGGTTATCCCGTGGCGACCCTCGACGCCCCCGAAGTGGTCTCACTGAAGAACAGTTACCAGAGTGCATTCAGCCATTACCTCGCCGGTTTCATTTATGAATCGCTGAACGAGAAAGACCTCGCCGCGCCGGGCTATCGCCAGGCCATCGAACTGCGCCCCAACACGCCGCTGCTCGAACAAGCACTGCGCAACCTGGCCAAATCTCCGCTGAAGGCCGGCGAAGTCGACGTTCTGCTGATCGTGCAAACCGGCCTGGCGCCAGCGCGCAGTTCGGTGCGCGTGCCGATTTCGGTGGACGTCGAAGGTGAAACCTACATCACCAACATGTCGTTCCCGATCCTCGTCCCTGACACCTCCACGCCACCGGTGGACTTCGTGATGGTGGACGGCAAAAAACAGAAACTGACGTTGCTCAACAGCTTTGGTGATATGTCGCGGCGCACCTTGCGTGATGACATGCCGGGCATTATTCAGCGCACGCTCCATCGCGCCCGGTCCAATGTCGAATACCTGGCCTATCTGAAAAAGCACAGACCCGAGAAGCTTGAGGAAACGATCCTGCAGCAGACCCAACGCGAGGATGCCGACACCCGCGGCTGGCGCACGTTGCCGGACAAGACGCTGGTTGCCCGCCTGCGGCTCAAGAAAGGCCAGCACCAACTGACGCTGCCCAACGCGCCGGACGCAACACCGGTCAGGTTCAAGGTGGATCAGACACACCAGGCCTTCAGCCTGCGCGCCGTGGGTAACCGCCGATTCGCCGCCGATGTCGCCCTGCAGCTCGACACCCTTCCCGCACCGCAGGCTGCAATCAGCCCTGCCCAACCCTGAACGGAGATTTTCATGGGATTGAAATGCTTCGCCGTTGTTGCGCTGGCCCTGTTGGCCGGTTGCGCCACCCCGCCGCCACCGCCGGAACCGGGCAGCGCCGCCAGCAAAGTCATGGCCACCGGACCGATCGAAAACGTCGCCATCGGTCCGATGCGCATGGCCAGGGAAAACGGTTTCCTGACAGTCAACACGCAGCTGAGCAACACCGACACTCGCAATCGAACGCTCTATTACCGCTATCTTTGGATGGGGCCGGAAGGTTTTCCAGTGGCCGAAGCCGAAACCTGGAAAAGCCTGACCCTTTATGCCGAGCAGACGAGTTTTCTGCCGGCCATTGCCCCCGTGCCACAAGCCGTGGA
This sequence comes from Pseudomonas sp. LBUM1678, assembly GCF_059695575.1. Lineage (NCBI taxonomy): Bacteria > Pseudomonadati > Pseudomonadota > Gammaproteobacteria > Pseudomonadales > Pseudomonadaceae > Pseudomonas > Pseudomonas sp. LBUM1678. Next base: position 6,555,482 of record NZ_CP166775.1, read on the forward strand.
TTTCCGCCTGGAGATCAATACGCCGTGAACCGCCCACTTGAGACTTCGCCCATGTTTGTACGCGTTTCGTTCCTTGCCCTCGCCGCGCTGCTGATCGGTGGCTGCGCGGACAATCGCTCGCCGGTGTTGGGCAGTGGCAACATCAGTTACGGCGACCCGAAAGCCGTGGAACTGGTCACCAACGAATTCGGCTCGACCGACCTGCAAATGATTGCGGAAAGCATGACCCGCTCACTCGCCCAGTCCGGCGCTCTGAAGGGTCGTCCGGTGGTTCAGGTGTACGACGTGATGAACAAAACCAGCGAGTACATCGACACCCGCGAGATCACCACATCGATCAAGACCCAGCTGATGCGCACCGGCACGGCACGCTTTGCCAGTGACAACACAGACATGCAGAGCCAGGTTGACCACCTCAAGCTGCAAAACCAGAGTGGCCTGTACAAAAAAAGCACGGTGGCCAAAACCGGCAACATGATCGCCGCCCGCTATCGACTGGAGGGCTCGATCAGCTCCATCGTCAAGCGCAGCAATGATTACAAGGACGTCTTCTACAAATTCAGCCTGCAATTGATCGACGTCGAAAGCGGGCTGGCCGAGTGGATGGACGAGAAAGAAATCCGCAAAACCACGGAGCGCTAAGCAATGCGTACATGGATTGGCATCTTGGCCCTGGCCTGCGCCGTTGGCGCCCAGGCGGCCCCGAAAATCGCTGTCACCGACCTCGGCTATGAGGCCAGCGTGGATCAATACGTTCACGTGATCTCGGCCCGGGACAATCAGCAGCAGGATTATTACGGCGCCAGTGGCTCCTCCAGTTATGACGAGTACACGACGCAGAACAGCTACCTGGAACAGACCGAAATCCGGCGCTTCAGCGGTGACATCAAAGGCCAGATGCTCAAGACCGGAATGTTTCAGCTGATTCAGGGCACGCCCTACACCGCCGGGGCCAAAAGCGACGTGTACGACGTGATCAAACGCATCAAGGCCGGCCACTTCAAAGGCGCCGACTATGTGCTGTTCGGCACGCTGTCGGACATCGACTTCACCCAGGACATGAATGAGCTGGCCAACACTGACAGCTATTCGGCGGTGCTGGCACTGACCCTGGTGGCGGACTTCAGCCTGATCAACACCAAAACTTACGAGATCACCTCGGCGTTCACGGCGATGGGCGAAGCACAGGACACCAAACTGGTGAATGATCGGGATATCCATGTTTCGCTGAACCGGCCACGGGTGGTGCGGGACGTGTCGAGATCGCTGGGCGAGGACGTGGCTCGCCAGTTGAGCGAACAGCTCGGGGATGGCAGTTATGCGCCGTCAGGACCAGCGGAGCCGCGCAACGACCTGCCGCCGGATACTGCGCCGGTCATCTTGCGCTAACTCTGATGCCGATGATCGTTCCCACGCTCTGCGTGGGAATGCAGCCAGGGACGCTCTGCGTCCCAAGAGCCGAACGCGGAGCATCCGTAGAGGCATTCCCACGCAGAGCGTGGGAATGAGCATGGAAAAAGGTTTACACCGCCGCTTTGCGCAGCGTCGCCATAAACGCCGCCGCACCGATGAACAGTCCGGCAAACGTGCGGTTCATGCGTTTTTGCTGCTTGGGCGTGCGCAACAGGCGCAGCACCTTCGACGCCAACCCGGTGTAACCGGCCATGACGATCAGGTCGACGCAGACCATGGTCACGCCGATGATCAGGTACTGGGCCAGCAGCGGCGCGTGTGGGTCGATGAACTGCGGCAACACCGCCAGCATGAACACCAGCGCCTTGGGGTTGCTGATGTTCACCAGGAAACCGCGGAACACCAGAGCCAGCGGCTTGCCGATCTGACGCACTGCGGCGTCGTCACTCATGTCGCTGGGCAGCGCGCGCCATTGCTTGATCGCAAGGTAAACCAGGTACGCCACGCCGAACCATTTGATCGCATAAAACGCGGTGGCCGACGCCGTGAGAATCGCGCCAACCCCGGCGCCGACAATCGCGATCTGCACCGCCAGGCCCAGTTGCAGGCCCAGGGCGTTCCAGTAACCGCGCCAGAAACCGTATTGCAGACCGCTGGACATCGACGCAATGGCGCCGGCACCGGGAGACAGACTGATCACCCAGCAGGCCGCAAAAAACGCCAGCCATGTTTGAAGCTCCATTGCACACCTCGACTCAGACTCGTGACAGACGTCTAAGCTAATGCGGCTTTGGGAGGATGACTACCGATTTTTTGAGGGATGTTGCCGCCGCCGACCAGCGTTCAGGACTCGAAAGGCTCATCGCCTGATAGTCCGCTATCGCGAGCAGGCTCGCTCCCACAGGAATCCCGGCTGATCACATATCTGCAATCCAACCCAAAAACCTGTGGGAGCGAGCCTGCTCGCGATGGCGGAATATCAGACGAAAGAAGGCTTACTTTTCGATCCCGCTCAACGAAAACACATCCGTGCCCCGCCAGCGTCGAACCGAACGCTGAAAGAACAGGCTGTTGGGTACTTGCACCATGGCGCTGCCGGTCCCGAGTTCTTCCGCTTCGATCAGCGTGGTGTAGAGCAGATTGATCGCCACCACCCGACCTTTGACGCCGGGCTTGTCGGTGGTGTCCACCAGCTCGACGACGTCACCGATACGGAACGGGCCGACGGTGAAGATCAGGATCGCGCAGAGCAGGTTGGAGAGCACGCTCCACATCGCGAAGAACGCCACCGCCGCGACCGCCACAAACCCGGACAACGCAGTCCAGAGCACCGTGGCCGAGACCCCGAGGCGTTCCAGCACGAAAATCAACGCACTGCCCATGATCAGCCAGCGCAAACCGCCGCGCAGTGGCATCAGCAACTGCGGCGGAAACGGATAGCGCTCGCCCAGGCGAGTCAGGCATTTGGCGACGAAGCGCTGGGCGAAGTAACCCGCCAACAGGATCAGCAGGATTTGCGCGGCGAACCAGATCGGCTCGCCCCACCCCGCCGGCAGCGGCAGCTTGAACGCTTCCATCAGGACAGCGCCTCCAGCTCCGCCTGCATGCTTTCGAGCAGTTCCAGAGCTTCCATCCACGATTCTTCGAGTTCGGCTTCCCGCACCTTCAGCTTGGCCTGTTCGGCCAGCAGATCACGCAAATCGTTCTTGCGCATCGGTTCGTAAATGTCGCTGTCGCCGAGGCTGGTATCGATCTTCGCCAGTTTCTCGTGCAGCTTGCCCAACTCGGCTTCGAGCTTGTCAGCCTCACGCTTGTGCGGTGCCAGTTGCTGACGCAACGCAGCAGCGGCCTGGCGCTGGGCTTTCTTGTCGGTCTTGTCCGGGTTTACCGGGGTGTTGCTGACCGGGGCATTGCGCTGGCGGTACTCCACCAGCCAACGAGTGTAGTCTTCCAGGTCGCCGTCGAATTCCTCGACCTTGCCGTCCGCCACCAGGTAGAAATTGTCGGTGGTGCTTTTAAGCAAATGGCGATCGTGGGAGACCACCAGTACCGCGCCGCTGAATTCCTGAAGCGCCATGGTTAGCGCCAGGCGCATTTCCAGGTCCAAGTGGTTGGTCGGTTCGTCGAGCAGCAGCAAGTTCGGCCGGCCCCAGGCGATCAACGCCAGGGCCAGACGGGCCTTTTCGCCGCCGGAAAAATTCAGCACCGGCTCATCGATGCGCGCGCCACGGAAGTCGAAACCACCGAGGAAATCGCGCAGGGTCTGCTCGCGCTCGGTCGGCGCCAGGCGCTGCATATGCAGCAACGGGCTGGCCTTGGCGTCGAGCGAATCCAGCTGATGCTGGGCGAAGTAACCCACGACGGTGTTCTCGCCACGGGTCAGGCGACCGGCCAACGGCGAGAGTTCACCGGCAAGGTTTTTGATCAGGGTCGATTTACCGGCACCGTTCGGGCCGAGCAAACCGATCCGTGCACCGGGGGTCAGTTGCAGCTTGACCTTTTCCAGCACGGCTTTGTCGCCATAACCCAGCCGAGCATCAGACAGGTCAATCAGCGGGCTGGAGATTTTCTGTGATTCGCGGAAGACGAAGTCAAACGGCGAATCAACGTGGGCGGCGGACAGTTCTTCCATCCGCTCCAGCGCCTTGATCCGGCTCTGGGCCTGACGGGCCTTGGTGGCCTGGGCCTTGAAGCGGGCGATGTAGCTTTCCATGTGCGCACGTTGCACCTGCTGCTTCTCGTAGGCCTGCTGTTGCTGGGCCAGACGTTCGGCACGGGCGCGTTCGAAGGCGCTGTAACCACCGCGATACAGGGTGATCTTGCGCTGATCGACGTGAGCCACGTGATCGACCACGGCATCGAGGAAGTCCCGGTCGTGGGAAATCAGCATCAAGGTGCCGGGATAGCTTTTGAGCCATTCTTCGAGCCAGATGATGGCGTCGAGGTCCAAGTGGTTGGTCGGTTCGTCGAGTAGCAGAAGGTCCGAAGGGCACATCAAAGCCTGCGCCAGGTTCAGACGCATCCGCCAACCACCAGAGAAATCTCCTACCTGGCGATCCATTTGCTCGTTGGTGAACCCAAGCCCCGCCAGCAACTTGCGCGCTCGGGCGTCGGCGGTGTAACCGTCGGCGCTGTCGAGCTCGGAGTGCAGGCGGGCCTGAGCGGCTCCGTCATGGGCCGCTTCGGCTGCGGCGAGGTCGCGTTGCACCTCGCGCAGGCGCAGGTCGCCATCGAGCACATAGTCGACCGCCACGCGATCGAGGGTGTCGATCTCCTGGCGCATGTGGGCGATGCGCCAGTCCGCCGGCAAGAAGCAATCACCCGAGTCCGGGTGCAGGTCGCCCAGAAGCAAGGCGAACAGGCTCGATTTGCCGGCGCCGTTGGCACCGATGAGGCCGGCTTTGTGGCCGGCGTGCAGGGTCAGCTCGGCGTCTTCTAGCAGACGTTGCGGGCCACGCTGTAAAGTCAGGTTCTGAAGTCGAATCATAATGGCGGCGGAGTCTACCAGCTTCGCTCGCAACTGGCGCGAGTAGCACTATGTCCTCTGACCTGTGGAGCTTTTCCCTTACCTCTTATGCCCGTCCCGGCGTTGAAGGCGCGTGCCTGCAATTGCAGTCGGCAGGCGTGAATGTGTGCCTGCTGCTCTGTGGGGTATGGCTGGGAGAAAGAGGTGTCACCTGCAATGAGCAACGATTGCAGCAACTTCGCGACGTGACCGAGCCCTGGGACGCCGATGTCGTGCGACCGCTGCGAGCATTGCGCATGCAATGGAAAACCGTCGCGACTGAGGACGCCGAGCTGAATACGTTGCGCGAACAAGTCAAGACACTGGAACTGGAAGCCGAGCGACATCTGTTGTTGCGACTGGAGCGATCGGCGCAGAGTTGGCCGCAGTGTGAGGCGACCGATCTAACGGCCTGGCTGGAAGGTGTGGCGGCAGGCGCCGCCAACCTGGACCGCGACGCGCTGCATCAGCTGCGCGTCGCGGTAACCGGCACTTAGGAAGCGCTGGTTGGGGTGGTGGTTGCTGCGATCGATGCGGCGGCCGGCGTTGGCGCTGGCGTAGCTGTCGAGGTGGCTGCTGCTAAAGCAGACGTCGCTGCCGGAGCCGGGTTGGCTGGCTTGGCAACTGGCGCGGCGGCCGGCTTGGCGGCAACAGGTTTTTTCACTGCTGGTTTTGCAGCTGGCTTCGCCGCCGCTGGCTTGGCAGCGGGTTTGGTGGTGGCCGGTTTGGCAGCAGCGGCAGGTTTAGCCACAGCAGGTTTGGCTGCTGGTTTCGCTGCAGCAGGTTTGGCGGCAGCGACTGGCTTGGCGGCGGCAGCAGGTTTTGCGGCAGCCGTTTTGGCAGCGGGTTTAGCCGCAGCTTTTACAGCGGGTTTCGCAGCCGGTTTTGCCGCAGCTTTTGCAGCGGGTTTCGCAGCTGGTTTTGCGGCTGGCTTGGCTGCAGCGGTTTTAGCCGCGACAGGTTTTGCGGCAGCCTTGGCAGCAGGTTTGGCAGCGGCAGTTTTTGCAGCCGATTTTGCAGCTGGTTTTGCAGCTGCGGTTCTTGCAGCAGGTTTAGCGGCTGCTGTTTTTGCAGCGACTGGCTTGGCGGCAGTTTTGGCAGCCGTCGTTTTAGCAGCCGGTTTGGCAGCACTGGCAGCGACTGGTTTTTTCGCCGCAGGTTTTGCGACAGGTTTGGCTGCGGCTTTCACGGATGCCTTGGCAGCAGGCTTGGCCGGTGCTTTTGCAGCAGTCGGTTTGGCAGCGGCTTTCCTGGCAGGTGCCGCAGCAGGCTTGGCCGAACGCAGGGACAACGCCTTGCCGACAGCCTCTTGTACACGACCGACGCCCTGGGCCAGTTTCAGGCTTTCTTGAGCATCGCGTTTGAGTTGCAGAATGTAGCTGCGAGTTTCGGATTGACGATCCTTGAGGGCATCGAGCAAGTCCTCAAGTTCTTTCACCGCACCCTTCGCTTTGGTTTGTGCCTTGGCCTTACCGGCTGCCGCAGCGTCCTGCAATTTGGTACGGGACTTGTGCAATTTTTCTTGCGCTTTTCCGCGCTGCTTTTCCAGTTTGGCGAGCAGTTTTTCAGCATCAGCCAAGGCTTGGGAACAAGCGTTTTCCAAATGCTCGAGCAGGCTGCCCGAGAGTTGTTGGAGTAAGTGCAACGGGGTATTTACAGGCTTCTTGGTGGCCGACATGGTTTACCTCCTGGCTGACGTGGGTGCGGCTCATACTAGACCTCTGATGACACCGCCGCTAGGGCATGTTGACAGTATCGAAAGCGCTGCGTTGCAACAGATTGAAATTCTTCTGCGCTGGTGCAAAACCAGTTCACCTTTGAGCGCATTCACACTGGCATAATCCACCGCATCTCAGATCGGAGTGTGCCCATGTCGCGCTACTTTTTTTTATCGTTGTGTGTGTGTTTTTCCGTGGCTCAGGCCGCCGAAAAAACCACCCCAAATGAGGCTCACGATCTTGCTTATAGCCTGGGTGCGAGCCTGGGTGAACGCTTGCGCCAAGAGGTGCCGGATCTGCAACTCCAGGCATTGCTCGAAGGTCTGCAACAAGCCTATCAAGGCAAGCCGCTGGCATTGAAAGACGAGCAGATCGAACAGATTCTGGCCGAGCACGAAGCCCAGGTCGCCGAGCAACCCGCCCTCCCGCAAAGTGAAGTCGCACTGGAAAAAGAGCAACGTTTTCTCACCGAGGAAAAAGCCAAACCGGGTGTTCGTGAATTGGCGGATGGAATTCTGCTGACCGAGTTGGCACCGGGCACGGGCGCCAAGGCTGGCCCTAACGGCAAGGTCGAAGTTTTATACATCGGACGCCTTCCCGACGGCACGGTGTTCGACCAGAACAGCAAGCCGCAGTGGTTCAGTCTCGATAGCGTGATCAGCGGCTGGCGTAGCGCATTGCAAAACATGCCGGTCGGTGCGAAATGGCGCCTGGTGATTCCTTCTTCGCAAGCCTATGGCGCGGACGGTGCCGGCGACCTGATCGCCCCGTTCACGCCACTGGTGTTCGAAGTTGAATTGCGCGGTGCCACAAGCTGAAAACCGGAAACGAAAAACGGCGCGCATAGCGCACCGTTTTTAGTTTCTCGCTGGAGGCGAGGGTCTTGCAGGAAGAGGTTCAGGCCTGAACCGGGTCCTCTTCCTTGTGAGCCGTATGCAGCACTTCGATCAGGCAATCTTCCAGTTCGAAGCGTTCGTGCAACAGCCCGCCCAGCTCCTTGAATTTCTCCGCGACGCACCTGCCTGCATCACACAGGTCATTGAACGCCAGCAGCTTCTCGGTGATGACGTCGATGCGCGGGTAAATCGTCTCGGCCAACTCCAGCCCGCGAGTGTCGCCAAATGCCTTGGCTTCGCCAGTCAGCTGTTCGTAGATCTCGAAGTGCCCGGCCGACACGTAATCAACCAGCACGCCGCAGAATTCCTGCAACGGCTTGCGGTTCTCGCCCAGAGACTCAGGCTTGGCGCCGAGATCATCATAGGCCCGAACCAGTTCGTGACGCTCCTGCAACCAGCGATCGATCAGCAGATGCACTCCACCCCAACGTTCCTGAGCATTCTGACAACTTTCGAGCATGGTGATCTCTCTTCCCTTGTGGGTCATGCTGCCCTACACCTGTCGCAAACTTGAAAATCAAGAATCGGCCAGGCAGAGCGTCATCGAGCAACATAATTCCAATGACACGTGCGGGCCAGATTATGCCCGCGCGACAATGGCTTCAAGGTACGCAGGAGATAAAGTTCATACAAGTGTTTAATCACCCGTCAATCCCCGGTGCGACGACATGCCGCTGAGCGGTCTCTCGCAGGCAAGCCAGACAACGCGCAGCAGCTGATAAACACCCAGAATCGACATCGCCACGAAGAGCAGCAAACTCCACTCCGGGATGCTCAGGTCGAACAGCGTCCAGGAAATTTCTGCGCAATCTTCGTCCCCTTTGAACATCCGCGTCACCTTGCACAGCCAGGGCAAGTTCTCGTACAGGGCCTCCGGATGGGTTGAGCAGGTCGATAGCTGATGCGCCGGATCGCTTTGCAACAACACCTGCCGCGACGCCATGACCATGCCCGCCAGACTGCATGACAGACCTACCAGCCAATAAAGAAAAGTCCCGAAGCGCCCGGGGCCATGCACCGAAGCCACCAGACAGACGCCGGTAAACAATGCCAGGCAGGCTCGCTGCAACAGGCATAACCCGCAAGGCTTAAGGCCGATTGCATATTCCAGGTAATAGGAAACGCCCAAGGCCAGGGCACCTGCAATAAAAGCCATGAAAAACAAGGAGCGTGAGCAGGCCAAAAACATGGCTTATCCGTAACAGTAGAGACAGGCGGTTACGGTAGAGGAAAGCGCGCCAGCCTTTCAAGGCAGACCAGCACGGACACTTCACCAGAAGTGTAGGGAATTCCCGACAGTGTCGAGAGGACTTGATGTAGTCCTCTGTAGGACGATGCCGATCAGGGACCACAATGCTAAACAATCACGCGTCAAACAACGGCTCCCGCCCCTGTAGTAGCTGGCGCAGCTTGCGTCCGGCTGCGGAGCAGTCGTCATCAATTTGAACGCGATTTGCCTGATGCATCCGTGGCGCCTGTTTTACGACTACTTCGCCCGAGCGCGGACCGGCCGACGCAGGCTGCGCCAGCGGCTACAAAGGGGTCGCTTCAGGCGTAAACGGGGGCTGGCAGTGGTGCCGCCAGAAGGCGTTCGTCCAGCAGACCCAGACCTTCCTGGAACAACTGATTACTGCGCTCTGTGTCGCCGAGCTGCGCGAGCAACCGCGCCAGTTCCGCACAAGCCTCCGGGTTGCGTTGCACTCGCAAGCTGCTTTCCAGATAGTCCCGCGCCTTGCCCCACAGACTGCTTTGCAGACACAGGCGGCCGAGTGTCAGCAACAGACTTGGGTCGGCCGGATGATCCTTGAGCCAACCCTCGGCCGTTTGCAGTTGACGAGCCGGATCGCTACCGCGAACCAGTCCGTAGAGACGAGCCAGATGACTGTCGTACTTGCGCTTTAGAGCCGTGCGCAGCACCTCTTCCGCTTCGACCTGTGCGCCCAGCTGCCGCAGCTGCTCGGCGTAGGCCAGCACCATCTGAGGTTCCTGGCGCTGAGCCGAGGTGAGCTGCTGCCAGGCGCGATTGAGCGATTGCAGACCGACCGTGCCATCCGCTTCCTGATGCGCTGCCAGGGAAAGGTTTTCACCCCACGCCCGGCGCTCCAGATCGGCCAGTTCGGCGGGCGGCAGGACTTTATCCTTGCGCAGCTCCGGCAGCAGGCGAATCACTGCTGACCAGTCGCCGCGCTGCTGATGCAGGCGCTGCAACTGGCGCAGGGTCTGGACGTTATGAGGATGACGCTCGTGCATGGCTTGCAGCGTCACCAGGGCGCCTTCAGTGTCGCCACGGTCGTTCTGCAACTGGGCGTGATTCAAGGCAATCGCCAACTCGGCCTGGGGCTGGCGTTCGAGGGCGCGCTCCAGCAAGTTGTCGCATTCCTCGTAGTGACCTTGTTCATTGGCGGCGCGTGCAGCACCGAGGTAGTAGAGCAGTGGCTGGCGCTCGGCCTCGGCGGCGCGATGCAGATGACGCTGCGCACTGGCCCAGCGACCTTCCGCCAAATCCAGCTGACCGTGCTCGATCGCCACTTGCACCCGGCGACTGCGATTGCGCCGCGACCACGGGTTGACTACGCCGCTGGAAGTCGTCACCAGCTCGACCAATGCCTTGATGCCCCAGAACACCAGCCAGAGCACCGCGACCAACGCCAGGGTGGCCCAGAGGCTCGCTTCATAGCGGAAGGTCTTGTAGGCGATCAACACGTAACCGGAATGCTCGGCAATCGCCAGGCCCAGTGCGGCGGCCGCAGCGATGACCAGGAACACGATCACATAGAGGCGTTTCATGGCGTGGCCTCCTGCGCAGGGTTCGCGCCCGGTTTTGCCATCGGTTTGATCGAGTCTTCGGCATTGACGTTACGCCGCTCCAGATACCCCTGAACCGCACTCAGTGTGCCAGTCAGGTCCGGCGTGACCACGGTGACCGGCTGCTTGCTCAACTCGCCCACCTGTTCAAGCATGACCTTGCTCTGAGGGTTGTCCTGGTTGAAGTTGCCCGTCAGTACATCCCGCGCTTCCGCCAGCGCCTGGGTGTAAACGGCTGCCTGACCATTGAGCGCGGCCCATTGCGCCTGCTCCAGCGCCAGGCTCAGCGCCAGGCGCACCTGACTCAGGCTCTGCCCGGCCAGCAATGGACGAACGTTCTTGTCCGCGTTGAAATCGATGCGGATGTAGCGCGAAATCTGATCCCACCACTGCGCCCAACGACTGGCACCGTCACCGTCCGCCGTCAGGCCCAGCAACGACTCGCCACGGTCCTTGTACTCGGGTGCCAGTTCGGTGAGGTCGATGACCTGATCGCGCAAAGCACCCAGCCGCAAGAACAACCCGGTGCGATCCGGCTGTGCAGTGCTGCGCAGCGCCACCAGGGTTTTGGCCACTTGCTCGCGAGCGGCATAGGCACCCGGATCATTCTGTTCGCGCAGAATTTCATCGGCGCCCTGGACCAGGGCCTGAGCGCTGCTGATGTCCTGCAACGCAGAAAGACGCAGGCTGGCCAGGCGCAACAAGTGCTCGGCTTCGGCCAGACGCCAGTCCTTGCGGCTCGCACCTAAAACGGTTTCCAGACGCTGATTCAAGCGTTGCTGATCGCCTTGCAACTGCGTCACCAGACGGCTGCGAGCGTCCAGTTCTTCGGCCGCCGGCATTTGCTCAAGGCGCGCGCTGAGGCGCTGTTCGTTAAGCTTCAGACTTTGCGCCTGATCGTTCAACGCCTGGACCTGGCTCAACTGCTGCTGATTGGTTGCTTGCAGGTGACGCACCTGCCAGACACCCCAGCCGCCGACGGCCACTCCGGCGGCGCCCAGTAGCAGCGCGACGATTGCCAGCCCATTGCCTCGGCGCTGCACTTCAGCAGCGGGTGGAGTTTCAACCGGCGCTTCAAGCACCGGCAGCACGTCATCTTTAGGCAAGGCTGTTTCGCTCACGTATCCATCCTTTGCATTAGAGAACGGGTTCGGGATGCTCCCGTAACGCCGTCAGCAAAGCCGCGGCACTGGCGCCACGGCAATCCACAACTGTTTGGGCCCCGGCGGCACGTGCCAGCTCGGCGACCCTGGGGCTTGGAACAAACAACGGCAACTGCGCAAGCGCAGGCCAGGTATCGCCCGCCAATTGGCGCAGGTGCTCAAAACCCTGTCCACTGCTGACCACCAGCCCGTTCAAGCGTTCCGCTTTGATCCGGTCAGGCAGCACCGTCGTCGGGTATTGAGGCAGGCCGCGACGGTACAACTCCAGATATTCGACACTAGCACCAAGCTCGCGCAAACGCTCAGCCAGCAACTCGCGCCCGCCCTCCCCGCGCAGGATCAGCACCCGCGGATCGGGCCGGGCAACTGCTTCGCGCAACGAGGGAAGTTCGAGCAAGGCTTCACTGTCATCGCCCTCGGCGGGGAAACTCACCTCCAGCCCGTTATCCGCGAGAATCTGCGCAGTCGCCGCGCCCACGCTGAACCAGCGTGGGTGCGGTGGCTGCGGCCAATACTGATTGAGCAGGTCAACACCGATTCTGGCGGCCGGTTTACTGACGACGATCACCGCACAGTAACGATCCAGCCCCTGAATCACCTCGCGCATTGTGTCAGAGACAGGGATCGGCTCGATCTCCAGAAGCGGCAAGCTGCTGCTGAAAATCCCCACTTGCGACAAAACGCTGGTCAGCGCCGCCGACTCATCCGCAGGGCGCGTCAGCAACAGGCGCCAGCCCGTCACTCGTGACCTGCCTCGCCATAGACTGCCTTCAGAATGTCGTCGGCGCCTTGGCTCAGCAAATCTTCAGCCACTTGCACGCCCAAGGCTTCTGCATCGCCACGTGGCGCACGGGCCTCGGCGCTGAGCAGCAGGCCGCCGCTCGGATCGCCCACCAACCCCCGCAACCAGATCTGCTCGCCTTCAAGCACGGCGTAGCAGGCGATCGGCACTTGGCAGCCGCCATTCAGATGTTTGTTGAGGGAACGTTCCGCGGTCACGCGGGTGGCGGTGTCCTGGTGATGCAGTGGCGCCAGCAACGCGTGAATTTTGCTGTCAGCGCTGCGGCATTCGATGCCGACTGCACCTTGGCCACCGGCCGGGAGGCTGTCGTCGACGCTGATCGCCGAGGTGATGCGATCTTCAAAGCCCAGACGAATCAGGCCGGCCGCTGCGAGGATGATGGCGTCGTATTCGCCGGCATCGAGCTTGGCCAGGCGCGTGTTGACGTTGCCGCGCAGGAAGCGGATTTCGAGGTCCGGGCGACGGGTCAGTAACTGAGCCTGACGGCGCAGGCTGGAAGTGCCGACGATGCTGCCTTGGGGCAACTCATCCAGGCTGGCGTAGGTATTGGAAACAAAGGCATCACGCGGGTCTTCGCGTTCGCAGATGCAAAACAGACCAAGGCCTTCAGGAAAGTCCATCGGCACGTCTTTCATGGAATGCACGGCAATGTCGGCTTCGTTTTCCAGCAGCGCGGTTTCCAGTTCCTTGACGAACAGGCCCTTGCCACCGATTTTCGACAGGGGCGAGTCGAGCAGCTTGTCGCCACGACTGACCATGGGCACCAACGTCACGATCAGACCGGGATGGGCCACTTCAAGACGGGTTTTGACGTATTCGGCCTGCCACAGGGCGAGAGCACTTTTGCGGGTGGCGATGCGGATTTCGCGAGAGGACATGGATCAATCCGTACTGAATAGATACGGCGGATAATAACAGCTCAGCCAAATCCACTTTGACTTGTATCAGAAACCGCGTGGCCTCCCTGGCCTCGGACGTCCAGCAAACGGGTGTGGAATTCGCCTGTGAACAGCGAATTAAAGCTGTTGCATCATTTTGCGCACGCCGGCCACGTGGCGACGGCTGACGATCAGGGCATCGCCATTAAGGCCTTTGAGGAATAGCTGAAAATGCCCAAGCGGCGTGCGTTGCAGGCGTTCGATGCGTTCCCGGGCGACCAGAGCGTTGCGGTGGATGCGCACGAAACGATCGCCGAACTCATCTTCCAGGGCCTTGAGCGGTTCATCCAGCAGCACTTCGCCGCCTTCATGTCGCAAGGTCACGTATTTGTGATCGGCAATGAAGTAGACCACCTGATCCAACGGGATCAGTTCAATACCTTTACGGGTTCGGGCACTGATGTGGCTTCGTGGGCCGCTACCGCTTTCGGCCGCTGGGCGGGTCAGGGCGGCGAGCTGGACACGATTGGGCCGCTCGGCTTTCTTTAGTACTTCATGCAATTGTTCTGTACGCACAGGTTTCACCAGATAGCCTACGGCGCTGGCCTGTAAGGCTTCCACGGCAAATTCATCGGGCCCTGTGCAAAACACCACGGCGGGCGAGGTTTCGCGTTCGCACAATCGGGCAGCCACTTGCAGGCCATCGAGGCCCGGCATGCGGATATCGAGCAGCACGATATCCGGTTTGTGACTGTCGATCAGTGCCAACGCCTCTTCGCCGTTCGTGGCGCTGGGCTCCAGGACACTGTATCCCTCAAGTTCGCCAACCATTCGGCTCAGGCGCTCGCGGGCTAGGGGTTCGTCATCAACGATCAGGACATTCATATTGCGCTGGATTCCTGCGTGAGTCTCGCACAAGGATAGCGTAGACAGGTGAAGTGACGTCCGTCACCGCGATCCACGCTAAGACTAGCGCGAGGGCCAAAAAGTGCCGCGAGACCGGCGGCTAAATTTTCATCTGCCAAGTGATTGGAGGCTCTGGCCCGCGTAAGCGAGGTATCGCCGTAGGGTTTGCCGATACGCAATATGAACACCCCCTCTTCTTATAGTCAGCCGCAGCGCCGGGAAGTGCGCTGATCCTATTGTCCAACTGTAGACGGTTGCCGGGACGATATTGCTCAATTGAAAAATATCGTTGCGTAATTTCCCACAAGGCATGTCCTGAGTATGGACTGCGCTTCGGAAAAAAAACCTGTCGACCAGCGTCAGCGACAGGATTGGCAACCCTGTTATTATCCGCGGCAGCTTCCACCGTCATTTTTTCTCCAGCCGACACGAGCGAATTCATGAGCACTGACAAGACCAATCAGTCCTGGGGCGGCCGCTTCAGTGAACCCGTCGACGCCTTCGTCGCCCGCTTCACCGCCTCCGTCACTTTCGACCAGCGCCTGTATCGCCACGACATCATGGGCTCGATCGCCCACGCCACCATGCTGGCCAAGGTCGGCGTGCTGACCGACGCCGAGCGCGACAGCATCACTGATGGCTTGAAGACCATCCAGGGTGAAATCGAGGCCGGCCAGTTCGACTGGCGCATCGACCTCGAAGACGTGCACATGAACATCGAGGCGCGTCTGACCGACCGCATCGGCGTGACCGGTAAAAAGCTCCACACCGGCCGCAGCCGCAACGACCAGGTCGCCACCGACATCCGCCTGTGGCTGCGTGATGAGATCGACCTGATCCTGGCGGAAATCACCCGCCTGCAAAAAGGCTTGCTGGAGCAGGCCGAGCGCGAAGCCGGCAGCATCATGCCGGGCTTCACCCACCTGCAAACCGCACAGCCGGTGACGTTCGGGCACCACATGCTGGCCTGGTTCGAAATGCTCAGCCGCGACTACGAGCGTCTGGTGGACTGCCGCAAGCGCACCAACCGCATGCCGTTGGGCAGCGCCGCGCTGGCCGGCACCACTTACCCGATCGACCGCGAATTCACCGCTCAACTGCTGGGCTTCGACGCGGTCGGCGGCAACTCGCTGGACAACGTTTCCGATCGCGACTTCGCCATCGAATTCTGCTCGGCCGCGAGCATCGCGATGATGCACTTGTCGCGTTTCTCTGAAGAGCTGGTGCTGTGGACCAGCGCGCAGTTCCAGTTCATCGATCTGCCGGACCGCTTCTGCACCGGCAGCTCGATCATGCCGCAAAAGAAAAACCCGGACGTGCCAGAGCTGGTGCGCGGCAAGACCGGTCGCGTCTTCGGCGCGCTGATGGGCCTGCTGACCTTGATGAAAGGCCAGCCACTGGCCTACAACAAGGACAACCAGGAAGACAAGGAACCACTGTTCGACGCGGCCGACACCTTGCGCGACTCGCTGCGGGCCTTCGCCGACATGATCCCGGCGATCAAACCCAAGCACGCGATGATGCGCGAAGCGGCGCTGCGTGGTTTCTCCACTGCGACCGACCTGGCTGACTACCTGGTACGCCGTGGCCTGCCGTTCCGTGACTGCCACGAAATCGTCGGCCATGCCGTGAAGTACGGCGTGGAAAGCGGTAAAGACCTGGCGGAAATGAGCCTGGAGGAGCTGCGCAAGTTCAGCGACCAGATCGATCAGGACGTGTTCGCCGTGCTGACCCTGGAAGGCTCGGTGAACGCCCGTGACCATATCGGCGGCACTGCGCCGGCGCAGGTCAAGAAGGCTGTGGTTCGCGGTCAGGCATTGCTCGCCAGCCGCTAAGTCAAAAGCATCGTCGGAACGCCGCCCGGAGCAAGCTCGCTCCCACATTAGATTGATGGTGCACACAATTTCTGTGAACACCAAAGTTCTATGTGGGAGTGAGCCTGCTCGCGATGACTGACTTCAGAACACTACAAACCTACTTCTTGGACGCGACCATCGCCATAAACGCCGGCATCGCCGCTTCCTTGTCCGCCGCAATCCGCTGCACGTTCGGGTTCTGCTCCAAACGTTTTAACAGCGCCTTGGCCGCCGGCATCTCGGCCAGCAAATCCAGATCGAACAGCTTTTGCGCCACCGCACAAGCCAGCGGCACGCTGTACAGGAAGTACAGATCCGCAATGCTCAGGCTGTCCCCCGCCACATAAGGGGAGAACTTGCCGTGCCTGCCCAAGGACGCAAACCCCAGCAGCAATTCAGCCTTGGTCTTGTCTTTGATCGCCTCGGGTACCTGCATACCGAAAAATGCCTCGGCGTAGCACGCGCGAGCCGGCAACTCGATGTACAGCTCGATTTCCTTTGCCAGCGCCAGCACTTGGGCACGTTCGAAAGGATCGCTAGGCAACAGCGGCGTACCTTTCTGGCTTTGCTCGATGTACTCGAGGATCACCGCCGTTTCGTTGATGAAGCCCTGCTCGGTGCGCAAGACCGGCACTTTGCCACGCGGGCTGATGGCCAATGCTTCCGGGCTGGTGCCCGCGTAAAACGGTACTTCTTCAAACGGCACGCCCTTCTCGAGCAGCGCCAGCTTGACCATGTTGTAGTAGTTACTGACGGAGAATCCATAAAGCTTGAGCATCACATAGCCTCCAGGCCGTGCGGGGTTGGCAGTGCCTGTTTATAGAACGCCGAGGCGATTTCTGCCAGCAGCATCACAGCGCTGAATGCAGGTAAACTGGCCGCCTTAAACTTGAGGAGCCTGCCATGAGCGAGCCAACCGACATCGATAACGACGAAGAAGAATTCACCGAAACCACCCTGATCGAAGCCATCGAAAACCAGATCGAAAGCGACAACCCGCCAGCCGCCAAGGCGACCTTCAACAAGCTGACCCTGGTGGGTTACGAGCGTGAAGAAATCCTCAGCCTGATGGCTCACGTGTTGGCGGTAGAAATCGACGCGATCCTCGAAGAAGACCGCGCGTTCAATACCGAATGGTACGAAACGGCACTGCGTGCGTTGCCAGAGCTGCCGCCGGAAAAGAAGTAACTCCGACCTCAAGGGCGCAGATTCCTGTGGCGAGGGAGCTTGCTCCCGCTGGGGCGCGAAGCGGCCCCAAGCTTTGCGACTGCTTCGCAGCCGAGCGGGAGCAAGCTCCCTCGCCACAAAAGCCCCCTTTGCTGCAGAAGCTCCCTCGCCTCATAACCCGCTCTCAACACAGATTGTCACCAATCTCCCCCGCCTTCCCCCGCACCCTGACTACACTGAATCCACCCCGCTGCCGCACCACCCGCCGGGGAACGCATCCCGAGGCGAAAAAAACCCTGATGCAGGCACTGGACATGCCGCACGAGTGGGCTCACCTTAGGGGCGCTGTCGTCCAATTCCTAGAAAGTCTGGAGTCCTTATGTCGCTTACCCCTGAGTTGGTTGCCGAACTGGAAATCCTCGCCCTCTTCAACCTGGACAGTTCCCAGGAAGGTTTGAAAATTCATCAGACCGCTGCCCCGAAAGCCATTGCTGCCGCTCAACGCCTGTACGAAAAAGAACTGATCGACCAGCCCGATGGTGGTTATCTGACCAGCCTGGGTCGTGACGCCGCGCAAAATGTACAAACCGTTCTGACGATCCTGAGCGTCCAGGAAACAGCCTGAGTATTACCGCATCGCCCACGGAAACCCCTGCTACGGGATTTCCGCGGGCACACTTTGTGATCTGCGATCGCCGCGCGATATAAATCTGACGTCAAAAACAAAATCAGCTTAAAAGTCCCGGGCCCGAGGCGCTAAACTGCCCCTCATCCGCAGACCCTACGTCCGTGCCCCGCGAGCCGGTTTGAGCTGACATGACCCGCACCCATGAAATCCGCCCCGATCTGGACGAGGGAATCGACCGCAAGGTTCTCAGCCAGCTGCGCGCACGTTTTCTCAAGCTCAACGAAGGCCGCATGGCCCGTGCCATGGAAGGGTTGTCGACCCGCCAGCAAACGGTGTTGACGCTGCTGCCGCTGTTCTTCCACGTGAATCATCCGTTGTTGCCGGGTTATGTGTCGGGCAGCACGCCGGCCGGGCTGTCGAATTTCGAGCCGGACGCCAACGCTCTCGCTGAAGCCCAGCGCCTGACCCGATCGTTCTCCTATAAGCCGCGCCATGGCAGCAACCCGCCGCGACCGATTCACGGTCTGTTCCTGATGGGCAGCCTTGGCACCCTGGCCCAGGCCGATCAGAGCGACATGGACGTGTGGGTCTGTCACAGGCCGGACTTGAGCGAGAACGAACTCGCCGAGCTGCGTAAAAAGTGCCAACTGCTCGAGGTCTGGGCCGCCAGCCAGGGCGCCGAGGCCCATTTCTTTCTGATCGACCCGGCCCGCTTCGTGCTCGGTGAGCGCGATACGCAATTGAGCTCGGATGACTGCGGCACGACCCAGCACTACCTGCTGCTGGACGAGTTCTACCGCACCGCGATCTGGCTGGCCGGTCGCACACCGATCTGGTGGCTGGTGCCGGTCTACGAAGAAGCTGCCTACGACCGTTATACCCACACGCTGCTGTCCAAGCGTTTCATCCGCGCCGACGAGGCGCTGGACCTGGGGCATCTGGCCTATATCCCGCCCGGCGAATTTATCGGCGCCGGGCTCTGGCAGTTGTTCAAGGGCATCGAGTCGCCCTACAAGTCCGTGCTCAAGCTACTGCTGATCGAGGTTTACGCCAGCGAACACCCGAAGGTTCACTGCCTGAGCCTGCGTTTCAAGCAGGCGGTATTCGCCAATCAACTGGACCTCGACGAGCTCGACCCCTATATCGTCGTTTACCGACGCATCGAGGAATACCTGACCGCTCGTGGCGAGCCGGAGCGCCTGGAACTGGTACGCCGCGCGCTGTACCTGAAGGTCAACCGCAAGCTCACCGGCAGCAGTCGTACCCAGAGTTGGCAGCGTTCACTGCTTGAGCGACTGGCTCATGAATGGAATTGGGATCAGCGGCAACTGGCGCTGCTCGACAGCCGCAGCCAATGGAAAGTCCGCCAGGTCAGCACCGAGCGCCGAGCCTTGGTCAACGAGCTCAACTACAGCTACCGCTTCCTGACCCAGTTCGCCCGCGACGAGCAAACCGTCAGCCTGATCAACAAACGCGACCTCAACGTGCTGGGTCGACGGCTGTATGCAGCCTTTGAGCGTAAGGCGGACAAAGTCGAGTTCATCAACCCTGGCATCGCCCCGGACTTGGCCGAAGACACGCTGACCCTGGTGCAAGCGCCCAACAAGAAAGAACCCGGGCAAACCCAGTGGGGTTTGTATAACGGCAGTCTGACAGCCCACGAGTGGGAACATTTCGCGCCTATCAAGCGCAGCCGCCAATTGCTGGAGCTGCTGACCTGGTGCCACCGCAATGGCGTGATCGATAGCAGCACCCGCCTCGCCTTGCATCCGGGCACCAGCGACTTGAGCGAATTTGAACTGTTCAACCTGCTCGGCAGCCTGCAACAAAGCATCGCCTTGCCGTTGGCGACCGTTGCCGAAGAGCCGTTGTTGCGCGCCAGCGTGCCGAGTGAAGTGTTGATTCTGGTGAACGTCGGCGTCGATCCGCTCAAGCACCATCGCGACCTGAATATCCTGATGACCACCGAGCGCACCGACTCCCTGAGCTACGCCGGGGTGCGGGAAAACCTGGTGCTGACCCTGGACCAGGTCACGCTCAACAGCTGGAACGAAGTTCTGGTCAACCGCTACGACGGCCCTCACGCCCTGCTCGACTGCCTGCGCGATTACCTCAACAACCTGCCTGACGGACCCCAACAACCGAGATTGAGGGTTCGTTGCTTCTGCCACAACCGTGCGCAATTCATCGCCCGACGGGTCGAAGAGGTCCTCGATACTGCGCAAAACCTGCTGTTGAGCAAGCTCAATCATCGTTACCTGGTTCAAGTCCAGCAGCATTACCACGTTCTGGAACTGGTGCCCGGCCACGTCAATCACGTTGCCCTCGCCACCCTGCCAGCGCTGTTCGATTATCTGGGTGAAGAACTGGCGAGCTACAGCCCGCTGCACCTGGACCCGATGGCCCTGGAAGACCACGACTTGGCGCTGCTCCTGCCAATGGGCCAGCCCGAGTGCATTCAGGTGTTTTACCGAATCAACGATCAGCAAGCTGATCTGTACGTACTGGATGAGTTCAATGCCCTGTGGCAGCAGCGTTTGCCCTATCACGACGAGCAAAGCCTGCTGGTGCCGCTGCAACGGTTCCTGCAATCGATCCAGTACCGACGCGACGCCTTGCTGCCGATGAACACCGCCCAGCCACTGAACCTGGACACGTTGTATTACCAGCTATTGCCGTCAGGTCCCGGGCGAGCGCGTCGAGTCGAAGCCCGGCCAGCGCCGCAAACCCCGATCAACAAACCGTTCTACGACGTGCAGGCGATCATCGGCAAAGCCGCACCGGGCCAGGTGCAGGTCACGTTGTATTGCAATCAGCGGGAATTTTCAGAGCTGGAGTATGGCGAGCAGTTATTCAGCGTGGTCGCCCAGGAAATCGTCGAGCAGCGCCGGGAAGCCGAGCGCTATCGCTGCTACATCACCGATCTGGATTTGTCGGGCCTGCTCGGTGATGCTCAGAGTTCAAGCAATCTGTACTTGCGCTACAAGGCCGACCTGGAGCGCGCGTTGAATGAGGCGCTCGAGCAGGTCTAAGCGGTTTATTCCGGAAAGTGGCCGCCCTCGGCCGGTTGCGATTCGACTTCCAGCAGGGTCAGTTTCAGGGTCTTGCTGCCCGGTGCTGGCCAGTCGATGTGTTGACCAACCTTGAGGCCCAACAGTGCGCTGCCGACTGGCGCCAGAATCGAAATCTTGCCTTCGTCAGCGTTGGCATCCTTGGGGTAAACCAACGTCAGGTGGTAGTCCTTGCCGCTGATTTCTTCGCGGCAATGCACACGGGAATTCATGGTCACGACATCGGCAGGCACGTCTTCGTGACCGACCAGGGTATCGGCGCGATCCAGTTCGGTTTGCAGCGCGATAACGCCCGGCAGCGTGTCATCCAGGCTGTCGATCAGGCGTTCCAGACGTTGCACGTCCAGACGAGTAAGGGTGATGGAAGGTGCGGTCATGATAGAGGCAGACTCCTTTCTTCTGCACAGAAAAAGCAAAACCCCGCCAGAAAAAGGCGGGGTTTTCACGAGCCTCGATGGGTTGAGGCGTTTCTGGACACTATCACAGCTCAATAAATATACAAGTCAGCGGCGACCACGACCCTGCGCTGGCATTTTGGAGAGGGGCTTGCCTGTGGCGAGGGAGCTTGCTCCCGCTCGGCTGCGCAGCAGTCGTGAGCTTTTTGGGGCCGCTTCGCAGCCCGGCGGGAGCAAGCTCCCTCGCCACAAAAGCTCTTATGCCAAGACTTTGCGCTGGACTGCCTGGGCGCAGATCACACGGCGGCGATCATCGTCCGCCGATCGCCATTCGCGGATGTCTTCGACATGGCGAAAACACCCGAGGCAGACCTTCTGCTCGTCCAGCCGGCACACACCGCTGCACGGCGAAGGCACCGCCGGGCTGACGTTGCTGTAGAGCGGCTTGGGCGGACGAACGGGCGCAGGTTGCGTCACGATCTCACAGGCCTTCGAAATCGAGTTCGACGCCAGCCTGCTGCTTGACGATGCGTTCAAGCATCTCGCCCAGCTGCTCTTCGCTCTTGTCGCACATCCAGCGCTCGCTCTCGGCGTCGTAATCGAAATGGAAACCGCCGGACACCGCCGCCAGCCACAGCTGACGCAGGGGTTCCTGGCGGCTGAAGATCAACTGGCTGCCGTTTTCGAACTTGACGGTGAGCACACCGGCCGAGCTCTCCAGATCGATATCCAGGTCACTCTCATCGAAAACATCCTCCAGCGTCTGCTGGGTGGCATCGACCAGATCGTGGAAACGGGCTTCGGTCAAACTCATTACGGCAACCTCAAAAAGTGTCTGTTCACGCTCAAGCGCCGCAAGATACGGCCGAGCCCCGGTGATTGCAAAGGATAACCGACAGATCACTAAACCTGTGGGAGCGGGCTTGCTCGCGAAAGCGGTGTGTCAGTCAATATAAAAGTCGACTGATACTCCGCTTTCGCGAGCAAGCCCGCTCCCACCGGGAATGCGTGATCTAGGAGGATCGGCCAAGCCCCGCCGGACGGGAGCCCCGTCGCATAGGCAAGCTGCCGGGTGGTCGGTATACTCCGGCGCAATTAACGCATTTTCAAGGATTTCGCCATGAAGCGCCTGATCTCTTCCCTTGCCGCGCTTTTCGCGGTTGCCTGCCTTGTGTCGGCCTGTGGTCAAAAAGGCCCGCTGTACCTGCCCGATGACTCCCAAGACCCTGCCGAGCAGGCCCAGTCCTCGCAAAAGCAGCCGTCCAAAGCACACAAGCACGACGTCTACCAATAAGGGAACGCCATGGACGCTTTTAACTACCGTGACGGTGAGCTGTTCGCGGAAGGTGTTGCCCTGTCCGCCATCGCCGAGCGCTTTGGCACACCGACTTACGTCTACTCCCGCGCCCATATTGAAGCCCAGTACCTGGCTTTCGCCGATGCGCTGGCCGGCATGCCGCACCTGGTCTGCTTTGCGGTCAAGGCCAACTCCAACCTGGGTGTACTCAATGTCCTGGCGCGTTTAGGCGCCGGTTTCGACATCGTTTCCCGGGGCGAGCTTGAACGCGTACTGGCCGCTGGCGGCAGCGCCGACAAGATTGTTTTCTCCGGCGTCGGCAAGACCCGTGACGACATGCGTCGCGCCCTGGAAGTTGGCGTCCATTGCTTCAACGTCGAATCCACCGATGAGCTGGAGCGTCTGCAAGTGGTCGCCGCCGAGCTGGGCGTTCGTGCGCCGATCTCGCTGCGCGTGAACCCGGACGTCGACGCCGGCACTCACCCGTACATTTCCACCGGTCTCAAAGAGAACAAGTTCGGCATCGCTATTGCCGACGCCGAAGACGTGTACATCCGCGCCGCGCAGCTGCCGAACCTGGAAGTGGTCGGCGTCGATTGCCACATCGGTTCGCAACTGACCACCCTGCCGCCCTTCATCGACGCCCTCGACCGCCTGCTGGGCCTGGTCGACCGCCTCGGCGATTGCGGCATTTACCTGCGCCACATCGATCTCGGTGGTGGTTTGGGCGTGCGTTATCGCGATGAAGAGCCGCCATTGGCTGCCGACTACATCAAAGCCGTGCGCGAGCGTCTCGACGGTCGTGACCTGGCGCTGGTGTTCGAGCCGGGCCGCTTCATTGTCGCCAACGCCGGCGTGCTGCTGACCCAGGTCGAGTACCTCAAGCACACTGAACACAAAGATTTCGCCATCGTTGATGCGGCCATGAACGACTTGATCCGCCCGGCGCTGTACCAGGCCTGGATGGACGTCACCGCCGTGCGCCCTCGCGCTACCGCGGCTCGTGCCTACGACATCGTTGGCCCGATCTGCGAAACCGGCGATTTCCTGGCCAAGGATCGTGAGTTGGCCCTGGAAGAAGGCGACCTGCTGGCCGTGCATTCGGCTGGCGCCTACGGGTTTGTCATGAGTTCCAACTACAACACTCGCGGCCGTGCCGCTGAAGTGTTGGTGGACGGTGATCAGGCATTTGAAGTGCGTCGCCGTGAGACGGTAGCCGAGTTGTTTGCTGGCGAAAGCCTGCTGCCGGAGTAAAACCATGCTGCTGCGTTTTACCAAGATGCACGGCCTGGGCAACGACTTCATGGTCCTCGACCTGGTCAGCCAGCACGCGCACATTCTGCCCAAGCATGCCAAGCAATGGGGCGATCGGCACACCGGCATCGGTTTCGACCAGTTGCTGATCGTCGAAGCACCGAGCAACCCGGACGTGGATTTCCGCTACCGGATCTTCAACTCCGACGGTTCCGAAGTGGAACAGTGCGGCAACGGTGCGCGCTGTTTCGCCCGCTTCGTACTCGACAAGCGCCTGACCGCAAAACGGCAGATCCGCGTCGAGACCAAAAGCGGCATCATCGAACTGGATATCCGCAGCGACGGCCAGATCGGTGTCAACATGGGCGCACCACGCCTGGTGCCGGCCGAGATTCCATTCGAGGCGCCAGAACAGGCCCTGAGTTATAAGCTCGATGTCGAGGGTGCGACGGTCGAACTGGCCGCTGTGTCCATGGGCAACCCCCATGCCGTGCTGCGGGTCAGCGACATCAATAACGCACCGGTGCATGAACTGGGGCCGAAAATCGAACACCACCCGCGCTTCCCGGCGCGGGTCAATGTCGGTTTTCTCCAGGTCATCGACCGGAACCGTGCGCAGTTGCGCGTCTGGGAACGTGGCGCCGGGGAAACCCAAGCCTGCGGAACCGGCGCATGCGCTGCCGCAGTGGCTGCGATCAGCCAGGGGTGGATGGATTCGCCGCTATTGATCGACCTGCCTGGCGGGCGTTTGTCCATTGAATGGGCAGGCCCTGGCCAACCGGTCATGATGACCGGCCCGGCAGTCCGCGTTTATGAAGGACAAGTGCGTCTTTGAGAGAGTTGAATCCATGAAAGATAAGCCCCAGGTTCCCGCCCAACAGCCCGACGAATCCTCTTCCGAAAGCCTTGAGGCGGCGGCGATTGCCGCGTACCTGGAGGCTCATCCGGATTTCTTCGTCGAGCATGAAGAACTGCTCCCGGACTTGCGCATTCCGCACCAGCGCGGCGATACCGTCTCGTTGGTCGAGCGCCAGATGAAGATCCTGCGCGACCGCAACATCGAGCTGCGTCATCGCCTCTCGCACTTGATGGACGTGGCCCGCGACAACGACCGCCTCTTCGACAAGACCCGCCGCCTGATTCTCGCGCTGATGGACGCCAACAGCCTGGAAGACGTGGTGATCAGCGTCGAAGACAGTCTGCGCCAGGACTTCCAGGTGCCTTTTGTCAGCCTGATCCTGCTGGGCGACAATCCCATGCCGGTGGGCCGCTGGGTCACCCATGCCGACGCGCAAACGGCCATTGGCGGCTTGCTCTCGGAAGACAAAAGCGTCAGCGGCAGCCTGCGTGAGCACGAACTGGACTTCCTGTTCGGCGAGGAACAGCGCAAGCAGATCGGCTCCACCGCCGTCGTCGCCATCAGCTATCAAGGCATCCACGGCGTCCTGGCCATCGCCAGCCGCGACCCGCAGCACTACAAAAGCTCGGTCGGCACGCTGTTCCTGAGCTACATCGCCGAAGTCATGGGTCGCGTCCTGCCTCGGGTCAACAGCTCCCTGCGCTCGGTACGCTGACCATGGAACGACAACTGGACGCTTACTGCGAACACCTGCGCAGTGAGCGACAGGTGTCGCCCCACACGCTGTACGCCTACCGCCGCGACCTCGATAAAGTGCTGGGCTGGTGCGTCAAACAGAACATCAGCAGCTGGGCCGCACTGGATATTCAGCGTCTGCGCAGCCTGATCGCGCGCCTGCATTCACAGGGCCAATCATCCCGCAGCCTGGCGCGGCTGCTGTCGGCAGTTCGTGGGCTCTATCACTACCTCAACCGCGAAGGCCTCTGCGATCACGACCCGGCCAACGGTCTGGCGCCGCCCAAGGGTGAACGTCGGCTGCCGAAAACCCTCGACACTGACCGCGCACTGCAGTTGCTTGAAGGCGCGGTGGAGGATGATTTCCTGGCACGTCGGGATCAGGCGATTCTGGAGCTGTTCTATTCCTCCGGTTTGCGGCTGTCGGAGCTGACCGGACTCAATCTGGATCAGCTGGATCTGGCCGACGGCATGGTTCAGGTGCTCGGCAAGGGCAGCAAGACTCGACTGCTTCCCGTGGGCAAAAAAGCCCGTGAAGCCCTGGAGCTGTGGCTGCCGCTGCGGGCCTTGACCAACCCGGCGGACGACGCCGTGTTTGTCAGCCAGCAAGGCCGGCGCCTTGGCCCTCGGGCGATTCAGGTGCGGGTCAAGGCGGCCGGCGAGCGCGAGCTGGGGCAGAACTTGCACCCGCACATGCTGCGGCACTCCTTTGCCAGCCATTTGCTGGAATCCTCGCAGGACCTGCGCGCCGTACAGGAATTGCTTGGCCACTCGGACATCAAGACCACCCAGATCTACACCCACCTGGACTTCCAGCACCTGGCCACGGTCTACGACAGCGCCCACCCACGGGCCAAACGCATTAAGGGCGATGATTCATGACCATCCAACTGATCACCTTCGACCTCGACGATACCCTGTGGGACACCGCCCCGGTGATCGTCAGCGCCGAAGCCATACTACGCGAATGGCTGACCGAGCACGCACCGAACCTGGGCGCGGTGCCGGTGGAACATTTGTGGACCATTCGCGAGCGGGTCCTGAGCAGCGATCCGAGCCTGAAACACCGCATCAGTGCGCTGCGGCGCCGGGTGTTGTTCCATGCATTGGAAGAGGCCGGTTACAACCACGGCGAGGCTTCGGACTTGGCCGACAAGAGTTTTGAAGTGTTTCTGCATGCCCGGCATCAGATTGAGGTGTTCCCCGACGTCGAGCCGACGCTGGAGACACTGGCCAAGCATTACGCCCTGGGCGTGGTCACCAACGGCAACGCCGATGTGCGCCGGCTGGGGCTGGCGGATTACTTCAAGTTCGCTTTGTGCGCCGAAGACATCGGCATCGCCAAGCCTGATGCGCGACTGTTCCATGAGGCGTTGCAGCGCGGGGGGGCGACGGCGGAGACGGCGGTGCATATTGGCGATCATCCAGGGGATGACATTGCCGGAGCGCAGCAGGCGGGGTTGCGGGCGATCTGGTTTAACCCGGCGGGTAAAGTGTGGGAAGCCGAGAAGGCGCCGGATGCGGAGATTGGAAGCCTGACCGAGTTGCCGGCGTTGTTGGCGCGGTGGAATGCCCAGCAATGATCCTTGAGATCACACATATCCCCTGTGGGAGCGAGCCTGCTCGCGATAGCGGTGTGTCAGCCGACATAGATTTTAATGTGACGGCCTCATCGCGAGCAGGCTCGCTCCCACATTGGGGCGTGCCAAGCCCGAAACTTTTGCTCCGCCCATGAAAAAGCCCGCAGCGACGGCGGGCTTTTGCAGCAAGCAAGGGCAAACGCTTAGATAGGCCGGCTGCCGTACTTGTTGTCAGGCTTCTTGGGAGGATCGGCGACCACGTTGGCCTCCACTTCCTGCACCTTGCCGCCCTTGGCCAAAAACTCTTCCATGGCCCGCGCGAGAGCATCGCGTTCCTTGTTCTTGGCTTCGACGCTCGGCAGTTCATCGACCGAAACCGCAGCCTTGGCTTTGCCTTTGGCGGTCGGAACGGGCGCTTCACCGCCATCGTCTTCAGCAACGTCTTCCGCTGCTGTTTCCAGACCTTCTTCGGTTTCGTCGTCGTCGCCTACTTCGAGGTCGTCGTTTTCCAGATCATCGTCGCTCATGTTCTACCTCATGACTTGCGAAAAGCAGATTAGTTATAGCCCAGCTTCACCGTCTGTCGACAGTCGCCGGAAAAATTCAGTAACCGCTTGTGACCAGCGGCTTATGCCTCTTCACCGTGCACGGTGGCGAGGACTTTACGGGCACCGCCATGATCACGGTGCTCGCCCAGATAAACACCTTGCCAGGTCCCCAGCGCCAGTCGGCCTGCCGAAATCGGCAAACTGAGCTGACAGCCAAGCACGCTGGCCTTGAAGTGCGCCGGGAGGTCGTCCAGGCCTTCGTCGTTATGCTCATAGCCGTCTGCTCCTTGTGGGATCAGACGATTGAAAAATCGTTCGAAGTCGCGACGTACCGCCGGATCGGCGTTCTCGTTGATGGTCAACGACGCCGAGGTATGCTGCAGCCACAAATGCAACAGACCGACCCGACACGCCTTGAGTTCAGGCAGGCCGGCGAGTAACTCGTCCGTTACCAGATGAAAGCCCCGGGGCCGTGCCCGCAGGGTAATCAGAGTCTGTTGCCACATACAGTTCTCCGCACGTTCGGGGCGCATTCTAGCGCGCTCTGGGAAAAAACAAAGGCCCTAATATTCCTTCAATCATGTAAGCCATTGGCCGCAGAAAAACGCCCGTCGTAAACGCCACTAAACGTGTACGAAAAAACCTTTCAGCAGGCCCTTCACTGACAAACTCCAGACAAAAAAATGCCCGGCAAGCCGGGCAAGTTTTTTATGCGCGTACTACAAGTTGTAGCCGCGTTCGTTGTGAAGTGCCAGGTCGATGCCGACGGCCTCTTCTTCTTCCGTAATACGCAGCCCCATGACAGCGTCCAGGACCTTGAGAATGATGTAGGTGACGATCGCGGTGTAGATCACCGTGAAGCCCACACCTTTGCACTGAATCCAGACTTGAGCGGCGATGTCGGTGACGGTGCCGAAGCCACCCAGGGAAGGTGCAGCAAACACACCGGTCAGGATCGCGCCGAGGATACCGCCGATACCGTGCACACCGAAGGCGTCCAGGGAATCGTCATAGCCGAGTTTGCGTTTCAGGGTAGTGGCGCAGAAGAAGCACACCACGCCCGCTGCCAGGCCGATGACCAGCGCGCCCATCGGGCCCACGGTGCCAGCGGCCGGGGTGATGGCAACCAGACCGGCCACAACACCCGAAGCGATACCCAGTGCACTTGGTTTGCCGTGAGTGATCCACTCAGCGAACATCCAGCCCAGTGCAGCGGCGGCGGTGGCGATCTGGGTCACCAGCATCGCCATGCCGGCGGTGCCGTTGGCCGCAGCGGCGGAACCGGCGTTGAAACCGAACCAGCCGACCCACAGCATCGCGGCGCCCATCAGGGTGTAACCGAGGTTATGCGGTGCCATCGGAGTGGTCGGGAAGCCTTTGCGCTTGCCCAGTACCAGGCAGGCAATCAGACCGGCCACACCGGCGTTGATGTGCACCACGGTGCCGCCAGCGAAGTCGAGCACGCCCCAGTCCCACATCAGGCCGCCGTTGCCGGACCAGACCATGTGCGCAATTGGTGCATAAACCAGGGTGAACCACACGCCCATGAAGATCAGCATGGCGGAGAACTTCATCCGCTCGGCGAAGGCACCGACGATCAGCGCAGGGGTGATGATGGCGAAGGTCATCTGGAAGGTGATGAACACCGCCTCAGGGAACAGCGCCGCAGGACCGGTCAGGCTCGAAGGCGTGACACCGGCGAGGAATGCCTTGCCCATGCCGCCGAAGAACGAGTTGAAGTTGACGACGCCCTGTTCCATACCGGTGGTGTCGAACGCGATGCTGTAGCCATAAATGACCCACAGAATGCTGATCAGACCGGTAATGGCGAAGCACTGCATCATCACGGAAAGAATATTTTTCGACCGGACCATGCCGCCGTAGAACAGCGCGAGGCCGGGAATGGTCATGAACAGCACGAGGGCTGTCGAGGTCATCATCCAGGCTGTATCGCCGGAATTGAGGACTGGGGCCACCACTTCGTCTGCCGCCATAGCCAGGCTGGGCATTACGAGGGACAACAGGGCTCCTAGCCCTGCGAATTTACGCAGAGTCATATTGTTTTCTCCTGGGGCGTTGGGTTTGTGGCGGCGTTTAAATCGCGTCGGTATCGGTTTCGCCGGTACGGATGCGAATCGCCTGTTCCAGATTGACCACGAAGATCTTGCCGTCACCGATCTTGCCGGTGTTGGCAGCCTTGGTTATCGCCTCGATAACCCGGTCCAGATCCTTGTCGTCAATGGCGACATCGATCTTCACCTTGGGCAGAAAATCGACCACATATTCCGCGCCGCGATACAGCTCGGTGTGACCCTTCTGCCGACCGAAGCCTTTGACTTCAGTAACGGTAATGCCCTGCACGCCGATCTCGGACAGCGACTCGCGCACGTCGTCCAACTTGAACGGCTTGATGATGGCAGTGACTAGCTTCATGAAAACTCTCTCCCGAATTGGTGGACTTGCCCCAGGAAAACAAACCCGACTCAAGTCTAAGCGCAGTGCCTGGCTTTGTAACGCATCGTCGGCCTTTGATTGCCCGTCCGACGCCTGCTAACCACTCCGCACGAAACACTTCCCCCGTTCCGCTTGGCGCACTGCATTCGTCACAGCGACTGCATCAGTGCATGGGTCACTACCGACTAAGCAGAAAGCTTGCCATCTCGCCAAAACCCACTGAATTCAATCCCTTGGCCGCTGCCAACCGCCGCTTCGCCCAAACGGCCCGGCGGATACGCACAACAACAGTGCGCGGCCGTCCATCCACATGCGCGAAAAGCGTGCATCCCTGCGGTCGGAATTGACTATAGACACTGCGTGATACACTGCCCGCCATTGTTGACAGGACATTTCCCATGCTCGCACCCAAAGACTTCCTCGACGCCCTGAGCGGCACCGCCTCCCGCCTCTTCAGCGGCGAAACCCCGTTGCCGAAAAGCGAAATTGAAAGCCAGTTCAAGGCGCTGCTGCAGAGCGGCTTCAGCAAGCTGGATCTGGTGAGCCGGGAAGAGTTTGATAGCCAGATGGTCGTGCTCGCACGTACTCGGGCACGGTTGGAGAGCCTTGAGGCGAAGGTTGCGGAACTGGAAGCGAAGCTGAGTCCGCCCACCGAGTAACCCCATCGATCCCACGGTGAAGCCCAATCCACTGTAGGAGCGAGCCTGCTCGCGATAAGGTCGGAACGACCTTCAGATTTACCTGTAGGAGTTGCCAAGGGCGGCGAGCTTTTGATCTTCCGCCCCGCCACAATCTCGGCAACGTCCTACAAAGATCACCACCGCCGTCCGATAGCGCCGTGAAGCCCAGGTTCCTAAGCTCATCCTCAGCTGAATATTCAGCACTGGGTTTGGCGACCTGGAAGCTTAAGGAGCACGACGACCATCTCTCGAGTCATGGCGGCTGTGCGTGGGAGACCCTCGGGTCTGCCGGGTTCCTTTTGCTCCGGTTCGCCAACCCGCGTACAGCTGCCACCCCAATCGTTTGGCGACGATTGACGGCAGCCCCTTAAGCAAAAGGAGCTGTATTAATGAATAGCGATGACGCTTATCTGGTACCCAACGTCTTTACCCGCCACAAACTCCACCTCCACGCCCTGCTGTTGGAAAACCAAGCCTGGTTTAGTGCCCGAGATCTAGGCCGCCTATTGCGACTGTTCCTCGACGAACGCGCCGTCCGAAAACTCGACCCTGACCAACAACAAACTGTGCAGATGCTCATCCACGGCAGCATCGAAAACACCCTGCTAATCAGCGAATCCGGCGTCTACGCCCTACTCGTCTACCACTACTGCCCCGAATACCGGGGCCTGCGTGAATGGCTGACCCACGACGTGGTGCCAGCCCTCAGAGATGCCCAGCAACCGGCAACAAGCGAACGCCCGGTCCTGAGTCTGTTGAACTGGCCAGAGATGTCGCTGAGTTTGCTGCACTGGAATAACCAGCCGTGGATTCGGTTGCAGGATGTTCCGCACATGCTTGCGGATGGTGAGCGGACGCAACGTGCGGTCAATGCACCGTGGTGGAAGCGTGCTTCGCGGATGCTGCAATCGCTTTAGGTGGCCAAAGCGCAACCACGCTCGATTTCGGCTTTACGCAGATCGTAAGTCAACTGCAGGTTCAGCCAGAACTCGGGCGTGGTGTTCAGGTGGCGAGATAGCTTCCCCGCTAGATCAGCACTGACACAACGCTGCTGCATCACGATTTCGTTTATCGCTTTTACCGGCTCGTTCAACGAATGGGCGAAAGCGGACTCTGAAATGCCCAACGGCTCAAGAAAATCCTCCTTGAGGATTTCGCCAGGATGAACCGGCCGCATTCCACTACTACTCATTTTTCCCTCTCCAACGTCAGCGATCAGCTGATGATCTTAAGCAGCCCGGTCAATCAGACAAGAGCGCTCGCACCCTTTCACCGCCGTCCTTCATTGATCTCGGCAAGGTCCTACAAAAACATCATCCCGCGACTGATTACATCGGCGATCCACACTCCTTTACGCTTCATCATCACAAACCACTCGCAACATCCTGCGAAAGTTTGGTGCCTGCGCCGTCACACGACCCGACTACCCTTCAAAAACCGCAGGAAGCGGTTCCCGTAAAGTTCAAGGAACGACCATGTCCCTCTCCATCGTTCACAGCCGCGCCCAGATTGGCGTGGATGCGCCTGCCGTCACCGTCGAAGTCCATCTGGCCAACGGTTTGCCATCGCTGACAATGGTCGGTTTGCCCGAAGCGGCAGTGAAGGAAAGCAAGGATCGGGTGCGCAGCGCGATCATCAATTCGGGGCTGCAATTCCCGGCGCGGCGCATCACGTTGAATCTCGCGCCTGCAGACTTACCCAAGGATGGAGGACGGTTTGATCTGGCGATTGCCTTGGGGATTCTGTCCGCCAGCGTGCAGGTGCCGACATTGACGCTGGATGACATTGAATGCCTGGGAGAGTTGGCGTTGTCAGGCGCGGTACGTGCCGTCAGAGGTGTGTTGCCGGCTGCGCTGGCTGCTCGCAAGGCCGGACGCTCGTTGATGGTGCCGCGAGCGAACGCCGAGGAGGCGTGCCTGGCGTCCGGGTTGAAGGTGTTTGCCGTGGACCACCTGCTGGAAGCCGTCGCGCACTTCAATGGACATACGCCGGTTGAACCTTACGTTTCCAATGGTTTGCTCTACGCCAGCAAACCCTATCCGGACTTGAATGAGGTGCAGGGGCAAATCTCGGCCAAGCGCGCATTGCTGATTGCCGCGGCTGGGGCTCATAACCTGCTGTTTAGCGGGCCGCCGGGGACCGGGAAAACACTGTTGGCGAGTCGGTTACCGGGGCTGCTTCCCCCGTTAGCCGAAAACGAGGCGCTAGAAGTCGCAGCTATTCAATCCGTCACCAGTTGCGTGCCTTTGAGCCACTGGCCGCAAAGACCATTCCGCCAGCCCCATCACTCGGCTTCCGGCCCTGCATTGGTGGGTGGTGGATCGAAACCCCAACCCGGCGAAATCACCCTCGCCCATCATGGCGTTCTATTCCTCGATGAACTGCCGGAATTCGACCGCAAAGTGTTGGAGGTTTTAAGGGAGCCGCTGGAATCCGGCCATATCGTGATTTCCCGAGCCAAGGATCGCGTGCGGTTTCCAGCCCGTTTTCAATTGGTGGCCGCGATGAATCCATGCCCGTGTGGATATCTTGGCGAACCCAGCGGCAAATGCAGTTGTACACCGGACATGGTCCAGCGTTATCGCAACAAATTATCTGGACCGCTGCTAGATCGGATCGACCTGCATCTGACCGTCGCTCGGGAAGCCACGGCGTTGAATCCTGCGCTCAAACCTGGTGATGACACTGCCACTGCTGCGGTGCTGGTCGCCGACGCGCGCGAGCGTCAAAACAAACGCCAAGGCTGTGCCAACGCATTCCTTGATTTGCCAGGGCTGCGTCGACACTGCAAGTTATCCACAACCGACGAAGCGTGGCTGGAAACTGCCTGCGAGCGTTTGACCTTGTCACTCCGGTCGGCCCACCGCTTGCTCAAGGTAGCCCGTACATTGGCAGACCTTGAACAGGTAAATGCAATTACACGCGAGCATTTGGCAGAAGCGCTGCAATACCGACCAGCCTCAGCGTAACCGATGGCTATTCCAGCAAATCATTCAGATCACTATTCAGAGAGAGCGTCAGTAATACATGGAGTTACTAAAGAGTCATTGGATCAGATTCGTCTATTGCTTCATAAGCATTGCTATCGTATGGGCGGCGCTGCTGCAGCAGGAAATCGTTGTTGGCTTTCCGACATCCCTGAACAACTTTTCCTACGTCGGCACGGTGATAACCATCGTTGCGCTCATCATTTCAATAGCTGAAGTTCTGCACAGTGTTCGTTACTCACGAAGCATCAGTGCAGAAGCCAAAAAAGTACTCAAGGAGGCAAAAGCTGTAGAAGGCGCCTCAGCCGTAAGCGAATGCCTTGCGACGCTCAATGAAGCAGCAGGTTATGTGGACACCGAAAACTATCCATTGGCGCTGAAGTGCTATCAGCATTTCAGGATTCTGTTTGCCAAAATACCCGGCACAGGTCAGGAGTTCGAAAGGATTGACAAAATCCTTGGAGAAACTGAAATCGCCATCAGAAAAGGTATTTTTGCTTCGGCAAGCGCTCCGCTCGAGAAACCGATCAGAATTCTTATTCACCACAATCTCGAAAACATTAAAGAGAACCTTGAAAAGGTCAACCCAGCCAGAGGGCGACAATATGTTACCGCCTAAATTTCTCGATTTCGTCAAGACACTCACCGTGAGAATAGAGCAAGGCGAATTCTCCTGGAGTTATGACGACAACAACTCGCTTGTGAAACTCAAAGAAAAAATCTTCTCTCTTTCATTGCGTTACAGCTTCAACGCGGATGAAAAATATGCGGAGTACGTCATCTACTACTTGGACGAGATCGAAAATAAGGAATATCGGTTTTATACCAATCAAACCTGGAACGACTTCGATTTCATCCGGCGTTTGTTTGACGCCGCGCAAGCCTCAAAGATGAGACTTCCCTTTTAGCCCTCCAATAAGCAGTGAACGCAGGCTCACTGCTCATCTCCAAGGCTGCTTACTCCTTGCTCAGATCCACCAACGGTACCTGCCGAACCTCAGTTTCTCGCCCACCTTGAATATCACTCACCCGCTTCAGCGCCTTATCCACAGCCCCCTTGTCCGCCAACAAGCTGTAGCTGATCTGAAACTGCTTGCTCTCCTTCGGAGCAATCGTCGGCACCAGGCCCAACGGCCGCTGATAGCGCCGGTTATAGGAAAAGCTGGTCCCCGGCTCAAGCCCGGTGACATAGCCCTGGCCTTGGGTATCGGTGTTTTTCCACAGCGAAAACACAGGCAGCGTTTGAGTGTTGAAGCCGAGGGAGACGCCCAGACTCCCCGCCTTGTTATGCAACACAGTCAACGTATCGCCCTTGGCATCGCCATACGGCACGACGTTGTAAACCGTCTCGTCATAGTCCTTGGTCGGCGCACGGTATGTCTGCCAGTCCGGCAAATCCCCTTTGGCCTTGTCGTTGAACGGCGACACCTGTTTAACCGGCGCAGCAAAACGGGCGCCCTGTTCCAGGAACGGGGTGCTGAAATTGCTGTGGTACAACGCCTGATATTCCTTCGGATAATCACCGTTGTTGGTCAGGGTGTCGTTGAGGGCAAACGCAACGCTACCGGGCTCAGTGACCAGTTCGGTCACCACCGAGAAGTCGACTTTCTTGAACGCCTGCTCTTTCAGCTCACCGCGCAGGCTGATGGCGTACGGCGGTTTTTCATCTATATGCAGGGTCACTTTGCTGGCCGGGATGTTGGCGGCGCGGCCATGCAGGGTCAGCAGTTCGCCGTTATCCATACCGGGATGGCCGACCCACTCGTAGCCGCAACGGGCGACCAGCTCGTTGAAGCCTTCGAGCCAGCCCAGTCCGCCGCGGCCATTGAGTTCGATGAAGGACGGATTGACCACGTCCTTGACTGGCGAATCCCAACCCATGCGCACATCACCGACCGATGCTTGCAGGACGTTCATCCCGCGAGTCGGCACCACCGAGAGTTTCATTGTGCCGTTATCGATGTCGACGATGCTGACGCCCTCTTGCCGCCCGCCATGCAGGGTGCGCAGGGTCACGGAGAACGGTTTGTCGGTTTTTACGCCGAGTTGCTGGCTGGTGATCTGCCAGTTCTGGGCAGCCTTGTCGGTGTCGAGCAGCACGTAATCCCAGGCCATGGCGTGGGAGGCAGCGGTCAGCGTGCCGAGGGCGACGGCGAGTTTGAGCGGGGTCATGAGGAAAGCCTTTCTTGGAGTTGTGCGTTTTTTATAGCGCTGATGAAACGTTTCAGCAAGCTTAAAAAAGCGGACGTCCGAGTCTTACAAACTCAAATCACATTGACCTCATGCAACCTCCGCACACTTACGTTAGTCTCATACGGTTTGGGCCTCCTCTTATTGACGGCGACATCATTATGACATTAAGGTCGCCAGCTAATTGCAGGAGCAAGAACAGACACTTTTGTCTGTCATTTTTGCGCAACGGAACATATGGAGTTTGAATGCGCGGGGCACTATTACGCAGCGGTAAGAGCGGGTCATTCACAGCCCTCGGCGAAACAGGTCAACCGGTCTACCGGGCAGCCCTGCAACTGCGCGAAGCCATTCGCCGCAAGAACCCCGACATGGTCGATCACCTGGCCATTCCTCAAAGCGACGAACTCGGCAACCAGATTGATTGGTACAGCGGCCTCGACGGCGATGTCATCCCGTGGAGCAGCGCGACCGAAGAAGAACGCGCACCGGCCCGTCGCCAACTTGAAGCCCTGAAGACTGCGCTCGAAGAATTGAGCCAGCGTTTCCTGGGCACTGATCCGGCTGAACAGCAGCAAGGCGACAAAGCCGTGTTCGGCAAGTTGCTCAAGCGCGTCATTCATTTCCCTGACGAAAACTTCGTCTACCTGGTGCAAGGCAAACCGGTGCTGACCTTCTGGGGTTTCGAGCACGCCGGTACCGGTAATCGCGATCCCCTGCATTGCCTTTATCAGGTTCCGCCCGTGTTCACGCTGCCACCCGTGGTCGAAGAACCGGTTGTAGCGCCCGTCGTGCCGGTGGTGGCTCGTCCGTGGTGGCGTCGCTGGTGGTGGCTGTTGCTGCTGCCGTTCTTGTTGCTGCTGTTGTGGCTGTTGCTCGGCTTGCGCGGTTGCGTGCCGATTCCGTTGGTGGCGGTGGACTTGCTGCCCGAAGGTATCGTGCCGGTGGAAAAACAGCTGGAAGAGCCACAACTGACCGGCAATGCCACAACACTGAATGGCGTTCCCGTGACCGGCACCGTTTCAGGCTCCACCACTGGCACAGCCGTGACCGGCACTCATGGTGTGGAAACTCCGGCCGTCGCCGGTAACGAAGCCGACGCCGCGACCGCCGACGTCACCCAAGACCCGGCCGCTGAATCACCGACCGCGCCACCCGAAGCCAAAACCGAGGCGCCTTCCGCCGTCACTCCGCCCGA
The DNA here is from genome assembly GCF_059695575.1 of Pseudomonas sp. LBUM1678. Taxonomy (NCBI): domain Bacteria; kingdom Pseudomonadati; phylum Pseudomonadota; class Gammaproteobacteria; order Pseudomonadales; family Pseudomonadaceae; genus Pseudomonas; species Pseudomonas sp. LBUM1678. Next base: position 6,592,467 of record NZ_CP166775.1, read on the forward strand.
CGCGCAAAAACCCGCCACCGCAACCACAAAACCCGGCCCGGCCCTGAGCATTCCGCCTGACGCCGCCGACGGTGCCGCCAAGTTCCTCGACGGTCAGTACCGCGCCGGTGCCGGCATTCAGGATCGCCGGACCGGCAAGCCGCTGCGTCTGGAATACCAGTTAAAAGACGGTAAAGGCGAAGTCACCGTGCACCAGGCCGACGGTTCGAAATGCAGCGGCCCGGTCACCGCCACCATGAAGGGCGGCAGCCTCGCCATCGACAGCCAGGGCCAGGCCGTGTGCGGCGATGGCAGCACTTACGACATGCCCAAGGTCAACTGCCGCAAAGGGGCGACCACGGTCGCGGACTGCACCGGCGGTTACGGAAAAGATCAATTCCCCATGTCCATGCGGCAGATGGGCGAATAAGACTGGAATAACCCGACATGTTGCCTGAAGTCACCCAATTCGAAGACACCGTCACGCTCGTCAGTGACACCGGTATCCAGTTCATGGATTTCGCCCTGCGCCTGGATCCTCGCAAGGAACCGGCGGGCGAGTTCGCGCCGATGATCAGCGGGCTGATTTGCCGCCTGATGTACAACGAAGAGAAAGACTTCTACTTCTACGAGCCCGAACCGGAAAAGGTCGAGAAGGCCAAACCGGCGTTCAGCGTCGACATGAAAAGCAGCCTCGAACTGCTGGACGGTGTCTGGCTGCCGACGCCGTTTTTCCGCTTCATGCCGCCGCATCGCTTCGACGAAGGCCCGACCAACTGGTCGCGGATGCGCCTGGTGAAACTGGCGACACCCGACATCGATGGCAATACCCATCGCCTGACGATGGCGTTCGACAGCCGCGTCATGCCCAAGCGTGACGGCACCGCCTACCTGGCACCGAACGAAGAAGACATCAGTTCCGGCGTTTCCTTCAAACTGGCGACCAAGGCCAGCGAAACCCGTTGGTTCCTGGCGCAGCCGTGGGTCAACGAATGGCTGCTCGAAGTGTTCAACGAGGGCAATGCCCACCGTTCGCGCGAAGAGCTCGACATCGATATCCGCGCCAACCACCACCTGGCGCACTACCTCAACCTGCTGAGCCTGTTGAGCACGCCGTCAGCGGCGGCGCAGTCGACCGCAAGGCCGAAGGTGGAAATCCCTGAACTGAAAGTGGTCGCCAACGACAGCAATGGCCTGGTCAAACCGATTCCGGTGGACCTGGTGCTGGACGTCGGCAACTCGCGCACCTGCGGCATCCTGATCGAGAATCACGGCCAGGCCGGCTCCGGGCTGAAGCAGAACTACGTGCTGGAACTGCGCGACCTGATCACCCCCGAACACACCTACAACCTGCCGTTCGAAAGCCGCGTCGAGTTCGCCCAGGCGTATTTCGGCAAGGACCATTGCTCGGTCAAGAGTGGCCGTCACGATGCGTTCCAGTGGGCAACGATCGCCCGCGTCGGCAATGAGGCCAGCCGACTGGCCAGCCGTCGTCGCGGCACCGAAGGTTCCACTGGCCTGTCCAGCCCGAAACGTTATCTGTGGGACGAGAACGCCTACGGCCACGGCTGGCGTTTCAACTGCTCCTACATCAAGACCGACAACGAGCCGTACGCCACGGCCGCGCCGTTCTCGCACCTGATCAATGAAACCGGCGAGGCGCTTTACAGCCTCGAAGAAGACGATCGTCTGCCGGTGTTCATGCCGCGTTACTCGCGCAGCTCGCTGATGACCTTCATGCTCGCCGAAGTGCTGGCCCAGGCGCTGTCGCAAATCAACAGCCCGGCCCAACGCTCGCGTCAGGGTCACACCCGCGTGCCGCGCCAGCTCAACAGCATCACCCTGACCGTGCCGCCGGGCATGCCGCAGGCCGAGCGCAGCATCCTCAACGAGCGCATGCTGCAAGCCATCGGCCTGGTGTGGAAAAGCCTCGGCTGGCACGCCGGCGAGGAAGACCCGCATCAGGATCAGGCCGTCAGCCCGCGCACGCCGATCCCAAGCATCCGCGTGGAATGGGACGAAGCCTCGTGTGGCCAGTTGGTGTACCTGTACACCGAGGTCAACGAGAACTTCGCCGGTCACCCGGAAGAGTTTTTCGACACCATCGCCCGGCCGGACAAAACCGACCGCGAACGCATTACCCTGGCGACCATCGACATCGGCGGCGGCACCACCGACCTGGTCATCACTGACTATCGCCTCGACCGCGCCGGCAACACGGGCAGCGGCAGCAACGTGCACATCGTGCCCGAACAGCGTTTTCGCGATGGCTTCAAAGTGGCCGGCGACGACATCCTGCTGGACGTGATCCAGGACTTCATCCTGCCGAGCTTCGAGAAGGCCTTGCAGAATGCCGGCGTCAGAGCCCCGGATTCGTTGATGTCCCGGCTGTGCGGTGATGAATCGGTCAGCGCCCAGGACATGATCCTGCGCCAGCAACTGAACCTGCAGGTGTTCGCACCGCTGGGCCTGGCGTTGCTCAAGGCTTACGAGCATTACGACCCGCAAGTCCCGCAGGAAGTCAGCCCACAAAGTTACCGCCAGTTACTGGGCGACAACGCGATCAGCCAGACCGTGCTCGACTACGTCAACGCTGCCGTGCGTCGCGATGTTGGTGGCCAGAGCGGTTTCGACCTCTACGAATCGCTGATCGGTTTCGACCTGCAAAAGCTCCACGCCGCGTTCCTCAACGATCAGATCAACATCACCAAGATCCTCGGTGCGCTCTGTGAAGTGGTCGCCCATTACCCGTGCGATGTCCTGCTGCTGACCGGCCGCCCTTCGCGGCTGCCCGGCATCCAGGCCTTTATTCGCAAGGTGCTGCCGCTGCCACCGGGGCGCATTCTGGCGCTGCAAAACTACCGCACCGGCGGCTGGTATCCGTTCCACAAGAACGGCCGCATCGACGACCCGAAAAGCACCGCTTCGGTGGGCGCCATGCTCTGCCTGTTGTGCGCCAACCACAGCGTGCCGAATTTTTACTTCCGCTCTTCGGCGCTCAAGCCGTATTCGACGGTCAAGCATATCGGTGTCATCGACCTGAACAACGTGATCAAGGATGCCGACGTGCTGTACCGCGACATCCAGTCCGAAGACTACAAAATCAAGTTGCCGGAAATCGGCACGGGCGATGACGCCGACACGCCGCAGCTGGAAATGCGCGGCGATCTGCGCCTCGGTTTCCGTCAGTTGGCCGCCGATCGCTGGGCCGCTTCGCCGCTGTACACCCTGCGTTTCACCAAGGCCGGTCGGGAGAAGTTCTCCCGCGCGATTGGTGAAAACGGCAGCGCGCCGCTGCTCAAGGTGCGCTTCGAGGTCAAAGCGGCCGACAAGTACACGCGCAAGCAGGATCTGGTCAGCGACCGCCTCTCGGTACGCGACATCGAATCCAACAGTAACAACGTCAACTTCAACCCGCGCAGCGACCTCGAACTGGAACTCAACACCATGCTCGACGCCGGCCTGAGCGAGACCAAGTACTGGCTCGACAGTGGAAGTGTGAAACGCAAATGAATGATCTGACCCCCGATCAAACTCAGCTCTCCGCCAGTTGGGCCGCTGTTTATAAAGGTGCCGGTCAGGCGCTGGAATGGATTGGCCAGACGCGCGGCAACGCGCCGCGCCTGGACAGCGAAGCCGACAACCTGAACATCCGCCTGCACCGCGCCCGCAACCTGGCTCACAGCCTCGGTCGCGTGGCCTGCACGCCGATGACCATCGGCTTTTTCGGCTTGTCCCAGGCCGGCAAGTCCTACCTGATCTCGGCGCTTGCGGCCGGTCAGAACGGCAAACTGGAAACCGATTTCGGTGGCCAGCGCCTGGACTTCATCAAGCACATCAACCCGGTGGGTGGCGGCAAGGAAGCCACCGGCCTGGTGACGCGCTTCAGCCGTCGGGCCACACCGAGCCAGGATCCGCAGTTCCCGGTCGAGCTGACACTGTTCAAGGAAATCGAGCTGGCGAAGATTCTCGCCAACTCCTGGTTCAAGGACTTCGACCTTGAGCGGATCTCCTACGAGATCGACGAAGAGCGCATCCAGCGCGTGCTGAAACCGTTCGAAGGCCGCGAGGCCGGGCCGATGCAACCGGGCGTCAACGCCGACGATCTGGTGTCACTGTGGGATTACCTGCGGGACAACTTCCGCAACTCGGTGAAGAAGCTTGAACACCTGTATTGGCCCACGGCGTTGCAACTGGCGCCACGCCTGAATTTCCAGGAACGCGCCGAGCTGTTTTCCATCCTTTGGGGTGAGCAAAGCGAACTGACGCGCGTGTACCAGCAACTGGCTGGCGCGCTGCACAAGCTCGGCTTGCCCGAGACCGTATTCGCGCCATTAAAGGCCTTGGTGAGTTTCGAAAACGACACCTACAGCCAGCGCGACAGCATTATGAACGTCGACATCCTCGAGCGCTTCGGCAGCCCGCGGGACTTGCCGATCGACGTGCGGCCTCAGGTCGACGGACGCTTGCAAAACAGCCAGGGCATCCCGGTTGCGCAACTGGCGGCACTGACCGCCGAGATGACCTTCGGCCTGATCGAAGCCCCGGCGGACGACATCGTCAATCAGGTCGACTTGCTGGACTTCCCCGGTTATCGCGGGCGCAAAAAGCTGCACGAAATCGCCAACTCCAACGACCCGGAATCCGCTACCAAGGACAACTCCGTCTCGCAGCTGATCCTGCGCGGCAAGGTCGCTTACCTGTTCGAACGCTACACCGACAACCAGGAAATGAACGCGCTGGTGGTCTGCACCGGCTCGACCAAACAGAGCGACGTCAACGACGTCGGCCCGGTGCTGACGCGCTGGATCGAGAAAACCCAGGGCGCCGACGCAGCCGCCCGCAGCAAACGCGACACCGGCCTGATCTGGGCGCTGACCATGCTCGACCTGCGCATCACCAACTCCCTGAGCCTGACGCCTGATCAGTACGACGAGAGCTGGAACGGCATGGTCAAGCTGACCATGCTCGAGCGTTTCGGCAGCCTGAGCTGGATGAACGATTGGGCCGGCACGCCGTTCCAGAACACCTTCCTGGTGCGCAAACCGCGCATGGATGCGGCGTTCATCGTGCAAGACGCCAGCGGCGCCGAAACCGGCCTCAACGCCAGCTATCAGGAGCGCGTCGACGCCCTGGGTACAAGCTTCGCCGGCAACGAGCTGGTGTGCAAACACATCAACAACCCTGCCAACGCCTGGAAAGAAATGCTGCGCAACGATGACGGTGGCATCAGCCACTTCAGCGGCAGCTTCAAAGGCGTGGCCAACATTGAATTCAAACTGCAGCGCATCCGCGAACAGCTGAACGAATGCCTCGAAGGCCTGACCACTCACGGCTTGAGCACCTGGTATCACGCCGACGGTGACGGCGCGGCAGCCGCCAAGAAAGCCCAAGCGCAGATGATTCTGACGGGGCTGGGCCGTCGCCCGGCCGTACTCGGCGAGTTCATCGATGAACTCGACATGCCGAGCGAATCGGTGCGCGACCTGTACCTAAGCGGTGTGTACGAAACCGATGACGCGCACGCCGCCAGCGATGAGCCGGCCGCGCCGACACCGAGCCAGAGCCTGTACGGCAACGACGCCGGTTTCGACTTTGATTTCGGCGACGACCTGAATCACGAAGCGCCGGTCAGCAGCAAAACCAACACCCCGGCGCCGGAACTGCAAAGCAACGAACACCGCTTTGCCAAAGCCGCTTTCAAGGCCTGGATTGCGCACCTGCGCGAGCTGACCACCCGGCAAAGCCTGCTCAATCTGTTGGGGCTGGAAAAGGCCTTGATCGAAGCGGTGGTCGACGAGCTGATCACCGCCGGTTACCGCCAGGACTTGCCGGGCCAACTGAGCCGTGCGGTGCTCAAGCGTGCGCAAAGCGGCGCGCGGCGCGATCAACTGGTCGAGCGCCAAGTGCTGGAAGTGCAACGGGTGCTGCGCGATTTCGTGTCCTGGTTTGGCTACCTGCAAAAACCGGTCAACGAGCGCCCGAACAGCCGCGCCGGTGCCAAGGCGCCGTTGTTCTCGTTCTACACCGACATCGGTCCGGGACAAGTGCCGGTGTTGCCGCCACAACCGGCGAACCAGGCGCAGCGTTATCTGGGCGACTGGCTTTCGGGCCTGGCCTACATCACGCAGGACAACGCCGGCCATGGTGCCGGTCGCGAAATCACCCCTGAACAGAATGAACGGCTGGGCCATGTGCTCACAGCCTTCACAGCGAGATAAGCAATGCCAATTCGTGTCGACCTGCTCGCCTTAGAACCCAACGTGCCTGGCCAGGCGTGCCTCACTGTGAAGAAATGGCAGGGTGGCGAAGAACAGCTGGAGTTCTCCATTCAGCGTAACCAGGACGGTTTCTACCTCCAGGATCAGAAGGCCTGGAGCAACAATCCGTTCTGGTTCAAGGTCTCGCGCTTCAGCGTTACGGCCAGTGGTGAAGCCCTTGAGGCCCAGGTCGGCCCGGAAGTGGTCGATCCGCTACTCGAAGGCGGCGCCAACGCGCAATTCCAGATCGAACTGCGTGAGCAGAGCCTCGATCATAGCGATAAAGGGGTGATTCGCCCCGGCCTCGGCCTGCTGCCGTCTACTGCGGGTGGCCAGACGCGCTCGACTTATGGCGGCGCAGACCTGACAGCACCAAGTGCGCCAGAACCCGAAATTCCGGAATTGCCAGAATTGGTCCTGTCCACCGACGAGCCAGAAATCGAACTGGAATCGGTGCCCAACGAACCCGCCTACACCCCGCCTCCGCCGAAGAAGAGCAACAAAGGCCTCATCGGCCTCGCGCTCGTCGTGCTGTTGCTGGTGGCCGCAGCGGCCGGATTCTGGTTTTACAAACGCACTCCAGCGCCTGTCCCGGCAGTTGCTGCCGCCGCACCGGTCGGCGTCGACGCACAAGCCTGCACCCTCGACAGCATGAACAGCCTGCCCGAGCTGACCTTCGTCCAGACCTGCATCAAGGCTGCACCCGACAGCGCCAAGTTGCTGGAGATCATCAACGAAGCCAAGGCCGGCAAGCACTGCGGCGTCGCCCAGCGTCTGTACGCCAATCGTGCCCAGGCCGGTGACTCTTTGATTGCCAACGCCTATGCCCGCGAATACGACCCGAAATACCTGAAAGCCAGCGAGTGCTTCCCGGCTGCGGACAACGCCACCGCCGCCTACTGGTACGAAACGATCCTGACCCAGGACCCGAACAACGCCGAAGCCAAGCAGCGTTTCGAGGAGTTGCAGAAGTGATGCGTTCTCCCCTGAGTCGTTTTCTGCTGAGCGGCGCCGCACTGTTGGCGCTGTGCATCAGCCCGTTGTCCCAGGCTGATGACAAACCATTGATCCAGGCCGGTAAAAAGACCTTGTTCCAACGCGTGCTGACCACGCCGGGTTGCAAAATCAGCCCGACGGCGGGCGGTGCTGCGGGTGATGAGCAACCGGTGTTCAGCCGTTTCTATGTGTACGAACGTGCGCAAGCGGCCAATGCTGAGTGGCTGAAAGTCGGCCCCGACAGCTATGGCAAAACCATTGGCTGGCTGCCCGCGAGCTGCACCACTGACTGGAAAATGCAGCTGACGCTGGCCTTCACCAACCCGGCCAACCGCGACCGGCTGCTGTTCTTCAAGGAACGCGCCACGGTCGAAGGCATCCTCGATGCGCCGGACCCGGTGAGCAAAGTCGCCCCGCTGCGGGCCACGTTGAAAAAGGGCAAGCAAGCCCCCGGCGTGCTGGCAGAAGAACCTGAATACTTCGTCGACCTGCAAAAGCAGTTCTACCTGCTGCCCGTGCTCAGCGGCGAAGAAGTGATGACTGAAGGCGGTTTCCGCACACGTCTGCTTAACGTTGCATCGGTCAGTAAACCGGATGACAAGAACGCCAAGGGCGGTGCTGCGAGCGGCGCGGCCGGCGGCAAGGAAGCCGAGGACAAAGCAGCCAGCCAGCTGAAGGAATTCAGCGCGGCGGTGGTGTTTGTCATCGACTCCACCATTTCGATGGACCCGTACATCGACCGCACCCGAGAAGCGATCCGCAAGGTCTATCAGCGGATCGAAGCGCAGAACCTCGGCAAGCAGGTCAAGTTCGGCATGGTCGCTTTCCGCTCCAACACCCAGGCGGTGCCAGGGCTGGAATACACCACCAAGATGTACGCCGACCCTACCAAGGTGAAAGACAGTGCCGACTTTTTCGCCAAGATCGCCGACCTCAAACAGGCCAGCGTGTCGAGCAGCAGCTTCGATGAGGACTCATTTGCCGGCGTCATGAAGAGCATCGACAAAGTCGACTGGAGCCAGTTCGGTGCGCGCTACGTGGTGTTGATCACCGATGCGGGCGCCATCGAGGGCGACGACAAACTGTCGAAGACCGGATTGAGCGCAGCGCAGGTGCGTATCGAGGCCGCCAATCCGGGCGTAGCTATCTATACGCTGCACTTGAAAACCCCGGCCGGGGCCAAGGACCACGCCAAGGCCGCGGCGCAGTACCAGGATCTGTCGACTTACCCGGGCACCAACACCTCGCTGTACTACCCGGTAAATGCGGGCAATGTGCAGGAGTTCGGCCGTAAGGTCGACGCACTGGCCGCCGCGATCACTACACAGGTGAAAGCCGCCTACATGGGCGAAGACGCCATCGGCAGTGCGGTGAATGCCAAGCAGGACCCGGCCGAGAAGAAAATGCTCGAAGACGCGGCGCTGATCGGCCACGCGATGCAACTTGCTTATCTGGGCGAGAAGACCAACAGCAAGGCGCCTCTGGTGTTCAAGGCGTGGATCACTGACCGCGACCTGATCAAGCAGAACATCCCGACCACCGACGTGCGGGTGCTGCTGACCAAATCCCAGCTCAGTGACTTGAGCGACGTGATGAAGAAGATCCTCGACGCCGCCAACGAAGGCCTGATCTCGCCGACCGAAATGTTCGAGCGCCTGCGTTCGGTCGCCGCGACCATGGGTGCCGATCCCAACCAGCTCAAGCAGAACGGCAACGCCAAACTGGCGGACATGGGCGTGCTCGGCGAGTACCTCGAAGACCTGCCCTACCAGAGCGAAGTGCTGAACCTGGACGAAGAAACCTGGAAAAGCTGGGATGGCCTGGCACAGGAGAAATTCATCCGCACGCTCAATACCAAACTGCGGCACTACCAGCGTTACAACGCTGACGTCGACCGTTGGGTGGCGTTAGCCAAGGACAGCGATGCACGGGACAACGTCTACCCCGTGCCCCTGGAAATGATGCCTTAACGAGACGCCGATGCTCGATATCAAGAACCTGCTGGTGCGCCGTGGTGAAGGCGCGCTGGCCCATCACGTGCGCCTGCCGCACTTGCAGGTCGGTGCCGGGGAAATCCTCGCCATCACCGGCGAGAGCGGCAGCGGCAAAAGCACGTTGCTCGAAGCCATCGGCCTGTTGCTGGCGCCGGTCGAACTCGAGCGCTTTCGGCTGGGCGCAACCGACGATCAGGACATCGCCCAATTGCTGGCCAGCGACGACCAGCCAGCCTTGGCAGCCGTGCGTTCGCGTCATCTGGGGTTCATTTTGCAGAGCGGCGGCTTGCTGCCGTTCCTGAGCGTGCGCGACAACATCAGCCTGCCTCGCCGCTTGCTCGGCATGCCGGTAAAGAGCGCGCACATCGATCACGCGGTTGAAGTATTACGCCTGCAAGGGTTGCTGGATAAACAGCCACAAGCGCTGTCGATCGGTGAACGCCAACGCGTGGCCTGCGTTCGTGCGATTGCCCATGAACCGCTGCTGCTGTTGGCCGACGAACCGACAGCGGCACTCGACCCGCACAGCGCCCGGCGTTTGTTCGAATTGCTGCTGAGTCTGGTGTCGAGCATGGGCCTGAGTGCCCTGGTGGTTTCCCATGACTGGGCCCTGCTGAAGGATTTCGGCTTGCCGCGACTCGGCGCTATCAGCCGTCAGGGAGAGACTCTGTTTGAACCGATGGACTGAGCGACTGCGCCTGCTGGGCTCACTGGCCCTGCAAGACCTCTGGCACGACCGCAAGGTGTCGTTGTGCATCGCCGCCTCGCTGGTGGCGGTGATCGCGCCGCTGTTGCTGCTGTTCGGCCTCAAACACGGCGTTGTCAGCCAGTTGCAGGACGAATTGCTGCGCGACCCGCGCAACCTTGAAGTGAAGATGCTCAGCAACGGCAACTACGACAGCGCCTGGATCGAGCGCGTGCGCCAGCGTCCCGAGACCGGTTTTGCCCTCGGCCAGACCCGCTCGCTCAACACCCAGGCGGATTTGCTGATCGGCATGCAACGGTTTGTCGAAGGCGCGGAAATCATCGCCACCGAACCCGGCGACCCGCAACTGAACCTGCCGCAACTCAATCCCACCGGCAACCAAGTGATACTCAGCGAGCGCGCCGCGCAACGCTTGCAGGCCAAGGTCGGCGACCGTGTGCAAATGCGTGTATTGCGTCGTCTGGAAGGTGTGAATGAACGCGGCGAGATGACGTTGACGGTGCTGGCGGTGCTCGACGGTGCGCGTTTCGGTCGTGCGGCCGGGTTTGTCGCCCCGCCGTTGCTGCTGAGCCTGGAGCGCTTTCGCGACGGTTATCAGGTCAGTGCGTTCGGCATCGAAACAGGCAAGCCGATGGGCGATCTGCAACCGCTGTATGCCCGCGCCCGCCTCTACGCCCGCGACATCGACCAGGTCGCACCGCTGGAACGCTGGCTCAACGAACAACACATCGAAACCTCGAGTCGACTGGCCGACATCGACAACGTCAAAGCCATCAATCATGTGTTGGGGTTGATCTTCGGGGTGATTGCCCTGGCGGCGCTGATCGGTTGTGTAGCGTCGATGGTCGGGGCCTTTCTGGCCAACATCGACCGCAAGCGCAAAAGCCTCGCGGTCCTGCGCCTGCTGGGATTCAAACGCACGGCGGTCGGCGGTTTCGTGGTCCTGCAAGCGCTGGTGCTGAGTCTGGCCGGTTACCTCGGCGGGTTGGGCTTTTACGCCGTGGGCAGCCATTTATTCGACTACCTGCTCGGCAGCAGCCAGGCCACCGGCACCTTTGTCTGCCACATCACACTCTGGCACGGCCTCGCCGCCCTGCTCCTGACCTTTCTGGTCGCTGCACTGGTGGCCGTGATCGGCGCCGTGCGAGCGATCAACATCCAACCTGCGGAGAGTCTGCGTGAGCTATAAACGTTTGGGCTTGCTGTTGCCCCTGAGCCTCGGCTACCTGCTCGACGCCTCGGCGGCGGGCTGGGAAGAGAGGTATTACAACCCGATGCCCGAGGCCAGCGACGTCGTGTTGCCGATGCCGTGCGAAGGTTCGATGGTGTTTCGCAAAGTGTTCATTCCGGTCGCCGGACCGCTCGACGACTATCCGATCAACATCGGTCAGGACGGCGCGGAATACGGTTACGTCGAACAGACTCGACCGACGTTTATCGCCGGCAGTTTCACCGGCGCGAAAAACGACAAATCCCGCTACTACCTGATGGCCAAGTACGAGATGAGTCAGCTCCAATACGCCGCGCTGACCGACGCAACCTGCCCTACGGCCGCGACCAAAATGCGCCTGCCGCAAGTGTCCGTGAGCTGGGTGCAAGCCGTCGAAGCGGCTGACAAGTACAACCTGTGGCTGCGCAAAAACGCCGCGGCCAAGCTGCCGAAAGAAGACGGCGCGCTGGGCTTCCTGCGCCTGCCGACGGAAGTCGAGTGGGAGTTCGCGGCGCGCGGAGGCCTGGAAGTCGGCGCGGCGGAATTCCGTGACACGCGCTATCCGATGGCCGAGGGCATCAACGCTTACGAATGGTTCGCCGGGGCGCAATCGTCCAACGGCAAGCTGCAACTGTCCGGCCTGCAAAAACCCAATCCGCTGGGCCTGCACGACATGCTCGGCAACGTCGACGAAATGATGTTCGAGCCGTTCCGCCTGAACAAACTCGACCGCCAGCATGGTCAGGCCGGTGGCTACGTGGTCCGAGGCGGCAACTACCTGACCGCTCAGGCCGACCTGCGCACCGGGTTGCGCAAGGAAGAGCCGTACTACAACGCCGAAGGCCAGGTAAAAAACAAAACCACCGGTATGCGACTGGTCCTGGTCTCGCCGACCCTGACTTCACGCGAGCGTGTCGCCAGCATTGAAAGCAGCTGGAAGAAACTCGGCACCGGCAGCAAGGAAACCGAATCCGCCGATAAAGGCACGGTTCAATCCCTGAACACCCTGGCCTCGGGCATCGAAGACAAAGCGCTCAAGGAAAAACTCCAAGCCCTGGAAAACCAACTGCGCGCCAGCAACCAGCAGCAGGAAGAAACCCGCGACCAGGCCATTCGCGCCAGCCTCAACCTCGGTGCGTTCCTCTGCACCAAGATGCTCGACGACGGCCAGTACGTGGACTTCTTGCAAAAGAACTACAAGCTGAACTGCGAATCCGCGGACAAAGATGCCAGCTGCGACATGCGCAAAGGCAAGCTCGACGAGCAGAAGGATCGCCTGCACAAACTCAGCCGTTACTACGCCAGCAGCCTGGTGGAGTCGGCGACCTTGTACGGCCAGCCGCTGCTTGAAGCGCAGGTCCCGGTGATGGAAGAAATCATCACCCGCAACAAACAGCTGCAAGAACTCAAACCCTATTTGCGCACCCACTGGGCCAATCAGAAGACCTTCCTGCAAAAGCAGAAGATCGACACTGACGCCTGGCTGACCAGTTGCAAAACCGTCACTCAATAACTCTCTCAATAACAACAGTCAACACCGTCACCAAGGAGTTTCACCATGTCGCGCAGCCTTTGGACTCGCTTCAAGCTTCAGATCGCTTTCGTCCTCACTGGCAGCCTGCTGCTGACCGGTTGCGCCAACACCGGCAGCTCGATGCTCGGCGGCAGCGAGGGTGCCGACCCGCGCCTGACCCAGGGCAATGACGCAGAGTTCTTCAGCAAGTCCGGTTATCAGGCCTGCGCGGTTGGCGCCGGTGTCGGCATCCTTGGTTGCGCACTGTCCAACAGCAGCAACAAGGCGGTTTGCGCCATTGCCGCCGGTATTACCGCGTGTGGCGTGGCCATGGGCGCGAACTACTACCTGGATCAGCGTCGCAGCGAATACTCCGACACCACCACCCGCCTGGCGAAGATGAACAGCGACGTCGAGCAAGACACCCAGAACGTGATCGCCCGTACCGCGACCGCTCAGCAAGTGATCAATGATGATCAGGCGCAAATCGCCCAGATCAAAAAGGACATCGCCAACAAGAAAGTCGACAAGGCCAAGGCCCAAGTGCAAATCGCCGAGATCGATTCGAACATCGCGCGCCTGCGTAAAGACCTCGGCAACATGCGCAACAAGGTCACCGAGTACACCAAAGTGGCCGACGCCGAGCGTGCGCAAGGCGCCAGCGCCGAGATCAAGCAGGTGGACGTGAGCATTATGAAAATGAACCAGAAAGTCGCCGCCCTGCAAAAGGAAGTCGACGGTCTGTACAACCAGCGCTCCGCGATCACTCTGGGCTAAGCACATGACTCTACGACAGCTGGCGGTCCTCACCGCCGTCCTGGCCTTGAGCGGTTGCGCGACCAAGCCAGGCGAATGCGACGCGACCAATCGCGACAGCAGCATGCTGACCAAGATGAACTGCGACTACTCTGGTGGTTACAGCGATCAGGTCAAGCAGAAGGAAATGGCCCTGACCGCGTCCCGGCAGGAAAACGCGATGTTCCGCCAGGTGTACGAGAACATTCAGGCCCAGCAGCTCAGCACCAAGACCGACCTGGCCAGCCAGCAGAAATCCCAGGCGGCGCTGAACCAGTCGCTGGGCCAGTTGCTGACCTCGCTCAAGGCCCGGCATGGTAATGAAAGCCAGGTGCAAAAGCAGATCGCCGGGCTCGAGCAGCAGCTCAAGGCCTCGCAGGCGGCGCCCGTTACCAAGGCCTCACCTGCGACGCTGGCCGCCAAGCAAGAACAACTGAAGGTCTTGCAGAAGAAAGTGAATCAGCTGCAATTCAGCCTCGGTTACGAAGAGTAACTTTTCACCCCGCAGGCCTCTCGATGGAGGCCTGCACCCTTTTCAGGAATCGTCGTCATGCAGCGGGTCATCAGGGATGCGCAAGCCACACCGGAGGGGATGAGTGCGCTGCAAGCCAAAGTCGCCCTCATCCAGAAACACTTTCCGCCGACCGTCGCCAGCCTCTTCGCCATCCCGCGAATGGGCAGCGGCGACGTGCTGGAATGGTGGACCGAACTGGGTGGCCAACCCACGCCCTATGCCGACCTCAACGAGGACGCGCAACGACGCTTGCTGGAAACCTATGAAGTGCGTCAGACGTCCCTTGGACAGCTGGCGGACGAACTGCAAAAACGCGGTCAGCCCACGGTCGCGGATGACCTGCGCAGCCTGCTCGGCACGCCCGAGCTGGACAAACTCTACAGCCTCAATGGCGAGCCGCTGGTGGTGCGCTGGAACCAACGTCCGCCCAAACCGATCGTGCCGCCGGTGGCTCCGATAGTGCCGGTCGTGCCGCCGTCGCGCCGTGGCTGGTGGATCGCGGCCGCCTTGCTGGCGCTGCTGTTGCTGCTCCTGGCGCTCTGGGCTTACTGGTGGTTTATGCACCGCGAACCCGTCGTCGTGGTCCCACCTGTAGCGCCCGTGGTGACACCGGTCGAGAAACCGGTTGAACCTGTGCCCGAGCCTGTCGTGGAGCCGGAACCGGTTCCAGAGCCGGAACCCGCACCCGCACCCGTGCCAGAACCGGTGCCGGTACCCAAGCCCGTTCCGCCACCAAAACCTGTGGTTGTCGCCCCGCCACCGGCACCAACGCTGGACAACTTCGCTTGCCGCAAAAAAGCGCCGAACGCAGAGATCCCGCAATTCGTGGTGGTGCTCGACACCTCGGGTTCGATGGATTTGAACATCAAGTCCGTGAAAGCCGACGAGGACTGGTTCTTCGGCAATGAGCTCAACAAATACCTGGATGTGAACCGCACCACGCAGATTTTTGCCAAACCCAGCCGCATGGACGTCGCCAAGGACTCGCTGGCCGGCATGATCAACGGGCTCGATCCGAAGATCGACACGCGCCTCATCACCTTCGCCGGCTGCGAAAGCACACCGGACCAGGGCGTGTTCAAGTTTGGCGACCGTCAGCGGCTGATCAACGGGATTCGAGGCCTGGTGCCCAACGACGGCACACCGCTGGCCGACAGCCTGGCTCACGCGGCAAGCACCGTCGACGGACGCAATAACGATGCGGTGATCGTGATGTTCGTCGACGGTGAGGATGGTTGCCAGAAAGATGTCTGCGCCGTGTCCCGCCAAATCGCCAGGGAACAACCGCGCCTGCGGGTCAACGTGGTGAAAATCGGTGCCGGTGGCCCGTCACGTTGCATCGCTGAAAACACCGGCGGCCGGGTTTACAGCAGCACCAACGCGGCGGAGCTGGGCAAGCAGTTGAAACTGGCGAGCAAGGAAGTGTCGAGCAACGCCAAGTGCGATTAGTCACTCGGCTTGAGTATTGAGGTGAGCCCATCGCGGGCAAGCCACGCTCCCACAGGATTTGTGTCGTTCACGAGAGAGTGGAACGACACATAACCTGTGGGAGCGTGGCTTGCCCGCGATGGCTATTGCAGAGGCGACTCAACGAAACCGGTCAACCTCATGACGCAAGTCCGCCGCCAGCTTCTCCAGCTCTTTGGCGGTCACGGCCAGGTTCGACACCACTTCACGCTGCTCACTGTTCGCCAGCGCAATGCTTTGCAGGTTGCTGCTGAGCAACGTCGCGGTGCTGCTCTGCTCCTGAGTTGCGGTGGTGATCGCCGCAAATTGCTGGCCTGCCGAACGGCTCTGCTCATCGATCCGCGCCAGGGCCGAGGCCACATTGGCATTACGCGACAAGCCTTCCTGCATCAGCACATTGCCTTGTTCCATGGTGCTGATCGCGTTACCGGTTTCCTGCTGGATACTTTGAATCATCCCGGAGATTTCATCCGTGGCCTGACGCGTACGCGAAGCCAGGTTGCGAACCTCGTCGGCAACCACCGCAAAACCACGACCCTGCTCACCGGCACGGGCCGCTTCGATGGCCGCGTTCAGCGCCAGCAGGTTGGTCTGATCGGCGATCGAGGTAATCACCCCGACGATGCCGCCGATTTCCTGGGAACGCTGTCCGAGGGTGTTGATCACCGTCGCAGTACTGTTCAACGCGCCAGCAATTTGCTCAAGAGACGAAGACGCTTCATCCATCGACGTACGACCGATCTGCGTTTGTTGTGCGTTTTCCTGCGCCAGACGCTGGGTGTTGCCCATGTTGTCGGCGATGTTCAGCGAAGTCGCACTGAACTCTTCCACGGCGCCGGCCATGCTGGTGATTTCGCCCGACTGCTGCTCCATCCCTTCATAAGCGCCACCGGACAGGCCGGACAACGCTTGGGCACGGCTGTTGACCTCGCCCGAGGCCTTGCGGATGTGCTCGACCATGGTCGACAAGGCCTGGCTCATCTGGTTGAAGGCACGGGCCAACTGACCGATTTCGTCATTGCTCGACACGCTCAGGCGCACACTCAAATCACCGGCGCCCAAGGCTTCTGCCTGACGCACCAGGTCACCCAGCGGCGCGAGTTTGCTGCGCAGCAGCCAGACTGCCGAGCCGACCGCGATCAACATCGCCAGCAGACTGCCGATCGCCAATTGAATGCCGACACTCCAGGTCACGGCGCTGATTTCGGCTTTTGGCATGCTCGCCACCACCGACCATGGGCCGCCTTCGAACGGCACCGCCACGCTGTAGAAATCTTCGGACTTGTCGCTCCAGAAGTCACCCTTGCCCGGGGTTTTCGCCAGATCGACGATGGCCGGGACTGCCTGATCCAGCGCTTGCACGCCTGCAATCGGCACCAGCCACTTTTTCTGCTCGTCGAGCAACGCCAGGGAGCCAGTCTGGCCGATACGGAAGCGTTTGAGATTTTCGAACTGCGCGTTCTGCGCGTCGGTGTAATCGAATCCTACGAACAGCACGGCAATCACCTTACCGCTGCTGTCGCGCACGGGCGTGTACTGCGTCATGTAGGAGCGATCGAAGAGCAAGGCGCGACCCACGTAGCTCTGCCCCGCCATCAAGCGCGCATAGGCCGGATTAGCGTGATCCAGCAAGGTGCCGATGGCCCGGTTGCCGTCCTGCTTGGTCAAAGAGGTACTGACCCGAACGAAGTCTTCGCCACTGCGCACGAACACCGTCGCAACGCCCGCGGTCATTTGCTTGAACTCGTCCACTTCCTTGAAGTTGTTGTTCAGCACTTCGCTGCCCAGGTGCAATCCAGGCGTCTGCGCGCCCGCCACGGCCACCGGCTCGTCCGGGTGCACGCTCAGACCCGCGCTGAAGCGCTTCTCGAACAGGCCGGCCAGACGCTGGGTGCTCTCACGCAACGTGCCGTGAAAGGTACTCAACTGATCGGCCAGCAACCGGGCTTCACTGGCCAGGTGCTCTTCGCGGGTGGCGAGGTTGGCGGTGTCCAGCGAGCGCAAGGCGAACACGGTACTGCCAGTGATGACAATCGCCAGTATCACGGCAAGCGCAAGACCAAGCTGTGAGGCGATCCGGGCACGAGGTTGAGACATGACAGCTCCTGGCCGAGTGACCGGATCATCCTGATCACAACGCACACTCGGCAAAATTCTAATAAGGGGAATTACCTGGAACCAGCACGAAGGTCCCACCTGCAGATTTTCGGCGGCAAACCTGAATACTTGAGTAATTAGCCGGGATATGGCGCAAGGCCTCTATTGCAGAGGCTCTATCGATTCAGCTCAAGCGCTCGACATCCGGTAATTCCATGGCCCGGACCTCGCCTTGCAGGAAATCGCTGAGCCGGCGCAAACGTTCACCTCCAGGGCGGGTTTTCGGCCAGACGAGGTAATAATTCTCACCGCTGGCGACGGCAGTCGGCCACGGCAAACTCAGACGACCCTGAGCGACATCCTCCGCCACCATCAGCAAATCCCCCATGGACACGCCGTAGCCCCGCGCAGCCGCAATCATGCCCAGCTCCAGCGTGTCGAACACCTGCCCGCCCTTGAGCGACACCTGATCGGCCAGGCCCATGCGTAACAGCCACGTGCGCCAGTCACGCCGGTCCGGCGCGGGGTGCAGCAGTTCAGTGCTGGCCAGACGCGCGACATCCCACGGTTGATCGTCCATCAGGTTTGGCGCACCGACCGGGATCAATTCTTCCGGAAACAGCAGCGTGGCCTCCCAGTCCGGGGGGAAATTCCCGGTGCTGAGGATGACGGCACAGTCGAAGGGTTCGTGGTTGAAGTCCACGGTGTCGATGTCCATCCAGGCGCTGGTCAATTGCACTTCGTTGCCCGGTTGCAAGTGGCGGAAGCGGCTGAGGCGCGCCAACAGCCAGCGCATGGTCAACGTCGACGGGGCTTTCATGCGCAGGATGTCATCCTCGGCGCGCAAGGTATTGCAGGCGCGCTCTAGCGCGGTAAAACCTTCACGAATGCCGGGCAGGATCAGCCGCGCCGACTCGGTCAGTTGCAAGTTGCGCCCGCTGCGATGAAACAGTCGGCAGGCAAAATGCTCTTCGAGCGTACGAATGTGTCGACTGACCGCACTTTGGGTGATCGACAACTCTTCAGCGGCGCGGGTAAACGAGCTATGCCGCGCCGCCGCTTCGAATGCGCGCAAGGCATACAAGGGAGGAAGACGACGGGACATTCGCAAAGCTCCAATAGCGCGGTTACGCCACGTTAGCAGAAACTTGTCAGCATGAGTCTGACTCATGCCACCCATCCTTTTTATCCCTTTGTGAAAAGCCCGCAGAGCGCCGAGAATCGGCTCTCTCCTGTCGACTTTGATAATCGAGGCGTGATGACCATGCAGCATCCAGCACGTACCGAACTCTGGGCCATCCTGCGGCTGGCGGGGCCGTTGATTGCCTCGCAGTTGGCGCACATGCTGATGGTCCTCACCGACACCTTGATGATGGCGCGCCTGAGTCCGGAAGCGTTGGCCGGTGGTGGTCTGGGCGCGGCGACGTATTCGTTCGTGTCGATTTTCTGCATCGGCGTGATTGCGGCGGTCGGCACCCTGGTGGCGATCCGTCAGGGCGCGGGCGACATCGTTGGCGCCGCGCGACTGACCCAGGCCGGATTGTGGCTGGCGTGGTTGATGGCGCTGGTGGCCGGTCTGCTGCTGTGGAACCTCAAACCGGTGTTGCTGCTGTTCGGCCAGACCGAAACCAACGTCCAGGCCGCCGGGCAGTTCCTGCTGATCCTGCCGTTCGCCCTGCCCGGCTACCTGAGTTTCATGGCCCTGCGCGGCTTCACCAGCGCCATCGGCCGGGCGACGCCGGTGATGGTCATCAGCCTCGGCGGCACCGTGGCCAACTTCTTGCTCAACTATGCGTTGATCACCGGGATGTTCGGCCTGCCGAAAATGGGCCTGGTGGGTATCGGGCTGGTTACGGCGATTGTCGCCAACCTGATGGCCGTGGCGCTGGCGCTGCACATCCGTCGGCATCCGGCTTACGACGCTTATCCGCTGCGTCAGGGTTTGTCGAAGCCAAACCGACAGTATCTGAAAGAGCTGTGGCGCCTGGGCCTGCCCATCGGCGGCACCTACGCGGTGGAAGTCGGGTTGTTTGCGTTTGCCGCGCTGTGCATGGGCACCATGGGCAGCACGCAATTGGCGGCGCACCAGATCGCCCTGCAGATTGTTTCGGTGGCGTTCATGATCCCGGCAGGGCTTTCATACGCGATCACCATGCGCATCGGCCAGCATTACGGCGCCGGGCAGTTGCTCGATGCACGCCTGGCCGGTCGGGTCGGGATCGCCTTTGGCGCGGCGTCGATGCTGGGCTTTGCCATGGTCTTCTGGTTCCTGCCGAATCAGTTGATCGGCTTGTTCCTGGACCACAACGACCCGGCGTTCCGAGACGTCATCAATCTGGCTGTGAGCCTGCTGGCGGTGGCGGCGTGGTTCGAGCTGTTCGACGGCACGCAAACCATCGCCATGGGCTGCATTCGCGGGCTCAAGGACGCCAAGACCACGTTCCTGGTCGGGCTGGGTTGCTATTGGCTGATCGGCGCACCGGCCGCGTGGTGGATGGCCTTCCATTTGAACTGGGGGCCGACGGGCGTCTGGTGGGGGTTGGCGCTGGGATTGGCGTGCGCGGCGGTGAGTCTGACGCTGGCGTTTGAGTGGAAGATGAAGCGGATGATTCGGCGGGAGCCTTCAGTACACCGGTTCGAAGTCCCTCAGCCAGATTGAGATCCCCTGTGGGAGCGAGCTTGCTCGCGATGAGGCCCTTTCAGTTAACAGTGATGTTGACTGACACTCCGCCATCGCGAGCAAGCTCGCTCCCACATTTTTGTCCGTGTTTAGACTACGACTTCCATGGCGGGCTGTTGGCTGCTGCCAAACGTCAGATATTCAACCAATTCCGCCAACGGCAACGGCTTGCTGATCAGATACCCCTGCACCTGATCGCACCCAAACCCGCGCAACAAATCCAGTTGCTCCGCCGTCTCCACGCCTTCAGCCACCACTTCAAGATTGAGGTTGTGCGCCAGGTTGATCATGGCGTGGACCAGTTTGCGATTCTCTTCGCGCTCCTCCATGCCGCCGACAAAGCTCTTGTCGACCTTCAGCAAGGCAATCGGCAGGCTGTTGAGGTGCACGAAGGATGAGAACCCGGTGCCGAAGTCATCCAGCGAGAAGCGCACGCCCAGGCGCCCGAGAGCGTCCATGGTCTGCTTGACCAGATCGCTGCGGCGCATGACCGCGGTTTCGGTCAGTTCAAATTCCAGCCATTGCGCCTCGACGCCACGCTCGGCGATCAGCCGGCTCAGGGTCGACAGCAATTGGCTGTCCTGAAACTGCCGGAACGACAGGTTGATCGCCATGTGCAGCGCCGGCAAACCACGTTCGCGCAGCGCCTGCATGTCCCGCAGGGCCCGGGAAATCACCCAGTAACCCAGCGGCACGATCAAACCGCTTTGTTCGGCCAGCGGCACGAACTCGCTGGGCGCCAGCAACCCGCGCTCGGCATGCCGCCAGCGCACCAGGGCTTCAAGGCCGACGATCTGGCCGTCCTCAAGGTTCATGCGTGGCTGGTAATGCAATTCCAGCTCGTCACGGCGCAAGGCCCGGCGCAGCTCGCTTTCGAGGTCGGCCATGCTGCGGGCATTGCGGTTGATGCGTTCGTTGAAGATATGAAAGGTGCAGCCCTGAGTGCTCTTGGCTTGCTGCATGGCGATGTGTGCGTGCCACATCAGCGGGTCGGCGCCGGCCTGGGCCCTGGCGTGGGCGATGCCCAGGCTGGAACCGATCAACAGGCTTTCGCCGTCGACCCAGTAAGGCTCGGCCAGGGCTTCGGTGATGCGTTCGGCCATCCATTCGGCACGCTGAGGCGCGCGGCGGGTGTCGATCAGCAGGGCGAATTCATCGCTGCCCAGCCGCGCCAGTTGATCGCCGGCCTCAAGCTGGCTTTTCAGCCGCGCGACCACTTGCAGGATCAACCGGTCACCGGCCTGGTGGCCGAGGGCATCGTTGGCGTGACGGAAGTTGTCGAGGTCCAGGTGACCGAGGGCCAGCCCGCGGCCGTCGTTTTCCGCCAGACGCGCGGCCAGCAAGGTCTGGAAACCCTGGCGGTTGGCGATGCCGGTCAGCGGATCTTGTTCGGCCAGGCGTTGCAGGGTGTTTTCCAGCAAGCCGCGTTCACGCACATGGCGCAGGCAGCGGCGCAGCATGCCGGGATCGAGATGATCGCGCACCAGCCAGTCGCTCACACCATCGGGTGGCGCCAGTGGCTCGTGCTCAAGCAGCAACACCGTCGGCAAGCTGCAACGACCGGGTAGAGGCTGAAGCGCAGGAATCGTCAACAACACCGCGCTGCGGTTGTCATCGAACAGACTGCTGACCGACTCCCAGCTTGGCGCGCTGATGAGCACGGCCGAGCTCCCCATCGGAGCCAGACACTCGCGCAACAACGCTGCCCACGCTGGCTCTTCGGCCAGTAACAGCAAACGCAAGGGTTCGACAGGCGTAGACAAGCTAGCTCCCTAGACTCTGCAAAGATGTAGGCGGCGGGCATTATGCCGCGCCGGTAACCAATGACCAAATGACATCAGTTATCAAACGTGGCTGTGTCTGGAATACGAACATTAGCCGCAATACACCGCGCATCCTGCTTGAAAGTATCAAAACCGGCAATTAGAGAAAGCGTGTTGCGTCACAAGTCGGAGAGAGCAGCACAAATCGCTGAGCCTGTTAAAATGCCGGCCCATTTCGCAAATGACTCCCTGATTTCGTATGTCCCGACTCAATCCCCGGCAGCAAGAAGCCGTGAGCTACGTCGG
The DNA here is from genome assembly GCF_059695575.1 of Pseudomonas sp. LBUM1678. Lineage (NCBI taxonomy): Bacteria > Pseudomonadati > Pseudomonadota > Gammaproteobacteria > Pseudomonadales > Pseudomonadaceae > Pseudomonas > Pseudomonas sp. LBUM1678. The sequence goes on from NZ_CP166775.1 coordinate 6,614,747, forward strand.
CGGCCCTCTTTTGGTGCTCGCCGGTGCAGGCTCCGGCAAGACCAGCGTGATCACCCGCAAAATTGCGCACCTGATCCAGAACTGCGGCATCCGCGCCCAGTACATCGTCGCCATGACCTTTACCAACAAGGCGGCGCGCGAGATGAAGGAGCGGGTCGGCACCCTGCTCAAGGGCGGCGAAGGCCGTGGCCTGACGGTGTGCACCTTCCACAACCTGGGCTTGAACATCATCCGCAAGGAACATGTTCGCCTGGGCTATAAGCCGGGCTTTTCAATCTTTGACGAAACCGACGTCAAGGCCCTGATGACCGACATCATGCAGAAGGAATACGCGGGCGACGACGGCGTCGACGAGATCAAAAACATGATCGGCTCGTGGAAGAACGACCTGATCCTGCCGCCCGAAGCCCTGGAAAACGCACGCAACCCCAAGGAACAGACCGCCGCCATCGTCTACACCCACTATCAGCGCACGCTCAAGGCGTTCAACGCGGTGGACTTCGACGACCTGATCCTGCAGCCGGTGAAGCTGTTCCAGGAACACCCCGACATTCTCGAAAAGTGGCAGAACAAGGTCCGCTACCTGCTGGTGGACGAATACCAGGACACCAACGCCAGCCAGTATTTGCTGGTGAAGTTACTGATCGGCACGCGTAACCAGTTCACCGTGGTGGGCGACGATGACCAGTCGATCTACGCCTGGCGCGGCGCCCGCCCGGAAAACCTGATGCTGCTCAAGGACGACTATCCGTCCCTGAAAGTCGTCATGCTCGAGCAAAACTACCGCTCCACCAGCCGCATCCTGCGCTGCGCCAACGTGCTGATCTCGAACAACCCGCACGAATTCGAAAAGCAGCTGTGGAGTGAGATGGGCCACGGCGACGAGATCCGCGTGATCCGCTGCCGCAACGAGGACGCCGAAGCCGAGCGCGTGGCCGTGGAACTGCTGACCCTGCACTTGCGCACGGACCGGCCGTACAGCGATTTCGCGATTCTGTATCGCGGAAACTACCAGGCCAAGCTGATCGAGCTGAAGCTGCAGCACCACCAGATTCCGTATCGCCTGTCCGGCGGCAACAGCTTTTTCGGACGTCAGGAAGTAAAAGACCTGATGGCCTACTTCCGCCTGATCGTGAACCCGGACGACGACAACGCCTTCCTGCGGGTGATCAACGTTCCGCGCCGGGAAATCGGTTCGACCACGCTGGAAAAGCTTGGCAACTACGCCACCGGGCGAAAAATCTCGATGTACGCCGCCACCGACGAAATCGGTCTGGGCGAGCATCTGGATGCGCGCTTCACCGATCGCCTGTCGCGCTTCAAGCGTTTCATGGACAAGGTCCGCGAGCAGTGCGCCGGGGAAGACCCGATCTCCGCGCTGCGCAGCATGGTCATGGACATCGACTACGAGAACTGGCTGCGCACCAACAGCTCCAGCGACAAGGCCGCCGATTACCGCATGGGTAACGTCTGGTTCCTGATCGAGGCCTTGAAAAACACCTTGGAGAAAGACGAAGAAGGCGAGATGACCGTCGAGGACGCCATCGGCAAACTCGTCTTGCGTGACATGCTGGAACGTCAGCAGGAAGAGGAAGACGGCGCCGAAGGCGTGCAGATGATGACCTTGCACGCCTCCAAGGGTCTGGAATTCCCTTACGTGTTCATCATGGGCATGGAAGAGGAAATCCTCCCGCACCGCTCCAGCATCGAAGCCGACACCATCGAAGAAGAACGCCGCCTGGCCTACGTGGGCATCACCCGCGCCCGTCAGACCCTGGCGTTCACCTTCGCCGCCAAGCGCAAGCAATACGGCGAGATCATCGATTGCGCGCCGAGCCGCTTCCTTGATGAACTGCCGCCGGACGACCTGGCGTGGGAAGGCAACGACGACACGCCGGTCGAAGTTAAAGCGGTTCGCGGAAATACCGCACTGGCTGATATACGCGCGATGTTAAAGCGCTAGAATTGCCTACTTTTTAACCAAACACTTTTTACAAGCTGGGCGCACCCGGCGCCAGTAGAGGAACGCTTCATGGAAGCACTGCACCAGAAAATTCGCGAACAAGGCATTGTGCTGTCCGATCAGGTCTTGAAGGTCGACGCCTTTTTGAACCACCAGATCGACCCGGCCTTGATGAAGCTGATCGGCGACGAGTTCGCTGCGCTGTTCAAGGACTCGGGCATCACCAAGATCGTCACCATCGAAGCCTCGGGCATCGCTCCGGCGATCATGACCGGTCTGAACCTCGGCGTGCCGGTGATCTTCGCTCGCAAGCAGCAGTCCCTGACCCTGACTGAAAACCTGCTGTCGGCGACCGTTTACTCGTTCACCAAGAAGACCGAAAGCACCGTGGCGATCTCCCCGCGCCACCTGACCAGCAGCGACCGCGTGCTGATCATCGATGACTTTTTGGCCAATGGTAAGGCGTCGCAAGCGCTGATTTCGATCATCAAACAGGCCGGCGCTACCGTGGCCGGTTTGGGGATTGTTATCGAGAAGTCGTTCCAGGGCGGCCGTGCGGAACTGGATGCGCAGGGTTATCGGGTTGAGTCGTTGGCTCGTGTGCAGTCGCTGAAGGATGGCGTTGTCACCTTCATCGAATAACCCGCAACACCGCATTTCCCCTGTGGGAGCCAGCCTGCTGGCGATGGCGTCGTGTCAGTCAACATCTTCATGACTGACAGACAGCCATCGCCAGCAGGCTGGCTCCCACAGTTGGTTTGTGTTGGCTGTTACTGCGCGGTGGCTTTGAGGCCGGTGAGCAGTAGCCGTTGGAACAAATCCTCTTTCAGCCCTTCCGGGTTCGTCAGCTGCATCCGCTCCAGATGCTCCGGGTATTGCGAAGCCTCGGGCGCATCCAGCGCAGCCTTGCCCAGCTCCAGAATCTCCGTGAGCTTGAACTTGCTCTTCAACCAGTTCAACGCCCGCAACAGGTCCCGCTCTTCAGCGGTGAAATCACACCCCAGCGGATACTCCGGAAACAAATTCGCATGCCGCGCCTGAATCGCCTGCAAGCGCTCCGGACTGTTGTCGGCAAAACGCGGATCTATACGGAAACCCTTCGGCAACTTGCCAACGTTTTGCGCCTGCTCGATCAACCCCGGCTGGAAGCGTGAGTCGCTGATGTTCAGCAACGCCTCGATCACCGCCGCGTCGGTCTTGCCACGCAGATCGGCGATGCCGTATTCGGTGACCACGATGTCCCGCAGATGCCGCGGGATCGTGCAGTGGCCGTATTCCCAGACGATGTTCGAACTGACCTCACCGCCCGCCTCGCGCCAGCTACGCAACAACAGCACCGACCGCGCGCCTTCCAGCGCATGGCCCTGGGCGACGAAGTTGTATTGCCCGCCAACGCCGCTGAGCACTCGCCCGCTCTCAAGCTGATCGGCCACGCCCGCACCGAGCAGGGTCATGGTGAACACGGTGTTGATGAAGCGCGCATCCAGGCGCTGCAAGCGTTTGAGTTCTTCCTGGCCGTAGAGCTCGTTGATGTAGCTGATGCGAGTCATGTTGAATTCGAGTCGCTTGCTTTGCGGCAACTCCCGCAAGCGCTCGTAGAAACTGCGCGGCCCGAGGAAAAACCCGCCGTGCACGCTGATGCCGTCGGTTTGCGCGGCCTCGTCCAGGGTGCCGGCATTCGCCTGTTGCTGGGTCGGCACGTCCGGGTAGACCTTGCGCCGCACGATCCCGGCGTCGGCCAGCACCAGCAAGCCGTTGACGAACATTTCGCTGCAACCGTAAAGGCCCTTGGCGAAAGGTTCGATGCCGCCTTCGCGCTCGATCAACTGCGCCCACTGGCTGAGGTTGATATCCGCCAGCAACGCCTTGTAACCGTCATTGTCAGCCTGGCGCGCAAGCAATGCAGCGGTCAGGGCATCGCCCATGGCACCGATGCCGATCTGCAAGGTGCCGCCATCGCGCACCAGCGTACTCGCGTGCAGGCCGATGAAGTGATCCTGGAAACCCACGGGCATGTTCGGCGTGGAGAACAACGTGGAGTTGTCCTTCTCGTCGATCAGCAGATCGAAGGCGTCGATGCCGATTTCGGCGTCTCCCGGCATGTAGGGCAAGTCGTTGTGGACTTGCCCCACCAACAGAATCGTCTCCCCCGCTTCCCGGCGCTTGGCGATCATCGGAAACAGGTCGAGGGTGATGTCCGGGTTGCAGCTCAGGCTGAGGCGATCGGGATGCTCGGAATGGCTGGCCACCAGTTGCGCGACCAGGTTCAAACCGGCCGCGTTGATGTCCCGCGCAGCGTGGCTGTAGTTGCTGCTGACGTAATCCTGCTGGGCCGACGCGCTATGGAGCAGGCTACCGGGCTGCATGAAGAATTGCTGGACATGGATATTCGCCGGCAGGTTGTCTTTGTGCAGGCCGGCGAGGAAATCCAGCTCTGGATAATCGCCAAACACTCGCTCGATGAAGGGTTCGAGAAAGCGTTTTTGCAAACCGTCACCCAAGGCAGGACGGCCCAGGCACAGGGCGGTGTAAATGGTCAGCTGCCGTTCGGGCAGTTGCGCGACACGCTGAAACAACGCGTTGACGAAGTGGTTGGGTTTGCCCAGACCGAGGGGCAAGCCCATGTGGATATGCGCCGGCAACCGTGCCAACACATCATCGACCGCCTGCTCGATAGAACACAGCTGCACCATCTGATCCTCCCTTACATTCCGTGAATTGGGGTTGGACCGAGCTTGCCGGGCCTTTGCTGCAAAGAATAGTCCCCGAACGCAAATCGCAGGCACAAAAAAGCCGCTCGTAAGCGGCTTTTTCGCTGGAGATGAAGGCTTATTTCAAGCCGGACATCTTCTGGATGGCGCCCTTGAGATCTGCATCAGAGCAGTCGGCGCAGGTGCCTTTAGGCGGCATTGCGTTGACGCCGGAGATCGCCTTCGCCAGCAAGCCGTCAAGGCCGCCTTCTTTCTTGGCGCGGTCGCCCCAGGCTGTCGCATCACCAACTTTCGGCGCGCCCAACAGGCCGGTGCCGTGGCAAGCGTTGCAATGTTTCGCAATCACGGAATCAGGGGTTTTGGCATCACCGCCGCCCGCCGAAGCAGCGACTTCCATTCCCTTGCACTCTTTACCCGTCACACAAACCTGGCCGACGGGCTCAAGGCGTTTTGCAATATCGTCGTTCGTCGCAGCTTGAGCGCTGACAGCCCATAGGGCCAATACGGTTGCTGGTGCAGCCAGCATTTTCATAATTAGGTTCACGCGTTCACCCTCAATGGTGGCTAGTCACGCCCACGGCCACGGTTCGCAGGCGGGCGCAAGTATAGCGGTAAGCCCGCCGCACTGAAACAACCCCAAAGTCGAAGGGGTCTTATGCGTGGCGGAAAAACAACTCGGGCACCTCCGCAATGCTGGCGGGACGCCTCTTTTCTTAGAAATTCGCTGGAGTAGCTGCGCTGATTAGTCGCGCCGGCGCATCGAACGGATTACGGAAACGGTGTGGCTTGGTACTTTCAAAGTAGTAGCTGTCGCCGGCTTCGAGCACAAAAGTTTCGAGTCCGACCACCAGTTCCAGTCGGCCTTCCACCAAAATGCCGGTCTCCTCGCCCTCATGGGTGAGCATCTCGTCACCGGTGTCAGCGCCAGGCGGGTAGATTTCATTGAGGAATGCGATAGCCCGGCTCGGGTGCGCCCTACCGACCAGCTTCATGGTCACTGCGCCATCGGAAATATCGATCAGCTCGTTGGCTTTGTAGACGATCTGCGTCGGTTTTTCCTGCAGGATTTCTTCGGAAAAGAACTCGACCATGGACATGGGAATCCCGCCCAGTACCTTCCTCAGCGAACTGATCGAGGGACTGACGCTGTTTTTCTCGATCATTGAAATCGTGCTGTTGGTGACACCCGCGCGCTTGGCGAGCTCACGCTGGGAAAGACCTTTGAGCTTACGGATGGATTGCAGTCGTTCACCGACGTCCAATGCTGGAGCCTCCAGGGATTCAGGTTGTTGGAATATTGAGCGTTATCATGGCGACAGCGTTCAGTATTTACAACACTTTGGCCTGAATCCTGTTCAGCCAAACGACTTCCGGTACGGCCTGCTGACCGCTAACCCTCGGAATAGAGCTTTGGCACCCGGCGCAGGTTGCAGAAGATCTGATAGGGGATCGTGTCAGCGGCGGCAGCCACCTCGCTGGCGAGGATGTTCTTGCCCCACAACTCGACGGTCGAACCCAGGCCAGCCTGCGGCACGTCGGTCAGATCGATGCAGAGCATGTCCATCGACACGCGGCCGATCAACTGGCTGCGCTGCCCGGCAACCATCACCGGCGTGCCGGTCGGTGCATGACGCGGGTAACCATCGGCATACCCCATGGCCACTACGCCTACGCGCATTGGCTTGGGGGTGATGAATTTGGCGCCGTAACCGATTGGCTCGCCGGCCGGCAGTTCACGCACGCAAATCACTTTCGATTCAAGAGTCATCACCGGTTGCAGACGGGACGCCACGGCGTTGGCTTCTTCAAACGGCGTGGCGCCGTAGAGCATGATGCCCGGGCGCACCCAGTCACTCGGGATCTGCGGCCATCCCAGCACCGCTGGCGAATTGCGCAGGCTGACCTCGGCGGACAACCCCTGACGCGCCGCTTCAAACACCGCAACCTGCTCGGCGCTGGCCTGCTCGTGCAACTCATCGGCACGGGCGAAGTGGCTCATCAAAACGATTTTCGCCACATTGCCGCTGGCCAGCAGCCGTTGATAACCCGCCTGATAATCCTTTGGATGCAAACCAACCCGATGCATGCCCGAATCGAGTTTGAGCCAGACCGTGATCGGCTTGCTCAACGCGGCGCTCTCGATGGCTTCGAGCTGCCACAAGGAATGCACCACGCACCAGAAATCATGCTCGACGATCAGCGACAGCTCATCGGCCTCGAAAAAACCTTCCAGCAACAACACCGGCGCACGGATACCCGCTGCGCGCAGCTCCAAGGCTTCTTCGATGCAAGCCACGGCAAACCCGTCCGCGTCGGCTTCCAGCGCCTGGGCGCAACGCACCGCGCCATGACCGTAGGCATCAGCCTTGATAACGGCGAGGGCCTTGGCCCCCGTGAGTTCACGGGCGATCTGAAAGTTGTGGCGCAGGGCTTGAAGGTCGATCAGGGCACGGGCTGGACGCATGGCGGCAGGCTTCTAGGCGGTCATGGAAATAAAAACCGGCGCTGGCTGACGGCGTGAACCGCCAACAGCACCGGGAGAGGGATCTTTCTGACAGGCTTACGGTAGAGCGGCTACAACCGACAGCTCAACCAGGATTTCCGGTTCGCACAGCTTCGACTCAACCGTCGCGCGGGCCGGGGCGACGCCTTTTGGCAGCCACTTGTCCCACACCGCGTTCATGCCTTCGAAATGCGCGTCGATGTCTTTCAGGTAAATCGTCACCGACAGCAAACGGCTCTTGTCGGTGCCTGCCAGGTCGAGCAATCGCTCGATGTTGGCCAGGGTTTCACGGGTCTGCTGTTCAATCCCGGCACTCATGTCGTCGCCGACTTGCCCTGCCAGATAAACGGTGCCGCTGTGGACAACGATCTGGCTCATGCGCTCATTGGTGAGCTGGCGCTGGATTGACATGTTTTGCGGACTCCTGAAGTTTGGTGCCGTAACGAGAAATATCGAGGCCTTCGGCGCTGATCTGCGGCGTTTTCTTCGCCATCAGGTCGGCCAGCAAACGGCCGGAACCGCACGCCATGGTCCAGCCGAGTGTGCCGTGGCCGGTGTTCAGGAACAGGTTGCTGAACGGCGTAGCGCCAACGATTGGCGTGCCGTCCGGAGTGGTCGGACGCAGACCGGTCCAGAAACTCGCCTGGGCCAGATCGCCGCCCTGAGGATAAAGGTCGTTGACGATCATCTCCAGGGTTTCGCGTCGACGCGGGTTCAGCGACAGGTCAAAACCGGCTATCTCAGCCATGCCGCCGACGCGGATACGGTTGTCGAAACGGGTAATCGCGACCTTGTAGGTCTCGTCGAGAATGGTCGACGTCGGGGCCATCGCCGGGTTGGTGATCGGCACGGTCAACGAGTAACCCTTGAGCGGATACACCGGGGCCTTGATGCCCAGTGGCTTGAGCAGTTGCGGCGAGTAGCTGCCGAGTGCCAGCACGTAGCGGTCAGCGGTTTCCAGCTTGCCGTCGATCCACACGCCGTTGATGCGATCACCGGCGTAGTCGAGCTTCTGAATGTCCTGACCGAAGCGGAATTCCACGCCCAGTTTCACGGCCATTTCGGCCAGTCGAACGGTGAACATCTGGCAGTCGCCGGTCTGGTCGTTCGGCAGGCGCAGGGCACCGGCGAGGATATCGGTGACGCCGGCCAGCGCCGGTTCAACCCGAGCAATGCCGGCGCGGTCGAGCAATTCGAACGGCACGCCGGACTCTTTCAGCACGGCGATGTCTTTCGCGGCGTTGTCGAGCTGAGCCTGGGTGCGGAACAGTTGGGTCGTACCGAGGCTGCGGCCTTCGTAGGCAATGCCGGTTTCAGCGCGCAATTCGTCGAGGCAGTCACGGCTGTACTCGGACAGACGGACCATGCGCTCTTTGTTCACTGCGTAACGGCTGGCGGTGCAATTGCGCAGCATCTGCGCCATCCACAGGTATTGGTCGATGTCGGCGGTGGCCTTGATCGCCAACGGCGCGTGGCGCTGCAGCAGCCACTTGATGGCCTTGAGCGGCACGCCCGGCGCGGCCCAAGGCGAGGCATAACCCGGCGATACCTGCCCGGCGTTGGCGAAACTGGTCTCCATGGCAGCGGCCGGCTGACGGTCTACCACCACCACTTCGAACCCGGCACGCGCCAGATAGTAAGCACTGGTGGTACCGATGACGCCGCTACCCAAGACCATAACGCGCATTTTCATATCCCTCATCGCGGCTTGCCGCTGACGTTCGTAGTTGTAGAGCATTGATGTGCGCAGTGTAAAAAAGATTAGGCAGTGCTTTTCACTATATAACTGCCTATATTTGGCGAGAATTCTCGGCAAAAACCCTTTTCACGGAGGCGCATCCCCTATGCGTACCAACACTCAAACCAAACGTGAGCTGGACAAGATCGACCGCAATATCCTGCGGATCCTGCAAGCGGACGGACGCATCTCTTTCACCGAGCTGGGGGAAAAGGTCGGGCTCTCGACCACGCCGTGTACCGAGCGGGTCCGGCGGCTGGAGCGCGAAGGGATCATCATGGGCTACAACGCCCGGCTCAATCCGCAGCACCTCAAGGGTAGTCTCCTGGTCTTTGTCGAGATCAGCCTCGACTACAAATCCGGCGATACTTTCGAAGAGTTCCGACGTGCGGTGCTGAAGCTGCCTCACGTGCTGGAGTGCCATTTGGTGTCAGGGGATTTCGACTATTTGGTGAAGGCGCGGATTTCCGAGATGGCTTCGTACCGCAAATTGCTGGGCGACATTTTGCTCAAGCTGCCGCATGTGCGCGAATCCAAGAGCTATATCGTGATGGAAGAGGTGAAAGAGAGTTTGTGCCTGCCGATTCCGGATTGAGACTTTGTGGTGTCTATTCATGCCCCATCGCTAGCAGGCTAGCTCCCACAGTTGATCTTCAGCGGACACACATTCTGTGCACGACACAGATCCAGTGTGGGAGCTAGCCTGCTAGCGATTACAGGCGACTCGGTCTTCCCTCAGACGAGGACCTGCCGGGTAGAAGCCATGTACTCATGAATCTGCTTCTCAACCCGCGGATGAATCAGCTCCACCGGCCCCCGCCCATTCGGGCATGGCAAGGTCTTGGTGGTACCAAACAATCGGCAAATCAGCGGCCGCTCGTCATATACCGTGCAGCCATTGGGTCCCAGGTGCACGCAGTTGAGCTCATCCATCGCCGCATCCTGTTCGGCCCGGGTCTTGCGCGGCAGGCGGGACATTTCTTCCGGCGAGGTGGTCACCGGCCCGCAGCAGTCATGGCAGCCGGTCACGCACTCGAACGAGGGAATCTGCTGGCGCAGCGTGCGAATTTTCTGGCTGTTGCAGCTCATCGAAGCGGTAACCAAAAGCGGAATAGACCGGGATTCTGACGTAAAAGCCGCGATCCAGACAGCATCAACCGACCAATGTTGCTCGCGCCGGAAGGTCCGGCTTATGCTCCGTCAAATTTTCCAGACACACGAATCAGGGACGCTCACATGAATGCCCGTGCTCAGCACACCGCCTCCTACTACGCCGCCAGCAGCCTGCCGCAGCCCGATCATCCGGTGTTGCAAGGCGAACTGGTGGCGGACGTGTGCGTGGTTGGCGGCGGATTTTCCGGGCTGAACACGGCGCTGGAACTGGCCGAGCGTGGATTCAGTGTGGTGCTGCTGGAAGCACACAAAATTGGCTGGGGCGCCAGCGGACGCAATGGCGGGCAATTGATTCGGGGCGTCGGCCACGGCCTCGATCAGTTCACCAGCGTGATCGGTGCGGACGGCGTGCGCCAGATGAAACTCATGGGCCTGGAAGCGGTAGAGATCGTGCGCCAGCGCGTCGAGCGTTTTCAGATCCCTTGTGACCTGACCTGGGGTTACTGCGACCTGGCGAACAAGCCCCGCGACCTCGAAGGCTTTGCCGAAGACGCCGAAGAGCTGCGCGGCCTCGGCTACCGCTACGAAACCCGGCTGCTGCAAGCCAATGAAATGCACACGGTGGTGGGTTCCGACCGTTACGTCGGTGGCCTGATCGACATGGGTTCGGGCCATCTTCACCCGCTTAACCTGGCCCTGGGCGAAGCTTCCGCCGCGCAGCAGTTGGGCGCGAAGCTGTTCGAACAATCGATGGTGACCCGCATCGATTACGGCCCCGAAGTAAAGGTCCATACCGCTCAAGGCTCGGTTCGCGCCAAGACGCTGGTGCTGGGATGCAATGCCTACCTCAACGAACTCAATCCGGAGCTCAGCGGCAAAGTGCTGCCCGCCGGCAGCTACATCATTGCCACCGAGCCATTGAGTGAAGAACTGGCGCACTCACTCCTGCCGCAGAACATGGCGGTCTGCGATCAACGGGTGGCCCTGGATTACTACCGACTCTCGGCGGATCGGCGCTTGCTGTTTGGCGGTGCCTGCCACTACTCAGGCCGCGATCCGAAGGACATCGGCGCGTACATGCGGCCGAAGATGCTGGAAGTGTTCCCGCAACTGGGTGGGGTGAACATCGACTATCAATGGGGCGGGATGATCGGTATCGGCGCCAACCGCCTGCCGCAGATCGGGCGACTCAAGGATCAGCCGAATGTGTATTACGCACAGGCGTATTCCGGGCATGGGGTGAATGCCACACATTTGGCGGGCAAGTTGCTGGCCGAGGCGATCAGTGGGCAGCAGGGCGGCGGGTTTGATTTGTTTGCCAAGGTGCCGCATATCACCTTCCCCGGCGGCAAGCATCTGCGCTCGCCGCTGTTGGCGTTGGGGATGTTGTGGCATCGGCTGAAAGAGTTGGTCTGAAAGATTTTCAAAGCCTATATTGACGCCTTCGCGGGCAAGCCTCGCTCCTACAGGTTATGCGTCGGTCGGAATATCAACACTAACCTGTAGGAGCGAGGTTTGCCCGCGAAGAGGCCAGCAAGACCGCCACAAAACTCAGATCCGCCAGAAGGGTTTAAGTCCCTCCTCCCGCGCTTGCTCCCGACTCAATCCGACATCCTTCAATTGCTGCGGCGTGAGCTCCAGCAACGCCTTGCGCGTGTGCAGGCGATGCCAGAACAGGCCCCAGCGACTCAGGCCGGACGGTGCGTTGCGCATGACCGCCTCGCGTGCACCGTTGATTTGCCCTGCCGCCAGCTCCTGACTGTGTATCGTCAGCCGCACATCACTCAAGCCGTTCATTTTGATTGCTCCTGTTTACTTGGGTAGCCAGAGCTTTCATGATGCGCGGACGGCGAAAAGCATTACAGATTCAAAGTATCTGTATTAACTCCATACAGATTTTCCAATTCAGCGTCTGAATCCTATAATTTCGCCCCATCTGTATTGGTTAACCGAATCACCCACACCGAGACTGCGCCATGACCCTTTACGTCAACCTCGCCGAATTGCTCGGCACGCGTATCGAACAGGGCTTCTATCGCCCCGGTGACCGGCTGCCCTCGGTGCGGGCATTGAGTGTCGAGCACGGGGTCAGCCTGAGCACGGTGCAGCAGGCCTATCGCGTGCTGGAAGACAGCGGGCTGGCGACTCCTAAACCCAAGTCCGGCTACTTCGTACCGGTGGGTCGCGAACTGCCGGAGCTGCCCGCCATTGGCCGCCCGGCCCAGCGACCGGTGGATATTTCGCAGTGGGATCAGGTGCTGGAATTGATCCGCGCCGTCCCGCGCAAGGATGTCGTGCAACTGGGTCGCGGCATGCCGGACATCACCACGCCGACCATGAAACCGCTGCTGCGCAGCCTGGCGCGGATCAGCCGTCGGCAGGACATGCCCGGCCTGTATTACGACAACATCTACGGCACCGTCGAACTGCGTGAACAGATCGCCCGCCTGATGCTTGATTCCGGTTGCCAATTGACGGCCCACGACCTGGTGGTGACCACCGGTTGCCACGAAGCGCTGTCCACCAGCATTCGCGCCATCTGCGATCCGGGGGATATTGTGGCGGTGGACTCGCCAAGCTTTCACGGCGCCATGCAAACCCTCAAGGGCCTGGGCATGAAAGCCCTGGAAATCCCTACCGACCCGATCACCGGGATCAGCCTCGATGCCCTCGAACTGGCCTTGGAGCAGTGGCCGATCAAGGCCATACAGTTGACGCCTAACTGCAACAACCCGCTGGGCTACATCATGCCGGAATCGCGCAAACGCGCGTTGTTGCTGCTCGCACAGCGTTTCGACGTGGCGATTATCGAAGACGATGTGTATGGCGAACTTTCCTACAGCTACCCGCGGCCACGCACGATCAAATCCTTCGACGAAGACGGCCGAGTCCTGCTGTGCAGCTCCTTTTCCAAGACCCTCGCGCCCGGTCTTCGCATCGGCTGGGTCGCGCCGGGACGGTATCTGGAGCGGGTGCTGCACATGAAATACATCAGCACCGGTTCCACCGCGCCACAACCGCAGATTGCGATTGCCGAATTCCTCAAGGCCGGACATTTCGAACCGCATTTGCGGCGGATGCGCACGCAGTACCAGCGCAATCGCGACCTGATGATCGACTGGGTCACACGCTACTTCCCCGCCGGCACCCGCGCCAGTCGCCCGCAAGGCAGCTTCATGTTGTGGGTTGAACTGCCGGACGGCTTCGACACCCTGAAACTGAATCGAGCCCTGCACGATCAGGGTGTACAGATTGCCGTCGGCAGCATCTTTTCCGCCTCGGGCAAGCACCGCAACTGCTTGCGGATGAACTACGCTGCCAAGCCAACAGCGCTGATTGAAGAGGCCGTGCGCAAGGTCGGCGCGGCGGCGATAAAACTGCTGGCGGAAGTGGATTACATCACTGACTGACCTTTCTCAGGAATCCAGCGTCCATATGACGACATTTGCCGCCAATCGGAACGATCCCACGTGAGAGTCAGACAGCCCCTGCTCGCTCTTCTGTTACTCGCCTCGTTCCTGGGCGGTTGCGCCAGCTTCGACGTTCAACGCGAACCGAGCCAGGCCCTGCCCGCCAGCGATTCGGCATTCGGCCGTTCAATTCAGGCCCAGGCCGCGCCCCATGAGGGCAAGTCCGGTTTTCGTTTGCTGTCCAACAGCAGCGAAGCCTTCATGGCCCGCGCCGAGCTGATCCGCAACGCCCAAAACAGCCTCGATTTGCAGTACTACATCGTGCATGACGGCATCAGCACGCGGATGCTGGTGGACGAGTTGCTCAGGGCCGCCGACCGCGGCGTGCGGGTCAGAATCCTGCTCGATGACACCACCAGCGATGGCCTGGACTGGATCATTGCGACCCTCGCCGCGCACCCGCAGATCCAGATTCGTCTGTTCAACCCGCTGCACCTGGGCCGCGCCACGGGCGTGACGCGCGCCATGGGCCGCTTGTTCAACCTGTCGCTGCAACACCGGCGCATGCACAACAAGCTGTGGCTGGCGGACAACAGCGCGGCCATCGTCGGCGGCCGCAACCTTGGAGACGAATACTTCGATGCCGAGCCCAACCTGAATTTCACCGACATCGACATGCTCGGCGTCGGACCAGTGGCCGAGCAGCTTGGCCACAGCTTCGACCAGTACTGGAACAGCGCGCTGAGCAAGCCGATCGACCAATTCCTGTCGAGCAGACCGACGCAAAAGGACCTGCAAAATACTCGCACGCGTCTGGGAGAATCGCTGGAAGAGACCCGCAAGCAGAATCACGCGCTGTATCAGCAGCTGATGACTTACACCACACACCCACGCATGGACATCTGGCGCCGGGAGCTGATCTGGGCCTGGAACCAGGCGTTGTGGGATGCACCGAGCAAAGTCTTGTCAGACGGCGAGCCTGACCCGCACTTGCTGCTGACCACGCAATTGGCACCCGAACTCAGGGGGGTCAGCAAAGAACTGATCATGATCTCTGCCTACTTCGTACCGGGGCAGCCGGGGCTGGTTTACCTCACCGGCCGGGCAGACGCCGGGGTCTCCGTCAGCCTGCTGACCAACTCGCTGGAAGCCACGGACGTGCCGGCAGTACACGGCGGTTACGCGCCTTATCGCCGGGCGCTGCTGGAACATGGCGTGAAGCTGTACGAATTGCGCCGCCAACCTGGCGAAGGTGGCGGCAGCGGGCCGCATATTTTCTACAGCAAGTCCTACCGGGGTTCCGATTCCAGTTTGCACAGCAAGGCGATGATCTTCGACCGGCAGAAATCCTTCATCGGCTCGTTCAACTTCGACCCGCGCTCGGTGCTGTGGAACACCGAAGTCGGTGTGTTGGTGGACAGCCCCGAACTCGCCGCGCATGTGCGCAAAGCGGCCATGGAGGGTATGGCACCGCCGCTGAGTTATCAGGTCAAACTGGAGAACGACCGGATCGTCTGGGAGACCGAAGACGACGGCAAAATGCACGTGCTGACCAAGGAACCGGGCAGCTTGTGGCGCCGGTTCAATTCCTGGTTCAGCACAGCGGTCGGCCTGGAGCGGATGTTGTGACGCCATAACGCAACCTGTAGCAGCTGGCGAAGCCTGCGTTCGGCTGCGCAGCAGTCGTAAACCCGACTGGCACGGTTTATCTGAAAGACCGAGCTGTCTGATTTTACGACTGCTGCGCAGCCGAACGCAGGCTTCGCCAGCTGCTACAAAATCATGCTGGCTGCACTGCCCCAAACGCGCCTTGGCGCCTCAACAGAATCACCAACCCGAACGCCCCCGCCGCCATCAGCAGCGGCAACGCATGCCCGCTGATCCACTGGCTGCCGGCACCGGCGGCCAAGGGTCCGATCAGACAACCAATGCCCCACAGCTGCGCAATATGCGCATTGGCTCGCACCAGCGCATCGTCGCGATACCGTTCGCCGATCAGGATCAGCGACAAGGTGAACAATCCCCCGGCGCTGGCGCCAAACAGCACCCACAACGGCCAGATCAGTAACGTGTCGATGAGCAACGGGATCGCCAGGCTCGAAAGCATCAGCACCACAGCGCAACCGATGAACAGCGTGCGTCGCGACAAGCGATCCGCCAATGCGCCAATCGGCAGTTGCAGCAAGGCATCACCCACCACCACGGTGCTGACCATCGCCAGCGCGATTTCCGTGGTGAAGCCCTGGCGCAGGCAATAAACCGGCAGCAAGGTCAGGATCATTGCTTCGAACGCGGCGAACAGCGCCACTCCCCAGGCAATCGCCGGCAGCCCCCGGCAGAAGCCCCACAAGTCGCTGAAGGTCACGCTGCAGGCTTCGCTGGTCGGTGCGCCGCTACGACCCAGCAGCAGAAACGGCGCCGCCGTGAGCAACCCGACGCCGACCCAGAAGCCGTAATCGTGTTCGGTGCCCACAACGCCCAGCAGCAACGGCCCGGCCAACTGACTCAGCGCATAGCTGCTGCCATACAGCGCCACCAATCGCCCGCGCCATTGCTCGACCACCAGCTGATTGATCCAGCTTTCACCGAGGATGAAGACCAGGGTCAGAATCACCCCGATCATCAGGCGCAATACCAGCCAGATCGGGTAACTCGGCAACAGCGCCAGCAAGCCGATGGACACCGCCCCGGCCCACAGGCACAGGCGCATCAGATTGGCCGTGCCAAGCCGCGAGGCCAGATGGCTGGAGATCTTCGCCCCCAGCAGCACGCCAATGGCCGGCATCGCGGCCATCACGCCGATAGCGAACGAGCCGTAGCCCCAGCTCTCCAGGCGAAACGACACCAGCGGCATGCTGACACCCAAGGCCAGGCCGACACTCAAGACAGACGCCAACACGGCGAAATACGTCGCCCAACGCATTTTCCACGCTCCTGTGGATATTTTTTGGCACCACACAAAACAATGTGGGAGCGAGCCTTGTGGCGAGGGGATTTAGCGAAACGTCGCACCGCCCCGTTGGGTCGCGCAGCGGCCCCAAAACCTGCAATAACGGAGTATCAGATACACCGCGTGCATGGGTTCTGCGACTGCTTCGCAGCCGAACGGGGATAAATCCCCTCACCACAAAGGCTTGCTCCCACAGGGATTTCTGTATTCGGGAGCCTGATTTGGCAGGCCCCCTTCACTGGCTTACAACTTGATCCAGGTCGCCTTCAGCTCGGTGTACTTGTCGAACGCGTGCAAAGACTTGTCGCGACCGTTGCCGGACTGCTTGAAGCCACCGAACGGGGCAGTCATGTCGCCGCCGTCGTACTGGTTGACCCACACGCTGCCGGCGCGCAGTGCTTTGGCGGTCAGGTGTGCCTTGGAGATGTCCTTGGTCCACACCGCAGCGGCCAGGCCGTAAGGGGTGTCGTTGGCAATCGCAACGGCTTCTTCGGCGGTGTCGAAAGTGATCACCGACAGCACTGGGCCAAAGATTTCTTCCTGAGCGATTTTCATCGCGTTGGTCACGCCGTCGAAAATTGTTGGTTCGACGTAAGTGCCACCGCTTTCCTGAAGCGTGCGCTTGCCGCCAGCCACCAGTTTGGCACCGTCAGCGTGGCCGGATTCGATGTAGGACAGCACGGTGTTCATCTGTTGGGTATCCACCAGAGCGCCGACGTTGGTCGCCGGGTCCAATGGGTTGCCCGGCTTCCAGGTTTTCAGCGCTTCGATCACCAGCGGCAGGAAAGTGTCTTTGATCGAACGCTCGACCAGCAGACGCGAGCCGGCGGTGCAGACTTCGCCCTGATTGAAGGCGATGGCACCGGCCGCCGCTTCAGCTGCAGCTTGCAGGTCCGGGGCATCGGCGAACACGATGTTCGGGCTCTTGCCGCCGGCTTCAAGCCAGACGCGCTTCATGTTCGATTCGCCGGAGTAGATCAGCAGTTGCTTGGCGATCTTGGTCGAGCCGGTGAACACCAAGGTGTCTACGTCGTTGTGCAGGGCCAAGGCCTTGCCGACGGTGTGACCGTAGCCCGGCAGCACGTTGAGCACGCCTTTCGGAATACCGGCTTCGACGGCCAACGCAGCGATGCGGATGGCGGTCAGCGGGGATTTTTCGGATGGCTTGAGGATCACCGAGTTACCGGTGGACAGCGCCGGGCCGAGTTTCCAGCAGGCCATCATCAACGGGAAGTTCCACGGCACGATTGCGCCGACAACGCCGACTGGCTCGCGGGTCACCAGACCCAGTTGGTCATGGGGGGTCGCGGCGACTTCGTCGTAAATCTTGTCGATGGCCTCACCGCTCCAGCTCAAGGCTTGCGCCGCACCGGGAACGTCGATGTACAGGGAATCGCTGATAGGCTTGCCCATGTCCAGGGTTTCAAGCAGAGCCAGCTCTTCGGCGTGCTGCTTCAGCAGGCCGGCAAAACGAATCATGGTGGCTTTGCGTTTGGTCGGTGCCAGGCGCGACCAGACACCCGAATTGAACGTAGCGCGGGCGTTTTCAACGGCACGTTGGGCGTCGGCGGCGTCACAGCTGGCAATCTTGCCCAGCAGACGGCCATCGACTGGGCTGATGCACTCGAAGGTCTCGGCGGAGACGGCATCGGTGTATTCACCATTGATGTAGGCGCGGCCTTCGATCTTCAGATCGCGAGCCCGCTGTTCCCAATCGGCACGAGTCAGGGTGGTCATTCGAGTGTCCTCCTCTTATTGAATACGAGCGCCCCGCGTTCTTCGCGGGCGTTCTCAGGAATTCTGCCTCGCCAGCCTGATTTTTCGGCCCAAGGCAACCGCCACCCTAAACCAGCGGCAGGTGAAGTTTCAATATATTTGACATAAGGCCGGCAAACGGCCTTGCGATGTTCATTTTAATAAACATAGACTTTGGGTCTTTTCAGCCATCGCGCCGCAATCACGGGGAATTACAACAATGAATATCCAGGATGTCGTCGACTTCAGCCTCGCCACTACCGAGCCCGAGCGCTACAAACCGGACCAGGCAAAAATCCTGAAGGGCGATCCCGAACAAGTGGTCTACAACCACTACAACAGCCCTTGCGGCCAGTTGAATGCGGGGGTTTGGGAAGGCGCAGTCGGCCAATGGCATGTGAACTTCACCGAGCATGAGTACTGCGAAATCATTCAGGGCGTTTCAGTGCTGCGCGACAACGACGGCAACGGCAAGACCCTGCGCGCGGGGGATCGCTTCGTGATCCCGGCCGGGTTCCGCGGCACCTGGGAGGTGCTGGAACCGTGCCGCAAAATCTATGTGGCGTTTGAACAGAAGGCCTGAAGATTTTTACTGTCTGGGCTTGCTCGCGAAGGGGCCCTGACAGGCAACGCATAATCCGCAGGCAACAAAAAAGGCCCGTATCTCGCGATACGGGCCTTTTTCGTAAGAGGGAAAAATCAATTACTTGATTTTGCCTTCTTTGTAGATCACGTGCTTGCGAACAACCGGATCAAATTTCTTGATCTCGATTTTGTCCGGAGTAGTACGCTTGTTCTTGTCGGTAGTGTAGAAGTGACCAGTACCGGCGCTCGAAATCAAACGAATCAATTCACGCATGATTAGCTCCCTTAGATCTTGCCGGCTTTGCGGATTTCGGCCAGCACGACAGTGATGCCGCGCTTGTCGATGATACGCATGCCTTTGGCAGATACGCGCAGACGCACGAAACGTTTCTCTTCTTCAACCCAGAAGCGGTGATGCTGCAGGTTCGGCAGGAAACGACGACGGGTTTTGTTGTTTGCGTGGGAAATGTTATTCCCAGTCACCGGACCCTTACCGGTAACTTGACATACTCTCGACATGCCTCAGCCCTCTAAAACCACATGCCCAACCCGGCATGGGTTGGCCGCTTAATCTCTCAGTCATTTGGCGCCAGGCGCCGCGTTTCTTTAGAGGTCTTACCGGCTACACCTACAGTGAAGGAACCGGGCCCCTAGAAAAGAGCGCTGCTTTATACCAGAAAGACTGAAGAGCAACAACATTCCGTGTGCACGGACTTTATAAAAACACCGTTTTTCGGGCTGCGAGCGCCTTGGATAAAGGCTGTCATGGATAGAGACCGCTCGTCGCAGAGAATCGGCCAACCGACCGATTCCGGGGTTTCCTCGGCCCGCATCACCGAAAACAAGCGCACATAGTCCCCTTAAAATGAAAAAGGGGATAGTCATTTGCAAAAGAGCCCACTAGGGTAAGCCTTTTCCAGACTGCACTTGCAGATGGGCCTTCGATCTGTAAAGGAATCCGACCATGCGCCTCGCTGCCCTACCGCTGCTGCTCGCCCCTCTTCTGCTGAGCCCATTAGCCCATGCTGCCGCGCTGAGCGTCTGCACCGAAGCAAGTCCCGAAGGGTTCGACGTGGTGCAATACAACTCGCTGACCACCACCAATGCCTCGGCCGACGTGCTGATGAACCGCCTGGTGGACTTCGATACCGCCAGCGGCAAAGTGGTCGCCAGCCTCGCGGACAGCTGGGAAGTCACGCCAGACGGTCTGACCTACGTCTTCAAATTGCACCCGCAGGTGAAGTTCCACCGCACCGAATACTTCAGCCCGACACGCGAGCTGACCGCCGAAGACGTGAAGTTCAGCTTCGACCGCATGCTCGACCCGGCAAACCCTTGGCACAAGGTCGCCCAGAGCGGCTTCCCGCACGCCCAGTCGATGCAGTTGCCGGCGCTGATCAAGAAGATCGACGCACTGGACCCGCTGACCGTGCGTTTCACCCTTGATCACCCGGACTCGACCTTCCTCGCGACGCTGAGCATGGGCTTCGCCTCGATCTATTCCGCCGAATACGCCGACAAACTGCTGAAGGCCGGCACGCCCGAGAAGCTCAACAGCCAGCCGATCGGCAGCGGCCCATTCGTCTTCACGCGCTTCCAGAAAGATGCCTCGATTCGCTACAAAGCCAACCCGGACTATTTCCGTGGCAAGCCATCGGTGGACCCGCTGATCTTCGCCATCACCCCGGATGCCAACGTGCGATTGCAGAAACTGCGCCGTAACGAGTGCCAGATCGCCCTGTCGCCCAAACCGCTGGACGTACAGGCCGCGCTGAAAGAGCCGACCCTGAAAGTCGAAAAGACTGACGCCTTCATGACCGCGTTCGTCGGCATCAACAGCCAGCACCCACCGCTGGACAAGCCTGAAGTGCGCCAGGCGATCAACCTCGCGTTCGACAAGGCCAACTACGTTAAAGCCGTGTTCGAAGACACCGCCGAGCCCGCCAACGGCCCGTACCCGCCGAACACCTGGAGCTACGCCAAAGGCTTGCCGGGCTACCCGCATGACGTCGAGAAGGCCAAGGCCTTAATGGCCAAGGCCGGGCTCAAGGACGGTTTCCAGACCACTATCTGGACCCGACCTTCCGGCAGTCTGCTTAACCCGAACCCAAGCCTCAGTGCGCAAATGCTACAATCCGACCTCGCGGAAATCGGCATCCAGGCTGAAATCCGGGTGATCGAATGGGGCGAACTGATTCGTCGCGCCAAGGCCGGTGAGCACGACCTGCTGTTCATGGGCTGGGCCGGCGACAACGGCGACCCGGACAACTTCCTCACCCCGCAGTTTTCCTGCGCCGCGGTCAAATCCGGCACCAACTTCGCCCGTTACTGCAACCAGGAACTGGACAAGCTGATCAGCGCCGGCAAGACCACCGGCGAGCAAGGGGTGCGCACCAAGCTTTACGAGCAGGCCCAGGCGCAGATCCAGCAGCAGGCGCTGTGGCTGCCGCTGGCTCATCCGACTGCTTTCGCGCTGACGCGTAAAGACGTCGAGGGTTATTCGGTCAGCCCGTTCGGCCGCCAGGATTACTCGAAGGTCAACCTCAAGTGATCAGCGTCACCACAAAACCTGTGGGAGCGAGCCTGCTCGCGATGACGTCGTATCAGTCACCCTATTCAGTGGCTGAAAGGACGCTATCGCGAGCAGGCTCGCTCCCACAGGGACTCACTTGGCTCCGAATGCCCCGCTCACATCCACCCATACTCAGCCATCGACAGCGGATCGCCGTCGCCGACGATGAAATGGTCGAGCACCCGCACATCAACCAGGTCCAGTGCCTCTTGCAGGCGCTTGGTCAGCATTCGATCCGCCTGACTGGGATCGGGATTGCCCGACGGGTGGTTATGGCAGAGGATCAATGCGGCGGCGTTGTGGGCCAATGCGCGCTTGACCACCTGCCGCGGATACACGCTGGTGTTGTCGATGGAGCCGCGAAACAGCACTTCAAACGCCAGCACCCGGTGCTTGGAATCCAGAAACAGGCAGCCGAATACCTCGTGCGGCTCGTGACGCAGCATCGACTTGAGATAGTCGCGCACCGCCAGCGGGCTCTCCATCACCGAATCACGCCGTAACCGTTCTGCCAGATGCCGCCGGGCCATTTCCAGCACCGCCTGCAACTGCGCAAACTTTGCCGGCCCAAGCCCGAGTTCACCGCTGAAGGTCCGGAGGTCGGCCTCAAGCAACGTGCGCAGGCTGCCAAATTGCTGCAACAGGTGTCGCGCCAGATCCACCGCGCTTTTGCCGGATACCCCGGTTCGTAGAAAGATGGCCAGTAACTCGGCATCCGAAAGACTCGCCGAGCCCTGCTCCAATAACTTCTCCCGCGGCCGCTCCGCCGCCGGCCAATCGCGAATGCTCATAGCACCTCCATGTGTGTTTGGGCGCCGCTGTTCCATAGCGGTCGCTGTGATATCGTAGCCCATCTTTTTTGCGAGCGATTTCACTCCTGGGGAGGGGGTATCGCCACGCAGTCATCAACGAAATGAAAGGCAGACCTATGCAGCGGCTGTATCGGAAACGCATCGTTCTGGGCGTCGGCGGCGGTATTGCTGCCTACAAGAGCGCCGACCTGGTTCGCCGCCTGATCGACCAAGGCGCTGAAGTGCGCGTGGTCATGACCCGTGGCGGCAGCGAGTTCATCACACCGCTGACCATGCAAGCCTTGTCCGGCCACCCGGTTCATCTGGACCTGCTGGACCCGGCGGCTGAAGCTGCCATGGGCCACATCGAGCTCGCCAAGTGGGCTGACATGGTGCTGATCGCCCCGGCGACTGCGGACCTGATCGCCCGTCTGGCCCAAGGCATTGCCGACGACCTGCTGACCACGCTGGTGCTGGCCACCGACGCGGTGGTCGCCGTTGCCCCGGCGATGAACCAGGCCATGTGGCGCGACCCGGCGACCCAGGCCAACCTGCAAACCCTCGCAAACCGCGACATCAAAGCCTTCGGCCCTGCCTCCGGCAGCCAGGCCTGCGGGGACGTCGGCCTGGGCCGCATGCTCGAAGCCGTCGAACTCGCCCAATGCGCGGCGGACTGCTTCGAGCGCCAGGCGCTGACCGGCAAACACGTGCTGATCACCGCTGGCCCGACCCAGGAAAACATCGACCCGGTGCGCTACATCACCAACCACAGCTCCGGGAAAATGGGTTTTGCCCTGGCCGAAGCGGCGGTAGAAGCCGGCGCCCGCGTGACGCTGATCACCGGCCCGGTGCATCTGCCAACGCCAGATCGCGTTACCCGCATCGACGTGGTCAGCGCCCGCGACATGCTCGCGGCCTGCGAAGCCGCGATTCCCTGCGACCTGTTTATCGCCTCGGCAGCGGTTGCGGATTACCGCCCGGAAGTCGTCGCCCCACAGAAACTCAAGAAAGATCCCACGAACGGCGACGGCTTGTTGCTACAGATGGTGCGTAACCCGGACATCCTGGCCACCATCGCCACGCGCCCCGACCGTCCGTTCAGTGTCGGTTTCGCCGCTGAAACCGAACACCTGCTCGATTACGCTGCGCGCAAGTTGAAAGACAAGAACCTCGATTTGATCGTCGCCAACGACGTTGCGAACCCGAGCATTGGCTTCAACAGCGAAGAAAACGCCTGCAGCGTGATCGACCGCCAGCTACACGCCACACTTTTCGCCCAGACCAGCAAGAGCAAAATCGCTCGCCAGCTGATCACTTTTATCGCCGAACGTCTGAACCAGGTTTAATTTACATGCACGCTTTGCAAGCCAAGATCCTCGACCCCCGCATCGGTACCGACTTCCCGCTGCCGCAGTACGCCACGCCAGGCTCCGCCGGCCTCGACCTGCGCGCCATGCTGGAAAAAGACACCGTGATCAAGCCGGGTGAAACCGTGCTGATCCCTACCGGCCTGTCCGTCTACATTGGCGATCCAGGCCTGGCGGCGCTGATCCTGCCGCGCTCCGGCCTGGGCCATAAACACGGCATCGTGCTGGGCAATCTGGTCGGTTTGATCGACTCCGATTACCAGGGTCCGCTGATGGTTTCGTGCTGGAACCGTGGCCAAACTGATTTCAACATGGTGGTCGGTGAGCGTCTGGCGCAGCTGGTCCTGGTGCCGGTGGTTCAAGCGCACTTCGAAATGGTCGAAGAGTTCGTTGAAACCGAGCGCGGCGCCGGCGGCTTTGGGCATTCCGGCAGCCATTGATCCGATAAAGAACCCTGTGGCGAGGGAGCTTGTCGAATCGTCGCACCGTCCCGCTGGGCTGCGAAGCGGCCCAAAGATTTTGTGGGCGCTGCGCACCCAAGCGGGAGCAAGCTCCCTCGCCACAGGTACGGGGCCTGCTGAAATTTGCATAAAGCTCATCTGGAAGTTTTACCGCCGAAAATCAAGGCATTGACCGGTCATTACCCCGCAAACGCAGGTGGCATGGCCTTTACACACCACGAACTCTCAGTGGAAATCGCCGTCATACCCTTCAGTTTGCGCCTGCCGGCGAGTTCTTCGCAGACAGGTCCAGCCACCTTCGAGATGGAGCATTTCCAGTAATGAGCAGCCCAGCCCAAGTCGCACCCAAGTTCCCCGACAGCATCTTCCGCGCCTATGACATTCGCGGCACCGTCCCGGAATTCCTGAACGCTGAGACCGCTTATTGGCTCGGTCGCGCCATCGGTGCCCAGAGCCTGGCCCAGGACGAACCGAACGTTTCCGTTGGCCGCGACGGTCGACTCTCCGGCCCGGAACTGGTCGAGCAATTGATCAAGGGCCTGGCCGACAGCGGTTGCCACGTCAGCGACGTCGGCCTGGTGCCAACACCGGCGCTGTACTACGCCGCCAACGTACTGGCCGGCAAATCCGGCGTCATGCTGACCGGCAGCCATAACCCGTCGAATTACAACGGTTTCAAAATCGTCATCGCTGGCGACACCCTGGCCAACGAACAGATCCAGGCCCTGCACGACCGCCTCAAGACCAACAACCTGAGCAGCGGCAAGGGCAGCGTCACCCAGGTCGAGATCCTCGACCGCTACAACACCGAAATCGTCCAGGACATCAAACTGGCTCGTCGCCTGAAAGTCGTGGTCGACTGCGGTAACGGCGCGGCCGGCGTGATCGCCCCGCAATTGATCGAAGCTCTGAACTGCGAGGTCATCCCGCTGTTCTGCGACGTCGACGGCAACTTCCCGAACCACCACCCGGATCCGGGCAAGCCTGAAAACCTCGTCGACCTGATCGCCAAGGTCAAGGAAACCAACGCTGACCTCGGCCTGGCCTTCGACGGTGACGGCGACCGCGTCGGCGTGGTGACGAACACCGGCAGCATCGTTTACCCCGACCGTTTGCTGATGCTGTTCGCCCGTGACGTGCTGGCGCGCAACGCTAACGCGGAAATCATCTTCGACGTCAAATGCACCCGTCGCCTGACGCCGCTGATCAAGGAATACGGCGGTCGACCGCTAATGTGGAAGACCGGTCATTCGTTGATCAAAAAGAAAATGAAACAAACCGGCGCCCTGTTGGCCGGCGAAATGAGCGGGCACATCTTCTTCAAGGAGCGCTGGTTCGGTTTTGACGACGGCATTTACAGCGCTGCTCGCCTGCTGGAGATCCTCAGCAAGGAAAAATCCACCGCGGAAGAGCTGTTTGCGACCTTCCCGAACGATATTTCTACGCCGGAAATCAATATCCATGTGACCGAAGAGAGCAAATTCAGCATCATTGATGCATTGCACGACGCGAAGTGGGGCGAAGGCGCCGACCTGACCACCATTGACGGCGTGCGAGTCGACTACGCCAAAGGCTGGGGCCTGGTGCGCGCGTCCAACACCACACCGGTGCTGGTGCTGCGCTTCGAGGCTGATGACGAGGCGGAATTGCAGCGCATCAAGGACGTTTTCAAAGTCCAGTTGAAGCGTGTTGCACCTGATCTCCAACTACCGTTTTGATTTATTGAAGCGCCTTTTATCGAAGTGCCGGAGCCCTGAATGACCCTCGAACGCGAAGCCGCCGCCAACACCGCCAAGGTCCTGTCCGAAGCGTTGCCTTACATTCGCCGCTATGTCGGCAAGACGCTGGTGATCAAATACGGCGGCAACGCGATGGAAAGCGAGGAGCTGAAAACCGGCTTCGCCCGCGACATCGTGCTGATGAAAGCTGTCGGCATCAACCCGGTGGTGGTACACGGCGGCGGCCCGCAAATCGGCGACCTGCTCAAGCGTCTGTCGATCGAAAGCCACTTCATCGATGGCATGCGCGTGACTGACGCGCAAACTATGGACGTGGTGGAAATGGTCCTCGGCGGCCAGGTCAACAAGGACATCGTCAACCTGATCAACCGTCATGGCGGCAGCGCCATCGGCCTGACCGGTAAAGATGCCGAGCTGATTCGTGCGAAGAAACTTACCGTGACCCGTCAGACGCCGGAGATGACCCAACCGGAAATCATCGACATCGGCCAGGTCGGTGAAGTGGTCGGCATCAACACCGACCTGCTGAACCTGCTGGTCAAAGGCGACTTCATCCCGGTGATCGCGCCGATCGGCGTCGGCGCCAACGGCGAGTCGTACAACATCAACGCTGACCTGGTGGCCGGCAAAGTGGCTGAAGCACTGAAAGCTGAAAAGCTGATGCTGCTGACCAACATCGCCGGCCTGATGGATAAGTCGGGCACTGTCCTCACCGGCCTGACCACCCAGCAAGTCGACGATCTGATCGCTGACGGCACCATCTACGGCGGCATGCTGCCGAAGATCCGTTGCGCGCTGGAAGCGGTTCAGGGCGGCGTCGGCAGTTCGTTGATCATCGATGGTCGGGTTCCGAATGCGATTCTGCTTGAGATCTTCACCGATACGGGTGTGGGTACTTTAATCAGTAATCGCAAGCGTCACTAAGCAGAACAGACAAAAAGACCCCGCTCAGCCAAGCTGAGCGGGGTCTTTTTTGCCTGCGATCCCTGTGACAATCTAACTTTTGTGGCGAGGGAGCTTGCTCCCGCTTGAGTGCGCAGCACTCACAAAATCCTTGGGTCTGCTACGCAGCCCAGCGGGAGCAAGCTCCCTCGCCACACAAGCCCGATACCACAGGGATATGTGGTCAGACGCCGAATTGGGCCCGATAGGCTTCAACCGCCGGCAAATGCTGCTTGAGCTGCAGATCATCCGCCAGGAACTCCAGCACCTGGTTCAACGAAACAATGCTGATTACCGGAATACCGAAGTCACGCTCCACTTCCTGGATTGCCGACAACTCGCCGTTGCCACGTTCCTGTCGGTTCAGGGCAATCAGCACGCCCGCTGCCTTGGCGCCGTCCTGGGAAGCGATGATCTGCATCACTTCGCGGATAGCGGTGCCGGCGGTGATCACGTCGTCGATGATCAGCACATCGCCGGTCAACGGCGCGCCAACGAGACTGCCGCCTTCGCCGTGGGCCTTAGCCTCTTTGCGGTTGAAGCACCATGGCAGGTCACGGTCGTGATGTTCGGCCAGGGCCACTGCAGTGGTCGCCGCCAAAGGGATGCCTTTGTACGCAGGGCCAAACAGTACGTCGAACGAAATACCGCTCTCGACGATGGCTGCCGCGTAGAAACGCCCCAGCTGCGCAAGGGCCGAACCCGAGTTAAACAGGCCGGCATTGAAGAAGTAAGGACTGGTGCGCCCGGACTTCAGGGTGAACTCGCCGAAGCGCAAAACGCCGCGATCAATGGCAAAACGAATGAAATCGCGCTGATACGTTTGCATGAAAAAAACCCCAAATACCACGGATTTAGCTAATTAGGTTGACGCCGTGTATCATACACGCACGCGATTTTTGGGGCCATTTATGCGGATCATCAGTGTGAACGTCAATGGTATTCAGGCTGCAGTGGAGCGAGGTTTGCTCAGTTGGCTGCAAGCACAGAATGCCGACGTCATCTGCCTGCAGGACACCCGCGCCTCCGCCTTTGAACTGGACGATCCAGCCTTCCAACTGGATGGCTACTTCCTTTATGCCTGCGAAGCCGAAGTTCCCGCCCAGGGTGGCGTGGCTTTGTATTCGCGGTTGCAACCGAAGGCAGTCATCAGCGGTCTCGGCTTCGAGACGGCCGACCGCTACGGGCGCTACCTGCAAGCCGATTTCGACAAGGTCAGCATCGCGACCTTGCTGCTCCCTTCGGGGCAGAACGGCGATGAAGACTTGAACCAGAAGTTCAAGCTAATGGACGACTTCGCCCGTTATCTGGATAAACAGCGACGCAAACGTCGCGAGTACATTTACTGTGGCTCGCTGTACGTGGCGCAACAGAAGCTGGATATCAAGAACTGGCGCGACAGCCAGCAATCCCCGGGTTTCCTGGCACCTGAACGTGCCTGGATGGACGAGATTGTCGGCAACATGGGCTATGTCGATGCCCTGCGTGAAGTCAGCCGTGAGGGCGACCAGTACAGCTGGTGGCCGGACAACGAACAGGCAGAAATGCTCAACCTCGGTTGGCGTTTCGACTACCAGTTGCTGACCCCTGGCCTGCGCCGTTTTGTTCGCAGCGCACGCCTGCCACGCCAGCCACGGTTCTCGCAGCACGCACCGCTGATCGTGGACTACGACTGGACGCTGACCATCTAATAAGCGTTTTTTCGCA
This sequence comes from Pseudomonas sp. LBUM1678, assembly GCF_059695575.1. Lineage (NCBI taxonomy): Bacteria > Pseudomonadati > Pseudomonadota > Gammaproteobacteria > Pseudomonadales > Pseudomonadaceae > Pseudomonas > Pseudomonas sp. LBUM1678. Next base: position 6,643,054 of record NZ_CP166775.1, read on the forward strand.
GACACAAAAAAGCCGACATCGCTGTCGGCTTTTTTGTGCAATGTCTCGACACCTGTAGGAGCGAGGCTTGCCCGCGAAGAACGATAACGCGGTTTTCCTGACGGACCGAGGCACCTAAATTCGCGGGCAAGCCTCGCTCCTACAGGAATTCGGTGATTATTTGATCAACCGCCAGGTGAACGGATACCGATAAGGCACCCCTTCATTGGCTTTGACGCCGGCAATGATCGTCAACACCAGCGCACCAATCGCCACCAGACCAAACATGAAGAACCCGATGATCACCACCATCAGCAGGAAGCAGATGGCAGAAGCAATGGCGACGGTGATCTGAAAGTTCAGCGCCTCCTTGCCCTGGGCATCCACAAACGGGTCCATCTCGCGCTTCATCTGCCAGAGGATCAGCGGGCCGATCAGCGTACCGAACGGAATCCAGATCCCCAGCAAGGCGGATAAGTGACAAAACATTGCCCACTGCCGAACGTCTTTGCTCGGGATGGGAAGTAGCTGCTGCTCGTCACTCATGGTGTCCTCCTTGCGTGGAACATCCGATCAGTCGGCCAGTGCGGCCTTTTGCAGTTCGAAGATCTCGGTCATGCCTTTCTTCGCCAGCTCCAGCATAGCGTTCAGCTCTTCCGGCTGGAACGGTGCGCCTTCAGCAGTGCCCTGGACTTCAATGAAGCCGCCAGTGCTAGTCATTACCACGTTCAGGTCAGTCTCGGCAGCCGAGTCTTCCAGGTAGTCGAGGTCGAGCACAGGCTCGCCCTGGTACATGCCCACCGAAACGGCAGCGATCATTTGCTTGAGCGGGTCGCCGCCTTTCAGGCCGCCGCGCTTCTTGATCACTTTCAAGGCATCGACCAGTGCAACCATGGCGCCGGTGATGGACGCGGTGCGGGTGCCACCGTCAGCCTGGATCACGTCGCAGTCGACGTACAGGGTGACGTCGCCCAGCTTGGACATGTCCAGCGAAGCACGCAGGGAACGACCGATCAGACGCTGGATTTCCAGGGTGCGACCGCCTTGTTTGCCACGGCTCGCTTCACGCTGGTTACGCTCGCCGGTGGCGCGCGGCAGCATGCCGTATTCGGCGGTCAACCAGCCCTGGCCCTGACCCTTCAGGAAGCGTGGCACGCCGTTCTCGACGCTGACCGTGCAGATGACTTTGGTATCACCGAACTCGACCAGTACAGATCCCTCGGCGTGTTTGGTGTAGTTGCGGGTAATGCGGATCGAGCGGAGCTGATCGGCAGCGCGACCACTTGGACGTTTCATAGGGAATACCTGTACGGGGGACGGAAAACTGCCGAGCATTATAGAGCCGCGCGCCAAGACTGGGCACTTCTAAAAAATCCGCCCGACGATTGAAAGCGCTGACTAGAGCTTAGAACAGCGCTTTACCGACGGCCTGCAGCCCTTTGTCACACCGTGTGTTTGGGCGCATCCGCCCCACTGCGCTACAATCCTGCGCCTTTGCTGCCTGTCGGCTTTAATTCACAGATATCGGGTCTCGCGAAACCTTTGGTAACGCAAACCTGAATTGCGAGGTACCTCCATGGTGCACAGCATGACCGCCTTCGCCCGCGTCGAGAAAGCCGGCGCCCAAGGCACCCTGAGCTGGGAATTGCGCTCGGTCAACAGCCGCTACCTGGAACCCCACCTGCGCCTGCCGGAGTCGTTTCGCGACCTCGAAGGTGCTGTCCGCGAAGCGCTGCGCCAGGGCATCTCCCGGGGCAAGCTCGAATGCACCCTGCGCTTCACCGAAGAAAACACCGACAAACCCCTGCAAGTGGACCGCGAGCGCGCCGCGCAATTGGTCGCTGCCGCCGAGACCATCGCCGGCCTGATCAAGAATCCGGCTGCGCTGAACCCGCTTGAGGTGTTGGCCTGGCCCGGTGTTTTGGTCGGCGACGCCACAGATCCGCAAGCCCTGAATGCCGAAGCACTGGCGCTGTTCAATGAAGGCCTGAAAGAACTCAAGGCCGGCCGCGAGCGCGAAGGCGCGGAGCTGGCCCGGTTGATCAATGATCGCCTGACCTCCATTGAAGAAGACGTGGTGACCCTGCGTGAACTGGTCCCGCAGATGCTTGCCACTCAGCGCCAGAAAGTCCTCGACCGCTTTGCCGACATGAAAGCCGAGATGGACCCGCAGCGGCTGGAGCAGGAAATGGTCATGCTCGCGCAAAAAAGCGACGTCGCCGAAGAACTGGATCGCCTGAGCACTCACATCATTGAAGTTCGCCGGGTGCTCAAATCCGGTGGCGCTGCCGGTCGGCGCCTGGACTTCCTGATGCAGGAACTCAACCGCGAAGCCAACACACTGGGCTCCAAAGCCTTCGACCCGCGCAGCACCCAGGCTGCGGTCAACCTCAAAGTGTTGATCGAGCAGATGCGCGAACAAGTGCAGAATATTGAGTAAGGCAAACCCGACATGACCCACAGCACCGGCACCCTGTACATCATTTCCGCCCCTTCGGGCGCGGGCAAGAGCAGTCTGGTCAAGGCCTTGACCGACGCTGATCAGGAGATCCGCGTCTCTGTCTCCCACACCACCCGCGCCATGCGCCCCGGTGAAGTGAACGGCGTGAACTACAACTTCGTGTCGCGCGAAGAGTTCGTGAAGATGATCGAACACGGGGATTTCCTCGAGCGCGCCGAAGTGTTCGGCAACCTCTACGGCACTTCGCAAAGCCACCTGCAGCAGACCTTGGACGAAGGCCACGACCTGATTCTGGAAATCGACTGGCAAGGCGCCGAGCAAGTGCGCAAATTGATGCCCCAGGCCCGCTCGATCTTCATTCTGCCGCCATCGCTGCAAGCCTTGCACCAGCGCCTGAACAATCGCGGCCAGGACAGTGACGAGGTCATTGAAGGCCGGATGCGCGAAGCAGTCAGCGAAATGAGCCACTACGTCGACTACGACTACCTGATCATCAACGACGATTTCGCCCACGCCCTGAAGGATATACAGGCGATTTTCCGTGCCAATCAGCTGCATCAGAAGCGTCAGCAGCAGCGTAACGGAAAACTTTTGGCTGAATTGCTCGGCTAAACAGCCCTTCCCAAAACCGCTGCAAGGGCTTTACATTGGCACTTGCAGCGCGTTGAAGGGCTTGGTCAAAAAATCAGCGCTTCCCTAATCGCTGGTGTTTTTTTAAACTGTTGAGTCCGCTCGCCCACCCGGGCAGCGCGCATATTGCATTCGCTCCGAGGAATACCATGGCCCGCGTAACCGTTGAAGACTGCCTGAACCACGTGGAAAACCGTTTTGAACTGGTCATGCTGTCCACCAAGCGTGCCCGTCAACTGGCCACCGGCGGCAAAGAGCCACTGGTTCAGTGGGAAAACGACAAGCCTACCGTTGTAGCCTTGCGTGAAATCGCTGAAGGCCTGATGAGCTACGAGTTCATCGCCAATGCTGAAATCGTCGAAGACGAACCGCTGTTCGCAGCGTTCGAGGACGAGTCCAACGAGGCCGTCTAAGCCTATGCCTGGTCGACGTAGCACGGCGCGGGGTCACAGCGAACGGCAGGAGTTATCATGCCGAGCATAGACGCCCTCGCCGATCGCTTATCGACCTACCTCGGCAAGGACCAGGTCAACCTGGTCCGCCGAGCGTACTTCTACGCCGAACAAGCCCACGACGGCCAACGCCGCCGCAGCGGTGAGGCGTACGTCACGCATCCTCTTGCGGTGGCGAATATTCTTGCCGACATGCACATGGACCATCAGAGCCTGATGGCTGCGATGCTGCATGACGTGATCGAAGACACCGGTATCGCCAAGGAAGCGCTGCAAGCGCAGTTCGGCGAAACCGTGGCTGAACTGGTCGACGGGGTCAGCAAACTGACCCAGATGAACTTCGAGACCAAAGCCGAAGCCCAGGCCGAAAACTTCCAGAAAATGGCCATGGCCATGGCGCGCGACATTCGCGTGATCCTGGTGAAACTGGCCGACCGCCTGCACAACATGCGCACGCTGGAAGTCCTGTCCGGTGAAAAACGCCGGCGGATCGCCAAGGAAACCCTGGAAATCTATGCGCCCATCGCCAACCGGCTGGGCATGCACGCCATTCGCATAGAATTCGAAGACCTCGGCTTCAAAGCCATGCACCCGATGCGTTCCGCGCGGATCAACCAGGCGGTCAAACGCGCCCGGGGCAACCGCAAGGAAATCGTCAACAAGATCGAAGAATCCCTCAGCCACTGCCTGGCCATCGATGGCATCCAGGGCGAGGTCAGCGGTCGCCAGAAACACCTCTACGGCATCTACAAGAAAATGCGCGGCAAGCGTCGGGCCTTCAACGAGATCATGGACGTCTATGCGTTCCGGATCATCGTCGACAAGGTCGATACCTGCTACCGCGTGCTAGGTGCTGTGCATAATTTGTACAAACCGTTGCCGGGTCGCTTCAAGGATTACATCGCGATCCCCAAGGCCAACGGCTACCAGTCGCTGCACACCACGCTGTTCGGCATGCACGGTGTTCCGATCGAGATCCAGATCCGCACCCGTGAAATGGAAGAGATGGCCAACAATGGCATCGCTGCCCATTGGCTGTACAAATCCAGCGGTGACGAACAGCCAAAAGGCACTCACGCCCGTGCCCGTCAGTGGGTCAAAGGCGTGCTGGAAATGCAGCAACGGGCCGGCAATTCGTTGGAATTCATCGAGAGCGTGAAGATCGACCTGTTCCCGGACGAGGTCTACGTGTTCACGCCCAAAGGCCGGATCATGGAGCTGCCCAAGGGCTCCACAGCGGTCGACTTCGCTTACGCGGTACACACCGACGTGGGCAACAGTTGCATCGCCTGCCGGATCAATCGTCGTCTCGCACCGCTGTCCGAACCGCTGCAAAGCGGCTCCACGGTCGAGATCGTCAGCGCTCCCGGCGCGCGGCCAAACCCGGCGTGGCTCAACTTCGTAGTCACCGGCAAGGCGCGGACCCACATCCGCCACGCGCTGAAACTGCAGCGCCGTTCCGAATCCATCAGCCTCGGCGAACGACTGCTGAACAAAGTGCTCAACGGTTTCGACAGCTCGCTGGAAAAAGTAGCGGCCGACCGCGTCAAGGCGATGCTGGCCGAATACCGTCTCGAACTGATCGAAGACTTGCTGGAAGACATCGGCCTGGGCAATCGCATGGCCTACGTGGTCGCACGACGCCTGCTCGGCGAAGGCGAACAGTTGCCAAGTCCGGAAGGCCCACTGGCGATTCGCGGCACCGAAGGCCTGGTGCTCAGCTACGCCAAGTGCTGCACACCGATCCCGGGCGACCCGATTGTCGGTCACTTGTCTGCCGGCAAAGGCATGGTGGTGCACCTGGACAACTGCCGCAACATCAGCGAAATCCGCCACAACCCGGAAAAATGCATCCAGCTCTCGTGGGCCAAGGATGTCACCGGCGAATTCAACGTCGAGCTGCGCGTCGAGCTGGAACACCAGCGTGGCCTGATCGCCCTGCTGGCCAGCAGCGTCAACGCGGCCGACGGCAATATCGAAAAAATCAGCATGGATGAACGCGATGGTCGCATCAGCGTGGTCCAACTGGTGGTCAGCGTGCACGACCGCGTGCATCTGGCCCGCGTGATCAAGAAACTACGCGCACTGACCGGGGTGATTCGCATCACCCGCATGCGTGCCTAAGCCACCTATTACCAGGAGTCATTCATGACCAAGACTGTTATCACCAGCGACAAGGCCCCGGCCGCCATCGGTACTTACTCCCAGGCGATCAAGGCTGGCAACACCGTTTACATGTCGGGTCAAATTCCTCTGGACCCAAAAACCATGGAACTGGTTGAAGGCTTCGAAGCCCAGACCGTCCAGGTGTTCGAGAACCTCAAAGCCGTAGCCGAAGCGGCTGGCGGCTCGTTCAAGGACATCGTCAAACTGAACATCTTCCTCACCGACCTGAGCCACTTCGCCAAGGTCAACGAGATCATGGGCAAGTACTTTGACCAGCCATACCCTGCCCGCGCCGCCATCGGCGTAGCTGCCCTGCCAAAGGGTTCGCAGGTTGAAATGGATGCCATTCTGGTCATCGAGTAATACATCCGGCGCAGCCCCAAGGGTTGCGCCGATTTCGTCTTGAAAGGATTTCACCATGCGCCATGCGCTAGCTCTCTCGCTGGTCGCCCTTCTCTTGGGCGGTTGTGCCAGCAACCCTGCCGATCGTGACATCAGTGGCACCTGGATCAATCAGGTGGCGATCGACGCTGCGTCCAAAGGCGGCCCCCTGCGTGAAGCGCTCCAGGCTTATGGCCCGAACCTGGAATGGGACGTCAACACCAAGGCCGCTCAGGCCCGCTACACCAACGGCTTTGAAAACGTCGAAGGCAAGCTGCTGGGCGAAGAGTCCGGTGCCCGGAAAGTCGACTTTTATGGGAGCTCCGCCAGCGAACTGAAGCGTGACGGCAAGCAACTGAGCCAGGCCGCCAGCGAAAACGAGCCGGAGCAGGTCTTTGACCGTGCGCTGATTCCGGTGCCAGATGGCGCACCGATTGGCGCGAGCTTCGAACGCGCGCTGTACACCGCCTACATGGGCGGCAGTTGGAAAATCGTCAACGGTCCGGGCGAAGGCAATAACGTGCAGTTCCAGGCCGATGGCCAGGTGGCCGGCCTGCCGGGTGCCGATCGTTATGCCCTGTGCCTGGCGGGCGATTGCGCGTCGATGAGCGGCGGCAATGACAACATGTGGCTGCAAGTGAACGGCCAGGGCAATACCTGGATCTTTGCGCGCAAGGGCAAGGAACTGGAGATTGTGCAGGCGGTAAACACGGCGCAGGCGGATGAAATGCCTCAGTTCACGCCGGGTGAGCGCAAGTGGTTGCTGGAAAAGCAGTAACCCGGCCCTAAAGCCCAACACATCACCAATTGTAGGAGCGAGGCTTGCCCGCGAAGGCGATGTAACAGCCAATATAGATGTTGGAAGTTATGACGCCTTCGCGGGCAAGTCGGATCGCCGCACCGCTCGCTCCTACTGTTGTTTTGGGCGCATGAAAGTCAGCAGCGACCTTCGAGGATCGCGGCGTAGCCTTCGCGATAGCTTGGGTACTTTGGCGTCCAGCCCAATGCCTTCGCCCGAGCATTACTGCACTGCTTGCTGCCCGTACGCCGCACGCTCGCGTCATCAGCCCATTCAGTCACACCCAGATACTCACGCAACCAGCCGACCACCTCGGCCAGCGGCGCCGGCGCGTCGTCCACACCGATATAGACGTCATCCAACGCCACACCGCGTCGATCCGCTTCAAGCAGATACGCCATAAGCCCCGCTGCATCGTCTGCGTGAATGCGGTTGCCATACAGCGGCGGGTCAACGGCCACACGATAACCTCGACGCACCTGAGTCAGCAGCCATTCGCGGCCGGGGCCGTAAATGCCGGTCAGGCGCACGATGCTCGCCGGGATGCCGCTTTGCAGTGCCACTTGCTCAGCCTCTAGCATCAATCGACCCGAATAGCCTTCTGCAATGGTCGGCGAAGTCTCGTCGACCCACTCGCCATTCTGCTGGCCATACACACTGCTGCTCGAAACAAACAGCAGGCGCTCGGGCACCTGCCCGTAGTCGCCCAGCCACTCAAGCACATGCTTCAAGCCCTGCACATAAGCCGCGCGGTAACCGGCCTCATCGTGATCGGTGGCAGCCGCGCAATAAACCAGGTAATCCACTGCTCCGACCGGCCAGGTCTGCGGGCAGTCTTCATTGAACAAGTCGCCGGCAACGCCAATGACCCCCTCGGGCAGACGCGAGACGTCACGCCTCAGGCCATGAACCTCCCACCCGGAAGCCACCAATTGCGTGGCCAGACGACTGCCGACATCACCACAGCCGGCGATCAAAACAGAAGGCGCAGACATCAGAAATCTCCCATCAGAAAGGCACAGACTAGCGCCGGCACAGGACGAGCGGCTAGCAATGAAGGAAAAAAAGATACTCTATTACTTCTGTTAACAAGAATTACTTGCAATAATGCACGCCACTTTTGTTCTCGGCCTTACGAGGCCTGGAAGAACATTTACCCTATTTTTCTCTCAGGTCCGGCCAGCATGACACGCAATCAATTCCCCGCTTCGCCAACCAAACGACCTCGCGCCTGGAGCGCAGTGGCCGCCCTGCTGCTCAGCCTGATGCTGGCGCCGACCGCCTCTTTCGCTGACGCACAAACGCCCGCCACTCCGGCAGCCGCCGTTGCTCCAGCCCCGGCTGATCATGCCGCCCCTGCCGTAGCGCCAGCCGCAACCGACCCGGCCCAGGCAGTAGACGCCGAAGACGTTCCTGAAGTCCTCGAAGCCGACAACACCCTGGGCATGGCACACGACCTGTCGCCATGGGGCATGTACCAAAACGCCGATATTATCGTGAAAATCGTGATGATCGGCCTGGCCATCGCCTCGATCATCACCTGGACCATCTGGATCGCCAAGGGCTTCGAGCTGATGGGCGCCAAGCGTCGTCTGCGCACCGAAATCGTCCACCTGAAAAAAGCCACCACCCTTAAAGAAGCCAGCGCCTCCGCCACCAAGCAAGGCACCCTCGCCAATCTGCTGGTCCATGACGCCCTGGAAGAGATGCGTCTGTCGGTCAACAGCCGCGAGAAAGAAGGCATCAAGGAACGTGTTGCCTTCCGTCTCGAGCGCTTGGTGGCTGCCTGCGGTCGCAACATGAGCAGCGGCACCGGCGTGCTCGCCACCATCGGCTCCACCGCGCCATTCGTGGGCCTGTTCGGCACCGTGTGGGGCATCATGAACAGCTTCATCGGCATCGCCAAAACCCAGACCACCAACCTCGCCGTCGTGGCGCCCGGCATCGCCGAAGCCTTGCTGGCCACCGCGCTGGGTCTGGTTGCCGCGATTCCTGCGGTGGTGATCTACAACGTCTTCGCTCGCTCCATCGCCGGTTACAAAGCGCAAGTGTCCGATGCCTCGGCTGAAGTCCTGCTGCTGGTCAGCCGCGACCTCGATCACCTGCCGACCACCGAGCGCTCCGCGCAACCCCACATGGTCAAAGTAGGGTAATCAGCCATGGGCTTGCATTTGAAAGAAGGCGCAGACGACGATCTGGCCGAGAACCACGAAATCAACGTCACGCCGTTTATCGACGTGATGCTGGTGCTGTTGATCATCTTCATGGTGGCCGCTCCGTTGGCCACTGTGGACATCAAGGTCGACCTGCCCGCTTCCAGCGCCAAACCGGCGCCACGGCCAGAGAAGCCAGTGTTCCTCAGCGTAAAAGCTGACCAACGCCTGTTCCTCGGCGAAGACGAAGTGACGGCCGCATCACTCGGCGCCACCCTCGACGCCAAAACCAAAGGCAAGAAAGACACGACGATCTTCTTCCAGGCCGATAAAGGCGTGGATTACGGCGACCTGATGAGCGTGATGGACAACCTGCGCTCCGCCGGTTACCTGAAAGTCGGTCTGGTCGGGCTCGAGACGGCAGTCCAGAAATGATCACGACGCGCCATAAGCTGACGCGTTACAGCGGGAGCCTGGCCGTGGTGCTGGGCGTCCATGCCCTGGCCATTGCGCTGGCGATGAACTGGAACGCGCGCCCACCCGTCGAGCTGCCTCCACAGGCGATGATGGTCGAGTTGGCACCGGTTCCGGCCCCGCCACCACCGGCACCGCCAAAGGTCATAACGCCGCCACAGCCACCGGCCCCGGTGGAAGAGCTGCCGATCCCGAAACTGGCTGAAGTGCCGAAGGCCGAGATCGCCGTGCCGAAACCGGTCAAGCCCAAGCCGAAGCCGCAACCGCCGAAGCCTGTGGAGAAAAAGCCGGAACCGCCGAAGGAGAAGCCGTCCGAGGAGAAACCGAGCGACGCGCAACCGACTCAGGCACCGACGGAGAAATCCGCACAACCGGCACCGGGTCCATCGCCAGCGCAACAGGCTGCCAAAGCCAGTTGGGAAGGCACCTTGCTCGCGCACTTGGGCAAGTATAAAAAGTACCCGGCGAGTGCGCAGAATCGGGGCAAGGAAGGCACCAACCGTCTGCGCTTCGTCGTTGATGGCGAAGGTAATGTGTTGTCGTTCGAACTGGTGGGCCGCTCCGGCACTGCCGATCTGGACCGGGCCACCCTGGAAATGATCCGCCGCGCCCAACCGCTGCCCAAGCCGCCGGCCGACATGCTGACCAATGGCACCATCGAAATCACGGCGCCGTTCCTCTACTCCCTGGAAAAACGCCGCCGCTAAACACAACACCGACCCAATGTGGGAGCGAGCCTGCTCGCGATAGCGGTTTAACAGTCAACGATGATGTTGAATGTGATGGCCTCATCGCGAGCAGGCTCGCTCCCACAGGGTATGTGCAAAGCCAGAAAGGCACCGAAAGGTGCCTTTTACGTATCTGCCTGCGGCAAACCGGCATTACCCGGTGTCACTCAACACACTCAGTCTGATAACGTGCGTCTATCGATTGCAGCCGGTATGCTTGGCTCGCAACTTCATGGACGCTTGCTATGACTCTCACAGAATTACGCTACATCGTTACCCTCGCCCAAGAGCAGCATTTCGGCCACGCGGCCGAGCGTTGCCATGTCAGCCAGCCGACCCTGTCGGTGGGCGTGAAAAAGCTTGAAGACGAACTCGGTGTGCTGATTTTCGAGCGCAGCAAGAGTGCCGTGCGCCTGACCCCGGTCGGTGAAGGCATCGTTGCCCAGGCACAGAAAGTCCTGGAACAGGCCCAAGGCATCCGCGAACTGGCCCAGGCTGGCAAAAACCAGCTGACCGCCCCGCTGAAAGTCGGCGCGATCTACACCGTCGGCCCGTACCTGTTCCCGCACCTGATCCCGCAACTGCACCGGGTCGCCCCGCAGATGCCGTTGTACATCGAAGAAAACTTCACCCACGTGCTGCGCGACAAACTGCGCAACGGCGAGCTCGACGCGATCATCATCGCCCTGCCGTTCAACGAAGCCGACGTCCTGACCTTGCAGCTCTACGACGAGCCGTTCTATGTCCTGATGCCAGCCCAGCACCCGTGGACGCAAAAAGAATCCATCGACGCCAGCCTGCTCAACGACAAGAGCCTGCTGCTGCTCGGCGAAGGCCACTGCTTCCGCGATCAAGTGCTGGAAGCCTGCCCGACCCTGGCCAAAGGCAACGACGGCGCCAAGCACACCACGGTGGAATCCAGCTCCCTGGAAACCATCCGCCACATGGTCGCGTCCGGCCTCGGCATTTCGATCCTGCCGCTGTCGGCAGTCGACAGCCATCACTACGCCCCCGGCGTGATCGAAGTGCGTCCGCTGTCGCCGCCGGTGCCGTTCCGCACCGTGGCTATTGCGTGGCGTGCGAGCTTCCCGCGGCCGAAAGCGATTGAAATCCTCGCTGACTCCATTCGCCTGTGCTCGGTGGCCAAGCCGCCCGCGCCGGTGGCTGCGGCTTAAGTCGCTGTCATGACCGAGTTGTCGCAAGTGTCGGTAACGGCACTCAAAGGTGTCGGCGAGGCCATGGCCGAGAAATTGGCCAAGGTCGGCCTGGAGAATCTCCAGGACGTGCTGTTCCACCTGCCGCTGCGCTATCAGGACCGCACTCGCGTGGTCCCGATCGGCCATTTGCGACCGGGGCAAGACGCCGTGATCGAAGGCACCGTCAGCGGCGCCGACGTGGTCATGGGTCGCCGTCGCAGCCTCGTCGTGCGTCTGCAAGACGGCACCGGCGGCCTCAGTCTGCGCTTCTATCACTTCAGCAACGCCCAGAAAGAAGGCCTCAAACGCGGCACGCGGATTCGCTGCTACGGCGAAGCGCGGCCCGGTGCGTCGGGGCTGGAAATCTATCACCCGGAATATCGCGCAATTACCGGTGACGAGCCGCCGCCAGTGGATGAAACCCTGACCCCGGTCTACCCGCTCACCGAAGGCCTGACCCAGCAGCGTTTGCGCCAACTGTGCATGCAAACCCTGACCATGCTCGGCCCCACCAGCCTGCCCGATTGGCTGCCGACCGAACTGGCCCGGGACTATCAACTGGCGCCGCTGGCCGATGCGATCCGCTACCTGCATCACCCGCCCGCCGACGCCGACGTCGACGAACTCGCCCTCGGCCATCACTGGGCGCAGCACCGTTTGGCCTTCGAAGAACTGCTGACCCATCAGCTGTCCCAGCAACGCCTGCGCGAAAGCATGCGCTCCCTGCGCGCACCCGCCATGCCGAAAGCCACCAAGTTGCCAGCGCAATACCTGGCCAACCTGGGCTTTACGCCAACCGGCGCACAGCAACGGGTCGGCAACGAAATCGCCTACGACCTGAGCCAGCACGAACCGATGCTGCGGCTGATTCAGGGCGACGTCGGCGCGGGTAAAACTGTGGTCGCCGCCCTCGCCGCGCTTCAGGCGTTGGAGGCCGGTTACCAGGTTGCGCTGATGGCGCCCACCGAAATCCTCGCCGAACAGCACTTCATCACTTTCAAGCGCTGGCTCGAGCCGCTGGGCATTGAAGTCGCGTGGCTGGCCGGCAAGCTCAAGGGCAAGAACCGCGTGGCCGCGCTGGAACAGATCGCCAACGGCGCACCGATGGTGGTCGGCACGCACGCGCTGTTCCAGGACGAAGTGCAGTTCAAGAACCTCGCGCTGGCGATCATCGACGAACAGCACCGTTTCGGCGTGCAGCAACGCCTGGCCTTGCGCCAGAAAGGTGTTGGCGGGCGAATGTGTCCGCATCAGCTGATCATGACCGCCACGCCGATTCCGCGGACGCTGGCCATGAGCGCCTACGCCGACCTCGACACCTCGATCCTCGACGAATTGCCACCCGGCCGAACCCCGGTGAACACTGTATTGGTCACCGATACACGGCGTGTCGAAGTCATCGAGCGCGTACGCGGCGCCTGTGCCGAAGGGCGGCAGGCCTATTGGGTGTGCACGCTGATTGAAGAATCGGAAGAGCTGACCTGTCAGGCCGCCGAAACCACTTACGAAGACCTCACCGCAGCCCTCGGCGAGTTGAAGGTCGGCTTGATCCACGGTCGCATGAAGCCCGCTGAGAAAGCCGCCGTGATGGCCGAATTCAAAGCGGGCAACCTGCAACTGCTGGTCGCCACCACCGTGATCGAAGTCGGCGTCGACGTCCCGAACGCCAGCCTGATGATCATCGAAAACCCCGAGCGCCTCGGCCTCGCGCAGCTGCACCAGCTGCGTGGCCGTGTGGGTCGAGGCAGCGCCGCCAGCCATTGCGTGCTGCTTTACCATCCGCCGCTGTCACAGATCGGCCGTCAGCGCCTGGGCATCATGCGTGAAACCAACGACGGTTTTGTCATCGCCGAAAAAGACCTCGAACTGCGCGGCCCCGGCGAAATGCTCGGCACCCGCCAGACCGGCCTGCTGCAATTCAAGGTTGCCGACCTGATGCGTGATGCCGATTTGTTACCCGCCGTGCGCGACGCCGCCCAGGCTTTGCTTGAGCGCTGGCCGGACCACGTCAGCCCATTGCTAGACCGCTGGCTGCGCCATGGGCAGCAATACGGCCAAGTGTGAGCACCGTCGCAGTTTGTAGACGATGCTTTTAAACAAGCTGGTTATACTCCTGCAATTGTTTGAATACGGATACAGACCATGACAGAAGCTGCCCTCGCCCCCGACACCCTGCACGCTCCGTCTGTTATTCGGCTGCTGCTGGGCAAATTGGGCATTGCCTACGAAGAAGTGCTCGACCACCACGGCCTCAACGCCTCGCGCAAAGTGCAGGCTGTGCTGGTGGACGACGCGGTCGGCGCCTTGATGGTGCTGTTCCCGCAAAGCCAGTTGCTGGACCTCAATCGCCTCGCCGAACTGACCGGCCGCCGCCTCACCGCGGTGCCCACCGAACGCCTGGTCAAAATGCTCGGCAAGCACAACCTGAGCCTGCTGCCCGGCCTGCCTGCGCTGACCAGTTCGCCGTGCCTGTATGAGGAAAGCCTGCTGCGCGTACCGAAGTTGCTGATCAACTCGGGCGAGCCGGGCCTGCTGCTGGAAATCACCAGCGAAGACTTCAAGACCATGCTGACCAAGGCCAGCGCCGCCAACTTCGGCGAGAACCTGACCAGCATCCGCCCGAACCTCGACCGCCCCGACGATGACCGCGAGGAAATCACCCAGGCCGTCCAGGCGTTCACCGCGCGACGCATCCAGCAACGCCTGGAAGCCACCATCGAAATTCCGCCGCTGGCCGAGACCGCGCAGAAAATCATCAAGTTGCGCGTGGACCCCAACGCCACCATCGACGACATCACCGGCGTGGTTGAAACCGACCCGGCGCTGGCCGCCCAAGTCGTCAGCTGGGCCGCGTCGCCGTACTACGCGTCGCCGGGCAAAATTCGCTCAGTGGAAGATGCGATCGTGCGCGTGCTGGGTTTCGACCTGGTGATCAACCTCGCGCTGGGCCTGGCCCTGGGCAAAACCCTGAGCCTGCCCAAAGACCACCCGCAACACACCACGCCGTACTGGCAGCAATCGATCTACACCGCCGCCGTCATCGAAGGCCTGACCCGCGCCATGCCCCGCGCCCAGCGCCCGGAAGCCGGCCTGACCTACCTCGCCGGCCTGCTGCACAACTTCGGCTACCTGCTGCTGGCCCACGTCTTCCCGCCGCACTTCTCGCTGATCTGCCGTCACCTCGAAGTCAACCCGCACCTGTGCCACAGCTACGTCGAGCAACACCTGCTCGGCATCAGTCGAGAACAGATCGGCTCCTGGCTGATGCGCTACTGGGACATGCCCGACGAACTCGCCACCGCGCTACGCTTCCAGCACGACCCAAGCTACGACGGCGACTACGCCGAATACCCGAACCTCGTCTGCCTGGCCGTACGCCTGCTGCGCAGCCGCGGCATCGGCTCAGGGCCGGATGAAGACATCCCGGATGCGCTGCTGGAACGCGTAGGCCTGACTCGCGACAAAGCCAACGACGTCGTCAGCAAAGTGCTTGAGGCTGAAGTGCTGCTGCGCGAACTCGCCTCACAATTCAGCCAGGCCTAAAAGCTTCGCGGGCAAGCCTCGCTCCTACAAGGGATCACCAAAACCCTGTAGGAGCGAGGCTTGCCCGCGAAGAATCCCCCGCCGATCCACCAGAATCACCACAACCCCTTGTGGGAGCGAGCCTGCTCGCGATGAATCCAACGCGGTATCTCTGAATCACCACACCTCTGTGGCGAGGGAGCTTGCTCCCGCTCGACTGCGCAGCAGTCGCAATCCAGCCAACGCGATGTATCAGATGCAACCGAGGTCTCAAGCTTTAGGGCCGCTTCGCAGCCCAACGGGGACAAGTCCCCTCGCCACAGGATTGATCATCAACCTCAAGCCTTGGCTTTAGCCTTCGCCTTCCGCGGCTTCAAATACTTGGTCAACCCCTGAAACCAGATCACCAAAGCCGGATTCCCCTTGATCTGAATCGACTTGTCCTGAATCCCCGTCATAAACGCCAACTGCTTGTTCTTCGCCTGCATCGTGGCAAAGCCATAAGCCGCATCCTTGAACGCAATCGCAAACGCCGGCTCGGCATACATGCCCGACTTACTGGTAATGCGCTGATCCTTCACAAAGAAATGCCGCGCCACTTTCCCGTCCAGGGTCTGTAGCTGGAACACCAATTCCTTGTCACCCAACTGCTGCTGAAACGCAGGATTAGTCCGACTGGCCTTACCCATCAACAAACCCAGCATCCACAGAAGAAAACGAAATTTCATGCGCACAGCCTCAAGAGAAAAGTGAACGGCCGGCGCAGTGTAGCGGCTTCAAGCGAGAACGCTACTGTTGTGCAGCGATAGAAGAAGATGCCGTGCTTTTTGACGCTGATGACTACCAAGTCATTGACGAAACGAGGGTGTTTAAAAGCGTGGAAATTTTAAGCTTTCTACGCTCGACTCCCTCGGATATTTCCTTCAACACGTGGTGCTGTTCGTGAACTAGGCAGCCCTCGGCTTCATCGATACGCTTTGTTCGTCGCCGCAAAATCGGTGACACGGACGTGCAAGTCCGAATCCAGGTGCGCAATTGCTTATGGCTATTCGTCGAGCGTTTTCCTATGCTCGCGGATCGTTATGGCAGCTGTGCGTCGGAGACCTTCGGGTCTGCCGGTTCCTGGATCGGTCTTGCACACCAACGCACAGCTGCCGCCACTTTCGAAGTGCAAAGCGAAACGGTGTCGGTCTCTTAATTCCAGGAGATACATCTATGATCAAGCCAACACCCAATCCACCACAAAACGAAGCCACATCCCCCTACGAATCCCTCGATTCGAAGAAACTCCACGAAGCCGCCGAACGCGCGCTCGACCACCATTTCGCCCCACCACCCGGCGATAAACCCAAGCCTCGCAAAGGCAACCTCTTCGCCGTCTCCCCCGACATCGACACCGAAGCTCTCCTGGCCAACGCCTCGGAAGACCTGCTGTCCATCAGCGCCATCGCCGCCAACCTGGCCGACGACGTGGACGGTGCACGACGCTCCTTAGCCTTGGCGCTAAGCAGATTGGCGGATGGGGTTCGGTTGTTGGTGGAGCGAGCGCTGGATCACATTGATTCGCCGAATCCGGTGGAGCATCGGGGGAAGGTGTAGCAACTTCGCAAATAGAGAACGGGGGCTTCGCGCCCCCCTTCTTCAACGTTTATATCTGCACAGCGAAATTCACAGGCAGTGGCTGGCCTTTATGTCTGAGCCTTGCGAAACCAAACGCTTCACACCTTCGCTACCCTGCGGGCTACCTTTGTCAGCTGACAGCTGATAACAGGCCAACGCCCGGGACATATCCTTCGTTCCCAACTGGCCACTCTCAAAAGAAAAACCCATATAGTTCATCGCATCTGTGGAACCCATGGAAACCGCACGAAAAACTTCCCTTTCCGCCTGCTCGGGATGCAAGCAAGGGCCGTCATAGTCGGTGGAGTTACCATTACAGTAATAAGTGGCATAACCCAGCGCCCCGTCCGGCAGCGTCGTCGCTGCCGCTTTAAACAACGCCTCAACCTTGCTGGTATCTAGCTGAGGAGCCATCTGCGAAAGACTCAATCTTGCCGCCGACAAACTCGCCTGTGGATCACCCGACTCCGCAGCACAGACATAGTTTTCCAAGGACGCTTCAATCAACTCCTTAGTCAGACGATATTGCTCAAGAAGCCCTAACCCACCCAAACCCTCAGCACGCTGAAAACAAAGGTTCTCAGCACGGTTCATTCCAGGTCTACCGGATGCGACAAGCTCCTTCTCACTGATCGACCAATCCTCAATCCCCACCAGCGACCAGCACGACTTTTTAGCAAAGTTAAAAATCTTGATGTTGCTGTTACCGGCCCGTTTATCCACAACGTTCACGTGAGCATCATCGACTGTTTCGATCTCAACCCCTTCAGTTTTTCCTTCCATCGCGGCCATCAACGGAAACGCCAAACTGGAGCCTGTTACCGCAGTAATGGACGGTTCGAATCGGCCCGGGTCTTCTGTACGTTTTAACACCAGCATCTTCACTGCCGCCGCAGTGAGGCGCCTCTGCGACTCAGCATTAGCGGAGAACGCAGGTAGAAATTGAACAAAATTCTCAGATGGACACGAGACATCTGACTCGCGCCCAACAGCCGAACCACTCACGATGTCGGGCGCAATGTCGTCTAGAAAAACTGAACGCTCGCGGCTCATTCTTGCGATGCAGTTGTTCACGGTCGTCACGTAAGCAGAAGTACCCGGCTTAATCTCAAACGCTTCGAGTGGGCAGTTCGCATCACGCAACTTTATCCACGCGCGCTGTGCTTCTTTGACCTTCGCTGTATACCCCTTCCCCGTGTCCGGATCGGCTCGATACTGTGTTTCGAGTCGAGCCATCAGCTGGTGATAACTCGTATTCAACTGTGAATCAGCAGCAACCTTCGATACGTCAGAGCACTTATCAACTTGTTGGCTTGTGGTGTTGCCGGTGCACTCATCCTGAGCAAGTGCGACTGAAACCGGTAGAACGGCCTGGCATGTCAGTGCACAAAGAGCTCCTAAAAAAAAGCGTTTCACTGTCTTCTATCCTTGATCTATTCAGATGAAATCTAAGCAACCTAATCTGGAAAAAAATGGGGACAGATTTATTTATCGAAAGCTAAACCTACTTTACAAATAAATCCGCCCCCTTTTTGTCCCGACCTTAATCACTATTTTTGCTCTTAAGAAGGAAAAAGTAGACGGATGAATTTATATCTGTAGCATAGAAATAAATCCGCCCTCATGTTCATCGTTTAGTGAATCCGCTCCATATCCGGAGCTTTGTAGCTTTCATCAATTTTCACCCCAGCGGCTTCAGCTCGAATCTCTGTTTCCGAACGACGCTTGAGAAGCTGCTGTAAATGAGCAGGAAATAATTCTTTCCATCTTGCTCTAACATCCTCTTCGAAGTCCGTCCTCCAAAAGTTATCCAGAGATTTGAACTCTATCTTAATAAGATAGACACCCGTCCGAGACGGATCATCAGCTGAGTTTCTTCTCTGCACTTTCACATGAGTAACGTATTGACCGCTATACATATACCAGTCATAAAACCCATCACCTGCCAACCAGTCAGGCAAACTCATTACGTGATCAGGATCAAACCGCGGATGACTGAGTGGCGTTTCTCCAAATACGCTGCTCTTCCAGTCAAAATTATCCAGCTCCGAACCGGAAATCCTCGGATCAGAAGGAAATAGTATTTTTTCCAGCCCGACGCTTTAAGATCAGCAATCAGTTTATAGATAAGCTTTTTGTTATCCTCATGGGAGCTGTTGTCTGGCAATCCACGAAGAGTCACGACAAGTTCTTCGACATTCGTAGTAACCTCGCTATCCACAACAACAGCAAGACCTACAACTTTGTCTATTTTAAACATACTCTCAGGCTGAACTACAGTCACATTCATTAATGCCTGATCCTTACCTCCGTGCGTGATTTCGTACCAGCACATATTGACGACACTTAAACAATCAGTAGAAAACTTCAAAGGGCTTTTCGCCAACAAAACCTCAACCGGAGTGCCTAGTTCAACATTCATCCTTACTGTTTCAGTATTAGTTTTACCCACACCTTCATTTTTGGCGCTATCGCATCCAACGAGATATAAGACCGGCAATATCCAGTACCACTTCAAGTTCTATTTCTCCACCCCGACTAAAAAGTAGACGGATTTATTTACTGATGAGCACCACAACACAACACGGTCAATTAAATAAATCCGTCCGCTTTTGCCACTTTTGCTCTGCTTTATTATTTAAATTTGATATAGAGAGCGTGCAAGGCCGACGCGGCATGAACACCGACGGCCCTACAACAAAACACCTCTTACTTATGAATTTGGTTACCTTTTAATCCAATTCCTTTATCGGTGGATCTTGATAGCTCGTATCTATCTCGATGCCAGCATCGATTGCCTTTTTTTCACGTACATTTCTGATTTCCTTAAATTCCTCGAGACGTCCAGGCAATAGTTCCTTCCATCGAGCCTTATCTTTAGTCTCACTAAACGAAGCAACCCAATACTCACGTTCTGTCGTAAAGCTCAAACTGACTAGATACGTCCCGCGTTCTTTTGGCTGATCGTCAGAATCATGTCTCCATGCCTGCAATTTTAGGTGGTTACCATCTTTATAAAAATGCCAATTATAAAAATCGTCTACCTTCAACCACTGTTCAAGATCAATCTTATAGTCCGGATCCAGCCATGGATGACTTAATACATACTCACCCAAAACTTTATTGGGTGTAGCAACTTTATCTATTTGCGAGCCTGAAATCCTGGGATCTGAGGGGGAATAATAATGCTTCCAACCTGCCGATTTAATTTCCTTTATCAAGTCATACAAAAAACCCTGATAGGCTTCATGCTTGCTGTTATCGGGCAAGCTCCTAATCGACAATTCAAGGTTTTCTATGTCATGCCCAACATCTTTATCAATTGCAATAGAGACACTGGCCACGTGATCAAGTTTCAGATCTTTGTCTACAACTACTGAAGGCAGATTTTCGCTATTAAAAGACGCGCCAATCTTGTACCAGCACATATTCACTTGTGCCATACACTCTTCTTCAAACTTCAAGGGACTATTTGAAATCAGATCCTTGATATTTTGACGTAGCTGAATCTGAATCAATGGTTGATTATCAGCCATCGTTTTACTCCCTATATTGTCTGGATCACCGCAAGCAGCCAACAGAAAAAACAACACAAAAAAACAATACTTCATTGGGTGTTTTTCCATGTAGAGATGGTTTCGATTTCCTGCTCCATATAATCCTTTTTATCGCCCATTAACTTATGGTATTGGTCGGCAATTTTTTTAATAAATTCCATTCGATCTGATTCACTGAATAGATCACCCTTGGTCATTTGAACCCTTAATGCCTCATCCTTTACGTCGCAAGCGGAGCTAAATGAAGCCACACGCAACGGCACCAAGGGAGCACCCTCAAGTGCCGCTTGAGTTGTTAGCACCTTTTTAAACAGATAACCTTCATAAATTAAAGGCTGTAGTATTTTTCGTTGCTCGTGGTCAGCGATTGCAAGAAGCGAGGACATTTGAAGGTCCCTTTTTATAACGGGATCCGTCGCATCCTCACACTCCTTAATTCGATTGAACCCTTTCTCCACATAGGGCGTCAGAGCCAAATTCTTTAATACAGGCAACGCCTCATCTGCCCAAGGCAAACTATTTATGTTTATTAACACTTGTGCTTCTGCGCTTTGCGCATTCCGCGTTGGAGAGCACTCGATGAACTGACAAGGGTATTTTTTATAGAACCAGTGCCAAACAAATATATCTTGAAACAACCAGAAGTTACCCATCCCCAGGCCGTTCTTTCCTATTTTGTAGGGAACCTGAAACGGCAATGGTACTAGAGCGGTCAGGTAGGGCTCTGAAGGAATATAGTCCAGACCGCACTTAACCTGCTTACTTGCAAATGCAGCCAAACCCATCCAATAAAAGCGCCCTTTCTTATCAGGCTGCCCGCCCTCACCCAGTTCCAAATAGAATTCGGCATACGCCGCCGCGATGCGCGCGGCGCGAGCACTAAAATCTGAAACCAACTCCATTTTTGCCGTTTTAGAAAATAAACGTGTCTTAGAGACACTCAATCGCTGAATAGCTTCTTGCTGCCCCATCGCCCACAACGTTCCGCACTTAAGGGGAATCTCTTTTACTGAGCAGCTCTGGTTATTGGTCTGAAAAGTAGCTACGGGTGCGCTCATTTATTTCTACTCGCTTCGTAATCGTCAGAGCCTGGCGGAACAATCAGTTCGTCCCACATAAGGTGGACTTCAGCCGTTTCTTCAACGTCGGTTTCGATCCGCGGGTGAAGGCCGTCTGCATTACTTCTGGAAATTTTTGGTGCGGCCGAGGAAGGCACAATAATTGCTGCTTTCACAGACCTGATTGGTTTACCGGTCCCGGTCACAAAACGAATTTGCTCGTCAAATTTCTCACTGTTTGCTGTGCCTGATTTAAGCGTGTTCCCCGCCCGAGCCTGATCCGCAATCAACGGCAAACCTGGTGCCAAAATGCCAATCCCGGTCCCACTCCCAGCAGACCCACCGGCATTAATCTTCACCACCGGCCCAACCACCGTAATCCCACCCGCATCCAGCTTGATGAAACTCCCACCACCCAAAATGGTCAGCTCGCTGCCAGCCTCAATAACAATCTTCGCCCCAGCCTTCAGATGAATCTCTTTCCCGACACTCGTCAGCTGCGCAGTCCCCAGCTTCACATGTTGGTTCTGCCCAATCGTCAGGTGATCATCCAGCCGCGTTTCAACCTTGCGGTCGGCAATCGTCGTGCGATGCTCTTCAGCCTTAAGCTCGGTGTAGGTGTTCTTGACCACCGTATCGTGGCGTTCGTTACCCACGCGAATCTTCTGATCATGCTCAATGTTTTCATCCCAATCCCGCTGGGCATGAATAAAGATCTGCTCCGCACCCTTCTTGTCTTCAATCCGCAATTCATTAAACCCACCGCCCCCCGGTGAGCTGAGGGTTTTGAACACGGTGCGAGTCTTGTTAGCCGGCAACTCGTAGGGAACCTGGTTTTCCTTGTGATACAGGCACCCCGTCACCAACGGCTGATCGGGATCGCCTTCAAGGAACGTCACCAGCACTTCCATGCCAATGCGCGGAATGACGATGGCGCCATACCGATCCCCTGCCCAACTCGAAGAAACGCGCATCCAGCAGCTGGTTTTGTCATCCGCCAAGCCTTCGCGGTCCCAGTGGAATTGCACTTTGATGCGGCCGTATTGGTCGCAGTGGATTTCTTCGCCTTTGGGCCCGGTGACCATGGCGGTCTGGCTGCCGAGGACGCGGGGTTTGGGGTGTTGCAGCGCGGGGCGGTAGAACACGGTCCACGGGGTGGCGAGGAAGCGGTTGCGGTAGCCCTGGTGGAAGTCGTCTTTGTTGTCGGTGGTGTCGCTGGTCACGGACTCTTCGAGGACTTGCGGTTGTTTGCCTTCGTGGACGATTTCGGTGAGCAGCCAGAGGTCGTTCCACTCGGTGCGCGGGTGGTCGGACATTTCCAGGAAGTGGCCGCTGATGAGTTTGGTCTGGTCGCCGTGGCCTTCGGCTTGCTGGTAGTCGGCGCGGTGGCGTTCGAGGGCGCGTTGGCTGAGGAATTTGCCGCGCGCGCGGTCGAGGAAGCGGCCTGGGTAGTCGTAATCTTCCAGATCCGGTTCGGTGCTTTCGCCGTCGGGTTTGTAAGCGGCTTCGAGTTGCAGGCGTGGTTTTTCGAAGTCGTAGTCGCGGCGGGTGACGCGGCCGGTGCGGGTTTCGAGGCGCAGTTTGAAGCCTTTGATCACCGGTTCGTCGGCGACCATGCCGCTGCCTTGCACGTAGGCCGTTGGCTGGCCGAGTTTCGGGAACACGGTCTGGTCGTCGCCGAACACCAGCAGATGACCTTTCTCGCTGTGCTGGAAGTGGTAGTGAATGCCTTCCTCTTCGCACAGGCGCTGGACGAAGTGCAGGTCGGTTTCGTCGTACTGCACGCAGTAGTCGCGGTCCGGGCAGGGCTGGCTGAGCTGGAAGCGGTAGGCGTTGCCCTTGATGCCGTGCTCGTCGAGGATCAGCGCGATGATTTTCGGCGCGGACATCTGCTGGTAGATGCGCTGGTTGGTGCGGTGATGCAGGTATTGCAGTTGCGGCACCAAGGAGACTTTGTAGCGGGTCAGGCGCTTGCCGGCATCGCCTTGGGCGACGCGGTAGATCTGGCCGTGAATGCCGGAGCCTTGCGGATCGAATGCCAGGAACGCCTGTTTGTGCAGGAGTTTTTCCAGGTCCAGATCGGGGTTTTCGCTGACCAGTTCGAGGTCGAAGCGATACGGCTGGCTGATGCCTTCGGTGCCGGTGAACGACAGCACTTGCAGGTCGCCTACGTAGTCTTCGACGGTCAGGCTGAAATGCGTTTCGTTAGACGGGTTGAACATTGCTTGCTCCCTGTTCGGTAGTCATCCGTTACGCCCGCAGTCGCAGGCGTTGCAGCAAAGACGAAGTGGCGCCCAGGGCGTCACGCAATTGGGCGGCGGTGATGGTGCGCTTGGCCGCATCGAAAGCCAGCGCCGTTCGCAGGGCTGGCCAGCAGTGTTTTGGTAGGTTCCGTGGAGCGTGGAGCTCGCGGTCGAGGTGCGCGTCGCGGGCCTCGATCGACGATAAGCGGCGGAACGGATGTTTGCCGCCCGCCAGTTCGTAGAGCACGCAGGCCACACCGTACACATCGGCGCTGGCCGACAACGGCTGGCCTTCGAGCAGTTCCGGGGCGGCGTAGCCCGGGGTCCAGGCGTTGAAGCGATCGCGGCTCAGGTGTGGCAGGCCGGGCAAGATGCCCTCTTCGGCCTGGCCGAGGCCGAAGTCGAACAGGCGCACCCCTTCTTCGCTGAGCATCACGTTGCTCGGCTTCATGTCACCGTGCAGCACGCCGCGAGCGTGGGCGTAGGCCAGCGCGTCGAGCAGCGGCAGCGCGATGTCGCGCAATTCTTTCCACGGCAGGCCCAGGGGCCGCTCGCAGAGCAGTTTGTCCAGGGTCAGCCCACGCATGAGTTCCATGGTGATGAAGGCGCGCTGGCAGTCGGTGTCCACTTCAAAGGTGTGCAAACGCAGCACGTTGTCGTGGCGCAGGCGTCGGGTCAGGGCGAACTCGCTGTAGAGCAAGGCGCTGGCGTCCGGCGATTCGGCAAATTCTTCGCTGAGGATTTTCAGCGCGATGTAAGGGTCGGGATCGCCGAACTGTTCGCTCAGCAAGTCCCGTGCGCGGTAAACCGCGCCCATGCCGCCGGCACCGAGCAGACGCTCGATGCGGTAACGGCCTGCGAGCACGTCGGGCATTTCGCCGACGCTGGCCTTGGTTGGCGCCAGCGCGGGTTCTGCCTTATGCGACTTGGAAAACGCAAAGTAAGTCAGGTTACTGGCCTCTTCGTCGTTCACCAGCAGGTCGTCGAGCGGCGGCATGAGTTGGGTCATTGTCGGATCACCACGGCAGTCAGGTTGTCCCGGGCCGAGCCACGCAGGGCGCCATCGAACAGACGCTCCAGCGCAACGTGCGGCGCGGTCAGGCTCAGGGCATTGCCCAAGGCATCGCTGCTGAGCCCTTGGTACAAACCGTCGCTGCACAACAGAAACGTATCGCCGGGGTAAACCTCGAGTTCGAGCACGTCCAGCGTCAGCACATCGGCGGCCCCGACCGCTCGGGTCAGGGCATGGGCCGACGGATGCGCACGGGCGTCTTCGACGCTCATGTTTTGCTCGTCGATCAGTTGCTGTTGCAGCGAATGGTCCTTGGACAGCTGATACAAACGCTGGCCGCGCCACAGGTAGCAACGGCTGTCGCCGGCCCAGATGCAGGCCGCGCGATTACCTTCCACCAGCAGCGCCACCACGGTGCTGCCCATGATGCTGTCATGGCGCCCGGCGGTGACGGTCAACTCCTGACCCAAGCGGCGATTCAACCAGTGCAGGCACTGGCGAATGCCTTTGAGTCGTTCGTCGAAGTCGTCCTGCACCGGCAATTCCGCCAGGCTGGCGACGATCAACTGGCTGGCGATGTCGCCACCCTGATGACCGCCCATGCCGTCCGCGACCACCCACAGCCCCTGCTGTGGACAGTCGAGAAAAGCATCTTCGTTGCGCGCCCGAACCTTGCCCGGATCGGTACGCGCAGCGCTGCGCCAGGGACTGGCAACCAGCATCAGAGCTGCACCGGCATACGGAAGGTGCGCAGCACGCCCATGTCGAACGGGTTCGGCGTGCGCTGGCTGCTGAGCAGGTAATTGGCGCGCAGGCCGCCTACGTCAGCCTTGAGCACCATCACGTCGCGACCGCTCAGGTACTCGGTCTGCATCAGGTCGAACAGACGGAACAGCGACCATGGGCCGGTGTTCTTTTCGATGCCGATCGGGCGGCCGGCCATTTTGTCGAGGACCAGGCTGGTGCGACCGTCTTCAGCGTCGGTCGGCCATTTAAACGACACCGGCACGATTGGGCCGTGACGGTATTCGATGGTCTTGTCGCCAAACTTGAACTCGGAACGGCTGACGGCCGGGTCGAGGGTGTACGGCTCCAGTTTGAACTGCACTTGCGGCTCGGCCGGGTTGACCGAGAAGAAGCTCTGGCGGATCACTTGGGCCGCGGCCATCTGGTCAAGGTAGACCTTGGAGATCGGCATGCTGTGACCGTCGATGGTGCGCAGGCGGTAGTTGCCTGGGTCGCCACTGACGAACGGACGCATGTAGGTCTCGAAGAAGCGGTCATTGATGCCCTGCGCCTTGAAGAACTCGCGGAAGTCGCTGATCGCGACGTCGCTGGTGCTGTGGGCGCTGAACGGATAACGCTTGTTGATCGCCTTGCCGTAGAAGCTGTACAGCTCGCTCTGATAACGCTGGTTCAGGTACTGGTAGGAATCGTTCAGCACCAGACGCCAGGTGTCTTCGGCCAACACGTTGAACCACACGCTGACCGGACGCGGCAGACGGTTGGAGGCATTGCGCAGGGCGCTCAGCGCATCACGCTGGCCGCTCATGCGGGTCTTGGCCATTTCGAACGCGGCCTGATCCGGGGAACTGGCACGCGCCAGGCTCGCCAGTTGCAGTTGCAGGTCGTTGAGCGCCGCGAGTGCCGGGGTCAAATCAGCGGCCGGGCCGTTGTTGTCATCCAGCAGACGGTGCAGCGGTTCGAAGCGACGTTGCAGGGATTTCTTCGCGGTGTCCGGCAGGTTTTTCATCGCCGCCATGTCCGCGGCCTGGTCCGCTGCGGCAGACGCCAGTTTGCCCAGCTTGCCCAACTTGCCTTTCTGCTCGCCCAGCGCTGCAGCGGCATCAGCGGCTTGATCAACCGGTTCGGCTTCTGCCGGGAACCGGGTGTTCTCGCGCACTTCCACCAGCAGTTGCAGCACCGGGGAATTGGCGGAAGTCAGGCCCGCCAGTTGCTCGGCGCCCTCGCCAGCATCGTTGATCGGTGGCAAGGCAACCTGGCCGACCGCTTCACTCCAGAAGTTGGCGTAGTCGCGGAAGTACAGTTGCTCCAACTCGACCATCAAGCGACGCAAGTCCATGCCGCTGATGCCCGCGCCTTCGCCCAGCACCCAGTTGTCACGCAGGATGTCGGTCACCAGCGCACTGCCCTGGACCGAGAAATACTGCTGATAACCCTGTTGGGTGTAGAAGCCCGGGATCACGTAATCGGTGCCGACAAACAGTGAAGCTTGCGGGCCCATGTGTTGGCTCAAGCGGTATTCCGGCAGGTTGCGGGCCTGCTCGCGCAGCATCCGGTAAACCACGTTGGCCAGCGACTCGCTGCGCAGCACCTGACGCGCTTGCGCCACCAGTTGATCGTTCAGCGGGTAGATAAACGGCTGCTTGAGCAAACGCTCGAAGTGCGTGTTCAAACCGTTCTGCACCGCGGTGTTGCCGGCGTAACGCTGGGACCAGTCAGTGGCGACCCAATCCTTGAGCCATGCCGCATCGCGACGATCCTTCATGTTCAACATCAGGTACGCACGCAGGCTGTTGAGCAGGCGTTCGCGGTCCTTCATGTTGGCGCGGATCTGCCCTTCCAGCAGGGTCGCGACTTTCGGCAGCAATTGCGCTTCGAGCTCACGCTCGTACGCGTCCTTGACCACCGGGTTGACCTCTTCACCTTGGTACAGGCCGCCACGCTCGTGGTACGACACGTCACCTTTTTTCGGGAAGACCTGGGTCGCTGCGTAGCTGGTGTCGAGGGTCTTGAGCACCGCCATGGAATCATCACGCGCGGTCAGGGCCGAGCGTTGTTGAGTCCAGTTGGTGGCCAGGTTGCGCAGGTTTTCCAGACGCTCGTAGTTGGCGGAGAAACCGCCGGCCCAGAGCATGCCGAACAGCGCCAGTGCCGCCAATGCGCCCACGTACAGCGCACGTTGGCCCCAATGGATGCGGCTGCGCTCGCGCTTGTCCAGACCGGCCAGGTCGGCCTCGGGAAAAATCACCCGGCTGAGCAAGTGGTGAATGAACCGCGAGCGGCCACTGCGCAAGGTCGGCAGCATGCCGGCGCTCATGCCCAGACTGGCGCCGATGCCGGCGGTGGTCTGGTCCATTTCCTGAGTCAGGTGCGGAGCGCTGGTCAGGTAGAAACCGCGCAACTGGCTGACGCGCTGGTAACGGTTGCCAGTGAACGCCATGTCGACGAACAGGCACAAGCGCTCGCCGATCTGCCCCAGTTGATGCGGGAAATCGAGGATGCGGCCACGGCGCTGGGTGTCGCGCTCCTGGTGCATGCGCATGATCACTTGGCTGTTCAGGCGACGCAGCAGCTCTTCAAACTCGGCGCGCAGCACGGCAACGTCGGTGCCGCTCTGGTCTTTGCGGAAGCTGGTGCCGAGCACCTGATCGCTTTCTTCGCGGGTCAGTTGATCGAAGAACTCGTCGAAACCGAGCAGTTTGTCAGCCTTGCTCAGCACCAGATAAACCGGCACATCGACATGCAGCTTCTGATGCACGTCTTGCAGACGCGCACGCACTTGGCGAGCCAAAGTGTCGAGGTCTTGCTCGGTGTTGCCCAGCAGCAATTCAACCGGGATAGTCACCAGCACGCCGTTCAACGGACGGTTGCGACGACGCTTGCGCAGCAGGTCGAGCAAGGTGCTCCAGGCGCTGCCATCGACTTCGGCATCCGGCTGGGTCAGGTAACGCCCGGCGGTGTCGATCAACACACCGTGGTCGGCGAAATACCAGTCGCAATGCCGGGTGCCGAGGGTGTCGCGGGTCAGCTTGCGGTCGATCTTGTTGATCGGAAACTCAAGGCCCGAGAAGTCCAGCAGGCTGGTCTTGCCGCTGCCCTGCGGGCCGATCAGCAAATACCACGGCAAGTCACTGCGCCAGCGTTCGCTGCGACCGCGATAGAGGCTCGAGGTCTTCAGGGTTTTCAACGCATCCTTGAAGCGTACGCGAAGTTCTTTTTGTTCCTCGTCGATCAGCTCGTCACGGCGGATGCGGTCCTGGCCGTCTTCGGTGTCTTCGACAGCTTTTTTACGCACACCGGCGCGCCAGCTGACGAAGACCATGGTCAGGCCCCAGATCAGGAACAGCACACTGATGGTCAGCAAGCGGGAGGTCGAACCTTCCCAGAACTTGTAGTCATCAACGGCCAGCAGCGGCCCGGCGAACCACACCAGCAGCGCGACAAACAGCACCACCAGCAAGGTCCAGACCCAGGTCTTGCGCAAGAATGCGCCGACTTTCTTGAAAAACTTTTTCATCACACGTCCCTGTTTACGGCTGCGACTGCGGCTGGACCGCGGCCGGATCTAGCTGCTGAAAAGGTTGCAGAACGGTTTCGCGTTGCTCGCCCAAGACCCAGGCGAAACCCGAATACATCACCACCAGGCAGACCACGGTGAACAGCACCACCATCCACGCCGGCACGATGCGCACCAGGCTGCGGCGCTGATCGTTCAAGCCTTCCCAGTGCGGCGAAAGCTCGCGTGGCACGTCGCCGCGCAACTGACGAATCTGGCGATACAAGGCGTCGCGGATGCCTTCGAGTTCGAGCATGCCACGCGCTTGCACGCGGTACTTGCCTTCAAAACCGAGGGACAGGCACAGGTACATCAGCTCCAGCATCGGCAGGTGCTTGACCGGGTTTTTCGACAGGCGATCCAGCAGCTGGAAGAACTTCTCGCCGCCGAAGGTTTCGTTGTGGAAGCTGCTGAGCAGGCTCATCTGCGACCACTCGCTTTCGTTGCCCCACGGCGTGGTGACGACAGCTTCATCGACCACGGTGCAGAGCACGTACCGCGCGGCCATCACCTGGCTGCTTTCGGCGCCGTTGTGCAGCGCACGCACTTCAAACAGTTTCAGCCCGGCGGTCAGTCGCTCGTTGAGCGCATACATGTCTTCGCGGGTGTCGCTGTGCTTGAGGCGCACCACTTCCGATAACAGATCGGACGCGGCGGCCACCAGCGAATTGAGGCTGATGTTGAAGGATTCCGCCGGGCGCAAACGCGCGGCGTAAATCATCCGTTCTTCGAGCTGCTCAAAACGCGGCGGTGCAGCGAAATCGGTTAGCGGACTCTGCGCGGGGCCGTGGCCCTGGCGGTCGAGCAGGACGGTTTTATCGTCCTGGTTATGTTCCATGTCCTTGATCATGTCGGTCAGTTCCTGATGGCCCAGAATTTCAGTTCAAGCTCGGCGAATTCGCCGGACACGTGGAACGCGAAGCCGCCGGAGCGCTCGAGTTGTGCCAGGTCTTCGGAACTGAGTTCGAGAATGAAATAGGTTTTGTTGGAGTGGAACGCGATCTGCCGTGGGGCCACCGGCAACGGTTTGACCTTGATGCCCGGCAGATGCAGGTTGACCAGTTGGCGGATGCGCTCCACCGGGCCGACCTTGAGGTGCGCCGGCAAGCGGTGGCGCAGTTCTTCGGAGTCGCAGTTGGCACTGGCCGCGAGCACGAACGACGCCGAGCCCAGCAGTTTGTGGTCGTGCAACGGCGAGACGATGATCCCGTACTGACGCGCTTGCAGCACCAGTTCGATGGCGTGCTGCTCGAGCACCATCGACAGCACCTGACGAATCGCTTCCATCAGTTTGCGGAAGCTCGCGCCCTGGTCGCTGTGCTGGTAACGGCTGTCCAGACGCGGGCGTTTGCTGTCGCTGGAAAAGGTCGCCAAGTCGCCGAGCATGGTCAGCAGCGTGCGGTACAACTCCTCCGGGTGAACCTGCTCCAGGCCGAGGTAGTGACGCAGCAGCAGTTCGGTGCGGTTGATCAGTTGCAGCATCATGAAGTCGCCGACTTCCGCGCCGCCGACCTTGCCATTGGAGCGGATGCGCTCAGCGATGGTGTCGCCACGGTGGCCGAGCATGCTGATCACTTCTTTCAGGCACGACAGCAGGTAGCTGGAGGCGTGCGCCTGAATGTAGGTCGGCACGAAATCCGGATCGAGGCTGATCACGCCATCGGGCGTGGTGTCGAGCACGTCGCAGATTTTCAGCTTCACGTAGGCCTGGTCACTCTGCTGCTCGCCGAGCAACAGTTTGAAGTCCGGGCGACCGCAGCTGACCTGGCTGGCGGAATCGTCGCCGGCGTTGGAGTCGGCCACTTCCGCTTCGTACGCGGTGTAGCGCGCCAGCACGTCGGATTGTTCAGGGCGGCGGGCCTCGATGTGGTTGCCGGTCACCAGCGGCAGCGCCAGGTAAATCGGCGTGTTGCCGGTGTTCGGCGGCACGTCGAGGGCCAGCGGCTCGGTATTGCCGCCGAGTTCGAACAGGCTGCCGTCCGGCAGAATCCCCGAGGCCTGGCTGATCACCAGTTTGCCCATGTTAAGGAACTGCAAGTCGATGTCCAGGTTCAGGAAGCCCCAGGTGTAGCTGCCCAGCAACTGGGTGCGGGTCTTCATCTGGTGGTCGTAATAACGGTCGTTATGCTGGAAGTGCTGCGGACGCAGCAGCATGCCTTCCTGCCAAATGACTTTATGGGAATTCATGTTCAGTCATCCGCCTTGGCGAGCGTTTCGTTGCTGTTGCGAATACCGGCCTGATCGAGGGTCAGGTCTGCGTCGGTGACTTCCACCGGGGTGACTTGCACCGTGTAGCGCCATTTGGTTTCCGGCAGGTCGCGGTAGGCGGCGAGGATGCCGACGTAGCGGCTGCCCTCCTCCACGCTGAGCTTGAGTTCGACGGTTTCACCCGGGCGCAGCTCGAGTTCTTCGCTGGCCACCAGGTCCGGTGCCAGGGATTCCTTGGCGCGCTCGTACAGGCTGAAGAAGTCAGCGTTCTCGAAGGTCACCGGGTGCTTGAGCTCGAACAGGCGCACGACGATCGGCGACGGACGACCGTTGAGGTCCGGGTTCAGCTGATCGCTGGCGGTGAGCTTCAGGTTGAGCTTGGTGACGTGGGAATACGGTGAAAGCGACGAGCAGCCGGCCAGCAGCACCAGGGCCGCGAACGCCGTCAGCGTCTTGAAAAAAGCGGTCGAGCAGCGAGACATGCGCATCATCCTTGGTGGTCGGTGTGAAGGGTGGAAATCAGGCGGATCTGTTCTTCGTAGGCCTGGGCAAAGTCCCGGGCCAACAGGCGCTCGCTCCAGTCATCGTCCTGTCGCAAGGCCTGGTGATAACGACCGTACGCTCTCCAGCGGCTGCCGGACGTGGCCAGAATCGGCTTGTTGTCGCGCTCGAAGCGCAGGATCAATTGCTCTGGCGAGAAGTGATCCAGCGTGCCGCGAACGGCGGCGCGGCTGGCGGTCAGCAAGGCCACTTGATGCGCCTGCAAATCACGGAACGAGCGAGAGATTGCTTGCTCAGCCGGCAACTGGCCCGGCTTGTTCGGCTGCAACAGAATGCCCAACGCTTCACCGGCATCGACGGCGAATTTCAGCGGGTTTTTGTGGGTGCCTTGAACAAGGGTCTGGGCCAGGCGCAATTCGTTTTTCAGTTCGCTGCGGGTGCGCAGGCTCTGCTGCAAACCGCCGACGCTCTGCTTGAGCAGGCGTGCCGCGTTCAGCGCCAGCGCTTCGCGAGCGTCGTGGTCGAGACCTTTGAGGTCCACGCCCAGCGCCGCGCCGAAGTGCTCCCAGAAACCCTCGCTCTGACGCTCGACGGCTTTCGGCGCCGGAGCTGGCTCGGGTTCTGCCGGAGCGTTGATCAGCTCCGGGACCATCAGGCTTTCCATGTCGATGCGGGCGTAGTCGGCGCGCTGACGGGTGTCCTGTGGAGCGTTGTTTGGCGAGATCAGTTCGTCGATTTCCGAGTAAACGCGCTCTTGCTGATCGAGGGCGTTCAGCGGATCTAGGTCGAGGAACGCATCGTCCGGAATGATGCTGCCCGCCGCTTGCGGACGGCCGACTTCCACGTCGAAGGTCGCCGGGTCGCGCACCAGCCGTGCACGGATCTCGAAATCACCCAGCACGTACACGCTGCCGTGCTCGATGCGCATCGCTTCGCCCTTGCGCAGGCGCGCGCCGCTTTCGCTGTCCTGGATACCATTGCTGCTGGTATCGGTCAGGAAAAACGTGCCTTCGCGGTAGCTGATCACCGCGTGGTGGTTGGACAGATGACGCTTGCGGTCGGGAATGATCCAGTCGCAGTCCTCGCCCCGGCCAATCACGCCACCGGCCTGTTTGAAGGTCTTCTGGCACAAATCCGTGGGCACGAACTGCTTGGTGTTCAGCATTTCGAAAACCAGTTCCATGGTGATACTCCTTGCGGTCACTTGCCGCGATTGACCGCCTGCGGATCACCCAATGGGCGATAGGTGTTGTCGTTGAATTTGTAATTGCCGCTGCAGCCGCCGAGGCCGCATAGAACGACGAGGGTCAGCAGGACGGCTTGCCAGTGACGAACAGGCATCAGAGGGTCTCCATGGGTAGACAAAGCACAAAGCGCCGACCCGGTTGGGCGGCGCTGTTAGAAGCAAATTTGGTTAGGCCGAGGGCTCTAGCCTGAGGCCTGGCACGTCGCCTTTGTGGCGAGGGAGCTTGCTCCCGCTCGACTGCGCAGCAGTCGTAGATCAGCAGATGCGGCTTAACTGATGCACCGCGGCGCATGAGTTTGGGGCTGCTGCGCAGCCCAGCGGGAGCAAGCTCCCTCGCCACAGGTAGTGGTTGGCCGAGAAAAACGTTAACCATCAAAGTCACCCAAATTGATATTCAGGCGCCCAAGGCGATAAAGCAGCGTGCGGCGTGGCAGGCCGAGTTCGCGGGCGGCGAGGGTCTGGTTGCCGTCGTTTTTGCGCAGGCAATCGAGCAGCAGACTGCGTTCGACCTGCTCCAGGCGTTCGCGCAGGTTCAGGCTGTTGTCTTCCGGCATGGCTTCCATGCGCAGGGAAAAATGCTCGGCCAGCAACTCGCCGCCCTCGCACAGCAGCACCGCACGTTCGACCAGGCCTTTGAGTTCGCGCACGTTGCCGGGGAAGGCATAACCGGACAGGTGATCCAGCGCCGCATCGGACCAACGCACCGCGTCACGCTGCAAGAACGAGCAAGCCTTGTCGGCGAAGTGCCGGGCCAGGTCGAGGATGTCGCCTTCGCGCTGACGCAGGGCCGGCAACTCGATCGGGAATTGCGCGAGGCGGTAGTACAAGTCCTCGCGAAATTTGCCTTCGCTGACCAGCACCGACAAATCCCGGTGGGTCGCGGCGATGATGCGCACGTCGATCTTGTGGGTGTCGTTGGACCCCAGCGGACGGATCTCGCCTTCCTGCAACACGCGCAACAGCTTGGCTTGCAGGGACAACGGCATGTCGCCGATTTCATCCAGCAGCAGGGTGCCGCCATTGGCCGCGTCGAACAGCCCGGCACGGTCGCGATCAGCACCGGTGAACGCGCCTTTGCGGTAGCCGAACAGTTCGCTTTCCAGCAGGTTCTCGGGGAACGCCGCGCAGTTCTGCACGATGAACGCCTGGGAACGGCGCGGGCCGCAGTCGTGAATGGCGCGTGCGACCACTTCCTTGCCTGTGCCGGTTTCGCCGCGCAGCAGCACGGTGTACGGGCTGTGCAGGACTTTGCTGATCAGGGAGTAGGTCTGGCGCATGGCCTTGCTCTTGCCGATCAGGCCGTAACCGCTGGCGCTTGGGACACTGACCTTCACGGGGCGTACGTCACCGGTTGGCTGACGCAGACGTTGTAGCAAATGCAGTTGGCCGAGCACGAACGAACCCAGTTGCCCGAGGGAATCGGCGAAGCCTTGCAGGTCGATGTGCCGGCGACTGGCGCACAGCAGCAAGCCTTCAACCGCCTTCTGCTGATTGACCAGCGGCACGCACAACAGCGACTGCCAAGGCGTGGCCTGCGGCGGCAAGAAGCTGGTTTCGTGAAGGCTGCCGCTCAACTCGCTGAGGCTCACTACGCGGTTCTGGCACAGGGCGAATTGCAGCAGCTGTTCGCCGTTGTAATCCGCCGGCAGGCTCGCCGCTTCCCGGGGTTGCAGGATGCCGTTGAGGCACTCGGCGTTCATCCCCAGGCACGTGTGAGTCGCGTCCAGCAGGTACAGCTGCGTCAATTCGCAACCACTGAGCTCGGACAACCCGCGCACGAAGTCACCCAGCAGCGCAGCACCGTCCGCCGCGCGCGACAGGCTGGCGAACTGCGCCAGCAAGGCTTCGGCATAGACCAGCGGTTGCGGCACTTGAGTGAACATCACACCCACCTCAGGCGAACTCGCAAGTCACACTGGCGCCGCCGTCGAGCGTCGCGTGGACACGCTTGAGGTTTTCACCGGTGGCCATCGCGTCGAGCAAGCGGTCGGCCACCAGTGGCAGCACGTGCAGGTCAAGCAAGTGGTCGATCAAACGCGCGCCGCTGTCGCTTTGGGTGCAGCGTTCGGCCAGGTGATCGACGAGGTCTTGCGAATAAGTGAAATCCAGCTGACGACGGTTCAGGCGCTCGCCCAGACGACCGAGTTTGATCTCGATCAGCTCGCGCAGCACCGGGCCGCCCACCGGGTAGTAAGGCACCACGCGCATCCGTGCCAGCAGCGCCGGTTTGAAGTGCTTGCTGAGGACCGGGCGAATGGTTTCTTCAAGCACTTCGGCTGATGGGCGCGCGCCGTTTTCGCAGAGTTCGCTGATGCGGTCGCTGCCCAGGTTCGAGGTCATCAGGATCAACGTATTGCGGAAGTCGATCTCGCGCCCTTCGCCGTCATTGGCCACGCCTTTGTCGAAGATTTGGTAGAACAGGTTCAGCACGTCCGGGTCGGCTTTCTCGACTTCATCGAGCAACACAACCGAGTACGGCTTCTGGCGCACGGCTTCGGTGAGCATGCCGCCCTCGCCGTAACCCACGTAGCCCGGCGGCGCACCGATCAGGCGCGAGACGGTGTGCTTCTCCTGGAACTCGGACATGTTGATGGTGGTGATGAAACGGTCACCGCCATACAGCAAGTCCGCCAGGGCCAGCGCGGTTTCGGTCTTGCCGACGCCGCTCGGGCCGACCAGCAGGAACACGCCGACCGGTGCGTCAGGTTTGTTCAGGCCGGCAGCGGTGGCGCGCATCGAGCGGTCCAGGGCGTGGACAGCTTGCTCCTGACCACGAATGCGCGTACGCAGGTCGGTGGCGAAGCTGGCGACCTTGGCATTGTGTTCGCGGGCCAGTTGCGCCAATGGCACGCCGGTCCAGGCGCTGATCACTTCGGCGACCAGACGCGGGCACACTTCGAAGCTCACCAGACGTTCTTTGACCTGAAGTTCGGTCAGCGCTTTGTGCGTTTCGTTGAGCGCGGCTTCCAGGGTTTCGACGCTTTGCGCTTCGTCCACCGGCAGCGTTTCGATCACGGTGCCTTCGGCGTCTTCCTCAACCATGACGGTCGGCTCGACGGCAGCCGCTTCGCGAGCCTTGGCCAGTTGCTGACGCAAGTCCAGCAGACGTTCAGCCAGTTCTTTCTGTTCGGTCCACAGGGTTTCCAGTGCGACCCTTTCCTCTTCGGCGGTCGCCAGGCGATCTTCCAAAGCATTCAGCGCTTCGTGATCGATCAGCAAGCCTGCTTCAGCATCACGGCGCAGGGCCTGACGCTGACGGCCACCTTCAGCCAATTCGCCACGCAGGCGCTCAAGGCTTTCCGGGGCGGCGGCGAGGCTGATGCGAACGCGGGCGCAGGCGGTGTCGAGTACGTCGACAGCTTTGTCCGGCAGCTGACGGCCCGCGAGGTAGCGTGCGGACAACTCGGCCGCCGCGACCACTGCGTCATCGCGCAGATAGATGCCGTGACTCTTCTCGTACACCTGAGCCAGACCACGGAGGATGGTCACCGCTTCGCTGACGGTCGGTTCGTGCAGTTGCACCGGCTGGAAGCGACGGGCCAGGGCCGGGTCTTTTTCGAAGTATTTTTTGTACTCCGCCCACGTGGTGGCGGCGATGGTGCGCAACTCGCCACGGGCCAGGGCTGGCTTGAGCAGGTTGGCCGCGTCGGAACCGCCGGCATTGCCTCCTGCGCCGATCAGCGTATGGGCTTCGTCGATGAACAGGATGATCGGTTTCGGCGAGGCTTTGACTTCGTCGATCACGCCTTTCAGGCGACGTTCGAATTCACCTTTGACGCTGGCGCCGGCCTGCAACAGGCCCATGTCCAGCGACAGCAGCTCGACGCCTTTCAAGACTTGCGGCACTTCACCGGCGGCAATGCGCGAAGCCAGACCTTCGACGATCGCGGTTTTACCGACGCCGGCTTCACCGACCACGATCGGGTTGTTTTTGCGGCGACGGGCGAGGATGTCGACCATTTGACGGATCGCGCCATCACGGCACAGCACCGGGTCGAGTTTGCCGTCGCGGGCCTGTTGAGTGAGGTTATGCGTGAAGCGCTCCAGCAGCGATTCACCCGGTACAGCCGGTTTGCCAGTGGCCGGTTGCTCTTTCTGCGACAGGGCAAATTCTTTCAGGCGCTCGATGTTCAGCTTGGCCAGCAACGACTGGTAGCGGCTTCCGGCGTAGCGCATCGGGTTGCGCAGCAGCGCGAGGATCAACGCGGCTTGCTCGACCTGACTCTGGCCCAGTTCAAGGTTGGCCACCAGCAACGCGTCTTGCAGCCACTGCACCAGTTCCGGGGCGAACACCGGGTTGCGCGACGCGCTGTGCTCGACCCGCGATTGCAACGCGGCGCTCAGCTCACCGGCATCCACTTCGGCGTCTTGCAGCGCGCGTGCGAGCAAGCCTTGCGGGCGCTCCAGCAGGCCGAGCAGCAAGTCTTCGACGAGGATTTTGCTGCCGCCACGGGCGACGCAACGCTCGGCCGAACTTTCCAGATCACGACGGGTTTCGGCGTCCAGCGCCTGGATAAGTTGTTGCAGGTCTACGTTGATCATTGGTCATCTGTCCTTAATGAATTTTGCTGCCCAGGGTCACCACGCCGTCCGCTTTCTCGCGGCCCAGCCAACTGGTCCATCCCAGGCGACAGGCGTTTTGCTCACCGATGCGCAGTTCGCGGATTTCTTCCTGGCGCAACACCAGGCGAATGTCGTAATCGAGCGGGTCACGCAGGGTGAACCGCACCAGCGCGCACAGCGGCTGGTAGCCGAAACCGATCGGCAGGAATTCGTGAAAGCGTTGCCAGTCGAGCTCGCGAATGTGGATGCGGAATTTGCCGCTGCGGTCGCGCACGTGTTCGCCCAGCACCAGGTCTTCACCCAGCAGGCTGTTGGCGCGACCCAAACGATTGCGCTGCTCGTCGAGAATTTCCACGCGGCGTTCGATGCACTGCTCGATGGTCAGTTCGGCGTGCTTGAAGTAGTAACGCAGCACAGCTTCGATCAGCGCCGCCGAGTGCGCCCGCAAGCTGAGCAAACCGAGGTACGGCAGCAGGCGTTTCCAGTTCAGTTCCTGGGCCTTGCGGATCTCTTCGCCGCCCAGGCCGATCAAGGCAAACAGCTGCGCCGAGAATGGGTCGAGGGCACCGCTCTCAAAACTGGCGCGGTAGCGGTACTTGCGCCAGATCGGCAGCATCAGCCGTTGCAGGCGATGGTGAAACAGGTCGAGGAAGTTGCGGGTCGGGTTGCCGTCTTCGCTGTCGCCCAGGGCCTGCTCACCGTAGAACGCCGGCAGCGGCGAACCGGAACCGACCAGGCCGATCAGGTTGAAACGCAGGCGCGCGCGCATTTGTCCGTGCTCGTGGAAAAACTCCACACGATCGACGTCACTGCCCGGGAAACCCAGGCTCGGGTTGGCCTGGAATTCCAGCTGGTCGTACAGATCGTCCTGGCTCAGGTGCGGGTGGGCCTCGCGCAGCCGGTCAACCACCAGCAGCACGGCCTGAAACAGCGAGTACTCGCGTATTCCTCGGGTCAGTCCACTTAAAGCAGCGGCTGAAGGCCCATACGTGGTGTCCATTGGTACACCTCTCCCTGTGTGCTTTTTACCCGCAGCTCGTGGTACGAATTGAGACTGGCGTAAAGCGCGAAAAACTCGTTAAGAACCGAGGCGAAAACGAACAGGTCGCCCTCGCCGATATACCCTTCCGGGTCGATGGTCAGCTCGGTGCGCAACCCGCGTACCGGCAACCCTCGGTGCAACCGGTCGACGTGTTGGTGCTTGATCGACTTGAGCCCGCCCAGCAGGCGTTTGCTGACTTTTTCAGCGTGTTGGTCGTAGTAGCGCGGCAGGTCGTAGGTTTCCAGAATCACCTTCAACGCATTGACGTCGGCCAGCGACAAATAGTTAAGCGACATGTTGCTGATCAGCTTCCAGAGGAAGTCGCGGTTCAGCGGCGGTGCGTAACTCGGCGTGGCCGGGGTGATGTTGCGGAAACTCAGGAACTCCGGCGTCTCTTCACAGGCCTGGCTGATGTCGCCGAGCTTGAGCTTTTTGGGCAGGTTCTGGTTGGTGCACATCAGCTCGATCGACAGGGTTTCGTGGGCTTCGGTGTGGCGGATGCCGAAGCTCAGGTAGGTGTCGAGGCCGTCGTGCAACAGCGACGAACGCTGGCGGATGCTGTAATGCGGACGGCTGTTGGGCACGTCGAAACTCGGGTCGTGCTCGAAGGATTCGAACGGCACGTATTCCTGATAACCGAGGCCGCCGGGTTTCCATCCCGTCACGGTTTCCACCGAGAACACGCCGCAGTTTTGCAGATCGAATTCGGCGGGCAGCAGCAGGTATTCGTCTTGCTTGCCGTCGAGGCGGATCGGCAGTGCGTCGTGCTTGAACAGGTTCACAATCGGCGTGCAGTAGAGCTTCACGTTGTCCAGCGTCGGACGCATCCGCATGATGCCGCTCTTGCGAATGTCGAAACGCAATTCGAGACCGCGCATTTGCTTGAGCGTGTCTTCCGGCAATGCCTTGAGCATGTCCAGGCCGTTGACGTCGACGAACAAGAATTTGTCCTGGAAGGCGAAATATTCCTGAAGGTAGCGATAGCCACGGAAGGTGTTCAGCGGATACGGGATCAACGCTTCTTCTTCAGCAAAACCCACCGGCTGCACACGGTCGCCGGGCATCTTGAACGCCATCGGCATGCCGTTGACACCGTTGATGGGCTTGCCCGCGCCGTCCAGTGGAATCAGCTCAATGCCTTCCAGATTGCGTAGCAGGCTGAGGTACAGCATCTGGCTGATGTAGCGCTCGCCAGCGAAATGCAGACGCAGACGGCTCAACTCCAGCTCGCCCAAGTGACCGTCTGCGCTCATCTCCAGACGCAGGCTCAACAGCGAACCGTCGCCCTTCACCGAATAATTCAGCGCGGCCAGATCCAGCGGCAAGACTTCGGTCGGGTAGCAGGTGCGGAAGCGGCAACGCACGTCATCGATCGGCACACTTTCAATCGGCGTGTCGCGTTCGACCATCAACGCAGGCCCCGAACGCTTCAACGGATCGAACTGCAAAATGCTGAACGCCGGCAGCGGCCGCATGTAGTTGGGCCACAGCAGGTGCATCAGGGAATGGCTGAGCTCCGGCAGTTCGTCATCGAGCTTCTGACGCAGGCGACCAGTCAGGAATGCAAAACCTTCCAGCAACCGCTCCACGTCCGGATCCCGCCCGGCCTGACCGAGGAAAGGCGCCAACGCCGGGCTACGCTCGGCGAATCGACGACCTAACTGGCGAAGTGCGGTGAGTTCGCTTTGGTAGTAGTGGTTAAAGGACACGGGGTACCTTCCTGGTGGTGGAACTCATGAAAAAAACGTCCTGTAGAGCGCGACTGTAAGACCGGCAACTACGTAACCGGCGATGAGCAGGTACGGTAGAAAAGCCAGCCAGCCAAACATCATCGGGAGCCCGGCAACGCTCCCCAGAAGAACAAAGGCCAACCCACAAATCATCCAAGGAGCGGCGTAAAAAGGGATGAACGTCAGCGGTGCGCGCCACACACTTCTTAAAATTTGCTGTTCGGTTTTTCCATTCAGTACTCGCGTTGCCCACAGGGCAAAGGCGATATAGGCCGGGATTCCGAATGAGAGAACGTAGATCAACATCATTTGCTGCCAGTCCAGAACCGCCGCGTATCCGGTACCCTGCTCGACCAGTGCCAAAGCCAACATCACCAGGAGCGGAGACCAGAGCGCTACTCTGAAAAAATTTTGATTAGGGCAGCATTCGCTTTTTTGAATGCTCTGCGCCGAATCATCAGTAAATTTCACTGAACACCCATTGATTGAAACTATAAAGAGCAACAACACCTACAGCAGTGACAACCAAGGAATTAAATCCACCTTGCAAGCGTTTCGACCTAACAACAACCACCACGAACTTTACAAAATAATAAAAAGCAAACGCCATCATCAGAATATAAAGCACAATACAAAAAATAAACAAACTGCCGTAAACATCGACACCCTTCACTGACCATGCAGTTTTTGGGTCAGTGAATGACATGAGCAGCAAAATCGCAGAGACAAAAAAATATAAATAGCTAATCACGACATTGGCCCACCTGAAAAAAACAAAGGAAGCACAAAGAGCACCAACAAGCTGATTATCCAAAGAACAAATAAATAGTAGTTACTAGGCATTCTGCAGTCTGCCCAACCTTTGACCACCCCATAACCAATAGCGAACTGCAACAGTAAGAACGAGATAATCCCCAACGGAACGGATAGCAAATAGCTATAAGGCTCAGCAAATCCAGACCGGACAACTGCATAAATTCCGGACAAGGCAAACGGTGCGATCAAAGCGATTGCGATGATGATGATTGCTCTGACTGTTTTTGCGCTACTCATCAACGCAATCCCTGTGCATAGAGGGACTTTGCCAACTCTAGGCGGCGCTGCTCGCCTGAAGGGCCGTCAATACCGTAGTAAAAGTGTCCGACACCTTCCTTACGTTCGCTGGACTCCGTCATCTGCGAGCCAAGCAGAGGAGCGTGCTCAGCCAAGTCAAAAAATGACATGCCTGCGTGGATTGGGTCGCCATGCTCCTTCAAATCAAGCACGACTACATGCTTGATAAGAGATTGTTGCCTGACTTCCCCAAGCATTTCTTCAGAAATTGGCGAACCTATCAGTACAAGATAATCAACTTCCTGCCCTTTATCGGCGTAATAAAGAGCAGATTGGGCGGCCACTAACGATCCAAAGGAATAACCAATAAGGTTGAAATGTCCACCGACTGGAATAGATCGACTTACGCCTAACGACTTCAAACTCCAGTCCGCCTCAACACTATACGGCCCGGTGTCCGACATGCCGTTAATCTTCTTAAGCCTGTAACGGTGTTTATTGACGCCAGCAACGGCATCAGCATATTGGCCTTCCGTGTTACGCCCTACTACTGCACCACTGATACCCGCCATACGTAGTGATTTAATCTGATCATCAATATATCCACCGGTCATCCCAGCGCCACCGAGATAAACAGTAAGACCATCTTCCACCACAATTTTTTTGGGTGTTCGGTCCGCAGTAGCAGTACTGCTGGCCGAAGCGATTTTTTTAAATATCCCTGTTGATGTTTCCAATACGTTAGTCGTCATTTACATCAATCCTCTGACGCAACGTAGATGTCGACGTTTTCAGCGCTGCTGTGCCGTGCCACTCGATGAGTCAGGCCTGTATCACTGGAAACGCCTTCCTCTTGAAGACCATTTTCCCGGATCAAGAGATATCGACGGTTCGCCATAGGCGCTCCGCGTTTGTCAGTCAGGACAAACTGCTCATCAAACCCAGGAAGAATCAAAGGCAACGGCGGAACAAACGGCACCGGCGAATGCGAATTCCCGATAATCACCGTCCCGGACCCGGCCGTAACCTTGTTGCCATGTGTCCCGACCGAATCCACCGTCGCAGCCGGTTTGCCGTTAATCAAAACCGTCGTCGCCAACCCGCCCGACATCGCACCACCACACGCCGAGGCATCGCCTTGGCGGGCGGCCGCGAGGCCGTCGAAGAAGACGTCGCCGGAACCGGCGGCGATCGGGTTGGTGCCGTGGCCGGGGAGCGGGCAAGCGGTGGGGTCGGATACGCGGGCTGCGGGTTTGCCGGACATACGAATCTCCTTAGTTGACCTTGACTTGACCGCTGCCATCCAGGCGCGCGGCGAAACTGACCTGACGCTTGAAACCATCAACTTCCAGCAAGCCTTCGATGCTGAAGGACAGGCGAAGCTGATCGTGATCACGCGGCAGGGAGATGACACGCACATTGCTCAGGCGTGGCTCGTAGGCTTCGATGAAATTTTCGATGGCCAGACGGGCCTGACTCAGGGAGTCGTGCAGGCTCAGACGCATGTCATTGAGATCGGGTAGCCCGTAATCGGACAGCGTTTGCACGCTGCCCGCACGGGTGCTGAGCATCTTGGCCAGATGGGCAGCCACGGACGCCATGGCGGAGACTTCGCGGCTCCAGCCGACGCGTTTGTCCGCGTCGCCACCCAGGCGTTCGAAAAGGCTGCCGTATCCAGTCATGACTCAGGCTCCTCTTACTCTTTGTCCAGCTTGCCAACCAGCGACAGGGTGAAATCGGCACCCATGTACTTGAAGTGCGGGCGCACGTTCAGGCTGACGCGGTACCAGCCAGGCTCGCCTTCAACATCGCTGACGATGATCTGGGCAGCGCGCAGTGGACGACGGCCACGGACTTCGGCGCTTGGGTTTTCCTGGTCGGCCACGTACTGGCGGATCCACTTGTTCAGTTCCAGCTCGAGGTCGGTACGTTCTTTCCACGAACCGAGTTGCTCGCGCTGCAGCACTTTCAAGTAGTGAGCCAGGCGGTTGACGATCATCATGTACGGCAGTTGGGTGCCGAGCTTGTAGTTCAGCTCTGCAGCCTTGCCTTCTGCACTGATGCCGAAGAACTTCGGCTTCTGCACCGAGCTCGCGGAGAAGAACGCCGCGTTGTCGGAGCCTTTGCGCATGGTCAGGGAGATGAAGCCTTCCTCGGCCAGTTCGTATTCACGACGGTCGCTAACCAATACTTCCGTAGGAATCTTGGTTTCGATTTCGCCCATGCTTTCGAAGTGGTGCAACGGCAGGTCTTCAACCGCGCCACCGCTCTGCGGGCCGATGATGTTCGGGCACCAGCGGAATTTGGCGAAGCTGTCGGTCAGCTTGGTGCCGAACGCGTAGGCGGTGTTGCCCCACAGGTAGTGCTCGTGGCTGTTGGCGACGGTTTCTTTGTACACGAACGATTTGACCGGGTTTTCTTCCGGGTCGTACGGGTTGCGCAGCAGGAATCGCGGCACGGTCAGGCCAACGTAACGGGAGTCTTCCGACTGGCGGAAGCTCTGCCATTTGGCGAATTGCGGGCCTTCGAAGTGATCTTTCAGATCCTTCAGGTCCGGCAGGCCGGTGAAGCTTTCCAGGCCGAAGAATTTCGGGCCGGCGGCGGCAATGAACGGTGCGTGGGACATGCAGGCAACGCTGGACACGTACTGCATCAGTTTCACGTCCGGCGAGCTTGGGGACATGAAGTAGTTGGCGATGATCGCGCCAACCGGCTGACCACCGAACTGGCCGTATTCAGCGGTGTAGATGTGCTTGTACAGACCCGATTGCATCACTTCCGGCGAATCGTCGAAATCGTCCAGCAGGTCTTCTTTGGAGACGTTGAGGATTTCGATCTTGATGTTTTCGCGGAAGTTGGTGCGATCGACCAGCAACTGCAGGCCACGCCACGACGATTCCAGGGACTGGAAGTCAGGGTGGTGCAGGATTTCGTCCATCTGACGGCTGAGCTTGGCATCGATCTCGGCGATCATGCGGTCAACCATGGCTTTCTTGACCGGCTCACCGTTGTTCTGCGGCTTGAGCAGCTCTTCGATAAAGGCCGACACACCGCGCTTGGCGATGTCGTAGGCTTCGTCGTCCGGCGTCAGGCGGGTCTCGGCGATGATGCTGTCGAGAATGCTGTATTCGCCGTTCTCTTTGCTCTTTTGCTGTGCTGCGCTAGTGCTCATTGTGTTGGCTTCCTTGGCTGATGGAGACTCAAGCGTCCTGGGCTGCGGCGTTCAGGCCCAGCTCACCCAGTACGCGACCGCGGGATTCGTCGTCGGCGAGAACGCCTTCGATGGCTTTGCGG
Organism: Pseudomonas sp. LBUM1678; assembly: GCF_059695575.1. Lineage (NCBI taxonomy): Bacteria > Pseudomonadati > Pseudomonadota > Gammaproteobacteria > Pseudomonadales > Pseudomonadaceae > Pseudomonas > Pseudomonas sp. LBUM1678. Next base: position 6,687,422 of record NZ_CP166775.1, read on the forward strand.
AACGCAGGCGCGTTACCCAGCGGGCCTTTGAGGGCCACCAGCGCGTCGCGCAGTTCCATCAGTTTTTTCAGCTCGGGCACTTGCTCGACCAGCGAGGCCGGGTTGAAGTCCTTCATCGAGTTGACGCGCAGTTTCACGGCCAGTTCTTCAGTGTCACCTTCTTCCTGAAGACGGTTCGGCACGCTCAGTGTCAGGCTCAGCTCTTGCTTGGCCAGCACTTCGTCAAACGTCATCTTGTCGATGCTGATCGGCTTGCGATCTTCGACTTTGCGTTCGTCCTTGCGGTGGGTGTAGTCACCGATTGCCAGTAGTTTCAACGGCAGTTCGATCTCTTCCTGGGCACCACCGGTGGCAGGTTTGAAAGTGACGTTGATGCGTTCCTTGGGGGCTACCGAGCCTTCTTTGGCCATGGCTTTTCTCCTTGCGGTTGTGGCCCTGGGGCCTATTCGAGTACCACTTCGAGATCGAGGTGGCACAGCCTGCGATAAATCTCTTCCTTGCGTTCACGTACGGCATGATTCTGCGGCAACAACTCGCAGCAGCTATGCAGTAAATGCAGCACTTCCAGCGCAAGATCGGGCTCCCAGGCGTTCAGGCCTGAGTCCTGTAATGTTTGGTCGAGGGTTTCGAGTTGGGTCTTGGCCAGTTCGTATTTCTTGGCCATGAAGCACAGCCGCGCGAGGGCGAACTGCCAGAAGAAACGGACGCGTCCGCCGTGAGCGCTTTGCAGGCCCTGCTTGAGGATCTGCACGGCAGCCTTGAGGCCGTCCTTGCGCAGGATCGGCAGGACTTCTTCCAGCGCCACTTCCCAGGCCGGCTGGGTGTCGGCAACTTCGACCTTGCGCGGCGCACTGGCGCTTTGCAGGTGCGGCATGACGTTGGCGCTGATCCAGGCGCGGGTGGCCGGATCGGCGAACGGCGCGCCGTCGTGGAAACGCAATTCGACGATGCCGGGCAGGCGCTGAATCAAAAGCGCGAAGTGGATTTCCACTTCGCGCATTGCCATCTCGGCATTCAGGCCCTGGAGGCATTCCCAGACCATTCGCTGGCCGTCGAACCAGAACGGCGCCTTCGCCAGGCTCGCCTCCAGTTCCACCAGCAGGTCGGCGTATTTGGCCTGATCGTAACGGTCCTGATAGGCCTTGAGCTTGTCCGCGGGCAAGCCGCGCAGCACGGTGATTTGCTCGGCGTTACGCTCAGGCACCGCGTCGATAGGCAACCACAGCAGCGTGCGATTGAGGCGCAGGGCGCGCAGGTCGGTGGCTTTCTGCTTGAGCCACCAGGCACACAACGGACGGGCGCTTTCCTGCTGGGCGCGCAGGGCTTTGTGGGCTTCTTTTTCGTTGTCGATCGGTGCGCCGGGGGTGAACAGCTGCGTAGCGGCCTGTTTGACCTGAGCCACGGCGGCACCCACCACGCCGGGTTCCGGCTGGTTGTCAGCGGCGCGCTGCACCATGTTTTTCAGGCGGCGGGAGATCGGCAGCAGCAGTGGTGCATCGTCGCCCAAGTGCTCGGTGCAAGCGGCATCGAGCCCTTCCAGGTGTTCGACCAGCCGCCGGAACATCGGCAACTGCTCTTTGATCGCAACGTTTTCGGTCAGCACCTGCTCGAGGCGCGGCACCAGCCAACTGATCGCAGCGGAGCGGGTACGGGCCTTGTTCGGGTGAACTTCGGCCCAGTGGTTTTCGCACAGGTGGTGCAACAAACCGAGGCCGGCCAATAGGCCTTGAAAGGATTCACGCTGGTACAAGGCCCACGTCAGCCAGGCGCCAACGCGCAAATCCTTGGACTGGGTACGCAGCAGGTTTTCGCTGTTTTCGCGGATTTTCAGCCAGTCGATCTGACCGCTTTCGTGCATGGACGAGGCTTTCGCCAGCTCGCTTTCCAATGCCTCATATTCGCTCGAAAAGCGAACATCCTCGCCCGCGAAATTCTCTTTGGAAACAGAGGCTTTTGCGAGTTCAAGGTAATGAGCAGAAAGTTTGCTTGAGTAGGACATCCATGGCCTTTATTTAGGATTACGGTCGAACGCCAATTGCAGTTGCAGCGGCGCGGGACAGTATCAAAGAGCTGCGATGAATCTCATCCAATTGAGTTCGTGCTCTTTCAAGTGGGCGCATCGTAATCACAATGATGGCCACTAGCAAGCATCCGATTAAACAACAAGACGAACTGTTGTTTATTACGTGTAGGAGATCTCCCTATATGTGTAAGGGAATCCCCTGATGTCGATTTAATATTTCCCCCTTTAGCTGACAGCTCTGAAACCGCTGAGCCAGAGCGGCTGGTGAAACGTAAGATCGTGAATGGCTCCTGCGCGAAGGCAGGCGTGAAGCATGCCAACAATAAAGGAGGATGAATGTAGGAACTGTCCGAAAGATTGCGCTCATCTGCGAACAAACGAAGGGTGACAACAGACAATCGAGAAAGTGCCATCCTTATGATGGCACCTTATATAAGCAATACTTCTGTAAGGACGGCCGCGAACCATTGGAGGTGTGGACAGTTATTTTCCAACCTGTATTAATCAGTCCAGGAAACATATACAGAACTTAAAACCGCCCATAAAAAATGGGCACCCGATTCAATCGGTGTGCCCATTTTTCAATACGGTTCTCCCCGTTATTCAGGGAGTTCGCCGCAATTACGGATTAACGCTGTCTTTCAACGACTTGCCTGGCTTGAAGGCAACGGTGTTGCTGGCCTTGATTTTGACAGGCTCACCGGTTTGCGGGTTTTTGCCGGTGCGGGCACCGCGGTGGCGTTGCAGGAAGGTACCGAAGCCCACCAGCGTGACGCTGTCTTTGCGGTGCAGAGCGCCGGTAATTTCTTCGAGAACGGCGTTGAGAACGCGGTTGGCCTGCTCTTTGGTGAGATCTGCTTTTTCCGCGATGGCGGCGGCGAGTTCTGGTTTACGCATTAGTGAAGCCCCTTTGACGGTTTTTTGTTGTTATGTCCGTGCTGTTCTCGTTGGAACAGCGCCCAAGGCGCCGCAGATGCTCTACTCTGCGGCAGACGGGAGTGAGAATGGCACGCACGGAAGAGCCGCGCCAGTCTCGGCGCGACCTTTGTAGGGGCAAAAGCGGGGTGATTCCGACAGAACGACCGGTATTTACGCCAGCAGTGCCGGAAGCTCTTTGTTGAGGGCCAGTTTTTCCATCACCGCCGCGCCTGTCAGGGCATAACCGAGCAGTTTTCCACTGGCATCGCGGCACAATACTTTGATGTCCGCGCCCTGCCCTTCGACGGTCCAGACGCCCTCGGCGCCCCGTGGTGGTGGCGAAACCACCAACGGACAGACCGGGGTTTTCACGGTGATCGGCATCGGGCCATAACTCACGGCGGTGGGGTTGCCCGCGAGGGTTTGCGCCAGCGCCCTCGCACAGCTCGTCAGGGGCATTACGTACAACAAGTTCAGCCATCAACCTCGGCGCAGTCGCCCAGCGCGTAGATATTGGCGTGGGAGGTTTTCAGGTGGCGGTCGACCACCACGCCGCGATTGACCTGTACGCCGGCCGCTGCCGCCAGATCGATACGGGGACGCAGGCCAATGGCCGAGACCACCACGTCGCACGGAATCACCTGACCATCGGACAGATGCGCTTCCAGGCCGTCTTCGACGCGCTGCAAGCGGTTGAGTACCGGCCCTAGGTGGAAACGTGCGCCCAGGCTTTCCAGCCCGGCCTGAACCGCAGCGGCCGCCGCTGGGTGCAGCAGGGTCGGCATGACTTGCTCGCACGGTGCAACCAGTTGCACCTCGTAACCACCGAGCATCAAGTCATTGGCGAACTCGCAACCGATCAGGCCCGCACCGAGCAGCAACACCCGACGCTTGCCGGCGGCAGCGGCTCGGAAGCGTGCGTAATCTTCCAGGTCGTTGATCGGGAACACCGCATCAGCCGCGTCGCCTTCGATGGGCACCCGCACGGTTTCCGCGCCCCAGGCCAGGATCAGGTCGCGGTAAATTACCGCTTCCTCACCGATCCACAGGCGTTTGTGGCCCGGATCGATGCCGCTAATACGCGTATGAGTACGCACTTCGGCCTTCAATTGCTCGGCCATGGTGCCCGGCTCGGCCATGCTCAGGCCGTCGGCGTCCTTGTTCTTGCCGAAACCGGTGGAGAGCATCGGCTTGGAGTAGGAGCGTCCGTCATCGGCGGTAATCAGCAGCAGCGGGGTTTCGCCATCGAGCTTGCGAAACTCGCGGGCCAGGTTGTAGCCGGCCAGCCCAGTGCCCACGATCACGACAGGTGCGTTCATTCCTTACTCCTCGGTTTTTTGTTAGTTGATTTCGATCATTTCAAAATCCATCTTGCCGACGCCGCAGTCCGGGCATAGCCAGTCTTCCGGTACGTCTTGCCACAGCGTGCCCGGCGCAATGCCGTCGTCCGGCCAGCCGTCGGCTTCGTTATAGATCAGGCCGCAGACCACACATTGCCACTTTTTCATTCAAGTACTTCCTCAGGATTCAGGCTTATTGCCGGCGCGGACGGTCGCCAGGTGGAGCGATGCCGTCCGGCTCAGGGGCGTTTTGTACTGATCGGGCCCGGCAGATGCAAGCCTGTTCGGCGCGACGACGGCCCGGATCACTCAAAATCGCTGGCTGACATGGTAAGCTCGCCGCCTCATTTGCTGCCAATAATGACTCACTGTGCCGCACTCAAAATCCCCCTCCGCAACCCCGCTGTGGCTCCCTCAAAGCCAACTGACGCCCCTCCCCGACACGTCTACCCTCGACTGGCTGTTCGACGAAGGCTCCCTGACCCGACGACTGATCCGCTTGTCGAATGACGGCTTCAGCGTCACGCCGCTGTTTGAAGGCTGGCAACCGCTGCGCGCCGACGAATGTGCCGCGCTGGAGCTGGAAGAAGGCAGCGAAGGCTGGGTGCGCGAGGTGTATTTGCGCGGTCACGGCGAAGCGTGGGTGTTTGCCCGCAGCGTGGCGGCGCGCAGTGCCTTGCAGGGCGACGGCTTGCACATGGACGAACTGGGTAGCCGCTCGTTGGGCGAATTGCTGTTTTGCGATCAAGCATTCCAGAGGCGCGCCATCGAGGTTTGTCACTATCCTCAGGACTGGCTACCGCTGGCGTCCCGGGCACCGGAGCTGTGGGGCCGGCGCTCGCGTTTCGACCGTGGCGCCTTGAGTGTGCTGGTGGCCGAGATCTTCTTGCCGACCTTGTGGCTCGCCACCCGCGCCCACCCGGAGAACTGCTGATGTACCAGAGCCTGCTCAAGTCCCTGAACCGCTTGAACCCGCGGGCCTGGGACTTCATTCAACTGACCCGCATGGACAAGCCGATCGGCATTTATCTGCTGCTGTGGCCGACGCTGTGGGCGCTTTGGATTGCCGGCAAAGGTTCGCCATCCCTGGCCAACATTGTGATTTTCGTCCTTGGCGTGGTGCTGACCCGTGCCGGCGGCTGCGTGATCAACGACTGGGCAGATCGCAAGGTCGACGGCCACGTCAAACGCACCGAACAGCGTCCTTTGGTGAGCGGCAAGATCAGCTCCAGAGAAGCCCTGGTGTTTTTCGCGCTACTGATGGGCGTGAGTTTCCTGCTGGTGCTGTGCACCAATGCGGCCACGGTGTGGTTGTCGTTCGGCGGTCTGGCGCTGGCCTTCAGCTACCCGTTCATGAAGCGCTACACCTATTACCCGCAAGTGGTATTGGGCGCGGCGTTCTCCTGGGGCATGCCGATGGCGTTCACCGCCGAAACCGGTGAACTGCCCGCAGCCGCGTGGTTGCTGTGGATCGCCAACCTGCTCTGGACCGTAGGCTACGACACCTATTACGCGATGACCGACCGCGACGACGACTTGAAGATCGGCGTGAAATCCACGGCCATTCTGTTTGGCGATGCAGACCGGGTGATCATTCTGACGCTGCAAGGGTTGGCGCTGGGCTGCCTGTTGCTGGCGGGATCGAAATTCGAGCTGGGTGGCTGGTTCCACTTGGGACTGCTGGCGGCGGCGGGCTGTTTTGCGTGGGAGTTCTGGTACACCCGTGGCAAGGACCGGATGCGGTGCTTCAAGGCGTTCTTGCACAACCACTGGGCCGGGTTGGCGATTTTCGTGGGGATTGTGCTGGATTACGCGACGCGCTGAAGAAATACACAGCGTCCTGTGGCGAGGGAGCTTGCTCCCGCTGGGCCGCGAAGCGGACCCAAAAATCTGCGAGTGCTGCGCACTCGAGCGGGAGCAAGCTCCCTCGCCACGGGCTTAGCCAGTTGCTACAGGCTTACATTTTCGGCCCTTGGAGGATGTGCCACTTGTCCATCTTCTTGTCGCCCGTCATGTCTCCTGGCTTCTTGTCTTGAACGAAGTAGTACAGCGGCTTGCCGTCGAAGGCCCACTGCATCGTGCCGTCGTCACGCTTGATGATGGTCCACTTGCCTTCATCCTTGTCAGTCGCCTTGGCCATCAATGGCGGCCAGTTTTCTGCGCACTTGCCGGTGCACGCCGACTTGCCGCCAGTGTCGTTGTCGAAGGTGTACAACGTCATGCCTTTGTGGTCGACCATCATGCCGTCTTTAACCATGCCCGGGTCTTCAGCGAAGGCCATTGTCGGCAGCGTCAGCGCAGCAGTGACCAGCAGAGCCTTCCAGGATTGAGCGATGTGCTTCATGGAAACCTTCCTTTTGTGGTTGTCAGGATTCGGACTTAGAGCTTAGTTCAGGTTCGTGACAATCGCCGGTCGACTAAAATACTGTCACACGACTGCAATAATTCCGTTATCTAATGCGGCGCAAGACAGTTAAATGACAAGAGGATTAAGGCATGGTTGGCAGGAGCATTCTGATCGTCGACGACGAAGCGCCCATTCGCGAAATGATCGCCGTGGCGTTGGAAATGGCCGGCTATGACTGCCTGGAGGCTGAGAACTCGCAGCAGGCCCATGCCATCATCGTCGACCGCAAGCCGGACCTGATCCTGCTCGACTGGATGCTGCCCGGCACGTCCGGTATCGAGCTGGCACGTCGTCTCAAGCGCGATGAGCTGACCGGGGACATCCCGATCATCATGCTCACCGCCAAGGGCGAAGAGGACAACAAGATCCAGGGCCTGGAAGTCGGTGCCGACGACTACATCACCAAGCCGTTTTCCCCCCGTGAGCTGGTGGCGCGCCTCAAAGCCGTGCTGCGCCGTGCCGGCCCGACCGACGGAGAAACGCCAATCGAAGTCGGCGGCCTGCTGCTCGACCCGATCAGCCACCGCGTGACCATCGACGGCAAACCCGCCGAGATGGGCCCGACCGAATACCGTCTGCTGCAATTTTTCATGACTCACCAGGAACGCGCCTACACCCGTGGCCAGTTGCTGGATCAGGTCTGGGGCGGCAATGTGTATGTCGAAGAGCGCACCGTCGACGTGCACATCCGCCGTCTGCGCAAAGCCCTCGGTGATGCCTACGAAAATCTGGTACAAACCGTGCGCGGCACCGGTTACCGCTTTTCTACCAAAGCCTGACCAAGACCTTTCCCGCCCGACAAGCTGACAAGGACGCGTGTTCAATTGAACCAAAACTGGCATGGCACCCTGATCCGCCACATGCTGTTGCTGGTGACCGGCTGTTTGGTGATCGGCCTGATTACCGGCTACTACGGCTGGAGCCTCGCCGCGGGCCTGGGCCTTTACCTGGCCTGGACCCTCAAGCAATTGCTGCGGCTGCACGAATGGCTGCGACTGCACAAACCCGACGAAGCACCACCCGACGGCTATGGCCTGTGGGGTGAAGTGTTCGACAGCATCTACCACCTGCAACGCCGTGACCAACGTGTGCGCGGACGCCTGCAAGCGGTGATCGATCGGGTTCAGGAATCCACCGCCGCGCTGAAAGACGCCGTCATCATGCTCGACAGCGATGGCAACCTGGAATGGTGGAACCGCGCCGCCGAAACCCTGCTCGGCCTCAAGACACCGCAAGACAGCGGTCAGCCGGTCACCAACCTGGTGCGCCATCCGCGTTTCAAGGAATATTTCGAGCAGAACAACTACGCCGAACCGCTGGAAATCCCGTCGCCGACCAATGATCGCGTACGCATTCAGCTGTACATCACCCGCTACGGCAACAACGAACACTTGATGCTGGTGCGCGACGTGACGCGCATCCATCAGCTGGAACAGATGCGCAAAGACTTCATCGCCAACGTGTCCCACGAATTGCGCACACCGCTGACGGTGATCTGCGGCTACCTGGAAACCCTGCTCGACAACGTCGAGGAAGTGAACCCGCGCTGGACCCGTGCCTTGCAGCAAATGCAGCAGCAAGGCGGGCGCATGCAGACCTTGCTCAACGACTTGCTGTTGCTGGCCAAACTGGAAGCTACCGATTACCCCTCGGACAACCAGCCCGTGGTCATCGACGGCTTGCTGCAATCGATCACCGGCGATGCCCAGCAGTTGTCCGGCCAGAAAAACCAGCACATCACCCTGGAAGCCGATCCGACGATTCTGCTCAAGGGCAGCGAAGCCGAGTTGCGCAGCGCGTTTTCCAATCTGGTGTTCAACGCGGTGAAATACACCCCGGCCGAAGGCAATATCCGCATTCGCTGGTGGGGCGATGAGCAAGGCGCACACCTGAGCGTGCAGGACTCCGGAATCGGCATCGACAGCAAACACCTGCCGCGCCTGACCGAACGTTTCTACCGCGTCGACTCCAGCCGCAACTCCAACACCGGTGGCACTGGCCTCGGCCTGGCGATCGTCAAACACGTATTGCTACGACATCGCGCGCGGATGGAAATCAGCAGTGTGCCGGGGCATGGCAGCACGTTTACCTGCCACTTCGCACCGGCCCAAGTCACGAAAACCCGGGTCATCAGCACCGCCGACTGATACCGGCCAGCACTCGCCACTAGGCAATCATCAAGTCAGCCGCTACATTGGCTGACTTGTGCCTGCCTTTCAGGCACCGCATCGACCCCCTTTTCGAATACACGGAACCCGCAAAACTCCATCATGGACCCTTCCCCTGGCTTGACCCTCGCGACACTCTTCGCCGATTTCGGCATGATTCTTTTTGCTCTGATCCTGGTTTTGCTCAACGGCTTTTTCGTTGCGGCGGAATTTGCCATGGTCAAATTGCGCTCAACCCGGGTCGAGGCCATCGCTGAAAAAAACGGCTGGCGCGGACACATCCTGCGCACTGTTCACAGTCAGCTCGATGCGTACCTTTCGGCGTGCCAATTGGGTATCACCCTCGCCTCCCTGGGCCTTGGCTGGGTCGGTGAACCGGCGTTTGCGCACATCCTCGAGCCGCTGCTGGAAGCCGTCGGCGTGCAGTCACCCGAAGTGATCAAAGGCGTATCGTTCTTCGCTGCGTTCTTCGTCATCTCGTACCTGCACATCGTGGTCGGTGAACTGGCGCCGAAATCCTGGGCCATCCGCAAACCCGAGCTGCTGTCGCTCTGGACCGCGGTGCCGCTGTACCTGTTTTACTGGGCGATGTACCCGGCGATTTACCTGCTCAACGCCAGCGCCAACACGATCCTGCGGATCGCCGGCCAGGGCGAACCCGGCCCGCATCACGAGCACCATTACAGCCGTGAAGAACTGAAACTGATCCTGCACTCCAGCCGTGGCCAGGACCCGAGCGACCAAGGCATGCGTGTGTTGGCTTCCGCCGTGGAAATGGGCGAACTGGAAGTGGTCGACTGGGCCAACTCCCGGGAAGACCTGGTGACGCTGGAGTTCAACGCGCCGCTCAAGGAAATCCTGGCGATGTTCCGTCGCCACAAGTTCAGCCGTTATCCGGTGTATGACAGCGACAGTCAGGAGTTCGTCGGCCTGCTGCACATCAAGGACCTGCTGCTCGAATTGGCAGCCCTGGACCACATCCCCGAGTCGTTCAACCTCGCCGAACTGACCCGGCCGCTGGAACGAGTGTCGCGGCACATGCCGCTGTCGCAGCTGCTGGAGCAGTTCCGCAAGGGCGGCTCGCACTTCGCCCTGGTTGAAGAAGCCGATGGCAACATCATCGGCTACCTGACCATGGAAGACGTGCTTGAGGTGCTGGTCGGCGATATTCAGGACGAACACCGCAAGGCTGAACGCGGCATCCTCGCTTACCAGCCGGGCAAGCTGCTGGTGCGGGGCGACACGCCGCTGTTCAAGGTTGAACGCCTGCTGGGCATCGACCTGGATCACATCGAAGCGGAAACCCTCGCCGGGCTGATCTACGAAACCCTGAAACGGGTGCCGGAAGAGGAAGAAGTGCTGGAAGTCGAAGGCTTGCGGATCATCATCAAGAAGATGAAAGGGCCGAAGATTATTCTGGCCAAGGTGTTGATGCTGGATTAAGCGCGATACCTGTGGAGCGCGCGCTCTTTTGGTGAGGGATTAATCTGTGGCGAGGGGATTTATCCCCGTTGGGTCGCGAAGCGACCCCGTTCCCTTCCATCCGTGGACTATCAGGTACACCGTATTGACAGGCTTTGGGACGGCTTCGCCGTCCAACGGGGATAAATCCCCTCGCCACAGGTGATCTGCGTAGCCTTCATTGTTTGCCGAGCGCAAAGTTCGGCAGACTCCCCACCTGTTGATTGAACTGGTAAGGAATCGACACCAGCCCCAGCCCCGTATTGCGCTGCACCACAAAGTGCAAATGCGGCCCGCTGCTGTTACCGGTATTGCCCGACAGTGCCAGCGCACTCCCCACTGCTACCCGTTGCCCCTCGCGAACGCTGACCGAACCTTGCTTGAGGTGCAGGTACACGCCCATGGTGCCGTCATCGTGCAGCACCCGCACGAAATTGCCCGACGGATCTGTGCCGCGCCCGGTCTGGGCATTCTCGGTTTTCACCACCACCCCACCACGCGCCGCAATGATCGGTGTGCCTTCGGGCATGGCGATGTCCATGGCGTAACGGTTCTTGGCGCCGAAATGGCTGTATTGACCGTTGGCGCCCTGACTCAGGCGAAACGGCCCACCACGCCAGGGCAACGGATACCGATAGGCCATGGCGGCCCCTGAAGGGTCGCCCAGGGAATATTCGAACCTTGGGGTGTACGCCAGCGGCCTTCCTGGCTTCGTCGCCGTGAGCAGCGCCAGACGAATGTTGCTGCGCGCCGGCATCACCCGGCGGATCGGCCGGCTCGGCGCGCCGCTGACATTCTGCAATCCTGCAAAACTCAGCTCGATCTCGACCGGCGCATACAGGTCATTGCGCACGTACACGTTGTCCACGCCTTTCTGCTTCTTGATCTCCAAGTACACCTGGCGCTCAAGGTGCTCGACCATGCGATCTCGAAAAACGAACACCTGGGAGCCTTTCGTGGGGCGGTCGCTGTAGGAGACCACGCCATTGGCGTCTTTGGATTTGTAGATCGTCATGGCCACAGCCGAGGTGGAGGCCATGAAAAGACCACAGAAAAACAGCAGGCGCGCGAGCATGGGCAAGAATCTGTCGAGTAAGGCCTGGGGAGGAGCCTAGCAGCTGCAATGGACCCGGGTAGTCGGCAGATGTTTCAAAATGGGCTGTTCAGCGGATGTGTGGTGAATTCGAGGGCCCCATCGCTAGCAGGCTAGCTCCCACAGGGGAATGCATTCCAATTGTGGGAGCTAGCCTGCTAGCGATAGCGGACTGTCAGGCGATGAAGATTACGCGCCTGGAACGAAATGCTTCTGCGCTGTACCACGGGCAATCAGGCGGGAGATGTAGTCGAGCTTCTGCGCATCCTGATCCACAAAGCGGAAGGTCAGTTGCAGCCAGTCGCTGTCGGGTTTCGGTTCAAACGCGACGATGGCATGCAGGTAGCCATTGAGGCGGGCGACTTCAGCGTTGTCGCCCTGCTCCAGGTCGAGCACGGCGCTGTCGAGGATTTGTGGCAGCGTGTCGGTGCGCTTCACCACCAGCAGCGCTTCCTTGATGCTCAAGGCTTTGATCACGCATTGCTGAATGCCGCTCGGCAAACGCAGCTGACCTTGACCCCGACCGCTGGCCGGTGCGGAAGCAGCGGCGGGTGCCTTGACCGGTGGGCTATTGAGCAAACCGCGTGAAGGTGCAGCCGCCGGTGCCGGAGCGGCGACCACGGCAGCCTTGCCACCGGTCAATGCGCTCAGGGAATCGTTGCCGAAGGCCGAATTCATTTTGGTCGGTGCACCGTTCATCAAGGCGTCGAGCTTGCCGACCTTGTTCAGCGCCTGCTTGACCTTGGTTAGCAGTTGTTCGTTGGTGAAGGGCTTGCTGACGTAGCCGGAAACGCCGGCCTGAATCGCCTGGACCACGTTCTCTTTATCGCCACGGCTGGTCACCATCACGAAGGGCATGGTCTTGAGGTTGTCCTGCTCGCGGCACCAGGTCAGCAATTCCAGGCCAGACATTTCCGGCATTTCCCAGTCACACAGCACCAGGTCGAACGCTTCCCTGGCCAGCATGGCCTGAGCCTTTTTGCCGTTGATGGCATCTTCTGTCCGGATACCCGGGAAGTAGTTACGCAGGCACTTCTTTACCAGGTCACGAATGAACGCCGCATCGTCCACCACCAACACACTGATCTTGCTCATCCACCACCCCTCGAAAAAATCCCGGCAAGCATACCGTTTTGCTGATGGCACATTGCCAAAAACCTTCAGTCACGCCGGGACTTTTCGTTCGCGGGTGCTGCTTTTGAAGTCGAAAACCACACAAAAAAACGCCCGGCCAAAGGACCGGGCGTTTTTCTTGGGCAGTCTTACTTATCGTCAGCTTTGCCCGGAACATTAGCGGTTTCGCCACTTGTGCCTTCAACTTCTTCTTTCATGCGCTTGAGGCCCAGGTGACGGACGTCGGTGCCGCGCACCAGATAAATCACCAGCTCCGAAATGTTGCGCGCGTGGTCGCCGATGCGTTCCAGCGAACGCAGCACCCAGATGATGCTCAACACCCGCGAAATAGAGCGCGGGTCTTCCATCATGTAGGTCGCGAGCTCGCGCAGTGCGGTCTTGTATTCGCGGTCGATGATCTTGTCGTACTGGGCCACCGACAACGCCAGGTCGGCGTCGAAACGGGCAAAGGCGTCCAGGGCGTCACGGACCATGTTGCGCACCTGGTCACCGATGTGGCGGACCTCGACGTAACCGCGCGGGGCCTCGCCTTCTTCGCACAACTGAATGGCGCGACGGGCGATCTTGGTCGCTTCGTCACCGATACGCTCCAGGTCGATCACCGATTTGGAGATGCTGATGATCAGACGCAAGTCCGACGCTGCCGGCTGACGGCGGGCCAGAATGCGCAGGCATTCTTCGTCGATGTTGCGTTCCATCTGGTTGATCTGGTCGTCGATCTCGCGAACCTGCTGCGCCAGGCCGGAGTCGGCCTCGATCAGCGCGGTCACCGCGTCATTAACCTGCTTTTCCACCAGACCGCCCATGGCCAGGAGGTGGCTGCGAACTTCCTCCAGCTCAGCGTTGAACTGCGCGGAGATGTGATGGGTAAGGCCTTCTTTACTAATCATGTTGGCGTCCTTGGAGCGTCCGGTAAGGTGCGGTGGACCGCAGCGTCAGTTCAGTGAGCAACAACAGCTTCCTAGCCGTAACGACCGGTGATGTAGTCCTCGGTCTGCTTCTTAGCCGGATTGGTGAACAGGGTGTCGGTGTCGCCGAATTCCACCAGTTTGCCCATGTACATGAATGCCGTGTAGTCGGAAACCCGCGCGGCCTGTTGCATGTTGTGGGTCACGATGACGATGGTGAACTTCGATTTCAATTCGTAGATCAGCTCTTCGACTTTCAACGTCGAGATCGGGTCGAGTGCCGAGCACGGTTCGTCGAGCAGCAGCACTTCCGGCTCTACGGCGATGGTGCGAGCGATCACCAGACGTTGCTGCTGACCACCGGACAGGCCGAGAGCCGATTCATGCAGACGGTCTTTGACTTCGTCCCACAGCGCCGCGCCTTTCAACGCCCACTCGACGGCTTCGTCGAGGATGCGTTTTTTGTTGATGCCCTGGATGCGCAGGCCGTATACCACGTTTTCGTAGATGGTTTTCGGGAACGGGTTCGGCTTCTGGAACACCATGCCGACGCGACGACGCAGTTCAGCCACGTCTTCGCCCTTGCGATAGATGTTGTTGCCGTACAGGTTGATTTCACCTTCTACGCGGCAGCCGTCGACCAGGTCGTTCATGCGGTTGAAGGTCCGCAGCAGGGTGGACTTGCCGCAGCCGGACGGGCCGATGAAGGCAGTCACGCGCTGTTTCGGGATGTTCAGGTTGACGTCGTACAGCGCTTGTTTGTCGCCATAGAACAGATTCAGGCCCGGCACTTCGATGGCCACGGTTTCCTGTTCAAGACTCAGGCTCTGCTTGTCACGACCCAGCGCAGACATGTTGATGCCGTGGGTATGTGCTTCGTGCTGCATGGGAGGCTCCCTGTGCTGACAAATTCGGTTCGGGGCCGCAGGCCAGGCCTGCGGTTACGCAATTCTTTGTAGGAGCCGGCTTGCTGGCGATGCAGACAACTCGGTCCCGCAGGCTCACCGCGGTGATGCCTTCGCCAGCAAGCCGGCTCCTACAGTTCGGTGTTGGTTAGCTATCCAGCGCTTTGTATTTTTCGCGCAGGTGGTTACGGATATAAACGGCCGACAGGTTCAATGTCGCGATCACCAGCACCAGCAGCAGCGCCGTGGCGTACACCAGCGGCCGCGCAGCTTCGACGTTCGGGCTCTGGAAGCCGACGTCATAGATGTGGAAGCCCAAGTGCATGATCTTCTGGTCCAGGTGAAGGTACGGGTAGTTGCCATCCAGTGGCAGCGACGGCGCCAGTTTCACCACACCCACCAGCATCAGCGGCGCCACTTCACCGGCGGCGCGTGCCACGGCGAGGATCATGCCGGTCATCATGGCCGGGCTGGCCATCGGCAGCACGATCTTCCACAAGGTTTCAGCCTTGGTCGCACCGAGGGCCAACGAGCCTTCACGTACGGTGCGGGGAATCCGCGCCAGGCCTTCTTCGGTGGCCACAATCACCACCGGCACCGCCAGCAGCGCCAGAGTCAAGGACGCCCAGAGCAGGCCCGGCGTACCGAAGGTCGGCGCCGGCAACGCTTCAGGGAAGAACAACCGGTCAACCGAGCCGCCGAGTACATAGACGAAGAAGCCCAGACCGAACACGCCGTAAACGATGGCCGGAACGCCCGCCAGGTTGTTCACCGCGATGCGGATAATCCGGGTCAACGCGTTCTGCTTGGCGTATTCACGCAGGTAAACCGCTGCCAGTACACCGAACGGGGTCACGATCATCGCCATGATCAGGGTCATCATCACGGTGCCAAAAATCGCCGGGAAGATCCCGCCTTCGGTGTTCGCTTCACGCGGGTCGTCGCTGAGGAACTCCCAAACCTTGCTGAAGTAGAAACCGATCTTGGTCATCGTGCCCATGGCGTTCGGCTGATAAGCGTGAACCACTTTGCCGATGTCGATGACGACTTCTTTGCCGTTGGCATCGCGGGCCGTCAGGCTGTCGCGGTTGAACTGGGCGTGCAGATCGGCAAGACGTGCTTCGATGTCCTGATAACGTGCGTTCAGTTCGGCGCGCTCGGATTCCATGTCCGCTTGTGCGGCGGCGTCGAGGGTGCCGGCCAGTTCCAGCTTGCGACCGTGCAAGCGGATGCGTTCGAGGCCGGCGTTGATCGCGCCGATGTCGACTTTTTCCAGGGTCTTGAGCTGTGCAGCGAGCTCGTTGACGCGGGCAACGCGAGCCTGCAACTCAGGCCACGCGGCTTCGCCTTCAGCAATAACCTTGCCTTCCTGTTTGACGTTGACCAGGTAGCCGTAGAAATTGCCCCACTCGCGGCGCTCGATGGCCATCAGCTCCGGCGGCGTCTTCTGGTTGGTCAGCCACTCGCCGACGATCCAGGTGAAGTCGTTGCCGTTCAAGTCACGGTTGCCGACCTTGATCAGCTCCCGGGTCATGAACTCCGGGCCCACGTCGGGCACTGGCAGACCGGCACTTTTCAGGCGCTCGCGCGGCACTTCTTCTTTCTGCACGATTTCGCCGATGACCAGGTGATTGGCCTGGCCCGGCACGTCGTAGCTGGCGTGAATCAAATCCGCCGGCCAGAAGTGACCCAGACCGCGCACGGCAATCACCGCCAGCAAGCCAATGGTCATGATGACCGCGATGGACACCGCGCCACCGCTGATCCAGACGCCTGGGGCGCCGCTCTTGAACCATCCATTCAGGGAGTTCTGTTTCACAGACTTCTACCTTTCTTAAAGCGACGAGTATTTCTTGCGCAGACGCTGACGAATCAGTTCCGCGAGGGTGTTCATGACGAAGGTGAACAACAGCAGCACCAGCGCCGAGAGGAACAGCACGCGGTAGTGGCTGCCGCCGACTTCCGATTCGGGCATTTCCACCGCGACGTTGGCGGCCAGCGTTCGCAGACCTTCGAACAGGTTCATTTCCATGACCGGAGTGTTACCGGTGGCCATCAGCACGATCATCGTTTCACCGACCGCACGGCCCATGCCGATCATCAATGCCGAGAAGATGCCCGGGCTGGCGGTGAGGATCACCACGCGGGTCATGGTCTGCCACGGCGTGGCGCCGAGGGCCAGAGAACCGAGGGTC
The DNA here is from genome assembly GCF_059695575.1 of Pseudomonas sp. LBUM1678. Classification (NCBI taxonomy): domain Bacteria; kingdom Pseudomonadati; phylum Pseudomonadota; class Gammaproteobacteria; order Pseudomonadales; family Pseudomonadaceae; genus Pseudomonas; species Pseudomonas sp. LBUM1678. Next base: position 6,703,974 of record NZ_CP166775.1, read on the forward strand.
AGGCCACGAGGTACGCTGAACACGGCGTCTTCGGCGATGGAGTAGATGTTCGGGATGACCGCAAAACCCATGGCCAGACCGACTACCAGTGCGTTGCGCTGGTCGTAGGTGATGCCCAGGTCGTGGGAGATCCACATGCGCATGTCGCCGCCGAAGAACCAGGCTTCCATGTACGGGCTCATGTACAGCGAGAGCCAGCCCACAAACAGGATCACCGGGATCAGGATCGCGCTTTCCCAGCCGTCCGGCACTTTCAGGCGAATCGACTCAGGCAGGCGACTGAAGACGAAACCGGCCACCAGGATGCCAATCGGCAAGAGCATCAGCAGGCTGAAGATGCCCGGCAAATGCCCTTCGACATACGGCGCGAGGAACAGGCCGGCGAAGAAACCGAGGATCACCGTCGGCATCGCTTCCATCAGCTCGATCACCGGTTTGACCTTGCGGCGCAGGCTCGGGGCCATGAAATACGCGGTGTAGATTGCAGCAGCGACGGCCAGTGGTGCAGCCAGCAGCATGGCGTAGAACGCGGCTTTCAGGGTGCCGAACGTCAACGGCGACAGACTCAGTTTGGGCTCGAAGTCGGTGTTGGCGGCGGTCGATTGCCAGACGTATTTAGGCTCGTCGTAGTTCTCGTACCAGACCTTGCTCCATAACGCGCTCCAGGAGACCTCCGGGTGCGGGTTGTCGAGAAGCAGCGGTTGCAGCTTGCCGCCCTGTTCCACGATGATTCGGTTGGCCCGTGGCGACAGGCCGAAAAGGCCTTGGCCTTCCACAACCTGATCCACCAGCAAGGTACGGTGCGCTGTACTGTGGAACACACCGAGCTTGCCGGACGCATCAAGGGCGATAAAACCTTTGCGACGTTCTTCGGCGGTGATTTCAACGATTGGCGTAGTGCCCATCTGGAAGGTGCGGATCTGCTTCAGACGCTGCTCGCCATCCGGGTCGCGGGCCATGAACCACTGGGCCAGGCCACCTTTGGAGTCGCCGAGGATCAGCGAGATGCCGCCCACCAATTGAGTACTGGCAGTGATTTCGGCATCGCCGTTTTCAAGCAGTTTGTAGCGACCGTTGAGGCTCTTGTCGCGCAGGCTGAACACGTCGGCCTGAGCACGACCGTTGATCACGTACAGCCATTGCTGACGCGGGTCGACGAAGATGTTCTTCACAGGCTCGGTCATCTGAGGCAGATCGATGCGCTTCTGCTCGTTGGTGATTTCGCCGGTCATCATGTTTTCTTCGCTGGTCAGCGACAGGACATTGAGTTGTGAACCGGTGGAACCGACCAGCATCAGGGTGGTGTCGGTGGCGTTGAGGCTGACGTGCTCCAGCGCGCCACCCGTCTCGTTCAGCGCAACCGGCGTTTCGCCGTACGGGTATTCAATGGCTGGCGAGATGGTTTTCTTGCCGTCCGGGTAGCTGACTTTATACGTGTGACGGAACACCAAGGCCTGGCCGTTGGAGAAACCCACCGCTACCAGCGGATGGCCGGGCTGGTCTTCGCCGATGGACGTGACGCTGGCACCCGCCGGAACCGGCAGATCGACGCGCTTGAGTTCGGCGCCACTGTCGATGTCGAAGAACAGCGCCTGGCCCTTGTCGGAAACGCGCATGGCGACCTGGTTCTGTTCTTCCAGGGAGATCATCAGCGGCTTGCCGGCGTCTTGCATCCAGGCCGGCGTGATGGTGTCCTTGGTCGTCAGGTCGGCACCCTGGAACAGAGGAAAGACAACGTAGGCGAGGAAGAAGAAGATCAGCGTGATCGCGCCGAGAACGGCAAGGCCGCCCACGAGGACGTACCAGCGGGTCAGGCGATCTTTGAGCGCGCGGATGCGGCGCTTGCGTTGCAGCTCAGGCGTATTGAAATCAATTCGCTTGGGAGGATTAGTAGTCATGGTGGAATTGGCCAGATCATTCATGCGCACACCCTAGCGATCCTGTATGACAGAAAGATGACAATGCAGTGACGCAACAAATCCGCCGCCAGCGGGAACTGGCAGTGGACCGGAAATTTGGGGGTGTAGGAGCCGGCTTGCTGGCGATGGCATCACCGCGGTGACCTGTCAGACCTAGTCGACAGGATCGCCAGCAAGCCGGCTCCTACAGGTCCGGGGCGTGCCCCGGGCCTAGGGTTTTACTTTTTTGCTACGCTGCCGCCTTCCTGCAGACCCAAGTCAGCCAGTGCTTTTGCAGCAACCTTGGCCGGCAGTGGGATGTAGCCGTCTTTCACTACAACTTCCTGACCCTGTTTGGACAGAATCAGCTTCACGAACTCAGCTTCCAGCGGGGCCAGAGGCTTGTTCGGGGCTTTGTTGACGTAAACGTAGAGGAAGCGCGACAGCGGGTACTTGCCGTTCAGGGCGTTTTCTTCGGTGTCCTCGATGAACTCGGTGCTGCCTTTCTTGGCCAGAGCTACCGTTTTCACGCTAGCGGTCTTGTAGCCGATACCCGAGTAACCAACGCCGTTCAGCGAGGAGCTGATCGACTGCACGACCGAAGCCGAACCTGGTTGCTCGTTGACGTTTGGCTTGTAGTCACCTTTGCACAAGGCTTCTTCTTTGAAGTAGCCATAGGTGCCCGATACCGAGTTACGACCGAACAGTTGAACCGGCTTGTTCGCCAGGTCGCCGGTCACACCCAGATCACCCCAGGTTTTCACGTCGGTTTTAGCGCCGCACAGACGAGTGGACGAGAAGATCGCATCGACCTGTTCCATGGTCATGTGCTGGATCGGGTTGTCCTTGTGCACGAACACTGCCAGGGCATCCACAGCAACCGGGATTGCGGTTGGCTTGTAGCCATATTTGGTTTCGAAGGCCTGCAGCTCGTTGTCCTTCATCTTGCGGCTCATCGGGCCCAGGTTAGCGGTGCCTTCAGTCAGTGCAGGTGGCGCGGTCGAGGAACCGGCGGCCTGAATCTGGATGTTTACGTTCGGGTATTCTTTTTTGTAGTTCTCAGCCCACAGGGTCATGAGGTTGGCCAGAGTATCGGAGCCGACGCTGGACAGGTTGCCCGACACACCAGTGGTCTTGGTGTAGCTCGGGATAGCAGGGTCAACAGCGGCAACCGCGTTGGCAGTCGCAACGCCAGCAGCGACAAAAGTCATTGCCGCCATCAAACGCTTCAGTTTCATGCCTTACTCCTAGCAGATAGGGTGTGTTAAGTCGGGGCCAAGTATTAGCAGGCCGTGTGAACACTCTATGGCTGAAATATGACAATTGGATGAAAGGCCAGCATTCGATCTTTTGCAGGATGATTCATGCTCCCCAATCGCCAGCAGGCTAGCTCCCACATTGAAATACAGTCCAATGTGGGAGCTAGCCTGCTGGCGATTGGGGCCGGTACAGCTACAGACAATTTCGGGATCAGCGCCCCTTCTTCCAAAGATAAGCACCCACCAGAATCCCGACACCGCAAAGAACCGCCACATAATACGACGGCCCCATCGGGCTTTCCTTGAGCAACAGGCTGACGATCATCGGCGTCAGGCCGCCAAAGATGGCGTAGGCGACGTTGTAGGAAAACGACAGGCCACTGAAGCGCACCACGGGCGGGAAAGCCTTGACCATCACGTAGGGCACGGCGCCGATGGTGCCGACCAGCAGGCCAGTCAAGGCATACAGCGGGAACAGCCAGTCGGGATGCGCGGCCAGGCTGTGGTAGAAAGTCCAGGAGCTGAGCAACAGCGCCGCACAGCCGAACACGAAGACCCGCCCTGCGCCGAACCGGTCCGACAGTGCGCCAGCAATGATGCAGCCAAAGCTCAGGAACACGATCGCCAGGCTATTGGCTTGCAGCGCCGTGGTCGGCGAGAAGTGGTACACCGTCTGCAGCACGGTCGGCGTCATCAGGATCAACACCACAATGGCGGCGGACAGCAACCAGGTCAGCAGCATCGAAATCAGGATCGCCCCGCGATGGTCACGCAGCACCGCACGCAGCGGCACTTCCTCGGCCAGGGCTTTGCGCAGTTGCAGTTCGGCAAACACCGGGGTCTCGTGCAACCAGCGGCGCAGGTAGACCGAGAACAATCCGAACACACCGCCCAGCAGGAACGGGATCCGCCAGGCGTAATCGGACACTTCTACCGGGGTATAAATGCTGTTGATCGCGGTGGCGACCAATGAACCCAGGAGGATGCCGGCCGTCAGACCGCTCGTCAGAGTGCCGCAGGCATAACCGATATGACGCGCAGGGACGTGTTCGGAAACGAATACCCACGCGCCCGGCACTTCACCCCCGATTGCCGCGCCCTGGATCACCCGCATCAGCAGCAACAGGATCGGCGCCCACATGCCGATCTGCGCATAGGTCGGCAGCAAGCCCATGATCAGGGTCGGTACCGCCATCATGAAAATGCTCAAGGTGAACATCTTCTTGCGGCCCAGCAGATCACCGAAGTGCGCCATGACAATGCCGCCCAGCGGGCGAGCGAGGTAGCCGGCGGCGAAGATGCCGAACGTCTGCATCAGGCGCAGCCACTCGGGCATGTCCGCCGGGAAGAACAGTTTGCCCACCACCGTGGCGAAGAACACAAAGATGATGAAGTCGTAAAACTCCAGCGCACCGCCCAGGGCAGACAGCGATAAAGTCTTGTAGTCATTGCGGGTCAACGGACGTGCGGGCTGGGTCGGCTGCGCGATGCTAGAGGGCGCTGTGGTCATGGCAAGGGCTTCTCTTTATAGGCGGATCTGCAACCCCAACAACGCTGGCGGGGGCTTGGGCAGGACCGGCACGATAGCAAATTGTTCGAAAAAGCACATGGAGGTGCGTATTTGACGGTCAAAATGAGAACCGGACGGTCGTCTCGGAGTCTACCGATCGATATACTCGCTGCGTTGCAGCATTTGTAAGGGGTTGCTGTGCGAAAACGCGCTGGCTGTCGGGCAAGGTAATTGCTTGGCTCAGTCGCTTTCGCAGAGCTTCCCTTTAGGCGCCTTACGAAAAACGTGACGGACATAGTATGTTCGGGCTGAATCGTTTTTCCTTGAGACGGCTATTCACCCCGCTACACCTACGATGAGTCACGGGTCAGAGGCACCCCCGGCATGATAGAGCTCGAACAAGAAGATCCAATCCCGCAAGGCGATCTGGCCCTGCAAATCACCGCGCTTCCGCGTGAAACCAACGGCTTCGGCGATATCTTCGGCGGCTGGCTGGTGGCACAGATGGATTTGGCCGGCACCGCAATGGCCAGCAAAGTCGCTGGCGGACGCGTGGCGACCGTCGCGATTGATCGCATGGCGTTCCTGGTCCCGGTAGCGGTGGGCGCTCAGCTCTCCTTCTATACCCAGGCGCTGGAAATCGGCCGCAGCTCGATTCAGATGATGGTCGAAGTCTGGAGCGACGATCCGCTGTCCAGCGAGTGGCGTAAAGTGACTGAGGCCGTGTTTGTGTTTGTCGCGATTGATGGCAGCGGCCGTACCCGTTCGGTTCCTCCGCGCGCGCGTTAAACACCGCGACCTTTCTGCGGTCCATTGCAGTCATTGTTCCTGATCGAGAGTTACCCCATGAGCACGCCCAACGTTGAAGCCGTGAAACTGGATGAACTGAACTGCTGGCGCATCCGCCACGGCCAGGCCGACCTGCTGGTAGCCCAGCAAGGCGCGCACATCCTCAGTTATCAATTGGCCGGCCAACCGCCGCTGATCTGGCTTAACGACGAGGCTGTGTTCAAGACCGGCAAGAGCATTCGCGCCGGTGTGCCGGTGTGCTGGCCGTGGTTCGGCAACTTTTCGCGCAACCCGCAAAGCGTCCAGGCGATGCGCGTGAGCACCGAACCGCCATCCGCCCACGGTTTTGTCCGGGCGATGGATTGGGAGCTGGGCGGTATCGAAGCCGAGGGCGAGAGCCTGAAGGTGGAATTCATCCTGCCCTACCCTGAAGGCGGCTTCCCTGGCTGGCCGCATCAGGTGGATTTGAAGCTGAGCATTCGTCTGGATGAGCAACTGCACATTAACCTGACCAGCCACAATCGCGGCACTGACAAAGTCACCATCAGCCAGGCGCTGCACAGCTATTTCGCGGTCAGTGATGTGCGCAATGTGCATGTCGAAGGGCTGGATGGCTTGAGCTACATCGAAACCCTGGATGACTGGAAAACCAGGACTCAGACCGGTGAACTGCGTTTTACCGGCGAGACTGATCGCATCTACCTCAATCCTCCGCAGAAGCTGAGCATTGTCGACCCGGCATGGGAACGGCGCATCGAGCTGACCAGCAGCGGTTCACGCTCGGCAGTGATCTGGAATCCTTGGATTGATCGCGCGGCGGCGTTCAGTGACATGGCGGACGATGGCTGGCAGCGGATGCTGTGCATCGAAACGGCGAATGTGATGGACGATGTGGTGACATTGGCGCCGGGTGCGAGTCATACCTTGGGTGTCAGCGTCGGCGCAAAACCGCTCTAAACCATACCGCAATACGAAATGTGGGAGCCAGCCTGCTGGCGATGGCGTCGTGTCAGTCAACTTGAAAGTATCTGACCCACCGCTATCGCCAGCAGGCTGGCTCCCACAGTTATTTCGAGTGCCTGTTAGAGATCGGACTCCTGCACTACCCGCACTTTCGCCGCATCCAGCGCATACGCCGCATCGGCCAGGTCATTGTTGACCTTCTCGATCTTCAGCGTGCCGGTCACCCACAGCGGCGTGTAGATATCGTCCAGCTTCAAGCCTTTCGGATAACGCACCAGCACCAGCTGATTCGGTGGCGGTGGCGGCACGTGGATGCAGGCGCCCGGGTACGGCACGAGGAAGAACAGCGTACTGCGGCCCTTGGCGTCGGACTCCAGCGGCACCGGATAACCACCGATGCGGATGTTCTTGTCGTTCATCGACGGCACGGTTTTGGTCGAATACATCACCGCCGGCAAGCCCTTGCTCTGCTTCATGCCACCTTTTTCGGTAAAGGTGCCATCGCCTTCAGGGGAGTTGTGGTCGATTTCGGGCATGGCCTCAAGGGCCTTCTGGTCCGACTTGGGCATCAGTTCGAGCCAGTCGGTTTCCGGCAGTTCGCCGGCATGGGCCAAACCACTGGCCAACAGGAAGAGAGTCAATAAAAGACGGCGCATGGAGGTGCTCGGTAAGGAAAGGACGTGTAACGCCGAGCATTCTAGCCCTCCCCGCGTGCGCCGCAGAGAGGACTTTGTCGCTTGAATCAGTTCTTTCTGATCAAGCCGTAGATCACCAGCAACACCACCGCGCCAACCAGCGCACCGATGAAGCCTGCACCTTCGCCCGCGCGATAGATGCCCAGAGCCTGACCGCCGTAAGTGGCCGCCAGCGAACCGCCGATACCGAGCAGGATGGTCATGATCCAGCCCATGCTGTCATCGCCCGGTTTCAGGAACCGAGCCAGCAGGCCGACGATCAAGCCGATAAAGATGGTTCCGATAATTCCCATGGCATTTCCCTCTGATTGAATGGCAATGCCCAAAGCCTAGTCAGACTTTGGCATCCTGCCATCAGAGAACGGCGGCAACCGAATGGTTCCGCCGCTGCCACATGAAACTGTTTATTCGGCGATGAGCGCTTCGACCTTGAGGATCTGCTGCTCCAGCGTGGCCTTGTCGGCACAACGCAGGTTGGCGTGACCGACCTTGCGGCCGACCTTGAACGCCTTGCCATAGTGGTGCAGATGGCAATCGGCGATGGCCAGGACTTTGTCGGTCTCCGGCACTTTACCGATGAAGTTGAGCATCGCGCTCTCGCCGACCTTGGCCGTCGACCCCAGCGGCAGGCCAGCAACGGCCCGCAGGTGGTTTTCGAACTGGCTGCACTCGGCACCTTCAGTGGTCCAGTGCCCGGAATTGTGTACGCGCGGGGCGATTTCGTTGGCCTTGAGGCCACCGTCGACTTCGAAGAACTCGAACGCCATCACGCCGACGTATTCCAACTGTTTAAGCACGCGGCTGGAATAGTCTTCGGCCAGTGCTTGCAGCGGGTGATCGGTGCTGGCCACGGACAGCTTGAGGATGCCGCTGTCGTGGGTGTTGTGAACCAGCGGATAGAACTTCGTTTCACCGTCACGAGCACGCACGGCGATCAGCGAAACTTCACCGGTGAACGGCACGAAGCCTTCCAGCAGGCAGGCCACGCTACCCAGCTCGGCGAACGTGCCAACCACATCTTCCGGTTTGCGCAGGACTTTCTGGCCCTTGCCGTCGTAACCCAGGGTGCGGGTTTTCAGCACGGCAGGCAGACCGATCGAAGCGACAGCAGCATCCAGATCGGCTTGCGATTGAATGTCGGCGAACGCCGGGGTTGGAATCCCCAAGTCCTTGAACATGCTCTTCTCGAACCAGCGATCACGGGCGATGCGCAGGGCCTCGGCGCTCGGGTAGACCGGGACGAATTGCGACAGGAACGCCACGGTTTCGGCCGGGACGCTTTCGAACTCGAAGGTCACCAGATCGACTTCATCGGCGAGCTGACGCAGGTGATCCTGATCGCCATAATCAGCCCGCAGGTGTTCGCCCAACGCGGCTGCGCAAGCATCCGGTGCCGGGTCCAGGAAAGCGAAGTTCATGCCCAGCGGAGTGCCCGCCAACGCCAACATGCGACCCAACTGGCCGCCACCGATTACACCGATCTTCATCGTCAACAACCTCAGGCGATGCGTGGGTCTGGATTTTCCAGGACGCTGTCTGTCTGCTCAGCGCGGAATTTTTTCAGCACCGCGTGGAACTGCGGGTGCTTGGCGCCGAGGATACTCGCCGACAACAAGGCGGCGTTGATCGCGCCGGCCTTGCCGATGGCCAGGGTGGCTACCGGGATGCCCGCTGGCATCTGCACGATCGAGAGCAGCGAATCGACGCCCGAGAGCATCGACGACTGCACCGGAACGCCCAGTACTGGCAGGTGGGTCTTGGCCGCGCACATGCCAGGCAGGTGGGCCGCGCCACCGGCACCGGCGATGATCACCTCGATGCCACGCGCCTCGGCCTCTTCGGCGTACTGGAACAGCAGGTCCGGGGTGCGGTGGGCAGAGACCACTTTCACCTCGTAAGGGATGCCGAGCTTTTCCAGCATATCGGCGGTGTGGCTAAGGGTGGACCAATCGGACTTGGAGCCCATGATCACGCCAACCAGTGCACTCATCGTCGTGCCTCTTCTCTCTGGGCGCCCGCAGGCGCGTCAAAAAACAACAAGCCACGCAAATGCGTGGCTTGATTGTACGAATTATGGCCAGTCGAACCGGCCGAAGGCCGCGCAGTATACCTCAATGAAGCAGATAAACAGCCCCTGAAACGACCATCTGTCATACGGCGTAAAGTCCCGGTTTTATTGACTTGAAGGTCAAGCAAATACACCACCAATCCCCTGTAGGAGCCGGCTTGCTGGCGATCCAGTCAACGCGGTGTATCAGACGGACCGCATCGACTGGATCGCCAGCAAGCCGGCTCCTACAGTCCGGTGGGTGTCTGGGCCGCTCCGCCTTCGAGCTTGCGCCACAACAACCGCACATTCGCCTTGCGCACCAGCGCGCAGCGATACAGGCGAATCTCCAGCGGTACATGCCATTGCGGGCCGCCGCAGACCACCAGTTCACCGCGCGCCAGTTCGGCGCGAACGCTGAGTTGCGGCACCCAGGCAATCCCCAATCCCTCCAGCGCCATGCTTTTCAGGCTGTCGGCCATGGCAGTTTCATAGATGGTGGTGAATCGCAGCGCACGCTGGCGCAGCAACATGTTCACCGAACGCCCGAGAAACGCACCGGCGCTGTACGCGAGCAGAGGCACGCTGCCTTCGCCCTCCAGGTCGAACAACGGCTTGCCATCGGCATCCGCCGCGCACACCGGCAGCATCTCGGTGTGGCCGAGGTGCAGCGACGGGAAGATTTCCGGGTCCATCTGCAAGGCCGCGTCCGGGTCATAGAACGCCAGCATCAAGTCGCAGCCGCCTTCACGCAGCGCATGCACCGCGTCGCCGACGTTAGTCGCCACCAACCGCGTGGCAATGTTCAGGCCTTCGTTACGCAACTGCGCGATCCAGCGCGGAAAGAAACCCAACGCCAGCGAGTGAGCGGCGGCAACCTGCATCACTTCGCCCTGCCCGCCTTCCAGATGATGAAGGTGGCGCAGCACTTCGCCGAGCTGTTCGACCACGGTCCGCGCGGTTACCAGGAACAACTGCCCTGCCGCCGTCAGCTCGATCGGCGTGCGCGAGCGATTGACCAGTTGCAACCCCAGCGCCGCTTCCAGGCTGCGGATTCGGCGACTGAACGCGGGCTGGGTTACGAAACGTCGTTCCGCAGCCTGGGAGAAGCTGCGGGTGGCGGCCAAGGCGCTGAAGTCCTCGAGCCATTTACTTTCCAGATTCATCACGTCCTCCCGGACACGCACCAATTTAGGTCACACGCTCGCCGCACACACGGCGTCACATGGGCATTATGCCGAATGTGCATAGGCCAGTGTTTAACAGCATTGGCCGAAAATTCTCCACAAGCCTAGCATTTGCAGTGTTCCGGCACAGACCGGGTCCATATCGAGATGATTTCTATCATGTCCTCCGCTGCATCTTTCCGCACAGAAAAAGACCTGCTTGGCGTACTCGAAGTACCTGCTCAAGCGTATTACGGCATCCAGACCCTGCGAGCGGTGAACAACTTCCGTCTCTCCGGCGTTCCGATTTCGCATTACCCGAAGCTGGTTGTCGGTCTGGCGATGGTCAAACAGGCCGCCGCTGACGCCAACCGCGAGCTGGGTCACCTGAGCGAAGCCAAGCACGCTGCCATCAGCGAAGCCTGTGCACGTTTGATCCGCGGCGATTTCCACGAAGAATTCGTGGTGGACATGATTCAGGGCGGCGCTGGCACTTCGACCAACATGAATGCCAACGAAGTCATCGCCAACATCGCGCTGGAGGCCATGGGTCACCAGAAAGGCGAATACCAATACCTGCACCCGAACAACGACGTGAACATGGCGCAGTCGACCAACGACGCCTACCCGACCGCGATCCGTCTGGGTCTGCTGCTGGGTCACGATGCGCTGCTGGCCAGCCTCGACAGCCTGATCCAGTCGTTCGCCGCCAAAGGTGTCGAGTTCAGCCACGTATTGAAGATGGGCCGTACCCAGCTGCAAGACGCCGTGCCGATGACCCTGGGTCAAGAATTCCGTGCCTTCGCTACCACCCTGAGCGAAGACCTGGCGCGCCTGAAAACACTGGCACCTGAACTGCTGACCGAAGTGAACCTCGGCGGCACCGCGATCGGCACCGGCATCAACGCCGACCCGCGCTATCAGCTCCTGGCCGTTCAACGTCTGGCACTGATCAGCGGTCAACCGCTGGTTCCAGCCGCCGACCTGATCGAAGCCACGTCCGACATGGGCGCCTTCGTATTGTTCTCCGGCATGCTCAAGCGCACCGCGGTCAAGCTGTCGAAGATCTGCAACGACCTGCGCCTGCTGTCCAGCGGCCCACGCACCGGCATCAACGAAATCAACCTGCCGGCGCGTCAGCCAGGCAGCTCGATCATGCCCGGCAAGGTCAACCCGGTAATCCCGGAAGCGGTTAACCAGGTGGCGTTCCAGATCATCGGCAACGACCTGGCCCTGACCATCGCGGCCGAAGGCGGCCAGTTGCAACTGAACGTGATGGAGCCGCTGATCGCGTTCAAGATTTTCGACTCGATCCGCCTGCTGCAACGCGCCATGGACATGCTGCGCGAGCACTGCATCGTCGGCATCACCGCCAACGAAGAGCGCTGCCGTGAACTGGTCGAGCACTCGATCGGCCTGGTCACCGCGCTGAACCCGTACATCGGCTATGAAAACGCCACCCGCATCGCTCGTATCGCGCTGGAAAGCGGCCGCGGCGTGCTGGAGCTGGTGCGCGAAGAAGGCTTGCTCGACGACGAAATGCTCGCCGACATCCTGCGCCCGGAAAACATGATTGCTCCGCGTCTGGTTCCGCTTAAAGCCTGATCCGACGCGTTACTTGTAGCACCGCTCACCAGGTCGAGGGACTAGACACCTCTCACCTTTTGAGGGCCTGGGGATTTATCCCCAGGCCCTTTTTTTTAACTCATTTAGCGACAACACCGACCCTGTGGGAGCGAGCCTGCTCGCGATAAACGATAACGCGGTCTACCTGAAAAACCGCGGTGCCTGCATCGCGAGCAGGCTCGCTCCCACAAGAGCCCGACGCCATCAACGCCGGGTGTTTCAAAGGCTTCGTTTCACCGAATGCACCACAACTGTGCAGACGGACGGCACTCTCCTAGGTATAGTGCCGCCCCTCTTCGCGTGGGCGGTCGTCGGTAACGAGGCCCAAACCCATGCGAAACCCGAACTAATAACAAACCTGCGATATGGGCCCGGGACGAACACTCGCCTCACTGTTGTGCCACGTGCACACCGGTGTAACGCGATGTTTCTACCTGCCCAGTATTTGCCTACACAAAAAACAGCGAGGAATAATCCATGCTCGAAGTCATTAACGACTTCCTCTCAGGGAAAGTACTGATCGTGCTCATTGTCGGGCTCGGTAGCTACTTCACGATCCGCTCGCGTTTCGTTCAATTGCGCCACTTTTTCCACATGTTCGCGGTGTTCCGCGACAGCCTGAAAAGCAGCGCCGGGCAACTCAGTTCGTTCCAGGCGTTGATGCTCAGCCTCGCCGGCCGTGTCGGCGCGGGTAACATTGCCGGTGTCGGTATCGCCGTGACCCTGGGTGGCCCGGGTGCGGTGTTCTGGATGTGGGTGACCGCGCTGGTCGGCATGTCCAGCAGCTTCTTCGAATGCTCCCTTGGTCAGCTCTATAAACGTACGGATGCCGACGGCACCTACCGTGGCGGCCCGTCCTACTACATCCAGCACGGCCTGCAGAAGCGCTGGTTGGGTATGGTCATGGCGTTCCTGCTGCTGGTGACCTTCGGCTTCGCCTTCAACGGCCTGCAAGCCCACGCCGTGACTCACTCGTTGAACAACGCGTTCGGCCTCGACACCACCTACACGGGCCTGGCCCTGGCGGTGTTGCTGGGTATGGTGTTCATCGGCGGGATCAAGCGCATCGCCAAGGTCGCTGACCTTCTGGTGCCGGTCAAAACCCTGGTGTACATCGGCGTGACCATCTACGTGATCGTGCTGCAATTCGACCACGTTCCAGCCATGCTGATGACCATCGTCAAAAGCGCTTTCGGTCTGGATCAAGCCTTCGGCGGCCTTATCGGCAGCGCCATCGTCATGGGCGTGAAGCGTGGCGTGTTCGCCAACGAAGCGGGCCTGGGCAGTGCGCCGAACGTGGCCGCAGTCGCCTCGGTCGAGCACCCGGTGGCACAGGGCGTGGTTCAGGCGTTCAGCGTGTTCCTCGACACCTTCGTGATCTGCACCTGCACCGCGTTGCTGATCCTGCTCTCGGGCTTCTACACCCCGGGCTTCGAAGGCGACGGCATTGCCCTGACCCAGAACTCCCTGGCCGCCGTGGTCGGTGACTGGGGCCGCAGTTTCATCTCCGTGGCCCTGTCGTTGTTCGTGTTCACCTCGATCCTCTACAACTACTACCTGGGCGAGAGCAACCTGCGCTTCCTGATCGGTGAAAACCGCAAGGCGCTGATCGGCTACCGCGCGCTGGTGCTGGTGCTGATCTTCTGGGGTGCGATCGAAAACCTGGGTACGGTGTTCGCGTTCGCCGACATCACCATGACCCTGCTTGCGTTCGTGAACCTGATCGCGCTATTCCTGCTGTTCAAGGTCGGCATGCGCATCCTGCGTGACTACGATGACCAGCGTGCTGCCGGGATCAAGACCCCGGTGTTCGATTCGAGCAAGTTCCCGGATCTGGACCTGGACCTGAAAGCCTGGCCAGCCAATCCGCCAGCCGCCGCCCCCAAGGCCGAAGCTGAGCCGCAAGGCGTACCCGCAGCGCAACGCTGATGGGTGAATGACGGGCGCATCCCCTGCGCCCGTCAGTTAAAGTGCACAACTTGTAGGAGCGAGCCTGCTCGCGATGACGGTGAACCAGTCGACATCAATGTTGAATGATTGACCGCCATCTCGAGCAGGCTCGCTCCCACATGTCATCTCTTGCGGAGACTTTCCCATGGTTCCCAATTCCTTTCCTGCCGCCCAGCACGTCATGGTGCTCTACACCGGCGGGACCATCGGTATGCAAGCCAGTGCTCACGGCCTGGCCCCGGCGTCCGGTTTCGAAGCGCGGATGCGCGAATACCTGCACAGCCAACCTGACTTGGTGGTGCCACAGTGGCGCTTTCGCGAAATGTCGCCGCTGATCGACAGCGCCAACATGAGCCCGGCGTACTGGCAGCAACTGCGTGAAGCGGTGGTCGACGCCGTTGATGTTCAGGGCTGCGACAGCGTGCTGATTCTGCACGGCACCGACACCCTCGCCTACAGCGCGGCAGCCATGAGCTTTCAACTGCTCGGCCTGCAGGCCCGCGTGGTGTTCACCGGTTCCATGCTGCCGGCCGGCGTGACCGACAGCGATGCCTGGGAAAATCTCAGCGGTGCGCTGGTTGCGTTGGGCCATGGCTTGGCGCCGGGCGTTCATCTGTACTTCCACGGTGAACTGCTGGACCCGACCCGTTGCGCGAAAGTCCGCAGCTTCGGCCGTCATCCATTCAAGCGGCTGGAGCGTCAGGGCGGTGGTGTGAAGGCCACTTCGCTGCCAGCTCAATTGAATTACAACCAGAGTAAGCAACTGGCGAAAGTCGCGGTGTTGCCGTTGTTCCCCGGCATCGGCGCCGAGCAACTGGATGGCGTGCTGAACAGCGGCATCCAAGGCTTGGTCCTCGAGTGCTACGGCAGCGGCACCGGGCCGAGTGACAACCCTGAGTTTCTCGCCAGCCTGGAACGGGCGCGGGGCAAGGGTGTTGTGGTGGTGGCGGTTACGCAGTGCCATGAAGGTGGTGTTGAGCTGGATGTGTACGAGGCCGGTAGCCGGTTGCGTGGTGTTGGCGTGTTGTCCGGTGGCGGGATGACGCGTGAAGCGGCGTTTGGCAAACTGCATGCGCTGTTGGGTGCGAGCCTTGACAATATTCAGGTTCGACAGTTAGTGGAACTTGACCTCTGCGGGGAGTTAAGCACGGGCGTTTATAAAGATAACAATCTTGCCTAATCCGTTACTAATAGATGCCCTCCCTAAAAGAGAGGGCTTTCATAACCTACTCAGGCTTCACGGGCAAGAAAAGTTCCTTTGGTTAATGTGGCAATTGGGGACCCAGGTTCCATTTCCACTTCAAAAATTCCATTAGCTTGTTTTTGAGCCTCATCGTAATAGACTGTTAACTTCCCGCTTTTCACTCCATAATATTCATTGTTATAAATCAGTTCCAATGAGGAAAAAGAACCCCCATTAGGGAATGTAATTTCCTTCCCAAAGTCATTCCTGCTAATCACGAATGCAATCCCATTTTCAAGCGCACCAGAAGATGCGCGTTCACCAAAAGCCATAGCAAGTCCACCAGGACCATGTTCGAACCAATCTGGAGGCAGAATGGTAATCGGTTTTTCATCCTTTGAAACTTTTAGTTCTCCTGTCAAGCCTGCCTTGCGCGACGACTTTCTCAGAGTTTCTTTTAGTTCCTGCCGATCCATATAATCACCCTCTATCCATTATAAAAAGACATCAAACCGCTTAATGCTCACTTCAACGCTAGTCCTTGACAAGAGACAGGTCAAACAAAAACACCGTGAAACTCAAACTTTTCTTTATTTAGAAAACTAACCGACAGATGGCAGCAAACTTACTAAAAACCTGACATTTCTGACAGTAGACACACCCATTAAAACGCTCTAAGTTAAATAGGCGGGAGCCATAAACTTCATTTACACCCCATACCCCGCAAGCTTCTACACTCTTACCCGAAGTTACTGAACCGGATTGGCACATCAACCCAACCCGGCACACAACTTGCCTCATTCAGATATATCCAAAACCCGGACGCCGCCATGCTCCACTCCCACCTCACCACCCTCAACGCCGTCTCCCTGGTGCTCAACACCTTCAAGGCCGAAGGCTTGTCGAGCGAAGCGCTGTTGGCGGGAAGTGGCATCAGCGCGGCGGATCTGAGCCGGGCGGACACGCGCATTACCACCAATCAGGAGATGCAGGTCTGCGCCAACGCGGTTGCGCTCAAGCGTGATATCGGCCTGGAACTGGGGCGGCGGATGCACGTTTCGTCCTACGGCATGCTCGGTTATGCACTGCTCACCTGTGCCACCTTCGGTGACGCTTTGCGGCTGGCGATGCGTTATCCGGCGCTGTTGGGAACACTTTTCGAGTTGAGCCTTGAGGACGACGGCGAGCGCATCTGGTTCGTGGCCGCCGATTACCGGGAGAACCCGGCGCTGGCCGTGTTCAACGCCGAGTTCTGTCTGGTGTCGTTGAAAGTCATCTGCGATGACCTGCTCGGGCACCCGCTGCCCTTACTCGCAGCGCGTCTGGAACATGCCGCGCCGGACTACCAGGCGACCTACGCCGAACACTTCAACTGCCCATTGCACTTCGGCGCGCGGGATAACGCCTTTGCGTTCGACAAGCGCTGGCTCGACCAACCCTTGCCGCTGGCCGATGTCATCACCCATCAGGCCATGGTCGAACGCTGTCGCAAGCAGAACACCGAATTCACCGGGCGCCAGGCGTGGTTGGGGCGGATTCGAGAATTGCTCCGTTCGCAATTGAATGCGGCGCCTGGGCTGGACGGTTTGGCGCTACAGATGAACTGCTCGGCGCGCACCTTGCGCCGACATCTCAAGGACTTGGGGTGCAGTTATCAGGAGTTGCTCGACGAATTACGCTTCGAGCAGGCCAAGCAAATGCTTTGCAAAGATCAGCTGCCGATCTACCGCATCGCCGAAGCGTTGGGCTTCAGCGAAACCGCGAGTTTCCGCCATGCGTTTGTGCGCTGGAGTGGTGTGGCGCCGAGTCGCTTCAGACCGTGACGATTAAACTCAATCCCCATGAAGTACAAATGGGCGAGTAGACAACCCGATAAAGTGTGCGAATCTTATTTACGATCCCTAATGTCCTGGGTCCCCCCCCTTTCTAACAATAGATTGGAGGAGGAAGAGCCATCATTGCTTAGCGATACTAAAAATACCTTCTGTGAGGCTGTAGGGATAATCACCAACTTTAAATTCAGCCGTCAAATCCCCATAGTAAAGACCACCCACGGCATCCTTGTGCACCGTTAGTTTACCGACACTCCAATCATGGAGTTCGCCATCTTTAAAAAAATTTACATTTACTAAGCCTTCGCCTGGAACCACAGGCTTACCAATGTCGTCTTCTGAAACAATAAATGACACGCCATTCAGGAAAACGCCATCATCACCGGAACCAAAAAAAGCGTTGATCATGAATCCGTCCGACAATCTGAATGCAGGAAATTCGGTAGCCACGCCGTTCACTTTCGCCTTCAACCCTTGGGCGGCGGGTGCAGTCAGGGTGTTATTTTGCTGTGTTTTGTCCTTTGACTGTTCCATAAAAAAACCTCTCCGTTTATTTCGATTTATTTCGATATATTTAGTCAACAACGATGGAAAACTAGATCTAAAAAAAGGGCACGTCAAACTTTAAACCCAGATTTTTCTGCCTGATTAGATCAACACAAAATATCCGACAAATGGTTATTCCAATGATTAAAACCTGTTATTTCTGACAGTAGCCAGCCGGGTCTGATTGTTTTACCCTAACCAAACGGAAGTTTCTGACCAATTAATACATACAACTAATTACAACTATTAAATGACAAACAACAAGGTTACCGGGCGCAATCTGTTTAGTATGAGGTCATGAAGCTAACGCAGGGGGAAAAGAACGGCACTAGCGTGCCTGCCCACGCGCCCGAATCCGCGTGCTATCCGCCAACCTGGGGCGATTTTCGGTCAAACCTTTTGGCCGCATTAATCCCCTTTTGGCCTTTCCTGCCGTTCTCCCAAACGCCGCCTCCCGCAAGACTGTGTTCAACCGAATCAGCCTGCGGAGAACAAGAAATGCTGACGATCTACTCGGACGATCACCACCTGCACCACGGCCGTTGTGAATTGATGGACGGGCAATTGATGCCCTGCTTCGAAATGCCCTCGCGGGCCGACCATGTGTTGCAGCGTGTGCAAACGCAGAATCTCGGCCCGGTCGAAGCGCCGCAGGATTTCGGCCTGGACCCGATCGCGCGCATCCACAGCCGCGACTACCTGGACTTCTTCAAAGGTGCCTGGGCACGCTGGACCGAGTTCAATACCGACGGCGACTTGCTGCCCTACACCTGGCCGGCCCGTACTCTGCGTCGGATCATTCCCACCAGCCTGCACGGCCAGCTCGGCTATTACAGCTTCGACGGCGGCGCACCGATCACCGCCGGCACTTGGCAAGCGGCGTACAGCGCAGCGCAAGTGGCCCTCACCGCGCAAGCCGCGATCCAGCGCGGCGCCCGCAGTGCCTTCGCCCTGTGCCGTCCACCGGGACACCACGCCGCCAGCGATTTGATGGGCGGTTATTGCTACCTCAACAACGCCGCCATCGCCGCTCAGGCGTTCCTTGATCAGGGTCACAAAAAAGTCGCGATCCTCGACGTCGATTACCACCACGGTAACGGCACTCAATCGATTTTCTACGAACGCAGCGACGTGCTGTTCACCTCGATCCACGGCCATCCGGAAGCCGAGTTTCCGTTTTTCCTTGGCTATGAAGACGAGCTCGGCGAAGGGGCCGGCGAAGGCTGCAACTTCAACTACCCTTTGCCGGCCGGCAGCGGCTGGGACAGTTGGAGCGCTGCGCTGGATCAAGCCTGCAACGAGATCGAGAAATACGGCGCCGACATCATCGTCGTCTCCCTGGGCGTCGATACGTTCAAGGACGATCCCATCTCCCAGTTCAAGCTCGACAGCCCGGATTACCTGGCCATGGGCGAGCGCATCGCGAAGCTCGGCAAACCGACGCTGTTCGTGATGGAAGGCGGTTACGCGGTAGAGGAAATCGGCATCAATGCCGTGAACGTTCTCGAAGGTTTTGAAAGCGCCCAATGAGGAATTAAAACAATGAACAGACTCAAGCGTTTTATCGCACCGGTGCTATGCGCCACGGTGCTCGGTGGCGCCGCCCACGCTGAAGAGCGAACGTTGCGCGTCTACAACTGGTTCGACTACATCACCCCCAAAGCGCTGGAAGACTTCAAGGCGCAGAACACCCAGACCAAACTGGTCTACGACATCTTCGACACCAACGAAGCACTCGAGGCCAAGCTGCTGACCGGCAACTCCGGCTATGACGTGGTGGTGCCGTCCAACGTATTCCTCGCCAAGCAGATCGAAGCCGGTGTTTTCCAGCCGCTGGACCGCAGCAAATTGCCGAACTGGAACCACCTCGATCCGAAGCTGATGAAGCTGCTCGAAGGCAACGATCCGGGTAACAAATTCGCCGTGCCGTACATGTACGGGACCATCCTGATCGGCTTCAATCCGGACAAGGTCAAAGCCGCGCTGGGCGACAACGCGCCAGTGGACAGCTGGGATTTGATCTTCAAGGAAGAGAACATCAGCAAGCTCAAGCAGTGCGGCGTCGCCCTGCTCGATTCGCCGTCGGAGATCCTGCCGCTGGCTCTGCAACACCTCGGCCTGGACCCCAACAGCAAGAAGCCTGCGGATTACGACAAGGCTGAAGCGCTGTTGATGAAAATCCGCCCGTACATCACCTACTTCCACTCCTCCAAATACATGGCCGACATTGCCAACGGCGACATTTGCGTCGCGGTCGGCTATTCCGGCAGCTTCTCCCAGGCCGCCAACCGCGCCAAGGAAGCCAAGAACGGTGTGATCGTCGACATGCGCTTGCCGAAAGAAGGCGCGCCGATCTGGTTCGACATGCTCGCGATTCCGAAAGGCGCGAAGAACCCGGAAGACGCCTACACCTTCATCAACTACCTGCTGCAACCGCAAGTCATCGCGCCGGTCAGCGACTTCGTCGGCTACCCGAACCCGAACAAGGACGCCACGGAATTGGTAGACCCGGCGATCCGCAACAACCCGAACCTGTACCCGACCGAGACGGCGATGGGCACGCTGTACACCCTGCAACCGTTGCCACGGGATGCCGAACGTGCGCGGACCCGAGCCTGGACCAAGATCAAATCAGGGACC
Organism: Pseudomonas sp. LBUM1678; assembly: GCF_059695575.1. Lineage (NCBI taxonomy): Bacteria > Pseudomonadati > Pseudomonadota > Gammaproteobacteria > Pseudomonadales > Pseudomonadaceae > Pseudomonas > Pseudomonas sp. LBUM1678. The sequence goes on from NZ_CP166775.1 coordinate 6,724,078, forward strand.
TGAAACCACGCCTGAAAAAAAGACCCGCTCTTGCGGGTAATGCCGATAAGTTGCTTACGCATTTTTTGTAGCAGCTGGCGAAGCCTGCGTTCGGCTGCGCAGCAGTCGTAAAACCTGAATTTGCGGTCTTCCTGAAACACCGCATCGTCTGATTTCACGACTGCTGCGCAGCCGAACGCAGGCTTCGCCAGCTGCTACAGATCGCGTTACAGCTTAACTGACTGGCTTTATCCGCGAGTGCGGGTCTTTTTTTTGCCTGCGATATATATGTACCGCCAGGCACGTTCGGCCGCCCGATACCTTTTCCTGATCCAGCGCTGCGCACTCAACAGCGGCGCGTCCTCAGTCAGGAGACGATCATGCCCGAAACCGTTGCCCCGAGTGCAGAAGAGGTACTGACCCAACTGGTCACCGGCCCCTCGATCAGGGAGGTCGCAGCGAACGCATTGAGTCCTGCGCTCAATGCGCTTTATCCGCAGTTGAAGATTGATCCCACGCTCGCCACGGTCGTCACCCCGACCTGGGTCGATACCGGCACCGAGGTCGTGCCTGGCCATAATTTGTATGAGTCGCTCACCGATGTGCTGGTGCGGCTCGGCTGGTCGGGATCGACGGTAACGCTCATCGATGGCGAACATTTCCTGACCCTGCAACCGGGCGCTGAACCGCTGGCTCAATTGCCGGTGAAAATCGACGCCATCGGCTGCCTGCTCAACACCCTCGCACCGCAACTGTTCATCGACTATCAGCAACAGCAGCTTGATTACTGGAACCACGAGACAAGCCCTTCGACCCCGCGCTGGCATTCGCTCTCGCAATCGCTGCAGGACATCTGGAGCCCCGATCCCGCCTCTACCTGGGATGCGGATGAAAAAGCAATGGCCCAAGCCGTGTTCAATCATCCGGATCGCGCAACCCGGCGGTCACAGGACAAATACCTGACCAAGGCCTGCCTGATTGACACCGATCGGGTTGAAAACGCGGTGAGCGAACATCTGCGGATCCTGGATATCGCCGTGTTCGTGGGCACGTTGGGCACACGCACCCTGGTGCTGACGCACTCGATCGCCGAAGGGTTCAGGCGTTACGACTCTGTTGAGGCCCTGGGTAAAACATTGTTCGCCCAGCCGGGATCGTCAAGCATCGAGCTGACTCTGCAATGGCGTCTGTATGAACCCGAAGGCAACTTCTTTCACCATCAGGCCTGCGCGCTGATTGCACTCGAAGTCGAAGCCATCGGTACGTTCAACACGTTTCAGCGCGCTTCTTTTACGAGTCTTTCACCCCAAATCAGTGCCGCCGCAAAAAGCTTCACTGAATTCGAAGCCCTGCCGTCGTCTCGCTTCAACAAGGTTCAGGGGTTACTGACAGGCTGGTTGAAAGAAGCTTCGTCAGCGGACCTCACCCGTTACAGCCGACACTTGATGGACCTGGCGCAGCTGCGGGAACAGGACGCGGGAAAAACCTTCGACGAAGGTATCTCGTCACTGCCGCAATTTGCGCTGCAAACCCTGCAAGAGCAGATGGTCAAGGATCACCCGGCGGCAGCGAACCTGGACCTGAAAGACATTGAAATCAGCATCACCAGCGTCGTGGTGCTGGGCGCAGTCGTGGTACCCGGCAAGACGCAAACCAGCACGCTGTCGCTGATCGAACTGGCGTTGCAAAACCTGATTGCCGTTCCGCTGGGCAACAAGACGGTGCGCTTCAAAAACGGCGACGCGGTGCCTGCGTGGATGACCCCCGCCTATCTGGAGACGCTCGTCACGCAAGTCGATATCGGTGCGGTGTTCCCGGCGCTGATCAAGCGCAAGCTGGTTGAAGATCCGCAAGAATCGTTACGACGGCAGGCGCTCTACACCCGCCATCTGCGCGTCCAGCTGCCCTTGCAGGCGCTGCAGCACAAGATGCGCGGCGAGGCCGCGATTGATGAAAGCGGGTATCAATACGTCAATGCAGTCATGCAGGAAAACGCTGCCGACCGCTGGGTGAACGGACAGGAAATTGTCATTCGACCCTTGGCCTTTATTACCGGTGACAACAACGACAGCAAAGGCGATGAAGTCGCCAACATGTTCGTCATCGGTCCGCGGCTCACCGAAAAAGGACCGTGCCTGCTCTATCGGCCATTGCTCTCCCCCTCGCTGACGCAGTACCCAAGCGAGGCCAATCTGCTGTATGCGATCAAGCACGAAAAACCCTTTCGCCAATCGATCCTGGCCTGGCTGTCCGACGATGTGCGCTTCAACTACTCCCAATATGTATTTTCCGGGGAACTGCCTTCGGTCTGGACGCTGACTCAATTGCTGGTCGATCCCACTTCAGCCCTGGGCAAGATGGGCGCGGTGACGTTCAGTGCGACAACCCTTGATGACGCGCCGCTGGCGACCCTGTTCAAAGCCAACGCCAACGCGATGATCAACCTGGCGGATCGTCAATCGGTGTCCAATGCACAAGCTCGCTGGGCAACGCTCAAGCAAGGCACATGGATGCTGTTCAACGTCGCGTTGCCCTTCCTCGGTCGCACTGCCGGGGTTGCCGCGTGGATCTGGCAGATCATGGATGACTTGCAGGACATTACCGATGCCGCAGAGAACGACCACAGCCAACTCGCCTGGTCCGCCCTGACCGATCTGCTGTTGACGCTCGGCATGGTGCTGGCCCATCGGGCTGCCACGCGCAACAAGCCTGTCTCGCGATTGCCCGAAAAGGTCGAGCCGCCATCCGTAACACCCGAAAGCAAACCGGCTCACAAAATCACGGTCACCGGTCTGCCCGAACTCAGTCTGCTCCCCCCCTCCCATGAGACGTCGCTGCACGCCATCGCTACGTTGCCGCCTACGTCCCTGGGCGTCTTGCTCGATGAACTCGCCATCGCCGAACCCAAGGGATTGGCAGCCGCCGCCAACGAACCCGGCCCTCACCAACACCTCCGTTCACTCAAGGAAAAATGGTACGCGAAGGTCGATCAGCGATGGTTCGAAGTCACCCTCAACGACAATAACGATGTACAGATCATTGACTCACGCCAGTCTCCCGCACGCACCGGGCCGTTGCTGATCAAGAACGCCAGGGGTGAATGGTTCATCGATACGCGGCTGAGGCTAAAGGCCGGGGGCAAGGAGAAAAAACGGCTGGAACAACAAAACCGGCAGCGCCAGGCAGATCTGAAACAGCAAATGACAGCGTTCGAACGCCAAGCCAGCAGTCGGGAGACCGAACTCAAGGAAGCAGAAAAAAACGCGAAGGCAGCAACAGCGACCGACACCCATCGCCGCTTGTACCTTGAAATGCTCGACGCGCAGATGTCACTCATCAGCACCAACATGGAGCAAATGAAAGCCTTCAATGCTCGCGAGGCCATTCCCAATTACCGAAAGGCGATGATCAGTCGCCTGGATTTCCAGCTTTCGCTGCTGCAAAAATGGTTCGAACACCAGCAGCCGGTTTTCGGCACTCAGATGCGCCTTTCCCTCGATCTTCTCGACAACCCGCCCACGGAAAACACCCAGGCCGCCCGGCAAACCCATCAACTCACGAGCGATTTGACCGGAGGCTACGTCAGCAAAATCGAGTTTGCGCATTCGCGCTTCGAGCAACTGAACCTGCTTGGCAAGGAAGCCGTCGAAGTGATCCGCGACGTCAAGGCTCACATGCCATCGTTCAACTTACAGGACCTCAAACTGTTCCAGATCACACTGGGGCAAGAGTTGTGCCTCGACGACAGCTTTGCGTCCACGCCTGGAGCCCGCCAGGCATTGGAGAACGTTGTCGAAAACGCAGCCCTCGCCATTCAGGCTTCACTGGACCTGGCCGCTGACGAAGAGGTACGGCGGCTACCGGAGCGGATCGATGGGCTCAGCGATCTGGTGGAGCGCCTCACGATCACCGACCAGCACATCGTCGATCTGCCCACCGAATTTCCCGGTCAGTTCCTGCAACCAGCGCTCGACTCGATGCGCCAGCGTCTCGATGGTTTTCAACAGCGCACCGTGAAGCATCTGGCGAGCTTGCTGCGGGAACGCCAGGCGTTGGAACCGCAACCCGGCCCTTCCCGCCTGCCGACCGCTCCCGCCAAGCGAATCATCAAGACTCGTTACAAAGGTACCGTCGTGGGCCAGCTACGTGCGGACTCCGTGACGCAAGGGTCTGATCTGATCGACGTGACCTCGGCGTTGACCGGCAAAGTCATCTCGACCTTTCATGAGAAAACCCCGGGTGTCTGGGTTGAAAGAGTGGCCCCGAAACCGGACTCCCCCGTCGTCCGACCCGACTTGAGTGCAAGCACTGCTCAAGCCCAGGCATTGCTGAACGGGCTGGATGCGTTCATTCGTCGAACAGAGGCCCATTCAAAAGGGACGCGGCGAATTCCCGTGGAAATAGAGGAAATGTTTCATCAGCATGCCCATCGCCTACAGGAGGCTGCCAACGCAATCGAAGAAGCGCTGACTACCGTTAATGCCACCGAAAGCGGTCCGGGTTCCGCCGTCACACTGGCGAAACAACTGAACGACGGGGCAACCCGACTTTACAACCAGGGACGCGTGACCCGAATCAGCATGACCAAACTGCAACCACCGACAGCGGAGCGCGTCCGTTGGCTGCAAAGCGAGGGTCAGGTCGACATCGTCAAGAACCCCGGCCGCCGCTTGCTCAAAAGCCGTAAAAGAGACTACCTCGAGGAATATGAGGTCCGTGATCACAGCACAAAAAAAGTGTTGTGGTATGCCCATTTCCACTACTCAGAGTCCGCATCGCCTGCACAAACCTTCACGGCGGCGCACCTGAAAACCGCGGAGCAACGGTTGTTGGGCGGCGCGTCCGAAGCCCGCGGCGCAAATGACGATCTCCAGGCGATTTCGATCTACCGCAGCGAGATCAGTCCGCAACTGGCAACCACCCTGTTCTTCGCAAAAGTGCCGGCCTCGGCCTCAGGATCGTAAGCCGTACGTTGTGCCGAACCCGAGACCCGCATTCGCGGGTCTTTTTTTCCGCGATATATATCTACCACCCCAGGGGGCGGACGCCTGATTACCTTCGGTGCACCAAGAGGCTTTCTGGCCTCGTCATTGCCCCGGGTATTCGCCATGACCAACAACACTTCATCGCCGCAGATTGATTCGACACCCTTATTGGAGACCAGTGACTTGGTGAGTCTGACCAGCCACGGCCCGGCGCTCAGCGAAGTGGCTTCGCACCTGTTGCGCCAGACGCTGGAAAAGTCCTGGCCAGAGTTGCAAATCGATCCTGACAAAGCCTTCGTCGCCACGCCTCAATGGCTCATCGTGGACGACCACGTCGAGGCTGGCCCGACCGGATTCGAATCATTGACCTTGGCATTGATGCGCCAGGGCCTGTATGGAACAACGGCCAATTATCTCGAAGGCGAGCATTTCCTGACCCTCGAGCCGGACAGCAAAAACCCGTTTCACCTCGCCGTCAGCATTGAGGACATCGCACAGATGCTCAATGGCTCGGCGTCGATACTGTTTGTCGAGGCTCAAGCACAGCAACTGGCGTTCTGGAATGCCAAGGGGCATGCGATTCCCCGCTGGCAGGAGCTTTCAGACACCCTGCGCAATGCGTTGAACGTGCAGGCGGTCAAAGGCTGGGACGCCGATGAATGCGCGATGGCCCGAGAAGTCTTCAGCGCCCCGGACAAAACCACCCGTAAAAATGTGAACAGCGAATTTTCCGTCATTCAGGCGTGCCTGCTCGACATCGATACCGCCGAGAATGACATCACTCACCATCTATTGATCGGCGGCGCGCTGGTGCTCAAGGCTACGTACCGCAAGCGCCAACTGCTGGTGATGTACACCATCGAGCGCGCATACGAGTCGTTCAGTTCGCTGGTAGAACTGGGTAACTCGCTCCCCACACGGCTGGAAGAACAATTGTCAGGAAGCGGTCTGACGTGGCGGCTTTACGAGCCGGAAGGCAACGTCTTCGATCACATGGCCTGGGCGTTGGTGTCGTCACAAATGGATGCGATCAACTCATTGCAGTTTCTGGAGTCACCGCCAGACGATGTCGAGCCTGAAGCCGGGCTCGACATCAACGAAAAAGCCCGATTCCTGCAACTGAACAAAGCGATTCCCGATTGGTTGCGCAACGCATCCCCCGAGGATATTCATGACTACGGCCGTTACATCAGGGCGCTCGGCAAGTTGTATCGTCAACCGGACAGCGAACTGGCCAGAACCGAGATTCCCTCGCTTACCGATTACGCTCAGCGGCGGATGCGTGAAGCGATCATCGCGGATCCACTGGCGGTAGGCGTCGCGACTCTTGCGCTGGATGATCTGCGGATCAAAATCACCAACAGTTTTTCCGCCGACAATTTCACGCTTCCCAACCCCCTCGATCAACGCATTGAAACGCTGGCCGACTTCGCTCTCGAGAACCAGACGCCCTATATGGCGAGCGTGTTTTTCAAGGGTGGGGAGACGGTGCCGGATTGGCTCACAGCTGAATTTCTCACCACCGTGTCAGCGCGAGTGGACGTTGGCAAAACGTATCCCGAACTGATCAAGCCCAAGCTGCTGGAGGATCCGGTCGCCTCCCGACGTCAGGAAAACTTCTATCGTGACCAACTGCGTTCTTTGCTGCCACTTCAGGCATTAGAGGCCAGATTCAAGCCTGAAACCGGTGTGGACGAACGCGGTTATCAATACGTCTGCGAGCTACTCGATCCCGATGTCTTAAACAAAACCATCGCCCTCTACCCGCTGACGATGACGCCGCAATATCGTTTGATCAGCAGCAGCGACACCGTCGATAACATGTTCATCATCAGCCCCCGAGAAGCCCACAGCGGGCCTTGCCTGCTCTATCGGCCGATGCTAGATGAACCGCTGCTGCAATACCCTTCAAGGCAAAACCTTTTGTACGCGTTGCATCAACCCGGCAACCTCAGGGATTCGGTACTGGCCTGGCTGCCCGAGAAAAACCTGAGCTTTGAATATGCCCAGTATGTGTTCCCCACCGGACTGCCCTCTCCGTGGCTGATCGCGGAACAAGTCGTCAATCCATTGCAGCGGGCAGACAAGTTCGGGCGCGTGGTTTTCGAAAGTGTCGAGATCACCGGTGACATTCTGTCTGCACTGTTCAAAAGCAACGCGCGGATGCTGGTCAACCTCGCCGACCGCCAATCGCAATCCAATGCCGAACGGCGCTGGAGTGTTTTGAAGGACAGTGGCTGGGCGCTCTTCAACGTTGCCTCAAATTTCCTCAGCGGTGCGGTCGGCACAGCCGTGTGGGTCTGGCAAACCATCAATCAGATTCAACAGGCCCTTGATGCCCATGACCGGGATGACCGCTTCATCGAATGGACGTCGGTGTCGGATATTCTGCTGGCGATCGGCATTGTCCTCAGCCATCACGCGGTGATGCGACGTAAAAGGGTTTCGAGCAAACCTCGAATTGAGCAGGTGTGGAGGGAGAAAGCCCCAGACGCCGTCGTCGAGCCCGTAACTGTCACGCTCAATCCTGACCCGCTGGCCCCGGATCTTCCGCCCAGTCACCTTTCCTCGCTGGAGCTGGCCGGCTCGGTTCCACGCCGAACACCGACAGCGCTGGGCGTCTACCTGGACACGCTCAAAGTCACGGCCCCGGATATTTCCAGCGCCAGCGTGACGAAGGTAAAAGAAGCGCCTCCGCATCTTTACCAACAGAACCTCAGAAACTATGCACAGGTGGGTGATCGGTGGTTTTACGTCGACGTGAAAGGCGACGAAGAGGTTCATATCGTTTACCCGGATCAGCCTGAGCGAAACGGTCCGTTGGTGATGGATAACGGCCATGGGCAATGGGTGCTCGACCTGCGTCTGCGCTTGCGAGGCGGTGCCGGGAATGCGTTCAGCCGCCACCAGGAGGCGGCTAACGAGCAGCGCAGGGTCAATCTGGGGGATGCACTGAAATCCTTCAAAAGCCTCGAAAAGGCAAAGGAAACCGAGCTGACAAAGTTTCATGACAGCCTCCGGCAGGCCAGCGCTGAAAACTACGATCAGCGAACGGCGGCGTACATGGAAAAACTGGATGCCACGATCGACGAATATCGCCACGCGCTGGAACAATTACGCGAATGGCGAACCCTTGGCGGGACGGAAAACTACAGGGAAGACCTGCTTCGCATGAGCGTGGTGCTGCAGAAGAATCTGTCTTTGTGGTTTGTCCTGAAACGATCCGAGTATACGCAGGCCACCCGTGGCATGACCAAGGCCGGACAGAACGAACCCGTCCCGAGGCAGACTTTCGTCGACGATGTCCAGAAAGCGTCCGACATCGGTGAGGAGATGGTTGAAAAGCTGACCCTGTCGGCTTCGACACTTGATGGCATGCACATGGCCGGACGACCCGGCATTGAACGCGCGATGGAAATCAGAAAACTGGCGCCTTCTTTTACCGCGCTGGATATCAAGGCCAACGAGATCGGCATGGCGCAGGAGCTGTGCCTTGATGAACAGGCCAGCCCCCTGATGCAGCAGGCTCGTACTGCTGTGGGAAATATCGTTGTGAGCGCCGCGAAGGCCGCGATTCAAGTGGCGGAAATGATGCACGTCGGCGGTGAACACGCCGATATGCAGCATGTCGAGGAATTGAACAGCCTCGTAGAGACATTCGCCGACGCCGACCAGCGCATTCAGGAGTTGCCCGGCACGTACCCCGGCCTGGTCAAGCCATCCAGACTCGAACATCTGCAATCGCTCATCAACGAGTTCGCGCAACTGGCACAAAACCGGTTACAGGCGTTGCTGCCAGCGCCAGAGCCCATTTCCGCGCAGCCCTCAGTAGAACGCGTGCAACCGGGCACGTCACGACAACCGATCAAAGTGCGCAAGACCCGGCCACGCGACCCTGGCAAAAATGAACCCGAAAAAACCACAGTGGATCCTCTCAAGCCATTTACCCCTGCCGTTTACCAGGAACCCGTTCCAGTGCTGGACGATCCAGAAACGGTCGAGGCCGGCATAGAGCTGAGCCTGGACACAAACGCGTTCATCATACGCACCCGTAAAGACGCTTTGCTCCCAAGACGCATCCCTGCCGACATACAAGATGTGTTTGATCAGCGGGCACTGAAACTGGAACAGGTTGCCAGCAGCGTTGATCAAGCCGTGATCAACAGCAGGAAGGCCACAGGAACCCCGATCCCGGTTGCCTCGCTGAGCGATGAACTACGCGAAGCGGCCAGCCGTATGCGCAGGGAAGGTGTCAGCGTTCGAGCCGACCTGTACACGCGGCGCAAACCCACCCAGAGTATTTTCAAATGGATGCATGAAAACGGGCAGCTCGTCATCAGTCGCGATAAACGAGGGCGCATCCAGACCAAGGGGCTCGGCGACTTCTTCCAGGAATACCGGATTTTCGACAAGACCCACAATAAGCCGTTATGGGTTGCGCATTTTCACTATGAGACCCTGACGAGCCCGGCGAGCACGCCCACCGCGGCCCATTTGAAGGTTTCAGATGACTATCTGAAAACGCTGACACCCGAACTTCAACAGGCGTTGACGACCTTCGAGCCCATCGATGGGGTGTTCCGAAAGATCGAAGATCCCGGGTTACGCAGACTGTTTCTGGACCTGGAACCACAGGCAGAAGCCGCATCGAACCCTTAACGACGCCAGACCTTTTCCAGTCGCCCGAGCGCGGCGCTGATGGCCGCTTCGGGCACCGCCGCGAAACCCAGGACCAGCCCGGCGCGCTGGTCCACAGGTTTTGTCGAGTCCGGCAACCAGTAGCTGCTCAGCGCATTGATCTCGACATCGACGCTGTCCGCCTGCTCCACCAGTTCGCGCTCGCGGGCCTGTGAGTCGACCGCCACCGTCAGGTGCAGCCCGGCGGCGACACTTGGCAGGCTGCCGATGCCGGGAATGTTCTGCGGCCAACCGGCCAGCAAGGTATTGCGTCGGCTCAGGGCTGCGCGGCGCATGCGGCGGATATGCCGCTGGAAATGCCCGGCGGCCATGAACTCGGCCATGACCGCTTGGGTGCTCACCTCGGAATGCCGAACGTCCACCGCTCGACGTTGCGAGAACGCCTGCACCAGGGTTGGCGGTAACACCAGATAACCCAGACGCAGCGCCGGGAAGGCAACTTTGCCAAATGTCCCGACGTACAAAACCCGCCCCTGCCGGTCGAGTGCGGCCAACGGCGCCAATGGCGCGCCGCTGTAACGGTATTCGCCGTCGTAGTCGTCCTCGACGATCCAGCCCTGGGTGCGTTCGGCCCAGGCCAGCAATTCGAGGCGTCGCGCCAGGCTCATCACCACCCCGGTCGGGTATTGATGGGACGGCGTGACATACGCCAGCCGACAATCGCTGAGGCCGTTCAATTCGTTGCAGTCGATGCCCTCACTGTCCACCGCCACGCCATGCAATTGCGCACCGGCCACGGCGAACGCATGACCTGCCGCCCGATACCCCGGATTCTCAATCGCCACCCCGTCGCCCGGCTCCACCAGCAGCTGTGCACAAAGGCTAATCCCCTGCTGCGCGCCACTGGTGATCACTATTTGCTCAGCCGAACACTGCATTCCTCGCGAACTGCGCAAATACGCCGCGATCATGCCGCGTAAACGCTGGTCACCCGCCGGATCGCCATAACACAGGTGCTGTAAATCCGGTTTGCGCCAGAAAGCCGCATTCAGCTTGGCCCAGACCTCGAAAGGAAACAGATCAAACGCCGGAACACCCACCCGAAACGCTCGCGGCGGACCACTTGGCGGCGTTGGCAAATGGTTATTCTCAACCCGCCCCAACGCACCCCTGTGGATAACTTTACTGGATGAAACCACAGGCAAATCGAGCCAATTTGTGGATAAGGTTGTGGGTAACCCTGTTGATAACCCTGTGGACACTTTTGTGGATAATTTTTTCGCCGGCAGCACGGTCTGGGGCAATTGCGCCACGTACGTACCGTCGCCGACACGCCCCTCGATGAACCCCTCGGCGTAAAGTTGATCGTAGGCCCGTACCACGCTGTTGCGGGAAATCGCCAACGCGGCAGCCAGATCCCGGCTGGCCGGTAGCCGCGTGCCGCTGGCCAATCGTCCGTCGAGCACCCGCAGGCGCAATGCCTGATACAGCTGACGACTCAGGCCCTGGCGACGGTCGAGTTCGATTCCGGCTGGGTTGAATGACAGGGAAAGCGGCGCTTCGCTCATGGCAATGGACCTATGAAATTGGTCATTAATGGCTCTTACAACAGACCAATAGCCTGCCTAGGATGAAGGCATTCGCCAAGGAGTTTTTCCATGTACAACCCCAGTGGCTTTGCCATCAAAGATTTGCATGAACTGCACGAGCAGATAATGGGCACCCGTCTCGCCATGGTGGTTACCCACGGCGAGCAAGGGCTGCAAGCCAGTCATCTGCCTTTGTTGTTCGATCCTGAGCAGGGCCCGAATGGCACCCTCTACGGCCATTTCGCCCGGGGCAATCCCCAGTGGAAGGAACTGCAAAACGGTGCCGAAGCCCTGGTGATTTTTGCCGGTGCCGATGCCTACGTCAGCCCGGGGTTTTATCCAAGCAAAGCCGAGCACGGCAAAGTCGTGCCGACCTGGAACTACGTCGCGGTGCACGCTTACGGAACAGCCGAAGTGTTCACCGATGCCGATCGCCTGCTCAACCTGGTCAGCGCTTTGACCGATCGTCATGAAGCCGGCCGCGCGCAACCGTGGAAAGTTGCTGATGCGCCCGCCGACTACATCGACGGCATGCTCAAAGCCATCGTCGGATTCGCCCTGCCGATCCAGCGCCTGGAAGGTAAACGCAAGCTCAGCCAGAACCGCAGCACTGCAGATATCGCCGGTGTGCGCGAGGGGCTTGCCGCCAGCCCGGATGTGCACGACCAGGCCCTCGCCCACTTGATGCGTTAAGGAATGAACATGAGTCAGATTGGAATCCGCCAGGTCACGGCCGACGATCACGCGGCCTGGTTGCCGCTGTGGCAAGCCTACCTGCGCTTCTACAACACCGAGTTGCCCGAGGCTGTCACTGACAGCACCTGGCAGCGCATGCTCGACCGCAATGAACCGACTCATTCGGCGTTGGCGTGGGTCGATGGCAACGCGGTCGGCATGGTGAATTTCATCTACCATCGCTCGAACTGGAGCATCGAAAACTCCTGCTACCTTCAAGACTTGTTGGTAACGCCAGAAACTCGCGGCACAGGCATCGGCCGCAAGCTCATCGAATACGTGTATGCCACCGCCAAAGCGGACGGCTGCTGCAAGGTCCACTGGCTGACCCACGAAACCAACGCCACCGCGATCCAGCTCTACGAGCGCATCGCCGAACACCCCGGTTTCATCCAGTTTCGCAAAGCCCTTTAAAGTTCAAGGAGAACAGCATGTCGACTTCACTCGCAGACTGGAAAGGCGTCCCGGCGCCTTCGGTTGAAACCATCGAAGGGCGTTTCATCCGCCTGGAAAAACTCGACCCGGCGCGTCACGCCGAGGGTTTGTGGAAAGCCCTGCAAGGCCCGGGATCGGACCCGAAACTCTGGGACTATTTGCCGTACGGTCCTTTCCCGGAGCGCAGCGCTTTCAACGATTGGCTGAACAACCATGCAGCCAACAACGACCCGTATTTCTTCAGCGTGATCGACCGTGCCAGCGGTGAGGTGCAGGGCATTCTCAGCCTGATGTCGATCGTCCCCGCGCAAGGCCGTATCGAGATCGGCCACGTGACCTTCGGCGCGCCGATGCAGCGTTCGCCAAAAAGTACCGAGGCGGTTTACTTGCTGGCCAAGGAATCCTTTGCGCTGGGCTACCGGCGTCTGGAGTGGAAGTGCAACAACGGCAACGCCCGCTCCAAGTATGCGGCAGAGCGCTTGGGGTTCAGTTTTGAGGGCGTATTCCGTCAGCACATGGTGGTCAAGGGGCAGAACCGGGATACCGCGTGGTATTCGATTCTGGATTCGGAATGGCCGGCGATTGGCGCGGGGTTTGAGCGGTGGCTATCCGATGAAAACCATACAGATTCCGGGCAGGTGAAAACACTGGCTGAGTGCCGCGGGTAAATCATCGCTGCCTGGGTGGACGCCATCGCGAGCAGGCTCGCTCCCACAGGTTTTCGGTTGACCACACTGTTTGTGATCAACACATAAACCGTGTGGGAGCGAGCTTGCTCGCGATTGGCTTCACGCTAATGTCTGGGCAAGCACCGCAATATGCTCCGGCCCAATCCCACAGCACCCGCCCAAATGACTGGCGCCGCGCGCTTTCCAGTCGGCTGCCCACTGCAGATAGCCCGGCGGATCAAGGTCCTCACGCAACGGGTCCAGCCCGTCGTTGGCCGTGGCCTCTTTCGGTTGTGGCGGGAACGCATTGGCGTACGCGCCGATGTGAACCGTCACCCCCAAACGCCGGAAGGTTTCCCGCGCTGCATCAATAGCAGCGCCGATCACTTCTGGCTGGCTGCAGTTGAACAGCAACGCCTCGACACCCAGTTCAGCAGCCACTGCAGCGGCCTCGGCCACAGGCTCACCGGAACGCAAACGCGGCACTTCGTCCGTGTCTTCATCCTTCAAGGTAAATGACAGCCAGAACGGCTTCCCGTCCTTTGGCAGACCGGCGTGAATCGCCCGCGCCTCAACGATTGAACTCTGTGTTTCGGCCAGCCACAGGTCGACATGAGGCGCCAGCCCGTTGACCAGCGGCGTCAGCAATTCAGTCACCCGAGCAGCGTCAAACAGGTCTGGACGATAGGAGCCGAACAAAGGTGGCAAAGAACCGGCAACACGCACGGCCTTGCCCGTAGCATCCACCGCCCGTCGCGCCAACTCGCCGGCCAGCGAAGCGAGCGCCTGCCCTTCTGCTGCAAAACGCTCTTCGCCGATGTGAAACGGCACCACCGCGTAACTGTTGGTGGTGATCACGTTGGCGCCACTGTCGATATAAGCCGTGTGTACCGCCTCTACGGCTCGGGGCGCTTCGCTCAAGGCCAGCGCCGACCACTCGGGCTGCCTGAACGGCGCTCCTGCGCGCTGCAGCTCACGACCCATGCCGCCATCCAGAATTACTGTGCTTCCTGCGCTCATATGCTTTTCACTCATATGCTTATGAAAATAACTCACTACCAACGTAGTTCTTATAACTATTTAATACGCACCATCCGGTTAATAACAACCACTTTTTTATCAGGGATCGACTGTGAAAATTCAACCGCTTCTGGCCTTGGGCCTGACGATTCTGGCTGCCTCCACCCAAGCCTTTGGCGGCGCCACCCTGGACCGCATCGAGCAAAAGAAAGAACTGGTGGGCGTGTTGATGGAAAGCTATCCACCGTTCTCGTTCCTCAACGACCAGAACCAGCTCGACGGTTTTGACGTTGATGTGGCCAAAGCCGTGGCAGACAAATTGGGCGTCAAACTGCGTCTGGAAACGCCGTCCTGGGACGTCATCGCCGCCGGTCGCTGGAGTGGCCGCTACGACATCTGCGTCTGCTCGATGACGCCGAGCAAGGCACGCGCCGAAGTCTTCGATTTCCCGGTGGAGTACTACGCCTCGCCAGCCGTGATCGTGGTCAATGCCAAGGATGATCGCATTCACAGCGCCAAGGACCTGAGCGGCAAGAAAGTCGGCCTCACCAGCGCCTCCAGCTACGAAAGCTACTTGAACAAAAACCTGGTGATCGAAGGTGCTGAAGACACCCAACTGCAGTACCCGTTCGAGGAAGTGCAAATCGCGCCGTATGACACCGATAACGTGGCGTTTCAGGACCTGGGCCTGGGCGCCGGCGTGCGCCTGGATGCGATCCTCACCAACCTCGTCACCGCGCAACCGCGCCTGACCGAAGACAAACGCTTCAAGCTGGCCGGCGAACCGCTGTACTCGGAGCCGAACTCGGTCGCCATTGAAAAAGGCGACGCGCAATGGGACGCCAAGGTACGTGACGTCTTCGCTCAATTGAAACAGGACGGCACCCTGAGCAAGCTCTCGCAAAAATGGATCGGCGCCGACATCAGTCAATGACTTCTTTCCCGAAACCTCCACAGCCGCCGCAACCGGTGGCTGAGTCGAGACTGCAACGCATCTTCGGTTTCCGCACGCGGCTGTACCTTACGTGGGCGGCGATGCTTGGTTTGTTCGCCAGTTTCTTTCTGAGCTTCGACCTGAAGTTCTCGATCATCCTCGACAAACTGCCCAACCTGATCGGCCTGCACTTGGCACCGAACGGTTTTCTGCAAGGCGCGGCACTGACGCTGTTTCTGTGCCTGTGTTCGATTGTGGCGTCGTCGCTACTGGGTTTCATCACCGCCCTGGCGCGGCTGTCGAAAAGCGCCGTGGCCTTCGGCATCGCGAGTTTCTATGCTTCCTTTTTTCGCGGCACGCCGCTGCTGATCCAGATCCTGCTGATCTACCTCGGTTTGCCACAACTGGGCGTCGTCCCCGGCGCAGTCACCGCCGGCATCATCGCCCTGTCACTGAACTACGGCGCATACCTGAGCGAAATCTTCCGTGCCGGCATCCTCGGCGTCCCCCACGGACAACGCGAAGCCTCCCTGGCACTGGGTCTGCGCGAAACCGTGATCTTCTGGCGCGTCACCCTGCCCCAAGCCATGCGCACGATCATCCCGCCGACCACCAACCAATTCATCTCGATGCTCAAAGACTCCTCGCTGATCTCGGTGATGGGGGTTTGGGAGGTGATGTTCCTGGCGCAATCGTATGGACGCTCGAGCTATCGGTATATCGAGATGCTGACGACGGCGGCGATTATTTACTGGGTAATGTCGATTGGGCTGGAGCTGATTCAGGCAAGGATGGAGCGGCATTATGGGAAGGCGTATGTGAGTCGGAGTCAGTGAACAATCGCTGCCTCCGAATAACCGTAAATCCCTGTAGATGCCATCTTTAATGGAGCGCCCGTACACGGTGCAGAATCAGCTCAAATCGCGTCGAATCCGCACCACGCCCATCTTCAATCCAAACGGTCTGAACACTGCATTCAGGGATTTCAGCGTCTGATTCCCTTCGCCATGCTCGATATGCACCAGCGTGCGCACCGAAATTTTGCACATTTTTGCGAATTGGGTCTGGTGAAGTCCTGTGACCTCGACTCGCAATCGACGGACCGCCTCGCTTATCTCAAGAGTGCCTTGAGCCAGCGCTTCCTGGATGCTTTCGATGAGTACAGTGCGCTCAGCAACGGTCATGCTCATTTCAAGTCCCACTCTTTCAAACGCTGCTCCAGATTTTTCAAGCCAATTCGTGGGTGATTCATTGTCGCGTCAGGCAAACCACTAGCGGTCAAAATGTCGGGAAGTGCTGCCAGACGTTCGGCATCCTCGCGCAATCGTTCGAAAGAGTTCGGCGCACCCCTCAACGCTGCTAATGGATCATTCGGATCGGCAATGTCGGCCAATGCTCGACATACGCCACGCCAATCAACGTCACCTGCTCTCTCCAGCTCTTTTGGCCACTTGGTAGTGCGTGTCACACCTTCGTCGTCCATCACCATAGGCGCCAGATCATAGATCGGTGCTAAACGAAACGAAGCGGTGTCCCGAATGATTGCGGTGTTGCGGCCATGGTTATCTGAGTTGCCGAGGATTTTATTGAGCAGATCCCGACGCAGGTAGTCAGCAACAAGATTCGGGATTTGGTCCGCCTGCCCCGCATCACGCCAGAGTCTCGCAAGTAGCCGGATAACTTCCATGTGGTCCATTGAGCTACCGGGCGTAGTTATTTGTGCCAAAGAGTAGATCGACTCCACGGCAAAACGCTCGACACCCTGAGCGGTCACTTGTCGATCAAAACGCTGCATCCAAAGACTGGGTTTGGTCGCCTCTTCCAATGCCAAACCCTGTTCTGTCACCGTTTCGATGCCTAGTTTTTGTAGTGCCTTGTAGTAGTGGTATTCGCTTCTGAGGATGTCTTGATCGTTCCTGCTCCCTTTGTTGCGAGAGAACTTCACGAACCAGTGTTGGGTAACGTCTGCGTCGTCCAATACTGCGTCGGGGTATAAATTTCCATCCTTACCCTGAACTAACAAAAGTTTGGGCGCCTCGCCACCCGCCCCCGTTGCCCCACCAATTGCGGCGCCCTGTTCATAGGCATATTCGAGAAACCGGTTATCACGACTAATGACGTCCTGGCGTTTAAACCCTATAGGCTCGCGCTGATCGACTGCCTCAGCGGATTCCTTTATGCGCATATTGCCAATCGGTGCCGGAGTGCTTCTGGCCAGTAAATAGAGGTCGACACTGACGTCAGCAGGTTTGTCGCGACCTACGTGTGTCAGCAGAAATTTCCTGGCGGCACCGGCAGGTGCAATGTCGTGAAGAAATGCTGGTGCATTGGATCGCTTACCCTCCCATTCCAGAGGAAACCGGGCACTCACTGCCTTGGAAAATGGAGCACCAATGTCCTCAATATTTTCGACGAGATAGTGTGTTTCGTAGCCGAAATTGCATCGGCTTTCGAATCCTTTTTCAGGGCTGTCGAAGCTCAACACCATGGCGTCGTGCCATTTCCCGGTAATGAAGATCTGTAAAGTCAGGTTGTACATGCCGTCATCACCTGCATTTAAATGCATTCTTTGGAGATTTTTTAAACCTTGAATGCAATATAGTGCATTTGTTATGCCCTAGACATCTTCTTAAGCGCATTAAAATGCAGATGTAGGATTTTTAGTTAGCTAAAAAATGCAAAATAATGCAGATGTAGGTGACGCACGGACATCATTCTGTAAAAACCCTCCGCTATACAAGACGGCCCGCTTATAACAAAAAGGCCGTCTCAAATGCCCTTCTCCCCCCAGCGCCTGGCACTCAGCATTGCGTTATTGATCAGCGCCGGCGCCCACGCCGCCCCGTTCAAAAATGTGCAAATCGACACGCCGACCACCGCCGCTCAAACCCTCGGTGGTGGCGATACCCTGACGATCTCCGCGCCGGGCAGCATCACCAACGCTGGCAAGACTGTGAGCCTCAAAGACAGCACCAGCGGCGCCGGTGTGGTGATCGATAACTCGGGCAAGATCATCTCGACCGGCGGCCGGGCGATCGACAGCAGCGGCGACCTGACGCAAGCGCGCAACTACAGTATTTACAACCGAGCCGGCGGGCAGATCCTCGGTTTCAACGACGCGTTGCGCATCGACAGCAACTTCGCCAGCGGCAGTTTGCTGATCGACAACAGCGGCATCATCCGCTCCACTACCGGTCAAGGGCTGGACCTGGATGCGCTGCGCAGTGCGGGAGTCAAAACCACAATCATTAACCGTGCGGGCGGGTTGATTCGCGGGGACGCCAGCGATGGCATGAAGACCGGCGCCAATGCGACGATCACCAACTATGGCGAGATCTCTACCGGCGACTCTCGAATCGCTGACGACAAGTTCGACGGTATCGACATCGACACCGCGACCGGTGTGACGGTGACCAACTACGGCAGCATTTCCGGCGGCCGCCACGGCATCACCACCGACCTCGGCGCAACACTGACCAACTACGGTCAAATCACCGGTCGCAATGGATCGGGTTTCGGCTCCGATGGCGACGGCACAGTGATCAACCACGGCACGATTACGGGTGCCTATTCGGGCCTGCAACCCAACGGCGACGGCGATGGCGTGGACATCGACAAGCTCGCCCACATCGAAAACTACGGCACCATTCAGGGCATCGGCGCCGGCGGTGTCGACAAGGGTGGTTTCGCCAACGGCAGTGAAGGCATCGCGTTGGGCGGCGGCTATGTGTTGAACGCGAGCGGAGCGCTGATCAGCGGCGCCAACAGCGCCATTCTGGTGGACGACGGCAGCGGCGGTTCGGGCGTGGCCGCGACGACGCTGGAAAACTTCGGCACCATTCAGGGCCTCGACGGGTTCGGCGTCAAGTTCGTCGGTGAGTTCGCCGACAGCGTGGTCAACGGCGGCACGATCAGCGGCAGCAACGGCTTGTCGCTGGATTTGGGTGGCGGCAACGACAGTCTGACATTGCGCAACGGCAGTCGCTTCGTCGGTGTGGTCGACGGCGGCAGCGGCTACGACCGCGTGGTGATGGCCGACGCGGCGGGCGGCAGTTTCGGCGCGAGTCGCAACTTCGAATGGCTGGAGGTCAAGCAAGGTGCCTGGACGTTGACCGGCAGCGGTGATTTCAGCGACGGCGGCGCGGTGCGTAACGGTGCGACGTTGATCAACCAGGGTGGCATCGCCGGGAGTCTGACCGTCGATGCGGGCGGTGTGTATGCCGGCGGCGGTTCGGTCGGCAATTTGCTGGTCAACGGGACTTTGCGCACCAACACTCAACTCGGCACGGCGACCATCACCCATGATTTGACCATGGGCAGCGGCTCGACCCTGGCCTACGGCGTCAACGCCGATGGCAGCAGTGCGCCGATCAAGGTCGGCGGCGTGGCCAACCTGAACGGCGCCACCCTGGCGGTGAACCCCGGCAGCGGCACCTATCCGTGGCAGAGCCAATACACCGTGCTGCAAGCCGCGAGCATCAACGGCACCTTCGGCAAAGTCACCAGCGACTATGCGTTCCTCACGCCGACCCTCGCCTACACCCCGACCCAGGTCGACCTGACCTACACGCGCAACGATGTCGCCTTCAACCAATTCGCGGTCACGGGTAACGGCAGCAGCGCTGCCAACAGCCTGGCTTCGATGAGTAAAAACAACGCGCTCTACAACGCACTGCTCAACACCACCAGCGCCACGGCCGGTAATGCGATCGAGCAACTCGCCGGCGCCAGCAACGCCAACCTGACCAGCGCCACCCTCGGCGCCAGCAGCCAGATCGGCGGCAGCATGCTGTCGGCGATGCAGCACATGGGCGGTGGCTCAGGATTGTTGGTCGGCCTGGATCAGCAGGACACCCCGGTGCTCGCCGCCACCGGCGTCCCGTCCGACGCGCGTAACCTCAACGACCCGAACGCCCAAGGCCGACTCTGGCTGCAAGCCATCGGCGGCTACGGCAAGCTCGATGGCGAGCATGGCAGCAGCGGTCTGGAACAGCGCACCAAGGGCAGCGTGCTCGGGGCTGACTGGTCGCTCAATCCGCAATGGCGCCTGGGCGTGCTCGGCGGTTACTCGAAGACGGATCTGGATGCCACGGGGGTCGATGGCAATGTCGAGAGCTGGCACGCCGGCGTTTATGCCTTGCGCCAAAGCGGCCCCTTCGCTTTGCGTCTTGGCGCCGCGTACAGCGGCCACCAAGGTGAAAGCAAACGCACTGTCGCCTTCAACGGTTTCAGCGACCGACCAAAAGGCGATTACGACGCCGACAGCCAACAGGCTTTCGCCGAATTGGGCTACGCAATGGGCAGCGGCCGACTCAGCGCCGAGCCGTTCGCCAACCTCGGTTACCAGCGTTATCACCGCGACAGCTACCAGGAAAAAGGGGGCGCCGCAGCACTTCAGGTCGACAAGCAAACCCAGGACAACTTCAGCAGCACTTTCGGCCTGCGTCTGGCGCACCTGAGTTCGCTGGAGAACGGCATGAGCCTGACACCGCGCATGACCGCCGGCTGGAAGCACACGTATGGCGATGTCAGCAACTCGACGCGTCAAGCGTTTGTGGTCGGGGGTACGGCGTTCAGTGTCGACGGCAGTTCGCTGGACCGTGACAGTCTGGTGCTGGAGGCCGGGCTGGATCTGGGCATTTCGGCGCGGCATTCGGTGGGGGTTGGTTACAGCGGGGAGATTGGGAGTAACAGCCGCAATCATGGGGTGATTGGTCAGTGGCAGATGAGTTTTTGAGTTTGCGATAGCGGGCGGCGTCTTGAATAGTTGTAAGAAAGTTCTTCCTCGTCGGCGGCCAAAAGTCCCACCGATCAATCGAGCAGCTATTTTCTACACAACTATCTGACACCGCCCGCAAACGCGCCGGAACCGGCTGACATCGGCATTGAAGCGCTCTATTTAGAGTTTGACCTCCAGATAAAAGAGGTCGAACCCGATGCCCATTCAACACAAATTTCGCCCACAACACCTGGCGCTGGCCATTGCGCTTGCGTTGGGTTGTACCGAAATCTCACTTGCCCAGCAGATATCTGCCGAGACAATCGCACCTGCAGCGGAAACTCCGGACCAGCTCATAGCGGCGCTTGAAGCATTCATCAACGATCCAGACACCAACAAGATCCCGATCAGCAAGGTAGCGGATGGTGTCAATCGGAAACTTGGTGACGAAAATGATCTGGTTATCGTATCCGGTCGCGGAAGCGTCACCGGAACAGTTGACGGTGGCGGCGGTACCAACTTCCTGCAACTCGACACCGCGAGCGGCGGTACGCTAGGCGAGAGTCGTCGTTTCGAAGGTTTGGAGCTCAAACGAAGTACTTGGACCTTGAATGGTCCCGGTGACTTCAACACCGGTGTCTGGGTGCGCCCGAAAGCAACGCTAATAAATGATGGTCATATCGAAGGAGGAGCGTTGGCCCAAGGAACGCTCGTCAACACTGGCAAGATTGGCGGCGGCGTGACTGTGCGATCAGGAGGCATCCTGAAAAACTCGGGGGATATTCGAGGTGACGTTGTTATCGATGAAAATGGTGTGTTTGCCGGCAATGGTTTAGTCGGTGCTCTACAGGTAAACGGGAAGTTCTCCGCAGACAAAATGCACGGTGCCCCGAAAGTGTCAGGTGACTTAACGCTTTCCAGAACTGCCGTACTGACCTACGAGGTCGATCCTGATCGTAAAAGTGAAGCGATATTAGTCGGTGGCACCGCCAGTCTTGGTGACGCCACGCTGAACATCGTTGCAGCCCCCGGTGACTACCCGGTGATCAGCGAAAACACCATCCTTGTTGCCAACAAAGTTGAAGGTGAATTTGGAAAAGTTCTCAACAATCTTGCCTTTTTAACGCCCAAGCTCGAATACACAGAAAACAAAGTCGATCTGATCATCACCCGTAACGACGTGCCCATCGAGAGTGTCGCGATCAGTGATAACGGAAAGGAACTCGCGCAAAGCATCGAGGAGCCGAAGAACCTACCGCAGGAACAGGCCTCATCCAAGAATCCACTACCTGTCGTTGAAACCCTGAATCCACCGACCAGCACCGACACTTCCGCCACCGCCTCAACGCCATCAACAGCGACCAATCCCGTCGCCACAGCACCAAAACCAACCACCCCCGCAAACGCTGCTGTCAACGCCCTGCTCGGAAGTGACAAAGTCACCGCCTCCTACGCAATTGAACAGCTTGCCGGCGGCAACAACGCCAACCTCGCCAAGGCAACCCTGAACAGTGACAGCCCGGTCGGTGCCACCCTGCTCTCGGTCATGCGCCAACTGGACGGCGCCAGCGGCTACAACAAACCCGGTAACCGAACCAACGCACCACGCGTGGCCGCCGGCAGCGAAGATAACGGCAGAGTCTGGCTGCAAGCCTTGGGTCACGGCGGAACGCTGGATCGCGACCACGACGCTCTGCAAACGTCCACAAAGAGTCTCGTTCTAGGCGCGGATTGGGGCGTCGGTGAGGAATGGCGCATCGGTGTGATGAGTGGCAAGTCAGACACTCGGCTGGACAGCCGTGAACTCGACGGCGATCTCGACAGCTGGCACTTGGGCGCCTATGCCCTGCGCCAGAACGGACCGATGTCGCTGCGCCTGGGTGCGACCTACAGCAATCACGACGGCAGCACTAAACGTCGGGTTGCCTTCAACGGTTTCAGCGACCGTCCCGAAGGCCGTTACGACGCCAGCACCCAGCAGGCCTTTGCAGAAGTGGGTTACAACCTCGGGCGAGCCAATGTCAGCATCGAACCGTTCGCCAGCCTTGGTTATCAACGCTATCAACGTGACGGCTACACGGAAAAAGGGGGCGCGGCAGCGCTGAAAGTCCACGGCCAAACC
This sequence comes from Pseudomonas sp. LBUM1678, assembly GCF_059695575.1. NCBI lineage: Bacteria > Pseudomonadati > Pseudomonadota > Gammaproteobacteria > Pseudomonadales > Pseudomonadaceae > Pseudomonas > Pseudomonas sp. LBUM1678. Next base: position 6,746,902 of record NZ_CP166775.1, read on the forward strand.
CAAGCCAATCTCAACAGCACCTTCGGTCTGCGACTGGCGAAGATCAATACGCTGGATAACGGCATGCAACTGACGCCGCGGTTCAGTGCCGGCTGGAAACACACCTACGGGGATATCTACACCGACACCCGCCAGCGATTGGTAACGGGCGGGAAAAACTTTACCGTTTCCGGTGCGCCGCTGGATCGCGACAGTTTGCTGGTTGATGCAGGACTGGACCTGGGCTTGTCAGCGAAACATACGCTGGGTGTGGGCCTGAATGGTGAGATCGGCACTGACAGCCGCAATCACGGCGTAATGGGGCAGTGGCGGATGGCGTTCTGATCACTGACTGAAACGGCGCAGTCCCTGTGGGAGCGAGCTTGCTCCCACATTTGCCATGCGGAACTCGGGACAAAAAAAAGGGGAGCACATGCCCCCCCGAGGTTTAAAACGGCGTATCGAGGCTGTTGATCAGCCTTCGATCTCAATCAGGATTTCGCCCGGATTCACCCGGTCGCCCTTGGCCACGTGGATGGCGGTGACTTTGCCGGCGATGGCTGCCTGGACTTCGGTTTCCATTTTCATCGCTTCGGTGATCAGCACGGCTTGCCCTGCTTTCACGGTGTCGCCTTCCTTGACCAGCACGTCGACGATGTTGCCCGGCATGGTGGTGCTGACGTGGCCCGGTGCCGTGGCTTGCTTACGCTTGCTGCTGCCGCCGCTGACGAATTCGTTGAGCGGTTCGAACACCACTTCTTCCGGCATACCGTCGATAGACAGGTAGAAGTGGCGTTTGCCTTCAGCCTTGACGCCGACACCGGTGATGTCCACGCGATAAGTTTCACCGTGGACGTCGATGACGAACTCGGTCGGCACGCCTTCGCCACCGGCCGAGGCCACGCCGCCCGCCTCAGGAATCGGCAGCAGCACTTCTGGCGTCAGGGTGCCGGCAGCACGTTCTTCGAGAAATTTGCGGCCGATGTCCGGGAACATGGCGTAGGTCAGCACGTCTTCTTCAGACTTGGCCACAGCGCCGATTTCGGCACGCAGTTTGGTCATTTCCGGCTTGAGCAGATCGGCCGGACGCACGTCGATGACTTCTTCGCTGCCGATCGCCTGACGACGCAGTTTCTCGTTCACGGTGCCCGGCGCCTTGCCGTAGCCGCCTTGCAGGTAAAGCTTCACTTCGTTGGTGATGGTCTTGTAGCGCTCACCGGCCAGCACGTTGAAAAACGCCTGGGTGCCGACGATTTGCGAGGTCGGGGTCACCAGCGGCGGGAAGCCGAGGTCTTCACGAACCCGCGGGATTTCGGCCAGCACTTCCGCCATGCGGTTCAGGGCGCCCTGCTCTTTCAACTGGTTGGCCAGGTTGGAAATCATCCCGCCCGGTACCTGGTTGACTTGCACACGGGTGTCGACGGCGGTGAATTCGCTTTCGAACTGGTGGTACTTCTTGCGCACGGCGTAGAAGTACAAGCCAATCTCTTGCAGCAGTTCCAGGTTCAGGCCGGTGTCGAATTCGCTGCCTTTAAGGGCGGCAACCATCGACTCGGTGCCTGGGTGGCTGGTGCCCGAGGCGAAACTGGAGATCGCAGTGTCGATGTGGTCGGCACCGTTTTCGATGGCCTTGAGTTGGCACATGGTGGCCAAACCAGCGGTGTCGTGGGAATGGATGAATACCGGCAGCGACTGCTCGGATTTCAACGCCTTGACCAGTTCGCCGGTGGCGTACGGGGTCAGCAGGCCGGCCATGTCCTTGATCGCCACCGAGTCGCAACCCATGGCTTCCATTTGTTTGGCCTGGGCCACGAACGCGCCGATGGTGTGCACCGGGCTGGTGGTGTACGCGATGGTGCCTTGGGCGTGTTTGCCCGCCGCTTTCACCGCTTCGATGGCCGTACGCAGGTTACGCACGTCGTTCATGGCGTCGAAGATACGGAACACGTCGATGCCGTTGACCGCTGCCTTGGCGACGAAAGCTCTGACCACATCGTCGCTGTAATGGCGGTAGCCCAGCAGGTTCTGGCCACGCAGCAGCATTTGCAGGCGAGTGTTAGGCAGTGCCGCACGCAGTTGGCGCAGACGCTCCCACGGGTCTTCTTTCAGGAAGCGCACGCAGGCGTCGAAGGTCGCGCCGCCCCAGCATTCCAGCGACCAATAGCCGACTTTGTCGAGCTTGTCGCAGATCGGCAGCATGTCTTCGGTGCGCATGCGTGTCGCGAGCAGCGATTGGTGGGCGTCGCGCAGGATTGTGTCTGTTACGTGGATTTTCTTGCTCATTGTTCTATTCCTCACAGGCCTGCGTGGGCGGCGATGGCGGCGGCGATGGCCAGGGCCAGCTCTTCGGGTTTGCGCTTGATCGAGTAGTTGGTCAGTTCAGGGTGGCTTTCAACGAAGCTGGTGTTGAACTGGCCGCTACGGAATTCCGGGTTACGCAGGATTTCCTGGTAGTACGCGGCGGTGGTCTTGACCCCTTGCAGACGCATGTCGTCGAGGGCGCGCAAGCCACGGTCCATCGCCTCTTCCCAGGTCAACGCCCACACCACCAGTTTCAGGCACATGGAGTCGTAGAACGGCGGAATGGTGTAGCCGGTATAGATCGCCGTGTCGGTGCGAACGCCAGGACCGCCGGGCGCGTAGTAACGGGTGATCTTGCCAAAGCTCGGCAGGAAGTTGTTTTTCGGGTCTTCGGCGTTGATCCGGAATTGCAGCGCGAAACCGCGGTGCTGGATGTCTTCCTGTTTTACCGACAGCGGCAGGCCGGACGCAATGCGGATCTGCTCGCGGACGATGTCGATCCCGGTGATTTCTTCGGTGATGGTGTGCTCCACCTGCACCCGGGTGTTCATCTCCATGAAGTACACCTCGCCCTCGGCGAGCAGGAACTCCACGGTGCCGGCGTTCTCGTAACCCACAGCCTTGGCCGCACGCACCGACAGGTCGCCGATGTAGGCCCGCTGTTCCGGGGTCAGTTGCGGACTTGGAGCGATTTCGATGAGCTTCTGGTTGCGGCGCTGGATCGAGCAGTCACGCTCGAACAGGTGCACCACGTTGCCAAAGCTGTCGCCGAGGATCTGCGCTTCGATGTGTTTCGGATTGACGATGCATTTTTCCAGAAACACTTCCGCCGAACCGAAGGCCTTGGTGGCTTCGGAGATCACGCGAGGGAAAGCCTGTTCGAGTTCTTCGCGGCTGTCGCAGCGACGGATACCACGACCACCACCACCGGAAGTGGCCTTGAGCATCACCGGATAACCTATACGGTCGCCTTCGACCAAAGCCTCGGCGATGTCCGCGACGTTGCCTTCGGTCCCAGGCGTGACCGGCACGCCCGCCTTGATCATGCTGCGGCGCGCTTCGGTCTTGTCGCCCATGCGGCGGATGACTTCAGCCGATGGACCAATGAACTTGATGCCGCGCTCGGCGCAGATGTCGGCCAGTTCAGCGTTTTCAGAGAGGAACCCGTAGCCGGGATGCAACGCATCACAACCGGTTTCCACAGCCAGGTTCACCAGCTTGCGCGCATTCAGGTAACCGGCCAGTGGCTCGGCACCGATGCTGTGGGCCTCATCCGCACGCTTCACATGCAAGGCATGGCGGTCGGCGTCGGAATAGATCGCGACCGAGCGAATGCCCATCTCGGCGCAGGCACGCACGATTCGTACGGCAATCTCACCACGGTTGGCGATCAGGATCTTTTTTATCACTTGGAGGTTCCCTTGAGCCGGTGGTACCCACGACCTGCTAGACCAGGTCGACGCGTGACTAAATGTTTCGATTTAGTCGCAGCCCCACACTAGCCCCCACAAGGGATTAACAAAAATGAATAATAATTGGGTTAGGCATAAGTAAAGACTTATAGTTGATTCATCAGCCTGCGGCCAGAGCCCATAAACTATGCGTAAGTCCTTGATGCGTATGACATTGCGTCAATTGCAGATCTTTAACGAGGTCTGTGATTTGAGGTCTTACAGCCGCGCGGCCGACGAAATGTCTCTCACACAACCGGCCGTCAGCCTACAGATTCGTCAACTCGAGGAGCTGATTGGTCAGCCTTTATTCGATTACGTCGGCAAAAAACTCTACATGACCGAGGCCGCCGAAGCACTACAGCGCGCCAGCCGCGACATTTTCGGGCGCCTGGAAAACCTCGACATGCAGCTCTCGGACATGCAGGGATCGCTGCAGGGCCAGCTGAAACTGGCGGTGGAATCCAGCGCCAAGTATTTTGTCCCCCACCTTTTTGCCGCGTTTAAGCGCCAGCACCCGGAAGTGAATCTGCAACTGACGGTGGTCAACCGAGGGCAGGTGATCCGTCGGCTGTCTGATAATCGCGACGACTTGGTGATCATGTCGATGGTGCCGCAGGACATGGGCCTGGAGTTCCTGCCGTTCCTGAACAATCCGATCGTTGCCGTCGCGCCACCGGACCATCCGCTGTGCCACATGGGGCCGTTGCGCTTGCAGGACCTTGAACCGTTCACACTGCTGCTGCGCGAACCCGGTTCCGGTACGCGAATGGCTTGCGAGGAGTATTTCAAAGAGAAGCGCGTGCACTTCAACCAGACCCAGGAGGTCGCATCGGCCGAAGCCCAGCGTGAATGTGTACTGGCGGGTCTGGGCGTCGCGCTGTTGACGCGCCACGCCCTGAACCTTGAGTTGGCAACCGGTGGATTGATCGAGTTACCGGTCGAAGAACTGCCGCTGTATCGCAGCTGGTGCCTGGTGCAAGCCAAGGCGAAACGGCTGTCACCGGTGGCGCACGCGTTCCTTGCGTTTATCCGCAGCGAGCGGGTGCAGATCAGCGCGCTGGTTGAGCGTTTCGACGGGAAGTTGCCGGTGCTGCCTGCCAGTAATTGAGCTCCAGCTCGGGAAAATCACCGATCTCGGCCAGCAGCTGGCGGCGTTCGCAGCGATCTTCGATGGCGCGGCGAAATTCCATGCGGCGCTGATCTTCTTGCTGACGACGGGTTTTGGCGGCGCTGTTGCGTTCTTCGTAGGGCTGGGCCATTTCGAGTCTCCCAAGGCGATTACGGGAGTTTCAAGATAGGCGCGGGGGATGACGGTTTGGCGGCTTGTGCGTTACAAACAGATGAATGTTGCCGTATTTGAGGACGCCATCGCGAGCAGGCTCGCTCCCACAGGTGGACCGCGCCCGTCAGGACAACTCGATCAAATGTGGGAGCGAGCCTGCTCGCGATTAAGGTCGGAACGACCTTACGACGACGTCAGTCGTCCAGCGCTTTCACCGACTTGGGTGACAGCCGCAAGCTGCGCAGGCTGCGTTTGACACTCTTGAGGTGGTTGACCAGGCTCGGCCCGCGCGCCATGGCCACGCCCATCGCCAACACGTCGATCACCACCAGGTGGGCGATACGCGAGGTCAACGGGGTGTAGATTTCAGTGTCCTCGTGCACATCGATCGCCAGATTGACGGTCGACAGCTCAGCCAACGGCGTCTGACTCGGGCACAAGGTGATCAACGAAGCGCCGCTCTCACGCACCAGGTTCGCCGTGATCAGCAAATCCTTGGAGCGCCCGGACTGGGAAATACAGATCGCCACATCGGTCGGTTTCAAGGTGACCGCCGACATCGCCTGCATATGCGGGTCGGAATACGCCGCCGCGGTCAGCAGCAATCGGAAGAACTTGTGCTGGGCATCTGCCGCCACAGCGCCCGAGGCACCAAAGCCATAGAACTCGACGCGCTGGGCCTGGGACATGAGCGACACCGCCCTTTGCAACTCCACCGGATCGAGCTTCTCGCGAACCTCCATCAGGGTGTGCAGGGTGGTGTCGAAGATTTTCAGGCTGTAGTCGGCGACCGAATCGTCTTCATGAATCGCAAACTGGCCAAAGCTCGCGCCTGCCGCGAGGCTCTGCGCCAGCTTCAGCTTCAAGTCCTGGAAACCGGAGCAACCGATGGCACGGCAGAAGCGCACGATGGTCGGCTCGCTGATGCCCACGCTATGGGCCAGGTCGGCCATGGAGCTGTGCATCACCGCCGCAGGATCAAGCAGCACGTGGTCGGCGACCTTGAGCTCCGACTTGCGTAAGAGGTGGCGTGACTGGGCGATGTGTTGCAGCAGATTCAAAGGGCTGGACTCTTTGTTATTGGCAGGTGCCGGAGATGTAGCAAGCTTGTAGTTATACTACATGAATCGGCTTTTTGCCTGCTCAATGCGTAACTCGATGTCCCCATTCCACGCCACATGGGCTCCATGTAGCACTGCGGCCCCTGTAGCAACTGCCGAAGGCTGCGTTCGGCGGCGAAGCAGCCATAAACCGAAGTATCAGATTTTTCCTGTTGAGCTGCGTAACGCCCATACACGACTGCTTCGCAGTCGAACGCAGCCTCGCGTTGCTCGTCAGCTGCTACAGGAGTTTTGTGTCGTGTTGTAGAAGTGCAGCCAGGTCATTGGCCTCGACTGGGCGGCTGATCAGGTAACCCTGCACTTCATCGCAGCGCTCGGCTTTCAAGAATTCCAGCTGCTCCGGCCGTTCGACGCCCTCAGCCACCACTTTCAGCGACAAGCCATGCGCCATGGCGATGATCGCCCGGGTGATCGCTGCATCCTCGCTGCCCTCCCCCAGACCGCGGATAAACGCCTGATCGATCTTCACGTAATCCACGGGAATGCGTTTGAGATAGCTCAGGGACGAATAACCCGTGCCGAAATCGTCGATCGCCAGCTTCACGCCCAGATCCCGCAGTTGCTGGAAAGTCGCGATGATGTGCTCGACGCTGTCCAGCAACTGGCTTTCGGTGAGCTCGAGTTCCAGGTAGTGCGGCGCCAAGCCGGTTTCTTCCAGCACCTGCCGCACCAGGCTGACCAATTTGCCTTGGCGTAATTGATGCACCGACAAATTGACTGACACGCGAATCGGATCGAGCCCCTGACGCTGCCATTCGCAGGCCTGCCAACAGGCTTGGCGCAACACGAACTCGCCGATCGGACCGATCAGCCCGGTTTCCTCGGCCAGACCGATAAAGTCCCCTGGCGGCACCCGGCCCATGGTCGGATGATCCCAACGCACCAGCGCTTCAGCAGCGTTCAGGCGTCCGGTGGCGAGGCAGAGTTTCGGTTGGTAATAGACTTGCAGCTGCTTTTCTTCGATGGCTTTGCGCAGCTGATTCTCAAGCTGCAATCGCTCAAGGGTGCTGACTTGCTGGCTCTCGGTGTAGAACTGGAAGTTGTTGCCGCCCAAATGCTTGGCATGCTGCATGGCAATGTTCGACTGGCTGACCAGCGCGGAAATTTCCCGGGCGGTGTCCGGCAGCATGCTGATGCCCATGGAGGCGCTGACCACCAGCTCATGGCCATCGACAGTGACCGGCAAACGCAGCTTGCTCGACAATCGGGTCGCCACGCGCGCCAGGCTCGACAGGTTGCCGTAGGCATCGAAAATCACCGCAAATTCGTCACCGGAAAGCCGCGCGATGGTGTCTGCCTCTGGCAGCGCGTTGACCAGCCGCCGGGCCATTTTCTGCAATAACTGGTCGGCAACTTCATGGCCAAGGCTGTCATTGAGCAGCTTGAAGCGATCCAGGTTGATATGCAGCAGCGCCAGGCTGCGACGCCCGCCCTGACGCACTCGCTGATGAGCCTCACGCAGCCGTTCGCGGAACAGCGAACGGTTGGCCAGGCCAGTGAGTTCGTCGTAATGGGTCAGATAGCGCATGCGCTCTTCAGATTCCCGTCGAGCGGACAGATCGGCGAAGAAGCCGACAATATGGCTAACATTTCCCCGAGCATCTCTAACAGCGTTCAGTTGCAGCCACTGTGGATAGAGCTCACCGTTCTTGCGGGTTTCCACCAGCTCGCCCTGCCAGGTGCCGTGCTGCTCCAGCCCTTGATGAATCGCGACGTAATGCCGGCGCGCATCGCGACTGCACGGCAACTCGACGACGTTACGCCCGATCATGTCTTCGATGTCGTAGCCGGTGACGCGGCTGAAAGCCTGATTGATTGCAATCAGTGCGTAATTCGGGTCGAAAATCACGATGCCTTCGCTGGCCGCCTCGAACACCGTCGCCGCCAGTTGGCGCTGCTCTTCCTGGCCTTTGCTCGCGCTGATGTCGCGGCGGGTGCCGACCATGCGGATCACCCGACCATTTTCGCTGCGCTCGACCGCTCGTCCACGGTCCTCGATCCAGACCCAGTGACCGTCGCCATGCCGCACGCGGTATTCGATCTGATAATCCTCGCTGCGGCCTTTCAAATGTTCGACCAGGGCACGGCGCAGCGACGGCAAGTCCTCGGGGTGAAGCCGCGGTTTGAGGTGGCTGAGCATCGCGGTGACGAATTCCGGCTCCAGGCCGAACAACTCCTGAAGCTGGGTGTGGTGAACTTCGTCAGTTTGCAGGTTCCAGTCCCACAGCCCGAGTTCACTGGCCTTCAACGCCAACGCCAGCCGCGCTTCACTCTTGCTCAGGGCCTGGTTGGCCGCGTCCAGTTCGAGGCTGCGCTGGGCGACCCGGTTTTCCAGCTCGACCTGGGCTTCGCGCAACTTGTCTTCAGCGCAGCGGCGGTGATCAATCTCTTTGGCCAATTCGTGATTAAGCTGGTCGCCGCAGCTCTGCGCCTGCTGCAAGTGTTCGATCAGGGCCTGATTCTGAAAGCGCCGCAGCAAGCCGCTGTCGATCAGCCGATTGACCTGCCAGGCCACCACGCTCAACGCGCCCAATAAAATCAGCCCGAACCAGCCCCACCCCTGGCCTTGTTGATCGCCGCCCCAGAATAGATAGGCGATGGCCGGCAACAGGCAGGGCAAGGTAAAGGACAGGAACGCCGGAAGGCTGACCGCGTACGCGACGCTGGCCGACAGGGCGGCGGCGCCGATCAGGCCGAACACCCAGGCTTGTTGCATGAAATTGTCAGCGGGCACCAAGGCGATGCCGGCACCGGCCAGGGTCAGGCCAGTCATGGCAGAGCCCAGCAGGAACATGCGACGCCAGACCGGATGGGCCTGGCGGTTAGGAATGGCCGAATCGAAGGCTGCGACTTGAATCACCCGCAAGGCCACCAGCGACAATAACCAGATCAGCCAGACGCTGACGAGGAAGTAGCGCTGCGGACTCCAGAGCAGTCCGGCGCAGACCAGACCGTTGGTCAGCATGAACAGCGTAGGCAGCAGCGAGCCCTGGTAGAGCAAACGCGTGCGCTCGACCGCCATTTCCATGGCGTACTGTTTGCGGATAACCCGAGGCTCCACAGAGGGGCCCGACAGGTCGGAGCTGAGGGTCATAGGCAATGTTCTTGTTCTTATAATGATGAGCATGAGCCCGAAACGTGGACGGAGCATACACAAGCCAATGCCCTTACCACACTGCTCCGGATCATAAATTCGACAAAATTTCCGGCCCCCGCCGCCCGCTGAAAACCCTTCGAGCGAGCCCCGCCAACGCTTGTAGCCAGTGACTGACCGGTCGTCATTCGTGCTTCTTTCATCGGCTAATGCAAAGCTCGGTTTGCCCGGTGTGACGGCGCACCCTAGAATGCCCCGATGCGCGATGATCTCTCCCTTCTGCTGAACTCCCTCAACGATGCCCAACGCCAGGCCGTAGCTGCCCGTGTGGGTCGTCAGTTGGTCCTGGCCGGTGCTGGTTCCGGTAAAACCCGAGTGCTGGTGCACCGTATCGCCTGGTTGATCCAGGTCGAGAACGCCTCGCCCCACTCGATCCTGTCGGTGACCTTCACCAATAAGGCCGCTGCCGAGATGCGTCATCGCATCGAGCAGCTGATGGGTATCAACCCGGCCGGCATGTGGGTCGGCACCTTCCACGGCCTGGCGCACCGCTTGTTGCGGGCGCACTGGCAGGAAGCCGGCCTGAGCCAGACCTTCCAGATTCTCGACAGCGACGACCAGCAACGGCTGGTCAAGCGGGTGATCCGCGAGCTGGGTCTGGACGAGCAACGCTGGCCGGCCCGTCAGGCCCAGTGGTTCATCAACGGGCAGAAAGACGAAGGTCTGCGCCCGCAACACATTCAAGCCAGCGGCGACCTGTTCCTGGCGACCATGCGCAGCATTTATGAAGCCTATGAGGCCGCGTGCCTGCGCGCCGGCGTCATCGACTTCTCCGAATTGCTGCTGCGCGCTCTTGACCTGTGGCGCGATAACCCGGGCCTGCTGGCCCATTATCAGAAGCGCTTCCGGCACATTCTGGTGGACGAGTTCCAGGACACCAACGCCGTGCAGTACGCCTGGTTGCGTTTGCTGGCCAAGGGCGGCGACAGCTTGATGGTAGTGGGCGACGACGATCAGTCGATCTACGGCTGGCGCGGCGCGAAAATCGAGAACATTTATCAGTATTCCGACGACTTTCCAGATGCCGAGACCATTCGTCTGGAGCAGAACTATCGCTCCACCGCCGGGATCCTCAAGGCAGCCAACGCCCTGATCGCCAACAACACCGGGCGCATGGGCAAAGAGCTGTGGACCGATGGCGGTGAAGGCGAAGCGATTAATCTGTACGCCGCGTTCAACGAACACGATGAAGCACGCTACGTGGTGGAAACCATCGAAAGCGCGCTGAAAACCGGCTTGGCCCGCAGTGATATCGCGATTTTGTACCGCTCCAACGCCCAATCGCGCGTTTTGGAAGAAGCGTTGCTGCGCGAGCGCATTCCGTATCGCATCTATGGCGGTCAGCGCTTCTTCGAACGGGCAGAAATCAAGAACGCCATGGCGTACTTGCGCTTGCTTGAAGGCCGCGGCAACGATGCAGCGCTGGAGCGGGTGATCAACGTTCCGGCCCGTGGCATCGGTGAAAAAACCGTCGAAGCGATTCGCGACCATGCACGCCACAGTGATGTGTCGATGTGGGAAGCCATGCGCCTGCTGGTCGCCAATAAAGGCCTGACCGGTCGCGCAGCGGGAGCGCTCGGTGCGTTTATCGAGCTGATCGAGAACCTCGCTGCCAAGTGCGTGGAAATGCCGCTGCACCTGATGACCCAAACGGTTATCGAACAATCGGGGCTGATCGCCTACCACGAAGCGGAAAAAGGCGAGAAAGGCCAGGCCCGGGTAGAAAACCTTGAGGAACTGGTCAGCGCCGCCCGAAACTTCGAAAATGCTGAAGAAGACGAAGATCTGACGCCATTGGCGGCGTTCCTCGGTCATGCGTCGCTGGAGGCCGGGGATACTCAGGCCGACGAGCACGAAGACAGCATCCAGCTGATGACCTTACACAGCGCCAAGGGCCTGGAATTCCCTTACGTGTTCCTCGTGGGTATGGAAGAAGGCCTGTTCCCGCACAAGATGAGTCTGGAAGAGCCGGGCCGTCTTGAGGAAGAACGCCGATTGGCCTACGTCGGTATCACCCGCGCCATGCAGAACCTGGTAATGACCTACGCGGAAACCCGACGCCTGTACGGCAGCGAGACCTACAACAAGGTGTCGCGTTTCGTACGTGAAGTGCCGAAAGGCCTGATTCAGGAGGTGCGGCTGTCCAACAGCGTCAGCCGTCCGTTCGGCGGTGGCCAGCAACAAAGTTCCAGCAGCCTGTTTGGCGGCAGCGAGATCCCGGACACCGGGTTCAGCCTCGGCCAGGCCGTACGGCATTCGGTGTTTGGCGACGGCGTGATCCTGAACTTCGAAGGCGCCGGAGCCCAGGCCCGGGTGCAGGTGAACTTCGGCGAAGGCAGTAAGTGGCTGATGCTCGGTTACGCCAAGCTGGAAGCCATTTAGTACGGCCTGATCATTCCCACGCTCTGCGTGGGAATGCATCCCGTGACGCTCCGCGTCACAGTGGACGCAGAGCGTCCATGGCGGCGTTACCACGCAGAGCGTGGGAACGATCTATCTGCGCTTCGCCCTTTGCGGCCTATTCCTACAGAACTTATCCACTCGTCTTACAGACCAAAGTTAACAGGCCTTATTGCGCTGACTGAAGCTGAACGCAACCTGTCAGGCAAAAGCCCGAAACACTCTGCCGCTAGCCAGTAACACTTCAGCTGTGCAACATGGCGCGCGTGCCATCCACAAATGGGAATTCCCTTTATGAAACGTTTTCTTAGCATCGCCATGGCGTTGTGCATCGGCCTGACGATGAGCCTCGACGCCAACGCCAAGCGCTTTGGTGGCGGCAAGAGCTCCGGCGCTGCGCCGACTCACCAGACCAGCCAAATGGCTCCTTCTTCTGCCGCTGGCGGTGCTGCCGCCACTGCGGGTGCGGCCGGTGCCGCTGGCGCTGCCGCCAAGGCCGGCGGTGCTTCACGCTGGCTCGGTCCTCTGGCCGGCATCGCTGCCGGTGGCCTGCTGGCCTCCATGTTCATGGGCGGCGGCTTCGAGGGCATGCAGATTTTCGACATCCTGATCATGGCCGTCATTGCCTTCCTGGTCTTCCGCTTTATCGCCGCTCGTCGTCGCAAGCAACAGGAGCATCTGGCTCCAGCCGGCGCGCCGATGCAGCGTGAAGTGTTCGAGCAGAAGCCAGCAGGCATGGGTTCGATCTTTGGCGGTTCGGCAGCACCTGCTGCCGCTCGTCCGGTGATCAACGCTCCGGCCTGGTTCAATGAACAGAATTTCATTGAAGCGGCCCGCAACCACTTCCAGTCCCTGCAGCAACACTGGGACGCCAACGAAATGGACAAGATCGCCGAGTTCGTGACCCCGCAACTGCTGGAGTTCCTGAAGCGCGAACGTGCCGACCTGGGCGAGGCTTTCCAGTCCACCTACATTGATAACCTCAATGTTCAACTGGACGGCGTGGATGATCGTGCCGACAAGACCATCGCCACCCTGACCTTCAGCGGCGTGTCGAAGACTTCGCGTTTCGACCAGGGCGAAGTGTTCAGCGAAAGCTGGAACATGGAACGTCCGCAGGGCGAAAACCAGCCTTGGCTGGTGGCCGGTATCCGCCAGAACGGCTGATTCCATCTGCGTTACGCATGCTGTAATGAAAACCCCGGCCTGGCCGGGGTTTTTCTATTTCGCAGTTGCATCTATAGCGAGCTACTGTATAAACCGCCCCAACTAAACCGCGCCATCAAGCAAGAGGATCCCGGACGTGGAAGAAATCATCGAACAACTGCGTGAAGCCAACGAACCGGTACCGGTCCCCTTGGAGTTGCCTGACGAAGACCAGATCGTGGAAATCGAGGAACAACTGTTCATCGACATTCCCTTCGTCTTCAGAGAGTTTTTGCTGACCGTCAGTGACGTCGTCTACGGCAGCCTGGAGCCGGTGACCGTCACCGACCCGCAATCTCACACCTACCTGCCGGACGTTGCTGCCAACGCCTGGGACGCTGGCGTCGACCGCAGCATGATCCCGATCTGCCAGGACGGTGACGATTACTACCTCGTCGAAGAAGATGGCACCGTGGTGCTGTGGCAGGCTGAAGAAGAACTGATTGCCGAAGAAACCTGGGAATCGGTGTGGCACTGGGCGCGGGACGTCTGGCTGGAAAGCTGAGCTGTCTGATACGCCGCGTGGTCAATGCCCGGACGTTTCCTTGTGGTTGTCCAGGGTTTCGAGCAAGGCCACCTGCATCCGCGTGTGCACCCGGATAAACCAGCGCCAGAGCAGTGCCGCCACCGTGGCGGCGACCACGGCGATCAGTACCAGCAACTTGTTGGTCGGCAGAATACTGGCCGACAAGGCTGCCAGCAGCAGGAAGATCACCAGCAGCGAGAGGATCGGGATCACTTCGGCGATCACCCGGCGCACTCGCTGTGTGTGGCGCCCCGCCATCTCCGGCTTCACGCCCATCTCCGCCAACAGCATCGACAGCGCCTTAAGCTTGCGATAGGCGGCGATCAGGAACGGCAGCGACAACAGCAACGCCCCACCCCAGATCAGCGCTTTCTGCCAGCTCGGATCACTGATCCAGTCTTGCAGGTAAACGGACATGCGTTTGGCGAAGTAGGCGCCGGAAAAGAAGATCGCAATCACCAACGCCAGATTGACCCCGACCTGCAACAGAATCTTGCGGATCATCGCCGCCAGCAATGCGCCCTCGCCCTGAGGCTGGATGCTGCGCAGCCACTCGCCGTACATCCCCAACACTCGAGCCAGCCGCTGCGGCATCACTGCGGCAAGCTTGATCGACAGCGGATCAGCCGCGCGGATCAGATACGGCGTCAGCAACGTGGTAATCACCGAGACCGCCACGGCGACCGGGTAGAGAAAGTTGCTGGTGACCTGCAGCGTCATGCCCAGCGCGGCGATGATGAAGGAGAATTCGCCAATCTGCGAAAGCCCCATCCCCACGCGCAGTGAGGTGCGTCCGTCATTGCCGGCGATAAAGGCCCCGAGACCACAAGAAAGCATTTTGCCGAGCACAACAGCCACGGTGATTACCGCGATCGGCCACGCGTATTGCAGCAGGATCATTGGATCGAGCATCAAGCCGATGGCAACAAAGAAGATTGCACTGAACAGGTCGCGAACCGGCTCGATCAGGCCCTCGATCTTCAGTAATTGCCGCGACTCGGCCATGATCGCCCCAATCAGGAACGCGCCGAGGACCATGCTGTATTCGAGCTTGACCACCAGCAGACAGAAGCCGAAACACAGGCCCAGCACGGTGATCAGCAACATTTCGTTGCTCTCGAACTTCGCCACGTAAGCCAGTAATCGCGGCACCAGCAAGATACCAATGACCAGTGCAACGATCATGAACAGCGAGAGCTTGCCCACCGTGGAAAACACTTCGCCGGAACTGACGGTGCCGCTGACCGCGATGCTCGACAACAAGGCAATGATGCCGATGCCGAGGATGTCCTCGACGATCAGCACACCGAAGATCAGCTGGGCAAAACGCTCGTTCTTCATCTTCAGGTCGTTGAGCGCCTTGACGATGATGGTGGTGGAGGAAATCGCCAGGATCGCGCCGAGGAACAATGAATCCATGGTGTTCCAGTCGAACCATTGGCCGATTTCGTAGCCGATCCAGATCATCAGCACGATTTCCAGGAACGCCGCTATAAATGCTGTTGCTCCGACCTTGAACAGCTTGCGCAGGCTGAACTCGAGGCCCAGGCAGAACATCAGGAAAATCACCCCCAGTTCTGCGAGCGTCTTGATGGTTTCTTCGTCGTGGATCAGGCTGAACGGCGGCGTGTGCGGGCCGATGATGAAACCGGCAACGATATAACCCAGCACCACCGGCTGCTTGAAGCGATGGAAAAGCACGGTCACCACACCTGCGACCAACATGATCACTGCCAGGTCCTGAATAAAACTGATGGCATGCATGGTGTGGGGCTCCTTAAGGTGGACTTTCGGAGGTTAACACCGCGACTTCCGCCAGAAAGACGGTGCAATATATGGAAACAGATCGATCCGGCGTGACGGCGACCATCCGCCCGGCGTCCCGATAATGGTGGTTTGTAAAAAACCGACCAGGCGCCCGCAGAGGTGCCGCCCTTCCGACATTCTGCCTTGACCCGTGAGAACGCTATGGAACCCGGAAACGCCCAGCTGTCGATGACGGTATTGATGACCCCCGACATGGCCAACTTCTCTGGCAATGTCCACGGCGGTACCCTGCTCAAATACCTCGACGAAGTGGCCTACGCGTGCGCCAGCCGTTACGCCGGCCGCTACGTGGTGACCCTGTCGGTGGACCAGGTGATTTTCCGCGAGCCGATCCATGTCGGCGAGCTGGTGACCTTCCTGGCCTCGGTCAACTACACCGGCAACACTTCCATGGAAGTGGGCATCAAGGTGGTGACCGAGAACATCCGCGAGCGCTCGGTGCGTCACACCAACAGCTGCTTCTTCACCATGGTTGCGGTGGATGACGCCCGCAAACCGGCTGCCGTACCGCCGCTGCAACCGCAGAACAGCGAAGACAAGCGCCGCTTCATCCAGGCCCAGCAGCGTCGGCAGATTCGTCAGGAGCTGGAGAAGCGGTATCAGGAAATCAAGGGTGATGCCTGAGCAGCTCAGTCTGTTTGATGGTGTGCTTTAGATAGCCATCGCGAGCAGGCTCGCTCCCACATTGGATCGGGGGAGTTCACAAATCCCCTGTAGGAGCGAGCCTGCTCGCGAAATGGTTCAACGCAGATCAGAGGCTGATCGCAGTCGCTTCAAACTTCACCCGCGGATGCGCAATCCGGTCCTGAGCCCGCACCAGTTCCAGCTCGTAGCTGGCACACGCCTGGGTTTCCAGCAGTACTTCATGCACCGCCGCCGCCGTGAATTCGAAGGCCGCCAACAGGCTGTCGCCCAACAGCACACGCGCCAGAAACAGCCCCGACGTCAGGTCGCCAACGCCCACCGGTTGACGCGGAAATGCCAACAGCGGGCGACGCAGGTGCCAGCTGCCTTCAGCCGTCACAAGCAACATCTCGAAGCCATCCGCCGGTTTTCCGGGATAGGCCAGATGCTTGACCAACACCGCCTTCGGCCCGCGAGCCAGCAGCGCACGCGCCATCGCCAGGCAATCGAACAACGACTGCGCCTTGCGCCCCGAGAAGCTGTCCAGCTCCAGTTGGTTCGGGCACATGAAGTCCGCCACCGAAGCGGCCTCTTCCAGCAGGAAATCGCTGACTTCGGCCGGCACGCTGCAACCCTTCTCCGGATGGCCCATCACCGGGTCGCACAAATACAACGCCTTGGGGTTCATCGACTTGATCCGTGCCACGCCGGCCAGGATCGCCCGGCCCTGGGCCGCACTGCCGAGGTAACCGGACAGCACCGCATCGCAGTTGCCCAGCTCTCCGATCGCCGCGATCCCTTCGACCAGCTCGGGAATCTGATGCGGTGCCAGCACTTCACCGGTCCACTGGCCGTACTGCGTGTGGTTGGAGAATTGCACGGTGTTAAGCGGCCAGACATTCACCCCGACCCGCTGCATCGGAAAAACCGCGGCACTGTTGCCAGCGTGGCCGAACACCACGTGGGACTGGATGGCGAGCAGATGGGGCGTACGTTTCATGCGGTGTGTTTTCCGTCAAACGATTGAAATTCGAGCCGCGCAGTATGCGACGAAACACGGCCTGTACGACAGACCGGCGACGCAGTTAAGCTGGCACTATCTTGTTGGAGCAACCTGTTGATGCTGACCCTCGGAAATATCTTCGTGCTGATGCTGCTCGCCACGGGCGGCGCGTGGCTGTGGCACAACCACGGCTTGCGCGAGCGCGCTCTGGAACGGGTCAAGCTGCATTGCACCAAGCTCGGGATCGAGCTGCTGGACGGCAACGTGGCGTTGAAAAAGATCGCGTTCATCAAAGACGCCAACGATCGTCGGCGCCTGGCCCGTGTGTATAACTTCGAGTTCACCGTGACGGGCGAAACTCGGCACAACGGCACCATCACCCAGTTCGGCGCCCACAGTGCGCAGATCGAGCTGGCGCCCTACCCGATGCCGTTTGACGACGAGCCTGCGGTGGTCGACGTGGTGAAGCCTCGCGCTGAAGTGATCGAACTGAGCCAATGGCGGCAAGAACACACCAAGTGGCGTCCTTAACCCGACCGACAGTCGGCCAACGCTCTTTGCAGTGAATCAACATCCTGCGGTTCACTGAAAATCAGCTCGATCCGCGAATCCTGGCGCCATTCGCTGGGCTGCCATTCCAGTTCCGAGTTATCCAGCGCATTCGCCGACACCCAACCGTCGACGCTGTGGATAACCAGCTTCGCCCGCCGCCAGGCGAGGCTTTCAAGCCACTGGCCAACGCGCGCCACATCGAAAGTCTGAGTCGGATGCCAACGCCAGCCGATGCTCCAGTCGCCCTCCTGCGCCTGACTCAGGCAAATCGGCAGCGCAGGATCGGCCCAGATGGCCGGCATCTGCGCCAACCCCTTGGGCATGACGAAGTTATCCACACCCGCCACCGCTTGAGCGCCAAGCCCCGGTAGTTCGCTCAACGGCAAGAGCGCTTGCTGCGTCCAGTACAAAGGACGAGAAGGCAGCTGCGCAGCGATGCACTGGCGATCAATGTCCTCGATACCTTGCGCCTTGTTCAGTACCAACAAACCAGCGCTGCTCAACGCCTCCTGTTGCGCCTCCGGCAGTGGCTTTCCAGCGGCGAGTGCCTGGGCATCCAAAACCAGCACACAAGGCTGTACTTCCAGTACACCTTGCCACGGTGCCTCACTCAATTGCCGCAGCAACTGCGCCGGGTGACCCAATCCAGAGGGTTCGATGAACAGCCGATCCGGTCGCGCCTTGCGCAGCAAACGCCCGAGGCCGATCTGAAACGGCGCACCATTCACGCAACACAAACAGCCTCCGGCCACTTCCCCCAATGCGATACCATCGGCGTCCTGGGTCAGCAGCGCGGCATCGAGGCCGATCTGGCCGAACTCGTTGATCAGCACCGCCCAACGCTCGTTCGCTGGCCGCTGCGCCAGCAGATGCTTGATCAAACTGGTCTTGCCCGCGCCCAATGGGCCGGCAATGACGTGAGTGGGAATGTTCTGCAACATGGTCGATGTTTTCTGAGGGGGTAATGGATGCGGTTGACGGGATTGTCGTTGCTCTTGGCGCTGTGTTCCGGTGAGGCGCTGGCCCAGGCTTGCGTGGTACATAGCATGGCCGAGCGACTCGACGTGAAAGTCTGCCAGCAGAACCGCAACATCCCGGAAAAGCTCTTCGCCGACGGCTTCTGCCAACCGAACCTGCCCGGGCAGAAAGTCGAAGTGCAATACGTCGACCAATGCCCCACCGGCGCGTTCGGTGTGTGCAGCAACGCCCAAGTCGCCAATATGCCTTACCGGCAGGATATTCACTATTACGGCGTGGCGACCGATGCAGCGTATCTGAAGCCGTTTTGCGAAGGCCAGAGTCAGGGCAACTGGCTCAAACCTTAACCCAGCCAATCCAGAGTCAGAATCAAACGGCGCTCACCCGGCGCAGGTTGCGGCGAACGGTGGATCAGGCCGAAACCTTCGTTGCCGTGCCATTTCTCGCCTTTGAGCAGCGCCACTTCGCCGCTGGCGACTTGCTCGATCAGCGAATTTTCTGTGGGTTTGGCCGCAGGACTGCCCAGTTGCCGGCGATCCATCACCCCTTCTTTCAACCACTGACTACCAGCTCCGGCGTAGGTGGTGATTAAACGCACCGGCACATGATCGACATGAAAGCGTGGGCACATGGCCTTGTCCAGAACCCGCACGCGCAGGCCGATGCGCTTGGCGCCCAACAGACAGGCGAACGCACTGACCAGCCAGGACACGTCGGCAACAAAACCGGCATACCCTTCGAGATCGCTGAATACTGAGGCCAATCCATGCAGATCGGGTTCGGCGTCATCGCTGGGCAACTCCAGGACCAGCGACTCGGCCAGCGGTTCGTTCAGGGACAGCAGCAAGCGCCCGAAATCATCAATGTGCGCCGGGAGCTGGCGCTGCCAGACGGCGAGGTTTACCCCGTCATCAAGGATTCGAGTCAGGGTTTGCGGCGTTTCACCTAGAACCTGATGAACGATCGGCCGCCGCTTCAGACGGGGCGCCAACATCAGGCGGCGACCTCTTCATGCCAAGGGCCGAACGGATCTGGCAGCAAGCGCCAGCCCTCGGCACCCAAGGCCATTTCATCATCACTCAGCAGGCAATTTTCGAGCTCGGCGGTGAGTTGCGCGAAGTCGATGTTCTGGCCTATGAACACCAGTTCCTGGCGGCAATCGCCGGTGGCAGCGGTCCAGTTTTCCATGATCCCGGCCGTGCTTTCTTCGTCCTGAGGCCACTGGGTTTTCGGCACGAAGCGCCACCAGCGCCCGGCGAAACCGTGGCGCATCAAGCCGCCGGCCTGGGACCAGCTACCGGCGTCCATGTGCTTGCTGGCCAGCCAGAAAAAACCTTTGGAGCGCAGCAGTTTGCCGTTCACCCACGGCCGATCGATGAAGCTGAAAAAACGCTGTGGATGAAACGGTCGGCGGGCTCGGTAGGCCGTCGAGGCGATGCCGTATTCATCGGTTTCCGGCACGTGTTCACCGCGTAATTCCTGCAACCAGCCCGGCGCCTGGGCAGCCTTCTCAAAGTCGAAACGGCCGGTATTGAGGATTTTCGCCAAGGGGACTTCGCCCATGACCATCGGAATGATTTCCGCCTGAGCGTTGAGGCGCTCAAGGATCGCGATCAGTTCCTGGCGCTCGCTGCTGCTGATCAAATCGATCTTGCTGATGAGGATCACGTCGGCAAATTCGATCTGCTCGATCAACAGATCGGTGATGGAGCGTTCGTCCTCCTCGCCCAATGTTTCACCGCGGGAAGCGAGGCTTTCGGCGGCCTGATAATCGAGCAGGAAGTTCATGCCATCGACCACCGTGACCATCGTGTCGAGCCGCGCGATGTCGGCCAGGCTCTGCCCTTCTTCATCACGGAAGGTGAAGGTTTCCGCCACGGGCAATGGCTCGGAGATGCCGGTGGATTCGATCAACAGGTAATCGAAACGCCCATCTCTGGCGAGTTTGCTGACTTCTTCGAGCAAGTCTTCGCGCAAGGTGCAGCAAATGCAGCCATTGCTCATCTCCACGAGTTTTTCTTCGGCGCGGTTCAGGCTGACATCGCGCTGGACTTCGCTGCCATCGATGTTGATCTCGCTCATATCGTTGACGATTACCGCGACTCGCAGGTTCTCGCGGTTACGCAGCACATAGTTGAGCAACGTGCTTTTACCGGCACCGAGAAAGCCCGACAAGACGGTCACGGGGAGACGATTGGGCATCAGGAATTCCTCACAGAGATGCCCGATCGCAGTGCCGGGCTGATTTAAATGTTATAGCATAACGATGCAATCAAGCCAGCCCGCTCTTGCCCACGGCATCAAAGGTCACGATGCTGAAACCCGTCTGGTCCGTGAGAAATCCCATGCGTATTGCCCTGAAATCAGCGCTGATGAGCTTTTCGCTGTTAATCGCCGTAGACGCCTGGGCGCAAATCCCGACCCTGGCCAGATGCACCCGAAGCGCCAATCTGCTCGCCTGCGCGGATGCCGACGGCAATGCCTATAGCGTCAACACGGTCGGCAGCACGATCTATTTGCGTGGTTTCGAAATGGCGGGCAAACGCTATTGGGCGCAGACCAACAGCCGCTACGGACAACTCACCTTCTTCACCGGTATCGCCTCCGACGGCGAGGCTTGGGTTGGCTACAACCGCCGGGTTGGCTGGACCACGATCAACCGGTTCTCCAGTTCCGGCGGCAGCAGCGCAAAATTCACCTGCAGCCGGATTACCGGCTGCTAGGCCTGCACTTTTTTCTGCTGCTGTTGCCAGGCGATGTAGCTGTTGAGCGGCGGGTTCTTCTGAAAATAGCGCTGCAATCCGTCGAATAATCCGTCAGCCACTGCCTGCTGATGGCGCGCGGTCACCAGCCGCTGGCTGTCGCGGGCGTTGGACATGAAGCCGGTTTCCACCAGGATCGACGGCACGTCCGGCGACTTCAGCACTGCGAATCCCGCTTGTTCCACGCGCTTTTGATGCAGCGTGGTAATACCCGCGAGGCTGCTGAGGACGGTGCTGCCCAATTGCAAGCTTGCGGCGATGGTGGCGTTCATCGACATGTCGAGAATCACCCCGGCGAGCATCGGGTCCTTGTCCTTGAGGTTGAGCAAACTGGTGGCGCCCAGCAGGTCTGCGCCGTTTTCACGTTGCGCCATGAAACGCGCCGTGGCCGAGGTGGCGCCGCCCTCGGACAAGCAATACACCGACGCGCCTGAAGCGGTGAGACGCGGCGCCGCGTCTGCGTGCACCGAGATGAACATATCGGCGTTGTGTTTGCGGGCAATCTCGACACGTTTGCGTAACGGAACGAAGAAATCGTCGTTGCGCACCAGTTTCACGTCGAAGCCCTTCTCACGTTTCAACCGCTTGGCCAATAGCTGGGCAATGGACAGGACGACGTCTTTCTCTCGCTCCCCTTTGGCGCCCACCGCGCCGGGGTCTTTGCCGCCGTGACCCGGGTCGACCACCACGATGATGTCGCGCTTGGGGTGAGTCTTGTCGACGCTCGCCAGGGGCGCCACTGCGAGTTGCAAAGGCGCTGCCGACTTCAGATCGAGCACCAGCCGATCGCCTTGGCCATCCTGCGGCGGCAAGAGAAAGCTGTTGAGCTGCACCGGGGCGCTGAGGTCGAGGACGATCCGCGTATCGCCCTGGCCAAAATGCCCGGAGCGGATCGAGCGGATAACCGTATTGCCGAGCGCCAACTGGCTGAAGTCGCCGCTGAGGCTGGCACCACTCAGATCGATGATCAGCCGCTCGGGAGCGCTCAGTGAAAAGGTCTTGTACTGCACCGGCCCGCTCAAATCGAACACCAGACGTAGCTTGTCATCCGAACGCCAGAGCCGCGCGTTGCGAATTTGCGTGGCCGAAACACCAAAGGGTAAAGCGAAGGCCGCGCTGGCCAGCAACCAGTTGAGCAAGTGACGTCTATGCATTTTGAAAGCCGCTCGTGAAAAAGGCGTAGTCGATTTTAATGTAATAACATAACATGCGATATCAACTCTCACGATGGACCTGCTCATGAATGCGCTGACTCTGCCGGATATCGCCGCGCAGGCATCACGCCAAGCCCTGCCGCTCGAATGGGTGGGCATGTGCGGCATTGCTCTTCCTGTTTTATTCGATGGCCAACGGCTGAGCGCAAAGGCTGACGCAGGTGTGAGCCTCGATGATGGAGAAGCGCGTGGCATTCACATGTCCCGGCTGTATTTGGCGCTGGAAATGCTTGAGCGGGAAAACCTGACACCCGCCCTGCTGCGGCGAGTTTTGCAAAGCTTTCTCGACAGTCATGAAGGACTGTCCCATAGCGCTTACTTGAAAATTGATACTGATTTACTGCTCAAAAGGCCGGCGCTGATCAGCCCATTGGCTGGCTGGAAAACCTATTCAGTGAGCATCGAAGCGCGTTTGAAAAACGCGATGTTCCACGTGGAACTAAAAATCGACGTTCCTTATTCCTCAACCTGCCCCTGTTCAGCAGCACTTTCCCGGCAGTTGATTCAGCAACAATTCGTCGACGACTTCGCCAACAAGTCCCTGCAACACGCAGATGTTTTAGCGTGGCTCGGCTCTACAAAAGGCATCGTTGCGACACCTCACAGCCAACGCAGCAACGCACTTTTAAAGTTAAGACTGGACGATTATCTGGATGACCTGCCGCTGATTGCGTTCATCAACGACGCCGAAGCAGCGCTCGGGACCGCCGTGCAAACCGCCGTAAAGCGCGCCGATGAACAAGCCTTCGCCCTGGCCAATGGTCAGAATTTGATGTTCTGCGAGGACGCCGCCCGCCGCTTGAATCTGGCCCTGAAACGCTCCCCCGGTATCAACGCCTTCCACATACGAGTCGTCCATGCCGAAAGCCTCCACGCCCACGATGCCGTCGCCGAAAGCCGATGGAACTGGGTGTCTGCATGATCCGTAGCCACGCTTTGCGCTGGGGTGCACCCGGTCAACCGCTCACGCCGCCCGTGGATTTCGAATTGCCCAAAGGAAGTCTGACTGCCGTGATCGGGGCCAATGGCTCGGGTAAAAGCAGCCTGCTGAAAGTCATCGCAGGGCTACAAAAACCACTGACTGGAAAAATCATCCTCGATGTTCCACGCAAGGGCTCGCTTTCCTTTCTCCCCCAGCAACAACACCTGGATCGGCAGTTCCCCATCAGCCTCCAAGACCTGGTAGCCGCCGGTTTCTGGGGCAGCAAACAGTCACCAGAGCTACGCAGCCAACGACTCAAAGCCGTACTGGAAAACTGGTGCCTGACGGGCTTGGAGCAGCGCCCGTTGATGGCCCTCTCCGGCGGTGAATTGCAGCGCGCCCTGCTCGCCCGTTTGAGCCTCGCCGAAGCGCCGCTGCTGTTGCTCGACGAACCCCACGCCGCGCTCGACGAACTCGGTCAGGCGCTGCTCTGGAAGCACCTTCACGCCTGGCACGCCGAAGGTCGAACCCTGGTGGTCGTGTGTCATGACCTCGCCGCGGTTCGCCAACACATTCCTCAAAGCTTGCTGATCAAAAGCAGCGGCTGCGTCCTTGGACCGAGTACCGAGCTGATCCACCAACAACCGCAAACGCAGGTGGCCTGATGCTCGCTGCCGCTCATCTTTGGCAACCGTTCCACGAGTTCGTGTTCATGCGCCGGGCACTCCTGGGCGGATTGGTCCTGGCCTGCAGCACCGCTCCGCTGGGCGTGTTTCTGATCCTTCGCCGCATGAGCCTGATCGGCGACGCGGTGGCTCACGGCATCCTGCCTGGCGCAGCGCTCGGGTTCTGGTTCGCCGGTTTGAGTCTCCCGGCACTGACCGTCGGCGGACTCGGCGCAGGTCTGAGCATGGCCGGACTCGCGGCCTGGATCACCCGCCGGACGGGGTTGCGCGAAGACGCAAGCCTCGCCGCGATCTACCCGATTTCCCTCGCCAGCGGCGTGCTGATCCTCGGCATCGCCGGCAAACGTCTGGACCTGCTTCACCTGTTATTCGGCTCGGCACTGGCAGTCGATGGGCCGACGCTGACAGGCATGCTGTGGGTCTCCGGCTTCAGCCTGATCGCCATGGCGGCGATCTACAAACCGTTGTTGCTGGACACCCTCGACCCGCTTTTTCTGCAAACCGTCAGCCGCCTCGGTCCGTTGGCGCACGGCGTGTTTCTGACCCTGGTGGTGCTGAACCTGGTGATCGGTTTCCAGGCCATCGGTGCATTGATGGTGGTCGGTTTGATGATGTTGCCCGCCGCCGCGTCGCGTTTCTGGAGTCGCCGCTTGCCCGTATTGATCGCGATCGCCGCCCTGCTCGGCTGCCTCTCGGTGTGGCTCGGTTTGTTGCTGTCGTTTTACTACTCGCTGCCAAGCGGGCCGGCGATCGTACTAGTGGCGGGCGGATTTTATCTGCTGTCCGTGGTGTTCGGTCCGGTGCACGGCTTGCTGCGCCGCCCGCCTTTGCTCACATCCCAATGAGGTGTTTTCCGATGCGCGCTCTACTCGTGCTGTTCAGTTTAATGCTGTCGATGTCGCTGTCTGCTGCGGAAAAACTTCAGGTAGTCACCAGTTTCAGCATCCTCGCCGACATGACCCATCAGGTTGGCGGCGACCATATCCAGATCACCAACATGGTCGGTCCCGACGCTGACGCCCACACGTACGAGCCGACACCGGACGATGCCAAAGCCTTGCTCAAGGCCAGACTCATCATCAAGAACGGTTTGGGTTTCGAACCCTGGCTGGACCGTCTGGTGACCAGCACCGAGACCAAAGCCCCGGTCATCAGCGCGAGCCACGGTGTCATCCCGCGCTCTCTGGATGAAGACGGCGAAACCGTGCCCGACCCTCACGCCTGGCATAACCTGGCCAACACCGAGCTGTACATCAGCAACATCACCAAGGCGCTGATCGCCGCCGACCCGGCGAATAAAGCCGACTACGAACGCAACAGTCAGGCCTACCTGAAACAGATCTACGCACTGCTTGCCGAAGCCAAGGTCAAGCTCGGTTCGTTGCCTCCGGGCAACCGCAAGATCGTCACCTCCCATGATGCGTTCGGTTATCTGGGCCAGGCCTACGGCATCGACTTCATGGCGCCGCAAGGCCTGTCCACTGAACGCGAACCTTCAGCCGCCGAAGTCGCCGCGCTGATTACCCAGATTCGCCAGGCCAAGGTGAAAGCGGTGTTCATGGAAAACATCAAGGATGCGCGTCTGCTCAAGCAGATCGCCGACGAAAGCGGCGCTCACATCGGCGGCACGCTGTACTCCGATGCACTGGCCGCAAGCGGTCCGGCGAGTACCTTTGCCGGTCTGTTTGAATACAACCTCAACACCCTCTACGACGCGTTGAGCAAGCCATGATCCGGAAGAATCCATCAGGCGATTTGCCACTGATTGCGGAGTCTGCGTACGTGGATAAAACTGCAATCATCTGCGGCAAAGTGGTGATCGGCGAAAACGTATTCGTCGGTCCCTACGCAGTCATTCGGGCTGACGAAGTGGATGCGTCAGGCGAGATGGAGCCGATCACCATCGGCGCCAATTCGAACATTCAGGATGGCGTGGTGATCCATTCCAAGTCCGGCGCGGCGGTGACCATTGGCAAGTTCAGTTCGATCGCTCACCGCTCCATCGTTCATGGCCCGTGCACGGTTGGCGACCGGGTGTTCATCGGTTTCAACAGCGTGTTGTTCAACTGCGCGGTCGGCGATGGCTGCGTGGTGCGGCACAACTCGGTGGTCGACGGTCGTGACTTGCCCGAAGACTTCTACGTGCCCTCCACCACCCGCATCGGTCCCAACACCGACCTCTCGCAGTTCCCACCAGTGAGCGTCAGCGCCTCGGAATTTTCCGAGGACGTGGCGCGCACCAACGTCGATCTGGTGCGCGGCTACAAAGCCCTGCAGAACGAGTTTTGACCATGAACAGCGTGCTGATTCGCAATGCCAGATTGGTGAATGAAGGTCGGGAATTCGATGGCGATCTGCTGGTGAGTAACGGCCGGATCGTGAAGATAGCCAGCAGCATCGACGGGGAAAATGCCGACGTCGAAATCGACGCACAAGGGCAGTGGCTAATGCCCGGAATGATCGACGACCAAGTTCATTTTCGAGACCCCGGGGCGCCGGAAAAGGGGAGCTTCTACACCGAATCGCGGGCGGCTGTGGCCGGCGGCATCACCAGTTTCATGGACATGCCCAACACAAACCCGGCCACCCTGACCCTCCCGGCACTCGCTGACAAAAAGCGTAGAGCGGCGATCAATTCCGTCGCCAACTACGGCTTTCACTTCGGCGTGAGCAACGACAACCTCGACACCGTTGCGGCGCTCAATCCCTGCGAAGTGGCCGGCGTGAAAGTATTCATGGGCGCCTCGACCGGCAACATGCTGGTGGACGATCCGCAGACGCTTGAACGATTGTTCGCCGAGGTGCCGACCATTCTGCTGGCCCATTGCGAACACACGCCGAGCATCGAAGCCAATGCCGCGCAGGTGCTTGAGCGTTTTGGGGAATACATCCCCGCCGCCGTCCACCCACAGATTCGCGACGCCGAAGCGTGCTTTCGCTCCTCCTCGATGGCCGTGGACCTGGCCAAGCGGCAAGGCACCCGACTGCATGTCTTGCATTTGACCACTGCGCGGGAACTGGCGCTGTTCGAAGACAAACCGCTGACGCAAAAACACATTACCGCTGAAGTCTGCCTGCATCATTTGCTGTTCGATGATCGGGATTACCCAAGCCTCGGTAACCTGATCAAATGCAATCCGGCAATCAAGAGCCAAGTGGATCGTGATGCCTTGCGTCATGCCTTGCTGAGTAATCGACTGGACGTCATCGGCAGCGATCACGCGCCGCACACCTGGGCGGAAAAACAACGGCCCTATCCCCAGACCCCTTCGGGTTTGCCATTGGTGCAACACGCGCTTCCCGCGCTGCTGGAACTCGTGCTTGATGAAGTGCTGCCGATAACTACCCTCGTGGCCAAGACCAGTCACCGTGTGGCTGATCTGTTCGCTATTCCCGACCGCGGTTATCTGCGCGAAGGCTACTGGGCCGACCTCGTGCTGATCAAACCCGAGCCCGAAGGCGTTGCCGTATCCAGGCAACCGGTCCTGTCGCAATGCGGCTGGACGCCCTTTGCCCGCAAACGTTTTCGCCACAGCGTCAGCACAACGATCGTATCGGGGCAAATTGCCTGGCACGACAAACGTCTTAATGACAACTGCCAGGGTTTACCCCTACGGTTTATGCGCTAACGCGCGTTTATAAGCACTCGAGAGCACCGACATGATTCACATCACCCTGAGCGATGGTTCATTGCGTGAATACGACCAACCGTTGTCGGTGTTTGAGTTCGCCGCGAGCATCGGCGCCGGGCTGGCCAAAGCGGCCGTCGCCGGCCGAGTGGACGGCGTTCTGGTGGACTGTGAGTTCATGATCGAGGCCGATGCCCGCGTCAGCATCGTCACGCCTCAAGAGCCCGATGGGCTGGAGATCTTGCGACGTTCCTGCGCATTGATGCTGGCGGTGGCTATTAAGCAGCTCTATCCAAAAGCGCAATTGCAGACCGGATCGGCGTTGGGTGACGGCTTCTTTTATGAGTTTGCGTATGAGCGTCCTTTAAACCTGGTCGATCTTGCTGGCATCGAAGCACGCATGAAGACCCTGGCGGCAACCAACCATTCGATCCGGCGCCGCAAACCGTTATCCGGATCGACGCTCGGGGAGAAGTTATTGCCCTACGTCCTTGGGGGCTTCGAGTGTGTCTCAGCGGGCCCGCATGTCCCGGCAACCCGAGTGTTGCAGGCGTTCGCGCTCGATCACATCAGCGGCACCGCGCCACAGCGGATCTATGGCACGTGCTGGTCCTGCCAAGAGGAACTGGAAGACTGGCGGGCACCGCCGCACGTGATCATCGTCAGCATGGATGATCGTCAGGCGGATTACGCACAGTCGGTGACTGAGGCCTTGCGCCGAAGCGGCGTGCGCGCTCGCGCGGATCTGCGCAACGAGAAAGTCCGCCACAAGATCCGCGAGCATAGTCAGCAAGTGCCGTATCTGGTGGTGATCGGGGAGAAAGAAAAAGCGGGCGGGTTTGTCAGTGTGCGGAGCCGCACCGGAGAGGATTTCGGCAGGATGGACGTTGATGCGGTGTGTGCCTGGTTGAGGTCGACTGGCATTTCGGGTGTCTGAAGCTACGCCATCGCTAGCAGGCTAGCTCCCACAGGATATACACCATCCCTGTGGGAGCTAGCCTGCTAGCGAAGTTTTTAGGCCCGTGGCTTAACGGTCCCGCAATCCTGACCCAACCAAACCGCGCGGGTATCGAGGCTCCCCTTCTGCTGGATGCCGGTCGCGTTGAACGTGCCGTTGACCTTGGTGGTGAACTCACGATCACTGAGGAAGGTGGCGACACCCGCACCCTGCGCTTTCGGACAGCTGAAACGGAATTTCCACTGATTGCCGCTGCGGTCAGTGATTTCCTGTTTGCAGCCCGATTGCGGATCCGTCAGCGGAATATTGTCTGACTTCACTTGCTCTGGAGTCAGACACGCCCGAATCCCCTTTCCGCCCATGGTGATGCCCTGCTTCTCCAGCTGCGCGCGCTGTTCCGGGGTCATCTGGCCCTGTAACTGGCCGAGGATCAACTGCAAGTCCGGCAGGTTCTGGTCATCGACCTTCATGTTGCTGGTGGTCAATTCCCACAAACCCGGCTGCAGCATCTGTGCCTGAGCGGCCACAGGTAGTGCCAAACCAAAAGCCACGGCCAAACCCAGCAGACGAACGTTCATCGAGTAACTCCTGATCAGTAGTGGCCGTTAGACGTCAGCCATTGGCTTCAGTTCATGGGCCAATTAAATAGCGACATTCTGCACGGAACATGGTCTGTTAAGCATTGAATCTTCAGGAGCAAGGCTGCCCCATGGATTACTTTGGACCGCACATTTTCGGCTACATGATTGCACTGCTTCATACGCTGGGCCTGATGGCAGCCATCCACGCTGTGCTCACCGTCCGCACCGCTCAGGGATCTATCGCCTGGGCCCTGTCGTTGATCTTCATGCCTTACCTCACGCTCATTCCATATCTGGTCTTCGGCCGCAGCACTTTCGATGGTTACATCAAGGCGCGGCGCCAGGCCAACGAAGAGATGCGCAAGGCAATCTCAGAGTTCAACTGGCGCCCTTGGGTAGTAGAGGCACTGACTGCACGCGCCTCCAACGCTTACGCGTCCCTGAGAGCGATGCCGAAACTGGGACGCATGCCCTGCCTGGCAAACAACGAAGTGAGCTTGCTGATCAACGGCCAAGCCACCTTCGACGCGATTTTCGACGCCATCGACAACGCGAAGGAAGCGGTGCTGATTCAATTCTTCATCATTCACGACGACCGCCTCGGCCAACGCCTGCAAAGCCTGCTGCTGAAGAAAGCCGCCGAAGGCGTGGCGATCCACTTGCTGTACGACCGCATCGGCAGCCATTCCCTGCCCCACAGTTACGTGCAACCGTTGCGTGATGCCGGCGTCGAGGTCAAAGCTTTCGCCACCCGCAGCGGCTGGCTCAACCGCTTCCAGGTCAACTTCCGTAATCACCGCAAGATCGTCGTGGTCGATGGGATTCTGGGCTTCGTCGGCGGGCACAACGTCGGCGACGAATACATGGGCGAAAAACCACCATTGGCGCCCTGGCGCGACACCCACGTCCGCGTACGCGGCCCGGTGGTTGCCTGCATGCAGGAATCGTTTGCCGAAGACTGGTTCTGGGCCGCGCGATCGTTGCCACCGCTGATTCTGCCGGACGTGTATCCGGACGACGGTGTGCTCTGCCAATTACTTGCCAGCGGCCCGGCCGATTCCTACGAAACCTGTTCATTGTTCTTCGTAGAAGCCATCCATGCGGCGACAGAGCGGGTATGGATCACCAGCCCCTACTTCATCCCCGACGAAGCAGTGTTTGCGGCATTGAGACTGGCGGTTCTGCGCGGCGTGGATGTGCGGCTGCTGCTGCCCTCACGACCGGACCACCGAATCGTCTACGCCGCCTCGAGCCTCTATGCCTTCGAAGCCGTGCGCGCAGGCGTGCGAGTGTTCCGGTACCAGCCGGGGTTCCTGCATCAGAAAGTGGTGTTGATCGACAGCGAAATCAGCGCCATCGGCAGCGCCAATATGGATAACCGTTCGTTCCGGCTCAATTTCGAAGTGATGCTGCTGACCGTCGACAGCGCGTTTGCCGCCGAGGTGGAGCAAATGCTCAACGATGACTTCGCCCAGGCCCACGAGATCGCCAAGGAAGAAAGCCGGGAGACCCGCCGCCTGCAACAGGTCGGCATGCGGATCGCCCGGCTTATTTCACCGATTCTCTAAAGGTAGATGTCGTCTCGCGTCCATGGCAGTTCATGGCTGCCATCGGCGTGGGCCTTTACCGCGAGGATCTGGTGCAGATTGATCCAGCCTCTGGCGAACGCATAAGCGCATCCTGCCAGGTACAACCGCCAGATCCGCAGCGCCTGTTCCGGAACCAGTCTGGAAGCCGCTTCCAGATTGTCCTCAAGGCGTTCGCTCCAATGATCCAGGGTACGCGCGTAGTGCAGGCGCAGACTCTCGACGTCGACGATCTCCAGCCCGGCTTCGCTGATCTCGGCGGAGATCATCGACAGGTGCGGCAACTCGCCGTTGGGGAACACATACTTCTCGATGAAATTACCGACACCGCGTCCCACTGGACGGCCATCAGTGTGCTTGGCGGTAATGCCGTGGTTCATCACCAGGCCGCCCTCTTTCACCGCGCCGAACAAGGTTTTGCAGTACTCGGCCAGGTTGGCGTGGCCAACGTGTTCGAACATGCCAACGCTGACCACTTTGTCGAAACGCCCGTCCTGAGGGAGATCGCGATAGTCGAGCAGTTGCAGCTCGACCAGATCGTCCAGGCCTTCGGCGCTCACCCTTTCACGGGCCAAGGCCAACTGCTCTTTACTGAGGGTAATTCCGAACACTTTCGCACCGAACTCACGAGCCGCAAACCGGGCCAGCCCACCCCAACCGCACCCGACGTCCAGCAAGTATTCACCTGGTTGCAGCCGCAGCTTGCGACACAGGTGGCGGAATTTCGCTTGTTGGGCTTGCTCCAGCGTTTCGCTGCCGGTCTCGAAATAGGCACAGGAATACGCCATGTCGCTATCGAGCCACAGCTGATAAAACTCATTGGAAAGATCGTAGTGGTAGGAAATCGCCTTCGCGTCGGTTTCCTTGTCGTGGGCGGTGCGCACTGGCTGACTGTCTTGGTCACCGAGCAATTTCTGGCTCCACTCATCACAGATGCGTATCACGTCGCTGATGGAGCCTTCGAGCTCAAGTTTACCTTCGACGAACGCCGCTCCAAGCGCATCCAGGCTTGGATGGGTGAACTGGGAAACCATTTGTGGGTCCTTGACCACAATAGTGACGCTGGGCGTCGGCCCCAGATTGAATTCATGGCCGTCCCAGAGTCGCAGGCGTAGCGGTAACTGCAGATTCTGTAAGGCCGGTGGAAGTTGCGCGAGCATGGAAAATCCCCCTTGTTTCAGACGTCTGATGTGAGGGTAGACCATCCTTGAAAAATAGCTGGCTATCGATTTAATAGCCTTTTCATATAACCCACGGCGCTCAAAACAGCCGTCTTGAGCCCATAATCAGATGGTCTTCACCCTAGATGACTACAAACTTGATGTGCAGTTCTAAAAAGTTAGTGTTGCCTCATCTCTTTGGTATAGAACCTTTCAAGCCTCGTCTTTGATTTTCAACAAAGGTTCCTGAAAACGCAGCAGACGCCCCGCGTTTCCTAGCACCAGCAACGTACTGAGGTTATGCAGCAACGCCGCAATCATCGCCCCTGCGGCACCGAGCCAGCCGAATGCCGCGAAGGCAACAATCGCCAGGGTCCAGCCCAGGCCGATGATCACGTTGACCTGCAAGGTCTGTCGACATTGGCGACTCAACCGAACACAGGTTCCGAGGCGACGCAGGTCGCTGCCAATCAACACAATGTCCGCCGACGCCAGTGCTATGTCCGCACCTCCCGCGCCCATGGCCACGCCCACGACACCGGCCTTGAGTGCCAGCGAATCGTTGATGCCATCCCCCACCACCATCGGCCGGAAACCGTTGTCGATTTCTGTCAGCACACGATTAAGTTTGTCCTCAGGCAAAGCCTGCGCTTCAACATCGCTGATGCCGACATCGCGCGCCAGCGTGTGCGCCACGCTTTGTCGATCTCCGGTTAGCAGCAACTGACGACCCAAACCCAGCTCACGTAATTCGCTCAAGGCAAATCGCGCCTCAGGTTTGACGCTGTCGGCCAGCAACAGCCAGGCGAGGAATTCACCATTGAGCGCCAGCCCGGCAATCGGGCCATCGTGTTCGGGAACGGCTGAAGTGGCGATGCCCAGTTGCGCGAACAACTCCGGACGACCGAGCGCAGCTTCGCCCTGCTCCGTCATCGCCACCACGCCCAGGCCCTGGCGCTCGTGGATGTCCGACAGCAACAGAAAGTGTTCCTGAGTGACCAACCCGGCGAGCGCACGGCTGACCGGATGGCTGCTGGCCGAACCGAGACTGGCGGCGAGTTTCAGCACGTGGCTGCGGTCCTCCAGCGGGCTGTCGATGGACTGCAACCGCAAGGTGCCAAACGTCAGGGTTCCAGTTTTGTCGACCACCAGCGAAGTCAGATCCGCCAACTCTTCCAGAAACGCCGAACTGCGGATCAGAATCCCGTGCCGCGCCGCCACCGCCACGCCGGCAATCGCCGTGGCCGGAGCAGATAGCACCAACGCGCAAGGACAGGCCGCCACCAGTACCGCGAGCATCGCCTGCGCATCGTTGGTGACAAACCAGGTCACCGCGGCCAACAGCAACACCAGCACCATGTAGCTGCCGGCGTAGCGTTCGAGCAAACGCGTGATCGGTGGCTTCGAGCGCTCGGCGCTTTGCATCAGTGCGATGACTTTACCGAGGGTCGATTCGTTGCCGGTGCGCGTCACTTCGATGCGCAGCAGACCGTCGAGGTTGATTGCCCCCCCGAAGACCTGCATGCCGACGCCCGCCTCGATCGGCACCGACTCACCGGTAATCGATGCCGTGTCGAGGCTCGCCTGACCGGACAACACTCGACCATCGGCCGGGACCCGATCACCTGCACGCACTTCCACAATGTCGCCGGGCTTGAGAGTGCCGTTGTCGACTTCAACGATAGTCCCGTCAGCCTGAACCTTGCGTGCGTGGCTGCGGGTCAGTTTGCCAAGGGCGCGAATCGCTTCCTGAGAACCGATCACGCTGCGCTCCTCCAGTACGTGGCCGAAGATCATGATGATCGGCAGCAGCGCGGCGGTCAGCAGATCGCCCGTGGCCCAGGCGCCGAGCATGGCGAGGGCGATCAGTTGATCGGTGATCCCGTGCAGGCTGGGATAACGCAGGCTGTACCACGCCGAACGCATCACCGGTACGGCCACCAGTAACGAAGCAAAACCCAACAGCAATTGACTGACGCCCGTCTGCTCCGGCGACATCCAGCGCCAGATCAAACCGAGGCTGAGCAAGCCAAGTGCGAGCATGGCCAGGGTCAATTGGCGCGCAGCGCTACGTTGTTCAGCCGAGGACAACAGGCTCGGTGCGGCGGCGGTTTGGGCGGTCATTGTGCTGCTCCCTGAATGATCAGGCGGGAATCGTCTTTCGGGTTGACCGTCGTCACCGAGCCGGCCTGGCCGAGAATCTTCGGCATCCGCTCACGGTAAATACGCAACAACATTTGCGGGTCGGTGCCCTGTTGTTGCGCCTTGGCCAAGCTCAACACCGTGGCCGTATCGGCGGAGGCTTTGGCCAGCCGTTCGCTCGCTTGGGCATGGGCGACTTGCAGCGTTCGGTCACCTTGCTCATTGGCCGCCTGGGTCAGTTTCTCGGCCTCGGTACGCGCATTGGCAACGGCTTTGTCGGCTTGCTGGCTGGCGGTCAGCACCGCATTGAATGCATTAACCGCCGGGCCGGGCAGACTCGATTGCACGTCGACTCGCGACACTTCGATACCCAGTCCCTGCCCCGTCGCGGTCAACTCGGCCAATCGCTGGTTGATGTTTTGCACCAAATCACCCCGTAGGCGTTCACGGCGTTCGGCCGCCTGATTGTCGGTGCCGATCAGCTCGGGGCGCGCCACCAGAATGGTGTCCAGGTCTCGCGCGGCAGTCAGGGCAACGGCGCTGCGAGTAACCAACCGATCAAGTGCCGGCAGCACGTGCTCACCTTGAAGTACGAAGGCGTAAGGTTCGGTGACCTTGTAGAAAACCCGG
The DNA here is from genome assembly GCF_059695575.1 of Pseudomonas sp. LBUM1678. NCBI lineage: Bacteria > Pseudomonadati > Pseudomonadota > Gammaproteobacteria > Pseudomonadales > Pseudomonadaceae > Pseudomonas > Pseudomonas sp. LBUM1678. The sequence continues at coordinate 6,781,579 of NZ_CP166775.1, forward strand.
ACATCGAGTTGCACCACGCCCGCATCACCGGTCAACAAATAGCCCGATCCGGCAAGCGCATCGCTCAGCGGTGTAGCGAAAGACGCCAACCGATCAGCCTGCAATGCGGCATCGCTGCGAAGCAGATTCTCCACTCGACGTTCGATCACCCGGTCGGCTGCCGGCAACAAAATCACTTGCTCAAAGGGACGCGGCCATGCCAATAGCAACCCGGCATTCTGGATGCGATCCAGCGCGCCAAAGTGCAAAACCACCGCGCGATTCTGCGGATCGATCTGCCGCACATTGGAGAATGCCCAGGCCAATGCGGCGAGAACTGTCACCCCGTACAGCGCCAGAAAAGCCAATCGCCCCGCCTGAATCCAGGGGCTACTTAACTCATGTGTTCCACGTGGAACTAATTTCATGGCTGCGACCCGGACTTGTTATCGAGGGTCGTCGGACCATCAACCAACACCCGGAAAGGCGCGGCATCGGTGCGCAGGATCAGTTTGGTGCCCGGGGTGACGATCGTGCCCAAGGTATCGAGGGAGCGCAGCAAGTTGTAAAGCTGCGGTGAACCGGCGTAGGCACGGCCATAAATCTGCGCGGCTTCGACGCGGGATTGGGCTTCGATATCAGCGGCCTTCACCGTCGCATCGGCTTGCACGATGCGCGCATCACGCTCAGCGGCAGAGCGGATTTGCGCGGCTTCTCGCTTGCCGATGGCGGTGCGTTCGGTGGCAATTGTTTCACGCTCGGCGCGCATACGATCGACGGTGGCGGTGAGTGTCACCGACGGCAGGGTCAAACGCTCGATGCCCACTTGCAGCACCCGAACGCCATACGTGGTCAGCAACTGCTGATCGATCTGCTGGCGCAGCTGCGCCTCGAAATCTGCGATGTGAACCTGATTGGCGTCGGTGTTCACAAGGTTCGCCAGATCAAAACTGCTCGCGGTGGTTTCGAGTGCCGACCCCACAAACGTACGAATCTGCCGCGCCGCTTCGTCCGGCTGATTCTGCACGGCACGCATAAAGCGCTGCACGTTGTCCGGATCGCCCTGCACCTGCCACGCTACGTACGCCTGAACAATGATGCGCAAACCGTCGCGCGTACCCACATCCTGCAAACCGCTTGAAGTGGTCCGCAGACGCAAATCGACAGGAATGGCCGCTTCAAACGGTGCCGGCCAGCGCCAGCCTAGGCCCGGTTCCAGCAACACCCGCGATGGATTGCCGAAGCGAGTGATCACCGTGGCCTCCCCCGAGCGCACTTGCACCAGGCTCGCCGCCGCGATGGCGAATGCCACGAGCAATGCTGCCCAGCCCATGCGCCGCCACGGGAACGGGCCGGCTTCTTGGGGATCACCGTGATGATGGTGGTGGTGACCGTGGTGATGTCCGCCATGGCCGAGATCGTGGCCGGCGTGGTCATCGTGATCGTGAGTAGACGACTGGCTCAATTGGCAGCTCCTGGCTGAGCGCTATTGCGCGGCGACGCAGGATCGGCCGGCAGCGTGAAAGTACGTAGGTCGATGGTCGGCGCATTGTTGCTGCCGCCCAGGCGATGATCGAGAACCAGCAACTTGGCGTTGGCCAGGCCTTGGGTCAGTTGGCTGAAATACTGTTCCAACACGAACGCCTGTCCGGCATTGGCATACGCTTTTTGTTCGGCCGTGAATTTCAGATCCGCCGCCTGAGCGGTCGAGTTAATTTCATGCGCACTGGCAGTGGCTTGATCGCGAGCGATGCTGGCCTGCAATTGCGCCTGATTGGTCGCCTCCGCTGCCGCACCGCGCTCACGGGAGATCAATGCCTGGGCACCAATCTGCGCCGCCTGAACACCGTGATAAGCGTTCGCCGCTCCGGCCGGCGGGTGAATGGCCTCAACCACCGTGGCGAGAATTTCCACGCCGCTGTCCAGTTTGTGCAAATCAGCCTGCACGGCGCGGCCGATCTCTTCGGCCAGCCCTACCCTGTCTTCGCCGAGCAAACCATCGAGGGTCCGCGAGGCGAAGTCATGAACCAGAATCCGGCTGGCGGTGCTGCGAATCAGCGTCGGTACATCGGCGCTGTTGTACGTCGCGGCCAACGCCGCTTGATCGGTCAAACCGATGCGATAGACAAAACGTACGTCCATGTTAACGATCTGAAAGCTCTGCTTGTCGGCACGGCTGCTGGCGATGACCTGGGATTTATCGTTCACATGGCTGGCGTCCCACAAGCGATTGGCAATCGCCGGCGCCGGGCCTTCCGCAGGCTCCAACACGACCGGTGCCGACGTTTCGCCAACGCTGGTCGCCAACTCATGAACCACGCCGTTTTCAACGCTCAACACCCGGCCCAACGGCCACGGTAAACCGGCGTGCAAACCCGGGCCGAACACTTCCACCGGTTTGCCGAAACGCTCGTAGATACCCCGCCCTTGCAGCGGTATTTCGTGAATGCCGGTGAGCGACCACCCGACGATTGCCACCACCGCCATCACCGGCAAAAACGCCCGGCGCATGTAGGTGAAGGCCCAAATCTGCCGCAGGTCGATGCCGAAGCGGTTATGCAGTTCGTGCTGCAACGCCAACAACGGTTGTGGCGGCCAACGCAGCATCTCGGCGACAAAACTGCGCGCCAGCAACGTCGGTTCAAGTTGTTCGCGGCGAGGGCTGAACAGCGACAGCACGGCGCGTAGCAGCAACTCGACCGAGACCAGCCCTGGCAGCAAGCCGATCAACACGGCGAGGCGTACCGGCCACACCGAAGTTTCGCTGCCGAACAACAAACACAAAGCGCTGAGCACCAGGCAAATGATCGGCACCCGGCTCAGTTGCGCCAACTGCCCCGCTTCAGGCCATTGGGCGATGTTTTCCTGGGCGAGCTGACGCTCAAGCACGAGCAAACCGAAGGCGAGCAATAACGACAACGCGGCGCCGACGCTCGCCGACAATCCCAACGCTGCGGGCAGCAACGCGAGGTTCCAGAACTGACTGATGCTGAAGACCGTCAACAGCGCCCAACCGGCGAGCCAGAGGGTTGGCGCGCCGATCTGCCCGAGCATGCGCACCCAGCGCTGACTGAGTCGCTCCAGCAGCCGTTCATACCAGCCTTCCGGGGCAACGGTGTCGTCCGCCACCACCACCGGCACCGTCGGGCTCATCGCCTGTGCGCGCCACTGAGTCACCCACCACGCCGATTGCAGACCGGCAATCAGCACCAGCAAACCGGCACTCTGACTGACCAGCAACGGAGCCCACAGCGACAGCGGCGCAAACAGCCCGACAAAAAACGCCAGCACCAGACCGACCGCCGCCAAGGCGCTCAGGCCGATGGCGAGCTGACGCAATCGCCGCCCTTGAAAGACCGCCTGCTGAAAGCGCGGCAGCCCTGCTACCTGTATTTCATCGACTTCGAGATCGACTTGCATACCACCCCAGTAATTATCATTGGCCACATCGTAGTTCGTTACGATATAACGAAAGCGGTGAAATTTTTGTACTAATTCGTTCTATCTAAAGACGCCCAACCTGTCGCCTTGCTGAAGCCTTGACCGAAACCGCCACCAACGCACATATTACGTCCGTAATTTTAATCAAAGGCTACGGTTACCCAGCCCATTCCCATTCAGTCCAGGAGTACATCCATGAGCACTTATGACGTCGTGATTCTGGGCGGTGGCCCCGGCGGTTACAACGCAGCGATCCGCGCAGGTCAGCTGGGCCTGAAAGCGGCGTGCGTAGAAGGACGCTCGACGCTCGGCGGGACCTGCCTTAACGTCGGATGCATGCCATCCAAGGCACTTCTGCATGCCTCGGAACTCTACGACGCGGCCATGGGCACGGAATTCGCCAACCTGGGGATCGAGGTCAAACCGACCCTCAACCTTGCCCAGATGATGAAGCAGAAAGATGAAAGCGTGACCGGGCTGACCAAGGGCATCGAGTTTCTGTTTCGCAAAAACAAAGTCGACTGGATCAAAGGCTGGGGCCACATCGACGGGCCGGGCCAAGTGACGGTGACCGACAGCCAGGGCGGCAAGACCGAGCTGAGCGCCAAGGACATCATCATCGCCACCGGCTCCGAGCCCACTCCCCTGCCCGGCGTCGAGATCGATAACAAGCGCATCCTCGACTCCACCGGCGCGTTGTCACTGACCGAAGTGCCGAAGCACCTGGTGGTGATCGGTGCCGGCGTGATCGGCCTGGAACTGGGCTCGGTATGGCGGCGCTTGGGCGCTCAGGTGACCGTGGTCGAATTTCTCGACCGAATCTGCCCCGGTGTGGACGGTGAAGCGGGCAAAACCCTGCAACGCTCGTTGAGCAAACAGGGCATCCGCTTCAAGTTGAGCTCGAAAGTGACCAGCGCCACCACCTCGGCAAATGGCGTTCAGCTCAGCGTGGAGCCGGCGGCGGGCGGCACCGCCGAGCTGCTCGAAGCCGATTACGTGCTGGTGTCCATCGGACGTCGGCCTTACACCGAGGGTCTGGGTCTGGAAAACGTAGGCCTCACCACCGACAAGCGCGGCATGCTCGCCAACAAGGGGCACCGCACCGAAGCTGCGGGCGTGTGGGTGATCGGCGACGTCACGTCCGGGCCGATGCTCGCCCACAAGGCCGAGGATGAAGCCATGGCCTGCATCGAGCAGATCGTCGGCAAGGCGGGCGAGGTCAACTACGATCTGATTCCCAACGTCATTTACACCAAGCCTGAGCTGGCCAGCGTCGGCAAGACTGAAGAGCAGCTCAAGGCTGAAGGTCGGGCGTACAAAGTCGGCAAATTCCCCTTCACCGCCAACAGCCGGGCGAAGATCAACCACGAGACCGAAGGCTTCGCCAAAGTGCTGGCCGATGAGCGCACCGACGAGATTCTCGGCGTGCACCTTGTGGGGCCGAGTGTCAGTGAAATGATTGGCGAGTATTGCGTGGCAATGGAATTCAGCGCTTCGGCGGAAGACATTGCGCTGACATGCCATCCGCATCCGACGCGGTCCGAGGCATTGCGTCAGGCGGCGATGAATGTTGAGGGGATGGCGACGCAGATGTAAGCCTTAGAGTGATGGAGTCTGGACTATCGCTATCGCGAGCAGGCTCACTCCCACACTGGTTTTGTGAACGCCACAAATCCCCTGTGGGAGTGAGCCTGCTCGTGATGCGGTCAACTCGGTCTCAACCTGGTAGATGCCCCAACGGCAACGCCCCCGGTGTCTTCACCGTATGAATAGCAAAGTTGCTGCGGATGTCGCTCACGCCCGGCAATTTCAGCAATCGCTCCGTGAGAAAGCGGTCATACCCGCGCAAATCCGGCACCACCACTTGCAGCAGAAAATCCGACTCCCCTGACACCAGAAACGCCGAAATCACCTCGGGCAGTGCCGTCACGGCCTGGCGAAAGGCTTCGGCTTGTTCATCGTTGTGGCGCTCCACCTTGACCCCGACAAACACCGTCAACCCAAGCCCCACTTCATCCCGATCAAGATTGGCCTGATAGCCGCGAATCACCCCGGCCTCCTCCAGCATCCGCACCCGGCGCAAACACGGCGAAGCGGACAAGCCGATCTCATCGGCCAGTTGCACATTGCTCAGGCGACCGTCCCGTTGCAGGGCTGCGAGAATCTTGCGGTCGTAGGCGTCCAGTTTCATGGTTTGGCAGATCCTGATGGTTTCATCGTCACGAAGTGGCAGGTTATGCCAATTATTCATCCTTTAGAAGCTGACTACGCAAGCACCTGCCCCACTCTTCAGACCTAGACTGGCGCTACCGAATCGACAACGAATGGGGTGCAACGTGGAAGGACTCTGGCTGTTTTTCATGGCGCTGGCGGTGGTGTATCTGTTGCCCGGCCCGGACATGATTCTGCTGCTGCAAACCGGCGCCCGTCAGGGCAAAGGCGCGGCATTGGCGACGGCGGTGGGTCTGGGCATTGCTCGCGGCTGCCACGTGGCGTTGGCCGCGCTGGGGCTGGCGGCGCTGTTCAAAGCCGCGCCGTGGACCTTCGACGTGCGCCTGGCAGGGGCCGCGTACCTGCTGTGGATCGGCATTCAATGCCTGCGAACCACGATGTTACCGAACCTGAATGGAGCAGACGCCGCCCTCGAAAAACCTTGCTGGCAGGAAGCGATCCAGCGCGGTTTGCTGACTAACCTGCTCAACCCCAAGGCGTTGCTGTTCTGCTCGGTATTGCTGCCGCAGTTCATCAACCCTCACGCCGGACCGGTGCTCGCACAATTTGCCGTATTGGGCGTGATCCTGGTCGGCGTTGGTTTGCTCTTCGACAGCGCCTACGCCTTGGCCGGCGCTGCACTGGGCCGCTGGCTGCAACGCAATCCTTCGGCCCAGCGCCTGCAACAGTGGCTGTTCGGCAGCCTGTTGATCGGTTTCGCCGTGCGACTGACCTTTGTTCAACAGGCCTGAACCTTACTGCGCCTTACGACGGCGGCGCCGATTGATCAACAACAGCGCAACCGCGGTCACCGCGATAACACCACCGATCTGCAACGGCCATTTATAGGGCCGCAGAACCGAACGGGTGGCGTCAGTCGCCTGGGTCACATAGCGTTTGCTGGCATTCTCGAAGTCGGGATACGGGCACTGGTGGCCGAAGTCCACTGCCCAATCCACGTACGGCCCTTCTTTGACGTAGCGCTGGTACAGCGCACTTTGGTCTTCAAGGCTGCTGTTCCACCCCGCCGCCGCACACAACACCGCCGCGAAGGCCTGGCTGGTGTGAGGCAGGTTATCGGCGGCGCGACTGGCCAAGGCCGTTGCGACGAATCGATAGTGATAGCGCTCGTCAGGCTTCGCAGCGCTGGCTTGCTGGCGCTGGACCTCACCTTCGGCCACCAATGGGCCGACCTTCAGTTGTGCCGTCTCCAGGCTGTAATTGCCGCCAAACGTGGCGTAGTCCGGGGCCATTTCATAACCCAGAATGTCCATGCCCCACTCGCGCGCGGTCCAGGCTGCATTGAACAGCGCGGCGGCGCGTTTGGTCGGCCACCACGCCGCATCGGCGAGCTGCCGCTGTTGCGCATACAACCGGGCTTTTTTCTGTAGATCGGGGTTGTCGAAATACACCAGCGCTTCGTCGTAGCGCTCTTCGCGCAGCAACCGACGCCCGAGCAGATTGCGCAGTTGCGCCGCCACCGGCAACGGCACGTAGTTGTCGCGATCCTGTTGGCTTAGCACTGGCGGCGCCGGCACTTGAGTGTCGACGTAATGCTTGAGTTCATCCACGGTCAGCACGCGCTCGGCAACGGTCGCGGCATCGAACCAATAAATGCTTTGGCTGCGATAAAGCTGATCGAACGCTTGCAGGTAATCGCCGCGTTGCAGCGCCAGAATCGCGCTTTCACCCTCGACCCGACACTTGGGCTGGAGGCTTTCGAAATCGTAGTCGGGCGTGCGTCGCTCGCCCCACGACTCATTCTGCGGGAAAGCCTGGGCAGCCTTGGCATACGCCGCAGTCGCTGCGTTTTTGTCGCCCTCACGCAGCGCCAGTTTCGCCCGCAGCCACCACGCCAGACCGCCGTCCCCGGCGTGTTCAAGGAACGCCTTGGCGCTGGCGTAATCGCCTTGTTGGTAGTTCATCGCCGCCAGGCGGTCAGCGTTGTCCAGGCTGCCGCGCGTGCTGCTTTGCAGCAGTTTGATCAGTTTCAGTTCGTTCGGCGGTTGATCACCGAATGACCAGCCCAAGCGACTGATCAGCGACGCCGTCACCAGTTGTTGCACCGGTTTGCCCTTGAGCAACTCGGTCAACTGATCTTCAGGCATCGCCAGCAGATCCGCCATCAACAGCTTCAGCGAGGTGTAACCCACCGGCGAGCCGTGGCGATTTTGCGTGGCGTACAGGTCGATGGCGCGGTTCCAGTCGCCAGCGGTGCGCGCCACGCGGGCTTCTTCGCCGAGGCTGGCGACACCGAGTTCCAGTGGGTCGCTGAAGCCGTCGATGCTCAGCTGACGGGTCTGCTCAAAAGCCTTTCGCGACTGCCCCAGCAGGTCGGGCGTTGCGTCTGCTTCGGCGCTCATGGCAAACAACGCCCGACCCAGCGAATACGCTGTCCAAGTGCTGCGCAATGCGCGTTGATCCGCCGGCAGCGCCAACACTTTCTGGAAGTATTCGGCGGCCAGTGCGTGATCACCGGCGTTGAACGCCACCGCACCCGCCAGATAGAACCGAAGCTCGGCCGGCAGGCTTGCGCCCTGGGTGTCGACTTGATGGGCATCAGTCAGCGCACGCAGTTGTTTGACCAGGGCTTGCTGCTCCACCGTCAAACCGGCCTGCTCGGCCTTGTCCCGCTGCTCTGCGTAGTCGGTCGCCTCCATGCTGTAAGGGGACGCCTCGACGTTCTTGAGCCCTGCGATCATGTGCCCGAGCCGGTTGATCTCGAACTGGAAGTTGCCTTCCGGCAGCTCCGCCAGCGATTGGTCGCGGTTGTCCAGCAAGCGCATCGGGAAGTCCGGCCCGCAGGCCAGCGCTGAACCCAGCGGCAGGCTGAGGCTCAGGCAAAGCAAATGGCGGGGCCAGTTACGGGTGAACATTCGAACCTCCTTGATCAATGTGTGCGCAGCGTGCCCAACCGATGGCGCGCTGCTCGCCGGCCGGTATCCGGCCATCGCGCAAGCGGGTGAAGGTAAGCAGATCCGGGCTTTGTTGCAACGCATAACCGGCCAGCGCATCGGCACCCTCGCAGCCCCGGACCGCCAGCGTTACGCGTTCGGGCCAGGCGTTGTCGAGGTTGCCTTGATTGCTGACGCTGATGTCATAGAGGTCGGCTTGCGCGATGAGTTTCAAACTCAAGCGACTGTCGAGCGAATCCCCGCGAGCGACGGCACTCAGCGTGTTCAGGCTCCAGGCCCGGCGATCACCCGCCAGCGGCAAACGAAACCAGATCAGGCCGGCCAGATGCGTCGGCGGATCGGTGCGCAACTCGGCGGCGAGTGCGCTCAGTTGCATGGGGTCCGCCAGCAATTCCCGACGTTTGCCGGTGCGTTCGACACGCACCTCGCTTTCCACGACAGGTGCACCACTGGCCCCCGGCAACAGGGCCACGCCATAGGCCGGAAGTGCCAGGTAAAAGGGTTTCGAGGTGATACGGCTCCAGGCCTTGGCCCATTGCCTGGCCTGCTCCGGGTCAAACAAGCCACGACGCGGATCACTCACCGCGTGCACCTGCAATACGCTGCTGTCGACGGTCGCCAAGAGTGCCGGCAATTCAGGGCTGTCGAGCCAGGCCGGTAATGCGGTGATGCTTAACGGCAACGAGGTGGGTAAAACCGCGCGCAGGTGCGTAAGAAATTCGCGGTAAGCCGGTAGCCGAGCGCTACCGGCATCGTGGTCGATTTCCACGCCGGAGAGCGTCAGCCCCTGCCCTTGCCAATCACTGAGCACTTGCTGGATGTGCGCCGTGACGTCGTCCTGATCCAGCGCCTTGAGCTGGCCATCGAGGCGAATCACCGCAATCAACGGTCGGCCATCGCGCTTGAGCAGCGCCGGATCAATCCGCGCCCGGCTCCAGCCTGCCTGGGGAAATGCCTGTAAGGCCAGCACCCGCAAGGTCGAAAAGTCCGCGCGACTGTCTTGCAGGGCGGCGTCATGGGCCGACGTCCATTGGCGTTGCCAGACGTAGAGTTGCTGATCGAGTGGCGGCGCGTCGTGTTGCTCGCAACCGTTGAGCAGCATCAACGCGGCAAGCACCGCTGCCAGACGAACAAAAAAATACATGAATCCCCTTTCTCTGTAGCAGCTGCCGAGCAGCGCGAGGCTGCGTTCGGCTGCGCAGCAGTCGTAAACCCTGAATGCACGATTTATCTGAAAAACCGCGTCGCCTGATTTTACGACTGCTTCGCAGCCGAACGCAGCCTCGCGCTACTCGGCAGCTGCTACAGAGAGTGCCTACACCAGTGGCTTACGGGCAATGATCACCTGACTTTTCGCCACGACCGCGTCCAGCGCCTGCTTGATCTGCGTGCCACGGGGCGACGCCAGAATAGCCTGCCACGTGTCGGCCCAGTGGTTGAGCAACGGGTGGTCGGGATTGCTGAAGTCGACCTTGGCTTCCCAGAACAGCAGCATCCACATCGACCAGTAAAACCCGTACTGGCTGTGGCTGAGCACTTCCAGGCCGGCGTCGCTGACCATCGCCTTGAACTGCTCTTCGCTGATGATGCGGATGTGGTTGGGCTTCTCGAAATACTCAGGCGCCGCGATGTCTTTTTGCAGGTCTTCGGAACTTGGGTGCGGGACGCTGAGCAGATACAACGCGCCCGGTTTGCCGACACGAACCAATTCAGCGAGGAACTGCGCCGGATCGTCCACGTGTTCGATGACTTCGGTGGACACCACGCGGGTGGCCGTCGCATCGGCAATCGGCAGCGGATTGCAGTCGGTGACGTGGCATTCGACGTCGCGCGCCGGCGTGTCGCTCAGGCGCTGACGGGTGGCTTCGACCTTGGCCGCGTCGATGTCGGCGATGATGACCTTTGCCCCGAGCATGCCGCAGAAATGCACGTTGCCGCCGTCACCGCAGCCCACGTCCAGCAACGTGTCCTGGCGCGGGTCGTTGTCCCATTGCTCATCGGGAATGGAGTCGAATTCCCAGGCCACCGCGCAGATCGTCGGGCACTCAAGGTCATTCGGGGTTTTCTGCGGCGGCATAAAGGACATGAACAGGCTGTCTTCGCCGGCGGCCAGTAATTGGCGATAGAGAGGATCGACCTCGGCGGTGGAGGACAGCACATGCACCCGTCCGAGGCTTTCGAGTACAGGGCAATCGCCTTGAGCACGAAGTAATAACTGTATTCAGGACGACCGAGGCTCTGGCTGATGGAGCTGTCGTTGAAGTCCGAGTAAAGAATGAAATTCATGGCATCCCACGATGAAACCGCCATCCCGGCGGCCTAACTCTATGACGGCAAAGCAACGGAGATCCGGGGTTTGCCGGTCGTCGTCCATCGTCTTCTTGTCCGTCTACATTCTTGTTTTAATGGTCAGTTTCGCGGGGTGTGAATACAGTTCGGCCGGCCCCTGGCTAATCGTGACGAAGGGCATTCTAAACACATCCGTTGAGGATTCATGAACCGCCCGACGAGAATAAATCGGGCTACGCTAACGAGAACTGACCGGTCACGGTTGGACCTGTTGAAATTGCCGCGCAGTTTTCACAGATTGGCTACCAAACAACTACAACAAACGTTTCGCCTGTCTTTCGACCAAGGAATCCACTCGGTCTGTCAGACGTCTCCATATAGCCTGTGGGGAATGGACGAAATGCATGACCAAGGGGCCGCTCTTTGAAAAAGCGTCTATTCGTTACGGGTCTCAGTGGATTCGTAGGACAACACGGGCCGCAAGTGGTCGGCGCTGTATGAAGAACTGCTGGAAGAAAAATCCCTGTCCTACGCCTGATTGCTTTTATGTGGGAGTGAGCCTGCTCGCGATGGCGGCGTGTCAATCGATATCATGTTGAATGACACTCCGCATCGCGAGCAGGCTCACTCCTACAGGGGATTAGCGGTGTGGCGCGGGTTTTGGTACGACGACGTTATCCAGCATCCGGTTTACCGCCAACTCCGCCAGCATGACGATCTGCTGAATAGCCATTGCCGTATGCCGATGCGGCCCTTCCAGATACCCCGCAAAATCACTCGTCATCACACTGGCCTGGGCCAACGATTCGCAGGTATGGGCCAGCAGGTCTTCGTCTTTGATATCCGGCGCGATCATGAACATCGTGCTTGGCTTGCGGGCCACTGGGGATTTGAGGGCGGACGGGTTGAGGTAGTGATCCAACGCGCGCTCGGCGGCTTCGTTGAGTTTTTTGGAATCGATGGATTCGTAGGGGGAAACGTCGTCGGTTTCCGGGGGATTTGGTGTTTCTTTAATCATGGCAAAGACCTTTTGAGCTATGGAAGTGGAGCCGCCATATTTCGTTTTCCAGACTAAAAGGTGGCAGCTGTACGCGGACTGGAAAAACCGAGATAAAAGGTCAAAACCCGGCAGACCCGAAGGTCTCCCACGCACAGCCGCCATAACTCAAACTGAAGCCAAAAAAAGCGCCACAGTATGCCACGAGGGACATGCCTATTATCTTCGGGTTTTCCAGACCCGGTCGCTGATGAGCAGCGACGTCCAAAGCCTATCCCCCCGGCTTCCGACACGACAACCGATAGAACGTGTCGGAATCATCTCCAGGAACGCTCAAGTTTGTAGGACGCTCGCCGTATTTTTCAGGCCAGCATCGGCCCAATGTGGGAGCGAGCCTGCTCGCGATGACTGTTTAACATTCAACATTGAATTTGGCTGACACACCGCCATCGCGAGCAGGCTCGCTCCCACAGGGGATCTCCTGTGCTTTCCGGATTGGTTAAAGGTCCAGCACCAACGGCTGCGAACCCTGCGCCGGCACCGCGCAACAAATCAGCACCTCTCCCGCATCAGGCACCTCCGCCGGGGGCTGTGGATAATTCACCTCCCCGCTGATCAGGCGAGTCTTGCAGGTCCCGCAGGAACCACCGCGGCAGCTGAATTCCGGGCGCAATCCGCGGCTTTCCGCCAGCTCCAGCAAACTGCCACCCTCCGGCTGCCAGCGCGCCTCTTTGGCCGAGCGCTGGAACACCACGGGCACCGAAACGGTGGCGGCCGGTGGTTGCTCGATGACCACGGCGTCCGGGTCCGGTGTGCGACGCAGCGTCGACGGGCCAAAGGTTTCGGCATGAATCCTTGCGTCGCGAATGTCCATGTCCCGCAGGGTGTCGTACAGCGCTTGGGTAAAACTGCCTGGGCCGCAGAGGACAAAATCCACTTGGTCGTAGTCTTCCACCTCAAGAATCGACTTGAGCAGGTCGCCATCAATCCGCCCGGTCAGGTCGAAATCTTCACCCTCGATGGCATCCGGCTCCGGCTGACTGAGCAACCGCAGCACGCGCACCGCGTCACCGAGGCCATCAAGCAAGCGGTCCAGCTCAGGACGAAACGGTTGATCGGCCAAGGTTCGAGAGCTCTGGAAAAACCAGGTCGGGCGGATGCCCCGCGTGCGCAAGCCTTGATAAACCACCTCACGCACCATCGACAGCAGCGGTGTGATGCCGACACCGGCAGCCAACAGCACCAGCGGCCGACGCTCATTGGCCGCCACGGTGAAATGCCCCTGAGGCGCCCGGGCTTCCAGCACATCGCCGACACGGATCTGCTCATGCAAGTGCGAAGACACAAGGCCTTCACGCTTCACACTGATACGGAAAAAGTCGTCGGAAGGCGCGCTCGACAGGCTGTATGTGCGGATATGCACATCGCCCGCAATATTGAATCGCAGGGGCAAATGCTGCCCGGCCTGAAACACCGGCAACCCCGCGTCATCGGCAGGCTCCAGATAGATCGAACGGATGTTGTGGCTTTCCTGTTCGATGCGCGCCACCCGCAGCGGCCGCCAGTGATCGCCCAAGGCCTTGGCTTGCAGGCGTGCGTTCGCCTGGGCCCAGGTGCCGGTCAGCAAACTGGTGGGCGAAACGCCGTCAAAGCGCCAGCGCAAGGCCAGCGCCACCGGCCGACGCACCACGCGCTCCACCTCGAATATCCACAACCGCTCCGCCCCTTGAAAGGCTTCGACCTGCGGGCCTTCGAGGATGACTTGCGTGCGGCCGCTGAGGTGCAGCAGGTCGCCGGTATTGAAATCGATGAACAGCAAACCGGCACGAGGATTGATCAGCAGGTTGCCCAAAGTGTTGAAGAACAGATTGCCGGCGAAGTCCGGGATGGTCAGGCGATTGCCTTCCACCTGGACGAAACCGGCCTGGCCACCCCGATGAGAAACGTCCACCGAGCGTTGGCCATCGACGTCTACATAACTGGCCACAAAGAAGGTATCGGCCCCGGCGATCATCGCTTGGGCTGCGTCATCCAGCGTATTGAGGTGCTGCGCGACACGGGTCGCCGGATCCGCCAAGGGCACCGAGCGAAACTGGCGTAACTGGATGTATTGCGGGCAATTGCCAAACGATTGATCAACCGTCACCCCGAAGCCGCTCGCGGTGACAGCGCCGACTCGGCCATTCATACGGTTGCGACGTCGGGTGTGCAGCTCGATACCGAGCAGACCGATTGCCGAGCCTTCTTGCAATTGCGCAGGGTCGTCGCTGCCGGGCAGGCTGGCGAACTGCAACAGCGTGGGTGCTGGGGAATGAGCAAAACCCGGCGGCCCTTCAAGAACGCTGGCCCAAGGGTTGCCGTCGGCATCCACCGCGCCGTACAGCATGAACGGCAGTTGCTGATAGAACAGACGGTGCTGATCCGGCATCTCGCCGCGAATCACCCTACGACCTAATGTGTCCATTCGCTCGGCCACACCGACGTGAGCCTGCAACTGTTTCTCACCAGCGTGCCAAGGTGAACGGTCCATAACGGCTTCTCCCCTGCGCTCATCGCGCAACAAGAACGGCCCGACTGAGTCGGGCCGTGAACATCAGGCAGTTTTTTGCAAACCGGCGACGGTGCGCGGCATGCCGACAAACCCTGGCAAGGCTTCGATGCGCGCCAGCCAGGCACGGATGTTGGCGTAGTCCTCCAGGGACACGTTACCTTCCGGTGCGTGGGCGATGTAGCTATAGGCGGCGACGTCGGCGATGGTCGGCTCGTTGCCAACAAGGTATTGGCTTGCGGCCAGTTCCTGATCGATCATTTTGAGCCAGGTGTGGGCGTAAGCGATCGTCTCTTCAGCGTTGTAAGACGCGCCAAACACAGTGATCAACCGTGCCCTGCCAGGGCCAAAGGCAATCGGCCCGGCGGCGACCGACAACCAGCGCTGAACCTTGGCCGCACCGACGGGATCGGTTGGCAGCCAGCGACCGTTGCCGTATTTCTGCGCCAGGTAGACCAGGATCGCATTGGAATCGGCCAGCACCACGCCTTGATCATCAATCGCCGGCACCTGACCAAACGGATTGAGCGCCAGGAAGTCCGGTTGCTTATGCGCGCCTTTGGCCAGGTCGACAAAGATCAGCTCGGTTGGCAGTTGCATCAGCGACAGCATCAGCTCCACACGGTGAGCATGGCCGGAGCGAGGGAAGTTGTAGAGTTTGATGGCTTGCATGGTCGACTCCGCTAAGTAGTGGCGCCGTTCAGGAAAGATCAGCGCCGATGGGAGCTATCTTCCGTCATCAACCAAAGCAACAGAATAACCAGCAAACGCAATCCATTATTTCAACCAGCGCAATAATCCATCAGCCGTGCAGCGCCGGGTGCTCACGCAGCGCCTTCACCGCGAAGTCGACAAAACTGCGAACCCGCACCGGGGCCTTGCGCCCTCCCTGGTAGACCACATGAATGGGCAATGGCGGCAGTTCGAAGTCAGCCAGAACGATTTCCAGCTCACCGGAATCCACCTTGCTCGCCACTTGATACGACAAGACTCGGGTCAGTCCCAGGCCCAGGCACGCAGCGGTAATGGCTGCTTGATTGGCCGTGACCACGAGCCGCGGCTCCGGACGAACGCTCAATGGCTCCCCCGCCTCAAGGAACGGCCAGGTTCTCAGTTGGCCAATGGACGAGGTGGCAATAATCGGCGCCCCGTTCAAATCATTTGGGTGCCGAGGCTTGCCGCGCTTCGCCAGAAACGCTGGAGAAGCGCAAATCACCCGCCGCACCTCGCCGACACGAATCGCATGTTGGTTGCTGTCCGGCAACTCACCGATGCGCACCGCTACATCAATGCCCTCCTCAACCATGCTCACCACCCGGTCGACGAGCAGCGCATTGATGGTGACTTCAGGAAACTGATTGAGGTAACCGACCGTGAGCGGCGTGACGAACAACTCACCGAACAACACCGGCGCGGTGATCGTCAGTTGCCCACGGGGCTGGGCGTGGCTGCCGGCCGCCGAATCCTCGGCTTCCTGCACCTCGGCGAGAATCCTCCGACAATCTTCCAGAAAACGCTGCCCCGCCTCGCTCAAATGCACACTGCGGGTCGTGCGGGTGAGCAACTGCGTGCCAATGCGCTTCTCCAGCGCCGCCACCGCCCGGGTGACACTGGCCGCCGACATCCCCAAACGCCGCGCCGCCGCTGAGAAGCCTTGGTCCTGGGCGACGGCGGTGAAGACGTGCATTTCCTGGAATCTGTCCATGGGGCAATGTCCTTCATTCGGAAAAAAAATCGCAACCATAGGCTGCGATTTTTAGTGTTCAGTCAGCTGTGGATAAGTTATTCCACCGTCACCGACTTAGCCAAGTTCCGCGGCTGATCAACGTCCGTGCCTTTCAACACCGCCACGTAGTACGACAGCAACTGCAGCGGGATGGTGTAGAGGATTGGCGACAGGATGTCGTGGATGTGCGGCATTTGGACAACGTGGGTGCCTTCGCCGTTGGTCATGCCGGCTTTTTCGTCGGCGAAGACGATCAGCTCGCCGCCACGGGCGCGGACTTCCTGGAGGTTGGACTTGAGCTTCTCCAGCAGTTCGTTGTTCGGCGCCACGGTGACCACGGGCATGTCGTTATCCACAAGCGCCAATGGGCCGTGCTTCAGTTCGCCTGCCGGATAGGCTTCGGCGTGGATGTAGGAGATTTCCTTGAGTTTCAGGGCCCCTTCCATCGCTACCGGGAATTGCGCGCCACGACCGAGGAACAGGGTGTGGTTCTTCTCGGCGAACAGCTCAGCGATTTTCTCCACGGTGCTGTCCATGGCCAGGGCTTCGCCCAGACGGGTTGGCAGGCGACGCAGTTCTTCAACCAGAGTGGCTTCGATGCCTTCAGCCAACGTGCCGCGAACCTGGCCCAGGGACAGGGTCAGCAACAGCAGGCCGACCAATTGGGTAGTGAACGCTTTGGTCGAGGCCACGCCGATTTCGCGACCGGCCTGGGTCAGCAGGGTCAGGTCGGATTCACGCACCAGCGAGCTGATGCCGACGTTGCAGATCGCCAGGCTGGAGAGGAAGCCCAGTTCCTTGGCGTTGCGCAGGGCGGCCAGGGTGTCGGCGGTTTCGCCGGACTGGGAGATGGTCACGAACAGTGTGTTCGGCTGCACCACGACTTTGCGGTAGCGGAATTCGCTGGCGACTTCGACCTGGCACGGGATACCGGCCAGTTCTTCCAGCCAGTAACGGGCAACCATACCGGCGTGGTAGCTGGTGCCGCAGGCGACGATCTGCACGTTGCGCACTTTGGCGAACAGCTCGGCAGCCTGTGGACCGAAAGCCTGTACCAAGACTCCGTTCGGGCTCAGGCGACCTTCGAGGGTGCGTTGAACCACGGCCGGTTGCTCGTGGATTTCTTTGAGCATGAAGTGGCGGAACTCGCCTTTGTCAGCGGCTTCGGCGCCGTCGCGGTACTGCACGGCTTCACGCTCGACGGCTTGGCCGTCGACGTCCCAGATATGCACGCTGTCGCGGTGAATTTCGGCGATATCGCCTTCTTCCAGGTACATGAAACGGTCGGTGACCTGACGCAGAGCCAACTGATCAGAGGCGAGGAAGTTTTCACCCAGGCCAAGACCAATCACCAACGGGCTGCCACTGCGAGCTGCCACCAGGCGATCCGGCTGATCGGCACTGATAACGGCCAGACCATAAGCGCCGTGCAGCTCTTTAACGGTGGCTTTGAGGGCCACGGTCAGATCGCGCAGATCCTTGAGTTTGTGGTGCAGAAGGTGAGCGATGACCTCGGTGTCGGTGTCCGAAGTGAACACGTAACCCAGTGCTTTCAGCTGTTCACGCAGGGCTTCGTGGTTTTCGATGATGCCGTTGTGCACCACGGCCAGGTCGCCGGAGAAATGCGGGTGCGCGTTGCGCTCGCACGGCGCACCGTGAGTGGCCCAACGGGTGTGGGCGATGCCGAGGCGACCGACCAGCGGTTCGGCTTCAAGGGCGAGTTCAAGCTCGCTGACCTTGCCCGGACGACGCATGCGCTCAAGCTTTTCGTCATTGGTGAAGACCGCCACACCGGCGCTGTCATAGCCTCGGTATTCCAGGCGCTTTAGGCCTTCGAGCAGGATGGCGGTGATATTACGTTCTGCAACTGCGCCGACAATTCCACACATGCTATTTCTCCTGACTGACAGCCGCGCAAATCAAATTGATGCCGCGGGCTTGAATCTGATCGCGTGCCGCAATTGGCAGGCGTTCATCGGTAATAAGGGTATGGACGCTGCTCCAGGGCAGCTCCAGGTTGGGAATCTTGCGGCCGATCTTGTCGGCCTCCACCATCACGATCACTTCACGGGCAACATCAGCCATGACCCGGCTCAGACCCAGCAATTCATTGAAGGTGGTGGTACCGCGAACCAGATCGATGCCATCGGCACCGATGAACAACTGGTCGAAGTCGTAAGAGCGTAGTACCTGCTCGGCGACCTGGCCCTGAAAGGACTCGGAATGCGGGTCCCAGGTGCCACCGGTCATTAACAGCACCGGTTCGTGTTCGAGTTCGCTCAACGCATTGGCAACGTGCAAGGAATTGGTCATTACCACCAGTCCCGGCTGCTGGCCGAGTTCCGGGATCATGGCAGCGGTGGTGCTGCCGCTGTCGATGATGATGCGCGCATGCTCGCGAATTCGCGTAACGGCAGCGCGGGCAATGGCCTGCTTGTATTTGGAGACCGGTTGGCCGATGTCGGCGACCAGCTCCTGAGGCATGGTGATCGCCCCGCCATAACGGCGCAGCAACAGGCCATTACTTTCGAGCGCAGCCAAATCCTTGCGAACCGTAACTTCCGAAGTTTCGAAGCGCTTGGCCAGCTCATCCACACTGACTTCGCCCTGCTCACTAAGCAAAGCAAGGATATTGTGACGGCGTTGAGGTGTATTGCGTTTCGACATGATTGGGTAAGTTTCGATTCGAAAGATAACGGAAGCAATCAAAACCTATCGGCGAAACTTCGTCAAGCGGGTGTAAGAAAAAATATCTGTGGATAAACGCATCGCGGGCAAGCCGGCTCCCACAAGGTCTTGCGAAATCCTTGTGGGAGCGGGCGTGCCCGCAATGACGATCAATCAGGCTGTGTATAACTCAAACCTGGAGACGCTATGTGGATAACTCAGATCTTCTTGATCTTCACCGGCCGTATCCAGCCATCGATATTCTTCTGACGCGCGCGACCCACCGCCAACTGCGCGTTATCCACATTCTGCGTAATGGTCGAACCGGCCGCCGTCGTCGCACCGGAAGAGATATCCACAGGCGCCACCAACGAGTTGTTGGAACCGATGAACACATCTTCACCCAACACGGTTTTCCATTTGTTGGCACCGTCGTAATTGCAGGTGATGGTGCCCGCGCCAATGTTGGTGCGCGCGCCGACCTCGGCATCACCCAGGTACGTCAGGTGACCGGCCTTGGCGCCTTCGCCCAGGTGAGCGTTTTTCAGCTCGACGAAGTTACCCACATGCGCGCGCGCCTCAAGCACCGTGCCTGGACGCAGGCGTGCGAATGGACCGGCATCGCTGCCTTCGCCCAGGATCGCGCCTTCGATATGGCTGTTGGCCTTGATCACCACGCCTTTGCGCAGGGTGCTGTCCTTGATCACACAGTTCGGGCCGATCACCACGTCATCTTCAATGACGACCTTGCCTTCGAGGATCACGTTGATATCGATCAGCACGTCGCGGCCGACGGTGACTTCACCGCGCACGTCGAAACGTGCCGGGTCACGCAGGGTCACGCCTTGAGCCATCAAACGGCGACCGGCGCGCAACTGATAATGACGTTCGAGTTCGGCGAGCTGCTTGCGATCATTGGCGCCCTGCACTTCCATGGCGTCATGGGGTTGCTCGGTGGCCACCACCAGACCATCGCTGACCGCCATCGCGATCACGTCAGTCAGGTAGTACTCGCCCTGGGCATTGTTGTTGGAGAGACGGCTCATCCAGCCGCCCAGTTGCGCGAAAGGCAGCGCCAGGATGCCGGTGTTACCTTCAGTGATTGCGCGCTCGGTTTCGTTGGCGTCTTTCTGCTCGACGATCGCCGTAACCTTGCCGGTGGCATCGCGGACGATGCGGCCGTAGCCGGTCGGGTCGTCCAGCTCAACAGTAAGCAAGCCCAATTGCTGCGCAGCGACTTTCTTGAGCAAACGTTGCAGGGTTTCGACTTCAATCAACGGAACGTCACCGTACAGGATCAGTACGGTGTCGGACTCGATGAACGGCACGGCCTGAGCCACCGCATGACCGGTACCCAGCTGTTGGTCCTGCAGGACGAAATTCAGATCGTCCGCCGCCAGACGCTCGCGCACCGCTTCGGCGCCATGGCCAATCACCACGTGGATGCGCTGTGGATCAAGTTGCCGGGCGCTGTGGATAACATGGCCAAGCATCGAGTTGCCGGCAATCGGGTGCAGGACTTTCGGCAACGCCGAACGCATGCGAGTGCCTTGGCCGGCAGCGAGGATAACGATTTCAAGAGACATGACTGGCTACCAATCCTGGGTGGTCAGCGGCTGCGACCAGGTTATGAAAGTCGGAAAAGAAAAAAGGGTAGCCGAGGCTACCCTTTTTAATCAATCGCGCAACAAGTGATGGCCTGTTAGTGGCCGAACTTCTTGCGGATCTGCTGGACGGTGCGCAGCTGAGCTGTCGCCTCGGCCAGACGTGCAGCAGCAGAACCGTAATCGAACTCGGCGCCACGTTCATGCAAGGCTTTCTCGGCAGCCTTGACGGCTTGCTGAGCAGAAGCTTCATCCAGGTCGGCAGCACGTTGCACGGTGTCGGCAAGAACCTTGACCATGTTCGGCTGAACCTCGAGGAAACCACCGGAGATGTAATACACCTCCTCTTCCCCGCCCTGCTTGACCAGGCGGATCGGGCCAGGCTTGAGATTAGTGATCAGCGGCGCGTGGCCCAGGGCGATACCAAGATCACCCAGTGCACCGTGCGCAATCACCATCTCGACCAGGCCGGAGAAGATTTCCCCTTCCGCGCTGACGATATCGCAATGGACTGTCATAGCCATCTGATTGCCTCAACCTAAATTAGCGCCCGTTGCCGGGCGCCGGGATTACAGTTTCTTGGCTTTCTCGATCGCTTCTTCGATGCCGCCGACCATGTAGAACGCTTGTTCTGGCAGGTGGTCGTAGTCACCGTTGAGGATGCCTTTGAAGCCAGCAATGGTGTCTTTCAGGGAAACGTATTTACCCGATGCACCGGTGAAGACTTCAGCCACGAAGAACGGCTGCGACAAGAAACGCTGGATCTTACGAGCACGGTTTACCAACTGCTTGTCGGCTTCCGACAGCTCGTCCATACCCAGGATCGCAATGATGTCCTTCAGTTCTTTGTAACGTTGCAGAACATACTGTACGCCGCGAGCGGTGTCGTAGTGGTCCTGGCCGATTACGTTCGGGTCCAGCTGGCGCGAAGTCGAGTCGAGTGGATCGACCGCTGGGTAGATACCCAGGGAAGCGATGTCACGGGACAGAACGACGGTGGCGTCCAAGTGGGCGAAGGTGGTCGCTGGCGACGGGTCAGTCAAGTCATCCGCAGGTACGTATACCGCTTGGATCGAGGTGATCGAACCGTTTTTGGTCGAAGTGATACGCTCTTGCAGAGTACCCATCTCTTCGGCCAGGGTCGGCTGGTAACCTACTGCGGAAGGCATACGGCCCAGCAGTGCGGATACTTCAGTACCGGCCAGGGTGTAACGATAGATGTTGTCGACGAACAGCAGAACGTCGTTACCTTCGTCACGGAACTTCTCGGCCATGGTCAGGCCGGTCAGTGCTACGCGCAGACGGTTACCCGGCGGCTCGTTCATCTGACCGTAAACCAGTGCCACTTTGTCCAGAACGTTGGAATCCTTCATCTCGTGGTAGAAGTCGTTACCCTCACGAGTACGCTCACCCACACCGGCGAACACGGAATAACCGCTGTGCTCGATGGCGATGTTACGGATCAGTTCCATCATGTTTACGGTTTTGCCTACACCGGCACCACCGAACAGACCGACTTTACCGCCCTTGGCGAACGGGCAAACCAGGTCGATAACCTTGATGCCGGTTTCCAGCAGGTCGTTGCCGCCCGCTTGTTCAGCGAAGGTTGGCGCAGGACGGTGAATGCCCCAGCGCTCTTCGGTGTCGATCGGGCCAGCTTCGTCGATCGGGTTACCCAGTACGTCCATGATCCGGCCCAGAGTCGCTTTACCGACCGGTACGGAGATGGCAGCGCCAGAGTCGGTGACTTCCAGACCGCGCTTCAAGCCTTCGGTGGAACCCATCGCAATGGTACGAACCACGCCGTCGCCCAGCTGTTGCTGAACTTCGAGGGTGGTTTCAGCCGCGCTCACTACTTTCAGCGCGTTGTAGATGCTCGGTACGCTGTCGCGTGGAAATTCCACGTCGATAACGGCGCCGATGATTTGAACGATACGTCCGCTACTCATAGCTGGATCCTCTGAATATTTGAACCGTTAAACCGCGGCAGCGCCGCCGACGATTTCCGAGATCTCTTGGGTGATCGCAGCCTGACGCGCCTTGTTGTAGACCAGCTGCAAATCGCTGATCAAATCACCGGCGTTGTCGGTAGCGTTCTTCATCGCGATCATCCGCGCAGCTTGTTCAGCTGCGTTGTTCTCGACCACCGCCTGGTAGACCTGCGACTCCACGTAACGGACCATCAAGCCGTCAAGCAGCTCTTTGGCGTCCGGTTCGTACAGATAATCCCAGTGGTGCTTGAGTTCCTGATCCGGGGTTGCCACCAGTGGAATCAACTGCTCCACGGTAGGCGATTGCGTCATGGTGTTGACGAACTTGTTGGACACCACGGACAGGCGATCAATACGGCCGTCCAGGTAGGCATCCAGCATCACCTTGACGCTGCCGATCAGGTCATTGATCGACGGCTCTTCACCCAGGTGGCTGATAGCTGCAACGACGTTACCGCCGAAGTTGCGGAAGAAAGCCGCACCCTTGCTACCAACAACACACAGATCGATCTCGACGCCGTTTTCGCGGTTTACCGCCATGTCCTTGACCAGGGCCTTGAACAGGTTGGTGTTCAAGCCACCACACAGACCACGGTCACTGCTCACCACGACGTAACCGACGCGCTTGATTTCACGCTCGATCATGAACGGGTGGCGATATTCCGGGTTGGCGTTGGCCAGATGGCCAATAACCTGGCGGATGCGCTCCGCATAAGGACGGCTAGCCGACATGCGCATTTGTGCCTTGCGCATTTTGCTGACCGCCACTTTTTCCATGGCGCTGGTAATCTTTTGCGTGCTTTTGATGCTCGCAATCTTACTGCGAATCTCTTTTGCGCCTGCCATGTAACACCTATCAGGTTAGCAAGCGGGAGCCTTGCGGCTCCCGCTGCGGCTTACCAGGTTTGGGTGGCCTTGAACTTCTCGATACCGGCTTTCATGCCAGCGTCGATTTCGTCATTGAAGTCACCCTTCACGTTGATCTTCGCCATCAAATCGGCGTGATCGCGGTTGAAGAAAGCAATCAGCGCTTGTTCAAAGCTGCCGATCTTGGCGATTTCGACGTCAGTCAGGAACCCACGCTCAGCGGCATACAGCGACAGCGCCATGTCAGCGATCGACATTGGTGCGTATTGCTTCTGCTTCATCAGCTCGGTAACGCGCTGACCATGCTCAAGTTGCTTACGGGTCGCTTCGTCCAGGTCAGAAGCGAACTGGGCGAATGCCGCCAGTTCACGGTACTGAGCCAGAGCGGTACGGATACCACCGGAGAGCTTCTTGATGATCTTGGTCTGAGCGGCACCACCCACACGGGATACCGAAACACCGGCGTTCACAGCAGGACGAATCCCGGAGTTGAACATGGCCGATTCCAGGAAGATCTGACCGTCGGTGATGGAAATCACGTTGGTCGGAACGAACGCGGAAACGTCGCCAGCCTGGGTTTCGATGATCGGCAGTGCGGTCAGGGAACCGGTTTTGCCGGTCACTGCGCCGTTGGTGAACTTCTCTACGTATTCTTCCGAAACGCGGGATGCGCGCTCCAGCAGACGGGAGTGGAGATAGAACACGTCGCCTGGGTAAGCTTCACGGCCTGGTGGACGGCGCAGCAGCAGGGAAATCTGGCGGTAAGCCACTGCTTGCTTGGACAGATCGTCATAAACGATCAGCGCGTCTTCACCGCGGTCGCGGAAGAATTCACCCATGGTGCAACCGGAGTACGGTGCCAGGAATTGCAGTGCTGCAGATTCCGAAGCGCTCGCAGCCACGACGATGGTGTTAGCCAGTGCGCCGTTTTCTTCCAGCTTGCGAACCACGTTGGCGATGGTCGATTGTTTCTGACCGATTGCTACGTAGACGCAGAAAATGCCGCTGTCTTTCTGGTTGATGATCGCGTCGATCGCCAGAGCGGTTTTACCGATCTGACGGTCACCGATGATCAGCTCACGCTGGCCACGGCCGACAGGGATCATGGCATCGACAGCCTTGTAGCCAGTCTGTACAGGCTGGTCTACCGACTTACGCCAGATCACGCCTGGAGCAACTTTCTCGACCGCATCGGTCTCGGTGTTGTTCAGCGGACCTTTGCCATCAACTGGGTTACCCAGTGCGTCGACTACGCGACCCAGCAGTTCCTTACCAACCGGAACTTCGAGGATGCGGCCGGTGCACTTGGCGCTCATGCCTTCAGCCAGAGACTGGTAGGAGCCCAATACAACGGCACCTACGGAGTCTTGCTCCAGGTTGAGAGCCATACCGAAGACGCCGCCCGGAAACTCGATCATCTCGCCGTACATGACGTCGGCCAGACCGTGAATCCGCACGATA
Source organism: Pseudomonas sp. LBUM1678 (assembly GCF_059695575.1). Lineage (NCBI taxonomy): Bacteria > Pseudomonadati > Pseudomonadota > Gammaproteobacteria > Pseudomonadales > Pseudomonadaceae > Pseudomonas > Pseudomonas sp. LBUM1678. Next base: position 6,806,275 of record NZ_CP166775.1, read on the forward strand.
CCGTCAGATACGCTGACGACAGTGCCTTCGTTACGGGCTTGGGAGGTCACATCGAGCTTGTCGATGCGGCCCTTGATAATTTCACTTATTTCGGAAGGATTGAGTTGCTGCATTGCTCTGCTGCCCCTTCAAACTCAAGATTTCAATGCTTCGGCAAGGCTCGCGAGTTTGCCGCGAACCGAGCCATCGATAACCAGGTCGCCGGCGCGGATGACAATGCCCCCAATAAGGGATTTGTCTTCCTCGACTTGCAGGCGCACTTCCCGGTTGAGTCGTGCACTGAGAACCTTGGCGAGTTTGTCTTGCTGTTCTTGGTTCAATGCAAAAGCACTGGTCACTTCAACGTCTACCGACTTCTCTTGTTCGGCCTTGTACAGGTCAAACAGAGCGGCGATCTCCGGCAAAAGCGGGAGACGGTCGTTTTCGGCAACGACGTGGATGAAATTCTGTGCCTTGACATCAAACTTGTCGCCGCACACGTCAATAAACGTGGCGGCCTTGTCTGCGCTCGTCAGTCGCGGGGCCTTGAGCACGCGCTGCATAGTGTCGTCTTGCGACACTGCTGCAGCCAGGCCGAGCATGGCTGACCAAGAGGCCAGTTGCTGGTGGGCCTGGGCGTGCTCGAAGGCTGCCTTAGCGTAAGGTCGGGCCAACGTGGTCAATTCTGCCATGATCGCCCTCGCTTAAATTTCAGCAGCCAGTTTGTTTACCAGCTCCGCGTGCGCGTTTTGATCGATTGTGGAACCCAGGATCTTCTCGGCGCCAGAGACTGCCAGGCTACCCAGTTGGGTACGCAGCGCGTCTTTGACACTGTTCAGTTCCTGCTCGATCTCGGCCTGAGCCTGAACCTTCACACGGTCAGCGTCGATACGGGCTTTTTCAACAGCCTCTTCAACGATCTGGTTACCGCGTTTCTTGGCTTGCTCAATGATTTCGGCTGCCTGAGCCTTAGCTTCGCGCAGTTGCTGACCCGCTTTATCTTGGGCCAGCTCCAGGTCGCGAGCTGCTCGGGCGGCAGCGTCCAGTCCATCCGCGATCTTCTTCTGACGTTCGTGCAAAGCCGCGATGACCGGAGGCCACACGAACTTCATGCAAAACAGTACAAAAATGAAGAACGCAACGGACTGGCCAATCAGGGTTGCATTAATGTTCACGCCAACACCTCGCTCGTTCGTTGCACATCACACCAATTACTCGAAGGTTCGAGTAATTAGCCAGCGAGTTGACCAACGAATGGGTTCGCGAAAGTGAAGAACAGAGCGATACCAACACCGATCATGGTTACGGCGTCGAGCAGACCGGCAACGATGAACATTTTAACTTGCAGCATTGGAACCATTTCTGGCTGACGCGCTGCGCCTTCCAGGAACTTGCCACCCAACAGGCCGAAACCAATTGCGGTACCCAGTGCGCCCAGGCCGATCAACAGTGCAACAGCGATAGCGGTTAGACCAACTACAGTTTCCATCTTTCCTCCCGACTTTTACGTCGTATGGTTTAGGTTTTTTAGATTTTAAAGCGGTAAAACAAATCGTTTCATAGCCCTGTTCGGGCACCCACTCGTTTGACCGAGTGGGACATCAGACTAGTCGAGACTGGTCTTAATGGTTCTCTTCGTGCGCCATCGACAAGTAAACGATGGTCAGCATCATGAAGATAAACGCCTGCAGGGTGATGATCAGGATGTGGAACACAGCCCACGCCCACTGCAGAACTACGCCCAGGCCGCTAAGCCAGAGCAGACCGCTGCCGAACATCACAGCAATCAGAATGAAGACCAGCTCGCCGGCGTACATGTTGCCGAACAGACGCAGTGCCAGGGAGATAGGCTTGGCGATCAGCGTCACGAACTCCAGCAGGAAGTTCACCGGAATCAGCAGGGCTTGAAGAAAGATATTCTTGCTGCCGAACGGGTGCAGGGTCAGTTCGCCGATGAAGCCGCCGATGCCCTTGACCTTGATGCTGTAGAAAATGATCAACGCGAACACCGACAGGGCCATGCCCAGGGTAGCGTTCGGGTCTGTGGTCGATACGGCACGGAACGGAATGTGCGCATCACCAGTGATCAGGATGGCCAGCTGAGGAATCCAGTCGACCGGGATCAGGTCGACGGCGTTCATCAGGAAGACCCAGACGAAGATGGTCAGTGCCAACGGTGCAATCACCGGGCTACGGCCATGGAAGCTGTCTTTCACGCTGCCATCGACGAATTCGACCAATACTTCAACGAAGTTCTGCAAAGCACCAGGCTGACCGGAAGTCGCCTTCTTTGCCGCCATGCGGAAAAGAAGAACGAAAATCAGACCCAACGCGACCGACCAGCCGAGGGTATCGACGTGGAAAGCCCAGAAGCCCATTTCTTTGGCTTCTGCTGCGGTGTGGGCAAAACCCCACCCGCCAGTTGGGTGCTGACCGAAGGTCAGGTTCTGCAAGTGGTGCTGGATATAGCCCGAAGCGGTTGTCTCTGCCATGGTTGCCTCAAACGCCCTAAGGTCTCGAAAGTCTTGTTCTCATCAGCAGGGGCGCGAACCAGCTGACCAGTTGGGTCAACACGAAGACGCCGAATACAGCTAGCGGCGCCAATGGCTTCACACCTGCGAACGTCAATGCAAAGAGCACTGCCGTCAAAATCAGTTTGCCCGCCTCACCGGCATAAAAAGACCGGACGATGGCTTGAGCTGCTCGGGCGCCGGAAAACCGAAATGCCCTGTGAGCGAAATAAACATTGGGCAGCAAGGCTATCAGGCCTCCGCAAAGTCCCGAGTACCCGGCTACGACTCCATGCCAGTACCAAAGCGCCAAAGCGGCCAGTACCGAAACGACAAATTGAGCCAGTAATACCGGAAAAACTGCCAGGCGATGGAACGGCAAGCGGTTTGGCGTGCGGCTCTCCATCGTTTTTGCTCCCCAATGATCGGCTGCCAGAATTCAATAACTTGGCATAATTTGTGCCGACAAAATGCGCGCAGAGTATAGGGGCGGTTCTGCCCCTATTCAACTGTCAGGTAGTGATTTCCGACTGCACGCTACATGAGGAAATGTTTCAGCGAATGTGCGCGAGCACACCTTGAAGCTCATCGAGGGAGTTGTAACCAATTACCAACTGCCCTTTCCCCTTCTTTCCGTGGCGGATCTGCACCGCAGAGCCTAGGCGTTCAGCCAGGCGCTGCTCGAGTCGGGCGATATCCGGGTCCGGTTTAACCGGTTCAGCAGGCTCCTGTTTGCCACTCAACCACTGGCGAACCAGTGCCTCAGTCTGGCGCACCGTCAGCCCCCGTGCGACAACATGTCGCGCCCCTTCAACCTGTTGATTCTCCGGTAAACCGAGCAAAGCACGGGCATGACCCATTTCCAGGTCACCGTGCGACAGCATGGTTTTGATAACTTCCGGTAACGCGATCAAGCGTAGCAGGTTGGCCACGGTCACGCGGGATTTGCCCACGGCTTCGGCCACTTGTTGCTGAGTCAGCTGGAATTCCTGCTGCAAACGCTGCAAGGCTACGGCTTCTTCGATCGGATTGAGGTCTTCGCGCTGGATGTTCTCGATCAGCGCCATGGCGATCGCGGTTTCATCCGGCACATCGCGAACCATCGCCGGGATGGTTTCCTGGCCAGCCTGCTGGCTGGCACGCCAGCGACGTTCACCGGCGATGATTTCGAAGCGACCGCTGCCGATCGGACGAACCACGATCGGCTGCATCACACCCTGGGCCTTGATCGACTGCGCCAGCTCTTCCAGCGCCTGTGGGTCCATGTCCCGACGCGGCTGGTACTTGCCGCGCTGGATCAGATCCAGGGGCAGGTGCTGCAGCTCACGCTGATCGGCCTGCACCGCTTGTTCTTCCAGCGAGCTGACAGTCGGACCACTCAGCAGTGCATCCAGTCCACGTCCGAGACCTCGTTTCTTGACGGCCATGGGGATTCCTTAAGTTGCCTGAGCGGCGGCGGTGCGTGAGTTTTTGCGTTGACGGCGAACCATCTCGCCCGCCAATGCCAGATAGGCAATGGCGCCCCGTGATGTCTTGTCGTACGCCAGCGCCGGCATGCCGTAGCTCGGCGCTTCGGCCAGGCGGATGTTGCGCGGGATGACGGTGTCGTACAGCTGCTCGCCGAAGTGTTCCTTGAGCTGCGCCGATACGTCGTTCATCAGGCTCAGGCGCGGGTCATACATGGTCCGCAACAGGCCTTCGACTTTCAGGTTCGGGTTGAGCAATTCAGCGATGCGCTTGATGTTATCCACAAGGTCGCTCAAACCTTCGAGCGCGAAGTACTCGCACTGCATGGGGATAATCACCCCGTCAGCCGCAACCAATGCGTTCAATGTGAGCATCGACAGCGACGGCGGGCAGTCGATCAAAATGTAATCGTAGTTTTCGCGGATCGGCGCCAGCGCACTGCGCAGACGGCTTTCCTTCATCTGCATTTCCAGCAGAACCACTTCAGCGGCGGTCAGGTCGCGGTTGGCCGGCAACAGCTGGTAACCACCGTGCTCGGAGTAGTGCATGGCCTGGGCCAGGTCGCACTCGCCAATCAGCAAGTCGTAGACCGAGTTTTCCAGCCCGTGCTTATCCACACCGCTACCCATGGTGGCGTTGCCCTGTGGATCGAGATCGATCAACAGCACCCGGCGCTTGGTAGCGACCAGGGAAGCTGCGAGGTTGATGCAGGTGGTGGTTTTACCCACACCACCTTTCTGGTTCGCTATCGCGAATACCTTAGCCATTCTTGCTTGTGTTCCCAATCATGCCGTGCGGCGCAGTATCAGCAGATGGCGTTGGCCTTGGCAACCAGGTACGGCCAGGGCGTGTTCGCTATCGAGGTGGAAGTCTGCCGGCAATGCTACCAGCTCATCGGCCGGATGAACGCCCTTCATTGCCAGCCAGCGTGTATCGGCGTCGCCCAGGTGGCGAGTCCAGTTACTGAAGTTTTCCATGCTGCTGAACGCCCGGGAAATGATCCCGTTGAATGGCTGGGCAGGCTGGAAAGCTTCCACACGGCTGTGGATAACTTGCAGGTTATCCAGTTTGAGTTCGAGTTTGACCTGGGTCAGGAAGCGGGTTTTCTTGCCGTTGCTGTCCAGACAGGTCACTTGCGACTCTGGAAACAGAATGGCCAACGGAATACCCGGCATGCCACCGCCGCTGCCAACGTCCAGCCAGCGACCGTTCTCGACGAACGACATCACGCTCAAACTATCGAGCAGATGTCGGGAGACCATCTCATCCGGATCGCGCACGGCGGTCAGGTTGTAAGCCTTGTTCCATTTGATCAACAGGGCCAGGTAACCCAGCAGCTGCGCGTGCTGGGCTTCTGTCAGCGTGACACCGAGCTGGCGAGCACCTGTGGATAACTCTTCTGCATGTTGCGAGGTGACCAACGAACTCAAGCGCTTTGCTCCAACTGACGGCCCGCGCCGCGTTTTTTCAAATGAATCATCAACAGCGAAATCGCTGCCGGCGTGACGCCCGGGATACGTGACGCCTGGCCCAAGGTCTCTGGACGGGTCGCACCGAGCTTGCTCTGGATCTCTTTGGAGAGACCGGAAATGTTCGTGTAATCGATATCCACAGGCAGTTTTGTGTCTTCGCTGGCCCGCAGACGGGCGATCTCGTCCTGCTGACGATCGATGTAACCGGCGTATTTGGTTTTGATTTCGACCTGCTCGGCGACTTGCGGATCTTCCGCGCCCCCACCGGTCACAGCAATCAGACCAGCGTAGTCGATTTCCGGACGGCTCAGCAGATTGAGCAAATTGTATTCGTGGGTCAGCGGCGTGCCGAACTTCTCGGAAATCGCATCGCCCTGTTCTGTACCCGGGCGAACCCAGGTACTTTTCAAGCGTTGTTCTTCAAGGGTGATGCTTTCACGTTTGGTGCAGAAAGCCGCCCAACGTGCGTCATCGACCAGACCCAGCTCGCGACCTTTTTCGGTCAGGCGCAGATCCGCGTTGTCTTCACGCAGGATCAAGCGGTATTCGGCGCGGGAGGTGAACATCCGGTACGGCTCTTGAGTACCAAGGGTAATCAGGTCGTCGACCAACACTCCGATGTACGCCTCATCGCGACGCGGGCACCAGCCCTCTTTGCCCTGCGCACGCAGTGCAGCGTTGGCGCCGGCCAGCAACCCCTGGGCGCCGGCTTCTTCGTATCCGGTGGTGCCGTTGATTTGCCCGGCGAAAAACAGACCGCCGATGACTTTGGTTTCGAGGCTGTACTTCAGGTCACGGGGGTCGAAGTAGTCGTACTCGATGGCGTAGCCCGGACGAACAATGTGCGCGTTTTCCATGCCGCGGATCGATTGCACGATCTGCAATTGCACGTCGAACGGCAAGGATGTGGATATCCCGTTCGGGTACAGCTCGTGAGTGGTCAAGCCTTCCGGTTCGATGAAGACCTGGTGGCTTTCCTTGTCGGCAAAGCGGTGGATCTTGTCTTCGATCGACGGGCAATAACGCGGGCCGATGCCTTCGATCAACCCTGCATCGGAATACATCGGCGAACGATCAAGGTTGGCGGCAATGATTTCGTGGGTGCGGGCGTTGGTGTGGGTAATCCAGCAGCTCACCTGTTTCGGATGCTGCTCTTTGGAACCCATGAACGACATCACCGGGATCGGTGTATCGCCGGCCTGCTCGGTCATGACCGAGAAATCCACAGTACGACCGTCAATACGCGGCGGTGTACCGGTTTTCAAACGACCAACGCGCAGCGGCAATTCACGCAGACGGTGAGCCAGAGCGATCGATGGCGGATCGCCGGCGCGGCCGCCGGAATAATTCTGCATGCCAATGTGGATAAGTCCACCGAGGAAGGTGCCGGTGGTCAACACCACGGAATCTGCGAAGAAACGCAGGCCCATTTGGGTGACAACACCACGCACTTGTTCCTGCTCGACGATCAGGTCATCGGCGGCTTGTTGAAATATCCACAGGTTCGGCTGGTTTTCCAATGCTTCGCGGACAGCGGCTTTGTACAGAACCCGGTCTGCCTGAGCGCGAGTCGCTCGTACGGCCGGGCCTTTGCGGCTGTTCAGTACGCGAAATTGAATACCACCTTTGTCGGTGGCCATGGCCATCGCACCGCCGAGGGCATCGATTTCTTTGACCAGATGGCTTTTACCGATCCCGCCAATGGCGGGGTTGCAGCTCATGGCACCGAGGGTTTCCACGTTATGCGTCAGCAACAGGGTTTTTGCACCCATACGTGCTGAGGCCAGTGCTGCCTCGGTACCGGCATGACCGCCGCCGATGACGATCACTTCAAAACGGGAAGGGAAATCCACCACGCACCTCGTGCCTGCTTCAGTTAGGTAATCAGGAATAGTTTGAGCTCAGGTTTCTATACCTGGTCGGCAAGTATAGGGACTTCGCCCTTCCTAAAGAACCCTTTGCACAAAATTTAACCAGCTGTGGAGAAGTCGGGGTTATAGAAATTAAAAAGAGAGAAATTTATTAAATCTTTGTTTTTATGTTTATTTCTACTGAGGCATCTTTCTGTGGATAGATCTCTAGAGGCCTTTATATTCAATATGTACAGAGATTCAAAACCCTGTGATCATGTGCCAATGAGGCCCTTGGATAACCGGTTTAAGCCTGTGGATGAAAGGGGTGGTTATCCACAGGGGCGGTTATCTTCAGTTTTGACGCCCTGTTATCAACTGCCCTTAGTGGCAGTTACTCACAGGGCTTAATCCACAGAAAATCGCTGATCGAGCGAATCCCACGCACGGAAAATCCGCTCAAGCAAAAAGAATCTGCTCGGCACTGGAGGTCGATTTCAGAGAAAGGAGGGAACAGACAGGCGCGAATGGCCTGTCTGTGAACAACGGAAGGACTATTTACCGATACAGAAACTGGAGAAGATGCGTCCCAACAGGTCATCGGAGCTGAATGCGCCGGTGATTTCACCCAAAGCGTGCTGAGCCTGACGTAAATCTTCGGCCAACAACTCACCAGCCCCCGCCAATGTCAGCTGTGCACGGCCATGCTCAAGGGATGCGCTGGCATGACGCAACGCCTCAAGGTGACGCCTGCGTGCACTGAAGCTACTTTCCGAGGTCTGTTCGTAGCCCATGCAGGCCTTGAGGTGGTCGCGCAGCAATTCCAGGCCATCGCCTGCAGACTTGGCGCTCAAGCTGATGGTGACGTGGCCATCGTCACTGACCTCCAGGGCAATGGCTTCACCGGTCAGGTCAGCCTTATTACGAATCAGCGTAACTTTGGCCGGATCCGGGCGGGTTTCGAGGAATTCCGGCCACAGCGCAAAAGGATCAAGTGCCTCAGGTGCGGTCGCATCGACCACCAGCAATACGCGATCTGCCTCGCTGATGGCTTTCAACGCTCGCTCGACACCGATTTTTTCCACCTGGTCATCGGTATCCCGCAGACCAGCGGTGTCGACCACGTGCAGCGGCATGCCATCGATGTGGATATGTTCGCGAAGAATGTCCCGAGTGGTGCCGGCAATCTCGGTCACGATCGCGGCTTCCCGACCGGCCAGGGCATTCAGCAGGCTGGACTTGCCGGCATTCGGCCGGCCGGCAATGACCACGGTCATCCCATCGCGCAGCAAGGCTCCTTGCCCGGCTTCAAGAAGCACTGTGGATAATTCATCGCGGACTTTGTCGAGCATCGCCAGTACGTGGCCGTCGGCCAGGAAGTCGATTTCTTCTTCCGGGAAATCGATGGCTGCCTCGACGTAGATGCGCAGACCAATCAACTGCTCGGTGAGGTTATGCACACGCTGGGAGAAGGCGCCCTGCAACGAACGCAGCGCGTTTCGTGCTGCCTGTGCAGAACTTGCCTCGATCAAGTCGGCGATGGCTTCCGCCTGGGCCAGATCGAGTTTGTCATTGAGGAAGGCACGCTCACTGAATTCACCTGGTCGTGCCAGACGGCAGCCCAGTTCCAGGCAACGTTTGAGCAACATATCGAGAACGATCGGCCCGCCGTGACCCTGCAGTTCAAGCACGTCTTCGCCGGTGAAGGAGTTCGGTCCCGGGAAATACAGCGCGATGCCTTCGTCCAAAACCTCTTTGTTTTCATTGAGAAACGGGCCGTAGTGGGCAAATCGAGGTTTCAGTTCGCGACCGCTGATCGCCTTGGCAGCAATGCTCGCCAACGGCCCGGAAATACGGACGATGCCCACACCGCCGCGACCTTGAGCGGTGGCGACAGCTGCGATGGTTTCACGAGGAACGCTCATAAACCGTTATCCAGACAAAAGTGACAGATAGCAAAACGCCCCACTAGGGGGCGTTTTGAGTGGTTATCCACAGTGTAAATCAGGCAGCTGCTTTGGTAGCCGCTTCGACTTTACGAGTGATGTACCACTGTTGGGCGATGGACAGGCAGTTGTTCACTACCCAGTACAGCACCAGACCAGCCGGGAACCACAGGAAGAAGAAGGTGAAGATGATTGGCATCAGCTTCATCACCTTGGCCTGCATCGGATCCGGAGGAGTCGGGTTCAACTGCTGCTGGATAAACATGGTTGCACCCATGATGATCGGCAGAATGAAGAACGGATCCTTGATCGACAGGTCAGTAATCCACAGCATGAACGGCGCTTGGCGCATTTCAACGCTTTCCAGCAGAACCCAGTACAGCGAAAGGAAAACCGGCATCTGCACGAGGATTGGCAAGCAACCACCCAGCGGATTGATTTTCTCTTTCTTGTACAGCTCCATCATGGCTTGCGACATTTTCTGCCGATCATCGCCATGTTGCTCTTTCAGCGCTGCCAGTTTCGGTGCCACTGCACGCATGCGCGCCATGGATTTGTAGCTGGCAGCCGACAGCGGGAAGAAAATCCCTTTGATCAGCATGGTCAGGAAGATGATCGACCAGCCCCAGTTACCGACGATGGTGTGGATGTGTCCCAGCAGCCAGAAGATTGGCTGGGCAATGAACCACAGAATACCGTAGTCAACGGTCAGTTCCAGACCTGGGGACAACTCTTTCAGCACAGCTTGGCTTTTCGGACCAGCGTAGAGAACAGCGCTGGTTTCGGCTTTTGCACCTGGCGCAACGCTCATTGCCGGGCCGGTATAACCGATGATGTAGTTGCCTTTGCTGTCTTTACGGGTCTGGACGACGTTATTTTCGCCCTTGGCCGGAATCCATGCGGTGACGAAGTAGTGTTGCAACCAGGCAACCCAACCCCCACTGACGGTTTCCTTCAACTGCGCCTTGTCCATGTCCTTCATGGACACTTTTTTGTACGGCTCGTTACTTGTCCACAGGGCTGCGCCCAGGTAAGTGGCAGTGCCGGTGGCGGTGGTTGAGGAAGGATCGCCGCTGGCGTCACGCTTCAGTTGCGCGAACATCGCACCAGACCAGGGCTGTGCGCTCTGGTTGTCGATCAGATAGGAAACGGTTACGTCATACAGGCCACGTTTCACCGTGAAACGTTTGATGTAGTTGACGCCGTCCTTGCTGAACTTCAGATCCACGACCAATTGGTCCTGACCGTCAGCCAGTTGATAAATCTTCTTCTCCGAGGTGTAAACCGGACGACCGGCAGGACTTGCGTCCGGGCCGTTGGTGCCGATCAAACCGCTCTGGGCCAGATAAGTCCGCTCGTTGCCGTTATCGAACAACTGGAATGGAATTTCCGGATGGTCCTGGCGACGTGGATACAGCGGCAACGTCAACTGGGCAACATCACCACCCTGTGGATCGATAGCCAGGTTGAGCACATCCGTTTTGATCTGGATGAGATCCTTGCTGACAGCTACTGGTGTTTCAGTAGGTGCAGTTGCACTGGTATCACTTGCGGCGCGTGGAATGTCGTCACTGACAGAAGCATTATTGCCAGTCGCCGTGTCCGGTAGGCCCGGTGCGGTAGTACTGGAAGCAACATTCTGAGTCGGCAGGGCAGTCTGGCCATAGTCCTGGTTCCACTTAAGAACCATAACGTAGGACACGATTGCCAGGGCGACGATCAGGATCGTGCGTTTGATATCCATGATTACTCGGCCATCGAAGAAGAACGGGAGGTAGGGATAGATGGAACCGGGTCATAACCACCGGGATTCCACGGATGACAGCGACCTAAACGACGAAAGGTCAGCCAGCCACCGCGCAGAAGGCCATGATTTTCTATGGCTTCATACGCGTAGCAGGAACAACTGGGGTAGAAACGACAGTGACTGGCCATCAGAGGACTAATGGCATAGCGATAAAACTGGATCGGAACGAGTGCCAGTTTACGCATCGGGACTGTCTACCCCTACAGTTTCGGTTTTGACTGCTGGTACCGGCTTGCTACGTGCCAGACGCTTCCAGAGTTTGCCGAAATGCTGAATCAATTCGGGGCTTTCTACGTCACCCAAACCTTTGCGCGCGACGATAACGATGTCCCAACCGACCAGTGAATCCTGGTTCAGGCGAAACGATTCGCGCATCAGACGTTTGAGGCGATTGCGCTCGACGGAGAGCTTTACGCTCTTTTTCCCGATAACCAGCCCGAGACGGGGGTGATCGAGATCGTTGTTCCGCGCAAGGAGCAGGAGATTTTTCCCCGGAACCTTGCCGGTAGGGGAGTCAAAGACTGCCTTGAAATGCCGGGGAGTAAGCAGACGCTTTTCCCGACTGAAGTCCTGACTCACCTCCAGTGCCGGATTATCAAACTGCCAGACGCGCACGACCTTTGGCGCGACGACGCGACAGGACTGCACGACCGTTCTTGGTAGCCATGCGAGCACGGAAACCGTGAGTACGAGCGCGTTTGATAGTGCTTGGTTGGAAAGTACGTTTCATTGTCGTGTTACCTGGTTCGTCCACAACGGGCCGGAATGGCCCCCGTTTTAAGAGACCGGGGATTCTAGAGAAAGCAAGCCTCTAGGTCAATTTCCAACCAGCGTTTCCTTATAAATAGATCTCAAGGCGTTTTCTCGTCCGCAGGTCCTTCGCTAGATATAGAAATAAAGAAGGAAGTTATTTAAAGCTTTTCTGTAAAGCTTATAAAAGCTAGGGACGCGATCATCTGTGGATAACTACCTTCAGCCCTTCTATCTCGCGCTGTACAGAGAATGACAACTACGGTGGAAAACAGGGGGCAGCCTGTGCTGCGGTGTCGGATAAGCTGTGTGTGGAATGGTCAGTTATCCACAGGCAGGTTATCCACCGAGTTTTGCCCCCACTTGTCCAGTGCCCTCATGGGCGGTTATCCACAGAGCTTATGCACAGACCATTGGTCGTCTTTTTTGTGGTTAACGCGTTGATAATTCGTGCCCTGTGCGCAACCTGCATGTGGATAAGTGGGCGTCTGGCCGCTACAATGGCCGCTTGTTTTTGCCTCACCGGCTTTCAACTTAGGGGATATCC